>LOEU01000029.1 GCA_001516025.1 bacterium BRH_c32 | reverse complement strand
TGAACTAATTGAGAAATACATTTTCAAAGATAAGGTTTCAGGATTAAAAAAAGAAAGTGATAGGGAAGATCTTCCTAAATTACTTAAGTTAACCAAAGATCAAATTGATATAGTTTATATCTGGGAAATTTCCCGATTATCCAGAGATCCAATTTATTTTGAAGAACTTATTTTACACTTCAAACAAAGGGGTATCAATTTATGCTTTTTAAGACCAACACCATTATATTTATTTGATGTTGAAACAGGTTCTGAAGATCTAATTACTGGACTTGCATTGTCAATATTCAGTAAGTTTGCATTGTTTGAAATACAACAGAAAAATCAACGGCAAAAGAGAGGTAAAATTTATTCTGTATTAGAGAAAGAAAATACTTATACCTATAAACCACCATATGGATATAAAAAGGTTAATAAAAAACTTACTGTTAACAATGATCCCATATCTGATATTACAGGATTTAGATCAGAAAAAGAGGTTGTAACTTCTATATTTGAAATGTATGCAAGTGGTAAGACATTAAGGCAGTTAATGAATGTACTTAATGAAAATAAGATCAAAACCAGATCAGCATCATTTTTAAAGAAAGATCAATTACAAGTTAATGAACATACTTCAATAGATAAAGATAAAATAAAATGGAGTAGAAGATCAATAAATGCTATTCTTACAAATACAGTCTATTGTGGCTATAAGGAAATAAACTTCAATGAGAGAGATAAAAACAGAGTTATTACAGATACAAATAAACACACAATAGAAACACAGTCAATAATATCAAAGGATCTATTTTTAAAAGTACAGGATCAACTAAAATTAAATATTTCAGTTGCAAATAAAGCTTATAAGAATGAGTTCTTAATTAGAGGGTTACTGTATTGCGGTTTCTGTGGTGATCCATATGTAGGAAGTGGATCTAAAGGTAGAAACTATTACGTTTGTGCAGATAGGACAAAAAGAAGAAGTAACACCTTTAAAAATTGTAGGAACAGTTCAATCAACAATGAGATAATAGATAACTTAATCTGGAATAGTATTAAAGGTTATTACAAAGTTAAGATCAGCAAAGAAACAAAGGATATTGATATTACTAATATTGAAAGAAAGATCTATGATTTAAAAGTATCTATTGAAAACAAAAAGCAATATTCAGAAGATTATAAAAAACAACAGTTAAGAATCAGTAAGCAGATAGCAAATGTTCCTGATGATATAGGCTACAATTTAACCAAAGAGATCAACAGTATAGAAATAGAAAGAAAACGTCTACAAACAGAGATAAATGCCTTACACAAGCAAATATCAATATATAATGATCAACTGGAAGCAATAAAGGATGAAGAAGCTGTTTCATTCAATAGCAAGGGCAATTTGATTGTAAAGGATCTAAACATTGATGAAGATTTTATACTGAAACAAGAAGCTGTTAAAAGTATCATTCAGAGAATTGATTTTTATAAATATGATACAGATACAAGGATCATTCATATTGATCTAAAAACTGGATATAAATTGAATGTTCTTTATAGCCTTAAAAGCAGTAAAACAGCACTTTCTTTGATTGATCAGTATTATAGTTTCAACAAGGAAACATTTACCTTTAAAAAATCACTCACCAAAATAAGGGGGAACTATGAAACTGGGGATTACAAAGTAAATCCAGATTCAGAATTATCATACATAGAAGAAACACCATTACAAACCTTACAGAATGCTGGATTAATTAAATCAGATAAGCCAAAGAGTTTTTTTCTCAATCCTGAAAATGAAAAAATAACCAGATTACCACTTTTCTTTGAATTAATCCAGATAAATTAATTCCTGAAAAGAAACAGCCTATTAACTTTATTTACTATATTTGTGTGAATCAAATATTTATAATAAAATCCCTTATTTTGAAAGGTACTTTTCTTTCAAAATATTCAATAATAACCTGATTATAAAACATTTACTCAAATGACAATTATACACTCCATTGATGATTTTCTATTTATCCTTTTTCCAGAAATTGACAGAACAGACGAAAAGCAAATCATTGAAGCACTAACAGAATATTATACGTTTTCAAGCTTTGTGCCAAATGTGAATATAAAAGATGGATTTGCTTATATAGAAATTAGTACTGATAAAATAATTGAGCAGGAAAATACATTTAACAAAGTTGTTGAATTATGTGAAAAGGGAAAATACAATGAAGCAAAACCATTATTAGAACAACTAATTAAAACTGATCCTACAAACTCAGAATATTATCGAATAAGAGGGCAAATTTATTCTGACGAAGGGCAGCAAGACGAAGCAATAAATTATTTAATTGATGCATTAAAATGGGATCCCAAAAATGGCTGGGCACTTTTAATGATGGGTAATATCTTTGCAAAATTCAAAGATGATGTTGATACAGCTATGAAATATTATGATCAGGCACTAAAAGTAAATCCTAATGATAATATTTCAATTAATAATATAGGTGCAAATTTAATGCAACAAGGTAAACTAAATGAAGCAGCAAGATACTTTTTAAAAGCTTTAGAAATTGATTCAAACTATCCAAATACGTATTTTGCCTTGGGGATGATTGAGTCAATTAAAGGAAATGATATTGAAGCATTCAATTATACCATTGAAGCACTTAAGAAGAACAATAATAAAAATGATCTTTACAAACATTCATTACAACAGGCTTTTGAAATTGGGAAAAAGTATGATCAATCAAATAAAGAAATTAAAATTCTCAAACAATATCTTAGTAAATTAGAAGTTGAAGGAAATAAATTAATTGATATTATTGAAGATGAAACTATTCCTACAGCTGCAAAACTAGAATTGGCAGAAAATTATAATAGACCTAAACATATAGTTAGATATAAAGAAAGCTATCCAGCTGTAGATCATTTAATAATGCACGAATTAGGGCACTTAGACCTAGTAAATGAAGCTAGAAAAAAGAAAGTTAACCAGTTGTTTGTTTCTACTGAAGAAAATAAGAAGAGTTTCATTAAAAGTTTAGGACAGAGCATTAAATATCTTAATAAACAAGGATATTCAGAGAAAATCATATCTAATGTAATAAATGATTTATTTGATGGTTTAAATAGACAGATATTTAATACACCAATTGATTTATTTATAGAGAATAAACTGTATAATGATTTTCCTGAATTAAGACCAATACAGTTTATATCATTATTTAATATAATACAGGAAGGTATTAAAGCAGTTACAGATAAAGAAATAGTAAGGTTAGCACCGAAAAGTGTTTTATCATACAGCAAAATATATAATATAGTTACTTCACTACAGTTCAATGATCTTTTTGGAGTTGATTTATTGGATCAATTTAAAGGAACACAAGCAGAAATAAAACAAGCACAGGAATTTTTTAATGAGTTCTTAGAATATAAAGAAGATAATGAACCAGCGGAAGAATATGAATTAGTAAAACATTGGGCTGAGGACCTGAAAATTGATTATTGTTTTGAACTTATTGATGAAGATAAATACAGGAAAAGAAAAGATATTGATTCATTTCTAACTTCAATTGAAAATGATCCTTTTGGCTTAGATGACGATAAAGAATTTAAAGAAAAACAAATAGATCAATTTAATAAAACACAGTCAGAAATTGGTACAAATATGGCTGTTGTAATGTTTATGGTTGATGCACTTAAATACTTTGAAAACAAGCCAATTAATGAAATCAAAGAAATTGCTTTTGAAATTGCTATGCAGGGAACAATGGGTTACTCACCTGATAAAGATGGTTACTTAATAAGTAAAATACCAAACAAATCATTTTCTGGGTATCATATACTAGCATACTATTACGTTAGTTGGGCTATTGCTATACCTGAAATGTTATCTGAAATTAAGTTACCATATGATGATGAATATAAATTAGCTAAACAATTATACAACAAAAATGAATGACTTTAATTTAATCATTGAGAAGCTGTTACAATTCAGAGATGAAAGAGATTGGGAACAGTTTCATAATGCTAAAGATCTAGCTATTGCATTAAACATTGAAGCAGGTGAATTACTGGAAAATTTTCTTTGGAAATCACCAGAAGAAGTAAACGTAGATAAAATTAAAGAAGAGTTAGCAGATGTATTTACTTATGCTTTTTATCTAGCTGAAAAATTCAATTTAGATATTACTGAAATAGTATTAGAAAAGATAGAAAGAAATTCAGCTAAATATACCATTGAAAAATCAAAGGGAAATGCAAAAAAATATACTGAGTTATGATTGTTTATAATAATACCAAAGCAGGGTTTTGTCTAGATATTTTAACCAACAGAATTGAAACAATTATTTCGGATAAGATATTAAAGGCAATTGGCAGAAGAACACCTATTAGTGAGTTAAGAGCTTTTACTAATTCACTTGCAAAGATGTACGTTATATTAGTTGATAATGGTATTCCGCAGGATTGTGGAGTATCTATTGAATATAATATACCACAAACATCTAAAAGAGTTGATTTTATAATAACAGGTAGGAATGAACAAAATGAGAACGTTATTATAATAGAATTGAAACAATGGGAAAGTTGTGCATTAACTGATAGAGATGGTATTGTTAAGACATATGTAGGGGGAAGTATTAAAGATACTAGCCACCCATCATATCAGGCTTATTCATATTCTGCATTAATGCAATCATTTAATCAAACAGTACAAGATGATAATATTAAAATATATCCTTGTGCATATTTGCATAATTATGAAACAGATGATAATATAAACAATCCATTTTATAGCTATTACATAGAAAAAGCACCTTTGTTTTTAAAAGATGATGCAATAAAATTAATACAGTTTATCAGTGGATATATTCAACAGGGAGATAATAATGAAATTATCTATAGAATAGACGAAGGTAAAATCAGACCTTCTAAAACTATGGCCGATGCAATTAATTCATTATTACAAGGAAATGAAGAGTTCATAATGATTGATGATCAAAAAGTAGTATATGAGAACATTAAACAAATTGCTTTGAGATCTTCAGAAAGGAATAAAAACGTTATCATTGTTAAAGGTGGTGCAGGTACAGGAAAAACTGTTGTAGCAATTAATTTATTGGTTGATCTTATAAATTCTGGAGATGGATTAGCACAGTATGTTACTAAAACAAGTGCACCAAGAGATGTTTATTTTAGTAAACTTAAAGGAACAAAGAAACTTATTGAATTAAAACAATTGTTTGTAAGTAGTGGATCTTTTATGAAATCACCTAGAAACTCAATAAGAACGTTACTAGTTGACGAAGCACACAGATTAACAATGCAGACAGGGTTTTTAAGAAGGGGGGAAAACCAGATTAAAGAAATAATAAATACTGCATTATGTAGTGTTTTCTTTATAGATGAAGATCAAAGAGTTTCAGTTGAAGATTACGGGAATATAGATAGAATTGAAAGAATAGCAAAGGTTTTAAATGCAAATATTCATTATTATCAATTATCTTCTCAGTTTCGTTGTAATGGATCTGATGGTTATATTGGTTGGTTAGATAATACATTACAATTAAGAGAAACAGCAAATTATTATTTTGATAAAGATGATTATGATTTTGACTTCAGAATATATGACAATCCAAATGATTTAAGAGATATAATTTTTGAGAAAAATAAAATTAATAATAAAGCTAGATTAGTAGCGGGTTATTGCTGGGATTGGAAGAGCAAAAAAGATCCAGAAGCTGATGATATTATTATTCCTGAATATAATTTTTCAATGAAATGGAACTTTTTTAATTATGCATCAGGTTGGATAATAGATCCTAATTCAGTTAATGAAGTTGGTTGTATACATACTTGTCAAGGTTTAGAAGTTGATTACATTGGCGTTATAGTTGGTAAGGATCTTCTATATAGAGAAGAGGAACTAATAACAGTTCCTCAGAATCGTTCCAAAACGGATAGAACATTAAATGGATATAAGAAGAGATTAAGAGAAAATCCTGATTATGCTGATGATATCAGAACAATAATATTAAATACCTATAAAACTTTAATGACTAGAGGAATGAAAGGTTGTTATGTATATTTTGAGGATAAAGTAACAGCTGATTATTTTAAATCTAGAATGATATCAACTTATTGATCAAGTTAAGTTTAGATAACTTTTAATCTGATATACAATGATCTTACTATCATTAAATTGGGATACAATTATTGAAAACTCAATATCTGGATTAATTGGTGGGTTAATTTCTGGATTTATAGTTGGTTTGTTTATTTCTTATATAGGTAAGTCTATATGGAAAAAACAATTTGAGTACACAAATAAACGTGAAGTATTTGATGAATTAATGCCTTTATTATATGAATATTACATTCAACTTCTTGATTACGAAACACCTTTATTTAGTAAAAAAATCATTCAATCTTTATCAGTTTTAAAAGCAGAAATTTTTATAAAACTACACAAATTTGAAACTTTCTTTGGCGAAGGGTTTAAGGAAGAATTTAATAAAATGTCAGAGATAGAACAAAGTATATCAAATGGAAATTTATACAGCATCGAAGAAAAGAATAATAAGTTACAACCAATTATCAAAAAGTTTAAAAGTGTAAGTAATAAAATAAGATGCTAATAGACAGTTATATATGAATTGACCATACCAAAGTTACACCACCTTAGAGCCGCTTCAGCCTTATAGATCCACCGAATCGCGACCTTATACCAAAGGGAAATGATCAGAGATGCACACCAAAAGCATAGATCAGATTTGTTTACATTGATGCAATTCAGGTGGTGGAAGTTTTGTAAATTGCACCATATTTAAGACCACCGACACACAACCGCAAAAGTCACTTTAAAGCTTTATTTTAGGTAAATAAGCAGAGATACATTTCTGTATTATACAGTTCAGAAAGTTGTTCTAAAGTGATGTATTAAGCTGAAAACAGCTATTTCAGAATGTACTGATCCAGTTCATTTCTAAAAGCCTATTAAGGGCAAATCAAAGATTTTTAAAAATTTCTATTGTAGTACAGATTGATCCCACTAAAACAGATCAATCCTGATTGATATATTTCAGTTTGGATCAGAAATATTTGTAGTACAAATATTGAAAAACGACCAGATAATGGTATAGGGGTACTAACATTGAAACACCTTATACCATATAAACACAAAGAAAACAACTTGTAACACCAATTACAGTAAAAATACAGCTGATCCAGTTTGATAATTTATTTCTTCAGATCAGTAAATCTGTTTCTTATTTGTTCACTTCTTTAGTTTGGTATCGTTGCAGTATTTAGGTACTGTAACGGTACTTTTTAAAGCTTTTGAATCAGTAACAAAGTGGGAACAATACCAGATAAACAATTTAAAAACACACAATCATAGTAATTTATGGAAAACAACTTACTAACATTTCAGGATTTAAGAGTAATAGCAGTTAAAAACGGAGTTCCGGACAATAAAACAGAAATAGGAATCTGGGCAAAGAATAACGGTTATTATAAGATGAGAAAACAGAAAGATAAAATTAAAACAACCTATTATTTTAAACAAAATGGAGAATAAAGAAGAACAACCAGTAAAGCCAGAAAATTTAAATGATGTAGTAGTACCAGAAGATGATGAAGTACTACAAAAACATTTGATGAAGTACTGAAAGATGATGAGAGATAAAAGAAGCAAAGAAAACAGAGATTATAATGATAAGGTAGAAATCAGAATAAAGTAAATCATTATGGAAAACTTAGCTGAATTAATGGAAATAAGAGATAGATCAATAGAAGCTTTAAAAAGGGTTCAATACATATTAGATGAGAGAGTAAAGAACAAAAAAAGAAACAAATTATGGAAAAGAAATTAATACAATTTGATGAGGTATCTTATAACAGAGATATAATAGCAATTAACAGAATAGCAGATAAAGTAAATGAAAATATGAATCAGTTGGTAGATGATAATGAAGTAACAATTGATTTTATAAAGAATCTGTTATGCAATTCTGACTTTATAAAAACAGTAAAGTACAGGGAACAACTGGAGAAGTTCAGAAGAAATTTCAATTTACAGAATGTACCTTTAGACTATTCAAAACACGAATTTATTTTTACTATGGCAAATAGTTCCATTCAGTATTTATTTTCTCTTAAAAACAAAGTTGGTGCAGTAAGCTATGAAAATGAATATTTCTTTAATGAAGGTTTATTATATCTGGAAAATGGGAAACTATGTATCAGTCCAGATTATAAAGATAAGATCAGGGAAAGACATTCATATTACACCAAAACAGAGAAACAAAATCAGGTACTGGAAAAAGTGAAGATTATTGAAACAGCATTGAATGAAATAAAAGATCTTACAGGTGGAAGAATATTTTCAATAAATAAACTCATATATCCCTATTTTGGCAGAAATGAATTTGTTTTTAACAGACAAATATTTGACTACTTAACAAAGGAATAACAGTATCAGTAAAGCAGCATAATACAGACTGATATTCCGACTTTGGTATTACTATTTATATAGCTTTTCATAATACCAGAAATAAGATCAGAAAAGCACTTCAGAAGCTTTATATACTCAATAGATGGGAAAGTATTAAAACAATACAATCAGATACCATTAAACAGGCAGTTATTCCAAAACAGGGTTTAACTGCCTAAATGGTACTGTTTAAGATAACCAGAATCAGATAAAATTTTTTGGGATAAAGGTTACAAAAAAATTCAACCTGTATTAGCCCGTAATAACCGAGCACATTAATTGTATTTAATCTTTTTTATTACTTTTGTATCG
>LOEU01000028.1 GCA_001516025.1 bacterium BRH_c32 | reverse complement strand
GTATATAATGCAAAGAACGCACTAGCAAGATATATAGCCAAAATAAGTTTGGGAATAATAAAGAGCGGAGAAAAATATAAACCATACAGATGGAGAGATAACAAAAAAGAAAAAGAAGCTGCATAAATAGAAAAACAAAAGTTGATTATTAAGGAACGCAGAACTTCATTTTTCTTTTGAGAGAATCTAAAAGTGTGGGAGAGAGAGTTCAAAACGACGTTTGAAGTCCTAAGAAGTAATAAGGATATTCCATAGACGCGGTTAACCACTCCCAGTTTATACTAAGATTTGCCGTAGCCCAATTAGGAGAGCTCAGATAGACGACTTGTAGAACAAACACAAAAAGCAGTAACGAGCAGAGAAAGATATAACAGAAGAAATACTAAATAGAAGTTGTTCAATAAAAATAATAATCAATGGATGTTGTCTGTGAGACCGAAGTCAGAAAATTGGGATAAAAAATCCCAAGGGTAAACTGTTTTTACTTGACTTTCTTTTCTATAGACAACGCCGTTATACAGCTTAGATATTTCTAACGCATCGGAAATAGGAAGTTAATATGGGAAAGAAAATATTAATTATAGGTGCAACCGGTATGTTGGGAGAATCGGTTGCGCGTCGTTTGAATGAAGATGGTTTTTCCATCCGGGTCTTTACAAGGGACATTCATAAAGCACGAAAGCTATTTGGCGAATCTTTCGAAATTGTAATGGGAGAAGTAACAGAAAGTAAGAGTATAGAGTCCGCACTTGATGGCTGTTGTGGAGTTCACATTAATCTTTCCGGCGAAATTGAGCAAGTAGGTGTAGAAATTATTGCTTCTGCAGCCATTAAGAAAAATATCAAACGTATAACATACATTTCGGGAACATCAGTAGCTGAAGATACTGCATGGTTTCCCCAGACAAAAAGAAAACTTATGGCAGAGAAAGCAATTAAAGAAAGTGGTGTTCCTTACTGTATATTTTGCCCCACTTGGTTTATGGAGTCGCTGCCCAAATATGTGAAAGGATCTAAGGCATTTGTTTTTGGCAAACAACCCAATCAATATCATTTTTTAGCCGTAGAAGATTACTCACGGATGGTTTCTGTTTCTTACCAACGGGATGATGTTTTGAACAAAAGATTTTTCATTCATGGACCAAGAGGATTTCTTTTTCATGACGCATTAAAAAAATATTGTTCAGTTATTTCTCCGGAAATTATGAAAATATCAAACATGCCATATTGGTTATCAAAAATAATAGCTAAACTTGGAAACAAAGAAGAAATGAAATTTGCAAGCGAATTGATGGCTTTTTTTGAACAAGTTGGAGAAAAAGGAGACCCAACAGAAGCTAATCTTCTTTTGGGTGCACCAATAATAGAATTAGATGAATGGTTGAATCAAAGGAAAGTAAAATTAGATAAATTTTCTGCTGGCTAACCCGTCAATCAAGGCGGACGCCGTTTTTCAATGCGGCATATTGCTAATTATTAGGTCGGGTTGCAAAACAGAGTCGCTATTTAAGGTGGATTGTTCTAAAAAATATTTTTAATAAATAAAAGTTGTTGTTATTGGGCATCTTTGTTCTGGGGCGCCGCTTATCGACAATGCCGTTATACTGCTTAATATTTTCTGAAATCTATATCAGTTCTTTAGTCAAAATTATGTTAAATTTACAGAAAAGATATGAATATAATAGGATTAGCAATGTCTGAGCCGAGTTTGAGCTATGTAAACAAAAATGTACTTTTTCCATCAGAGAGAGAAAAGCTTTTTGATCAATATAAAGATATTTTTGAAACTGACTATACCTTAAACAGAACTTTAGTCAGTTTTCAAGCAAATAAAAAAGAACCATTTTATAGGTGGTTTAAGTATAAAGAAGGTTTTTCTAAAAAATTAATTAATTATTTCATAGAAAAATACCATCCGTCTAAAGGTCATATTTTAGATCCTTTTGCTGGATCGGGTGCCACTTTGTTCGCTGCAAGAGAAAAAGGTTGGAAAACAACTGGAATAGAGATTCTGCCAATTGGTATATATAATGTTCAAGCAAGATTATCAGCAGAAAAAGTCTCACTTGAAGAATTCAAAAAAGAAGTAAATTCTTTTTGGAAATCTTTTTATAAAACTTCAAATTCTAACGCTGTTATTCAACATATCTCAATTACACGAGGCGCATTTCCAGAGGCAAATGAAAACAATCTCAATCACTATCTAACTTGCTGTAAAAACGTAGTTAATGATTCAATACGGATACTTTTAGAATTTGCAGCATTTTCTGTTTTGGAAGAAATTAGCTTTACAAGAAAAGACGGACAATATTTGAGATGGGATTCGAGGGCAAACCGATCTTATGGAAATACAGAATTTAACAAAGGTGAGATTTATGATTTTATTAAAATCGTAAAAGAAAAAATTGAAGATATTATTGTCGATCTCTCACCTGCACAGAATTTTGATTTGTTCGCTCCAAAGGAAATCAATATCAAAATATCTGACCCTGAAATTCTAAAAGGGTCTTCACTGGAAGTATTACCAAGTATGAAATCCAATACATTTGATTTTGTAATGACGTCTCCTCCTTACTGCAACAGATATGACTATACAAGGACATATGCGTTGGAATTAATATTCTTAAATAATAATGACGATGATGTTAAAAAGCTTCGTCAAACAATGTTGACTTGCACAGTTGAGAATAAAGAAAAATTGAATTACTTGGCAAATATTTATTCAGAATTAAATCGAGCTTCTGATTTTGATTTTATTAATTCAATATACTTTTCTCATCCCGCAATGTCCGAAATTAATGATGTCCTTTCCAAATTGAATGAATTAGGTAAGTTAAATAATTCAAACATACCAAGAATGGTTAAGAATTATTTCTATGAAATGCTTTTTGTTATTTTTGAACTTTATCGTTTATTAAAAAAAGGTGGTGTTGTAGTGATGGTGAATGACAACGTTAGATACGGCGGCGAAGAAATACCAGTTGATTTAATTATGTCAGACTTTGCAAAAATAATTGGTTTCAAAATAAAAAAAATATGGACCTTACCTACTGGTAAAGGTAATAGTAGCCAACAAATGGGCATACACGGGCGATCAGAACTCCGTAAATGCGTCTATATCTGGGAGAAATAATATGCCGTATAATGAGCAAATTAAAAAATGGGAAGATTTAGTAACAACTCAAGAAGCGACTCGAAAAGGATTTATTGCTATTGCGTTTGAAAAAAATATTAAAGGGACACCATTTATTGAAGAAGCAAAAAGCTTAAAGGTACTTGCCACTAAAGCTAAAAAGCCAAAAGATTTATTGAATCTTACAGACATTTATCCTTCCCTATTAACCGCATCTGGTTTAAGTGAAAAAGCCCTTGGTCATTTGCCAGATAATGATAAAACAGAAGCTATTACCAACTTAATAGAAAAATTTCTAGAACCCGCCGGCAATGAATTTATTGACGAACTTGTTTATAGATTTCTTTTAACGAAAGGTGATGCTCTTGGTGGCATAATGCGTAATCTTGCGGGTAGTTTAGGTGAGAAAAAACTAATTCGCGGAATGATATCTTCTCTTTCGCTAAAAGGTTTGCAGTTTAAATACTTGCATAAACAATCAAAAACTTGGATAGACGGAATTCACACTGACACAACAATTGAAGAAAACACAAAAGGATTATATTGGCAAATAAAAAAGAAAAATAGAACTCTCCTTCTAAATCTCACACCACCATTCATTTCCAAAAATGTTGATCTATGTTTATTCGATGGTGAATTTTCTGAATTTAACAACAACAATGGTTCATCAATACATAAAACCCCAGATAAATATATCGCGCTTGGCGAATTGAAAGGTGGTATTGACCCTGCTGGTGCAGATGAGCATTGGAAAACCGCAAGTACAGCTTTAGAAAGAATTCGGTCAGCTTTTGTTGAACATAAGCTTATTCCATATACATTTTTTATTGGTGCTGCAATAGAGAAAAGTATGGCACAAGAAATTTATGCACAACTTAAATCAAAAACCTTAACTAACGCCGCCAATTTAACAGTTGATGCACAACTTGTATCAATTTGTGATTGGATATGTAGTATATAATCGGATACTAAATAACGCAGTATAACAAGCTGCTCAACACCGACCGCTATTTCAATGTGGCAGTTTGCTAATTATTGGCAGTGTTGCAGTATGCAAGTTTTTGTTCGGCAGTGTTCAGTAAAATAAGTTTTTAAATAATTATTGGTATTGTGCTCTAACTTAGCCGTCTGTTCTGGGCGGCGGGTTAGCAGCCACGCCGTTAGGTTACAAATAAAGTTATGTTGTAATAATTAAATCAATTGTTGGTTTGGCTATAAATTTAAATTATGTTCTTTACATGTTCTATATAAGGGGAAACCATTTTAGGTAGTAGCCAACCGAAATTGGATCCGATTCGGGTTTTGATTGTAGTTTGGTTTCAGTGTATTCATGGTATGCAAAATAGAAATGTCAGTAAAAAGGGTTAGCAAAAAAGTAAAATTGTTTTGATATTAAAGAGGGAATAATATTTTATATCATTTGCATTACGGGGTACTACAATAATCTTAAATGGGCTTTAGTAAAAAAATAAATAAACCTAACCCGCATTTCAGCCCGACCGCGTCTCCGCCAGAGGCGGACAAGTCCGATGCGGTCGTAGTGAAAAGTATTTGGGTTTAGTTTTTCAGAGTAGTATTTCCTTTAAAGTGTGATTTCAGAAATCAATTGATTAATAAATAAAGTTGAGCTTTTCAAACCGTCGTAGTTGTGTTGGGCGGCGGGTTATTTGCGGTAAATTAGAAAAGAAGGTCTCACTTACTTAATTGGTGCATATTCCGAAGAATCGGAATAAATTATTGCATCTCAAACCAAGCAAGGAGACCTAAAAATGTTTACGAATAAAATAGTTGTAAAAAGTAAGAAGAACAATAGTTCTTTGACATCACCAGAAAGTTACGACCATTACATATCACTTGATTGGTCGGAAAGAAATATGGCAATAGCCAGGATGAGTAAAAAAGATACCGAACCAAAAGTAATAGACATGCCATCAGATCTAAAAGAGTTGAAATTATACTTAACAAATCTGAAGGGGAAAAAGATACTTACGATAGAAGAGACAACCACAAGCCAGTGGTTATATGTAGAACTTTATGAGTATGCGGAGAAAATATTTATCTGTGATCCATATAGAAACCGTTTATTGAGTGATGGCCCCAAGACCGATAAGATAGATGCAAAGAAATTGTGTCTGCTTCTTAAAAACGGAATGATGTAGGAAGTATATCACAGCACAGATGAGATGTATGAGCTGAGAAAGCTGGTAAGTTATTATGATGATGAGGTGAGAGCAGGGGTAAGATTGCTGAATCAGAAGTCGGCATTATACCGGGCAGAGAATAAATCATGGAAGAAAAAAGAACAAGGTGCTTAGAAGTTTGAAAAGTGTTCCAGGAGTGGGCCCAATAAGCAGTGTAACGATATTATCGATAGTTATAGATGGGAAGAGATTTAAGAGTAGCAATCATTACTTAAGCTATTGCGGATTAGTAAAACACAAAAAACTGAGTGGAGGACGAAGCTACGGAAGAAGATTACCGAGATACTCAAGGAGATTAAAAGGAGTATATGTATCGGCAGCAGTAAGAGCAGCATCAGGGGAAAATCCATTAAGAGAATATTATGAATATTTGTTGAACGAAAAGAAGTTGCCGGTATATAATGCAAAGAATGCGTTAGCCAGATATATAGCAAAGATAAGTTTGGGCATAATAAAGAGCGGAGAAAAATATAAACCATATAAATGGAGAGAAACCAAAAAGGGAAAAGAAGCTGCGTAAATAGAGGAAGACAAAAAGTTGATTCTTGAATAATGCAGAACTTCATTTTTCTTTTGAGAATATCAAATAAGTGTGGGAGAGAGAGTTCAAAACGGCGTTTGAAGCCCTGCCGATGGCGGTGACATTCCACAGACGCGGTTAACCCCTCCTAAGTTTATACTAAGATTTGCCTTAGCCCAATTATGAGAGCTCATATAGACGACTGGTAGAACAAACACAAAGAAGAAGTAGCGAGCAGAGAAAGATAGAACGAAAGAAATATAAAATAGAAGTTGTACAACAAAAAAATAATCAACATGAGTGTTGTCTGTGAGACCGAAGTCAGAAAATTGGGATAATAAATCCCAAGGGTAAACTGTTTTTACTTGACTTTCTTTTCTATAGACAACGCCGTTAGGCAGAAAGGAGCAACATTGAAGTTTGAATTAGAAGACAGTTTGCGTGGTGCAACGAACGAAGAGTTGCTTGACGAGTTGCGTCGCGCTGCGAAGGTTGCAGGCCGCAATACCATCACGATTTCTGAATTTGAGCAATATGGAAAGTGTCATCCATGCACAATGCAAAGACGGTTCGGCTCCTGGACGAAAGCATTGGACTTAGCCGGATTGAAGCCTAGCCGTTCCAAAATCGTGATTGAGAATGAGGAATTGTTTGAGAACATCAAAGAAATGTGGATTTCACTTGGGCGTCAACCTCGATACGGTGAAGTTCGAATCCCTGACTCAAAATACTCTGCTGGGACATATGAAAAGAGATTCGGTTCGTGGACAAAGGCACTTAAAGCATTTGTTGAATGGGTCAATTCTCATGATTCAAATGGTAACTCCGAAGAAGAAAGCATAGGCAATGACTCTATTCAACACATTTCTCGGAAAAAGCCGTTAAAGAAACGCACACGTAGAGAAATATCGGATCGTCAAAGGTTCCGAATTCTCGTCCGAGATGGTTTTAGGTGTATGGCCTGTGGAGCCAGTCCTCTCAAACAACCGGGTATCGAGCTGCATGTTGACCATATTGTGCCATGGTCAAAAGGTGGAGAGACAACGGATGATAATCTCCAATGTAAGTGCTCAAAGTGCAATCTTGGTAAATGTAATCAATTCAATGCCTAACAAGGCGCTGCACACGGACGGCAATTACGCTGCGCTCCATTGCCGCCGGTGAGCTTAGTCATTATATGTTATACGTTAAAAAAAAGAAAGAGGCAAATATTTGGGAGAAATAAAAAATAAATTGCATGGTTCTTGTTTATGTGGAGAAGTAAAGTTTGAAATAGAAGGAGACTTAGAAAGTTTTTATTTGTGTCATTGTGGTTGGTGTCAGAAAGATACTGGTTCAGCACATGCAGCAAATTTGGTTTTAATTAACTCATCATTAAATTGGATAATTGGAGAAGAAAAAGTAATAAATTATCATCATCCCAAAACCGAACATTATAAGAGTTTTTGTTCAATATGTGGTTCTGCACTTCCAAATATACAAATGAATGGGGAATTGGTAGTAGCTCCTGCTGGCAGCGTTAGAGAAGTTCCAATAGAACCAACGGCACATATTTTTACCTCAAAGAGAGCAAATTGGGATAATGGCTTAGAAAAAGTAAAGATGTATGAAGAATTGCCGGAATAAATAAAAAGCGTATAACAAGCAAATCGACCCGCCCGCTTCGTCAAGTGGGTTTGTTGCTGTTCTTTAGTTTGTAGTTTTATGAAAGTTGCTCTTTAAATTAGTCTATGTTGTAAAGTTAGTACCGCCTTGTTTATTACGAAAGTTAAACAAGGCTGTAATTGTAAACATTTATTTTTAATAAAAAAATATTACAGTTCTGAGCGGCGCTTTATTTGTAACGCCGTTATGCATAAGGGAAGGATTATGAAAATAATATTGAAATACATAATTGTGCTATTAATTATAATCTTTTTTTCTAATTGTAAAGATGATGGTACATCTACAGTAGATTCAACCAAATATTATTCCGTTTCCGGAATTGTTCTTGATGTTGTTAGCAGTGATTATAGTCCGGGGGTTAAGAAAAATGCTCCAATATTTATTGATAATGATTCAACAATAAGTGGTGTTGATGGAACATTTATATTTAATAAAATCAGTGAGGGTAATCATACTATTAGAGTTACTTTGCCAAGTTATGAACCTTTCTCAAAATCTATCTCTGTTTTAAAAGATACGTCTATCCGCATTTACCTCTATGGTTTAAAATCTAATTATTTTCCAATCGAAGAGAATTCTATTAAAATATATGACTATTTTTCAAGTTATGGGGGAGGATATCCGGGTCAAGATAGTGGCAGAGCAACTTGGACCATATCGACAGTAAAGCTTGTCGGAAATTCAAAAGTATATGATGTATTTGAAAAAATAATATTTACCCATAAAGTTTTTTCTCCGCTTTATTCTGAAAGAGTTGATTCATTTACTACAAATTTTACTATAAGTGAAAGTAATGTAAATATAATTTCATTCAAGTCATCGGTATTGGATGGTGTTTCATTCAATAGGAATATAGACCCCCGTCAAGAGCAAAATGGAGTTATTGAGAAATCTTATAATAATCCCGGTTCGTTGATATCCAATGTAAATATTTCACTAAAAAGGGATGTTGGCTTAACCAAAATTGTGCAATTCGGAAATGGATGGGGTAAAACTTATAAATTAATTCAATAGTGTATGTATAACCAGCGGGTCAATTGAGGTATAAAATAAATTATCAAGAGTTGATTGGGAGCCTGCTTGGATTTGGCAGCCGCCGATCGGAACGGCTTGGGAATATTTTACACTCTTTGATCCCGCCCCTCATTATCGCACCTCCGCCTCCCGTACCATCTCCAAAGCAATGATTTTAGTAAAATAAATCACTATCTTCAAGATGATTGAGAAATCTTTTTTTAATTGAATAGCGGGAATATGTAGGATTATATTGATAGGCAGCAAAATGACTACAAAGACCAAACAAAAGAATAATAAAGTAAAAATCGGTCTCGTAATCGAGAGTGAACTTCATAAAAGAATTAAAGAAAAAGCAATTAGAGAAGGAAGAACTATAAGCAATATTATTCATGAGGCACTTTTGAAATACGGAGATCTTGACCAACCTAGCCTAGAACTCCGCCAAGAAGCTGCCAGAAGATTTTTGTCAAGACCATCTAATCTTAGTCTTAATGAATTAAATGAAATTTTGGACGAGGATAATTACGACGCATGAACATACTCAAAAACCCTAGCAAGAACATTTAATAATTGGTGCTAATATTGGTTATGAAAAAGAACCTTAAATATTACCTATCCCTCGTTTACCCGATCGAACTGGTTCAAAATTCCCTCTATACTATTTATTAAAAATAATTACTATTTTTACGCCCTCAGCTTAAACCATTAATTAACTCCCTGTGTCTAATCTGTAAACTTATATTAATCAAAGGATTTGTTATGCTCGCTTCACGAAATTTTCTCCTCATTTTACTCGTAATTCTACTTTCTACACCATTTTCTGCATTTTCTCAACAGAGGAGACCCGGCGGCGGAGCGGGACCCGGAGGAGCAGGCAGAGTCGGCAGCGGTATAGTTTCTGGTATGGTATTCGATAAAAAAACTTCCGAACCGATTGAAGTTGCCACTATTATGCTCTTTAATTCCAAAGATAGCAGCGCCGTTACAGGCGGATCCACCAATTCAAAAGGTGAATTTTCAATCGAAAACGTCCCGAGCGGCACTTTCTATGCACGTATAAGTTTTATCGGTTTCGAGAGAATTTTTACTAAAGATTTCGTCATTCAAGGCGCATCTAAGATCGATCTCGGCAAAATCTATCTCTCGGCAAAGATTATCAATCTGGATGACGTAGTCGTCAATGCCGAACGAACTCAAATCTCTTACCAAATTGATAAAAAAGTTATCAATGTAGGCGAAAATATCACTTCATTGACCGGCACCGCAACTGACATTCTCGAAAATGTCCCCTCTGTTACGGTAGATATAGATGGCAACGTGAGTCTTCGCGGCAATAGCAATTTTACAGTTTTAATCGATGGGCGTCCCACTCTCCTCGATGGCAATACCGTACTTCAACAGATGCCCGCTTCTACAATCGAAAATATCGAAATCATCACAAATCCCTCGGCAAAATATAATCCCGAAGGCACCGCCGGTATCATCAATCTCGTAATGAAGAAAAATAAACTTCAGGGAATCAGCGGCATCGCCGGAATCAACGCCGGACTCAAAGATAAATATGGCGCGGAATTTATGGGCGATTACAAAACAGGCGGCACTCAATTAAATTTCGGAATTAATTACAACAAAAGAAGTATGTCCTCGACCGATGTAAGCCGAAACTGGACAAATAACAACGGATTTTATTCATACTATAATTCCACAGGGGATTCATACCGCAATATGGAATATTTTGGACTTCGTGGCGGTGCTTCTTGGGATCTCGGCGATAAAAATATCTTTACAATCGGCGGCAGATATAGCGATCGCACAATGGGTAATAATTCCAATTCAAATTATGAGCAATGGACTACCGCTCAACCCGATAAAAATCTCTATCGCAGTCTCGATGATGGCGAGCGTAGTGGAAATGATATCGAACTTTCCTCATCTTACGTTCACCCCTTTAATACTAATGGACACGAGCTCTCGATCGATATGGATTACGAAATTGAAAATGGAGACGATTATTCCAAAACGAATCTCGTTCAAGGTATGGTAATAAAAGAGGGGAAAATCTCCACCGAGTCCGGTCCCGGAAATCAATTCCAAACCAAAATTGATTACATCTATCCGATTGACGAAAAATCGAAATTCGAAGCCGGTTATAATGGCGAACTTGAATATTCAAACGAGAAAAATGACTTCAAATCGTATAATCTCGTTACGGGTCAATACGATTTCAATCCACTTTTCTCGAATGACGTAAAATATTATACCGATCAGCACGCACTTTATTCGATCTATTCGAATCAGCTCGGCGATTTTGGATTTAAGGTAGGTGCACGTGCCGAATATACGGGCAGGGAAGTGAAAATCGATGCTAAGAATCAGAATTTCTCCATTAGCGATTGGGATTATTTCCCGACAGCGCATTTCTCTTACGATCTCGGATCGGGCAATCAATTGATGACAAGCTATACACGCCGCATCAGACGTCCACGCGGTTGGGAATTTGAGCCATTTATTACATGGCAGGATGCTTATAACGTCCGTAGCGGTAATCCTGATATTTTACCTGAATATATCGATTCTTATGAATTAGGTGCTCAAAAAGTAATTGGCAATAGTTTAATATCTATTGATTCATATTTTAGAATGACGCATAATAAAACAGATAGAATTCAATCATTTTATTCCGAAAACGTTACTCTTACCAGACCTGAAAATATTGGTAAAGATTACTCAATCGGAGCCGAACTCTTTTTTAATTTCGATCCTATTGAAAATTGGAACGTTAATCTAATGGGTAATCTTTATAATTATAAAATTGAAGGTGCAATAAGAGGAAAAGATTTCAGCAGGAACAGTTTCAATTGGAATTTTAGATTTAATAACACGATTAAATTCACTTCTTCGACAGTTTTGCAGTTTAATGCAATGTATAATAGCCCTTCTACCAGCTCGCAGGGGAAACGTGACGGCTTTTTTATGACCAATATCGCAGTAAAACAGACACTTTTTGAGAAATTATTGACAATTAGTCTTAACGTCCGCGACCTATTTGGCACTTCTAATTGGGAATCGACCAATGAGTCATTTGATTTTTATAATTTCCGATCATCCGAGCGCGAAGCCCCGATGGTAATGTTGAATTTTAGATTTAACATAAATAATTATAAAAACCGTGAACAGGGTGATGACGGAATGACCATACCGGAGGAATAAAAAGGAATTCTACCCCACAGAGTTATTGCTAATGAATAAGCCGATTCTTCTAACTTTAGAATTACATTTTTCCTCCGAGAACGTCTTTCAGAATTTTTAAAAAGCACACTCATTAAAGTGAGTGTGCTTTATTTTATCCCACATTGTCAATCACTATTACCATTCTCACTAATGATTATTTTGTAAATTATACCGTTTTACTTAAATACTTGGCAAATTAATTTTTTATATATAAGTTTGTATTAAGTGCTAAATTAAATCCAATAATATGAAAAACATGATAGAAAGTTTTAATAACAAAACCGAAAAAGTAGGTGATGACCTTAAAATTAGTATTGAAAAAGGGAGTAAAATTAATGTTGCTGCCGGTCTTTTCTCCATTTATGGTTACGAGAGCTTAAAAAATGAACTCAATAAAATAGAAAAACTTCGGTTTATTTTTACCGACCCTACCTTTATCGAAAATGATAAAAACAATAGAGAAAATAAACAGTTCAAAATAGATGCAATAATTAGACAAAAATCGATCAGTGGGACTCAATTTGAATTAAATCTTAAAAATGAGTTAAAAGGCAAATCAATTGCTAAAGAATGCAAAAAGTGGATTGAGCAAAAGGTTGAATTCAAAACCAATACCAAACATAAATATATCCAACCACATATAAATCTTATAAATAACAATGATCACTTGGTTTATACAGGAATAAATGAATTCAGTAGTGCCGGTTTCGGATATGAGAAAGATAATTCAATACTTAATCAAATAATTAAAACTGATAATTATGAGACAACAAAACAATTTTTAGAAACTTTTGAAGATATCTGGAAAGATAATAATCTTCTTAAAGATGTTACTGAAGAAGTAGTCGGATATATCGCTGATTTATATAAAGAAAATTCTCCTGAATATATCTATTATTTAACTCTCTATAATATATTTGATGAATTTTTAGAAGATATCTCGGAAGATGAACTTGCGAATGAAAAAACAGGTTTTAAAAATTCGGAAATATGGAAGAAACTATATGATTTTCAGAGAGATGCTGTTCTTGGAATTATAAATAAATTAGAAAGACATAATGGCTGTATTCTTGCCGATAGCGTTGGTTTGGGAAAAACTTATTCTGCCTTAGCCGTAATAAAATATTATCAGGAAAGAAATCGAAATATACTTGTTCTTTGTCCGAAGAAACTCGGTGATAACTGGCAGACATTTTTAAATAATTATGAAGATAATCCATTAATAAAAGATCGTCTTAATTATACAGTTCTGCACCATACCGATTTATTAAGAGAAAGGGGATTTTCTAATGGAATCGATCTATCAAGAATCAATTGGAGTAATTATGACCTAGTCGTTATTGATGAATCTCATAATTTTAGAAATAACGATCCCAGTAATGAAAGAGTTACTCGATATCACAAACTCTTAAATGATGTAATGAAAAAAGGAGTTAAAACAAAAGTATTAATGCTCTCAGCAACACCTGTTAATAATCGTTTTACTGACCTTAAGAATCAGATTGCATTAGCTTATGAAGGTGATACAAACTCCGTAAATGCAAAAATGGATATTGGTAAATCAGTTAATTTAATTCTAAAAAACGCACAGACTATTTTTAATGATTGGATGAAAAAACCAATTGAAGAGAGAACGAGTCAGCAATTATTACAAAAATTAAACAACAATTTTGATTTCTTTAAGTTGCTCGATAGTGTTACAATTGCAAGAAGCAGAAAACATATTGAAAAATATTATAACATAAATGAAATAGGAAAATTTCCCAATAGGCTTAAACCGATTACACATAGAGCCGATATAACAGATTTAGAAGGTTTCATGAAAATAGATCAACTTTATAATGAACTCTCTAAACTAAATATGTCTGTCTATTCTCCATATATTTATATACTTGATTCCAAAATAGAATTTTATGATGGAATATATGATACAAATATCAGCGAGGGAGTAAGCTTCAAACAATCCCACCGAGAAAAAAACTTACAAACACTTATGAGAGTAAATCTTCTAAAGAGATTGGAAAGTTCTGTTGATTCATTTAGAATTACTCTTAAAAAATTCATTTCCGAAGTTGAAAATACGATTAAAATAATTGAAAAATTTGAAAAAGATGGAAGTGAAAATTATGCGGAAGTGGAAAATATAGACGATTTAAATACCGATTCTGATAGTGAAGAGTGGCTTAACGATGAGTTTAGTATTGGTAATAAAATAAAGATAAATCTCGAAGATATAAATACTTCTGGATGGAAAACTGATTTGCTCTCCGATCTTGAAGTTGCTAAAAAAATCTTCGAAGAGATGGAAAAAGTTAAACCGGAACACGATTCTAAGCTACGAGATTTGAAAGATGCCATTTCAAGAAAACAGGATAATCCAATTAATCCGGGAAATAGAAAAATCTTAATTTTCTCTGCTTTTGCTGATACAGTTAATTACTTGTATGAAAATCTTCATCAGTATAATAAAAATGTACATAATTTAGAAACCGCGAAAATAACGGGTTCTGACCAAAATAAGAACACTTTAAAAATTGATAACCGTTTTAATAATATTTTAATAAATTTCTCCCCACGATCTAAACAAAGAAAGGATAAATCCGCACCGGAGATAGATATTCTGATTGCCACTGACTGTATCTCCGAAGGTCAAAATCTTCAAGATTGTGATACATTAATTAATTATGATATTCATTGGAACCCGGTTCGCATTATTCAAAGGTTTGGACGCATTGATAGGATCGGTTCTACTAATAAAGATATCCAATTAATAAATTTCTGGCCACAGCTCTCTTTAGATGATTACATAAATTTGAAAAACAGAGTGGAAAGCAGAATGTATATGGTAGATGCCTCTGCCACGGGCGATGATAATATTCTCACTAATGAATCATCCGAACTGCAATTCAGAAAAAAGCAATTAGAGAAACTTCAAGAGGAGGTTGTAGATATTGAAGATATGGGTTCAGGGGTTTCTATTACTGACTTAGGACTTAATGATTTTAGAATGGATTTAGTGAATTATATAAAAGAAAATGGCAATTTAGATACAGTTGCACATGGTATTCACACAGTTTGCAAAAAAGATTTAGAAAGAGAAATTGAGGAGGGTGTTATTTTTGTGTTAAAGAATATTAATAGAGATGTTAATATTGATAATACTAATCAACTTCATCCGTTTTATTTAGTATATATAAATGATTCCGGAGAAGTAAAATCGAATCATCTCGATGTTAAGAACACATTAGATATTCTTCGCCTTATTTCAAAGGGGGAAAAAGAGCCGATAAAAGCCGTGTATGAAGAGTTTAATAACGAAACGAATGATGGAAAAGATATGACAAAATATTCCGGACTATTAAATAAATCTATTGAATCGATATTAAATGTTAAAGAAGAAAGTGATGTAGAAAGTCTCTTTACACCGGGCGGAACGACAGCTCTTCTAAATAATATAAAAGGTTTGGAGGATTTTGAACTCATTACCTTTATTGTTATAAAATAAAATGGATCTAAAACTTCCTAATAGCGCATATGTAAACAAATTTATTGCTAAGAGTAAGTTCTATGAAAGAGCAAATCTAGGGACGAAACTTCAAAATGAATTTGTAAATAAAATTCAGAGAATTACTTGGAAATATAAACTCTCGGAAGAGACAGTTGGTATTTCCAAGACAGATAAGGTAACTGAGATACAAATATTCGAAATAGAATTAAAAGAGCAAATAATCCCCAAGAACGTTCTAAAAATTATAGATAAATCAATTCCCTATCCAATTCTTTACATTTTTACATACAAAGATAATTTTGCCTATGGAATCACTTTAAAAGATAATACTAATGCACAGAATTACTATTTTTCAGAGTGGGATGAAAATATAGAATTTGATTTTAGTGGTATAGACTTAGAAAAAGTATATCAGAAGCTTATAAAAGTTTTTTTGAAAGAAAGTTTTCAGAAGAAAGATGATTTCAATGAAGTAATTGCACTTGATACACAAATAAAGACACTGGAAAAAGAAATTACTTCATTAGAAAATAAGATTCGTAAAGAGAAGCAGTTTAATAGAAAAGTAGAATCAAATAAATTGCTCACGAAAAAGAAAAAAGAAATGAAGATGCTTAAAAGGAACTTACTATGATGGAAAAACTAAAGATGCTGACCCCAAACCTAGTTGATAAAAATGCTGAGCAAATTGGGAAGATATTTCCAGAGGTTATAACTGAGAAAAAAGACGATGATGGTAATCTTGTTAAAGGTATTGATTTCGATCTACTGAAACAAAAACTGTCGAATGTTCTTGTTGAGGATGAAAACGAAAGATACCGCTTGGACTGGCCGGGAAAGAAAGCATCTTTACTTAAAGCGAACACTCCGATTGCAAAAACACTTAGACCAGTAGTTGAAGAAAGTGTTGATTTTGAAAAGACGGAGAATCTATACATCGAAGGAGACAACTTCGAAGTGTTAAAGATTCTCCAAGAATCTTATTTGGGTAAGTTTAATATGATTTATTTTGACCCGCCTTATAATACTGGGACAGCAATGATTTATCGAAATGATTTTGAGATAAACGAAACGGAATATGAAGAACTCATTGGTGCTGTTGATGAAGAAGGTAAAAGATTATTTAAAGAAAATACTAAATCGAATCCTAGATTTCACTCTGACTGGTTGAGTTTAATATACGAAAGAATAATGGTAGCAAGAGATTTGTTAGAAGATTTAGGTATTATAGCAATCGCCATAGACCATAACGAGATTCATAATTTGATTTGCATTTGCGATGAGGTGTTCGGAGAAGATAATAGAATAGGTGTGGTAACAGTAGTTCATAAACCGGAAGGACGAAATCAAGAAAAGTTTTTCGGGACAAGTAATGAATTTATGCTTGTCTATGCAAAAAACAAGGAAGAGGCTAGTTTTAATGACATTGTCATTGATGATAATTTAGCGGCAAAATTCGAATCATCTGATGAAAATGGAAAATATAAACTAAAAAATTTTATTCGACTATCTGATGGTAAATATAGCTTGAGAGTAAATAAGCCTCATTTTTATTATCCAATTTATGTTAGTGAGGATTATACAAAAATATCTTTAGATAAAGTGGACGGATATTTGGAATTACTTCCTATAACAGAAGCTGGTCAAGAACGAACATGGAAAACAACACCTACAACATTGGTTGAAAGATTTAACAACGGCGACTTAGTTGTTATTCAGAATGAGGACGGACATCTTGAATTATATGAAAAACTCAGAGAAAAACAAGTAATCAAGACTCATTGGGTAGACAAGAAATATCATGGTTATCATTTTGGCACAAAAGTAATTGATTCTTTGCTTGGTGATAAAACATTTGATTTTCCTAAATCTCTTTATCTCATGGAAGACATTCTTAAGCTGATGCTAAAAAAAGATGGATTAATTCTCGACTTTTTTTCGGGTTCTGCGACAACTGCTCACGCTGTTATCCAATTAAATGCAGTAGAAGGGGGAAATAGAAAATATGTGATGGTTCAAATTCAGGAGCAGACTGATGAAAAATCAGAAGCAAATAAAGTCGGATATAAAACGATTTCTGATATAGGTAAGGAAAGAATTCGAAGAGCCGGGAAAAAGATAAAAGAAGAGTTCTTGGCTCAATACAACAAAGAACTGGAAGATATTAACAAGCAACTTGAACAAGAAACTTTAGATGGTAGTGAAGAGCTTAAAGAAAAAAAAGCAGAACTAGAAGCAAAGATTGAGCATATAAATAATCTAGATATTGGTTTTAGAGTATATAGAACAGACTCCAGTAACATGAAAGATATTTTCTATCATCCAACTAGTTTAACCCAACTACAACTATCCGCTTTTGAAAGCAATATAAAAGAAGATAGAACTCCGGAAGACCTGTTAACTCAAGTTATACTTGATCTTGGTCTTGAGTTATCTCTTCCAATTGAGAAAAAAGAAATTCTTGGAAACAATGTTTTCATTGTTCAAGAGAATGCTTTAGTTGCCTGTTTTGATGATAGTATTGATTTTGGAATAGTTGATAAGATTGCGGATTTAAAACCGCTTAAAGTTGTGTTCAAGGATGCAAGTTTTAAAGATGATAAGGATAGGGTTAATGTTGAAGAGAGGTTCAAAAGATTATCACCGGAAACAATTATCTCAGTTATTTAATTCAGATATGAATAAAAGTGGTAAATCGGAAATACCGACACACCACACAAGAATATTTCTTATTGATAAAAGAACGATAAACAATGAAACTAAAGTTTAAGCAACAACAATATCAGTATGATGCAACGATGGCGGTTGTTAATTGCTTTTCGGGACTGAGCAAGGGTGAAAGAAAAGAGCTTGTTGCCCGAACTGGTTTTTTGCCGGAAGAAATATTTTCAAATCGCAAGCTAGACCTTACTCAAGATGAGTTACTAAAAAATCTTCAAGAAGTTCAGAGAGACCAGGGATTAAAGGTTAATAAAACGCTCGAAGGATTGAATTATACTATCGAGATGGAGACCGGAACCGGAAAAACTTATGTATATACAA
>LOEU01000027.1 GCA_001516025.1 bacterium BRH_c32 | reverse complement strand
TCGTTCATGTGGCATACGGTGGGTATGATACCGAGTGCGTGAAGGGCACGGATACCGCCGATACCGAGAACGATCTCCTGCTGAATTCGAGTCTCGTTATTACCGCCATAGAGTGTACGAGTGATACGGCGGTCTTCTTCGGTATTTTCTGGTACGTTAGTATCGAGTAGGTAAAGGGGTACTCTGCCGACTTGGATTTTCCAAACGGCTACTACCACTTTCCTGCCCGGGAAATCGAATTCAATTTTGAGTTGATTTTTTTTGCCATCGAGTACGGGTGTCATCGGTTGATTATAGAAATCGTTTATTTCGTAACGTTCCTGTTGCCAGCCATCGGCATTAAGGTACTGTTGGAAATAGCCTTCTTTATAGCAGAGACCCACGCCTACGAGCGGGAGACCGAGATCGGAGGCGGATTTCATGTGGTCGCCCGAGAGGATTCCTAGTCCGCCCGAATAGATTTGGAGGCATTCGGTGAGACCGAACTCAGCCGAGAAATAGACGATGCATTTATCTTTCGGTCCGGTATATGTTTTATTAAACCATGTTTTTTCTTCCATATAGACATTAAGGGCAACGTAAACGCGGTTGAGGTGGGAGATGAAGCTATCATCCGCGGATAGTGCCTCGAGGCGTTTTTGGGAAATTTTTCCGAGCATTGCTACGGGATTATGTTGGCAGTCATCCCATAGTTTACGGTCGAGACGTCTAAAAAGATCGATTGCATCGTGATTCCATGCCCAATACAGATTATAAACAACTTCGCGAAGCATTTCTAAATTTTGGGGCAGTGCGGGTACTACGTTAAAATTCCCTATATAATTAACCATTAAGTCCTCTTTTGTGAAACAATAAAAATAATTAAGACAAATATTTAGGATATTATTGAGAAAGATGCAAGTAAAAAAAAGGGAGCGGAGGTCGCTCACTTACTCCGAGTGCCTCGGAGGGACAGCTCCTTGAAGCAAGGAGGGGTTCCCTTACTTTCTCCTTGAGGCAGGAGGGGTTCTCTTACTTTCTCCTTGATGAGAAAGTAAGCAAAGAATCAAGGCTGACAATGAAATCCTAAAAATCTTGTTCATTCGCTAAGCGGCATAAACTCGGAACTTCGTTCCTCAAACAGTATGCCGCTTTTAACGCTCATTTCACTACGATTTTTTTTACGGATTTCATTGTATGCCCTGAAAAGCAAAATCTAAATCAAAAACTTAAAAACAATAACTGAAATTCATAAGATTATTTTGCTGAATTTATTTAATGCCGGGAAGCAAAGTCAAAAACATCAAAGCTAAATTAAAAACAGGAGCTTAATATAGTACCAATTTATTCATTTGCTCAATGGATATTTTTATTAAGATATTTTCGTTATTTTTATTGATTAATATTTATTGGAGTGATATGGAATACGTAATTGTAATTTTATTGGGATTTGGTTTGGGATCGATTCCCACGGCATATATTTTATTGCAAAAGTTTCATGGCAAAGATATTACTTCGGAAGGGAGCGGAAATGTAGGTGCGCTCAATTCGATGCAAGTATCGGGTTCAAAATTGACAGGCTTAGCTGTATTAATAATAGATGCGTTAAAGGGTGCGGTGCCGGTATTGATCGTGGGAGTGTTATATGGAGCATCGTTTGAATTAAAGATGCTCGCATTAATCGCTGCGGTGATCGGACATAATTATTCGCCGTGGATCGGGTTCAAAGGCGGGCGTGGATTGGCGACTGCTGCAGGCGGTGCGGTGGTGGTTTCGATTTCTCTATTTGCAGTATGGGTAGTGATATGGCTCATTGCGATGGCATTTAGGAGGAATGTAGCATTTGCTAATTTCGGTGCTACATTAGTAGCTATATTATTATCGTTTTCATCTGCTGAATCATTAAATAGTTGGAACAATCCACCGGCTGAGAATCCGGTAGTATTTTCGGTGATGGCGGCGGTGATGCTGCTTATAATCATGTTGCGATTGATCGGACCGGTGAAGGAATATTTTGCAGATAAGAGGAATACTATTAGAGATAAATAATTAAAAGTATTCAGGGGCGGGATTTTTTGTGTTGAAGTGGGAGGGTTATAAAAGGTGGTGCAAGAGTGAGAGTCGGCGCGAGGGTTTTGTAGTTTATTGAGAGAAGAGAGATTAGGTGCTCTGGTGGCTGAGGGTCTGCTTGGTGTGTGGGAACATCTGAATGGTGAGTTTGTCGAAATGATATTACAATAAATTTATTATTAGGAGAAAATTTATGAGCGGGAATTTAAAAACCATTTTCATTTCTGCCATTGTGGCTCTCGGGATTTCGGGATTAATGTTGACGGTATTTTCGCAATCGAATCAATTGGGTCGGGGTGCGGCGAGTGCGGGAGCGTTCGGCATCAATAATGCTTCATTCGTTACGGATACGATTTCCAAAGCCGATGCCAATCAGCGGCTTTATGAAGAGAGGCACAATGTGATTACGAAGACGGTAGCTTCAACGAGTCCGGCGGTGGTGGGAATTAACGTAATCGAGATTAGAGAATATCGCGATGCATGGAGTCAAGACCCATTTTGGCGCTACTGGTTTGGGGACAGGACGCACAAACAGCAGGTAAAGGGATTGGGATCGGGAGCGATAATTTCGCCCGATGGATATATTTTAACGAATGATCACGTTGCGGGAAATGCTTCGGAGGTACTGGTAACAATGACGAACGGCAAGCAATACAAAGCCGAAGTGATCGGGTCGGATCAGGCATCGGATATTTGTCTATTAAAAATTGATGAAGAGAATTTACCTTATGTGAGGTTCGGAGACTCGGACGATATACTAATTGGTGAATGGGCGATTGCTTTCGGAAATCCATTCGGACTATTTGATATAAATGAAAAACCGACTGTAACGGTGGGGGTTGTGAGTGCAACGGGAATGAATTTAGGTGCATCGCAAAATCGATATTATGTGAATATGATTCAGACTGATGCGGCGATCAATAGCGGGAATAGCGGCGGACCGCTCGTGAATGCGGTGGGTGAATTGATCGGATTGAATACGCTTATTTATACTGCGCAGGGATCGACCGGAAGTGTGGGAGTGGGCTTTGCGATACCGGTAAATAAGGTCAAAAGAGTGATCGATGAAATTAAGAATGACGGGAAAGTCGATAGAGAATTTTGGACGGGATTAAGCATTCAATCGGTGGATGAAGGAATTGCGAAATATTATGGATTGACGAGTCAGAGAGGTGCGATAGTAACATTAGTGCAGAAGGGTTCCCCTGCTGCTAAATCGGGAATTGAAGTTTATGATATAATCACCGGAATTAATGGATATAAGATCAATGACGAGAATACACTAATTGGTGTATTGCAGGAGTTCCGCACCGATGATGTAATTGAAGTGCATATTGTAAGGGATAAGAAGAACATAGTAAAAATGATGAAGCTCGAGAAGCGGTAAAAACTGTGAAGAATTTTGGAGGTTAGAAAGTGGTTTACAATATCTTAGAATATTCGTATTTTTGTAAACCACAATAGGAATTGAGATTATGTATGGCGAACGATTAAAACAATTTAGATTAGCTAAGGGATATTCTTTAGACGAATTAGCTTTAGCTATAAATAGTATTGTTACTAAGACTGCTCTTTCCAAATATGAAAGAGATTTAATTAAACCATCGATAAAGGTATTGACTGCTATTGCCAAGGCATTAGACGTTAAAACGATTGAGATTCTAACAGTTCCTGAAACGAAAATTGAATTTATTGCATACAGAAAAAGTTCGAGGCTACCGAAAAAGAGTCAAGTGTTTGTCGAAAATATCGTTAAGACCGAGTTTGAAAAAAGAATAAAGATTCAGGATATGCTTTATCATTCTTCAAAACCGAATTTGCCTATTAAGTATTACAATATTAATAGAATTGAAGAAGTGGAACAGGCTGCATTGGATTTGCGGATGAAGTGGAAATTAGGTTTAGACCCGATTAGCAACATTACAGAGTTATTAGAAAATAATTTTATTAATGTTATTTTTATAGATAATGAAAACTCGTTTGATGGAATTTCGGCTTATGCTTATTCAAATGATTCGCGCATAAAATCGGCGGCGGTGGTATCGAAGAATAATATTCCGGGTGAAAGGCAGAGATTAAATCTCGCGCATGAATTGGGCCATTTAGTTTTAAATTTATCATCTGATTTAGATGAGGAAAAAGCGGCATTTAGATTTGGCGGAGCGTTACTTTCCCCTTCTGAAACTTTATTTAAATTAGCCGGCAGTAAAAGAGCGAATTTTCAACTAAGGGAATTATTGATACTGAAGAAAACTTTTGGGATCAGTTTACAGGCGTTATTATATCGATTATTGGATTTAAATATAATTACGCAAAATTTATTTGCCGGCTGGTACAAGCTTATAAATAAGAATAATTGGAAAAAGAGTGAGCCAATGCCAATGAAAGAGGAAAAATCGCAATGGTTTGAGAAGAGTGTTTTACATGCTTATTCTGAAGGAATGATAAGTTCCGCTGAGACTAAAAATTTATTAGGTGAAGATTTTATTTCTCCAAAACCTTCGTTGGGAAAAAAGAGAGAGTTTTTAAAGTTACCTAAAGAAGTCCGTGATAAATTACTAGAAGAGCAAGCAGAAAAGTTTGTTGAGTTCTACGAAAATAGTGATGAATGGAGGGACTTCGGAGGAGATTTCGTTGATTACTAAAGTTGGGGATGTAAAACGAGGAGAGATTTGGAGGGTAAACCTTGACCCGACAATTGGTTCAGAAATTAAGAAATCGAGACCGGTAATAGTCATCAGTTCGAATTTAATTGGAAAGCTACCGATTAAAATAATAGTTCCACTTACTTCTTGGGACTCGAAATATGAAGATTCATCTTGGCATATCAAAATTGAACCTGACAGAAAAAATAATTTAACAAGAACTTCTTCAATAGATACGCTTCAAATCAGGAGTGTTGATATACAAAGGTTTATTGCACCAAAAATTGGGGTGATATCTGCGGATTTATTGGATGAAATCTCCGGTAGGGTTGCAGTATTAATAGAATATTAAAATTAACATAATAATTAGAAAAGAGGTAGGAGATTAAAATGAATACACATAAACCATATATGAACATTGGTCCGGGTGAATTTATTAAAGAAGAGATGGAAATCAGACAATGGACTAATAAAGATTTAGCGCAGGTGATCGGTTTGAGTCAAAAAACTATCAGCGAGCTATTGAACAATAAACAGAGAATCACTTTAGATACAGCATGTTATTTGGGAAGTGCATTCGGACAGTCGCCTCAATATTGGTTAAACCTCGATAACAATTACCGATTACGACAAAATTAATTTTGATTAAAAAGGATTAAAAATGATAGCGAGATATACACGTAAGGAGATGGGGCGGATTTGGGAGGATCAATTCAAATACGAAACATGGTTAAAAATTGAGATTTTGGCGTGCGAAGCGCGTGCCGAGATGGGTGAAGTACCCGCGGAAGATTTGGCGGTGATAAAAGAGAAATCAAATTTTGATGTCGAGCGAGTTTTGGAGATCGAAGAGACTACAAAGCATGACGTGATTGCATTCCTTACGAATGTGGCGGAATATGTGGGACCGGCATCGAGGCATATTCATTATGGTATGACGAGCAGTGATGTTTTGGATACCGCACTCGCCTATCAGATAAAATCTGCGGGTGAGATTTTGATGAAGGATTTATTGGAGCTTAGGGATGCTTTGAAGCGGCGTGCAGTTGAGCATAAATATTCTTTATGTGTCGGGCGCACTCATGGCATTCATGCCGAGGCAACTACGATGGGATTGAAGTTCGCTCTTTGGTTCGAGGAGTGCAAAAGAAATATCGTGCGATTAGAGAGAGCGATTGAATCGGTGGCGGTCGGGAAAATTTCGGGTGCGGTGGGCACTTTCGAGCATCTCCCTCCTACTATTGAGGAATACGTATGCGGGAAATTGGGATTAGGTGCGGCGCCCGTTTCCACACAGGTGGTTCAGCGCGATCGGCATGCGGAATTTATGAGTGTGCTTGCGGTGATTGGTGCCTCGTTGGAAAAAATTGCTATTGAGATTCGGCATTTACAGCGTACGGAAGTATTGGAAGCGGAGGAATTTTTTTCTAAAGGTCAAAAAGGTTCATCGGCAATGCCGCATAAGAGAAATCCGATTGTGAGTGAGCGAATCGCCGGAATTGCTCGTCTGCTGCGCGGCAATGCCATGGCGGCGCTTGAGAATGTGGCACTTTGGCATGAGCGAGATATTTCACATTCATCGGTGGAGCGTGTGATAATTCCCGATAGCTGTATTGTGCTGGATTATGCGCTTGGGTTAGCGATAAAACTGATCGATAATTTGCTAATTTATCCCGAGAAGATGAAGGAGAATTTGAATATCACTCGTGGACTCATTTTTTCACAGACGCTTTTACTTGCGCTTGTCGAGAAGGGTGCGACTCGTGAAGAGGCATATTCTATTGTGCAGGAATCGGCTATGAAGGTATGGGCGGATAAGGGAAAGAATCTGCGTGATGAGCTGCTTTCGTCTGCATCTGCGGGTCGGTATCTATCGGCATCGGAGATTGAGGCGCTTTTTGACGGTGGGAAATTAGTAAAGAGTGTGGATGCGATTTTTAAGAGGACGGTAGAAAAGTAAAAGTTCTCTTTCTTTCTCCGAGGGCTTCGGAGGGAGTTCTCTTACTTTCTCCTAGATGAGAAAGTAAGCAAAGAATCACGGCTG
>LOEU01000026.1 GCA_001516025.1 bacterium BRH_c32 | reverse complement strand
TGGGTGAGTGGCTGAAACCAACGGTTTGCTAAACCGTCGTAGGGGTTATACTCTACCGCGAGTTCGAATCTCGCTCTCTCCGCAATTACAAAAAGCACTAAACAATTAGTTAAATTTTTCAATTTCCTCAAACAATGCTTTCAATCCTTCTGGCAAGGATTTTTTTACAACCCAACCGAGAAATTCAAGAGAATGATCGTGATCGGGAAATGTAAATACATGTATATTCTTTTTATTAATTTCTTGTGCCTTTTTTTCCAATCGAATAATCCCTTCCACTGGACAGTTTGCATCATCTGATCCATGAAAGATATATATAGGCAAATCAAGTTTTAAAATCCTTGTACTAGTTGACTCAAGTGTTCTGTGCTCTTTTATCCATTTTGTTCCAACTCTAAAAAAATTATTCCATATCCATTCATTATCATCTTTTTCAATTGCATTTATAATCTGTTGTAAATATGGCTCAAGGAGTATTCCAAAATCTTTTGCCGTTAAAACAGAGTCTCCATTCAAATCCAGTTCTTCAAATTTCTTTCCGCCTACGCGAGCTATTGCCCTCGGATCAGCATTTACATATTCATTCTTCTGGATTATACTATCTTTATTTGTATCGAAAAATTTTCGATAGTTAATCATTGAGGATTCTCCGCTGAGCTGCCAAAGCATAGTTGTATAAACATCATCTGTTGGTGTTCCGGCAAGAAAAAGAGCATCCACAGAAACTACTTTTCTTTCTGCAACCAAAGTTGCTAATAGAGCCCCTTCACTGAAACCAAGAATTAGAAACTTACTCGAAGCTAATCGATGATCTTTTTTTAAGAACTTTATTATTTGTTCAAGATCTTTCACTTTTACATTTGGAGTGTATGAGAAAAATTTTTCTTTATCTACCGTGTCATAATTAGGTGGATTTGTGGAATCAGGCATAGTGTATCTAGTGCTATAACTGAAGTATGCTATTCCTCGTTTGGCAAATTCGTTTTGAAAATAGTCGTGATATTTGAAGACCAGACTTCTACCAATCTTGCGCATATTCTCATAAGTATGAGGACCAGAACTTGGAACATCTATGACTATGGTTTCCTTAAAACCATTTGATGGGACATTAAGTCTCCCTTCAATAATTTCATTATCAAAACTCGGAATCCGTAAAATCTCTTGGGCGTGTAGATTATAAGAACTAAGTGCAAGTAATATTAAAAGAATAATCATTTTGCTACTCCCAAATTTTGTGATATTATTTTTCCTTTTTCATACTAAATTCTGATTTGATAAAAAGTAAGTTTAATGCAAATGATTTGCAAGAAAAAAATGAGGGTTCTCAAACGGGAATAGTCGATAAAGCTGAACCGAAAGAATTACCCTAATATTACTTGTTTCAATCGTAAATTATCCTCATCCCATCCTATGAGTCATTAACTTTTACAACTCAATTTTATAATTTCACTAATGCAGTTATGTTTAAAGCAGGCGCTTTGAGATATTGGTTAGCCACTACATTGTGATATCTTTTTATAATTAACAGTAAACCCTTTGAATGAAGGATATTTTTCTAAAAAAACAAAACCATTATTAACAACTAATTGATTAATTTCATCTTGTGATAGAGCATCTGGATCACCCTCCATCTCGGTTATTGAAAGAATTCCTCCGACTCGCAACACTTTGTTAATAGAATGAAGACATATATTTGGATCTTCAACTTCACCAAGAACAGTTACTAAAAATACCATATCAAAAACACCAATATTAAACGGAAGAATAATCGCATTTCCTTGAACAGCTATTGCGTTTTTGATTCTTTCTCGTTCTAATTTCATACTAACTTTTTTTAGCATTTCATACTGTATATCAAACAAAACGAGAAATCCATCTGGTATTCTTTTAGCAACTTCAATACTGAAATATCCAGGTCCAGAACCAATCTCAAGAACCTTTGAGTTGTTAGATACATGAAGACGATCAACAAGCTTTTTCGGAGACAGAATTAGTTTTCGAATCGGACTATCAAGAAGAAAAGACAATTCATGTGGATATATTCCTTTACCAGCTATCCTTTTAAAAATATCTTTCCATCTTAATAATGAAGAATTAAATTTCATTTTTATTGATATCATATTTAGTTGCTAACAGCGTGTTATGTTAAATAACAACTCCTATTGATTGATTAATTCTGTTGAACTTTCTTAATTTTTCAAAAACCATAATATAATGCGAACCAAATCTGAATTCATTTTGGAATGCGAATTGTACTAGAAAGTGCACCATATGAAACCACTGATTATTTAATTTTCAAAATAAAATATAAAGATAGCTAGTTCAAGATAAATTGTCCTCTACAGATTCAATTGGAATAATAGATTTTTACATCATAAAACTTTACTCTTAGCATATCTCTATTGGCAGTCTTATTGTAAATGTACTACCCTTACCTTCTTCACTATCTACTAAAATAGTTCCACCTAATTGATTAAGCTCTCTTTTTACAATTGAAAGGCCCAATCCTGTACCTTGGAAGTTTCTTGCAGTCCCTTCACTTACCTGTCTAAATTCATTAAAAATAATGCTTAGTTTATTAGTAGGAATACCAATACCTGTATCAATTACTTTTATAACTAAAACTCTATCATTATCACCAACTTCAAGTTCAGAACAAATTTCAATCGTACCTTTTTCTGTATATTTAATAGCATTACTTAAAAGATTTGATAAAATTTCGGTAAGTATACTTTTATCAGCATAGAAAACTAATTCTTCATCATGATTATTTATAATTAAATGCAATGCTTTAATTGAAATTTGAATTTGGTATTCGGTTACTAATCTATCTAAAATATCTTTCAATATAGTCGGTTCAAGATTTAGTTCTAGTCCGCCAAATTCAATCTTTGTCAAATTTAAAATATTCTCTAATGTTCCAAGCATCCTTTTCGAAGCAGCCATTATACCATTCAGCATTTCTTTATGCTCTAAATTATCAATTTCACTATGCAAAAATTCTGTATATCCCATAATACCGACAAATGGGGTACGAAGTTCGTGACTCATATTAGCAAAAAAGAAACTCTTAACTCTATTCATTTCTTCGGCTCTATCTTTTGCCACCATTAAATCTTCTATCATCTTTTTCTTTTCAGTTATATCTTCATTAATAGCAACAAAATTTGTAATCTTGCCATCCTTATTTATAATAGGAGAGATAGATGAACGTACCCAGTAGAGTTCCCCATTTTTTCTCTTGTTTTGAATTTCTCCATTCCAATCTTTTCCTGATAAAATAGTATCCCAAAGTTCTTTATAGAACGAATTTGACTGATTCCCTGATTTTAATAAGCGGAGATTTTTACCAAAAATTTCTTCAAATGAATAGCCTGATATTGTAGTAAAAAATGGATTAGTATAAATAACATTTCCATCAGCATCAGTAATTTGAATTGCTAAACTGCTTGATTCAACCGCACGATTTAATAGCTTAAGTCTTTCTTCTACTTTTTTCTTCTCTGAAATATCATGAACAATGGAATGAAGGTATTCCTTATTACCAATTTTAATTATACTGCTGAAAACCTCAACATCAACAAAACTATTATCTGCCTTACGATGCTTGAACTCAAAGTGATTTTTTTTCAGAGTTCTAGCTTTATCCATTTCGATTCTTACTTCTTCAGCTGTTAAATCATTTAATTGACTAACATTCATATTTTGCAGAATTCCAATTTCCCAGCCATAGAAAGAAGCAGCAGCTTTATTGGCTTCTAGAATTTTCCCTGTATGAGGATCAATTATCAGTTTTACCGCAGCATGATTGTAAAATAGATTACGAAATTTTTCTTCACTCTGCCTTAGAGCATCTTCTGATTTTTTTCTCTCAGTTATGTCTGCATCAACCCCGCGGTACCCTTTTAAATTACCATGATCGTCAAATATAGGGCTTCCGCTTGTGGATAAAATTACTGATTTACCATTTTTATGTATATTCTTGTTTTCAAAATTCCTGAAAAGTTTTCTTTCATTAAAAGCTTCAAATGCCATTTTTCTAAGGCTTTCTTTTACATCAGGAGCGAAAAAATCATAATAATGCATGTTACCTACTACTTCTTCAGGCTTGTATCCTAGCAATATTTCTATTACTGGACTTGAATAAGTGTACACACCTTCTATATTGACTTCCCAAATCCATTCTTGAGAAGTTTCTGCTACCTGTCTAAATCTTATCTCACTTTCTAAAAGTTCTCTTTCCGTCTTTTGAAGTGCTTCATTTTCTTTTACTTCATTTAACGCACGTTTTATTGCATGCGGAAGCCTTTCGGGCCTATCTTTCAATATGTAATCAAATGCACCTTCTTTTAATAATTCTATCGCCGTTTCTTCTCCTATGGATCCTGAAAAACATATAAAAGGAACTTCAGGGCAAATTATTTTACATATAGCTAATGCTCCAAATGCAGTAAATCCGGGAAGTTTGAAATCCGATATGATTAAATCGTATTTATAATTTCTTAAGGCTTCCTTAAATGTTTTCTCTTTATCAACATGAGTTACATCTAACCTAAATCTTGCTTCTACCAATTGCTCAATCATTAGCTCTTTATCATGTAAAGAATCTTCAAGGATTAGTAATCTAAGATCTGTATTCAAAGAACTATTATTTTTTTCCATAATTATTGCTTTGGCGGTTGTTCATTTAGTACTGCCCAAAAAATACCTATATGCTTTACAGCTTCCATGAATTCTCCAAAATCAACCGGTTTTACTACATAAGCATTTGCGCCTAAAGAATAGCATTTTATTAAATCGGGGTCTTCTCTAGATGAAGTTAACATAACTACCGGAATATGTTTTAATTTTTCATCCTTTCGTATTTGTTCTAATACTTCGATTCCATCCATTCGAGGCATTTTTATATCTAATAGTATAACAGCCGAATTTCCTGTGGTTCTTCCTTTAAATTCTCCTTCACAACGCAGATACTCCATCGCCTTCACACCATCACTAACAGATACAACATTATTTGCTAGATTATATTCTGCCAGAGCTTCAAGAGTGAGCTCTACATCCTGAGGATTATCCTCAACCAATAAAATTGTTTTTAACTCTATCATTTTATTTCCTTCCTCATTATTGGTAAACTAAAATAAAAAGATGCTCCTATCCCTGGTTTAGCTTCAGCCCAAACCTTGCCGAAGTGTTTATGAATAATTCTCTGTACATTAGCTAACCCAATTCCAGTCCCTTCAAATTCTGCTTGAGAATGAAGCCTTTGGAAAACACCAAACAATTTCTGCGCATATTTCATATCGAAGCCGACTCCATTATCGCTTACACAAAATACATATTTTTTTTCATTAATTTTATACCCTACAGATATTTTTGCTAATTGTTGATTGCGAGTGTATTTAACCGCATTATCAAGCAGGTTGACCCAAACTAATTTAATCAATGAATAGTCTCCAAAAACCATTGGCAGTTTCTGAATTTCCCAGTTAATGTTTCTTCCTTTCAAAATTGGTTCTATCTCTCTTATTACCTCATTTAAAAGCAAATTTAAGTCCACCTCTGAAATTGTAAATTCTGCTCTGCCTGTTCTTGAATACTGAAGCAAATCATCAATTAATATACCCATTTGCTTAGAAGCTCCTGAAATTGTCCTCAGATAATGGTGTGCTTTTTCATCTAACTTCTCTTTGTATCGTGCGTTAAGCAAATCTACATATCCATTAATGTGCCGCAGAGGAGCTCTCAAATCATGCGATACTGAATAACTAAATGCCTCTAGCTCTCTGTTGGCTTCTTCGAGATGAGCCGTTCTCTGCTCCACCTTTAGTTCAAGTTCATCGTTTAGTTGTTCCAATTCTTCGCGGAGCCTTTTTCTTTCCGTAATATCATTAAAGATAACCTGTATCGCCGGTTCATGTTTATAACTGAGTAAAGTAGCCATCACTTCTACCTCGATTATTTCTCCATCTACCTTGATGTATCTGTTTTCGACCGGGTACAGCCCTTTTTCACCATTTAGCAACCGTTGAATCCGAATTTCTGATTTTTCGACATTTTCGGGATGCATAATATTTCTGAACTTTTTGCCGATAAGTTGTCCTGAGGTTTGTGCATCGAGAATCTTTATCCCTCCGGGATTAACAAAAACGACTTCCTCATTCTGAATAATTAAAATACCAACCGGCGAGGCTTCAATAATATTGCGGTATCGTTCTTCGCTTTCCATCAATTTTACTTCTGCCAGTCTGCGAAAGGTAATATCATTTGCAACTACGAGTCTTGCGTTTCTATTTTTATATTTAATTTCGTGGGAAATGATTTCAACAAAAAATATATCACCGGCTTTATTCTTATGTCTCCATTCGCCTGAAAAAGAGTAACTCTTAGATTCCTGCTGTACATTTTCAATTAGTTTTTGTAAATCTTCTTCCGGTCTAATATCTTTCAGAGTAAGCTGCAAAAATTCTTCTCTGCTATAGCCATATTTCTTTATCGCAGCTTTATTTACTTCCAAGAATTTCAATGTTTCCAAATCATATACCCACATTGGATGAGGATTACTCTCAAAAAGCATTTTATAATTCTTTTCGCTTTCCCCCATCTTCTCTATTAGCTCTGTTTGCTCTACTTTCTGAACTGCAAGGTCGCTTATAAGCTGTGTCATACTAAGAAGGAAATCCATTGCTATCCTTACTTTTTCTTCTGACACAATTGGTACTTTATCAAGTGCTTTTATATATTCTTCTTCATTAAAACCATGCATTCTGGCGCGCTCTCTGAAGAAATCAATATCCGGTTCCTCAAAAAAGAATTGTCCCGAAAACAAATTCGCTACATGCTCCCCTCTTATGAGAAGAGGCACTGCTACATCAATCAATCCGTTGAGGCATTTGTAGAAATGATATTTCTCACCTTCTCTCAGTTTATTTGCAAGAATTGTATCACTAATTGTGCAGTTTTTTGATGTTTGAGGATTTATACGATGAAAATCCGTGCATATAGGCCGCCAACCCGATTTGGATAAGACTCTACCTTCAAGATCAAGTATAGCAGTTACAAAACCTGTTGTCTTATTAAATCCTTCAAGAAGAGAATCTACTTTTTCAAAATCTATTGAATGTAATATATTCCTGTCAAAAGATTTATTTATCTTTTCAATCCAATTTTTATATACAACATTCAGTTAGTTTAATGAAAACCTGACTAACATTTTAATAAAAAATTATTCCATTTTCAATTACAAAACAAATCCAACAAAATTCTCCTAATGATTAATTATATCTCAAGAATGAAAAACATAAAATATTTGTCGTTGCTTGATATTTTTTTATTGTTTATCAATAAATATTTATTATATTTACGACATCAATTTAGCGAGGAACAATGAAAACAAAAAATAGTAATTTCGTATTCACAGTCCTAAGCATAGTGGCTTGGGTCATTTTCGTCGGCTTATGTATTGAAGCCGGAGGATTAGTAGTCAATTTTATTTTCAGTTTATATGAACCGGTATTCGTCAAAAACCTATATCAAAAATTGGACTTAAGTGAGATGTATAGTCTTAGCAAATGGGCATTTTATATAATGTACTCTTTTATATTAGTCATCTCCATTTCCAAAGCATATTTATTTTATATAGTCATCAATCTTATAAGCAATCTCGATTTGGAGAAACCATTCAATAATTATGTATCAAAGCAGATTATGCAAATTAGTTATTTTACGCTATCGATTGGGCTATTAAGTTATATAGCTAGAGAGACTGCTAATTACTTGCAAAATCGAGGTTATGAAATCGGTCAACTTAATCAGTTCTGGGTTGATAGCCAAGCTTTTGTTTTGATGGCTGCGATAGTCTATGTTATTGCAACTATTTTCAAAAAGGGAATAGAATTACAAAATGAAAACGAACTGACGGTGTAAGCCATGCCAATAATTGTAAACTTAGATGTAATGATGGCAAAGAGAAAAATGTCGCTTAATGAACTGTCAGAAAAAGTTGAGCTAACACTTTCTAACCTTTCTATATTAAAGACGGGAAAAGCTAAAGCGATTCGCTTTAGCACATTGGAGGCGATTTGTAAGGCACTTGATTGCCAGCCAGCTGACATTCTTGAATACGTAGAAGAAACTAAAGACTAATTTATAAAAACAATTAAAGTATTACTTTTTGTATGTAAATATAGAAAAACAGTCTGTTTGCAATAATTATTTCAACAGTAATATTTTTTTTGTTTGCTTATAATTGCCGGAACTGAGTGTATAGAAATAAACACCGCTTGCTAAATTATTTGCATTGAACTCAACCTCATATTCGCTGGCATTTACATAACTCTTGATATCTGTAATTGTATTACCATAGTTTTTCCCATTTAAAATACTACCAACTAATACCCTGCTACCCCTTTGGTAATCATGCCAATGGAGAATATATAATTCATAGAACCCGATTCCATCCATATATGAAGTCCATTCTTCATCGAATGTCATAAATTGGTATGTACTATCATACCTATCAATTACACTATAACGGTTTCCGTCATTCATTAAAGGATCTAAAAGAGATTTTATTAATGTATAAATATTGGTTGGTCGAAAATGTGAAAACTTCATTTCCATTTGGGGTAATTATCTCAATTTTTTGAGCATAATTATTGACAGCGAATAAAAGCCATATTATAAATAAAATATACTTCATAATTTTAGAAAATTTACGAACCCATTCATTTTTTTCTTAACTAAATATTAAAGTTTATAAAGCGCAAGAATAAAAGATTTTGAGGATGACTTACAAATATTTCGCAATCTCTTCTATTAGGTTCTTTGTAATAAATGGTTTAACCATGAAACTGCTAGCGCCTGCAGCGAGAGCAATTTCTCTGTCTTTCTTAAAAGCAAACGCTGTCACCACTATTATTGGAGTATCTTTATATTTATTCATAGATCTTAACTCCTCTAGCAAATCAATCCCGCTTTTTTTACTATTAAGGGCTAGATCTATAATAAATAAATCATATGTTTCCTTACTAATTGCTATATCAAACCCTTTATCATCGCTACTTATTGAGATATCATAAATCTTGGAAAGGATCCCTTTGTACACTAGTTGAATTAACCAATCATCTTCTACTATAAGAATCTTCCTTTTTCCCATTGCATTACCTCTAAGATTGATAATTATTAAAGTGACTTAATTATTTCATTTCAGTAAAGATTAATGTGAATTTTGTTCCTATTTCTTTCTTCGATTCTACTTCAATATTTATCTTATTTATTTCACAATATTTTTTTACAAGTGACAAACCCAATCCGCTGCCTTCATAACGTCTTGAATATCCACTATCTTCCTGAAGAAAAGGTACAAATATTTTAGCTACAAAATCTTCAGACATCCCTATCCCGGTATCCTCAATACTCACCTTAATTAATTCTTCATTTTTTTCTACCCTTATCGTAATTGAACCTCGCCTCGTGAACTTAACTGCATTGTCCATCAAATTCACGAATATTTGGTAAATTGAATATCTATCAACATAGACTATTACCTCCCTAACATTTGATATAAGATCATATCGTAATTCTTTTTTTGTTATTGCTAATTCAAATTCATTTTCAATTTTTCTCAGAATATCCCCGATTAATGAGACTTTTGAAAAGGTTGGTTCATATGTGCCAATCTGTAATTCGGAAGAATTCAATATCATATCAACTGTTCTTATCAGTCGATGACCTGCCGATTCGATCCCTTCAAAATATTCCTTATGATCGGGTGTCATTTTTTCATCCAATTCTTCTTTTAATAAATCAGCAAAACTTATTATCGCATTCATAGGGGATCTTATTTCATGAGAAATCTGTGCCAGGAACTCTGTTTTTAGTGCATTCGCTTTTTCAGCTTCATCTTTAGCTAAAATTAAATCTTCTACCATCTGTTTTCTCTTTGTGATATCTTCTTTAATTGCAATGAAATGAGTAATCACATTATGTTCATTAAGTACCGGAGAAAAAATAGAAAATTCCCAATATAAATCGCCATTTTTCTTTTTATTTAGCATCTCGCATAGGAAGTCATTACCGGCAAGTAACGAAGAATACATCTTATTGTAAAATTCAGAGGAGTGATGATTTGATTTCAAAATATTAGGATTTTTACCTACTGCCTCGTCAAAACTGTAACCAGTTTGTGTTGTAAATCCGGGATTAACATATTCAATTTTGCTATTCAGATCAGTAATAACTATAGCAACAGGACTTTGCTCTAGCGCTTTTGTGAGTGTCAATAATTTATCTTGTACCTTTTTACGCTCAGTGATATCGCGCATTACACCTGTTCCTTCAATGCGACCGGTATATGGATTTGTTATTAATTGATGATGGATTTCAGTTATTATTATACGTCCATCTTTGTGAACTACTTTAATCTCATCAGTATAAATTTTCGCGTCCCCATCTAACATTCTTTTAATTCGACTCGGAAATTCTTGCTGGATAAACTTGAGAGATTCGGTTGTAAATATTTGAGAAAGACTTCTTTTTATAAATTCCTTATCTGTAAAGCCGATTAGATGCTCTATCGAAGGACTCACATATCTAAAAGTCTGAGTTTCAATATCCAAAACCCAAATAACATCCGTAGCATATTCGGCTATAAGTCGATAATTTTCCTCACTTTCACTTATCATTTTTCCTTGCAGCATTCTTTTATATGCGATGCCAATAGTATTACCTATATCTTCAAAAAATTCAATCAAATCCATTTCAAACATATTGCTGCGTTTATCATTAAGTTGTAGGAGCCCAATAATATCATTCCCGGAATGAATAGGTATTAAAGCAACAGATACATAACCGGAATAAATACAATTATTTATGGGATAAGGAATCGGCTCTTCATTTGGCTTCAAGTCCTCTATTTCAGAAGATTGATTTGTCCAGAAACTTCCACCATCAGTAAAGTATGGTTTGTTTTTGTCTATTTTTCTAGATAAGACTACACCACATGTACATTCGGAACTTGGTTCGCCGGATTTATCTTTTTCAATTGTTTCATCTTCGTTTTTTTTACAAAGGGAATTTGTCTCATCAATAAAAGTATTGGTAAAACCATCATGAACATAATATGGGAAATCCTTACCTTCTTTTAATCTTATTGCCACGGCGTCAAATTCAGTGAATAGTTTTATTTCCAAAAGGATATCACGAAAAAGCAAATTCCATTCATTTTGCCTATTTAGAATTGCTAAAATTTTTGAAGTTAAAATATCTCTTTTTTTTGCCTTCTTCTTTTCAGTGTTATCAAAAATATATCGCCTAACTTCAGTTAAATCCCCATCTGAATTAAAAGTTCCGATCACATTTTCAATCACATCTATATATTTTCCATCAATACGTTTTAAACGTTCTTCAATTAGCTCTAGATTATAATCGGGTGTTAAATTACTTAATAATTCTTCTCTCTGATTACTGCACAAATAAAAATCATTTATATTGTGTTCTAGAGCTTCTTCAACAGTATTAAACCCAAACATTTGCGCAAATGCAGGATTACATAGTGTTATTTTACCATCTGCTGAAGTGATAATGTTACCGGTAAGTGCCCCGTCAAATAATTTCCTAAATCGCTTTTCACTTTCAAAAAGCTTTTTCTCAGTTTTTTTTCTCTCAATTGAATACAAAATGGTGCGATATAATAGAATGCTAGATACTTGTCCTTTTGTCAGATAATCCTGAGCACCTTCAGAGATTGCTTTTGTCCCGAGGGATTCATCATCAGCTCCTGTAAGAAGTATAATAGGAGTATCTTTTACAAAGCAATTAATTTTATTAAATGTTTCATAACCAACGCTATCGGGTAAATTTAGGTCCAATAAAATTATATCAAATGTATCTTCTTCTAATTTTTGGAAAGCAGTCGATAATTTCTCAACATTTATTAATTGGCTTGATTCTAACTCGGAATCCGCCAAATACACTTTAACAAGCCTTGCATCAAGCGGATTATCTTCAATCAATAAGATTTTTATTTTATTTTTATACATCTTCTCACCTATAACCGGTTAATTTCACTCTAATTACTGTTTGTCAAGATCACAATTGAATATTTTTGCTTTGATTTCCATCTGTGACTAATTTACGTGCATAATTAGAAATATTAATTTTCTTTGTGATGTGGAAGTTTCACAATTGTTAGCCAAAAATCTTCAATAGATTTAACAACTTTCATGAATTGATCAAGATCCAACGGTTTTGTTATAAAACAATTTGCATGAAGATTGTATGCTTGGAGAATATCTTCTTCAGCTTTAGAAATTGTTAGAATTACTACCGGAATTCTTTTAAGGATATCACTAGTTTTAATTTCATCTAATACTTCTCTGCCATCCTTTTTAGGTAAATTTAGATCTAATAGGATTAGATCCGGTGTTGGAACATTACTGTATTTGCCTTTTTTATATAAAAAATCCATAGCTTCTTCACCATCATTCACTACATGCATATTGTTTTTTAATTTGCTCTCTTTAAGTGCTTCTACTGCTAGCCTTGCATCTCCTAAATTATCTTCTACAAGTAAGATCTCTATTGCTTCACTACCACTATTTACTGAGCTCATTTTGTACTCCAATTATTTGTTTAAAGTAAAAATAAATGTCGTTCCTACCCCAAGTTCAGATTCAACCCAAATTTTACCATCATGCCTTTCAATAATGCGTTTGCAAATTGCTAAGCCAATTCCGGTCCCGGGGTATTCTTCCTTAGAGTGTAATCTTTGAAAGATGGTAAATATTCGATCAAAGTATTTTTGCTCTATTCCAATACCATTGTCTTTAACAGAAATAACAACCTTGTCCCCTTCCTGCTGAGATGAGATATGAATTCGAGGCGCTTCAGCACCTTTAAACTTTATGGCATTAGCTATTAGGTTCTGAAAAACTCTTGATATTTGAATTTCATCTCCTAAGGCAAAGGGAAGTTCATCATTTGTAATTAGGGTATTTGTCTCTTCAATTTTATTTTGAAGATTTGAAATAGAAAATCCAAGGACAGTTGAAAGATCAAGTTTTGTAAATGGCTTCCCTCTTGTTGTTACACGTGAAAATTCCAATAAATCATTTATAAGCCGTTGCATTCTAATTGCACCATCAACAGCAAAATGCATAAAATCTTTCGCATCATTATCTAATTTATCTTTGTATCTTCTCTCAAGAAGTTGTGTATAACTTGATATCATTCGAAGAGGTTCCTGAAGATCGTGTGAAGCAACATATGCAAATTGTTCAAGTTCTCTGTTTGAACGCTCAAGGTTTAACATTGCCTTCTCAAGATTTTTATTTGATGCTTCAATTTCTTTTCGTGCATTTTCTACATCTTGCATCATATTAAGAGTTGCAATTTGAGCATCGTGATAATCCTTAGTACGCAATTCAACTTCCTTTTCAAAATTAGAAGCCAATTCAATTAATTCCAATTTGTTAATGCCAATATCACAAATAAGTTCTGCAAGTTCAGATAAGAATACCATTTTGCTTTTTACTTCTTGATCCGATAAAATAGGAACTTTTGAGAGAGCAGCTAAATATTCTTGTTCATCAAAACCATATTTCGTTGCTTGTTTACGAAAATAATCAAGGTCCGGTTCTTGAGAAAGAAATTGCCCAACGAAAAGATTTGCAATATGCTCTCTATTAATTATAATTGGAACTGCAACATCAACGAGACCATTGAGACAATTATATACATTATATTTTTTCCCATCAATAAGATTATTGGCCAGATTGGTATCACTAGCCAAACAATTTTTGCAAGTTTCAGGGTTAATTCTGTGAAATTTAGTGCAGATATCTTGCCATCCGGAAACGACCTGAATATTTCCATCAACATCTAATATAGCAGTGCTAATACCTGTTGCATAAGTGAACTTTTCCATTAGAATTTGAAGTCTATTGATATCAGTAATTTCTGAAATATGTTTTTTCATTCTATCGAATCCTTATTAATTTGAATATCAATAAGAGAGAGGTCATAGGGTTCTTTGTAACCAAGTTCTTTTGATAAAGAGTTGATCTTTCTTTTCAGTTCTATCATACGCTTTTCTCTATCAACAGCCATTTTATTAAATGCTTCAAGTTCTTTGTTTGAATGTTCAAGGTCTTGCATTGTTTTGAAAATTTTTTCTTCCGCATCTTTTATATCAGTAATATCATGTGCTGCAGCATAGATTGTCTCATTTGAAGGAGTTGAAGCCCATGAGAGCCACCGGTAAGAACCATCTTTACATTTGTACCGATTAATAAAATTTATTACCGTATTTTGTAAAGAAAGTTGGCTTACGGCATCTATAGTTTTCTGGATATCTTCCGGATGAATAAAATAAAAAAAAGGTTTGGTTAGAAATTCTTCTTCTGTCCAACCAAAAACTTTAGTCCAGATAGGATTAATTTTTTTGAAATAACCGTCTGTGCCTGCAATACATAAAAATTCAAGCGACAAATTAAAGAACTTATTTTTTTCTTCTGCAATATCACTTAGAAAAACAAACAATTGATCTTCTGCGACCTCTTTGTTGTAATTAACAGAAATACTTATATCTATTATTCTTCCGTCTTTTCTTTTTAATTTAGTTTCAAAAATATCGCTTCCATTTTCTATTTTTTCTTCAATGCCTCTTCTCTCAGATTTAAAATTTCCAATGACCTCGATATCAGCTACAGACATATGAAGTAGTTCTTCACGAGTATAGCCGATCATTTTACAAAATGTATTATTTACTTCAATAAATTTTCCATTAAAATCATTTATCCAAAAACCATCGCGTGAATTATTCAATATTATAGAATACTTTTGTAGTTTTAATTTTGCAGCCATGAGGTCTTCATTATTACTTACCATACTATTTGATTTGTCATTAACTTCATTTCGAGGGGCTTTACTTTTTCTTGACCAAGGTTTTTTTCTATCGGTTTGTAATTGAGGTTCTTCATTCTGCGGTTTAGGTTTGGTATTATCAATAACTTCAAACGTGGATTTCTGTTTAAGATCATCTTTTTCTAATCGAGAAGCAGAAAACCATGTTAATGCACTAGGGTCTAATCCTTGATTGAATAAAAAGTTTTTACGAATACGCGGATCTAAAAATAGTAAGCTGCTTCCCAATATTGCAATAAAATCAAATACATAAGTGACCCACTCGGATAGTAATGAAAAATATCTTAAAGATATAATAAATCTTAATTTATCATGAACCATAAAAAATAGCTCCTTGTATATGATCTTGCACCATTGTAAGTGTACATAATAATCATTTCCCATTACAAAAGGAATACAAATTTTATTCTCATTTTTTTATTAGGTTCACATTTTGTTCGCCTTGCTGATAGTAAATGAAAAAGTGCTACCCTCATTAACTTTGCTCTCCACCGATATTTTACCTCCGTGCATTTCAACAAATTCTTTGCAAAGCAATAATCCCAAACCTGAGCTTAGTTCACCATCGGTCCCTTCACGTCCAACTTTTTCTTCCATCTTAAATAACTTATTGATAAGTTCAGCAGACATCCCCACACCACTATCAGTTATAGAGACTATAACCATGTTATTATCAGTCTCTTCTGCACTAACTTTTATATACCCGCCATGGTTTGTAAACTTTACTGCATTAGATAAAAGATTTCTAACTACCGTCCCGATCATTCTTTCATCTGCATATACTCCAATCATTTCCGGCAATTCATTTGTAATAACAATTTTTTTTTGGAATGCTACCGAACGTACTGAAGCAATTCCTTCTGATACAATTCCGGTTAAATCCACATCATTTGGCATATAATTTATTGACCCGTTTTGGATTTGAGCCCATTCTAACAAATTTTCTAAAAGCTTATAATATTCAGAAGCGGTTTTATAAAGCAATTTACTATAGTCGAGAAATTCCCCTTGAGAAAATTCTTTGGTTTCATCTGACATTTGCTCTGTAATTCCTAAAAAGCCTTGGAATGGACTTTTTAGATCATGCGCTATAATAGAAAAGAATTTGTCTTTCTCTGCATTCAGTTTAGTTAATTCCTTATTAGTCTTTTCGACCATCTTCTCATGACGGTTTCTTTCATCCTCTACTATCTTATCAAACATTTTTTTCTTTTCAATTAACCAGACAATTATAACAAGCAGAATACTTATACTTATGCCAATAATTAAAATTATTCTTGTGGAAGTACTATCGATTCTTGACTCTAATTTGGGAGTGGATTTGACAAGAATTGTCCATTCATTTCCATTTAGTTTCATTACTCTACTTGATCTTAGCGGTTGGAAATGTTTACCTGAAGGAGATTGGGAATCAAACATTTTTGTTTCAGCAGAAACAATTTTACCATCATAAATTTCAACATCAAGATCCGCTGCGTATTCACCAAAAAGTCCTTCCATAAAGTCCCCCATTCTAAACGGTGAATAAACCCAGCCCAGTATATTTTTACGTCTTTCAATTACGGAAATGTTAGAAACTCCATTTTTATAAACAGGCAAATAGAGTAGGAAACCGGCTTGAACTTCTTTGCCTATTTCCTGCACCAAGACAACTTTCCCTGATATTGCAACTTCATTTGAGTCACGAGCCCATTCCATCGCTTTCCTTCGAATTGGTTCTGAAAACATATCGTAGCCAAAGGCTCGCAGATTCCGGTCATTAAATGGTTCGAGATAGATTATGGAAGTATAAGTTTCGCGATTGCCTACCGGCCATAGTTTGTATTCCGGGAAACCTTCATTATGAATTGCTTCAATATGTTTCTTTATCTGATCCAAAGGAATAATTAATGAAAAACCTAAACCCTGTATCCCCGGATAGTTTTCATCTAGATGGAGCGAATTACAAAATGCACTAAATTCGCTTCTTCTAACATTATCCGATGCGACATATAAACCCCTTACACCTCTTAATATTTGTTCGTAACTACCTATTCGATGCTGAATTCGAGTATTCACTTCTCGTACACGAAATTCAAAATATAAACGTAGCTCATTATTTATTCTGGTATTTGAATTATCCCAAATAAAATATGTTATTATCCAACAACCTATTATTACAAAAATAGGCAGGATAAATCTATTACGATATAAATCCCTCGGTATTAGTATCCGAGATTTGTTATCCTGCTTTTTATTTCTATTATAATTTAAAAGACTCATCTTTTTTCCCGTTGGATTAATTTACCACAAATAAAAATGTGAGTTAATTTTCTTTTTAAAAAGACTTTACATAATAATTCAATTATATTCTTACTTTCCACTAAATCCTTTTAATTTAGCATATATCTCAGTTTTCTTCTATCACACTTTCTGTGCTATAATAAATTAAAACCTACTATTTAAAAACAAGTAATTTTCGATTTGGTCGTTTTTAAATTATCCTAATGATAAAATTAAGAAAAATAATACTTTTTCGTTGATGTGAATTCGAGATTACTTATAAGACCAATTAGAGCATTATTTATTGACAACTGCTTTTTTTAATTAAAAGCTTAATTTAGAATATTTTTTTCTAAGTACTCTTGGAATTTGTTTTTATACTGTTCACTTATCGGTATATAAACATTCCCGTCAAAAATAATTCTTTCTCTCTCTATAACGGATATTTTATTTAGGTTCACTATAAATGATCTATGAACTCTCATAAATTTTTCAGGCGGCAACTGCTCTTCTACATTCTTCAAACTAATCAATGTCATCACCGGTTTTGAATTTACTAAGTGAATTTTAATATAAGCGTGATCGCTTTCAATATACTTAATATCGTTTAGTTCTATTCGGACTATTTTATAATCCGATTTTACAAATAAATGTTCTTTTGTGATTTTTATACTTTCATTCCGGCTCTCGTTAGTTTCTAACTCAATAAGTTTTTTTACTTTTTGAGCAGCTTTGAGAAATGCAGAGTAACTAATTGGCTTGAGTATATAGTCAACAGCATCAACTTTAAATCCTTCAACTGCATAATCACTATAAGCAGTTGTAAATACAATATGTGGTTGATTTATAAGTGATTTTACAAATTCCATCCCGTTAAGATTTGGCATATTGATATCTAAAAAAATAAGATCGATATCGTTTTTATCAAGATATTCCATCGCTTCAAAAGCACTTCGACATTCAGCTACTAATTCGAGAAATGGAGTCTTTTGAATATAACCCGATATTTTTTTTACTGCCAATGGCTCGTCATCAACAGCAATGCATCTAATTATCATATAGGTACTTTTAAGTTGACTTCAAATTCATTTTCTTTATCTAAAATAATAAGTTCATAATTATCTTCATATAATAATTGCAAACTCTTTTTAATATTATCTAATCCAATACCTGAATATACTTCCTTATTTTTGATCATAGTGTTATGCTTGCTATTTTTAATTTCACAGTTAAGAGCATTTTCAATAATCTCAATTCTTAAATTAATATAAGACTTATCAGGATAATTAACACCATGTTTAAAAGCATTTTCAATCAGCGAAATAAATAGCATCGGCGGTATTTTAATATCCGGAATATGCTCAGGCAGTTCAATAAGAATTTCCAATTCATTAGAATATCTTAATTGCATTAGCGATATAAAACTTTTTATAAATTCAATCTCTTTTTTTAATTCAATACTATTTTGAGCTGAATCATAAAGCAAATATCTCATAAGAATTGAAAGCCTTTCAATTGCCTCCTGTGCCTTATCGGTATCAATTGGTATTAATGAGTGAATGTTATTTAGTGTATTCATAAAAAAATGAGGGCTGACTTGATTTTTTAAAAGCGCAAGATTGGTTTTGAGCTGCTCCTTTTCAATACTTTTTCTCATTTTTTCTTCACTTAACCATTTTACTATAAGTCCAATTGTTGTGCTCGCTCCGATAATCAATACACAGATAATAAGAGTATCAAAAATAAGCATAAAAAATGGCGGTTTACTATGTATTGGACCTCTAACTCTAAATCCATCGGGAGGCGGTACTAACATTGGAGCACCTATTGGCTCTAAAGTAGTAAGGATTAATTTGATAGCAACCGTTAATAGTATCGATATTGCTGAAAAGATGAAATAATTTAGATATTTCTTTTTCAGCAATAATCGAGGTACAAGAAAAAAAACATTAATGCAAAAAAGGAGGAAAAACCCGATCAATTGAGTCCAAGATGAAATTAATTTACCCCAATTAATATGGTCAAAAGTTCGTTCATTAAAATAGGGTACTGAAAATACAATCATCCACAAAATAACATATACTAAATATTCTATTTTACGCGCATTCAATATCGGTTTATTCATTAGGAAAATAATTCCTTTTTTATAACGTAATTCAAAAAATAATGATTTTATTTAACCAGTAAAAGCTTTTTAGTATCCACATAAGTACCAGCTTGCAACCGGCAAAAATAAATCCCGCTTGCAAGCGATTCCCCATTCCATTGATGTGAATATGTGCCTGCATTCAATTCACCCTTATACAATTCAGCTACTTCCCTCCCCAATGCGTCATATATTTTTAATGATACATAAGCATTCGTTGGAATACTAAAAGAAATAGTTGTTGTCGGATTAAATGGATTTGGATAATTCTGGTTAAGCCGATATGCAGTTATCAAATTATTATCCTCCTGAACATCTGTGAAGGTATTATTTGATGAGCCTCGTGTAATTGTGTTTAATACATTCCAAAGTCCTCCATCAGTAATTCTTCCATAAGACTGAGAAGCAGAAAGCGAGGGGAAAGTAACGGTATCTATAATTATTCCTAAATTATCTTCAAGCCAAACTTTCTCTCCCGAACTTGATAATCCAAATCCGCTTTCAGATGATTCATCAGTAACGATCACAATAAAATCATTTGCTTGAATTAATGTACCTTCCGGGAATTCTTTTTTCGGTTTGCTTCCACTTTGTCCACCGCTATCATAAATTTTATAACCACTTATATCTATGACAGTAGATGTAGGATTATATAATTCAATCCAATCTGGGTCTGAATTAGTACCTCTCGAATATATTTCATTCATTAATACGTTACTGCCATTATCTGATTTGGCTGTAATTGTATAGAATTCAAATTCAGCCCTAACGGGAGAAAATATACCTGAATTATTATTTTCAGCATAAATATAATATTCCATACTCGGACCATTCATTTCTATATCAACACCATAAACATTATCGCTTGGACTTAAATCTCCATGTCCTCCGTCATCGTATAATAGGACTTTAGTAAATTTATTGGTTCCATTAAATCTATATCCAAGCCAAACAGAATTTACATTTGTATTAGTAACTTTTGCAGTTATATATATTTTACTCTTTATCACAGGATTCACATCACTTGAATTAATATCAGAAATGATCGGTCTTGTATTGGTAAAATCCGATTGTTGCATTAAATAAGAATATCTGGCATTCATTAATGGTGATATACCGGGAACAGACATTGACCCGGGACCAAAACCCGAATTTACATCAGATGTGATGTTACTTTGATATTGCTGATAATTAAAAAATTTATTTGGATCTGCTTGTACTGATGAATTAATTATTTCCTGATATGATTGAGCATTTAACAAATAACCCCCATCAGCAAAATTTTCATTCAATATTGTCTGCATATGTGCAAGATACATTTTTTTGTATGTTGGTACGGATAGCAATTTATTAATTAAGGGCCAATTTCCGTCATTTGTATGAAGTAAATGTGTCATTCTACTTTTCTCAAAAGTATTATTATAATTAAAAGTTCCTGACATACTAAATGTTCCGAAAGATTCATTAAAATCCCAAAGAATACAATTAAATCTCCCCGTTTCATCTTTATACAAATAGTAATTCTGCGCAAATTGTCCAATATAACTATCAAGATTTACTGTTACATTATCGAAAGCAAGCATCCATAATGCTTTATCTACATCAAGAATATTTTCTATATTATTAATGTCATTATTTAATGTGTAGCACAAATTAATTAAGTCCTTCCATCCATAGTCAGACTTAATTTCATAAGCTTCCATATAACTCGTGCTGTCATTACCCAAATACAAAAGATTTGGGATAGCTGTTGTCTGAGGTCCCGCACCATCAACCGGATTGCACTTAAAGAAAGAGTTTGTTTTTGAATAAAAATTCTTTTCAAGAAATGTTTTACCAATAGATTCTGAACTTACATAAAGTCCGAGTAGATTTCCATTCACATAAACATTTGTATAGTTTGATAACGGAGCAATCATATACTGCCTTAAGATAGAATAAGAAAGAACCTCCCTCACAAATGATGGGTCCTTTGCTACATTGCTAAGTTTAATATCTTTATACCCCTGATAATCTTGCTCCTTATATGTGTCCATTTCAATATGAAACGGATTTTTAATTTGATTAGGGTTATATGTGCTATTTCCTTTATATTTCACTCCCACACTATCATACTTAGTACCGTTTATTACTATCGACTGTGCCATAATATAACCATCGCTTCCTGCTTTTGAAGTATCAAGCATGTAATCCCAATTACTTTGAGAAAAGTTTATCGAAATTGATTGGACAGTATTAATATCATAAAATGACTGAGCAAAAGATTTATTTTCTAAACTGAGTGTACATAAAGATAGTAGAAGAAAATAGATTAAATACTTATTCATTTTTGTTACTCCTTAAATTGTAATTTATTAATTTTTAAAAACATTTTTAATTATATAATAGTCACAACAAACAATTCGTTTTTTTTATTTACAAGGAACATATGGCATACTAATTTTCAAAAAAATTATTTTGAATAGAATGGAGGATTTTGAGTCTGAATAGTGAGATTTTGCTTCCGAATTTTATACAAAAAAAAAGCAGTAAGAATATCCTTACTGCTCATTTTTATAAAAAAATATATTTTGATTTTGGATTAGATTTATATCTTAACCACCAATCTTATTCATAATTTTTGCTTCGTCTGCAGGATTGAGAGTAATGTAATTCATCGATACTTTTTTAGTATCATCATAAGTTTTTAACATCATGAAATCATTCTCAAGCTCCATTGATTCGATCATGCAATTTCCAAAAGTCTGATGCTCAATCTCTTCGCCTACAATGCTTCTCTTTTTTATCTCATCAAAAACAATATTTAGGAAAAGGTAAAGCGGAGTACCTGCAAAAGTAGATTTTCCATAAGTCTTATTAATCTTGGCTTTCGTTATATCGGCGCCGATTCTTAAAGAATTTTTAAGCGCATCACGCAATTCTTTAGTAGTAATCTTATCTTTTCTTTTCGTGCCTTGTCTTTTATTAAAAGTAATTGCTTCGGGAGTGAAAACAAAATATTCAAGTGCTTCTTCTTTTGGGTTGCCTTCTGAATCTAAATAAGGGATTTTTTTCATCTCCTTAATGTTATTTTCAATTTTATTATAAAGTTGATCGATTAATACTTTCTCTTTTTCTAGATAAACTTCTGCTAATGTTGACATCTTTTCTCCTAGCCCAAACTCAGGCTATTTTAATTTTTATTTTTACTCGAATTTTCTAATAAGTTATTAATAAATAAAATTCAGTAATACAATTTAACTGAAAATTGAATAATATCATAGAATGGGAGATTAATAACCCTATTTTAACTAAATAATACCTGTAAAAGATTGAAAACTCCTCAAATTATTAACCTATTCCTTTGGTAGAGTGAATGAAAACTTTGAACCCTGCCCCTCTTTACTCTTAACCCAAATCCTGCCACCATTTTTTTCTATAAATTCTTTACAAAGAGGTAAACCCAAGCCGGTACCTTTTTCACCTTGAGTTCCCGGAGTGGAATATGGAGAAGTAATAACAAAAAGCTTATCCAGATATTTTTCGTCAATGCCAACACCGTTATCTGCAATTGATACTTTAATATAATCTTCTTTTTCGGAAGCGGTAATTATTATCTCCCCTCCAATTGGTGAGAACTTTACAGAATTAGTAATTAGATTATATATTACCAACCGAAACATATCAATATCACTTTTTACTTTAACCTCTTCACTAACTTTATTGATAATGGTAATTTGTTTGTTTTCTGCCGATACTCTTATTACTTCAAGATTACTTTCAATAACTTCATTAACAGAAAGAATGATTGGATTGAAAACCATTCTATTTCTTTGAATCATAGTCCAACGGAGAAGGTTATTTAATAGTTCATAAACATTCTTTAAGTTATTATTTAATCCATTGCACAACTCTGAAATCTCATCTGAATTAAGAGATTTATTTTCTTTGGCAAGAAAATCAGTTGAGCTAAGAAGGGATTGGAAGGGACTCCTAAGATCATGAGCAAGTATAGAGAAAAAGCGATCTTTTGAATCATTACTCTCCTTTAATTTCTTTTCAGAATTCATTAATGAAATTTCAAATTCTTTCTGGTGAGTAAAATCAATTATTGCTATTTGGCATGTTTGAATATCATCAATACTATTTTCTAACGCTATCCCTTCGATAATTACATCAAAAATTTTCTTATTCCTATTAATAAGTTTTATTTCGCAAGTCTGCTTCTCATGCGACTCAAAAAGAGACTTAATGAATTTTCCAAATTCAACTCTCTCCTTTTGAGGTATGAACAAAGAAAAATTCCTATTTATTAAACGATTTTTAACAATATCGAATATCTTACATCCATTAATATTAACTTCTTGAATTATGAAATTTTTATCTAAGGTGAAATATGGTATTGGAGAGAAATCGAAAAGCGTAATATAGCGGTTGCGAGATATTTCTAATTCATGCTGAGCTAGTCTCAATTCTTCATTCTGGTGTTCTAATTCAATTTGATGTATTTGTAATAATTGAATTACTTTCTGAGTTTCTTCAGTTTTATCATTTACAAGATATTCCTTACCTTGCGAATTAATTTTCTTCGTCATTAGTGCCTCCCTAATAGTACGCTTCAAAAATAATTTATTTCATTTCTGCTGTATAGCCAATAGTATCAATTTAGTTCCTTCATCACCACGCAATATCTGACGAGCATTAAGCAATAATTTTTTACTCCCCTTTAATGGGAGATCATATTCTAATTCAAAATCTTCAAAGTAATTGCTCTTGGGTATTATCTCTTCGAGCAAATCCCTCAATTCCTTCTTATCCCAATTATTATTATCAAGTTCGTATATATATCTCCCCTCTGTCTCTTCTTTAATAAAATTAAATAATTTATAAAATGAGCGATTAGCAGAGACCACTTTTAAATTATCATCAAGGATAAGAAAGGACTCCCTGAGAGTATCTATTATATTATCGGAATAATCTATCGCAATTCCTAATTTATTATTTAAAATCTTTATTTCTTCGTTTGCAGATTTTAATTTATTAATTTCTGTAAAAGTTAAAACTACTCCATCGATTAGGTTATTAGTAGTCCGATATGGCAAAATCCTCATCTGATACCAAATGCCATCTTTAGTTTGAAGTTCAATCTCTTTATAAACTAAGGTATTTAATACATCAGTAACATCAGAAAGTAGATTATCGTATTTAAGATTAGTAGTTATATGATTAATTGGTCTTCCTAAATCGGAAGGTATGAGATGAATAACCTTTGTTGCGTATGAGGTAAACCTCTTTATATTGAGATTATTATCCAAGAATATTGTTGGTATTTTAATGCTATCGAGAAGATTTTTCATATCATCATTAATTGTGGATAGCTCTTCATTCTTATTTTGAAGCTCTGTATTTACTGTGATCAATTCTTCGTTTAATGATTGCAATTCTTCTTTTGAGGTTTCTAGTTCCTCATTAGTCGATTGCATCTCTTCATTCGTGGATTGCATCTCCTCATTTGCAGATTTTAGTTCTTCATTAGAGGCTTCCAAATCTTCTATTACAATTCTAAGATTAGCTTTTACTGATTTTAATTCCCGTTCAAGTTCCTTTATTACTTTTTCGGTTTTTTTGTCAAAATCAGCTTTATTATCTATCAAGTTTACTTTGGGTACAAAAACTTCCTCAAAAGTTACTAGGAAATCTCCAACCTCATTAAGTGGCGGTAAAATCTTTTTAACGCCAATATTGATTAATCTATTTGCACCATTTATTTTTAACTTAACTCCTTTTTCTTGAACCGATTTCTTAGAAGAAGCTACTTTCCTTAAAAGATATACCAATTCCTGTTTTAAGTCCTGACGAGCCATATCGAAAATATTCATTTTTGCTTCGCCATTGGAGAGTTCAAGATACTTACCTGTTCTACCATAAGTATAAACAATATCTCCGTTATCTTTAATAATTACGCAGTCCACTATATAATTTTGCAAAATTATTCTTTCAGATAATTCTGTAATATTATTTACTTCAATTTTTTTCATAACAGATTCCGTAATTTTTCTGAATGAAAGTGAAATAGGAAATTCTATATAAGGTCGCGAAGAAAAAACAGAATCTCTTTTTTTATATATTTTCCATTTTTTATCGACTAATATAAATAAATCTGTAAAACCGCTGATAGTTTCAGAGGAGCCGAGGAAAAGAATTCCATTGTTTACTAAACTGTAATGAAACAGTGGAATAACTTTCCTCTGCAATACGTTATCAAAATAAATTAATAAATTACGACACGATATAAGATCCAAATTTGTAAATGGGGCATCTTTAATAATGCTTTGCGGAGCAAAGACAATCATCTCTCTAATTTCTTTTTTTATTTGAAATATATTCCCGGCAATTCTGAAATACCTCTCTAATCTTTCATTTGACAGATCAGAACCAATCCCAATAAAAGTACCTTTCCTTGCTTTCTCAATCGCATTGAAATCAATATCGGTTGCAAAAATTTGAACATTGAGATTTTTTTTTGTTTCAGATAAACATTCATTTATAATAATAGCAATAGAATAAGCTTCTTCACCGGTCGAGCAAGCCGGTATCCAAATACGTAGATTGCCGTTATTCTCCTTATTTAAAATTAATTCATGTATTGCTAATTTAAGAGTATCAAAAGATTCTTTATCTCTGAAAAAATTAGTAACCCCTATAAGAAGCTCACTAAATAAATTTTCAATTTCTCTTGGTTCCTTTTTTAGCAGATCAATATAGTCGTGAATATTCCGTAATTGAGTAAGGGCCATTCTTCTTTCTAAACTTCTTTGAATAGTATTCACTTTATAATGAGAAAAATCATGTCCGGTATGCGAAAGCAAAATTGAATATGCTTTTTTTAAATAATCAGAAAACATTTCCTCGGGGATTTGTTCAAGAAAAATACCATCTTTTTTATTATCTGCATACTTTATTAATTGAGCTGGCATCTCTTCCGGGGATAATATATAATCTACTAAACCGGTTTTAATTGCACTCGAAGGCATTCCATCATATTTGGCAGAATTAATATCTTGGGCAATTACCATTCCTAAATCACTTTTAATTGCTTTAATTCCTTGAGTTCCATCTGAAGCCATACCGGAAAGAATAATTCCAATTGCGTTATCCCCGAAATCTTTTGCAAGTGATTTGAAAAAATAATCGATCGGTAATCTGAAACCATGCAATTCAATTGGAGTAGTAAGCTCAAATATTCCATTTGAAATCCCTATCTCATGGTTAGCAGGAGCAACATATATATGATTCGGCTTTATTTCCATACCGGATTCTGCTTGAAATAATTTCATTTCAGTATATTTCTGAATTAATCCGGGCATGATGCTGATATGATTTGGGTCAAGATGAGTGACTACAACAAAAGCCATTCCGGTAAAAGGACTAAGATTACCGAATAATTTTTCTAATGCATCTAATCCGCCGGCAGATGCACCAATGCCAACAGCAAAGAAAGAATTATTTTTCTTATTAGTTTTGTTATTTGTACCAGTATCGCTCTGTGCTTCTGAATCGCTTCTCTGTTTCATTCTTTCCTCTTGTTCACATCGAGAACAATCCACCTTATAAAATATCTTTGCCTTTATTAAAAGTAATTATATGTAAAGGGAAATGCAATAAAAGAAAGAGGCTGGTAATTAAATGAATCAGCCCCTTATCGAATGAGTTTTTACTGCAAGTTTGTGAGGATGATGATATCTGTGGCTGCATCGAGTTAGGATTGGGTGGTTTTAACTGCTGATTTTAAATTTCTATTTGCGTTTACTTCTATTAGAGTATCATTTTCCGAACAGCCTACAAGAAGAACTACACTGATTATAACCAATAGGAATGTAAATATTTGCAAATATGGTTTATCTTGTATTGTCATTGTATTCTCCAACAATAGGTATTCTCCTTCAATAGGTATTTTACTTATTTGTTCTGTTACAAAAGTAAAACAAGGAGGAAAATTTTTCTGCAAATGAATTGAGATTAAGATCGCAACAATTTATGGCATATTCATGAGGTGGAAACTGCTACAAATTTTCGTCTAAATGAGCTTATTATTTAATTTAAATTTTATAAGCGATGCAGTTGAATTTAGATTTAATTTCTCCTGAATTCGGGATTTAAAGGAAGCAATCGTATTAACACTTAGGTTTAGTTTATCTGCTATTGAGGTAAGCTTCTCACCTTGTCCAATCATTCGTAAAACTTCAAATTCACTATCAGATATTTTTAAGCCCTGTTGCCGCACCTTTATCCAATAACCAATATAAATTCCCGTCAGAAGGTTCTACTAAAGAAGCAGGACAAATTTTGTTTGGATTATCTACATTAAGAATTTCATTAACTATTTTTGACTTCCCTTTACCGGTAACAAAAAAATAAACATTTTTACTGTTATTAATCACTTTCCCGGTAAATGTAATTCTATCTTGTCCGGATTCAGGGTGTTTAGTATTAATACATATTTTGTCTGAATTAAATAATGAAATATTGTTTGGGAATATTGAAGCTGTATGCCCATCATCTCCAAGACCTAACATCATTATATCGAATGATGGAATTTTATTAATTAAAGGAATATTTCCCTTTAACACATATTTATATCGAACCTCTTCTTCAGAAGGATCGATTTCGCCGTAAATTCTAAAAATATTTTCTTCGGGTATAGAGATATTTTTTATTAGTGCATCATAAGCCATTTTGTAATTGCTCTCATTATCATCAGGCGGGACACATCTTTCATCGCTCCAAAATATCTTTATCCTTTCCCAAGGAATTTTATCTTTATAATTTTCAGAGATAAATTCAAATACCTTTTTAGGAGTGGAACCCCCTGAAAACGCAATCGTTAAAAAATCCCCTTCATCAATTAATTCTGAATTTTTCAATATTTCTTTTGCAAAGAAATCCGACAATAAATTACGAGAATTAAAAATTTTTATGATTTTATTCATTTATAGCTCACAATAGATTCCGTCATTAGAAAGATTTTTGCAAGGGTATCTCCAAGTTAAATTATTCTCTTCAATTAGGTCATCAGCATGCTCAGGACCCCAAGTTCCCGCGGGATATCCAAATAGAGGAGTTTCCTCTTCTTTCCATGAATCAATAACCGGTTGAAGGAATTCCCACGCTTCTAATACTTCTTCTGAACGCGCAAACAAAGTGGAATCCCCTTTTATTGTATCACCTATTAATCTTTCATAAGCAGAAGGAATTCTTACTCCATTTAAATCAGAATAATGGAAATCCATATTTACGTTTTGGACTTCATATCCGTTACCGGGGGTCTTCATTCCAATCTTCATTAAAATTCCTTCATCAGGTTGAATCCTGATTACCAATAGATTACATTCATTGGCAGTAGCATCTTTTGCGAATAAAAAATGCGGGGTAGGTTTAAAATGAATTACAACCTCGGTAACGCGTGTTGGTAATCTTTTCCCTGTGCGGATATAAAATGGAACTCCACCCCAACGCCAATTATCAATATAAAATTTTATTGCCGCATAAGTCTCGGTATCAGAATTTTTATCCACTCCCTCTTCTTCGCGGTAGCCTAAAACATGCTCTCCTTTAATCGTGGAAGCAAGATACTGTCCTCGTATAGTGCAATTTTTTACGTTTTCTTTATTTATGGGACGAAGTGATTGGAAAACTTTTAGTACTTCATTTCTTATCGAATCTGCATCTAAAGATGAAGGCGGCTCCATCGCGACCATTCCAACAATATGTAATAAATGGTTCTGAACCATATCTTTCAGAGCGCCGGATGAATCGTAATATCCGCCCCTTTTTTCCACTCCGATGCTCTCTGACGATGTAACTTCAATATGATGAATATAATTACGGTTCCATAACGGTTCAAATATTCCGTTTGAAAAGCGAGTAACTAAAAGGTTCTGAACAGTTTCTTTACCTAGGTAATGATCAATCCGGTAAATTTGTTCTTCCTGCCAATCCTCTAAAAGCTCATTCTTTAGTTTTATTGCAGATTCCAAATCTGTGCCGAATGGTTTTTCGATTATAATTCTTTTCCAGCCGTCTGATTGATCATTTAAATTAACTTTGGCAAGATACTTCGGAATAATGCTGTATAATTCTGGCGGTGTGGAGAGATAAAAAACTGTATTCCCATTAATTTCCCTTCCATCTCTTAGCTTTTTTAATTTTTCTTTTAGGATTCCGTAATCCTCACTTTTTTCAGAATCAAAAGGCAAATAGTAAATATGATTAATAAATTCATCTATCCTAGAGGTATCTTCTGATTCATCGAACTCTGAAATAGCTGATCTCATTTTGTCTCTGAATTGCTCATCGCTATAATTAGATCTGGAGAGCCCGAGAAGAGTAAATTTTGTGGGGAGAAGCTTTTGTATAAATAAAGAATAGATTGCAGGGACTAATTTTCTTTTTGTTAGATCGCCCGAAGCTCCAAATATCGCATAAATATGTTCGTTTTTATCCATTATAATAATATCTTCTTAAAATTATTTGCTATAATAAGAGATTATATCGAATAATTCCACATTTGAAAAGAAATTCTAAGCAGATAGGAAATTTGTTATTTCAGTTATTAATACTTCGGGGGATTCGAAAGGAATAAAATGTCCGCAATTATCTATCATCACGACTTTCGATTTCGGGATCAAATTTCTGCCAATGTTTGCAATATCTTCCGTGGTTAATTCCTTATGAAGATATTTGTTCGGTATCCATTTATCGTTTCTTCCGAAAAAGATTAAAGTAGGTTGTTTAATTTTAGTTAGTGATTCATATACCGGTTCATCCAACAAACCCTTTAATGAATTTGAAATAATATGGCAGTAATCCATGAAATTTGGGTATCCCCTCATATCTATTCTGTCATTTATCATCTCCCAAACGTCATCGGGCATTTTGAAGAAATTTGATTTGAATGCATTGATTATCTGTTCATCACCTGCGGAGTAATAAAAATTAGGATTTGAATTTTCTAGGATCCATTCTTTTTCTTTTTCAGAAAAAGATTCTAATCCTGCGGGAGCTATTAAAATATTATTTTTAATGACTTCGTGATATGCCAAAGCTAGTGCAATCGCTAAATGTCCCCCCATAGAATGCCCCACTAGAGTAACATTTTCCAATTTCATTTTTTTTATGAATCGATAGATGACATTATTGTAATAATTTACGCTACCCGAAAATATACCTTGAGATGATTTACCATAACCGGGTAGATCAATTGCAACACATCTGAATTTTTTGCTTAATTCGGGAATGATTTTATTCCATGCCGGTATGTAACTTGATAAACCGTGAATGAAGAGAAGAGTATTCTCTCCCTTCCCTTCATCACGATATGCAATTTTAATATGCTCACCAATATCAATAATGGAATAATCAAAATCATATTTAAATTGTGGAAATTGCATCTCTATTTAACAAATTCCTTTACTGCATTACTGAATTCAATTGGTTTTTCGATTTGTAATGTATGACCCGCTTCATCGATTTCGTGAAGCTGAATTAATGGATTCTGCTTTTCACCCCATTTGAATACATCGGCTGTAAATCCCGGATTAAGATAGGGATTGGGAATTAAGCCATCATATTTTCCATATATAATAATTGTAGGGACGGAGATATTTTTTATCTTATCAAATGTGGGTTCATCAAGCATTGCATTAACCGAGCGAACAACCGCATAACTAAAAGCATCGAAATCTTTTGCCTTAGCCATTCTTACCCGCTCTTCTACCATCCATTCCCATTTATCATTCCATGAATAAAAATTCATTGCAAGATTTTTACGAGCAGCATCTTCTGTGGTGCCCTTAACTCCGGCTTTTGTCATTACACTTCTTAACCAATCCCCTTCTCCTTTTTCAAATTCTTCCACTCCAGCAGGAGATACAAGAACTAATTTCTCCAGTCTCTCCGGATATTTCAATGAAAACATTATAGAAATCTGTCCACCCATTGAATGACCCGCTAGAACAAATTTATCCAACTTCAATTCATCGGCAAGTCTTTTAATCTGTTCGGCGTAAAAAGAAATTGTATAAGGATAAGGTTCCTTTTGTGATTTGCCATAACCGGGAAGATCAACCGCAATTACTCTATACTCTTTTGATAATTCTGCAATGGCATATCTCCAGAAACCCGCATTACTTGCTAATCCATGAACCAGCATTATAGTCTTACTTCCTTGCCCTGCATCTACATAAGCGATCGATGGATTGCTTAACGCAGTCTTGGTTGCATAACCATAATCAAAATCTTGAAATTCAAGTGCCGGTTTATCGGTATAAAGAAATCCTGAACAACCGGTTAATGTAAATATCGTAAAAATAAATAATACTAATAATTTTTTCATCGCATCCTCCTAAAACATTAACCAGTTAAGTGAAGTAAAAATGACCCATGGGTCTTTCGGTCTTGTTTTATCATAAGTTGATGTGGGTGCATTATAAAAATCACCTAGCACACAATAACCTGCACTTACGCCTAATGTTAGGAATACTTTTATGTTATACTTAACTTCGAAATTTACTTCTGAACCGATAAACGAAGAACCGCCTTTAGGTGTAACATTAGATAATGCGGCGGCAAATCCCAATTTACCACTGAGTTTATTCGGTATGAAGTCTTTGGTCAACGATAAGAATCCGGCAGTAACACCAAGTCCCATATTAGAAATATCATGAACAGCAGAATAATATCTATTTACAACCTGCGGATCAGGGAATAATAACAATGCTTTATGCGAGCTATAAATTCCGGTAGGTGATCCCCATACGTTTCCTGTAATAACAGAATTAAGAGTTCCGTCACTTGCACCATTCGCATCACCGGTTGTGAACATACCTTCTAACGTAACTTTATCATTTACTGTCATACCGTACTTATAAGATAAACTTGCATTAAAGGCAGCACCAAATATATCTGCATATTTAGCTTGTTTTGTTGATTGCGAAACAGTATCGATAACTCCTAAATTAGCCATTACATAAGCATCAGCCCACCATCTCCCGGCAAGAAAATCACGATTTAATGATGCATGTGTTCCCAACCATATTACATCTGCTTCATATTTTTTTGTTGGAAGATTCACTCTTACAGCACCATTATATTCTGCGAGTTGGCTATTTAAGCCCTGTCCGAGGACAGAAATTCCACCCGCACTTTTACCTCTATCCCATACATACCATGCATCAGCTCCTACTTCCAATAAAGGAGTTACGCGCGATTCTATATCGAACATCCATAAAGATACGTCATCATTTTCTTGAATAATATTTTCAAATAATTGATAGTAACCAAGTTTGGCTTTTGTAGTTGGATTTAATTCATAGAAGAGAGATACACCAACTCCCTGTGTCCCCCAATAACTTAGTTTATACGCACTTGTCTGAGTAGTACTAATAGCTTCTTTATTTGGGTCTCTGACGTTATCAAAAATTCTTTGAAGTCCCACGACTACATTATATTTTGAGTCCTTTGGTTTAAGATCAACATTCGCCATTAAGGTTTGTAAATTTACCTGTCCGGCATTGATTCCACCGCCCGTATTACCTCCGACTCCATAAGCAGCATCGCCCCATGTCATATCAATCTTGAATAAACTTCTGAAGGTTGCGAAACCATCTAATATCGATGGAGTATAGATAAACATTGGAACAAATCTTTGCTCAAAATATGTAGCTGTTCTATCGTGTGTATTAGTAGTATTAGGTCCAAATAAACGTCCGATAATCTGACCTCTCAACAGTTCATTTGTAGGGGCAACATTAGAAGCAGTACCCCGGGCATAGAAATAACCGATAAATTTTAATTCGGGAGTCTTTGCATCCGGAATCTCTTTAAGGCTCGGGTCAGATATATTTTGGGCGAATAATATCGTAACAGAAGTAAATATTAATACGATCATTCTTAATAATAGGTTTTTCATTTTCGCTCCATGAAATATAAAGAGCCGCAATTAAGCGGCTCTTTACAATAAAAATTATTGTTTTACATATTTTTGGATGTATATAGCATATGCGGTTCCTGCAATTGAAGTGCTTCCGAATCCGCCTACTGCTGTTGGTGCTAATACACCTGCGAGTGGTGGTGTTACTTGGATAACTTCATAAGACATGTTATTATCTTTAAATGCACAGATGCCTTGAGCAACTACTGCAGAAGGTGTACTTTGATTAGCAACAATATTATAGATTTTAGCATCGGCAGTATTTGTTTTGCCGCTCTTATCCGTACTGCTTGTTTCTGTAAAAGTATATGTTCCTGATAATGTTGTGTTTACACCATTCTTATCAGTCTGAACAACCGTATATGATTTGTTTTCGTTAAATGTAGCAACAATCTTTGTTACGTTAAATGGTGCAACAGTAAGTCCAAATGCTACATTAGCACCTTCTGAAACCCAAGTACCAACAATGGCATCTTTAGGTGTCGGCTGAACGATTTCATCATCATCACTTTTGCAAGCTGTCAATGCAATTGTTCCGGCAATCAATAAAAGCATAAATAACTTTTTCATAACTACTCCTTTTGTGTTTTTAAGAATTTGTTGTTTGTGTTTTGTGTATTTCTGTTAATTTCAATTTATTTATTTTTCCTGCATCTGTCTTAGGTATCTCATCTAAAATCTGAACGTACTTAGGGATTTTATACTTTGCCAAATTTCCTTTACAGAAATGGATGATCTCTTCTTCGGTACTCTTTTCATCAGGCATTAATACAACAAAAGCTTTGCCTACTTCTCCCCATTTAGAATCGGGAACACCAATTACTGCCACCTCTTTTATCTTGGAATTTGTGTATAAATATTTTTCTATCTCCGCAGGATAAACATTTTCTCCTCCGCTTATAAACATATTTTTCTTTCTATCAACAACGTAATAAAATCCATCTTCATCTTTCTTAACTAGATCTCCAGTATGGAAATATCCGTCGGTAAGAGCTTTTTCTGTTTCCTCTACTTTCTTCCAATATCCCGGAGTAACTACAGGTGATCGCATCCAAAGTTCTCCTACTTCATTTGCATTACATTCATTCCCTTCTTCATTCATTATCTTTGCTTCGATATAAAAATTCGGAAAACCGATTGAACCTATTTTTGCTATCGCATGATCCTGATGAAGCGAAAAACAGTTTGGTCCAACTTCTGTAAGTCCATAACCTTGCCTGATTACAATTCCTTTCTTGTGCCAAATATTAATTAATGGAATCGGCATTGCCGCGCCTCCTACAATTGCAAATCTACAGCTTGATAAATCTGTCTCTTCAAAATTCGGAAGATCACTTAACATCTGAAGCATTGTAGGTACACCAAAAAGTAATGTAGTCTTCTCCTTTTCCATTAATTCTAAGATTGTCTTTGGATCGAAACTTTGTAGCAAAGTATGCGAAGCCCCATGTAATAAAAATGGAGTAAATAGTACATTCCATCCGCCTGTATGAAAGAATGGTGCGTAACTTTGTGTATGATCATTTGATGTAATGTCTAAACGTAAACAGGTGTTAATCGCATTCCAATACAGCATTTTATTTGTAATCATTACACCTTTGGATAATCCAGTTGTGCCTGCAGTATATAAAATCATAGTTACATCGTTTTCGGTAAATAGTCTCGGAGAGATAAAATTTTCATCATTATTTCTCATACCCAAGAATCGTTCAAGTTTTTCGATAGTATGTTTTATTGGAATGTTTTTAACTGCATTTATTTTATTCGCCTGCTCCTCATAATCTTTTTCATAAATAAACATCTTTGGTTCGGCATCGGAGATCAGTGTATCAAGCTCACGTGGAGTTAATCTAAAATTAAGCGGCACTAATATTACACCAATTTTTATACATGCAAGATAGAGCATTACGTATTCAGCACGATTCTTTGAATAGACTGCTATCCTCTCACCGATTCCGATTTTTAAATCATCTTTTACGTAATTAGCTAAGGCATTTGTACAATTATTGAACTCTTTGAATGACCACTTTATATCACGATTATGTTCACGTAAGAAAAATTTCTCGGGAGTATAATAAGCCCATTTGCCAAGCCAATCGGTTTGAAAATTATGCATCTTTTCTTTCCTTAAAAATTGTGTATAGTATTAGTCCGACTAATAACGAAGCTATAATCGCCATTGATGCCGCCACTCCCGGATTCTCACCCGTAGCTTTCGTAAATGGCACGGGGAGCTTCCCATAGTAAAAACTGAAATGAACTATGATTGCAGTTAGTGAAGCAGCGATTACAGAAATTTTAGGAATCTTTTTAAGAAACATTCCAAATAAAATCGGTACGAATGCAGCTGAGAAATAAGCATATACTCCATTCTGAGCAAATATTCCTACGCTTAATTTCGGATTTATTAATTGGTCATACGAAAGTAAAATTGATACAACTGCAAATACAGCTATTACGATTTTATTCGTTAATATATATGCTTTATCTCTCTTAGCTTCTTCGATTGGATAGTATTTACCAAATAATGGTTTTATAATATCCATTGTCGCAGTGGAGGAAATGGATTGAATCAATCCTTCCAATGTAGAAACTCCCGCAGAGATTAATCCAAGAACTACAAATATTCCTACATATACAGGGAATTCCTTTACTACATAAGCCGATACAACTCCATCGAGTTTTAATGGTGCCCCATTTATCGTTAAGTCAGGGAAAATAATCCTTGCATATAAACCAACGAATACAACTAAGAAGAATATTGTCTGTGTAATTATTCCCACAACTAAATATTTATTTACGTCTTTATCTGTTTTTAATAACAGCGACTTTGTAATAATATGCGGTTGACAAACAATAGCGATTCCGATTACAATCTGCGTAAATATTATTTCAAAATAATCTCGGAATAAAAAGCTCGAATCATTTGTCGATTGGATTAGCTTCGGATCGATCGATTGTAATTTTTCTAAGAAGCCATGAATGCCATTACTAAAATGTTGATAACCGCTTCCTAATAAAATAAATGCTACAACAAGCATTATAAGTGCCTGAACTGTATTTGTATATACCATCGAATTAGCACCGCCATACATCATATATCCAAATATGAATACAATAGTACCGATTAAAACATAAAGTTCAGGAACGTTTAATGACTTTGCCAAAACTTTCGTCAATCCAACTGCAATCAGTACAATAAACGTAACAAGCAATAATGAAAGGAATGCAAAGAATAATGAATATCCTTTGCTATCATACTTAGAACCTATCCATTGAGCCATCGTGAGCGATTTAACCGATGAGCCATGTTTTCGGAATCCCTTTGTTAATAAAACCAGCGAACCCATGGATGCAATCGGAAGAACAATTCCAAATGATAAAAATCCGCTTAATCCATAATAGGCAATAAAACCGGGGTTAATAATAAATGTTGCTGCACTTGTCATAGAAGCTGCAAGAGCCAGACCCACCGCCCATGGCTTAAAAGCAAAATTCCCGACTGCATAATCGGAAATCGTTTTGGTTTTTAATGCGCCTCTAATAACAAAAAATAGAGTAATCGCTACATATAAAAGAATTAAAATCCAAGAGGCAGTTATCATTTCAGATGAAGCTACATCTAACATAATCTAATCCTTAAATTTTATAAATAGAATTTGCGAAAGCTAATCCGCCGCCTGACCCCATAAAACAAACGAGATCACCCTTCTTTAACTTCCCTTTCTTTGCTGCATCATCATAAGCCATCGGAATACATGCAGAACCTGTATAGGCGTATCGATCCATTATTGTGTGCGCTCTTGAACGTTCCACTTCAAGATTATCTAATGTTTCCCAAATCGTATTAATATTTATCTGAGTAAAAAAATAATGCTGAATATCATTGGGTGTGATACCAATTTTTTCGCACGACTGTTTTATCATTCGAGTCCATGTAGTAGGATTAATTTCTTTTGGAAATTTCTTTACAAATTTTAGTAAGTGATCTTTATTCTCTAATACTTGCTCATTGATGGGAATATGGGTGCCTCCCGCATAAATTCCCATCCAATCAGCATATTGTCCCTCGGTGAAAAGTTTACTAACTAATTGTCCTCTATCACTATTTTCTTCTGCTTTTAATACCAAAGCTCCTGCACCATCTGCAAAAAGAGTAACAGTTTTTTTATCACTTAAATCAAGATATTTGCTCATTGCATAAGCACCGATTACTAAAACATATTTATAATTATCATCGGCTTTTATAAATTTACTTGCGGTATCGAGTGCCGTTACGAATCCCGAGCACGCACTATTTAGATCAAACGTACCTGCTTTTATTGCATTCAAACGATGCTGAACCACTGATGCAGTTGAAGGGGAAATATATTCAGGAGTATCGGTGGAGATAATAATTAAATCCAAATTCTTTGCCTCTATGCCCGCATCTTTTAATGCAGCATTAGCGGCTTCGATACAAAGGTCTGCCGTTGACTGATCTTCGCTGCACCATCTTCTTTCTTTAATTGTTAAGTTGGTACTTAACCACGTATCCACATTTTCACCGAGTAATTCATTAAAGTATGAATTTGGTATCACCCTTTCAGGTGCATAAGAGCCGCTTCCGATAATTATACTATTTCTCATAAATCCTTAATAATTTTTTGAATTAACTATTACATTTTATTTTAACTGATAACTCCACCATCCACGCTTAATACAGTCCCATTGACATAAGAAGATTCTTCATTTGCTAAGAATAGATAAGCATTTGCAATATCTTCAGGTGTTCCGAGTCTTCCAAGTGGAGTTTTCTCTTTCATCATTGTTATTACTTTTTCAGGCATCGAAGCAACCATCTCAGTAGCGATAAATCCCGGAGCAATTGCATTTACGTTTATTCCTTTTCTTCCTAATTCTCTTGCCCACACTTTTGTCATTCCGATTACGCCTGATTTAGTAGCAACATAATTTGTTTGTCCGAAATTTCCATAAATACCTACTACCGAAGTTGCATTGATAATCTTACCATATTGCTTTTCTACCATATAAGGTGCTACTGATTTTGTGCAATTAAATACTCCGGTTAAATTTACGTCTATTACTTGCTGCCACTGCTCCGGTGTCATCTTTGCTAAAGTTGCGTCTCTTAATATCCCCGCATTATTTACCAATACATCGATCTTACCAAATTCTTCGATTATCTCTTTTACTGCATTTTGAACTTCATTAAAATCAGCCACATTTACTTTTTGAAATTTTTTAGCAATTCCTTGATTAACTAATTCTTCACCCTTTGTTTGATCGACATCCCAGATAATTACAGACGCACCTTCGGATGCGAATTTAATTGCAGTAGCTTTACCGATTCCCTGTGCACCACCTGTGATAATAGCTATTCTGTTTTCAAGTCTTTTCATTTTTGCCTCATTTATTTTTTTAACGTTTGAAAAATTCAAAACGATCGCTCGCCAAAAATTCCTTCCTAAATCGGTCTAGTGCTTCATTAATTGTTCTCGTTTTACTATCCAATCCTTCAAGAAATTTCTATTATGCTCTTCCATCAACGAATAAAACGCTTCCATCTCTTCTATACGGAATTTTAATATCCCTAATTCATCCTCTTTCGATTTCTTTACAACTTCTTTTAATTGCTTTGCGATTCGTGTATTGTTCTTTATCAATTCAAGATTATTTCTAAAAGCATTTTCAAAAATCTCCGGTTCAATTTCATAAAAATCTTGTCTGTTATTTTCGGGAGACCATGCTTTCCTTATCAATTTCCTGTCTCGAAGTCTTTTTAATATTTGACTTACCGGTCCTTTGCTCCTATTTAAGTTGATAGCAATATCCCCCAACGATAAAGGTTCTTTGGAATAAATTAATAGAGCAACGATATGCCCCATCAATTTATTCAATCCAAATGATTTATATGCATCTCCGAATCTTTGAATTAGCTCTTTTCTTATTTTCTCTTCAGATAACATTATTATTCCGATAGTTATTCATATTTTTTAACAATCAAAGCAGATGCTTCGCCTCCGCCTATACATAGTGAAGCTAATCCATATTTTGAATCTCTTCTTTTCATTTCATATAATAATGTTGCTAATATTCTTGCACCACTTGCTCCAATTGGATGACCAATTGCAATTGCACCGCCATTTACATTCACATTATCTGAAGTTAGTCCGGTTAGCTTTGCAACAGCTAATGAAACAACTGCAAATGCTTCATTAATTTCATATAGATCAATATCGGTAGTTTTAAGATTTGCTCTTTTTAATACTTTTTTAATTGCATCTGCAGGAGCAGTAGTAAATTCAATCGGCGCTTTTGCGGCTGAACTTTGTGCCACTATTTCTGCTAATGGTTTATAACCTAATTCTAATGCTTTTTCTTCACTCATAATTAATACTGCTGCTGCCCCGTCATTTAATTTTGATGCGTTTGCTGCCGTTACTACTCCGTTCTTATCGAATGCAGGTCTTAAAGTCGCCATCTTATCAAAATTAACTTTTCCCGGCTCTTCATCGTCTTTTACTATTGTTTCGCCTTTTCTTGTAACAACGGTTACAGGTACAATTTCGTCATTGAACTTTCCATCCTTTTGTGCAGCTATTGCGCGGTTGTATGATAATGTAGCAAAAGTATCAAGCTCTTCTCTTGTAAATGAAAAATCTTTAGCACATGATTCAGCACATAAACCCATATGAATATTATTATAAACATCAGTAAGACCATCTAATAAAACAGAATCATATATGGTAGAATTTCCTAAACGATAGCCATTTCGTGCACTCTGTAATATATAAGGAGCATTAGACATACTCTCCTGTCCACCGGCAATAATAATATCTGCATCCCCACACTGAATTGCCTGATGGGCTAGCATAACTGCCTTAAGTCCGCTGCCGCACATCTTATTAATTGTTAATGCTTCTGTTTTTTCAGGTAGTCCGGCATAGATCGCGGCTTGACGAGCCGGTGCCTGCCCTAATCCCGCCGTTAATACGTTACCCATTATAACTTCATCAATGCTATTTTTATCAATTTTGGATTCTTCGAGTAGTGCTTTAATAACTATACTACCTAATTGCGGTGCGGTAAAACTGCTTAAAGCACCATTAAAAGCACCTACGGGTGTTCTTTTGATGTGAGTGATTACAACTTTTTTCATATCGTAATTCCTTGTGTTAGCGTTTTATATATTTGAAACGTTTCAAACACTCACAACATAACGAAAAGTATATTTAAAGGCAAGAGGTGTTTGTCTTTTTATATGAAATGTGATGATTTAGATATCGAGATAGTATCTGTTTAGTTGCAGATTATGTATAATTCTAATTAATAGTTCAATTAAAACGCAAACAAAAAGCTATAGTTGCATTTTAATCAAGTTACTTGTGAAGGAACGCTGATTTATTAACATTTTCTTTTTATCCTATACTATATAATGGGATTTGTGTTAGGACTATGTGTATTTTAAGTGTACTTTTAAAATGAGCTGCCCTTTTGTAGGGCAGTCCATAATAATATTCTTACCAAAAGATTCCATAAAGCACTAATACAGATATCACAACTATCGCTCCGAACCACTTAACCTTCGGATCGGTTGTCATATCAAAATCGGTTCGCTTCGGCATTTTAACCGGCTCTTTTAGTGGACGATAGATTGTTATCGCAGCCATAACCAATAAAATTATTCCGAATGTAATTGCCATTCTATTTAAGAATGCAATTTCACCATAAAATAATTGAAGCAATCCATAAATCGGTACACATAATACTAAAGCTGCTACTCCAGCCATCGGAGGTGCTTTTTTAACGGCAAAACCAAAAATAAATGCGGCTAAAATTCCGGGTGATATATATCCCTGAAATTCTTGAATGTATGTAAATATCCCCATAAATCTTGGATCGCCCAGATAAGGTGCTATCATTGCTCCAAGCACTACAAAAATAACTGTGGCTAATCTTCCCGAAATTATTAATTCTTTATGTGAAGCATCCTTTTTTATATATCGCTTATAAAAATCCATCGTAAAAATTGTAGAAGCAGAATTTAACATAGAAGCTAATGTTGAAATTACAGCCCCCGCAATTGCGGCTAGCATAAATCCACGAAGTCCGACAGGTATTAAATTCTTTATCAATAATGGATAAGCAGCATCGGTATTATTCATAGTACCGCTATATAATTGAGCGGCAATAATCCCCGGGAATACAATAATAAAAGGGATAAAAAGTTTTAATCCTGCAGCGAAGATTACACCCATCTGTCCCTGCTTCAAATTCTGTGCTGCTAATGTCCTTTGCGTAATATATTGGTTGAGCCCCCAATAATAGATATTTGGGATCCATAAACCAATAACTAATGCTGTCCATGGCAATACGGGATGATCCGCCGGCAAGATCATGTGCATCTTATCTTTATTTTCTGCGAAGAAAGACTCAACACCACCAACTGCAATCAAACCAAAAACAAGAACAATCACTCCCCCTATCATTAATGCACTTCCTTGGAAAAGATCAGCCCATGCAACAGCTTTGAGCCCGCCCCATGCAGTATATAATGCAGCAACTATCGCAATACCCCATATAGCTGTTTCCATATTTACATTAAAAATTGTTTGAATCGTAATTCCGCCGGAATAGATTACTGCGGCAATCGTTACACCTACATAAATCAACATCGTATAAAATGCCATTAATGAACGTGCAGTTGAATTATAACGGTATTCTAAAAATTCAGGAATTGTATAAATACCACTTTCGAGAAATTTTGGAAGAAAGAAGAATGCAACAAAGACAAGTGTTATTGCAGCCATCCATTCATAACTTGCTATCGCTAACCCTACATTACCGGCTCCCTGTCCCGACATACCAACAAACTGCTCGGTAGAAATATTTGCTGCAATTAAAGATATCCCTATCATAGGCCAGATTAAACTTCTGCTCGCAAGAAAGAAATCCTCACCCGTTTCTTCTTTCCTACTTTTGTACATGCTTATTCCTACTACAAACGATACAAATAGGAAAAATACCGCAATATCAAGAAAACCCATTTCCATTTTATTATTCCTGATTATTCATTTATGATTAGTTTGTTATTTCTATCTCTTGCATTAATAGTTCTTCCGAATTGGGACCTACAAATAGTTCAATTTTCCCCGGTTCAATATTCCATTCCATATTTTTATCATAATACTTAAAATCTTCCGCCGATAGATTAAATTCCACTTTTTTCATTTCACCAGATGCTAAATATATTTTCTTGAATGATTTCAATTCTTTAACAGGTCTGCTTATTGTAGCAACTTTATCATGAATATATAGTTGAACAATCTCTTCACCCGCTATCGCACCCAAATTTTTCACATCAACTGTTGCTATAAATTTTTCCATTATAGCGATTTTATTTTTACTCAAAGAAAAATTGGAGTACTCAAATTTTGTATAGCTTAATCCAAATCCAAATGGGAATAATGGTTCAATTGATGAATCAAGATATCGTGAACGGTAATGTTCTGTTGGATTTTCGTATAGAGGTCTGCCTGTATTTAAATGATTATAATAGATTGGAATCTGTCCCATATTTCTCGGGAAAGTTACAGTTAATTTCCCAGATGGATTAAAATCTCCGGAAATAATATCTGCCAAAGCATTTCCTGCTTCCACTCCAAGGAACCATGTCTCTAATATCGCATCAGCATTTTCAGCAAGCCAATTAATTTCTAACGGTCTTCCATTTGAAAGTACTACCACTAATGGTTTCCCTGTTTTCTTTAATTCTTTTAATAATGATAATTGATTTCCGGGAAGTGAAATATCAGTTCTGCAGCTTGCTTCTCCTGACATTAATCCAGCTTCGCCAACATAAGCAAAAATAATTTCTGACTGCTCCGCAAAGTTAATTGCTTCGCTAAAATCTTCTTTATAAAGAGAATCAATTTCGCATCCTTTAGAATAATTAATCTCAAAATCTTTTCCGAAACGATTTTTCATTCCTTCATAAAAACTTACAACATCATTCTCATCCCCAGCACAATACCAACTGCCGAGCATATCAAATTTACTCTCGGTAAGCGGACCAATTAGGGCAATCTTTTTTATTCCAGAATTTTTGGTTAATGGAAGTACACCATTATTTTTCAATAATACAATAGATTTCCGAGCGCAGTCTCTTGCAAAATCTCTATTTCCCTTGTTCAATAATAATTCATTTTCTCGATTCGGTTTGCAGTATCTATACGGATCTTCAAATAAACCGAGACGGTATTTTAATGTAAGTATTTTTTCTACTGCTATATCAATTATGCTTTCTGCTACCTTTCCTTCTCTTACCAATTCAACAAGATGATCACGATAACAATAACCTGCCATATCCATATCACAAAGAGCGTTTGCTGCCAGTTCGGCAGATTCCCTTTTATCATTTGCAACTCCATGCTGAATTAGTTCGCCGATTGAATTGTAATCTGAAACTACAATCCCGGCAAATTTCCATTCCTCTTTTAAAATCGATTTTACCAATAGCTCATTTATCGTAGCAGGTATTCCATTGAGTACGTTGAAGGCATTCATAAAAGAAGTAACGCCTGCATCTGATGCAGACTTAAAGGGGGGTAGATAAATATTTCTTAAACTGTTTTCTGATATATCAACTTGATTATAATCTCTCCCGGCTTCAGAGGCACCATAAGCAGCAAAATGTTTTGCGCATGCTGCCACCGTATTTAATGAACCTAAATCATTTCCCTGAAATCCTTTTACCCTTGCTTCGGCAATTTTTGAGGCGAGATAAGTATCCTCCCCCCCTCCTTCGGCTATTCTTCCCCATCTTGGATCACGGGCAATATCCACCATCGGTGCAAAGGTCCAATGAAGTCCCATTGCCGATGCTTCGATTGCGGCAATTTGGGCGCTCAGTTCAATAATATCTAAATCCCAACTGCATGATTCGGCTAATGGAATTGGGAATATTGTTTTGCAGCCATGAATTACATCATGCCCAAATATTAATGGTATTCTTAGGCGAGATTCCTCTACAGCAATCTTCTGATATTTATATGTCTTATCGGCTCCAACTACATTTAGCATTGAGCCGACAAGTCCTTTTCTTAAATCTTCGCCATCGTTACTGTTTGGATTATGCGGTCCGGTAACTGCATCATTACCTGCTATCTGATGCATCTGACCTACTTTTTCTTCAAGTGTCATCTTCTCCATCAGCTCGGAGATGAATTTTTTCATCGCAATATTATCGGTAGTTAAACTCAATTTTAATTGCGGCTCTCAACCCTAAAACTATATACACTTGTCGATTGATATACTTTCCCCGGTTCTAATATTACTGATGGGAATCCAAGTTGATTAGGTGAATCCGGAAAATGCTGGGGTTCTAAAACAAAAGCATTTCTGAACTTATATTTCGTTTTATTTTTTCCGATAATTGAACCATCTAAAAAATTTCCGGAATAGAATTGTAATGCCGGTTCAGTTGATGATATTTCTAAAACTCTGCCTGTTTTTGATTCTCTTACTTTAGCGATTGGACGCAAAACTCCCCATGGTTGACTAAGAACAAAATTATGATCGTAACCTCTTCCGAACTTTAATTGTTCGGTATTCTTTTCGATATCCTTCCCAATTTTTTTATAAGATGTAAAATCCATTGCAGTTCCTTTTACACTTTTTATTTTTCCTGTCGGGATCAATACCGAATCTATTGGAGTAATCGAATTGGCGTCTATCATAAGTTCATGATCTAAAATAGATGACTTGCCTCCATCCAATAAATTAAAATATGTATGATTACTTAGGTTGACGACCGTCTTTTTATCTGTTGTAGCTTCATAATTGATTTTCAGTTCATTATCCGCATTCAAAGAATAGATTACTTTTACATTCAAATTACCAGGATAACCCTCTTCTCCATCTTTACTTAGATAATTAAGTTGAACACCTACAACATTATCCTTCTTAAATTCTTGAGCATCCCAAAGTACTTTATCAAAGCCGACTTTCCCACCGTGTAAGGTATTAGGAGAGTTATTAATTGCTAACTTATATTCCACACTGTCAAGATTGAATTTCCCTTTGGCAATTCGATTAGCATATCTCCCTACAATAGCTCCAAAGTATGGGCTGTTTTTTATGAAACTTTTTAGATTATCATACCCGACAACTATATCATCCACTTTGCCGTTTCTATCGGGCATTTCAATAGATACGATAGTCCCTCCGTAATTTGTAATTTTTACTACCAAGTCTCCATTCGTCATAGTGAATAGAGAAACTGCACGACCATCAGGCATTAATCCAAATGGACTTTTCTTTACTTCGGCAATTTTTTTATCTTTGCTGCATCCGACTGCTAAAATAGAGATTAGCAATAAACAAACGAATACCACACTCATTTTTTTCATATTATGCTCTTTATGATTATTATTTTATTCAATAATTCTACCTGAAAAATTAAACTTTTTTCTTAAATCAATCAGTATTTTTTTCTTCTCTTCTGTTATTAAATTCATCTTACCAAGTTGCATCGAATTAAAAGTTATATGTGCCGAATGCTCAAGAACTTCCATTTTATTATATGCAGAAAATAGATCAATGCCCGCCGATAATGCTCCATGATTCGAGAGAAGCATTACATCACTAGTCTTTATTAATTCACTTATTGATTGCGGAACTTCATCGGTTGAAGGGATTGCGAATTCTGCAATCATTACTTTGCCGAGAGTCATTACCGATTCAGGTAATAGCGGTTGGTCTAATGGAATTCCGGACGATGCGAAACTCGTAGCATAAGGTGGATGAGCATGTACTATCGCTTTTATATCGCTCCTAAGTTTATATGCTTCTAAGTGCATTTTCGTTTCACTTGACGGCAGATATTTGGAATTGGGATGCACCAATTTTCCGTTAATATCTACTTGAAGAATCATTTCAGGTTCTAAAAACCCTTTGGAAACACCTGCGGCTGTAATTAGAATTGAGCCATCAGACATGCGGACAGAAATATTGCCATCATTCGCAGCAATATACCCACGGGTCCACATCCTTTTACCTATCTCTATTATCTGCCCTTTGAGAGCTTGCAAATGAATCATATTGGAATAATTTAATTATTTTAATGGAAAGAAAGATAGAAAATAACTTCCACTCTTTAAACTAAATATTAATTTTTAAGTTATTTTCACAGACGAAAAGTGTTTTTCTAAATATTCTCTAACCGGTATTATATCATCTTTACTTGTAAGATCAGGTACATGCTCTTTGCGGTAATATGTAAATACATCTCCCCCTATTTGATGAATAAGCATCAATACCGAAGTGGGCAGTTCCTTTTCCTTTCTTATAGGGTCCAATGGAGTTTCTCCTAACATCTTTAAAATCATATCATAATCTAATTTAAAGATATTCATACTAACTCCCACGAAACCAAACTGTTTCTTTATTCTCTCAATCGTATCACCGTCAGGTTTTTCAATAATATTCTTTAGAAATCCTTCTTCATTTTTTTCAGTTACTGCAAATCCTTCAATTCTTTTTGTCTCAAAATTAAGCCCGTCTCTATCGTAATCAATTACCGCATTTTTATATTCTGAATTGATAAGTATCTCAAAGGCTTCGATGGAATAGAGATTATCACTATTGCAAACATATATACTATTGCCGGACCAATCGGGACGCGCAATGAGAGCATGATATAAAGCATCCGCTGTCCCTAACGGTTTCTCTCTACCCTTTGGTATCGGTTGTACTGCATAAGAAATTTTAAGTCCGAGAAATTGGTTATTCTCACCTTCTCCATAATACTTTTTAATTGAATCATCCTTTTCTCCAATAAGTATTACCACATCTTTAATCGCTGTCTTGCTAACATTATAAAGAAGATAATCGAGAAACGGTCTATCATCAGCACCTACACGAATCATTGATTTAGATTTTTCATCGGCATCTGATAATGTAGTAGAATCAAGAATTACTTTTTCTGCCGGTTTTTTCATTCTTGATGAAATACCTCCGGCTAAGATTACTAATCTATCATTCATGCAACTGCCTCAATATTATCATTCTGTGTTCCGTTATCAGAATAGATTACAAATGCTTCTTCTGCAATCGTATTTATTGCATTCATTACTTTCTCGGGATTTTCAGGAGCATAAGCAAACATACATCCTCCACCTCCCGAACCATTAATCTTTGCGCCATAAGCACCGGCCTCTAATGCTAGTTCAATCATCCTTTCAATCTTGGGAGTCGATATTTTCAATATATCCCTCAATACTTCCTGATGTTTATTTAGTAGTTCTCCAATTTTTTTATGATCAATCGGTTCCGATTTTAATACCTTTTCTGCTTCCACGGTAATATCTCTGTTAATTATTGTACCGCAAAGAAGCTCATACTGATCAGCGTTTAATAATGACCGATATTTTTTTATATCTGAGTGAAGAACCGTTTGCAAAGAAAATTCTTTATCTATTTTTGTTAAATAATCTTTTATTTCTATAACACCATTTTTTACTCTTGCTAATATTTGCTTCGTATCTTTCGGCTCGCCCGAATTGCCTAAGACAAATGCTCCAAGCTTTGCATTAATTTTTTCTACTTTAATTCCATCATAAGATTTTAATCCTATTATGCCACCTATTGCAGTGGAATAGTGATCCATCATTCCTCCCGGTTCGGAGAATTCTTCTACCTCTGCTTTATATGCAAGTAATGCAATCTCTTCTGAAGGGAGCACAATTGCCTGATCACTTATTCGGGATAAAAAATTGATCCATGATACAATTAATGCCGAGGACGATGAAGTTCCTGCATTTATTGGTATCTCGCCATGTATAATACAATCGAATCCTTTTGAAAAAGTAAATTTTTCTCTTAGTAAAACATTAATTGAACTTCTTATATAATCTCTCTCTAAAACGTATTCCAATGGACCACTTAAATAAAATGTTTCATGTTTGCCGATATCCGGCATCAGAATGTTTACCATCGAATCGAATCTCTTATATCCTTCAATAAAAATCCTCTTTGATATCGCAGAGGCAATGATTGGAAGATTTAAATAATCTTGATGTTCACCGAATAAGCAGACTCTCCCGGGTGTAGAAACCTTTATTTTTGTTACCAGATTTTTCAATTCTTTTCTCCTACTGATATTAGTCTGTATATGACCTTAATAAACCACCGACAAAAAATATTCCCATTCCTGCAACCGATATATGTGAAGCATAATCAAAATTAAAAGCACCGCTTACGACTCCCATTAAAAATATTATTAGTCCAATTGCTAATACACCAAGACTTAATTTCCCCTTAATTGTCTTTGGGAATATATTATAAACATCATTGTTTTCTATCTCTTCATCACTTATAGTTTTTGATTTCCATATCGTTTCTAAAAATGGATTGCTATCTTTCTTCGTTAGCAACGTGAATATTGGAGTAAATATCAAAGTTACTCCGGCTGTAATAAATGTGGTACTATTAAAATCATATTTGAAAATAAATTGCCCGATTATTCCGGATATTGCCCCTGCTGTATAACCGCCTATTGCTCCTTGCCAATTAACTCTTTTCCAAAGTAACCCATATACAACTGCTATAATAAATAATGGCATGTCCATGATCGCAATGATTGTTAGATAAGCATTTACAGCACCCCCGAGTATTGGAACAAAATAAGTGAATATCATCATTAATATTCCAATAACTACGGTAATTATACGAGCTACTTTTAATAAATCTTTTTCTGATGCGTCTCTTCTTAAAACGTTTTTATATATATCTGAAGTAAAGATTGTAGCGACACCATTGAGGTTACCTGATATGGTCGAAAGCTGTGATGACAATAACCCCACTACAACAAATCCTAATGCAATATTTGGAATAAGATTTGAAATCAACATCGGCACGGCTGAATCGGCGTTTGATAGTCCAGGATATAATACTCGTGCCGCTAAGCCGGGCAAATTCCATAGCAAAGCAAATGGTGTTGTAATGATGCCGGCTAGCACTAATCCTTTCGCAACCGATTTAGTACTATTCGCTCCGAATGCTCTTTGTAATAATCCTTGATCTACGCACGCCCATTGAATTCCCAGTAGAAAAATTGCTATTACAAATTTCCAATTATATGTTCCTGTCTGCTTAACTAAAGTTACCGAATCTGCCGGAACCTGCGCCATTAGTCCCGGGAACCAACCTACTGCTGCCATTGCAATCGGCAATAGTAATAGAGCACTTGCTAACATCAATACAAATTGGATTACGTCTGTAAATGCAACCGACCACATTCCGCCCAGCATTGTATAAACAATTACAACAACACTAAAAATTAAAATCCATCCCGTGAATGATTCAAATCCGGAAAGAACTTGAGCGGCTATAATAGCTGTATATAAAACAACTCCGAGCCAAAAAGCTAATCTAAAAATCCATAATATTGCTACGAAAGTTCTTACACCCTTGCTATATCTCATTTCCAAAAATTCAGGAATAGTCCTAATCCGTAACCTCCTAAAAATCGGGAGTACAAATAAACCGGCAAGAACCATTGCCATATTACCCGTCCAAGTCTGCCAGATAATTTGTATCCCTTCTTTGTACGCAATGCCCGCTTGTCCCACAAAGCTATACATATTAACGTTCGTTGCAGCTAATACGGCGGCAAGAATAAATGGAGTTAATTGCCTTCCGGCTAGATAAAAATCGTCTGAATCACCTACCCATTTATAGAAGATCGAACCGATATAAAACATCCCCGCAAGGAATACGAAAACAATAATAAAATCAATACTGTTCAATTACTTCTCCTTGTCCTTTTTGAATTGGATCTGTTTTTTCTTAAGTAGATTTTTAAATTCTTTTACCGGCACCATTATCCAGATAACAAGTATCACAAAACCGATTAACCAGATACTCCACGTTACAATATCAAAATACATTGATGCTCCTTATTTAAGAATTAATTCTTTATGGGTTACTCAAATTATTAAATATTATTCAAACATATTTAAGTAATATTTGGGAGATAGGATGTCTCAATTATGGTTATTAAATTTAGTAAGATAGTTTTTTGGGGGGAGATTAAAAAATCCCAGAAACGGCAGACTTCCTAATAGTCTGTCTTATCCACCGTTTCATAGGAGGGTGTGTGTGTGTTTAATTTCGTGTTGCGGCTATTTTATTCCATGTAATAGTAAGTTCTTTACTGTACTGCTAATTTTTTTGATTCCGATTTTTTTAGGGTCTTCTGCCCATACATGAAGCAGATACCTGATTGCACCAAATATGAAATTCCTGAAAACAATTAGGTCTATCTCTTTCCTAAAATTTCCTTTTGCTATTCCCTCTTTCATCACTGCTTCAGCTATATCCAAAAATTTTTCGTAATAATCATTAAATCTAAATTCACCGAGACGTATAATATTATTTTGTTCATTTACAAATACAACTGCAAGGGATGGATTTCCCGAAAAAACTTCAAAAACCATATCCACCATTAATTCTACTTTTTCATCCGACTCAAGTGAACTATTATCAGAGACAATTCGCAATTTCTCGAATAATTCCTGCCAAAGCTTATCGAATATATTGAATAGTATATCTTCTTTATTTTTGTAATAGACATAAACGCTTCCGGTAGCCACATTAGCCTTCTTAGCAATCGTAGATATTTTAGCATTATGATATCCGAACTCGGCAAAAACTTTTATCGCCGCTTCTATAATATCCTTCTCTTTATGTCCTTCTTTTAATCGCATATATCTTTAATGAATATTGATTCAAAAATAATAAACAGTTTTTCAAAAAGCAATATATTTGTTTTTAACTATCCCCTTATTGCGTTACCTGTTGCTTTTTCAAAAAAGTGGAGTTTATTTAATCGTAAATAGAGATTATATGGCTTACCTACTTCCGGCAAATCCTGTGTATTCAATCGCGCAATTAATGGCTGATTTTCTATCGTTGTATAAACAATTATTTCATTACCCATCGGTTCTACAACATCCAAATTGACTTGTAATAATTGAAGAATCTCACTCTCCGTCTGATTGCAAAGAATATCTTCGGGTCTAATCCCCAAAGTTACTTCCTTACCCGCTGCTTTCTTTAAAAATGATAATGGTTCTCCAAGATTCATTGTTACACTTCCATTCTTTGTAATAAATTGCAGTCTTCCCGAATCAGTTATCTTTCCTTCAATAAAATTCATTGCGGGACTTCCGATAAAACCCGCAACAAATATATTATTTGGGAAATTATATAAATTCAACGGACTATCAATCTGCTGGATTATAGCATCTTTCATAACTACAATTCTATCCCCCATCGTCATCGCCTCGGTCTGATCATGTGTTACATATACAATCGTAGCCTGCAATCTTTTATGAAGTTTTGAGATTTCAGTTCTCATCTGAACCCTAAGTTTAGCATCAAGATTACTCAATGGTTCGTCGAATAAAAATACTTTTGGCTGCCTTACTATCGCTCTTCCCACCGCAACACGCTGCCTCTGCCCACCCGATAGTGCTTTCGGTTTCCTATTTAAATATTCTACTATTCCAAGAATTTCAGCCGCATCCATCACTCTTTTTTTAATCTCGTTTTTATCGACTTTTCTTAACTTCAATCCGAATGCCATATTCTCATAAACGCTCATGTGAGGATAAAGTGCATAATTCTGGAATACCATGGCAATATCTCGATCTTTAGGCGAAACATCATTTACTATTCGATCATCAATATATAATTCACCTGATGAGATCTCTTCTAATCCCGCAATCATTCTTAAAGTTGTAGATTTACCGCAGCCCGACGGTCCTACTAATACAACAAACTCTTTATCATTGATTTCAAAACTTGCATTATCCACCGCTGGTTTTTTACTGTCATAATATTTCGTGATGTTTACTAATTTAACAGATGCCATAATTTTTATCCTTTAACGCTTCCGAGCATTATACCTTTTATGTAATATTTTTGTAAAGCTAAAAATACAATAATAACGGGAATAATAGTAATCACCGAACCCGCCATCATTAATTCTGTATCTTGTGTATGTTCTCCCATAAGATTAGCAAGAGCCACCGGCAATGTGTACATTGATGAATCCGTCATAACTATAAGTGGCCAAAGAAAATCATTCCAAGTCCCCATAAAAGTGAATATACCCAACGTTACCAATATCGGTTTGCATAATGGGAGTATAACTTTCCAATAGATTTGAATTTCCGTTCCGCCATCCATTCTTGCAGCTTCTATCAAACTATCGGGAATCGATAATGCATATTGCTTAATAAGAAATATTCCAAATATCGAAGCCATTCCCGGAATCAATATCGCCCAATATGTATTTATGAATCCCATATATTTTAGCATAAGAAAAACAGGGAGCATTGTTACCTGACCCGGGATTACCATTGCGCTTAATAATGAATTAAAAATCTGCTTCTTCCCACTGAATGCCATCTTAGCAAATGCGTATCCTGACATTGAATTAATTATTAATGAAATAAATGTAACCCCGACACTTATCACAATACTATTTATTAAATACCCTGTTAGATTCAGCCGAGTGAATAATGTAATATAATGAGTAAGCACAAATTCATCGGGGAATAATTTTGGAGGATAAACATTCGCTTCACCCGATTTCATAAATGATGCGAAAACCATCCATACGAAAGGCATAAGCGACATAACTGCAATAATCGTTGCCGTTAATATCACTAAAATTTTCTTTAATCTTTCACTCATCTATTTTTTGCACCTTAAATTGGATTAGAGTTCCAATCAATATTATAATAAATAACATAAATGCGAGTGCCGTAGAATAACCTATATTCCACCACCTGAAACCTTCTTGATACATATAATAAACTATACTGAGAGTACTGTTTAATGGTCCACCCTGCGTCATGATATATGGCTCGGCAAATAACTGGAAGTAACCGATCATTGTAATTACACTGATAAATAATGTAGTAGGCGCAAGCATGGGAATCGTAATATTCCTAAATCTCTGCCATCCGCTCGCCCCTTCGATACTTGCAGCCTCATAAAGCTCTTCAGGAATATTTTGTAACCCTGCAATAAAGATTATCATATTATATCCAAAATTTTTCCATACTGCCATAATTATAATTGCAGGCATTGCAAGATTTGGATCTCCTAACCAATCAAAAGGTCCGATTCCAACGAAACTAAGTACATAATTAAGTAATCCAAAACGTGGATGATATATATAACGCCATACAATCGATACCGCCACGAGTGTTGTAACAACGGGGAGAAAATAAATTAAACGGAACATCCCCTTCCATCTGATATATTTTGAATTTAGAAGCATTGCAGTGCCTAATGACACACCAACGGAAAGCGGCCCACCAAGAAGAACAAAATAAAAAGTATTTTTAAGTGCAGTCCAGAATAGCGGATCATTTATAAGATCAATGTAATTTTTTAATCCTACAAAACGTAAGTATTCCCAACTGCCTAATGAATAAATATCGAAATCAGAAAAACTGAGTGAAAATGCGGCAATCACAGGAATAAAGAAAAATAGGGTTATAACTCCGAGAGAAGGTCCAAGAAAAAGCAGTAATGCGCTGAATTTTGTTTTTGATTTCATCTATTCTTTACCCAACATCCATCTTCTTTTTTCAAGTATTTTATTTACGTCAGCATCCAATTCTTTTAATGCTTTCGATATCTCCTTTTTGTTCCTTGCCGTCTGCTCGGCATATTGCTGAATTTTAGAGAAAACTATTTGCTCCCATTCCGGAATTTTTGGAGTCGGGACTGTATTATTCAACTGGATATAAAAAGCATTCATATATTTGTTTGAAGTAAAAGTCGAGTCTTGCCAAACACTTTTTAATGCAGGTAGTGATGAAACCAAATTATAGAATTTCAATTGAATATCAGCTCGCGAAAGGAACTCGATAAATTTCCAAGCTACCTTTTTGTTTTTAGAAAATTTATTTAGAACTAAACTTGCGCCACCTGCTAGTGATTTTCCGGGATAAGTAGAATCCGGCGATGGCAAAGGTGCAGTCATCCATTCATTTTGAAGTTCTTTAGGGAATCGATTTTTCATCTCTGTTACATTCCATGGACCGGTAATATAAAAAGTAAAATATCCCTCTCCGAATGCTTGATACAAATTTAATACCTGCTGTAAATCAGTCGGAGCAAGTTCCTCTCTATAAAATTTCATTAAAAATGAATAAGCTTGGGTAAATTCTTTACCGGAGAAATTACCATAAGTATTATTATCTTTTAATAAATCGGCACCGTTCTGAACACCGAATAAAATAAATGGAAGCCATTCATTTGTAGGAATAAAAAACGGAAAAGTTTTTGAGTATTGAGGAAGGTTTTTTATACTCTTACTCATTTGATAAAGTTCATCCCACGTTTTCGGAGCATTGGTATATCCGGCTTCTTTCAAAATATCCTTCCGATAGAATAGAACTCTTGTATCGACGTACCAAGGTATTCCATATATCGTACTATCTAAAACATTTGTATCCCATATCCCGGAGAAATAATTTTCTTTATTTATAATTGATGATGAGTTTACTAATGAATCTAGCGGCTGAATTGTCGATAGGGAATTAAACTCCGGCACCCATGTATTCCCTAATTGGAAAGCATCGGGCAGAGTTTCGCTTGCAAAAGCTGTAATTAGTTTTTCATGTGCGGCTGTCCATGGTATCTGTTGGACTATAACTTTAACGTTTGGATTTTCTTTTTCAAACTCGGGGACTAACCTTGAAACATATTCCCCTTCGACTCCCATCGCCCAAAAATTAATCACAACTTTATCATCATTCTTTTGAGAACAAGAAAGTGAAATAACTGAGATTATAGATATAAGTGCAATGATTTTTTTTTTCATGAAGATCGGATTCTTAGCCCAAAAATATTAAAGATTAATTAAGGAAATATAACTGAAATAATTCAATATTTCATTAATCTTTTGTATGAAATGAACATAGTCTTGCGATAGAAATTTTTGATTACTTATGAGGGATAAAAATATATTTATAATTCTATGAGTACGAGATTAATTATTCATGTAATATAAATCCAAAACCACTTGAGGCCCATAAGTGTACCATGCGTATCCGGTTCTTTCTTGGTCTCATCTACATTTGATTTTATACTACAATTTATCGATGTGAAACTATTTTATTTATTCGGGAATTTAATACCTGCTTATAATTGTGATATATGCTCTATCATAACTATAACCCACCGCTACACAATTATTGCCGTCTGTATGAGACCCCGTGAAAGTAATCTTTTTTTGATAATCCCCAAATATAGTTTTGTATTTAATTCCATTGAAATGTATAAATCCGAACTCCGAATACATTGAATTACCTAAATAATAGATATCATTACCTTTTCGCATATCTAACTGTTTAATTTCTACATCACTTGTTTTTCGTGGTAAGGTTTTTTGTATTATTGTCTCTTGAGTCAATAGATCATAATACCATATTTTAGTACCGGTATAGTCAGTAAACCCTAAATATAATTTATCGTTATAATATTTTATATCTGCGGATTTCAATGATGGATTATTTTTACTCTCATCATAAATTATTTTTGCGCTCTCATCTTTCAACTCCACGATTATAAAACCACTATTATTCTTTATTGCAATTGCATACTCTGTCCCTGAATATTTATTGCCAGTTATGTCATAAAAATTCCATATAGGATCAAAGTTAATCCTTTTCCATATTTTGCCGTTATAATGGACTAAGGAACCCATCGGTCCAATACCCCAAATATTATTTTCATTAAACACCCACACATCTTCAAATTTATTTAAAGTGCTATTATTCCCGAATTCTGTTGTCTTAAATCGAAAATTTTGGCTTGTAGTATCCGGAGATAATGAGTTTTTATTATCAGACTCTATCGTGCAGAATGATAATTGAGTTATTAGTATCAGAAAAAATATTGATATAATATTTTTCATTGTTTACCTAATAATAAAATGTATTATGAACTATGATAAGTAAAAGGAAGGCTTTGAACTTGTATCTAATTAATTCCATAAACAAATACTCCATTGCATGAAACAATCATTAGAATTTCTTAAAACCAAAAAAGTTAAAATCAATATTGGGTCAAAATACTTTTAGTTCTTAATAAAGTCACGCTCCTAATTTTGGCATTGATTTAGTGAAGTTAGAAATATTACTTTAGCAGAATCATCTTTTTTACTGCCCTATAATTACCCGTTTCAAGTGTATAGAAATAGATTCCGCTCGATACTGAATTACCGGAAGTGTCATTCCCATTCCATGGAATTTTATAGTTCCCTGCCTTTTGAAAGGTATCAGATAATCTATTTACAAGCTGCCCGAGTGAATTGTATATCTCAAGTTTAACATTTCCCTCTTTTGTTAAATCGTAGCTAATAGTAGTCGTGGGATTAAATGGATTCGGATAGTTCTGATCCAATTTGAATTCAACAGGGAGTGCGATATTATCATCCACCGAAGTGGTAGAATCAGGCACAAATCCGATTGCATCAAGCCCTGTTTTAATTTCAGGGATTGACATGAAATTATTCCAAAGTAATTGCGAACGGTAATTCTCAATCATAACAATTATCGGACCCTGATCTATCGCTAACCAGCCATCTGAAAACCATTGACCGCTGATATTGATCTGTCTAAAAGTTAAATTAAATGCATCCTTAAAACCATATTCGCCCCATAATTTTTCATTGCCGTTCGGATCAAAGGCATAGTTTCTATAAAATGCTTTCAATGCAGCAATAGATTCATCCGGAGTATATGGCATTGAAGAAAGTGCTGCTGTTGGTGCAATAGTTCCATTATCATTTCCCGGTTCATGAGCCAAGTATCCCTGCCCGGGAATTGAATAGCTTGCAGTCAATCCCCATATTTCATTGCTATATCCTGTTCTGTTATTAGGATTTAATACACTGAATGAATGGTTTGCAAGTGATTGATTTTTATTATGTGTAAAATAATTTATCCAATTTCCATTTACTTGATGCTTAATATTTCTCGGATCGAATCCCAAGAAAGAATAATGAGTAAAAAATAATGGACCACCATATCCTCGCCCTAATATCAAAGGAATACCATTGACCGTTCTTTCATTATAGAAATTATTTGGATCGCCGCCCCAACCCGAAGAAACATAAAAAGGATGAATTCCATAATTTGGATTTACACTCATTTTATATCTTGCAGCGGCTAATAGATAAGGCATAAAAGTTTCGTTCCACCCTTTCAATGCCATATTCATCGAGAATTGATTTTGAGGAGACCAATGCCAAGTAAGCCAATTTTGACCCACCTGCTTATACCAACTCCATTCCACCGTATCCCAAATCTGAGTAATTTTTTCCCTTAAAGAGATTTCTGTTTCTGTATTGGAATTGAAATATGACCGTACCGTCAAAAGACCTTGAATCAAAAAAGAACTCTCTACAAGATCACCACCATCATCTTTTGTGGAAAACGGGATTACTTTCCCTGTCGAACCATTTATCCAATGAGGATAAACTCCATGAAAACGATCCGCTTTATTCAATAGGAAATCTGCAATCTTTAATATCCGCTCTGCACCCTCTTCTCTAGTAATAAATCCTCTCTCGATTCCGACTGGTATCGCCATTATACCAAATCCGCTTCCGCCTATCGTAGCTGTTCTATCACCGTTATTCGGATGATACCTTTCTCTCATAAGTCCTGAAACGGGATCGGCATAATTCCAGAAATATCTAAATACCGCCCTTTGAATCATATCAAGGAAATCATTCTCGCTCATCTGTTTTGAGGATAAGAAAAGTTCATTGCTTAATGGAGATTCGTTTCCGCTTTGATCAATTGCAGAAACTTTATAAATATAATTTGCACCATTCCCTACATAAACAGAAAAATAGTTTTTCTCCTTCGATTGAAGTTTTTGGAAGGTAAAAGTATCCCCCACTTTTCTATAAATTCTATAACCCGATAGATCACTTTCATTATTATTTACCCATACGATATCCGAATGCAATTCGTAATTTATCGTTTTTATACTCTGCGGTGTTGAAGGCGGAGTTTTATCCTGTGCACAATTGACTGCAATAAAAAGAAAAAGCAGTACTATTACTTTAATATTTTTCATCATCCTCAATATTTTATTATCACTTCTGCCGGAAATTTATTTATATGGATCGAACTCTCATCAAATCCCTTCGTTGCCTTGCCATCAACCATAACTGCAATCGGAATTTTCTTCTCATTAAAATTCTTAATTATTATTCCCCCATTTGGCTTATTCATTTCTCCCCAAATTTTTATCCTATATGAATCCCCCTCTTTCTTTACAGAATAAGAGATCGTTCCATAATTATTATACAAATTTTCTATCGAAATTCCTTTATCATAATCAATCCATTCTTTTTTTAATCCGGCTCCGATTACGAGAGATGAATCATATTCATTTTCATAAATGAAAAGAGCACGAGCGGCATTAATAAAATCAGAACCGACCCATGTATGAGGCATATCTCCTATAAATCGTGGTGTACGATAATCTTTCCAAACCACTTCTGCCCAATGATTCCAACCTTCGGGGCGCTGTGCGTTAAGAAAATAATCTATTAAATGATGCGCTCTTTCCGGTTGATCTAAAAATATAAATGAGCCGATCGCCCTTACTTCATAAGGTGTATATGCTTCCCAATTCGTTTCCGGTTTTTCTCTATCCAAAAAGAAATCATAATATTTTTCGAAAGTATTATATATCTGTGGCTTAGGTAGATTATGAAATTCATTTACGGGATATAAGGCGATAGTTGTGGATGTTGCGTCAAAATCGCCCAGCTCCGCACATCCCGGGATATATGTTATCCCCTTAAACTTCATTGCAAGATTTATAGAATTATATAAATCCTTTTCAAATTCATCTCGGTAATTTTTTAATTTTTCCGTCTTCTCATTTTCTCCAAGTATTTCTGCTATATCCACTGCATCCTTAAAACCTTTCAATCCCCAAAAATCATCCCAATAAGAATGCATTGGCTTTGCTGAATATCCTTCATGACTAATAGATTCAGGAAGAAGTCCATATTGCGCTCTTATGCTATCGTTATCGGTCTTGTAATGATCCGTTTTTCTCTCTTCTATCAGACTCTGCATATATTCGGCAGCTTTTAGAACATTATTAAATTTATCTCTTAGGAATTGTTTATCCTTAGAATAATTATAGTACTGTTTAATAAGATAAATAAACTCGCCATGGCTATCATTCTCGGGAACGGGATCGGGTCCGCGTCTATCTACTACACACGGCACTTTTCCCGAATCAAATTGATACTTAGCATACCAATCCGCAAAATTTAATACTTCATCGACTAACCCCATTTTCATTAACGCAGATGACGTAAGTGCACCATCCCTTATCCATGATCTTTCATACGACCTCGAACCGGGCTGAAAACCATAATTATCTTTATTGATTAATATATTCCCGATATTCGTACGAACTGTATTAATTAATTTATCGGCAGATGGTGGAAGATTGAATTTTACTCTCGTTAATTTATTCTCCCAGTAATCTTTGATAAGCTCAAGCTTAGCTTCAAAGTCCCTTTCGGAATCGGTCTGGGAATAAAAAGGAATTGACACATAGACAGCCCTCGATTCGCCCACCTTCAATTCGTATTTATATTCCATTGCACCGGAAGCTAAGCTTAATTTATCTTCAATCTTTTTTGTAATTGGTAATTTATTTTCATTTATATAATTTACTATTTCTCCATTATCAAAATTAACCGCACCAAATCGATCCGGTTTTTCCTGTACAATAATCTTTTTTTGATCAACTAATATTCCATTGCCGCAATATTCAATATTTTTAATTTCCGAAACTCCACCTATGATATTGAGCCACTGATAATAGGGATTTACTTGAAATGGTCTTATCGCCAAATAAAGTGAGCCTCTCTTAGCTTTATCGCTATTATTTTTTATCTCATAAGAAATATTCAACGTAGAATTTTTATTCGCCTCGCCTGATGCAAAAGATTTTATCTTTAATTCTATTCCGTCTTTCTCCCATTTAATATTTGGAATCGGCAGATAATCATTCTCAAGCCACTGAGATTTTTTTACGTCATCCCAACTATATAAACTATCATTAGCATAAATAAATGGTTCAATCATAAAACTTTTTTTATCTACTTCTATCGCTCCGTCTTCATTAATCATCGCCTCTTTCGCATCCGCATCCACACCTATAATTGTCCAATAAGATGCTTCCTCATTTGTATATCGCGGGTATAGCCCTCGTCCTGCTTCTTTTGATATATTTATAAAAAATTGATTTTTATCTTCCGAATACTTTATGGGATTTACCGTAACACTTTTGATACTTTTAGATTTCTCATCGGGGAATGTAACTAATTTTATATATCGTCCTTCTTCACCAATTGTACGTATATAATTCGCATACCCTGATATACTTGATAAATGATAAATCTCGTTCCAATTAATAGCATCATCAGAAATTAAAATATTAACGCTATCTGGTAAATTTTCTTTTTCCCAAAAAATATTAAGTCCACCTATCTCAATCTTCTTGCCGAAATCATAAACCATATTATTTACCAACGGTTCAGGCAAATCATCGGTTTCAGGAGCTAACTCTTCAAAATAAATATCGTCTATAATCATCGAACCTTTACCGCCGTTATAAGAAGCGACTGTAAATTCTAATTTATCAAACTTTTTTAATGAGTGATCGACAATCGGTCCCCATGCAAATGTGATATGCCTTTTTTTGATTTTAATTTTTTGCCAATCAATTGGGAAAGTGTAATTAATACTATTCTGCCACCAAACATTATCGCCTGTTTCATCTACTAACTTGAACTCGAAATTATTATTTGGGGAAACTGCTTTTTGATTAAAAATGAATTGAAAATTTTCGGGTAGGTTTGTAATAAATTGTTTTCTTATTCCTCCATATCCTGAACCATTAGTAAAATCATAATCGAATTTTATTGCTTTACCATGAATCCCTTCCACTAAAGAGATATTCGTAATAACTCCGTCAGAACCAAATACGCTCCATCCTTCAAGCGATTCAAAATCATCCAATATTTTCTTCTGCCCATATAAGGAAGATACAATCAACATTAAAAAAAATATTTTTTTCATATCATTCTTTTCTCACTAATTGAAAATCGAGTATCTCCAATCCCTTCTTTATAATAGGATCTTTCATGATCGTCTTCCAAATCAAGCCATTATAAAAATTCTCGATCATAATAATTATCGGAGCTTGATCAATTCCAAGACAATCGGTTGCTATCCATTCTGCTGTGGGATTAAAGGCATCTTGAAAACCATATTTATCCCAAAGTCCTTTATCGCCATACATTACTCTCATATTTTCGAGAGTTGGCAGGCAGACTTCAGGCGCAAAGGGGAGGGATGCTGCAACAGCGGTCGGCGCTAATGTCCCATCATCAAATAGAACTGAATCCCGCCCGCTGGTGCCTCTTGCAGCATACCCCAAATACTCTTTGCCATCTTTATTATTTTTTGCCTCCGGTCCATCACATGCACTCAATCCCCACATCAATTCTCCGTAACCTTTCCATTTCAATGGGTTCTCGATTGCATATCTCTGCTGAGTTAAAACTGCTCTTCTCGAATTTTCAAAATAACCAATCCCCTTCTCTCTCATATATTTATCGGAAAGATCTCTAAAATCGATAAACATATTTGTGTATTGATGCCCGAACATCGGAGGAAAGATCAAGTGTTCTAATCCTTGATACGGCTCCTGCCATACATAAGTACTAAGCCAAGTATTATAAGCTTCGGTCGGATTTTTCATTTCCGAACCAGCAGCAAGAATATAGATAAATAGTGATTCATCATATCCGTGCCAACCTCTCTTATGAAACCCCTCTTCGGGCGACCAGCCGAGACTTATTCCGTACTTGAATCTACCATCTTTCAACTGCATGAAATTCCAATCGACTCTTTCAATTAATTTAGTCGAAAGTTTTCTTATCTCAAGCTCTTCGGGTGCCTCCCCTGAATAATACTGCCTACAAAAAATTAATCCTGCTAATAACCATGCCGTATCAATAGATGATAATTCCGATTTCCATTCCCTCTTGCCATTATTCATCTTTAAGAAATGATAATAAAAACCTTTATATCCCGTAGCATTAGGCGATTTACTTTGCTCTGATTTTAAAAAGAATTTAAGAGTAGCTAAAGTGATATTATATGCCTTCTTCCGCTCTATCCATCCCTTCTCTGCTGCTATTGCATAGGTTGGCAATCCGAATCCCACAGCGGCAATACTTGCAGGCGAGCCTTCTGTAGAGCGGTCTTTTACTAATCCATTCTTTTCATTTACCTCATTAAGAAAATAATTAAAAGTTCTCCTTTGAAGTGTATCTAAAAACTCTTTTTGATCTTTCGTAAGCGGATAATCAACCTGCGAAAAATTAAATACCGGAGTTAATACGAATAATAGAATTAATAAAAGTTTTTTCATTTGAATCCCTTGTTTAACCTAAAATTACTTTTACTTGCACCAATTCTTTTCCGCTTACATTGAGTATTTTTGATTTCACTTCATCTCCATCAATAATAACTTTTCTTACACCTTGACCGGAATGATTCGAATTATCCACCGTAATAGCGTAAAGAGTGCCTCTGAATTTTCTTTTTACGCTAAAGGAATTCCAATCCTTTGGAATACATGGGTCAATTTCTAATCCCTTTTTTGATGCTCTGATACCAAGTATATGATCTACTATCACTTTTTGATACCAAGAAGCTGAGCCTGTGTACCAAGTCCATCCCCCCATTCCATATTTTGGTGAGTCAGGTCCATCGATATTTCCCGGAGTAACGAATGGCTCTGCTACATATCTATCCGGGTCCATTCCGCTTAATATCGGATTCAATCTTTTATATGCTTCAAAAGTATTCCCTTGCTGTTTTAATTTTGCAAAAGCCCAAATAGCCCATGTTGCAGCATGTGTATATACTCCTCCATTTTCTCTTCTGCCCGGAGCGTATCGAGATAAGTATCCAATATAATTATCCGGCTTCGAATATGCAGGTGCTAATAGGAGTGCTCCGTTATCCTTGAGCAAATTCTTCTCTGCCGATTCCATCGCCTTTAATTGTCTCTCTTCTGAACCGATTCCGCTTATCACCGACCAAGTCTGAGCATTCAAAAATATTTTTCCTTCCGGTGAATTTTTGCTCCCGATATATTCACCGTTATCTTTAGTGGCTCTCCAATACCAATCTCCATCCCAGCAATGTTCTTCCACAGCTGTTTTTAGTTTGGCTGCTACAGATAAATACTTTTCTTTTAACTCATTTTTTTCTTCAAGCAACAAGGTAAACTCGATCAATACCAAATAGAAAAATTGTGCTAACCAAAGCGATTCACCTTTCATATCGAGTCCGACAGCACTTAAACCATCGTTCCAATCACCTGCACCGATTAATGGAAGTCCTCTTTCGCTATACCTTGTCAATACTTTTTCTATTGCAGCGATACAGTGTTCCAATAATGTATCTTCTGTCTTATCATCATAGTACGGTTCTTTAATTTCCAAAATCGAATAATCATCTGTTTCTTTAATGTATTGAGAAATAACGAAAGGAAGCCAGAGTAGATCATCGGTCATCTTTGTTTGCAATCCTGTCTCCGATATCGGATGCCACCAATGCAAAACCTGTCCGTCTTTAAATTGATGACGCGCATGAAGGCGTATCTGTTCTGCTGTCCATTCCGGTTTAATCGGGAGATAGACTAAGCTATCTTGTAATTGATCTCTAAATCCGAATGCACCGCTCTGCTGGTAATAAGCAGTGCGTCCCCATAATCTTCCTGCTATTGCCTGATATCTAAGCCACTGATTAACCAATAAATTTAATGCTCCATCTGGGGTCTGAACTTCAAGATCACTTAATAATTCTCTCCAATTTTGCTTTACTTTCTCAAATGCATTTTCAACTTTTTCTTGCGAGGAAAATTTATTTAATGAAGATGATATTTTATCTTTTGATGATTCTATTCCCATAAAAATTGAAAAATTATCTTTTGCTCCCATTCTTACTTTAGAATCAATTTTTATTACTGCTACCGAATCATTCCATTTCCCTGTTTTTTTGCTTAGCTCATTCCTACTTATTCCTTCCGGATTATTAAGACTTCCATAATTTCCGATGAATGATTCCTTATCTCCTTCGTAATCATTTATTTCTCTATCGGAAGCAATAAAACCAATATATGGATATTCAATATTCCAATGCCCTCTTTCTCCAAGCGGAATATCCCACATCCTTTTCTTTCCTGTCATTGCATTTAATTCTTTTGAAAATTCAGTCTCTATGAATTGCTTATGGAATTCACGATGATGATCCGCAGAAGATCCGAGGCACCATTCAAAATAAGTATATATGGATAGATCAGCATCTTCACCTGAATTATTAATTATGGTAAAATTCCAAATCTCAAGATTTTCATCAAATGGTACGAATGCTTTTATATTTATTTCTATTCCTTTATATTCGGACAAAAATAAAACATAGCCGGTTCCATAACGTGCTTCATATTTATCTAATTCTTTTCTAACCGGCTGCCAAGTAGGCGACCAGATTTCTCCGCTCTTATTATTTTTTATGTAAAAATATTTCCCCCAATTATCCTGAATCATATCCTGATGCCAACGGTTCAATCGATTAAATTCTGAATGAGTATCCCAACTGAATCCGCCGCCTGTTTGAGATACTACAAATCCATATTTACCATTCGATACAACATTCACCCATGGCTTGGGTGTTTTGTATGTTTTAATTACATATTCTTCTTTTTCGAAGTATCCATATTTTGTTTCAAATTGCTTCATTAGTTCCCTTTTCTAAATCGTGTTGCCTTTTAATAATTCTGTTACCACATTTGAGTTTTTGTGTTTATGACTATTATTTTTCATTTGCTCTAAAAGCATCTTTACAGCATTAGTTCCTATTAATTCAGTTTGTATTTTCATAGTGGTTAATCTGGGACTAATCATTTGACCCAAAATAATTCCATCAATACCAGCAATAAAAATCTCTTCGCCAAGTTTTAATTTATTTTTATTTATTACTTTGATGCATCCCAAAGCCATCATATCATTGCCCGTTAAAATCAATTCCGGGATTTTTTCTTCGGAGAAAAATTCTTTACAAATTCTCTCCCCGCTTTCAAATGTAAAGTCCCCCTCTATCAAATCTTTCTTTTTTATCGGTATAGAAAATTCTTTGCACGCATCCTTAAAACCATCCCTTCGCATCTGCGAATCGATATTACTAATCGGACCTGAAATATATTTCACGCTTGCATATTTCTTTTTAGAAAATACATGCTTGCAAAGCTTAAAAGATGCTTCATAATTATTGATTGTTACGGAATTAAATTCTCTTGAAAGCGATTTATCCGATATGACAACTAATGGAGTGTGGCTGTGTCTTAATTGTTCCACTATTTCATCATTTTCGGAGGTAAGCATAATTATAAATCCGGCGGATAATCCTCCGGAAGTAAAATTTGCAATCGAATCTCTTAATGAAACTTCATCTGACGAACTTGTAACTAAAGTATAATATCCGTGGCTTTGGGCATATTTTTCTACACCCTTTATAATATCCGAATAAAATTCATCATATAAATGTGGAAGTATAAGCCCGATTAGGTTGGAAGTTCCTTTTACGAAATTGCGAGCTACTAAATTTGGCTGATATTTGATTCTACGAGCTATATCGTCAATTTTCGATTTAGTTGATGGTATAACCTTAGGGTCATTTGCCAATGCTCTTGATACAGTAGCTATCGATACTCCGGCTAATTTCGCTATTTCTTTTATTGTAGGTGCCATTTCCTCATGTAAACGTTTACATTATTACTAAACTAATCAGTTTTTTTTAATAAGTCAAGTTTTTTGTAACCATTCAGAAAGGATTTTATTGCAGTTAAATTATATAGTTGTGCCCATTTTAAATAATTTCACCTCCGCTAAGATAGCGGAGGTGAATAAATATTTTATTCAGATTTTACTTTCACGTACCATTCGCTCGATTGCTCTAACATCTTATTCAATCTATCTACTAGCGCATGCGGATCTTCAAGATTACCTTCTAATAATAATGCCGATTCATATAACTGATTTGTTACATTCACGATGAAATCATCATCCGGATTTTTCTTAAATACCGATATCATATTCCTGATCAAAGTATGATCCGGATTTATCTCCAATATTCTCTTCTCCACTCCGGTATCTTGGTTCTGCATCTTCAAGATTTTCTTCATCGAGGATGTAAGTCCTTCATCTTTACTCGAAAGACATGCCGGACTTCCCGATAATCTTTCGGTCTCTTTTATATCTTCTACTTTATTACCAAGTATCGATTTCATTTTGCTCAATAAACTGCTAAACTGTTTTTTATCATCCTTAGCAAGTTTCTCGAACTTCTTCTCTTTCTCTTTCAGATTAGAAAATTTTTCTAATTTTTTTGCATCGGCATTTTCTACCGACTTGAACTCGAAATCTTTATATTTTCTAAATGCATTAATTACAAATTCATCAATCGGATCAAATAAATAGAGTACTTCAATTCCTTTATCTCTGAATATCTCCAAATGCGGATCGAGTGCTAACCCTTCTCTGCTTGTTCCGAATGCATAATAAATCTCTTTCTGTTCATCTTTCATTCTTGCAGCATATTCAGCTATCGAAGATAAATCTTCTTTCTTTTCATTGAATGACGAATTGAATCGAAGCAACTCCACAATCTTTTCCTGATTCATAAAATCCATATAGCTAAGCTTAAATACTCTTCCGTGCTCTTTCCAAAATTCATTGTATTTCGCAGTATCATTCTTGGCGATATCAGCTAATTGCGAAAGCACTTGATTTGTAACACTTTGTGATATCTTTGAGAACACCGCATTCTCTTGCAATGTCTCTCTCGAAATATTCAAAGGCAAATCCTCCGAATCAACTATACCTTTTACAAAACTAAGGTATTCAGGTAATAAGTCTTTATTCTTATGCTGAATAAGTACTCTTCTTACATATAAATCCAATCCATAATTATCCTTATTCATCCAGAAATATTCATCGCTCTTTTTAGGAATGAATAAAAGTGAATTGAATTGAATTGGTGCATCTACTGATTTATGGATTACTTCGAGTGGACTATCCGTATCATAAGTTAAAAATTTATAAAACTCATCATATTGTTCTTGAGTAACCGAAGATTTCGGTTCACGCCAAATTGCATTGACTGTATTTACCTTTTCCTCTTTTACAAAGATCGGGAAATTAATAAAATTAGAATGCTTGTTTATAATGTTCTTTAATTTCCAATCGGATGCATATTCAGTCGCATCGTCTTTTAGATATATAACTATCGTTGTGCCTCTACCCAATTTTTCGTCTATCTCTTTTATTTCAAAGTCACCAAGTCCATCGGATTTCCATTCAATTGCAGGAGCATCTGATTTAAATGATTTACTCTTAATAACAACTTCTTTCGCAACCATAAAGACTGAATAAAAACCTACACCAAATTTTCCGATAATATTATTCGCATCACCCTTGCTCTCTTGTAGAGTCTTCAAAAATTCCGCAGAACCCGATTTTGCAATAGTTCCGATATTATTTATCAACTCATCTTTTGTCATTCCAATACCCGTATCTTTCACGGTTATTGTTTTTTCTTTCTCATCGAAATCAATTCTGATTTCTAACGGTAAATCTTTATCAGCTATTTCCGTTCCCCTGTTCGATTCGAAACGTAATTTATCCAACGCATCGGAAGCATTTGAAACTAATTCTCTTAAAAATATCTCTCTGCTCGTATAAAGCGAATGAACTAATATATCCAGCAACTGTTTTACTTCTGCCTTAAATTGGAATTTCTCTGAAGCTCCACTCATAAATTTTCTCCTAAAATTTCATAAACTGTTTCTTTAAAATAAACAAAAGCCCATAAGAATTAACTTATGGGCTTCTAAAATACAAAAGAATTATTTCACTTTAATTTCTATTTCTTTTGGTTTTGCTTCTTCTGCTTTTGGTATTGATATTTTCAATTGACCATCAATGAATTCTGCTTCTATCTTATCTTCTACAATTAATTCAGGAAGACTGAATGAACGATAGAATTTACCGTAAGCTCTTTCTATTCTATGGCTTTGTGTATCTTTAGATTCGAATTCACTTTTTCTCTCGCCGCTAATCGATAAACGTCCGTTATTGAAAGAAATCTTTACGTCTTCTTTTTTGATGCCCGGTAAATCAACATGTAACTGATAGTGATTTTTATCTTCTGTTATATCAGTTAGTGGCATCCAGTTCGATAATGAAGATTCTGAATCCGGATCTGAATTTTTGCTAAGCATTTCACCGATTGAATTAAAGAATTTACTAAATTCTCTTTCGGTATTGTAAAATTCTCTTGCCGGGTTATATCTTAATAAGGTCATTGCTACCTCCATTTTGTTTATATGTTTGTTTAACTTTTGTCTATATATAATACAATTCCGTGCCAATTAATTTAATTGCTATAACTTATTTATTTATAAGGAGTTAGCAGATTTAAGCCTTTTCTCAAGCCACGCTTCTATATTGTCATATAATTTGTCATTTATGATATTATGAAGTCATATAAGCATATTATGCGACAATTTTACGACATCGTAGATAGCTAACATTATTCAAAATCTATTTCTTTTCTCTCGATTTTCGTTGTATTTTTACTGCTCGTTTACCAAAGATAAGAGATAATGAACTTCAAAAGACACCTAAAAGAAACTATGACACTTTCGCTTCCTATCGCAATAGGTCAGCTTGGTCATGTAATGCTCGGTGTTGTAGATAGTTTAATGGTTGGAAAAATCGGTTCTGCATCTTTGGCAGCAGCTTCTCTCGTTAATAGTCTCTTTTTCTTAGTTCTGGTTTTTGGAATCGGGGTCTCTTATGCCCTCACTCCTCTTATCGCTATTGCTATCGGTTCTAAAACTAACGATCGCGCCGGAGTTCTTCTTAATAACTCATTAATCGTAAACTTAGTTACTGCAATTATTATTGTTGCTACACTTTGGATAGTTTCTTTTCTAATTCCTTTTATGAATCAGCCGGTAGATGTGGTAGGATTCGCGATTAGCTATTTGAGAATTATTACTCTCTCGGTTATCCCATTTTTAATATTCCAAACTTATAGGCAATTCCTTGAAGGACTTTCGCTTCCTAATCCTCCAATGTATATCGCCATTGGAGCTAATTTTTTTAATGCATTTGCTAACTGGGTTTTTATTTTCGGTAAATTTGGAATAGAACCAATGGGTTTAGATGGTGCAGGTTATGCAACCACTATCACACGCACTCTTATGGCTCTATCATTGATGTTCTTCGTATTTCGATATGATAAAGTTGCTATCTATTCACCGGGATTAAACTTTAGATTATTTGATCTATCTATAATAAAAAAAATTATAAGTATCGGAATCCCTACCGGATTGCAATACCTTTTTGAAGTAGCTGCTTTCTCATTCTCCGCTATTATGATCGGTTGGCTTGGTAAGGTCCCCTTGGCAGCACATCAAATCGCCATATCACTTGCTTCCCTAACTTATATGTTAATTCTTGGAATTTCATCTGCGGGAACCATCAGAGTGGGTAATTTCTTAGGTGAAGGTAAAATTGATGAAGTAAAAAAAGCCGGCTATACTTCATTAGTATTATCGGTTTCTATAATGTCTGTATTTGCAGTAATTTTTATTTCATTTAGAGACTTTTTGCCATTGATTTTTATTAATGAAAAAGAAGTCATTCTATTAGCAGCAAATCTTTTTATAATTGCCGGATTCTTTCAGTTATCCGATGGGACACAAGCTACCGGACTCGGTATCTTGCGCGGATTAACAGATGTTAAAATTCCTCTTTATCTCAGCTTCGCTGCTTACTGGCTATTCGGAATACCTGCCGGTTTGTTTTTCGGATTTTATTTAGAGATGGGGGCTATTGGCATCTGGATCGGACTTTCAATCGGATTGACTATACTCGCAATTCTTTTAGTTATTAGATTCAAAACAAAAACAGACCAACTTCTTTTTGCTAAGAATCAGCAGTCAATTGCTTAACTTGTCTCTGAATCATTTGAATAATTCCTATAAGTCCAAGATTCTTTCCCATAGATAAATTGTGCCCGAAAATTTTATATACAATTTCCGTATCCAAATTCAATATATCATTTAACTTTGCTTCTTCTAATCCTTCATCAAGAATTGAACAGAGTGCCATTGCAGAAACACCGTGTGGATTCTCGATATGGAAATAGAATTTGGGAGTTCTGTCTGGATTAATAACTATCCAAACATAAACTCCCGATTCACAATATTCCACCTTATTTTCTTTGGGATATGGTTTTGAGGCAATAGATTCAGGCACTTCCTTAAATCTTTCCGAATAATCAATCAAGTAATTTATCTTCTCTTGATTATCCATCTTCTCAAAAAATGAAACTATTTTTTCTAATTTATCAATCATCATTAACTCATTTTTGAATAGGAAGTCCTACCGAATTACCCCATTCAGTCCAACTTCCGTCATAATTTTTAATATTATTGAATCCGAGTAAATATTTCAAAACAAACCATGAATGGCTGCTTCTTTCTCCAATACGGCAGTATGCAATTAATTCATCATTTTCATTTAGATTATTTTCGGTAATATATAGTTCGTTTAATTGATCAGCGTCCAAAAAAGAGCCATCTTCAGGATTAATTGCTTTAGCCCATGGAATATTAATAGCGCCCGGTATATGACCTCCTCTCAGAGCTCCTTCATTCGGATAATCGGGCATGTGAAGTCTTTTACCTGAAAATTCCTCCGGACTTCTTACGTCAATTAAAGGCAATCCATGTTTAATATGTGCTACTACATCTTCTCTGTATGCTCGATAATCAGAATCGTTTCTCGGCTTTGATTTATATTGTGTCTCAGGATAATGCGGGATATCTCTCGTTAGTTTTCTCCCCTCCTTTTCCCATTTTAATCTTCCTCCATCCATGAGTTTTGCTTTTGTATGTCCAAATAACTGAAATACCCAAAAAGCATAGGATGCCCACCAATTACTTTTATCACCATAAAAAATTACGGTTATATTATTAGTAATACCATTTTTACTCATAAGTTTTTCAAAATCATCCCTGCCTATGTAATCTCGAACGACTTGATGATTCAAATCATTTGTCCAATCGATCTGAACCGCTCCGGGAATATGACCGGTAGAATAAAGCAACGGGTCTTCATTTGATTCAATTATTCTTATCTCCTTATTATCTATATTTTCGTTTACCCAATCCGTGGTTACTAATACATCGGGATTGAAATAACCTCTTTCATTTATCTTTTTCATTCTTGATTCCTTTCCTTTTACATTTTTTATATTGTTCTAAATCATAAAGAAAATACTACTATTCTTTTTAAATTTCCTTAGATTCTTGATTCATTTAGAGATTTCACTTCACTAAGCCTATCTTTTTATTTATTTTTACGTTCAGCTATTTTATCAATTACCCCCATTTTGCTTTGAATAAAGGAATTCCAAATGAATAAATTCGCACCGGTTTTTGTAATTATTGCTGCTTCTCTCTGGGGTATCGATGGAATTATTCTTCGTCCCGCATTATACAACCTACCGGTTCCATTAGTAGTATTGATAGAAACTTCTATCGTTGCAATTCTCCTTACACCTATTTTAGTTTTAAGACTAAAATCAATTAAGCAATTGGAATTGAAAGATTGGCTTGCTTTTATTGGCGTTGGTCTGCTCGGCGGTGCTATCGGAACAATGGCAATAACCAAAGCACTGTTTTATGTAAATTTTGTCAATCTTTCTGTCGTTATCTTAATCCAAAAACTTCAACCGGTTTTTGCGCTCACTTTCGCAGCTCTCTTTCTTAAAGAAAGACTTCCTAAAGAATTTTTCTTTTGGGCATCTCTCGCTATTCTTGGTGCTTATTTAATGACGTTCGGTATTAAACTTCCTATTTTAACAACCGGTGATAAAACAGTTATTGCAGCAAGTCTATCAATAATTGCCGCAGCTAGTTTCGGCTCTTCTACCGTCCTTTCGAAACGCGCTCTTAAAAATGTCTCATACGAAACAGGCACTTATCTCCGCTTCTCAATCACTGCTCTTATAATGCTTACTATTAATTTATTTGCGAACGATTTTGCTTCTGTATCACAAATTAATTTTCATCAATGGATAATATTTTTAGTTATCGCTTTAAGTACAGGAGGAGTTGCAATCGTTTTTTATTACTATGGTCTTAAAAGAATTTCAGCATCGGTAGCCACAATTTGCGAACTCGCATTCCCACTAACCGCCGTAATACTCGAATATTTTATTCATAAAAATATTCTTTCCGTTGTTCAATGGTTCGGAGTAGCGATTTTACTAATTAGCATTATTAGAGTAAGCGGAGTGAAACTATCAAAAAGCCCAAGACCTATTTAGTTTCCTCGTTCTTATCGCTTTTATCAAATTTTAATGATGCCGAATTAATACAATATCTTAGTCCGGTCGGCTGCGGTCCATCATCAAATAAATGCCCAAGATGAGCACCACATTTTTTGCAAACCACCTCTGTCCTTTCCATAAAATGACTTCTGTCGATTTTTTCTTCAATCATACTATCATTTTCAGCAGCGGTAAAACTGGGCCATCCGCATCCCGCATCATACTTTGTATCTGATGTAAATAACACTTCTCCGCATCCTATACATCTATATTTACCATCGTCAAAATTATTCCAATACTCACCCGTAAATGGTCTCTCCGTTCCCTTTTGGCGGGCTACTTCATACTGCTTAGGAGTTAATTGCTCCTTCCATTCGGCATCGGTTTTCTCGATTTTTTCCATAATCCTCACCTCATCTTTTTGATGATTAATTTCCGGCTGTGTACATCCGGTCAATATAGCTATAAGTAAAATTATTTTTTTCATAGTGAATAATATGACAAAATGTCCATTAATAATCCATACAATTATTAATGACCTACGAATTTTTTATTATAGATTATTCTGGTAGTCTTTTGCTTCTTGAAGTGAATTGAAAAAACCGATTCTTACTCTGTACCAAGTTCCTCTGCGTTCATCTATATATGCTTCTTGAACATACGCTTTGTGTCCGGCAGCCATTAGTTTATCGGCTTCACTTTCTGCGGTAGCTTTATTCTTCCAACTCGAAATTTGGAAACAATATAAATTCCCATCAGTAAATATAACTCCTTCCGGATTTGTCTCGTTTTCAGATTGATACTCGGTTGAATTACTTTTCTTTGCCGGTGCAATTTTTATATCGGGTAATTTTGTCTTTGGTAATTGTTGAGATTCATTATTTATCTTAATGTTCATTTTCTCATTTGCAGCTTTCGGAGTTTCATCAGTATTCTTTTCTACACTAATTTCAGGATATTTCTCTTTATTATTCTCAACATTTTTCTTTAATATTTCTTCCGGACTTGATTTGTCTTCAATCGTCTTTACTAAATCTTTGCTTAATTCAGAAAATACTACCGGCTCCAATACAGCACTATTATCAGCATTTATTCCCGCATCTGAAGAGTTACTTTTTGAAGCATCGTTTTTAGTAGAAGCATTATTTTCGGAAGCATTTTTTAATGCTTCATTTTTTGAATCGTCATTTTTTGCTAATTCATTTCCGCTTGCATTTTTACTGTCAATCTCTTTTTTATCAATCGCTTTTTTTGTCGTGTCCTTTTTCGCAGCAACAGGTTCAGGTTCTTTAAAGATTTTAACTTTTGTGAGACTGCCCCCAAGTATATCGACACACTTATTATAAATCGCACTCATTATAGGAGAGTTTTCAATCGGTACAGATAAATTTTCATTATTTAATGAAAATGATGGAAGGTTCGATTCACCTACTATTTTATTCTTCTCGTTATAATATAATACTCCGATTACATTATACTTCCTCAAGAATGAATTAAAGAGTAACTGCGATTTTACAATTTTCACTTCTTCATTTATATTACTAATTTGTTGCGGAGTTTTATAAATTATAATACTCAATAAAGAGATTTGATTCTCATATTGTTTAATCGAAGAAGTATCGATATTTGCTATCTGCCTTTCATCTTCGAAAACATTCAGCCATTTCTGCCCATAAACATTACCGGCAAAAAGGAGAGCAAGAATAAAAACAATATTTAATTTTCTCATTAATTCTTTATCTTAATAGATTGATTTTCAAATTTACAAAAATTGTTCAATTCTTACAGTAATAAATTAATTTGGAGTGAAAATGTCCACAGAAATTTTGGCACGTCTTCAATTCGCTTTTACAATCGGTTTCCATTATATCTATCCCCCTCTTAGTATCGGTCTCGGTGTAATCCTTGTAATTATGGAAGGTATGTATCTCAAAACAAAAAATCCACTTTTTGAAAAAATGACTAAGTTCTGGGTAAAAATTTTCGCCCTCACCTTCGCTCTCGGAGTTGCCACCGGTATAGTTATGGAATTTGAATTTGGCACTAACTGGGCTACATATTCTCGTTTTGTAGGCGATGTTTTCGGAAGTGCACTTGCAGCAGAAGGTATATTTGCATTCTTTCTCGAATCCGGTTTCCTTGCAATCCTTGTTTTCGGTTGGGAAAAGGTTTCTCCAAGAGTCCATTTCTTTTCGACTATAATGGTTGCTCTCGGAGCTATGATGAGTGCAGTATGGATTGTAGTTGCTAATTCATGGCAGCAAACTCCCGCAGGTTACCATATCGTTGGCGAAGGATTAAATGCTCGTGCCGAGATTACCGATTTCTGGGGAATGGTTTTTAATCCCTCTTCGATGGAAAGACTTTCGCATACTTTATCGGGTGCTTGGCTTGCAGGTGCTTTCCTCGTAATAAGCGTTAGTGCATATTATCTATTAAAAAAACGTCATATCGATTTTGCAAAAAATTCTATTAAGATTGCTCTTATTGTCGCTACATTCGCTTCCCTGTTTCAATTATTTACTGGACACCAAAGTGCAGTAGGTATTTCTAAAACACAGCCGGCAAAACTTGCCGCATTTGAAGCTCATTTTGATTCATCGGCAGCAGCTCCTCTTTATCTTTTCGGATGGGTTAATGAAAAAAATCAAGAAGTGAAATTCGGAGTGGCTATACCCGGACTGCTTAGCTATCTTATATACGGTGATTCTCATAAACCGGTTACAGGACTGAATGCTTTTAATAATAATGATATTCCACCCGTTAATATTGTTTTTCAATCATATCACCTGATGGTTGCTATCGGTTTTACTCTTATAGCCATTTCACTTTTTTCTATCTTCCTTTGGTGGCGCAAAAAACTGTTCGATCATAAATGGTTCTTATATGTTTTAGTATTTTCCGTGCTTGGTCCGCAATTAGCTAATCAACTCGGCTGGATATCTGCGGAAGTGGGGAGACAACCTTGGATAGTTTATAACTTGCTTCGAACCTCTGAAGCACTCTCTAAAGCGGTTGAAAGCAGTCAAATTGTTTTTTCATTAATTCTGTTCGGACTTATTTATTTACTCTTGTTTATCCTATTTATTTATCTATTGAATGAAAAGATTCAACATGGACCGGATCACCCTGAAACAATTCCATCCGAATATGAGCATAAAAAAACTGTCTTAGATAGAAACATAGGAGAATAAGAAAATGGAATTTACTTTTGATTTAAATACAATTTGGTTCATACTCATTGGAGTTTTATTAGCCGGCTATGCTATCTTAGACGGATTCGATCTCGGAGTCGGCTCTTTACATCTTTTCGTTAATGAAGATGAGGATAGAAGAATTCTAATAAATTCTATCGGTCCCGTATGGGATGGAAATGAAGTGTGGCTTGTAACAGGCGGAGGTGCTCTCTTTGCCGCTTTCCCGCATGTCTATGCCACTGTCTTCTCCGGTTTTTATACCGCCTTTATGCTTCTGTTATTCGTCCTTATCTTCCGCGCCGTAGCTATCGAATTCAGAAGCAAACAACCGATGGCTTGGTGGCGCAAAAGTTGGGATATTGCTTTCTCTGTTTCAAGTATTCTGATTGCACTTCTTATGGGAGTAGCACTTGGCAATATAATTCAAGGAATTCCTCTCGGTGCCGATAAAGAATTTCAAGGCACTTTCTTAGGTCTTCTAAATCCTTATGCTATTTTGGTAGGGATTACTACCGTTGCCCTTTTTATGATGCACGGTTCAATCTATCTCGCAATGAAAACCGAAGGACATCTTCAAGAGAGAGTAACTAAATGGATTAATAATACAATTATTTTCTTCGTTATTACTTATGTTACTACCACTATGTTCACTCTTATCTATGTACCTCACATGACTGAGCATTTCAAATCAACTCCTTTGCTTTTTATTGTTGCAGTTTTGAATATGCTTGCGATAGCTAATATTCCGAGAGAGATTCATCTAAAGAAATATTTTCTAGCATTCCTCTCCTCTTGCGCATCAATAGTCGCACTTTTGACTTTATTCGCACTCGGTCTATTCCCCGATATAGTTATCTCTAATCCTAATCCTGAATATTCTCTAACTATATATAATGCCGCTTCATCTCAAAAAACTTTAGGCATTATGCTTACGATCGCTATTATAGGAATACCGTTTGTTTTAGCTTATACTATCAGCATTTATTGGGTTTTTAGAGGAAAAGTAAAATTAACTCCAATGAGTTATTAAAAAATATTGTATCTTTATATCTGATTTTCTTGACTATAACATTAGTATATATTAATTTTTCCAAAATTATTTCGGTTAAAAATGCTAACAGAATTCGGTAAGATTTTTGTCTTCATCTTATTGGCAGCAATATTTGTGGTTGTAGCTCTTTTCGTTGCTAAATTGATCAGACCTAAACGTCCAACAAAGGAAAAACTCTCAATTTATGAATGCGGTGAAGACCCCGTAGGTTCTCCTTGGGTTAAGTTTAATATTCGTTTTTATGTAATCGCCCTTATATTCCTCATCTTCGATGTGGAAGTAGTTCTTCTATTCCCCTGGGCTTTATCTTATAAAGAATATGGAGTTTATGGTTTTCTCGTTGGATTAATATTCCTATTAATTCTTACACTCGGTATGGCTTATGAATTCCGTAAAGGCGATATCCAATGGGCTCGACCCGAACCAAAAGCTATTGATCTCAAAAAGCTTTTCATTAAAGATTCACAAATTGACAATTCATCAGAAATTAAAGAATAATTATGGGTTTATTAGATAAACAATTTTCAGATAGTAATATTGTTGTAGCTAAAGTAGATGATTTAATAAATTGGGCGCGACTTTCTTCGATTTGGCAGTTAGGATTCGGACTTGCATGCTGCGCTATCGAAATGATGGCTGCCTCAGCTTCGAGTTACGATTTCGATCGTTTCGGCGTTATGCCCCGCAATACTCCACGTCAAGCTGATGCTATTATTATCTCCGGCACTGTTACTCTTAAAATGGCACTTAGAATAAAACGCCTATATGAACAGATGCCCGATCCAAAATATATAATCTCTATGGGTAGCTGCGCTAATTGCGGAGGTCCTTATTGGGATCACGGTTACCATGTTCTCAAAGGTGTCGATCGTGTAATACCCGTTGACGTTTATGTACCCGGCTGTCCTCCTCGTCCCGAAGCCCTTTTTGAAGGTCTATTAAAACTACAAGAAAAAATTCGTAATGAATCATTGAGAAAAAAATCAGCATGAAAAATCCAGAAGAAATTTTAGAACTAATAAAATCTAACTTCCCCGATTTCGAAGTTACTTTCGATTCATCGATGCCGGTAGAGCCAATTATATCTATCGACCCGGTGAAAATTCACTTAGTAGCTCAATTTCTTAAAACTAACGAAGAACTTCTTTTCGATAGTTTAATGTCGCTCTCGGGAGTTGATGATGCAAATGGAACAAAAACTAAAGAAGAAGATGGAACTGAGACAATAACCGGCGGAACTCTTTCGGTTTATTATCACCTCCATTCCACATCACTAAAACATAAAATTACCTTAAGGACTTCTTCTAATAGAGAAAATCCTGAAATTGAATCGGTAGAGAATATTTGGAAAACTGCCGATTGGCACGAAAGAGAAGCTTTTGATATGTTCGGTATTATCTTCCTCAATCATCCCGATTTAAGAAGAATTTTAATGCCTTACGATTGGGAAGATACTTACCCGCTAAGAAAAGATTATAAAAATCCTGAATTTTATCACGGAATGAAGGTGCCTTACTGATATGGCTTTGAAAACTGAAGAAATGATATTAAATATGGGTCCACAGCACCCTTCTACTCATGGAGTGCTAAGACTTGAACTTGAAATAGAAGGCGAATTAATTAAAAACGTTAAACCGCATATCGGTTACCTTCACCGCTGTTTTGAAAAACATGCAGAAGCTATGACCTATCCGCAAGTGATCCCTTATACCGATCGTATGGATTATCTCGCTTCTATGTATAATAATTTTGGCTACGTTGTTGCAGTTGAAAAATTGCTCGGTATCGAAGTCCCCGAAAGAGTTCAATATATACGTGTGATTATGGGTGAACTTCAAAGAATCGCTTCTCATCAAGTGGCTATTGGTACTTACGGACTCGATCTTGGCGCATTCACTCCTTTCCTATATCTATTCCGCGACCGCGAAAAAATTCTCACTCTTTTTGAAGAAACCTGCGGCGCTCGTCTTCTATATAATTATATGTGGGTTGGCGGACTATCACACGATATCCATCCCGATTTTATTCGAAAAACTAAAGAATTTGTTCAATACTTCCGTCCGAATATTCAAGAGGTCAATAACCTTCTTACATTTAATAAAATATTTATCGAAAGAACTGCTAATGTAGGAATTCTTCCTCTCGATGCGGCAATTAATTTCGGCATGACCGGTCCCAATCTTAGAGCAAGCGGACTCGCATTCGATATCCGAAAAGAAGACCCTTATTCTATATATGATCGCTTCGATTTCGATATTCCTGTCGGTAAAGGTACTGTCGGTACAGTCGGCGATTGCTGGGATCGTTATTACGTCAGAGTTCTTGAAATGGAACAAAGTTTAAGAATCATTGAGCAGGCACTAGATCAAATCCCCGAGGGAGACGTTCAATCTGCTATTCCTAAACGTATTAAACCTCCGAAAGGATCAGTTTATACAAGAGTGGAAAACCCACGCGGTGAATTAGGTTATTTTATAATTAGTGACGGAAGTACAAGTCCTTTTAGAGTAAAAGTAAGAGCCCCCTCTTTCGTAAGTCTCTCTGTCATGGGAGAACTCTGTAAAGGTCATTTGGTATCTGACGTCGTGGCAATTTTAGGTAGCATTGATATAGTATTAGGAGAAGTGGATAGATAATGTACGAATTCCTGACAAACTTAATCGGTAATGAAGTGTTAGCTTGGATTATAATAGCCGCGCTTCCTTTATTTGTAGTTATTTTACCTTATGCATTGGTAGCTATCTGGTTGGAGAGAAAAGTATCCGCTCACATGCAAGATCGCTTAGGACCAATGATTACGGGCTGGCACGGCTGGCTTCAAAGTTTTGCCGATGTGCTTAAACTTTTACAGAAAGAAGATTTAGTCCCTGCCGAAGCAGATAAAAAACTTTTTAATATTGCTCCTGCATTGGTCTTTACCGCATCTTATGCTGCATTTGCCGTAATCCCTTTTTCGAGTGGATTTATCGGCTCCGGAGCTGAAATAGGAATATTTTTTATCCTTGCTGTTTCAAGCTTCGCGGTTGCAGGTATTCTAATGGGTGGATGGGCTTCTAATAATAAATATTCTCTTATAGGAGCCATGCGTGCAGTCGCACAGATTATCAGTTACGAAATCCCTACTGCTCTAGTGGTTCTTTCAATGGTTATGATTACAGGCACATTGAGTCTCGAAAAAATCAGCGCAATGCAAACCGGTTATTTCTGGAATTGGTTTATTTTCGGTGGTCCTGAATGGGGATTAACTAAATTTTTATTAATACCATTTATGCTCGTTGGATTTTTAATTTTATACATGAGTACCTTAGCCGAAGTAAATAGAACTCCATTCGATATTCCGGAAGCAGAATCGGAATTAGTAGGCGGTTATCATACTGAATATTCAGGAATGAAATTCGCAATGTTCTTCCTTGCCGAATATGCTAATATGTTCGCCGTTTCTGCTATCGTTAGTATTATCTTCTTTGGCGGTTATCAATCCCCTGTAGGTTATCTTGGTGATCTTTTTGGTGTCTCTTGGCTTATACCTTTTGAACAACTTTTCTGGTTCGTGGCAAAAGGATTATTTTTCGTTTTTGTTCAAATGTGGCTAAGATGGACTTTGCCTCGTCTTAGAGTGGATCAACTTATGAACCTTTGCTGGAAATATTTGATCCCTTATTCAATAGCTAATTTAATTATCATTGGTCTTATTTCATTAATATAAATTGAGCGGATTAACTGCTCGCTGGATTAAGAGTAAAAGTTTATGAGTGGATTAAAGCAATATTTTAAGGATTCTTGGGAAGGTATTTGGACTGTACTTGTAGGTATGAAAATTACCTTTAAGCATCTCTTTGTACCGAATGTTACAATTCAATATCCAAGCGTTAGAGTTCCTATGCCCGAAAGAGTCAGGAATCGCCTCTACGTTAATATGGACGATTGTATCGGTTGCGATCAATGTTCAAGAGCATGCCCCGTTAGCTGTATTAGTATCGATACTGTAAAAAGTCTTCCTTCGGAAGATCTTGGCGTTACATCAAACGGAAAGAAAAAGGCCCTTTGGGTAACCAAATTTGATATCGATTTCGCTAAATGCTGCTATTGCCAATTATGTGTTTTCCCATGCCCAACTGAATGTATCTATATGACAGATGTATATGAATTTTCGGAATATGAAAGAGGTAAATTATTATATAATTTCTCTACTCTTACTCCCGAACAAGCTGCCGAGAAGAAGGCAAATTTAGAAAAGTTTAATGCCGAGAAAGAAGCTCTTAAAGCTGCAGCAGCAGCCGAAGCAGCCGCTAAACCAAAAATTGAAAAACCGCAAGATAAAACTGAATAATATAAATGAACTTATACGATCTTATATTTTATTTGTTTGCAGCCGTTACTTTACTTTCGGCTGCAGTAGTTGTCAGCTCCAAGAATATTATCTATTCTGCGTTCTCACTCGTACTCACATTCTTCGGTGTCGCAGGTCTTTATATTCTCCTTGGTGCTGATTTTATTGGTGTTGTACAAATCCTTGTTTATGTTGGTGGTATTATGATCCTCCTCCTCTTCGGCGTAATGCTTACTAACAAAATTACAAGCGTGGATATCAGAACAGGCACAGTTAATGTCCTCCCTTCAGCTATCGCAATTGGCGTTTTTATGGGACTTGTTACTTCTATAATGATTTGGACTAAATGGGTATCTCTCCCTACTGAAACACCTCTTACAACTACTAATGAACTTGGTAAATTATTAATTACCGAATATGTACTAATTTTTGAACTTCTCGCTATTCTTCTTCTGGTTGCACTAATCGGCGCTGCTTCAATTGCTAGAAGAGATAAGGAATAACTATTATGATTAATGTTGGATTAAATCACTTTTTAATAGTTAGCGGAATTTTATTCTCATTGGGTCTTTATGCAGTCGTTACACGAAAAAATGCCGTAATGGTATTAATGGGAATCGAATTAATTCTTAATGCCGCTAATATTAATTTTATTGCGTTTTCAAAATTCGGTAATCTCGGATTAACGGGACAGGTAACCGCTTTATTTGTAATAGTTTTAGCAGCCGCAGAAGCCGCTATTGCACTGGCTATTGTATTAAATATTTATAAAACATTCAACAATGTAAATGTTGATGAAATTGACCATTTAAAAGATTAGGATTATGAACGAATCTCTACTAATAAATATCTCGATTGCCCTATTATTTTTACCTCTCTTGGGCTTCGCTACTGTAATCTTTTTGGGAAAAAAAGTACCCAAAATATATTTATTTGAAGTGTTTATTGTCGGCATTGCTCTTATTGCCACTATGGCTCTTATGTTTGTGAAATTAGCTTATTATCAATCCCATGATATCATTATGGCTTTTAATTGGTTCTCTATCGGTATTGCCGGAATGAAAGATAGCTTCACCGTGGAATTAGGGATTAAGTTAGATAATTTAGCCGTAATAATGCTCTTCGTTGTTTACCTGATTAGTTTCTTAGTTCATCTCTATTCAATTGAATATATGCGCGGAGATAAAAGATATAATCGCTATTTTGCTTATCTTGGAATCTTTACTTTCTCAATGCTCGGTATCGTCCTCACTCATAATATTCTTATGATGTATATCTTTTGGGAATTGGTTGGACTTTCATCTTATCTATTAATCGGTTTCTGGTTTGAGAAAAAATCTGCTTCAGATGCAGGTAAAAAAGCTTTCTTAGTAAATAGAGTCGGCGATATCGGCATGTTTATCGGTATTATGATTCTTTTTACTCATTATAAAACATTTACGTTCGATACTATTTTCGCACAAATGGCTTTAGGGAATATTCCTTTTAATAGCACCTGGGTGCTTACTGCCACCGGAATATTAATCTTTATGGGTGCAGTTGGTAAATCAGCTCAATTCCCTCTTCATGTATGGCTTCCTGATGCAATGGAAGGTCCGACTCCCGTATCAGCCCTTATCCATGCCGCTACAATGGTCGCCGCAGGTGTTTATCTATTAACAAAAATTTTCGTTATGCTAACTGCCGATGCTATGCTTACCATCGCAGTTATCGGAGGTATTACATCTTTCGTTGCAGCTACTATCGCCATTACTCAAAACGATATTAAAAAAGTACTCGCATATTCAACTGTTAGTCAGCTCGGTTATATGGTTCTTTCAATTGGTGTCGGTGCTTATGCATTCGCATTTTTCCATCTCGTTACTCACGCATTCTTCAAAGCTTGTTTATTCCTTGGTTCAGGTTCTGTAATTCATTCTATGCACCATGAACAAGATATCAGAGAGATGGGTGGTTTGCGCAAAAAAATGCCTATTACATACTATACATTTTTAGTTGCTACCTTAGCTATATCAGGTATCCCGCTTACATCAGGATTCCTTAGCAAAGATTCGCTCCTTGCCGGGACATTGGCTTTCGGTAAACTTACAGGTCATTGGCTACTCCCTGCAATCGGTTTCTTAGTTGCAGCTCTTACTGCTTTCTATATGTTTAGATTGGTAATCTTAACTTTCCACGGTAAACCAAAAAATCAACATAAGTTTGACCATGCTCATGAATCACCATTCGTTATGGCAGCTCCATTAGTAGTATTAGCAACTTTATCAATATTTTTCTTCTATACTCCTAATCCTCTTTCGGCAGGCGATGGTTGGTTTATTTCTGATTGGGTAAAAACTCCTCATACAGTAGTGCCGGCAAGTGCAGCATTCGATTTTATGGTGGATCATTCAGCAGCTCATTCTGCCAAAGCTATTAATAATGATGCTCACTCTGCAACTAATTCTTCTGAAGCAGTTACTAATAAGTCTCATTCCTCAGAAGCTAACTCGTCTGCTCATGGCGAAATTACTCATTCGGAATTATATACGGAAACAATGCACTGGGCGCATTACCCTGCAATGTTCGCCTCTCTCATTGTTGCCGGACTAGGAATTTTACTGGCGTTCGTGTTTTATCAATGGCGTAAAGTCGATGCAGACAAATTAGCCGAAAGTATTAAACCAATCTATAAATTTTCATTAAATAAATGGTATATAGACGAAATCTATAATGCCACTGTAATTGCGGGTACATTAGTTCTTGCACGTTTCCTATCGCTCTTTGATGGTAAAGTCGTAGATGGTGCCGTAAACGGTGCGGGACATACAACAAAATTTATTTCAAGACTCGGCGGCTGGTTCGATACTTTCGTTGTCGATGGTTTCGTCAATTTTACCGCATTTGTTAGCGGATTTATCGGTCTTTCTTTTAGAAGATTGCAAACCGGTAAGGTTCAGACGTATTTAGTTTTAGTAATATTTTCGGTAATAATAATCTTATTAGTCATTAGACCATTCTAATAAGATGATAATTAAATAAAAATTAAAAATAACAGGTTAAGTCTAAAATGATGGGATTCCCTATTCTTTCGTTGATTACGTTTCTCCCTATTATCGGTATGTTGGTAATTTTATTTTTACCAAAGAACCAAGATAGGTTAGTCAAATATACTTCATTAATAGTTACTGCTATTCAGTTGGTACTCGCAGTAGTTCTATTAGCAAATTTTGGTTATTCCTCGGCAGGAGTATCAGACCAGAGCACATTCCAATTCGTCGAGAAATTCCGATGGATTCAAATTGATGGCGTTTCATGGTTAGGAACGGTTAAAATCGATTATTTCCTCGGTATTGATGGTATCAGTATGCCGATGATTCTTTTAACTGCATTCGTTTCCTTAATTGCAACAATTTCTTCATGGAATATCAATAAGTCTGTCAAAGGTTTCTTTATGATGTTCCTTCTTCTCGATACGGGAATGATGGGCGTTTTCGTTGCATTAGATTTCTTCCTCTTCTATGTATTCTGGGAATTAATGCTTCTTCCTATGTATTTCCTTATCGGAATCTGGGGCGGGCCTAGAAAAGAATATGCAGCTATTAAGTTCTTCATCTATACTCTATTTGGCTCGATATTCATTCTTCTCGTGATGATTGGTCTCTATTTTAGTGCTCAAGAGACTCTCGCAAATGGAACTAAAGTTTTCACGTTTAATCTCCTTGCATTAATGAATCAATCAAACTATTTAGATTCGGGAATTTTATCGGCGGCTAACCCTCATAATCTCCGTCTGATAGCTTATATTGCCCTCTTCGTTGGATTCGCGATTAAGATTCCGATGTTCCCGTTCCATACATGGTTACCCGATGCACACGTGGAAGCTCCGACACCTATTTCAGTTATTCTTGCAGGTGTATTACTTAAAATGGGGACTTATGGAATTATCAGAATCAGCTATCCTATCTTCCCTGATATCACACGTGACCTTATGTGGTATATCGGACTTTTCGGAATGATAAATATTATCTATGGCGCATTAGTGGCTATGGCTCAAAAAGATTTCAAAAAATTAATCGCCTATTCCTCAATCTCTCACATGGGATATGTACTTCTCGGTATGGCTTCACTAACTACCATTGGCATCAATGGCGCAATCCTCCAAATGTTTAATCACGGGACAATTACTGCTATGCTCTTCCTTATCGTTGGTGTTCTTTATGATAGAGCACATACAAGAGGTTTGGATGATTTCGGCGGTATCGGAGTTCAAATGCCCGTTTATACAGGTTTCGTAACCGTTGCATTCTTTGCCGCTATTGGTCTTCCGAGTTTAAGCGGATTCGTATCCGAAGCATTAGTTTTCTTAGGAGCATTCAGCGTTTCAAGTATTAGAATTATCGCTATTATCTCTACTCTCGGAATTCTGCTCGGTGCCGGTTATATGCTCTGGACTCTTCAAAGAGTTTATCTCGGTCAATTAAATGAAAAATGGAATACTCTAAGCGATTTAGATGCTCGTGAATATGTAATGTTTATTCCTTTAACAATTGTGATTATTTTCTTAGGAATTTATCCATCTGCAATGCTCGATATTATGAATACATCAGTTAATACATTAGTGAATTTTATAGCAAATAATGCAAATTCAATCTCATTACTAAGCGGTTTATAAAAAAGAATGGATTTAACAAACTTATATACTTCGTTAAGTTATATTTTACCGGAAATAGCCGTTTCGGCGGCTCTTATTCTTATCGTTGCATTGGACCTTATCTTTAATAAAGATAAAAGGATAATCCCTTATGTTGCGCTATTCGGTATTTTATTAACAATTTATTTTGTAATTGACCAATTTAGAATTAGCGGATTCGCATTCCCTGCTTCCGATGCCAATAATTTCTACGGTATGATTGCAGTTGATCATTTTGGTGCTTTTTTCAAAATCATTATTCTTATCTCCTCTTTCTTTATTGTTTTCTTCTCACTGGCTTCCGAAGAGATTCAGAAAATTCAAGAAAAAAGCGGCGAATACTACGCATTAATGTTCGGAATGATTCTCGGAATGTTGGTTATGATCTCTGCTTCCGATCTTGTTCTAATCTATTTATCTCTCGAATTGCTCTCTCTCTCTTCTTATGTATTAGCAGGATTCACAAAACTTAGAGACCGCAATAGCGAAGCATCACTTAAGTACCTTATTTATGGCGCAGTTTCTTCGGGACTTATGCTTTATGGAATCTCAATCCTTTATGGGCTTACGGGAAGCACTAATCTTTATGTAATTAATTCGGTTCTACAAGGTCCGAATATTAATGTATTTACTCTTGCCTTCTCATTGGTACTTATCTTTGTGGGAATCGGATATAAAATTTCTGCTGCACCGTTCCATTTCTGGACTCCTGACGTTTATGAAGGTGCTCCAATCGCTATAACTGCTTTCCTTTCGGTAGCAAGTAAGGCAGCAGGTTTTGCTCTTTTAATCCGATTCATCAGAACCACTTTCGTTACATTGGTGGATGATACTTCCGGTTACTGGCATCTTGTAAATTCATTCGATTGGAAAACTATTCTCGTAATCATTTCAATTCTTACAATGACATTAGGAAATTTCTCTGCTCTCTGGCAGAATAATATAAAAAGAATGTTAGCTTTCTCATCAATTGCACATGCAGGTTATATGCTTTTAGGTCTTGTAGTTTTCTCTAATCAAGGTCTTATAGCAATACTTGTATATTTCTTCTTTTATATGTTCATGAATCTCGGTGCTTTCTTGGTCGTTATGCTGATAGCAAATAAATCAGGAAGCGAAAACGTGGAAGATTATAATGGACTCGGATATACTTCACCGTTCCTTGCGGCATCATTAACTATCTTCTTGGTAGCTCTTACGGGACTTCCGCCTACTGCCGGATTTATCGGTAAGTTATATATCTTTATCGCACTTGTCGATGCTCAAATGATTGCCGTTGCGGTTATTGCACTTCTTAATACCGTTGTTTCACTCTATTATTATGTCCGCATAATAAAGCACATGTATTTAAGCAAAGCCGAAGCAAATCAGATCACAATCGTTCCTGATAAATTTACTTTCGCTCTCGTACTTGCATTGCTCATTCCTGTATTGGTTTTCGGTCTCTATTTCACTCCGATAATCGATCTCGCCAAAAACTGTATTACAATTTTAGGTCTATAAACTATTCAAACTTGCTTTTTATAAGCAAGTTTGTTACTTTTAGATATACGATAATTTTAGTCGGATATATGTTAAAAATTGCTAAATCAGTTGAATATGCTCTATTTGCTATCAAGTATATACATGAATCGGGAAATAGAGAATGCGTGAGTGTAAAAGAGATTTCGGATTCGATGAATATTCCATACGAATTATTGGCTAAAATTATGCAAAGAATGGTAAAAAATGGTATTATTACTTCTCAACATGGAACTAATGGCGGTTATATCTTGAATAATAAACCTGATGCCATTTTCCTTGGACAGATTGTTGGCGCACTTGGGCTTAAAATTCAGATGACTGATTGCCTCGTTCATGATCCTACTGTATCTGATTGTGCAAGATTTAAAACCTGTTGTCTTAGAAGCCCGATATCGAAAATTCAAGATAAAATAAATTTGCTGTTTGATCACACTACTGTTCAAGAATTAATATAATAAGGAAACTTTATGAGCCACTATAACGAACTTCTAAACGAAAAAGAGATATTCTTCAAATATATGGGAGAAAAATACAAAGTATTTTTTAATTCCAATATCTTCTTGAGAGATATCCAATATGCAGTAAGAAGTTATTTTGAAAATCGAGGAATAAATCTAAAATATCCCGAAGCTGAAAAATATGCTTTAGAACTTACTGATTACATGGTAAAATCAAATGAACTAACCGCCGTTTCTAACGACACATGGAAAGTAAATTTTCATTTAAATCAAGAACAAAAAGTAGAGAGCATTCAATGACCGGCACAGAACTAAAAACAAGCGAAATTGAAATTACAGATAAAGCAGTAAAAGAAGTAGCAAGAATTAAAGAAGAAAATAATATCCCCGCTGAACATGGCCTTAGAATCGGAGTTAAAGGGGGCGGTTGTTCCGGTCTCACTTATAATCTCGGATTCGATGGCGAAATGAAAGATTCCGATACGGTTATAGAAAAAAGCGGAGTGAAACTTTTTATCGATCCAAAGAGTTTATTCTATATAACCGGTACGGTGCTCGATTTCAGCGATGGACTTAATGGAAAAGGTTTTGTATTTAATAACCCAAACGCCACAAAAACATGCGGATGCGGCGAATCATTCGGAGTATAAGGAGCAAATCTATATGGATAGAAAAAAATTTCTTGTATCCCTCGGACTTTTAACCACTGCCTCGGCAGTGAGTAACGTAAATGCTTTCAGTAATAAACTAAATTTTCTAAATAATAATAGGAGTATAAAAATGACTAAATTTGAATTGCCAGCACTACCCTACGCTTTTGACGCTTTAGAACCATATATTGATGCTAAAACAATGGAAATTCATCATGGTAAACACCATGCTGGCTATGTTAATAATCTTAATAATGCCCTTGCAGGTACCGATATGGAAGGTAAAAGCTTAGAAGAACTTTTAAAAAATGTATCTAAACTTCCGGTAGCTGTAAGAAATAATGGCGGTGGTCATTGGAATCATTCACTTTTTTGGACTGTAATGGGTAAAGGAAAAGGCGGCTCACCCTCAGGTGCTTTAGCCGAAGCTATCGATTCTTCTTTCGGTTCATTCGATAAATTCAAAGAACAATTTGAAAAAGCTGCTGCAACTCGCTTTGGTTCCGGTTGGGCTTGGCTTATAGTTGCTAATGGTAAATTAGAAATTACTTCTACACCTAATCAAGATAATCCATTAATGGATCTCGCCGACGTTAAAGGTCATCCGGTGCTAGGATTAGATGTATGGGAACATGCCTATTATCTAAAATATCAGAATAAACGCCCTGATTATATCTCAGCTTTCTGGAATGTTGTTAATTGGGATGAAGTGGCAAAAAGATTTGCGGATGCTAAATAATTTTCCCTTTATTACCGGTCATGCAAATGACCGGTTTATTTCTAAATTTATTGAGAACTAAATGTTAAAAAAAATTGCTCTCTTTCCTCTTAAATTGGTAATCTTTCCGAATGCCGAATATGCTCTTCATATCTTTGAGGAACGGTATAAGATTATGATTAACAATTGTATCGAGAATAATGAACCGTTCGGTATTGTTCTTTCCTCGGAAGACAAAATGGAAACGATTGGATGTAAAGTTATGGTTAATCAAGTTGTTAAAAGATACGAAGATGGAAAGCTAGATATTATAGTCAAAGGGACTGAACGATTTCATATTGTGGGATCAGAATTCTCGGAGCACGGTTACCTTATTGCTGAGATACATAATTTTTATGACATTCTCGATGATAATATAGATTTTAGCATATACACCGATATCAAGGAAAAATTTAATAATATTCTCAAATTAACCGAACTAAATCTATCTTCGGAATATTGGAGCAACCTAAATCGTGCTCCCCTGAAATCATTCAAGATTGGCGAAAAAGCAGGACTAACTCTGAAGCAGCGTCAAACAATACTTTCTCTTCAAAGTGAAAATGCTCGACTAGAACTGATTAAGGAGCATCTTATCAAAATTGACAATTTGATCGATAAAAAAACTATTCTCAGGGATTTAATACAAAGGGATGGTTACATCAACTAAAGCCGCTAACTTATTGCAAAACAATAAATTAACGGCTTTTATTTAATTTCTTTTCTAATAACTATGACCAACTATTTTCAATCGATTTATTGCTCTCTGCAATGATACTTCGGCACGTGTTAAATCAAGTTCATCACTCTTATCTTTTGCAATTCTCTCTTTAGCTCTCTTAAATGATTCTAATGCTCTATTAGCATCAATCTCTTCCTTTGCTTCTATTGCTTCTGCGAGAACCAGTATCTTATTATTGAGCACTTCCACCGTGCCACCACTTGTGGCATATTCATGCTTTACTTCTTTTTCATCTTCTATTATTATTTTACCGATTTCAAAAGTACTTAATATGGGAGCATGGTTATATAATACCTGAAAACTACCAACTGTTCCGGGAATTGTAATTGAATGGACTTTCCCTTCATAAATCTTCATTGCCGGAGTTATTATCTCTAAGTCAAGAAGTTTCATTATTCGATACTCTTAGCTTTTTCTACCGCTTCTTCTATCGTGCCGACATACATAAATGCCTGCTCCGGAAGACTATCATGCTTGCCGTCTAGGATCTCTTTGAATCCTTTTATAGTGTCAGCCAACTTAACATACTTACCCGGGATACCGGTGAACTGCTCTGCAACGTGGAATGGTTGACTTAAGAAACGTTGTATTCTTCTTGCTCTTCTTACTACGGTTTTATCTTCTTCCGATAATTCATCCATACCTAGAATATTAATAATATCCTGTAAATCTTTATTATGCTGTAATATCTCTTTTACTCTTTTAGCAGTATTATAATGCTCCTCTCCCACAACTCCCGGCTCAAGTATTCTTGAAGTTGATTCTAATGGATCAACCGCAGGATAGATACCAAGCTCCGAAATTTGACGGCTTAATACTGTCGTAGCGTCAAGATGCGAGAATGTTGTAGCCGGAGCAGGATCGGTTAAATCATCAGCCGGTACGTAAACTGCCTGAACCGATGTAATTGAACCATTCGCAGTAGAAGCGATTCTTTCTTGTAGCTCACCCATTTCGGTGGCAAGGTTTGGTTGATATCCGACTGCCGAGGGCATACGTCCAAGAAGTGCACTCACTTCAGAACCTGCCTGTGTAAAACGGAACATATTATCTATAAATAAAAGTACGTCTCTATGCTCTTCATCTCTGAAATATTCTGCCATTGTAAGACCGGTTAATCCAACTCTTAAACGTGCTCCCGGTGGTTCGTTCATCTGTCCGAATACTAAAGCTGTTTTATCAATTACTCCTGATTCACTCATTTCTCGGTATAAATCGTTTCCTTCACGTGTTCTTTCGCCCACGCCTGCAAATACTGAGTATCCACTCTGCTCCTTTGCAATATTATGAATCAATTCCAAAATAACAACCGTCTTTCCTACACCTGCTCCGCCGAATAAGCCGGTTTTTCCACCTCTTGAATATGGCTCTAATAAATCGATAACCTTGATACCTGTTTCAAACATCTCTTGACTTACAGATAACTTATCGAATGTAGGAGCATGCCTATGGATTGCATATTTTTTTTCTGTTTTAATTTCACCTTTACCATCGATACCTTCGCCTGTAACACTTATAAGTCTTCCTAAAGTTTCTGGACCGACAGGAACCATAATTGGTGCACCGGTATCTTCTGCTTTCATTCCTCTTACTAAACCATCCGTACTATCCATAGCAATCGCTCTGATCCTATTCTCGCCTAAATGCTGCTGCACTTCAACGATAAGCGTCTCTTCCTTACCTTCAATACTTGTACGTGGGATATTAATTGCGTTATATATACTTGGAAGATGCCCCTCTTCAAAATCGATATCAACAACCGGTCCGATTACCTGAACAATTTCACCAATATTACTTGCCATTTTTATTCCTTTAAAAAGATTTACGAACTACAAAATTAAAGATAATACGCTATAATTACAAACAAAGAAATGAATTTTGAATTGAATTATCTATATTTCACTTCTGTTAATCTCTCTGATACGTCCCAAAGTTTTTTGGCAATTTCTTTATTATGTGCCAGTTCTTTGGACTGCACTAATTTAGGATATCCTCTCCATTCACTCCAATTCGATGGTCCAAAGAATTCTCCCTTTTTTACGTCATTAGCCGTGGCGGCATAAAGAGTCGGCAAAGCTCCCATTTCCGGTGATTGTGCTAATAACTTATTTATTACTCCCACAATACTGCTATGCCTTTCTAATTCTGAACTGGTAAGTCCGGGATGCGCTGCCGCTACTATTACATCAAATCCCCCTTCGTTTAATCTTCTCTGCAATTCATAAGTGAAATATAGATTGGCTATTTTGCTATCGCCATAAGCTTTCCACGGTTTGTATGTTCTCCTTACCCAATTAAGATCGTCGAAATTCAGTTCCCCCATATTGTGCGCCTTGCTCGATACATTCACTATTCTTGAGTTCTTTCGGTTCTTTATTAAATCTATTAATAATCCGGTAAGAGCAAAATGACCTAAATGATTCGTTCCGAACTGTAATTCAAATCCATCTTTTGTTTTGGTATAAGGAGGGATCATAACACCGGCATTATTGATTAATAGGTCAATTCCGTCATAATCTCTCTTAAAAGATTCCGCAAAAGCATGTATCGATTTTAAATCAGCTAAATCGATAATCCTCACTTCGATATTAGAGTTTGGAAATTCTGATCTGATTTTTTCTATGGCTTTATTGCCCTTCTCGATATTACGCACGGCAATAATCACTTTGGCGTTTTTGCTCGCAAGAACTCTTGCAGTTTCAAATCCTATACCGCTGCTCGAGCCGGTAACAATAGCCAATTTCCCCTGCTGCATAGGAACATTTGTTGCATCCCAATTCTTAGAACTCATCGTAACCTCACATATTTTATTTTGTAACTTACTGTTATCGTAATTACTTTATCCAATATACATTATATAACTCATGCTTCAAAAATGTTTAATTCCTAAATATCAGTTCCGCCAATTGCAATTATTTAATTGGTTGTCTTAAAGAATATTCCCAATATAGGTTAAGATAATACCGAAGTATGTAATGGAAATAACTTTCAGAAATTACCAACCTACTTATTACGATTTAATATATATTTAATATTAGTGCTTCAATAGTATCTCTTATAACCGCTAAAAACAAACACATACCCAAAGAATCGCATAATCGTCCTTTTGAGAAAATTCATCCACAATTGTTTTTTAACAGAAATTAGTATCAATGCCTTATCTTCAATTCTTAATTTTCGCTGCCTGAATTTTCTCATAATCAATCAAGGCTAATTTAATACTTGAAATAACTGTGTCCGGATCATCAACCTGAACGGTATGACCGGAATTTGAACAATAAAATAATTTGCCATAACTTAGGGGATTAAGGAGTTGAATCCATCTTTTCATTTTTAGGTTCTCATCAATTCTAAACAATTTTTCTTTATCAAAAATTGTTTCGCCCCTATCATCAGGTGTCTTGGGATATCCACCTGCCTTAATAAAATGTACCGGGACATCCGGCAATGGAATGCTATCACATTCGTTAAATTCTGATTTTGTTAATTGTCCTAATATTTTCACTTCCTCAACATAAAAGTTTGGCATTTCTTCATAGAGTTTTTCTTTGAAATTTTTGTAAGGCGTAGCGAACATTGAATCAATCTGATGCTGTTTTAATCCAATTTCTAAATATGGGAGATCCCCATCGCCTTTCTTTTTTGTAAAATCTACTGGATCAACAAATATAAGTCCCGCAATTTCATTAGGATATTTCGCAGCATAACTTCTTATATATGCCCCTCCAAATGAATGCGATATTAGCAGATAAGGTGGTTTAAGACCTTTCTCAAAAAGCATAGTTCTTAAATTATTTATAATGTGTTCGGTAGTGGGTGGAATGCTGTCATTTTCTGATTCTCCAATTCTGGGTCTGTTATAAGAAAAGACAGCCGAAGTTTTAGAAACTTCATTAATAACGGTCATCCAACTTTCAAGCTTGGATGCCATCCCATTTTCAAATACCAGAACCGGTTTATTCTCTTGATTATTTTCTAATCCGGCTGTGAATACTTCATTTTTTTTTCCATTTACTACAAGAAATTCTTTTTGTCCGAAATTGATGGTGTTGAATACAATAACAATTGCAAAAGCACAAACAAATACTCGTTTCATTTCTTTCCTCATTTTAAACTCCGCTGTTATTTTTAGTACTAAAAAAATCTATATGCAAAAAAAGCTGCCCTTTTGAGGCAGCTTTTCTTTTCAATAAACTATTTCAAGTATTAGGCTTTCACCATCTCCGCTAATTCCATCCCCTTCTGTAGTGCTTCTTTATTGAGCGGAATTAAATGATGATATCTCTCGGGAAGTACTTTCTTTATTCCTTCAATAATATTATCAAGCTCAATTATTGGTTTCTTCTTTAAGAATGCACCAAGAATTATCATATTCATAACTTTGCTATTCTTCAATTTTGCCGCTTCGTTCGAGGCTTCAATCGCTAATATTTCAATATCATTTCTAGTCGGAGGATTCACTATCGTGCTTGCTTCATAAATAAGTAAACCGCCCGGTTTCACCGCTTGCTCAAACTTATCCAATGATGGCTGATTGAGTGCAATTACCGTATCGAACTTATTAATAATCGGTGAACTGATTTTTGTATCGCTGATTATCGCCATACAGTTAGCAGTTCCGCCTCTCATTTCAGGTCCGTACGAAGGCATCCAACTTACCTCCTTATTCTCCATTACTCCGCTATAACATAAAATCTGTCCCATCGAAAGAACGCCTTGACCTCCAAATCCAGCAATAATGATCTCTTCAGTCATCTTATTTCTCCTTATCGTTTGGCACTTTCAAATCGCCGAGTGGATAAAATGCGAACATCTGTTCTTCCATCCATTTATTCGCTTCCAATGGTGTCATCTTCCAATTTGATGGACAATTAGATACTATCTCAACGAAGCTAAGTCCTTTTTTCAGTTTTTGATATTCAAATCCCTTCTGGATCGCTTTCTTTGCTCTTCTTACATTCGCCGGACTATTTACTGCTGTTCTTGTACAATAATAAACTCCCGGTAATTGAGCAATTAATTCAGTAATTTTTAATGGACTTCCCATAGTGGAAACGTCCCTTCCGAATGGCGAGGTGGTTGATTTCATCCCCGGTAATGTTGTCGGAGCCATCTGTCCGCCGGTCATTCCATAAATACCATTATTAATAAAAATAATTAATAAATTTTCGCCTCTATTACATGTATGGATTGTCTCGCCTGTACCGATAGCCGCTAAATCGCCATCACCTTGATATGAAAATACATATTTTTCGGGAAGTACTCTTTTTATCGCCGTAGCCACTGCCGAAGCTCTTCCGTGAGCAGCTTCTGACATATCGATATTCAAATAATTATATGCGAATACCGAACATCCAACCGGTGCCACACCAATAGTTTCCTCTTGTATGCCGAGTTCGCTTATTACTTCCGCAATTAATCTATGAGCTACACCATGACCGCAGCCCGGACAGTAATGCATCGGTGTATCTAGTAATGTATCAGGCTTTTCATACACTAAGTTTTCTGTCGTACAAATACTCTCTTCAGCAATCATATCTTCAAAATGCTGTTCTTCATTTACTAATGTCTTTTCGCTCATGCTATTTCTCCTACAAATTTTTCTTCTAACTTTTGTAGAATTTCTTCGGGCGATGGAACTACTCCACCCATTCTTCCATGAAATTCAACCGGAATTTTACCATTAACTGCAAGACGAACATCCTCTACCATCTGACCTGCATTCATCTCTACATCCATAATTCCTTTTACTTTTCCTGCTAATTCATTGATCTTTGCAGTCGGGAATGGGAATAGAGAAATCGGTCTGAATACTCCAACTTTAATTCCTTTCTCGCGTGCTAATTGAGCTGCTTTCTTGCAAATTCTCGCAACTAATCCAAATCCGACTAATAATATCTCAGCGTCATCACACATATATTCTTCATACCTGATCTCATTTTCTTCAATCACTTTATATTTTGCTTGAAGATGAATATTAATTTTTTCCATCTCATCGGCTTTGATATTAAGTGATGTAATTACATTTCTTTCACGAGTTTTTGGTTTGCCGACTGTTGCCCAATCTTCAAATACAGTCTTTCTTTCCATCTGCGGGAATAGATCAACTTTTTCCATCATCTGACCTAATGCACCGTCAGTAAGAATTAAAACCGGATTCTTGTACTTGAATGCCAGTGCAAATCCCTCTCTTACAAAATCAACCATTTCTTGAACAGTGGAAGGTGCGAGAACGATTAATTTATAATCACCGTGTCCACCCCCTTTTACTGATTGGAAATAATCTCCCTGCGAAGGTTGGATTGTACCAAGACCCGGACCGCCTCTTACAACATTGACCAATAGACAAGGAAGTTCAGCGCATGCAATATAGGATATTCCTTCTTGCATTAAACTCATTCCCGGACTTGATGATGAAGTCATAATCTGCTTCCCGGTGCCTGCAGCTCCATATACCATATTAATGGCTGCTACTTCGCTTTCTGCTTGCAAGACAACCATTCCTGTCCGATGAGCATAATTAGCCAAATATTCCAATACTTCGGATTGCGGAGTAATAGGATAACCAAAATAAGCATCGCAGCCTGCTAGAATTGCAGCTTCTGCCAATGCTTCATTTCCTTTCATTAATTTCGTTTCACTCATGAGTTCACCGTTACTGTTATATCACCTGTTAAGTTTGATATGGTCGCTACCGGTTCTTTCTTTTTGGTAGTCTGACGATATACTTTTATTATACCTTCAGGACAAACTAACGCACAATTGGTACATCCGGTACAGTTATCTTCTATCCTAACCATGTACTGATAACCTTTTGTATTTAGCTTTCTTGAAAGCTCTAATGAATCTTGCGGACATGCAGCGATACAAAGCTCACATCCTTTACATTTTTCGATATCAATTACGATATCACCTTTTACTTTTGCCATTTACACCTCTATTTTTTAGCATAAAGGAACACTTTTTAATTAAATAAGAACAATCGTGCCAATCTATTTTTGTCTTAAAATCGCTTTTAAGAGTCGAAAATCCTGATTAAAACCACTAATAGTTCTTTACACCCTTATTACTTTTCAAAGTTGAGAAAAACCAGTTCCGAACTAAGAAACAATATATAATCGGATAATTCGCTCCAATATATAGAAAAAAGGTTTATCGGGCAAGAGCCAATTTCCCACCGGAATGCACCGACTAATTTCCCTTCTTTTTTAGTTCAAAGTCTCTGCATGCTTATCTGCATGATAGGAACTTCTTACTAATGGAGCTGATTCCACTGCTTTGAACCCTAATTGCAATCCAAATTCTTTATACTCTTTAAATTCTTCTAATGTAACATATCTCGATACGGGAAGATGATTCTTAGTCGGCTGCAAATACTGCCCTATCGTCATTATATCACATCCGGCATTATATAGGTCTTTCATCAGTTCCAGTACTTCTTCCTTAGTCTCGCCGATACCTACCATTATACCGCTCTTTGTCCGCAAGCCTCGTTTCTTAAACCAACTTATGACTTCTAAACTCCTCGAATATTTCGCCTGCGGTCTTACTCCATGATACAATCGATTCACTGTTTCCATATTATGATTTAATATATCAGGTGGATTTTGCATAATTATCTCAAACGCTTTTTCATCACCCTTAAAATCGGGAATTAATATTTCAATAGTCGTGCTATCTCCCATCTTTTCTCTAATTTGGCGTACGCATTCCGAAAAAATTCCCGAACCTCCATCAGATAATTCGTCTCTATTTACGGAGGTGATAACTACATGCTTTAATCCCAATGTTTCCACTGATTCTGCCACTCTTCGTGGTTCGTCTAAATCCAATTCATTAGGCAGACCTAATTTCACGTTGCAAAATCCGCAGCTTCTAGTACATGTATCGCCCAATATCATAAATGTGGCAGTTTTCCTATTCCAACATTCCGCTAAATTAGGACATTTCGCTTCCTCGCATACAGTATTGAGTTTAGATGTCCTCATTAATTTATAAACATCTTTATAATTCGATCCGCTCGGCAGTCTTACTTTTAACCAATCCGGTCTTTTGCCGAGTTCCGGTTTTTCTTTTTCTATCGCTTCTTTGAATTGCTGTTGATGCTGATTTATTTTACTCATACAATCCCTGTATCAAAATTTTCCAATATATCTTTGATTAATTTAAGAAATTTTCCGCCTAACATACCATCCACTAATCTATGGTCATGACTTAATGATAAATACATCATCGGCTTAATAGCAATTGTATCCATACCGTCCACTTCTACAACCACCGGTTTCTTTGTTACCGCGCCAATTCCTAATATGCCCACTTCCGGCTGATTAATTATCGGGGTTCCGAATAATGAACCGAATACACCATAATTAGTTATGCTGAACGTTCCATCCATTATATCATCGGGTACCAATTTCTTATTGCGCGATTTATATCCCAATTCCGCAATTGCCTTTGCTAATCCAATAACATTTTTTTCATCAGAATTTTTTATGTTAGGAACAATTAACCCATTTGGCTCTACTGCTACCGCAATTCCAAGATTAATATTTTTCTTTACCAAAATATTATTCCCATCGATGGAAGCATTCAAAAATGGATACTCTTTCAATCCTTTAATTACTGCATAAGAGATAAAAGGCATATAGGTTAGCTTCACACCTTCCGAAGCAAAGAATTTGTCTTTGTTTGTATTTATGAAATTATGAACCTTAGTCATATCAACTTCGATAACAGCAGTAACATGCACCGAAGTATCTCTGCTATTTTTCATGTGGTACATAATTCTTTGACGGATATTATCCATCGGAATTACTTCCACAGCACCTTTGGACTTCGAAGCGGTGGAATAAGTTGCAGATTGATCCGATTTCGCTTGTGAAGTCGGTGAAGATGATTGACCGGATTTTGATTGTGAAGTTTCTTTTGCACCGGATTCACTATGTCTCTGCTGTTGAGTGTTCGCTTTATCACTTGGTTGACCAAATTGACTTGGCTGCGATTTGCTCGATTGAGCACCCCTATTCTTTAGATATTCTAAAATATCTTTTTTAGATACTCTTCCGCCAAGACCGGTACCATTGATTCTTTTTAATTCATCATATCCGATACCTTCGGTTTTTGCGATATTCATCACTAAAGGTGAGTAGAAACCGCTCGATTTATTTGATTGCCCTAAAGCATCATGTGAACCAGCTACTCCGGCTTCTGAGCCACCCGCTGAGTGCGCGTCTGCGCCACCGGCTTTATCGCCGGACTTTCTATCAGCTCCGCCTGAACCGCCGGATGCTTTACCACTCGCTCCATCTGCTCTGCCGCGTGATACATCACCACCTGCCACTCCGGCATCTTCTGCCTTCACTAATCCTGCAGTCGTAGAGATTCGTGCAACAGTCATTCCGACTTCTACAGTCTCCTGCTCTTTTACTAAAATCTCTGCAAGAAATCCCTCTTCGGCACTCGGCACTTCAGTATCTACTTTATCTGTACTTATCTCAAAAATAATTTCGTCTTTCTTAATCTTATCTCCCACTTGCTTATGCCATTTAATAATTGTTCCCTCCATTACGGATTCGCCCATCTTAGGCATAGTAATATCTTTAAGCTCGCCGCCCACTTGTGTAGTCGATGGCTTTTCCTGCGGCTTCGTTTCTTCTTCTTTTTTTACCGCTTCCTCACCGCCTGTATCAATTATGGCAACAACAGTATCCACATCCACAGTCTCCTGCTCGAATACTCTTATCTCGGAAATCACTCCCGATTCAGGTGCAGGAATCTCAGTATCCACTTTATCTGTACTTATTTCAAAAATTATCTCATCTTTCTTTACACTATCACCTTTTTTCTTATGCCATTTAATTAAAGTTCCTTCATTAATACTCTCGCCCATTTTAGGCATCACTACTTCCACTTTCATCTTCGGCTCCTTAGTATAATAGAATTTCTTTTAATGATGAATAAATTTTATTTCTCGAGGGCAATACAAAATTTTCCAAGTTCGGATGATACGGTATCGGTGAGTCAGTTGCACCAATTCTCTTTACCGGACCATCGAGCGATTCAAAACAGTTCTCTGCAATCTTTGAAGCTATCTCCGCTCCGAATCCTGCTGTTAAAGTATCCTCATGAATTACAACTGCCTTGCCTGTCTTTCTTACCGATTTATAAATCGCTTCTTCATCGAGCGGTGCAATAGTACGTATATCAATTATCTCCACCGAGTAACCTTCATCTTCTAATTTCTTCGCTGCAAAATTAGATTCGTGAACCATCGCTCCATAAGTTACCACAGTTAAGTCCGATCCCTCTTTTACAATCTTCGCCTTGCCAAATGGAATTAAATATTCTGCGTCGGGTTCGGGTGAAGTTGCATAACTCTGTCGATACAATCCCTTATGCTCAAGAAAAAGTACCGGGTCATTAAGTCGTAACGCAGTTTTTAATAATCCTTTTGCGTCATGGGAGTTAGAAGGATAAGCTATCATCAGCCCCGGCATGTGCGCAAAAAATGCTTCTATATTTTGACTATGATATAATCCGCCATGAATATAACCACCGACTGCAACTCTTATAACTACAGGTGACTCAAATAAATTATTTGAACGATAACGATACATTACAAGTTCATCGCGTATCTGCATAAATGCAGGGAAGATATAATCCCCGAATTGAATCTCTACGCATGGCTTTAATCCTGTAAGCGACATACCGATTGCAACACCCATTATACTTGCCTCTGCTAATGGTGCATTAAAAACTCTTTCGTTTCCAAATTGAGTGGATAAACCTTTAGTTGCCGTGAATACACCACCTTTTCCATCTGCCACATCCTCACCGAAGACATAGATTTTATCATTCCTCTCCATCTCTTCGCGCAGTGCATGATTAATAGCGTCCACCATTACTACCGGCTTCCCCTCTTTGTTGCCATGCTTGTACTTTAATCGATCCTTCTTTCCCGATTCATCAGATACATATTTCAGAGCCGTCTCTGCCGCCGGCTCTGTTTGCTTTAACGCCCATTCGGCTGCTTCATTTACATGATTAACTATCTCTTTCTTAAATTCTTCATAAGCTAATTCGGTAAGGATTCCTTTCTCAATTAATTTTTTTGCAAACATCTCTATCGGATCTTTTTTCAGATCTTCATTTAATGATTCCATCGGACGATATTTTTTCTGGTCGTCAGAAGATGAATGAGAAAAAAGTCTCACGACATGCGCTTGAATTAGTGCAGGTCCTTTCCCTTGTCGAGCATATTTGAATGCCGATTGAGCTATAGCATTAACCGCAAGGAAATCAGTTCCATCGACATCAAGACGAAGTAAATTTTCATATCCGCTCATCATCTCTGTAATGGAAGCATTTCTTCCGCCCGACTGATTTTCCACCGGGACCGAAATTGCCCATTTGTTATTTTGAATTACAAAGACAACAGGAATTTTTTCTCTGCTCGCCCAATTAATTGCTTCATGAAATTCACCGTTGCTCGTAGTTCCCTCACCACTCGATACATAAACTACCGCATCGATCCCTTTCTTCTTTTGTGCTAATGCCGCACCAACTGCCTGTAAAAATTGTGTGCCCGTAGGACTTGATTGTGTAGGGACATTAAATTCTTTTGATGCCCAATGGCATGGCATCTGTCTGCCACCTGTCATAGGGTCATCCGCTCTTCCAAGCATGTGAAGAAAAATATCTTCCGGTTTCACTCCGAGCGAAAGCATTACCGCCATATCTCTATAATAAGGGAATCCCCAATCTTTCCCCTTCTCCATTGCTAAACCGAATGCAACCTGCGTGGCTTCGTGTCCCGCACCTGCAATATGAAAAAACGCTTTCCCCTGCTTTAATAGGTTCAATACTTTTATATCCATTGAGCGCGATAGAAACATTATCCTTAATGCATTCATCAATTCATCTTTCGTAAGTCCTCCGAAATGATCTATCTTCCCTGTTGGCTGCTTACCATTATTTTTATCTTCAATTACTTCTATCTCTTCCGGCTTATTATTCTTTGCCATCACGTCCCCTTCTTTTGATTTTCAATTTTTTCTGTATATTCGAAAAGTCGAATGAAATGAAATAATAGTTTTTCTTTCACTTCATCGAGTTCAATCTTTCTTCCTAATTCTTTAGATAAGGAAGTTACTTCTTTATCTTTAATTCCGCATGGAATAATTCCATCGAACAACCCTAAATCAGTATTAATATTAAAAGCGAAACCGTGCATCGTTATCCAGCGGCTTACTTTAATACCAATAGCGGCAATCTTTCTATTGCCCACCCATACTCCTGTATATTTGGGATTGCGCCCTGTTTTAATTCCGTAATCTTTGCAAACCGAAATAATCACTTCTTCGAGATTCCTAAGATACTCATGTGTATCTTGCTTCCAATTTTTTAGATCGATAATCGGATAACCGACTATCTGTCCCGGTCCGTGATATGTAATATCCCCGCCCCGATCAATATCATAAACCGAAATCTGTTTCTCTTTCAAAACTGCATCGGTTGTAATAAGATTATTTTTATCCGCTACTTTACCTAAAGTGTAAGTATGAGGATGCTCAAGGAGATAAAGTATATCATCTATTTCATTTTTGGTACGAAGCTCAAATGTCCTCTGTTGAAGGTCCCATGCCTCTTTATAATCTATCGTACCAAGATCGATATATTCAATTTTTTTAGATATGTATTGCTTCTCCATACGCCTGCGCCGCTGCTTCCATTATTGATTCCGATAGTGTAGGATGTGCATGAACCGTCTGAACTATCGATTCATACGTTCCTTCTAATGCTTTTACTATTCCAAGCTCCGCTATTAGTTCTGTCGCCTCCGAGCCAATAATATGAGCACCAAGCAGCTCACCATATTTAGCGTCAAAAATTAATTTAACAAATCCATCTCTATCACCCGCAGCAAATGCTTTTCCGCTTGCCATAAACGGGAATTTGCCAATCTTTAATTCATAACCTGCTTCCTTAGCTTTTGCTTCTGTCATCCCGATACTCCCCACTTGCGGCTGACAGTATGTGCACCCCGGAATTGAATCATAATCCACCGGAGCTGTATCCAGTCCCTTAATATTTTCAATACATCTTATTCCCTCAGCCGATGCTACATGCGCTAACCAAGGTGGTCCTATCACGTCTCCTATTGCATAAATTCCGGGAACGTTGGTCTCATAAGTTTCTTTATTTACATTTATATGATTTTTAAAAATTTCTACTCCGAGTTTCTCTAAACCGAATCCTGTAATATTACCTGCCACACCAATCGCACTCAATGCCTTATCTGCTTTTAATTCTACTTTTTTACCTTTGCTCTCTATCGTTACGATTACATGATCATCTTTTGAAACTACCGATTCCACCTTAGTTGAAGTATGAATCGTTATCCCTTTTTTCTTGAAAATCTTTTCTAAAGTTTCTGAAACTTCCTTGTCTTCAATAGGCAAAATATTTTCGAGCATCTCTATTACTGTTACTTTCGTTCCGAGTGCATTATAGAAATATGCAAACTCAATTCCGATAGCACCAGCACCGATTACAATTAATTCTTTTGGTTGGCTTTCGAGCGACATTGCCTCTGTACTTGTAATAATATTTTTTCTATCTACGGGGATATTTGGAAGGATTCTTGGACTTGCACCTGTTGCAATAATTATTTTATCTGCTTCGATTGTCTCTATCTCTTTGCCTGAATCATCGGTAATACTTAATTTATTTTTATCAATAAATTTTCCGAATCCTCTTATTCTATCAATGCCGTTTTTCTTAATAAGCATCTCTACATTTTTTGTAATACGTCCCGAAATATCTCGGCTCCTTTTAATCACTTGATTAAAATCGATACTCAAACCTTCGACTTTAATCCCAAAATCTTTTGCATGGTTTTTCATCGTATCATAAATCTCGGCATTCTTTAGAAGTGATTTGGTGGGGATGCATCCCCAATTAAGGCATATACCGCCCAAATTATCTTTATCAATTACAACCGTCTTAAAACCTAATTGCCCTGCTCTGATTGCAGCTACATATCCGCCCGGACCGCCTCCGAGAATCGCAATATCATACTTTTTTGTCATAATTTCACCTGATTCCATTTACCATTAATCTGAAATATAGCTATATAGTTAATTAAAAGAAACCTTTACTCCAATTATGAAATACCCCTTAAATATCCCATTATCCTTAATAAATACTATCTAAATCAAGTATAGCTTCCACAGTGAGTTGATGCTTCCCGCGTAGATATAAATATTAAATATTATTTAAATAAATCAACAGAGTGGTAGTTTTTCCTCGCAGAAATTTTTATCAAATATTATCCAATAAAAGCAAAGCATCTATTCTTGATTTAGTTCTCTTTTCAAAATTTTTTTCATCATATTTACAGATTTTAACAAGCGGACAAATCGAGCATGCCGGTTTAGCCGGTTTGCAAATCTCTCTCCCCAATTTAATTAAATTAGTATGAAATTGATGAGCAATTCCTTTCGGAAAATTTTTATTAATTGCCTCGAATGTTTTATCCGGCGAATTGGTTTTTACTATTCCGATTCTGTTGAGTGTTCGATGTACGTGAGTATCAACGGGACAGATATCTTTTCCGAGCGAGAATAATAAAACACAACTCGCCGTTTTCACTCCCACTCCCGGGAAACAAATTAATTCACTTACTGCATCGTTATCGGTCAGCTCATTTATAAAATCGAGATTAATTTTACCGAACTTTTTATGCAGTTCATTAATAACATTTTTTATCGCTGCGGATTTCTGTTTCCCCAATCCCGCAATTTTTATTACTTCCTCAATCTCCTCTCGTTCCACATTCAAAATCTCTTCCCACTTTTTATATTTTTCTTTTAGATTGATATAAGCTTTATAGGAATTATTGTCGTTTGTATTTTGCGAAAGTATTGTAGCTATAAGCATATCTATTGGCGGGGGCGGATTTAAATTTCTCTTTGGAATATCAAAATACTTTACTAATAATTTATCTATTTTCTTTATTTCTTGATTCAAATCGATGCCTGATAATTTAATAAAGTAAGATATCAAATTTGTTTTAAGTAAGAAACAACATTAATTTTAAGAAACAATTCGGAGGGCACTTTATGTCAACTTTAATGGTTAGTGTATCGGGTATTAGAGGAATAGTCGGAGACGGTCTTTACCCCGAAACATTAGTAAAATATACATCTGCGTATTCAGATTTCTGCGGTAAAGGAAAAATAATTCTCGGAAGAGATTCCCGCATCAGCGGCGATATGGTGAAGAATTTAGTAATCGGCACTCTTCAGGCTAAGGGTAACGATGTTATCGATATCGGTATCTGCCCTACTCCATCCGTACTTTTTAATGTCAAAAAATATAAAGCAGAGGGCGGCATTATGCTTTCGGCAAGTCATAATCCAAACCAATGGAATGCTCTTAAACTCCTTAATCGCTTAGGCGAATTTATGACACCCGATGAAAATAAAAAGATGATCGAAATCTATAATAATGGTACTGGCGATTATAAAGAATGGAATAAATTGGGGAAAGTGCAAGTTGATAATAATGCAATATATGACCATATAGACGCAGTGCTCGCATTTCCCTTCCTCGATATAAAAAAAATGAAACGAAGAAAATTCAGAGTTCTGCTAGATTGCGTTAATGGTGCCGGCGGATGGATTATGCCTGAATTATTAAAAAGATTAGGATGCGAAGTAATAGAATTAAATTGCGAAAAGACGGGAATCTTCCCACGCCTTCCCGAACCGATTCCTCAAAACCTTACAAAGACTTTTGCTGCGGTAAAAAAAGCAAATGCCGATATCGGTATAGTTGTCGATCCTGATGTCGATCGATTAGTTCTCATAACCGAAAAAGGAATTCCATTCGTCGAAGAATACACAATCGCTCAAGCGGTAAAATATATTCTTAATATCAAAAAAGGTAATGTAGTAGTTAATTTATCCACTACAAGAGCCGTTAATGATATAGCGTCAAGTTATAATTGCGAGACTTTTCTTTCGCCTGTCGGAGAGGCAAATGTTGTGAAGAAAATGAAAGAAGTCAAAGCAGTCATAGGCGGCGAAGGAAGCGGTGGAGTAATTTATCCTAAAGCGGTTTTCGGAAGAGATGCTCTCACCGGGACAATCATCACTCTTCAACATCTCCTCGAATTTGGTAAACCAATGTCGGCTCTTAAAAGCTCTATGCCCCAATATTTTATCCAAAAAGATAAGATCGAAACAGGTGCGAAAAATCCGGATTTAGTAATTGATAAACTTATTGATAAATATGGTTCATCGGGGAAGATTAATACCGAAGATGGACTCCGTGTGGATTTTGATGATCATTGGGTTCATTTCCGTAAATCGAATACAGAACCAATAATCCGCTGCATAGTAGAAGCAAAAACAGAATCGAATGCGAAACAATATTTGAAACAATACTTCGAGCAGATTAAGAAGATGTAATTAATTCAACCGCATCCTTTTGGTGAAGTAACTAAAGAGGGCTTTATCGAAAGGATCGGCGGTGGATATTAAATTATATTCCACCCCGAAGCTTCTGCATTCTTTCTTGATCTTATTTGTAAATTCATTGAATGCTTCTACGTAAGATTTTTGAATTTGATATGGAAGTGTTGTCATCTCTTCTCCCGTTTCTAAATCTTTAAATATTGCATCTCTATCAAAACTAAAATCTTTCTCGGCAGGATCGACTATCTGAAAAACTATAACTTCATTTTTCTTGTAATGGAATTTTTTTATTGCGGAGATTACCGAATCGGCATCATCAAAAAAATCGGAAATAATTATTACCAATCCCCTCTTTTTAATTTTATCCAAAACCGATTTCAAACATTCAGAAGTATTTGTTGCACCGCTCGGCTTAACATTTGCAAGTTCAGTGAACAATTTTTTCATATAAATCTTATTCGATTTCGGAGGCAAGTAATTCTGAATTATATCGGAATAAACGACAAGGCCCGCTGCATCCTGCTGATTAATGATTATATATAAAAGTGAGGCGGCGAGTGTAATCGCATATTCTAATTTTGTAACCGAACCCGTCGATTTATAATTCATCGATTTGCTCACATCAAGAAAAATATGCGATATTAAATTTGTCTCTTCTTCAAATTGCTTAATAAAATATTTATCTCTCTTTGCGAAAACTTTCCAGTCAATATTTTTTATTGCATCCCCCTGCATATAAGGGCGATGCTCACTGAACTCGGCACTAAATCCATGATATGGACTTTTATGAAGCCCCACCATAAAACCTTCAACTATAAAACGAGCTTTTAAGTCGAGCGTTTTTAGCTTAGATATTACTTCAGGTTCAAGATATTTTCTGTAATCGTTTCCCAAGGTAATCATTTTTTCGGTTGGGGAGTATTTTTCTTTAGTATCTCTTCAGGTGTTAAACCAACATTTTCTAATTCCATTTTAGCTGAATTCACCATTTCGCTATCAGGATATTTTTCGATAAAAAGTTTATATAATTTTTTGGCTTCTTCCGGATTATTTAATTCATTGCCCTGAAGAAAAGCAGCCATAAAAAGAGCATTCGGTGCTTCTGCGCTGCTTTGATATTCTGAATAGATCTTCTCATAATATGAAAATGCTTTTTTATAACTTGTCTTTTCATCTAATGAATCGACCATCTTTGAATGATATAATTTTGCTATTTCTAATAGTGCTTCCGAGGCATCTTTGCTTCCCGAATGTACATCGGCAAGTTCATCATAAATCTTTACTGCCTTAGAATAGTTTTTTAATTCCACTTCTTTTTTTGCTTCTGCTTTGTATTCCTCTGCAGGTTTGGAACTGCATGCGGCAATTACAACTGCCATTAAAGCAACAATTATAAATTTTAAACTGTATTTCATAACACCTCCCATAATCTTAAATTTTTTCATGCAAAAGATAACATTTAATTACTATTCAAAAAATGTAATTATTTTAACGGTAGTTAAATCGATTTAACTCAATCTGATGTTTGAAAGAATCGCCTTTGTTATCGGCAATCTTTCTTCCGATTGATTCAATTTGGAGTGAAAGATTTGATTTTATTAAAGAAGAATCACGCAATTCGGTTTTCTTTAATTTATTTGGAGTAATTGGGGATTTATACATTTGCGGAGTAAAATCGGGAGTAACGACATTTGCCCCTGCTTCTAATCCTTTTATTCTTCCATGAGTATCAAGTTTGCATAATGAAGACGGCGCAGGAATATGCATATCCTTTAGAACAATTCTCGCCACGGCAATTGTCTTTAGAGTTAGATCAATATCCACACCCCTCTTATTTTGATATGGAGTAAATGGAGCGGGGACAAAAGGACTAAAAATTGCTGAATCAAAATCGATCTCTTTCGATAACAATATATCATTTGCTATATCATCCAAGGTCTGAAATGGAAGACCAATAATATTTCCCGAACCGACCTGAAAACCGATCCCTTTCAAAAATTTGAGATGATTAATTCTATCTGAAAGATTTTTATTCTTATGATAAAGCTCGTAATGTTTTGAGTTGGATGTAGTATATTTTAGGATGTAACGATCGGCACCGGCAATTTTCCATGCTCTATATTCATCATATCGTCTTTCGCCCAGACTGAGAGTGATTGCAATATTCGCGGTTTGTTTTATCGAATAGATTAAATATGCTATCATATCAGTATCAAAATAGGAATCTTGCCCCGATTGCAAAATAACTGTATAAATACCAAGATTGGATATCTGTTTAGATAGATCGATTATCTCTGAAGTTGCCAACCGATACCTTTTAATCGAAAAATTATCTTCCCTGTTCCGGCAGTAAAGACAATTCTGAGAACAGTAATTAGTAATCTCAATTACCGCCCTTAGATGAACCTCATCCCCGCAATAGTTCTTCCTTACTTCATTGGCTCTTTTATAAAGATTTTGAACCTCATCTTCTTTTGAGAGACTCAAAAGCTGAACTATCTCATCATGAGTATATTGTTCCTTATGAAGTAATTCTTCGGTATTCATCTATCTTTATTGATTTTATTATTAATATATTAAGTCTGATTATCTTGTTATAACCATGCTAACTTACTTATCAATTTATCAATAAGCATACCAATAGGAAAATATCGGTTTTAGAGGGGATAATTCATTTAAGGTCTAATTGATTCTTAAAAACAAGAATCAAAAAAGTTATTAATTCTTTTTAATGGGTAAAAATGGGGTTAAATTACCCCACTTTCCATAATTTCGATAGATGAATTTGCGCTATTCAATTTTACCTTTAATCCGAATGGGACAGTAATATTATCTTTTATATGACCATGCTTGAAATTATAAAAAACCGGAATTCCATGATTCTGGAAATACTCAATTATTACTTCATTTAATGTAAATGTCTTTTTCTCAGGGTCTAAATCATAACAATCGACAAATCGACCTAGAATAACGCCTTTTAACTGCTTATAGACTTTTGCCAATCTTAAATGATTAAGCATTCTATCTACTCGATAAGGAGCCTCATTGACTTCTTCTAGAAGTAGTATTGCATTTTTGAAACTCGGCAGATATTCGGTTCCGAATAATGAAGTGAGAATGGTCAAATTTCCGCCAATTAATGTCCCTTCCCCACGTCCTTTTGTAAGAACGAAGAATTTTTCTTCACTCGGATTTAATATTTTCCCTATTTTCTTTGTCGAAGTAATCGTTTTCCAAAATACTTCTTCTGTAAAAGAGCTAATTTCATCATGAAAATCAACAGCCACCATTGGTCCGGCGAAAGTAACTAATCCCGCTTTTTGGAAAAATGCCATTTGAAGTGCGTTAATATCAGAATAACCTACAAATATTTTCGGATTTTTCTTGATTAAATGATAATCGATTTTATCTAAGAGACGGGCAGAGCCATATCCGCCGCGGATAGAAAAAACCGCCTTTATATTCTTATTTCTAAACATATCATGAAGATCAGATAACCTCTCTGAATCATCACCCGCAAGATAACCGGTCTGCTTATCTATATTTTTACCTACTTCAATTCGATAACCTAACTTTTCGAGATAACTAACTCCTCTATTGATTCGAGATAAATCATCAGGAGAAGATGCAGGCGAAATAATCCCAATCGTATCCCCTTTTCTTAGGTGTTCCGGTTTTATTATCTTCATATAAATCTACCAATTAGTCTTTTGGAAAATATAAAAAGTTTTGATAAAAGAAAATAGATGTTTTTAAGGTTTTTAAGAAAAAAAAGGGTGCCTCTCTTATGGCACCCTTCAAGATTGGAAGGAGAGAAGAGACTTTTACTACTTCAACAATGTCATTTTCTTGGTGATTATCTGTGAACCAGTCTCAAGTCGATAGATATACAGACCACTTGATAAATTACCGGCATTCCAATTTATTGTATAATTTCCACTTTCTTTATATGAATTTACTAAGTTTGCTACTTCCTGACCTAACACATTATAAATCGATAACTTTACCATTCCAGCATTAGGTAATGAAAATTTAATCGATGTGGACGGATTAAAAGGATTAGGATAATTTTGAGATAATTCAAATGAAGATGGAATCTCATTTTCAAATTCTTCTTTGACCGAAGTCGGTATTTCTAATTTTAATGAACTCCAACCAGCAGTCCAATCCTCTCTTCCGAAAGCACCGATAAAATTAGCATTAGTATCAAAAAATCCATCATTTGGAGGAGTAGCTCCGCCTATAAAAGCAGGAGAGACCGGAGGTATTGGCATCGGATTTGGGTTCTCGATATTAAATGGATCTGCAAGGTATAATTCTGCTGTAGTTGCTAATAATTTGCCGTTATTTGCTCCAAACCATGCAGCCATACCAGCTTCAAAATCTGTATCAGTTGATGAAAGCTGTTTAGTTACTGAACCTGCTACAATACTATTCTTTAAGAAACTTACATTTGCTTTAGCATCTGCAACAGTGTTAGTTCCGTCAATATACAATCCGGTGGGCCAGCCTAAAATAATTGTATTGTTTATTTTATTCTGCGAAGAACGTCTTAAATGCATTCCTCTTCTATAAAGCGAATTAAATTGAGTTGCTGCATCTTTTGCAGGACCAACTAATGTTACGTTCCACCAAGTTGGAGATGTACGTGGATTATTAAGTGATCCGGAACCGTCATTATCGGATTCAAAACCGTTTGATTGCGATTGATCCGCTATCTGTGGATCGCGTACGGCAAGTAAGAATTGTAATTTTCCGCTAAATCCAAAATCTGTATCGAAATCGTCATCCCATCCTCTATATGCTATAAGATGTTTTGCATTAACGGTACCGCCAAACCATTCAAATGAATCATCACCTGAATAAGAAACCTGGACGTAATCAATCACAGTGCCGCTTCCGACACCGCCAAATGTTAATCCATTAATCTCATTATTAGGTGAGAATGCAATACCCGGATATTCGATGCGTACATATTTCATTACTCCACTATTATCTTCAGGGTCGCTTCCGCCATAGTAGTCTCCGGGACCTTCAATCTTAGCACTTCCGCCAGGAACGTTTATAGGAGCTTTTCCGAGAAGAATTATTCCGCCCCAATCCCCATAATTCGGTGATTGCGAAGAACCCGGTATCTTGAATTGACTTGTAAATACAATCGGGTTGTCTTTTGTCCCTTCTGCAAATAATTTGCCACCCGGAAGTACAATTAATGAACCTTGTGAATTATAATCTCCATAAATAATCGTTCCGGCAGGAATAGTTAATGATGCTCCTTCCTGAATTCTTACAAATCCTTTCATTAAATAGGTTTTATCGCTCTGAAGTGCAACATTAGAACTTATATTGCCCTCGAGCACCAAATCTTGTGCTTTAGTAACACCAACTAATACTATCATTATAACTAACAAGGTTATTATCTTACGCATTAATCCTCCGATTAAATTAATAAATTAGAATTGATATGAAAATCCAACTGTGAAGACTCTCCCCTTCCTACCCAGTTCAGAAGTTTTATCACCATCTAAAGTTTTTTGTACAAACTTACTGTCTTGTGCTAATAGATCTTTTACATTTACTTTTATTGAAAACGCTTCAAATATTTTCTTTGAGAAACTCAAATCAATCTGATCTCTTGGAAGCTCAACTATGTTCCCTAGTCCTGCGAAACCAACTCTTGCAATTCTTTCGCCAACTTTATTATATGTTATATTAGCAGCGATGCCCTCTAAATAATTATCGTAATAAAGACCGAAATTGGCTATATAATCAGCCTGACCTTGAAGCGGTCTTTCCGATTCTTGAAAACCATTTCCATTAATTTTGATTTTTGATTTAATAAAACTCATATTCCCTACAAATGAGAAATGTTTCATCGCATCACTAAAAAATCTGAGATTCTTTCTTAATTCAAATTCAAGTCCATAATTTTCTGCGTTATCTGCATTTTGATATGATCTTATTGGTTCAAATGATGATGATGCTAGTAAAATCTGCTCTATCGGTGCATCGAACTTTTTATAGAAAATACTTACAGCAAATAATTCTCCTGCTTGAGGATAAATTTCAAAACGAAGATCATAATTATTTATCAAGCTTCTTTTTAGACTGCTATTTCCCTGCACCAATTCATTCGTAACAAAATCGAAATAACTGAATGGAGCTAATTCTCTAAATTCAGGACGAGCTAATGTTCTCGATGCTGCTGCTCTTACGTTAATCTTTTCATTGATAGCATAAGTAAGGTTCAAGCTTGGAAGCAAGTCATTATAAGTAGGACTAACTTTTATCTCTTCGTCCGTTAAGCTATAAGAAAGCATTTCTTGTTTGGAATACTCATAACGAGCACCAACTACCACTTTCAAATCAGTAACCGGTGAAAAATCTGTCATTAAATAAGAAGCTATAATTTCCTGATTAGAATCGTAACTATCGGATGGCTTTGTAATCTCCACAACTTCAATAAATTTCGGATTTATATTTTGCGGAGCAAAAATCTGTTCTACCGGTTTTAATAAGGTAGAATCTTCTTGCATAAAATTTCCGCCCGGGATATTCCTGAATCCGAAAGTTCTCGCATCAAACGCTCTATCTTTTTTATCAAAATTAAATCCAAATTTAAAGCTCGGCATATCGCTCATTTCAAAGGGCTTCACATTGAAATTTATTGAACCGCCATAAGTATTATCTTTGAGTTTACCATAGAATCGAGTTGAAAGCGATTGATCGAGTAAAAATCTGAAATCGGAATTTGGGTCATCATAAGGACGAGAATAGATATATCTTCTTGCATCGGGTTCATTCCGTGTAGAGGTACCATAATTTAAATTCCAATCCATCTTGATTCCGCTAAGAAGATTAAAATTATGTTCACCTATAAACTGCGTGGAATAAAGAGATCTTTCTACATATCTGATTGCTGTTACATCTCTGTAATCGGGACCGGAATAATAAGCTCCCTTATATGTTGCCGTTTCGTCATCGGCATTTTGGTTATATATATTTTTGAAGCTTACTTTATTATTCTTATCGAGCTTGAAACTCATATTAAATAAAGCACCCCACGAAACATTATTGGTATAATTAAAACCGTTATATTCGTAACGGGGACCTTCAAAAGTGTAGTTATTTCTTTCTACCTCTTTTATCTCATCGCTTTTGGAATAAGTTAAAGATGCGATATATCCGAATAGGCTCTGTTCACCTAATTCATATTTGTCGCCCATATTAATCTTAAAACTTCCGTTTAATGGCGATCTGCTTTTTTTTGTATTCCAATTATTATTAAATGAATTTCCTATTTCCTCTAATTGGTCGGATGTGTAATTTCCTCGTCCCACTTTTTGATCCGTGATTAAAGATGGGAGAGCGCGGGTGCCATCATCCATTCCTAACCAATCTTTGCCGCCGCCGCTATATGTAACAAAATCTTTCAGATTAGAGACTGTGTTATATGATGTGGAGGCACTTATATCAAGAATAAATTTTGTAGGAAATTCAATTGTATTAATCTCTACTAATCCTCCCGAAAAATCCGCCGGTTTATCGGGAGTGAATGTTTTGGATGTTAAAACATTCTCTATTAAACTTGCCGGGAATATATCGTAAGAGAAACTTCTCTTTTCAGGATCGGTCGATGGAAGCGAAGAACCATTTAATAAAGTATTGTTATAACGGTCCCCCACTCCTCTTACATAAGCAAATTTTCCATCTGCAATCGTTATTCCCGTCATTCTTTTTAATATATCGGTACCGTCAGAACTATTGTTTTTACTAATTAGTTCGGCACTCATACCATCCACTATATTCAAAGAATTTTTCTGAATATTAAGAAGTGCGCCTTCGCTATTCTTTAATGCTTCTGCCGTAACTACCACTTCTGAAAGTTCAGTGGAAGTAGTTTCCATCGTTACGCTAATCTTTGTCTCCTTACCTGCCAATACTTTTACGTCATCAACGAAGATTGACCTATACGAAATAAATGAGAACTTTAATTGATATGTTCCGGGTAATAAATTTTTTATTGAGTAATATCCATCTAAATCCGATGAAGCACCAATTGACGTACCGGTAACTAAAACGTTAGCTCCGATAAGAATATCGTTATTGCTTCCATCGATAATTTTTCCGCTTATAGAACCTTTCTCTTGAGCATTAATACTTGAAAAAGTAATAAATGCTGTTACTATAAATAGTAGTAGAACTTTTGAATACCCTCGAATCTTCTGGGACTTGCTTATTTGTAAATCTGACATTTTTTTCTCTCTCTCCTTGTAAAAAAAACTACACGCAAAGATATATTTTACGTATTAACTCAAGGTTAAGAGAGTATTAAGGAATGATTAAGAGATTGTTAAGGGAATGTTATTTAAAGGACTATTAAGTCGCTTCTTCCCCATTCGGTAAGTTTTGTTTTTATGTAGTTGATGCAATATTCATGGGCTACATTTGCATTTGTAGCTGATATTGGTTCGCCAAAAGAGATGTGAACTTTCTTTGTTGGGTCGATCTTTCCAAAATCTTTAATTGCGGATATTTTGGAATTATTTCCCCAAGCATCGGTTAATAATGCAACTGGAACGACATCAATTCCGTTTTGACGAGCGATTTTAACTCCGAGTGAATTGAATTGCTTTCCATCAAACTTGTCTCTTCTTGTGTTTTGCGGGAATATAATTATCGATTTCCCCTTATTGATTCTTTCTGCACCTTCACGCATTGCATGCATTAAGTCTTCCCGCGGATTTTTTCTCCCGACAGAAATCGGATCTCTTGCTGTTGTAACCGGTCCGAATAACGGATACTCTGCTAATTCAGCTTTCATTATAAATACTACCGGTCTTTTCACTTGGATGAACGAAGGAAGGGAAAAAGTTTCTAAAGTGCTCATGTGGTTAGATGCAAAAATTACGGGTTTTGGAGATTTGGCGATATTTGATAAACCGTCAACTTCAAAAACTACACCCACATTTTCTAATGCTTCAATCACATCGGTAGAAGAATTTGCCCAATTATAATCGTCATAAATTCCCGCTTTAGCTTGGCGATTACCAATATAGACAATCTTGATCAGGTCAGGATAAAATCTAAGAGACGGTAATAGCGGGATTCTTCTTTTGGAAATATCCGTCTTATAAACATCATCCGGGTATTTTCTTCTATATTCTCGTTCATTCATAGGAAGCAAAAATACAAAAAAAGCGGATAATGTAAAATGGCTTTAGATAGCAATAATGATAAGTCCAATTTCACAATAAGTTACTATCGTGCAAGAAAACATTGCATAAGCGCAATTTTTATGCAAAGGTTATTGCGTATGTGCAAGCATTGCTTTCCTGTTTATCACAATATACCCTCAATTCCCACTTTTTATTTTGGAATGCTTTTTTCATTAACAATAGATAAAAGTAAACTAAAAAATAGTTCGATTACGAACTAAATGGAGCGTGAGCAATGTTTAGAGAGATGGTGGATTCGCTATGCAATAAATTAGAAAGAAGTATCTTTCCGAATAACAGTTTGAAATGCAAAGTAGTCTTTGGTCCTGTTCAATCTCGCAGATTGGGAAACGTAATTGGTATTAATAATATAAAATCCAATATCTGCTCCTACAATTGTGTTTACTGCCCTATCGGAGCAACAAAATGCTGCTCGGTCTGTTCGATTAATTGCCTCAACCCTTATGAACTCCATTTAGCGGTTCGATTGAAATTAGAAGAATTAAAAAAATGCGGCAAAAAAATTGAATATATCGTTTTTGCCGGAAGGAGCGAAGCCACTCTCGATAGATCACTTCATAAAGAAATTTTACTTCTCCGTGAATTTGGTTATAAGATAGCCGTATTTACTAATTCCTCACTTTTATGGAACGAAAACATTCAAGAAAACTTAATGTTCGCAGATTATGTATCTGTAAGAATCGATACAGTCAATGAAGATACTTGGCATAATATCAATCGTCCGCATCAAAGATTGGATTATAATCATGTTCTCAACGGTATAAAACAATTCTCGGAAAAATTTCACGGACAGCTAACTACCGAAACTATGCTAATTAAAGATATTAATGATAATCCGGAAGAGATCGAAGGACTTGCTAATTTTCTTAATTCACTCAAATGCGAGAAATCACATTTTATGACTCCGATATATCCCACTTCCGAAATTTATGCCGAAAGTCCTGACGAAGAAAATTTAGGGCTTCTTCAATCGCTATTAAAAGAAAAAGTTAAGAATCCCGCATTTTTATGCTGCCCTGAAAATGAAGAGTTTTTTGCCTCCGATGATTTTGAAAGTGAATTATTAGGACTCCTCTCTTTTCATCCAATACGAGTCTCGGCGATTAAAAATTATATCCGAACCAACGACGAATTGAAAAAACTAAATAGGTTATTGGAAAAAGAGCGGATTAAAGAACTTAACCCTAATGGCAAAAAATACTATGCTATTGCCGATTTAGAGACCGAACCGGAAACACTGTTAAATTAAAAAAATAAACTAAAATAAATAGCTAAAAGGAAGCGTATGAAGAAATATGAGATTGTAATTATTGGTGGAGGACCTGCCGGATTAACCTGTGCACTATCCGCAAAAAATACCTATCCGGACAAAAAAATTGTTTTAATCAGAAAAGAAATGAAACCGATGATCCCTTGCGGAATCCCTTACGTGTTTCATACCTTAGAGGAAGTTAGTGATAACGTTTTGCCCGATACTCCATTAAACGCAAATAACATTGAAATAATTAATAATGAAGCGACCGATAGAAAAGACCATACTTTAATTCTTGCCGATAACACAGAAATAAAATTTGAGAAATTAATTATTGCCACCGGCTCAAAAGCTGTGATGCCAAAAATTGAAGGTGCAGATAAAGAGAATGTTTTTCTTGTAAAAAAATACAAAGAGTATCTCAAAATAATGAAGTCCCGCATTCAAGAAGCTAATAAAATAGTTATTCTCGGCGGCGGCTATATTGGAGTCGAAGTTGCAGATGAATTGATAAAAGAAAAGAAAGATGTTACTGTTATTGAAATGATGGATTCTCTTCTTCAATCAATGGATAACGAATTTGGCGAAAAAGTAAAAGAAATTCTTATTAACCAAGGCGGTAAAGTAATAACAGGGAAATCGGTACAAAAAATTCTTGGAGATGCGAAGGTTAATGGAGTTGAATTAAACGATAATACCACAATCGATTGTGATCTATTAATAGTCTCAGTTGGTTATAAACCAAATCTCGATTTGGCTGAAAAATTTGGTCTAAATTTCGAAGAAGGTAAAGGTATCATGGTAGATTCCTATCTCCGAACATCTGTAAAAGATATTTTCGCTATTGGCGATTGCGCCGCAAAATATGATTTCTTTACAGGTGAATTTTCTAATATAATGCTCGCTTCCACTGCTATGGCGGAAGGACGTCTAGTCGGCTCTAATTTATATTCGATAAAAGTTATTCGCCAATATCCCGGTGTGCTCGGATCATTTTCTACTAAAATTGGTAAAACTGCATTTGCAGTAAGCGGAATTATTGAGAAACGTGCTAAAGACCGATTACTTGATTATACAGTCGGAGTGGCTAATGCAGTTGACCGTCACCCCGGTAAATTACCGGGAGCGTCTGAAGTTACGGTTAAATTAATCTTTTCGACATACTCTCATACTTTAATGGGTGCTCAAATTTCGGGTGGCGATTCAGTTGGCGAAATGATTAACATAATGTCAGTAATGATTTTAAATAAAATGACAGATACAGATATTAATAATCTGCAAATCGGCACACATCCACTTTTAACGGCATCTCCGGTAGTATATCCAATAATAAATGCAACTACCGATGCGATAAAGAAATGGTATAAAAACCAAAATAAATAAAGGAGCTAAATATGCCTAATTTCAATAGAACAGGTCCACAAGGTAAAGGATCAATGACAGGACGAAGAAGAGGTCGTTGTATTTCGCAGCAAAGCGGACAAAATGCTCAAACGGAAAATTCTCAGGAAGAATCATCTCAGTTGAATCCTGAAACTGGAAATTCTACGGTACAATCATCTGAGCTAAATTCTCAAACAGGAAATTCTCCAACACAATCACCTCAGCAGAATCCAATAGGTTTAGGGCATGGAAGAGGTAGAAGATCAGGAACGGGTAACGGTTTAGGTAGAGGATCAAGAAGCGGTAATGGAAGAGGCGGAGGACGAGGTCAAAACTGAATCTTCATTTAATAAGTAAGATTGATATTTGAATAGTTTCTCTTCTAAAGAAAGTTAATATTTTTTAACGTCCCATGTATAAATTAAATTGACGTTTTTGTTTTCACTACCGGGAAATAAGATATCGGTTTTAAATGATGATATAAAAAGCAGTAAGGATATCATTACTGCTTTTTTTGTAAAAAAATTGGATTTCCCGTTTTCAAACTTAAATGAGAAAGTTTTTTATTAAAGATTAAGTCGTTATAATAATTTATGTTGTAGATCCCGAGCTCATAAATTAGAATTGAAACATTATTTTTAAAATCAGAAAGCCCGCCGAACTTATGTTCTGCGGGCTTTCTTTTTTAAGTGACCCTAACGGGATTCGAACCCATATTACCGCCGTGAAAGGGCGATGTCCTAACCATTAGACGATAGGGCCAGTAAAACCAATATACACCAACTTTGGGTGAGAGATGGGGCTTGAACCCACGGCCTTCTGGGCCACAACCAGACGCTCTAACCAACTGAGCTACTCCCACCATAAAACATCAATGAGCTGTAAATACTCCGGCACTCTCATAGTACGCCAAAGTGGACTCGAACCACTAACCTACAGCTTAGAAGGCTGTTGCTCTATCCATTGAGCTATTGGCGCAATCAATCAATATTTCAATATTTTTGTCGGGGTGGCAGGATTCGAACCTGCGACCTCCTGCTCCCAAAGCAGGCGCGCTAACCGGGCTACGCTACACCCCGTAAAATCATTATTTCAAAATACCCGGTTAACTATAAATATTCTAAAATGGCTTACTAAAATATGATTTTGAATTTATAATGTCAATTTTTGCCGAGATTTTTTATATCTTTATTTTACATTTTTATGTTTTTCTATATAGCTAAAAAATATATTAAGTCCAATAAGGATTCACGATTTTTTTCGCTCTTTTCAGTGATTACTATTATTGGCATTACCATTGGTGTTGCCGTGGTTATCCTAGCACTTTCAGTTTTGCAAGGGTTTGAAACCTCTATATCCGAAAAGATCGTAAACTTAAATGCTCATCTAAAAGTTACAGGTTTTAGCAATAGGAATCTTCCCGGTTATAAAGAGATAATTCCTGAAATGAAAAAAGATTTTGACCAAATTGAATCGGTCTCCCCTTTTACTTCCAAATTAGCAATCATCAAATATAAACGGCTCTCGGAAGGGATTTCTTTAATTGGTATCGATACTCTTAATGATAATTCAAATCTCCGCCGTTATATTATTGAAGGTAAATTTTCTACCGCTATCTCGGGAGACTTGCATGGAGTAATTATCGGTAAGCGGCTTGCGGAAAAATTATTTATCAAGATTGGAGATGATATTACAATTTTTTCTATCAAAAATGATAACCTACCATCCCCCGAAAATCCACCCGCGATCAGTAAATTCAAAGTAACCGGAATCTATGAAAGTGGTATGTCGGAATATGATGATCTTTTCGCATATACTGACCTTAATTTTACTCAATCATTTTTTGGAATGAATAATAAAATCTCCGGCTATAATATTAAACTGAAAGATATTAGTCAGATTGAATCGATGGAGATCAAACTTCAAGATTATTTCCGATATCCCTATTATGTTAGATCAATATATAAAATTCATCAAAATATTTTTACTTGGATCGATTTACAAAAAGAACCAATTCCTATTGTTCTTGGGCTTATTATTCTTGTGGCGGTATTTAATATTATCGGAACTATATTAATAATAGTATTGGAGAAAACGGGGGCAATCGGAATATTGCGTTCCTTAGGCGCTACTAGATCGACCATACTTAAAATATTCTTAACCCAAGGAACAATCGTCTCGATAGTCGGGATTATTCTAGGTAACTTATTGGCATTTTTGCTCAGCATACTTCAGATAAAATTTAATATAATCTCACTACCCGGAACGGTTTATTTTGTTACTTCCGTTCCTCTCGTTATTGAACCGATACATTATATAGTTGTTTCATCCGTTACACTTGTACTTTCATTTTTTTCCTCTTTAATTCCGAGTTATATTGCAGCAAATATTAAAACAGTAAATGCGATTAAATTCCAATAATATGTTTGAACTATTTATAGCATCCCGATATATTAAATCAAAAAGAAGAATTAATTTCATTACAATTATTTCTTTCCTTTCTACTTTCGGTATTACTATCGGTACTGCCGCATTGATTATTGTGCTTTCTGTTTTTAACGGATTCGGATCGTTAGTAAGGGAGATATTAATAAGTTTCGATCCGCACGTAAAAGTATTCGTAACAGACGAAAGCGGTTACGACCAAACAAAATACACTCAAGAATTACTCGGCGAATCAAAAGAGATAAAATCTTTCTATCCCTATGTAGAAGGAAAAGTAATCGCACTAAAATCAAAAAGTTATGAGATTGTTACTCTTAAAGGTATTTCCGAATCGATGCAAGATGCGGAATGGGGACTGCATGATAAAATTATTTCGGGCAAGTTTGATCTATTTGATGGAGAATCGAACAAAATTGTTCTCGGATTGCCAATTGCTCTCCGCCTTTCCGCACGAGTAGGTGATACGATAAATATTACTTCTGCTAATAATATTGAACGATTAGTTACATCATTTTCAATCCCGACTACAAGGCGATTCATTGTTTCAGGAATTTTTGAATCGAACAATCGTGATTATGATGTTTCTTATATTTTTACTTCGCTTCCCCCTGCACAAAATCTTTTTGGTTTAAGAAATAAAATTTCAGGATTCGATATACGGCTTAATCATATCGATCAATCGGATAAAATAAAAGAAGAACTTACTACGAAATTAGAAGGAAAAAGTCTCAAAGTTTATTCTTGGTATGACTTGCATAAAGATTTATATACCGTAATGCAGATTGAACGATGGGGAGCTTATCTACTGCTCTCCCTTATTATAGCCGTTGCTACTTTCAATATTCTCGGATCGCTTAATATGACAGTTATTGAAAAGAAAAAAGATATCGGAGTTCTCCGTTCGATGGGAGTAAATCAAAAAACAATCAAAAAAATATTTATGTTCGAAGGGATGCTTACCGGATTCATCGGCTCGGTAATTGGTATCTCTATCGGTCTCTTAATCTGTTGGCTTCAAATGGAATATAATTTTTATCCGCTTGATCCATCCAAATATATTATCGATGCGATGCCCGTTGAAATAAAAATTTCCGATATAATAATGGTGGGCTTGGCTACATTTACATTGAGCTATCTCGCCGCTCTCTATCCATCTAAAAAGGCAGCAAAAACAAATATTATTGAATCTATTAAATACGAATAAATATGATTATCAAAGCAAATGAAATAAGAAAATCTTATACTAAATCAGATAAGAAAAAATTAGAAATTCTAAAAGGTGTTTCACTCGAAATCCCTGAAAATAAAATTACCGTAATTGTAGGAGTATCGGGAGCAGGCAAAAGCACTCTGCTTCATATTCTTAGCGGTCTAGATTATCCCGATTCGGGTGAAGTATTTTTTGATGATGCAAATATTTTTTCTTATTCGGATGAAAAACTTTCAAAATTCAGAAATGAAAATATCGGATTTATTTTTCAGTTCCATCATCTCCTGCCTGAATTTACCGCCACTGAAAATATTGCAATGCCCTTGATGATTAAGGGAGAATCGAAGCAAAAGGCTTTAAGAGAAGCGGAAGAATTTCTTTCTATTGTCGGTCTTGAGGAGAGAGGTAATCATAAACCGGCAGAACTTTCGGGCGGCGAGCAGCAGCGTGTTGCCATTGCTCGTGCCCTTATTAATCATCCAAAAATAATCTTTGCCGATGAACCGACCGGTAACTTAGATTCTCTTAATGGCGATCAGATTCATTCACTCTTCATTTCACTCAAAGAAAAATTCGGACTCACTTTTCTTATCGTTTCTCATAATGCCGATTTAATAAAACTTGGCGATTATATTTACGAAATGAAAGATGGAATAATTATCGATAAAAGGAATTAATACTTTCCTAAATAATCAATAATTAATCTTACTCCATAACCCGGATCGAAAGTCTTTGTGTAACTATTCAGATCATTTTTAATTGCAGGTCCTGCAATATCGATATGCGCCCAAGGAATATTTTTATCGACAAAGAACTCTAAAAACTTTGCGGCAGTAATCGCCCCGCCCCAACGCGGTCCGAGATTACTAATATCAGCTATATCACTCTTTAATAATTTTTTATAATCGTCCCACATCGGCAGACGCCAAACTCTTTCAAAAGTCTTTTGACCGCTCGCAATTATATCTTCCGAAATTTTATCATTCTTAGTGAAGATTCCGGATGCGTACAATCCAAGAGCAACAGCGCAGGCACCGGTCAATGTAGCGAAATCAATTATCTCATCGGGTTTGAATTTAGAGATATATTCAAGTGCATCGGCGAGAATAATTCTTCCCTCGGCATCTGTATCTTTCACTTCGATCGATTTACCGGATGCAGTTGTAACAATATCTCCCGGTTTATAAGATAATCCGTTAATCATATTCTCAACCGCAGGTATTACACCGATTATTTCTATTGGGAGTTTTAATAAATCAGCAGCTTTAATTACGCCAGCTACTAAAGCACCGCCTGCCATATCAGCTTTCATTTCAAGCATTCCGGCAGTTGGTTTAATCGAGAGTCCGCCCGAATCATAAGTAACGCCCTTGCCCACTAAACCAATTTTCTTTTTTGCCTTCCCTACCGGTTTATAATGCATCTGAATCAGTTTCGGTTCTTTATCGCTTCCGCCTCCGACTGCGAGGATGGCATTCATCTTTCTCTTAACTAATTCTTGCTTATTGAATACCGTTACTTTCGTGGTCTTGCTTGAGAGTTCGCTTTTTATCCGTTTAGCAAATTCAGCAGGAGTAAGCGTAATTGCAGGCTCATTGATTAAGTCTCTGCTGAATATAACCGAATTTATAAGCATAGTTCCGTTCTTAACCGCATTAGTAATCTTGTTTTTATTACCGGCTACAAGATTTATAGAGAATTTTTTGATTGCCTTCTTTTCTGTTTTATACTTATCAAAGTCATAATTACCGAGAAGAAATCCTTCGGCAAATGTAGAATAATAATATTCTTCATCGAAGAATGTTTCACACTTAAATTCGGGAATCTCTACATATAGATTATCAATAGGAGCTTTTTGAAGTGATTGAATTAATCCCGAGCAATAATCTCGGAAAAAATCCGAGCTTAATTCTTTAGCTATCTTTTTATAAATAATTAGTGAAGGTTCACCTTCGCAATTATAAAATCTTATTTCATCCTCATCTTTCAAAAAGTTTTCGAATAATAGGGTGTTTATTCTGAAAGAATTTTCTTCGGAATATTTTTCTGCTTCATTTCTTAATGAATCACTATTTTCAAAAAACTTTACTAAGCCGGATTTCTTTTGGTATTTATTAATTTTATTAAGTGCTGATAATGTCAAATTCATTCTGATAATTTCCTTATTGATTTAAATAAAATTCTGCTCTTTCTAAAACAGGTTTAATGTAATCTTTCATTTTGACTTTGAAAAGACGCGAGCCGGCAGCATTCCTATGCCCTCCCCCATCGAATTCATTCGCTAATTTATTTACGGGTATTTTCCCTTTGGATCGCATACTCATCTTAAAACCATCTTTTAATTCAAAGAATAAAATTCCAACTAATATCCCTTTAATCGAAAGGCAATAATTAACGAATCCATCCACATCGTCTTCCACCGCACCTAATCTTTCTAATGATTCATTTCTAATAGTCATATATGCAATTTTTTTGGATTTGGTAAGCTTGAGTGTGGTTAATGCTTCGCCCAATAATTTTATTTTTGCCAAATTACTTTGGTCATATATCTTATCATAAACTTCAGTTGGATCAACTCCGAGCGTTAATAGTTCCGCAATTAGAATATGAATCTTAGCCGAGGTCCTATCAAACCTGAATGAACCTGTATCGGTCATTATTGCCGCATAAAGCTGATATGCAATTTTGTAATTAAGTTCTACTATTTTTGATTTCTTAATAAAATCATAAATAATTTCTCCGGTAGCAGAATAAGATGTGCCTCCAACCATATTAACAAAAAACGGATCAGGATTTTCATGATGATCAATGCAGATTTTAGTTTTTGTAAAATTAAGAAGTGACTTCTCCATACTCACAATTCTGTTTGGAGTACTCAAATCGAGAATGACGTAGGTATCTGCTTCGGCGATCACTGAGTCATGAATTACAGGATCATATTTTTCTATAACCGAATCAAAATCCAAGAACCTCAGATTGTATGGAGTTTCATTATGGTTAATTACTCTTACCTCTTTATTCAATTCAGTTAGAAGGTAATAAAACGCAAGCTCTGAACCGATTGCGTCGGCATCGGGATTAACATGTGTGGAAAGGATAAATCTCTTATTTCTTTCAATAGTTTTTTTTAATTCAACAAAAGTCATTTAGCGCCTAAAAATAGTTCTGAAAACAATAAAGGCGAAGAAGACTTCGCCTTTATTACAATTAGCTAATAGTAATTTAATTTACTTCCCAAGTACCAGGAGAATACAGGAGGGATTTTAATGTACCCTTACCTTTTTTCTCTGTTACGTGCTCTATTTGGCTTGTTAAACCTTCATTATATGTAGGTTTTGTAATCTGTCTAAAAATACCGATAGGAGTCGGCATTCCCGGCATATCCGTAAAATGAGACAAGATACTCGCTCTTACCGGCGATGAATCAAATTCATCATGTATCCATAAATCATTAATGGAATTATTCGGATCGTTTAGATCAACTATAACAGGGCGGAAACCATCTAGCTTAATTCCTTTTTCATTATTCTTACCGAATATTAATGGCTTATCATGTGTCATTACAACGACATTATCTGCCTTTGTGTTTTTGTCTGTAAGAGGTTCAAAAGCACCATCATTAAAAATATTACAATTCTGATATATCTCTAAGAACGCAGTTCCCTTATGTTCGGCAGCACGCTTAATCATCTCCTGAAGATGTTTAGGGTCTCTATCTAATGAACGGGCAATAAATGTAGCTTCGGAACCAAGAGCCAATAAAGGCGGATTAAATGGATAATCAACACTGCCATAAGGTGAAGTTTTCGTAACTTTTCCTTTTTCAGAAGTCGGAGAATATTGACCTTTGGTCAATCCGTAAATTTTATTATTGAATAAAAGAAGTTTGAGATCAACGTTCTTACGGCATGTATGAATAAAGTGATTACCACCGATAGAAAGAAGATCGCCATCGCCCGTAGCTACCCACACAGATAAATCGGGACGTGATAATTTTAATCCGGTGGCAATTGCAGTGGCTCTTCCATGAATTGTATGGAATCCATAAGTATTCATATAATAAGGGAAACGGCTCGAGCATCCGATACCCGAAATCCAAACCATATTTTCTTTTTTAATTCCGATATCAGGGAATGTTCTCTGCACTTGAGCAAGAACAGAATAATCACCACAACCCGGACACCATCTAACATCTTGATCTGATGCAAAATCTTTGCTTGTATATTTTATTTCGTTAGTATCTATTTTCGTTTCAACTTTAGTTTCCATTATTACCTCCAAGAATTTCTACTATCTTGTTTTGAATTTCACTTGATTTGAATGGCAGTCCTTTAATCTTCGTCAATGATATCGTATCAATTAATAATTCGCTTCTCAATACCTTTGCTAATTGACCTAAATTTAATTCAGGAATAAGAACATTCTTAAAGCTATTTAGAACATCAGATAAATTTTTAGGGAATGGGAATAGATGTTTCAAGTGAGCTTGTGAAACTTTATGCCCTTCGGCTCTTGCTTTCATTACCGCCTCTGTGATCGCTCCATAAGTTCCTCCCCAACCAAGTACAAGTAGTTCTCCTTCTTGTTCATGACTAATAGCCAAATCGGGAACGTCCTGCTGAATCTTCTGAACTTTTGCAGCTCTCAATCTAACCATGAATTCATGATTATCAGGATCGTAACTTACGTTCCCTGTAATATTGGCTTTTTCGAGTCCGCCGATTCTATGTTCTAATCCGGGAGTACCGGGGACAGCCCAAGGTCTTGATAGATTTTCGTCTCTTAAATAAGGGAAAAATCCTTCTGCCTCTGTTCTATATGAAACAGGAATTTCAGGAATGGAATCGGGATCAGGTATTCTCCATGGCTCACTGCCATTAGCTATATAACCATCGCTTAATAAAATCACTGGCGTCATATATTTGAGTGCTATCTTAGCTGCCTCTAAAGCAGTAAAGAAACAATCGCTCGGTGTTGATGCTGCAATTACCGGTATTGGAGCTTCGCCGTTTCTTCCATAAATAGCTTGGAATAGATCCGCCTGTTCTGTTTTAGTCGGGAGACCAGTACTCGGTCCGCCTCTTTGAATATTTATTATCACTAATGGTAATTCAGTCATTACCGCCAAACCCATAGCTTCGGTTTTAAGAGCCATACCGGGACCGGATGTAGTAGTAATAGCAAGCGACCCGCCATAAGAAGCACCGATTGCAGATGTAATTCCCGCAATTTCATCTTCGGCTTGGAATGTTTTTACACCAAAATTTTTATAGCTTGAAAGATATTGTAAAATATCCGTTGCCGGAGTAATAGGATATGAACCGAGGAATAAAGGTAAACCACTTTTTATAGAAGCGGCTACGAATCCCAAAGCTATTGCTTCATTACCTGCAATATTTCTATAAACACCTTTAGGCAGCGAAGCAGGTTCTACCGAATAACGAGTTGTAAAAGTTTCTGTTGTCTCACCATAATAATAACCTGTCTTTAATGCTTTTTCATTTGCTTCAGCTATATCTTGTTTCTTTCCGAATTTTTCATAAATCCATTTAACTGTCGGTTCAATCGGTCTATTAAAAATCCAATACATTAATCCCAATGCAAAGAAATTTTTGCATCTATTAATATCCTTATTAGAAAGTGGACTATCTTTTAATGCAGTTGCATTTAATGTGGTTATTGCAACGGGATAAACTTTATAATTAGAAAGGAGAGCTTCATCCTCTAAAGGATTGCTTTCGTACTTTGCTAATCCAAGATTCTTAGAATCGAAGGAATCCGTATTGACTATAATAGTTCCGCCGAGTTTAAGATCTTTTATGTTTATTTTTAATGCAGCAGGATTCATTGCCACTAATACATCCGGTGTATCACCGGGAGTATAAATATCTGCAGAACTGAAATGAACCTGAAATCCACTCACTCCATAAAGTGTACCGGCAGGAGCACGAATTTCGGCAGGATAATCAGGTAACGTACCCAAATCATTTCCAAAAAGTGCAGTAGTATCACTGAATTGACTTCCGGTCAATTGCATTCCATCGCCGGAATCGCCTGCAAAACGTATTGTAACTTCTTTAAGATTTTGTAATTCTTTTTCTAAAATTTTTTCTTCTCTCATTATTACTTCTCTTGTTTTTTTAAGTAACAAAAATTAGTTAAACCAAAATAGGAAACACATATAGTATAAGCAATTTTTTCGGATTAATAAGCTTTTTGCATGATTTTCAAGAACTCATCTGCATTAACAAAACCTGTAAGCCGTTCGAGTTCTTTACCCTTAGAATCGATAATCAAAACAGTCGGCATGCCTACAATATTAAACTTATTAGCTATTTTCGCCGTCTCTTCAGAAAGTGTCTTTGTCATATCGGCTTTTATCATAACAAACTTTTTGCTTAATTCGATTACACGCTTATCAGAAAATGTTTGTTTATCCAATTCCTTACACGGAATGCACCAATCTGCATAAAAATCTATTATTATAGGTTCTCCTTCATTAATTGAATTTTCATAAATCGCTAAATCAAATTTATTCCATTCAATTGAATCATCACCGGAGGGAATAATAAAATAGATTAAAGCAGCTAATGCCAGAAACCCAAATCCAATTCCAAATATTTTTATATTTTTAATACGATAATTCCTTATATAATGATACAAATATAATTATGTAATTATTGCAAAAACAGGCAAATCAAAATCGCTAATATCTCTTCCACCCATTAACAATTGGGAATCTTCTCCCATATCCGAATGCTTTAGTCGATACTCTTAAAACAGGTGCTCCCTGCTTTCTTTTAAATTCATTCAAGTCAACTAATCTAAGCGTCCTTTTTACCATCTCTTCATCTTTTACCAAATCAATAATCTCTTTTATCTCTTTCTGTTCTTCGAGATACATTTTTAAGACTCTGTCTAATTGGTCATAAGGAGGCAGAGAATCTTGATCTTTTTGATCAGGTCTTAATTCTGCCGAAGGAGCTTTATCAATTATATTTTGCGGTATTATTTCTTTTCCCCGATTAATAAAATTGCATACTTCATAAACCTGTGTTTTATAAAGATCTCCGATAACAGCAAGTGCCCCCGCCATATCACCGTAGAGAGTGGCATATCCGGTGGCGATTTCAGATTTATTTCCCGTGGTGCAAAGCAAGTAACCAAATTTATTTGAATATGCCATTAAATAAAGTCCGCGTATTCTTGATTGCATATTCTCTTCGGTTACGTCCGGCTTTCTCTCTTTAAAAGGAGTTCTAAGTTGACTAAGAATTGAATCGAATACAGGTTGGATAGAAACAAGATCACTGCTAATTCCGAGATTATGAATCAAAGCTTCTGAATCTTTAATGCTCCCCTCTGATGAATATTTTGAAGGCATCATGACCACGTGAATATTTTCTTTACCGAATGCTTCTGCTGCTATATAAGTAACAATCGCAGAATCAATTCCTCCGCTTAAGCCGATTAATGCTTTTTTGAAACCGGTCTTTAATCTATAATCGCGTAAACCAAAAATTAAGGCAGATAATACTTCCTCGGGGAAACTTTTTTCTATCTCTGTTAGCGGTTCATACTCAGCTTCCGTATCAAAGATAATTACATCCTCTGCAAATGATTTTCCTAAGCGCAATAAATTACCATTGTTATCGAAACACATACTCGCCCCATCAAATATAAGGTCTGTCTGAGCACCTGCACAACAGCAATACACCAACTGAATATTATCAATTTTCGCTAATAGGGAAAGCATTTCATATCTTTCCATCCTTTTGCCGTAGGCATAAGGACTGGCAGAAATATTTATAATTAATTCTGCACCTTTATTTACTAAATCTTGAATAGGGTCGGTCGGATATCTTCTTTTTTTCCAATAGTCAGCATCATTCCAAATATCCTCACAAATAGATATTCCTAACTTCGTTCCTTTATATTCATATACACTAACGCTCTTAGATGGTTCAAAATAGCGCACTTCATCAAAGACATCATAATTTGGAAGTAATGTTTTATTTTGTATAAATTGGATTTTCCCATCGAAACATAATAGCGCAGAATTATATACTCCCGTCCCTATTAGGTCTTCATAGTCTTCGGTGATAGAACCAAAAATTATTCCTACGGATAATGTAATAGATGCAATCTCTTTGGCAGCTTGATTGACTAAGTTTCTAAATTCTTTTTTCTCCACTAAATCCAATGGCGGATAGCCGCACAGAGCAAGTTCAGGAAAGATAACTAATTCCGCACCTTGATTTATAGCATCGAAATAACCGGCAATAATTTTTTCTTTATTCCCTTTTATATCGCCGATTAAGGAGTTTGTTTGATTTAATATTATCTTCATTTTTCTAATTTTTATTTAACTTTGTAAGTTACCTAAGTTAAAAACTTTATTCAACTCGAATTATTTCTCTCCTCCCGAAAGTCGTTACAAATATTTTTTTGTTATTGGCAAAACTTTTTTTAGTTACCACCGTCTTAAGTAATGAAACCAAAACCAAATAGGTGCGAAATGAAAGAGAGAATATTTAGAGCCAGAAAAAACAAAATCGTTGCAGGAGTTTGCAGCGGATTGGGTGAATATTTTAATATAGACCCTGTAATCGTTAGAATTTTATTTGTAGTCCTGACAGTAATGAATGGTATTGGCATCCTCGTTTATATTTTGCTGTGGATTATGGTACCTGAAGAAAGTTTTGAAAAAGCATTCGGATTAAATAATGACATTCCGCCTGCAAATCCATTTGAGAATAAATCAGACGAGAATAAAAATACAACAGAAGGAACTGCTTCTAATTCCGAAACTACCGATGGCAGTTCGATACCTAACTTCGATATTCCTATGCCAAAAAGAACTGATGGCCGTTTGATTGCGGGAAGTATTCTAATAATCATCGGAGCAATATTCTTAATCGATGATATAATCCCTTCATTCGATTTTAGCGATTTATTTCCTATACTGTTGATTCTAGCAGGTGCATTTTTCATCTATAATTCAAAAAAATAAAAGAGTGAATAAAATGAAAAGCGGACAATTATTTTGGGGTGTATTTTTCTTAACGCTCGGCGGTCTTTTCCTAATGACCAGAGCAGATATTATTAATAGCGATTTTAATTTTGTATTTGACCTTTGGCCCTTCTTCTTTATTCTGTGGGGTGTAATGGTAATTTTCAAAGATGGCGTCTTAAAGGCAGTCGTAAGTGCAATTTTTGGATTGTTCGTAGCTCTCATGATCTTTGGATTTGCCTATAATATTTATGATCAGGTCTATCCTGAATTCGATGATTTTGATTATAAAGGTAACTATTCCGAAAATTATTATCAGGAATTTGATTCTAATATAACGAGCGCAAGAATGACAATTTCTACAGGAGCAGGAAGACTAAACCTCGAAGGCGGTTCTACCGGATTAATTAGCGGGGATGCTAAAGGAAATCTTGCAGGTTATGATTTTTTGGTCAATACCTATGATTCTACCGCCGAAATTGATATCGATTATGAAAATAATCACTTTAATATTTTTCATGGAGATACAAAAAACGATCTGTTATTAAAACTAAATAATAAACCTTCATGGGATATTACGCTAAATGCCGGTGCAATAAATGGGAAACTTGATTTAAGTGATTTATCTATAAGTCGTTTAGAATTAAATACCGGTGCATCTAAATTATATGTCAAGCTTGGTGATATAGCTGCTCTTACTGACATAAATGTAGAAATGGGTGCTACCTCATTTGAGCTTCAAGTGCCTTCAAATGTCGGATGTAAAATTACAGCTGAATCCGTTCTTTCAAGCAATGATTTCAAGGATTTTATAAAAAAAGGGAAGCATACTTATGAAACTGAAAATTATGATTCAGCAGCAAAGAAGATAAATATCTCTATAAATGGCGGCTTCACATCTTTTGATGTCAGGAGATATTCAAAATAGTACTTAATTATTATAATTTTAATAAAACAACTTGACAATATTAAAATAATTTATTAGATATATACATCCAATTTTGAATAGAGATAAAAGATTTATCACCTATTTAGAGGCGCTATGTATAAATCCACACCTAAAATCATAGTTGTTTTATTTTTTCTATTTCTTTCTTCTTCGTTTGCCCAAAAGGAAGTAAAGAATTTTATTGGTGGAAATTTCGGAATAAGCGATTTTCATCTCAAAGATATTCATGCATCCCCTTTAATTTATAGCGGAACAAATTCTACTCCATCTTTCCAATACTTTTATAATGAAGAAATAAGCAGACATTATTTTGAAGCAACATATTCCTTTAATCCTTTAACCACTCTGAGCGATAACTTAAATACAAGCACCGACATTATAAGATTTCGTTACAGTTACGTTCACTCGTCAACTGATTTCGATTTTTTAGAAATGAAGTTCAGTCTATTTGGCGGTGGTTCGGTTGGAACGTTTTTGAGCCTCTCGAATTATTATCAGGATCAGCAAATTATACTCCCAAGAATAAAAATAATGAAATCATGGTACTGGAGTCATTCGCTTGACATCTCTCTTCAACTTATACATGAGCTTCAGCCTCGGCAATTTTTCTCTTTGCAGCTTTTTATTCCACTTTTAAGCAATGTATCCAGACCGCAATACTCGCCAAGCGCAGATTTTAATTATCCCGAGCTTGATTGGAAATTGAAGATGTTTGGTAAAACTAAATTTATTATCGATAATTTTTCAGTAAACACTATTCTTACTTTTCAAAGTCCCTTATACCTGAATTTTAATTATCAGTTATCTTACGAGTTTTTTTATTCTACCTATTCCGAACCTAAAGAAGTTTCAATGTTTATGAATAGTTTTCGCGCAGGTTTATTTTTTTGCTTTTAGTCTTAATTGAACTACAATTTGTTACTATAATAAAAAATAAAAATTTTTAGGTACAGTTATGAAAAAGTTATTTTCACTTCTTTTAGTTTTATTATTGATATCCGGTTGCGAAGAAATGCTTCTAGGACCGAATGAGGATAATCCAAAATCAAATTTTGAAGCTTTGTGGAATACTCTTGATAAGAGCTATGCATTATTCCCCGCAAAAAAGGTCAATTGGGATCAGCTTCATTCTTTTTACGGAAATAAAATTACATCTTCAACTTCACAAGATGAGTTATGGGATATATGTGGTGATCTTGTGAGAACATTGGACGATGGACACGTTGTGCTATTCAATAAAGGTCTTACAAACGCTACCTTTTCAACTTCAGTATTTACTAGACCCTTAGGCGATTTTAATCTGGATTTTATTAAAAGCAAATACCTTGACAATGTTCAATCTGCCGGCGATGGAATGATAACATACGGCAAAATAAAACCGGCATTCTCAAATTTAAAAATCGGCTATATCAATATAAAAGCTTTGGCGGCTTCGAGTAAGCGACAACACTGGCCCTTAGACTTGGCACAAGTATTAAATGATTTATCTGATTCTGATGCAATGATTATTGATTTAAGAAATGTTGGAGGCGGATTAAAAACTAACGTTCCCATTTTTTCTTCATTTTTTGTAGATAGAGAGTTTACTTACTTCTACCAGCAGGAGAAAACCGGACCTGGACATTTTGATTTCGGAGAAAGATTTCCCTTATCAGTTTCGCCCAATACAGCCGGTACGACTTTCACTAAAAAAATTGCACTTCTTACGAATCGATTCTCTGCGAGTGCAGCAGAACATACATCGCAAATTTTCAAATATCTCCCTTATGCAACTCAAATCGGCGATACTACCGAAGGTGCTTTTGGAGATGTGGTAACTCGTGGTGAATTACCGAATGGATGGACCTTCTTGTACCCTATAAGACTCACAAAAACACCCGAAGGATTTTGTCCCGAAGGCGTGGGAATTGCTCCTGATATTTATCAGCCAAATACAAAACAAGATATAGATATGGGGATTGATAAGGTAATGAATAGAGCATTAGAACATTTAAGCAAATAGGGATGCAATAATATTTTAACATGTCCTAATACCTATTGGGAAAATGAGTGGCGTAAGTGAGGCATTTTGGATTGATAAACATTCATCCGTTTTTAGATAAAATTGTTCTGCCTCAAACTAATGATTATTCTGCTTTGATCGGGATCAGTCTTTAATATGATTTGCGATCTCGATAATGATTAGAGTTCGCAATAGTAATTTTCAGTTACAATTCTGACTTGGAAAATTAATATCAATAATTTTCTCTATTCGGCAATTTCACTTTTTCCCGACATTCTGCTTTTCCCACACTTTCATATAAGTAAGCATATTAGTCATGCTGTGAATCAAGGATACCATCAATCCATGAACTCCATCTTTATATCCTTTACGCGAAATAAACTGATTCAAAAACGCTGCGATTGGATGCAAAACTAAATCACCTGTTTTAACCCTTTTCCCACTATATTTCTCTTCCGCTTCGAGAGTTGAATAATGATTAATTTTATTAATCGTTTCCGTTATTGAGCTATGAGTAAAATGAATTAAATCATTCTTTAATTTACCCCGTTCTCCCTCAGTCTCGTATCCTTCATGCACTTTTCTATCTGTAACTTTTGTAATGCTCTTTTTAAATAATCGCAATTGATAATCGGGATACCATTTGCAGGTGGTTATATGCTTACCCAGAAAATAATTGCGCCGTGGAATATAATATGAATCATATTTGGTACTAACTCTAAGTAAAGCGAGGATTTCTTCTTTGAGTTCAGGAGTTACCCTTTCATCAGCATCAAGAGCTAAAACCCATTCATTTCTCACTTTGCTATTTCCAAATTTTCTCTGCTCCGAAAATCCGTTCCATTTATTCTGATAAACATTTGGCGTGTATTCTAAAGCAATATTAAATGTATTATCGGTACTAAAAGAATCGATTACAACAATCTCATCCGCCCATTTAACAGATTCTAGGCAGTCCCGAATATTCTTTTCTTCATTACCGGCAATTATTAAAACCGAAATCGGATTCTTATTCATTAATCACCATTAATTTTTGGTAAACTGCAATAAATATTCTTTAATAAATCCGGTCAATTCTCCATCCATTACACCTTGCGTATCAGAAGTCTCAAAATCGGTACGATGATCTTTGACAAGATTATAAGGATGAAAAACGTAAGAGCGGATTTGACTTCCCCATTCGATTCTCATTTTGCTTTTCTCGATTTCATCAAGTTCTGCGACCTGCTTCTCTCTCTCTAATTGATATAACTTCGATTTAAGCATGCGCATTGCGTTTGTCTTATTCTGCCCTTGGGAACGCTCACTTTGGCACGCAGCCACCGTATTTGTTGGTAAATGAGTGATTCTAACGGCAGTCTCGACTTTATTAACGTTCTGCCCTCCTTTACCTCCGGAACGGTAAGTATCTATTCGTAAATCCGCCGGATTGATATCGATTTCAATCGTATCATCAATCTCGGGAATTACAAATACAGCCGCAAATGATGTATGTCTTCTTTTATTAGCATCAAATGGAGATATGCGTACCAATCTATGAACACCGTTTTCAGCTTTCAAATATCCATAAGCAAAATCGCCTTCGATACTCAATGTGGCACTTTTGATTCCCGCACCATCCCCATCAAGTATATCTACAATTGAGACTTTATAACTATTCTTTTCGCAATATCTCACATACATTCTTAATAGCATCTCCGCCCAGTCTTGCGCCTCCGTTCCACCTGCACCGGAATTTATCGTAAGTATGCAATTCTTATCATCATCCTTACCGCTTAGCATTCCTTTTAATTCCACTTTCTCAATCTCGAGTACCAAATCATCCAACTCTTTATCGATCTCCTCTTGAAAAGAATCATCTTTTTCTTCGGCAGCTAATTGCACAAGTTCTGATAGGTGCTCATATTTTTCATTCAATATATTCCACGGATCAACCCAATTTTGCAATACTTTAGCTTGCTGAAGCATCGATTGAGCATTTTTCTGATCGTCCCAAAAATTTGGTGCTTCGGAATGTCTTTGTATTTCTGCTATCTGGTTTTCTTTGTCATCTAACTTAAAGATAACCTCGTAGATTCGTCAATCGTGAATTTATCTCTGATAGATATTTTATCTGCTCTTCGTACATCGATTTATCTCCTTAATATTTCAATTTTCTTTTTTCTTAAAATATACAATCAATTTGCTATCTTCAATTAATATGTAATTCTTTTTCAATAGAATCGGCAGCGATACTTAAATCCTCCTGCGTTCTTACCTTAATCCACTTAATATCTTTATCGGCATTGAACCATGTCATCTGTCGTTTGGCAAACCTTCTCGTATTTCTCTTGATTAATTCAATCGCTCTATCTAAACTAATTTCTTTTTTGAGATAAGAGATAATCTCTTTATAGCCGACTGTATTGAGCGAATTAATCTCTCCTCTATAACCCATATCAAGTATCGATCTCACTTCATCGACCAAACCTTCATCAATCATTTTATCCACACGCGATTCGATATTTCTATATAACAAATCTCTATCCCAAAGGAGTGCATATTTTATGAATTGATAAGGCACTTCCCTCCTTTGTTCATTATGCAATTCCCAAATCGGTCTGCCCGTAACATGCAATACCTCAAGTGCCCTTATTACTCTTTTCCAATTCTGCGGCATCATCTTGGAAGCACTTTCAGGATCGACTTTTTTTAATTCATTATATAAAAATTCATTCCCTGATTTTCCTCTTAACTCTTTTAATTCGGTAGTATAATTTTCATCATTTGCCGGTTCAGAAAAGATTCCGTTTGTTAATGCTTTTATATATAAGCCGGAACCACCTACTACGATTGGGATTTTCCCTTGGTCAATAAGAATATTAATAATTTTTAGAGATTCTATTTCGAAAATACTTGCATTAAAAACTTCATCAGGATTATAGCAATCGATAAAATGATGCTTCACTTTTAATAATTCATCATTGCTCGGCTTGGCAGTTCCGATAGATAGAAATCGAAAAACCTGTCTGCTATCGGCGGATATAATTTCACTGCCTAAATGTTCAGCAAGCTTAATTGATAAAAAAGTCTTGCCCGAGCAAGTTGGTCCTGCAATTATGATTACCCTATTTTCCACCCTTCCCTACCGATTAGTGGGACAAATGAAAAGTCGGGAACAATTGTTGTCTTAAAGCTATCCTCGCCGGTTTTTTGCAGGATATGCATCTTCTGGGATTTTCTATCACCAACGGGGATAATAAGCTTTCCGCCCGGGGCTAATTGTTTTTTTAAGTTAGTCGGAATCTCCGGTCCGCCCGCGGTAACAATAATTCCATCATAGGGTGCAAATTCATCCCATCCAAGAGTTCCATCGCTGCACCTTAATGCAATTCTATATCCTAATTTATCGAACAACTGTGAAGTTCTTAAATATAAATTATGATTTCGTTCGATCGAATAAACTTTTGCTCCAAGATAATTTAGTATTACTGCCTGATAACCGGAACCGGTCCCGATTTCGAGAATTTTATTTCCGGGCTGCGGATTCATCACTTGAGTCATGAATGCAACAGTATATGGCTGCGAAATTGTTTGGTCGAAACCAATCGGGAGTGCATTATCCACATAAGCATGCCCGTGCAATGCCTGCGGGATAAATAGATGCCTTTCTACCTCTGAAAATGCTTTTAATACTCTTTCATTCGTTATTCCCTTCTCTCGGAGGGTCAATATTAATTCTTGTCTTTCTTTTTCGTACATTTGCTTATAATTAATTATTTAATTCGTTAATTTGCAAAAAAAATCGGGTAATAAATAATATATGGAAATAATTGCTGCCCTTTCAGGTGCCTTTTTAATAATGGTAATGAGAATTTGTGATGTAACCATAGGTACTTTCAGGACTTTATTAGTAGTTCAAGGTAAAAAATATGAAGCAGCAATTGCCGGCTTTTTTGAAGTTCTTATTTGGATTTACGCAATGCGTTACATCGTAGAACATATGGATAAAAATATTAACCTTTTCGGATATGCAATTGGTTTTGCTTTGGGAAATGTACTTGGGATCACTTTAGAACAATACTTTGCCATCGGTTATGTGCAGGTAAATATTATATCTCTTCATTTCTCTGATAAAATTGCTACTGCTTTAAGAAAGCTCAAATATGGTGTAACGATTTTACCTGCCGAAGGCGGTACAGGCGGCACTTCAATTCTTATAGTTTTTTCTAAAAGAAAACATCAAAAGAAATTAATCGAGACCGTAGAGAAAATTGACGATAAGGCATTTATTACAATCAATCAAGCACGTCCATACAGAGGATTCTTCCACGCCTCTAGGAAATAATTCTTGCTATAAATGAGATTTAAATTAATCATTTAGAATATTTTTTCTCGAGATATCAATTACACTGAAATACATTTTATATAAACTTTTAAGTATAGTAAACTACCATCTAAGATTAACTTTAGAATAATTGGATATATTTTATAGATAATTTATGCTAACTTTGTAAGAAATTGTTTTTAGTATCTTATATGAGAGTGAAATATTGGAAAATTATTTTGAAAAGGAAATTGAATTAAGATATTTTGAAATGAATAAATTCGGAGAGGCTTCTCCGACCACTATTTTAACCCTTCTTGAAGAAACCGCTGCCGATCACTGTTATTCAATCGGCCATAGTTTATACGATCTCGAAAAACAAAATATCGGTTGGGTATTGATTTCCGGTATTATGGAAATAGATCGCTACCCGACCTACAAAGAAAAAATTAAAATCAGGACATGGCTTTCAAGTTACACATCAATTAAGGGAATTAGAGAAAATATTATTTATGGTGAAAAAGGTGAGATTATTGGAAGAGCAAAAGGAGTCTGGATTTTCTTTGATATAAAAAGAAGACGACCGATTCAAATTTACGAATCAATAAAAGAAAAATGGTCTCAATATGAAGAACTAAGCACCAATCATGATTTATCAAAAAAAATCGAAGCCGGCGATTCATTAAGCCTTATAAAAGAGTTTATAATTAACCGGTATGATGTAGATTCCTATCAACATGTAAATAACATCCGATATTTACAATGGTTAATAGAATCAATACCGGAAGAGATTATAGATAATTATGTTCTTCATTCAATTGACGGACGGTTTGTATCAGAAGCTAAATATGGAGACACAATTATTTCATTTACTGAGAAAGATGAAAATGAAAATTCATTTTTATGTTCAATAAAGAATAAGAAAGATAATAAAGTCTGCGCCTCCGCCAAAACAATCTGGAAGGAAAGAGAAAATTTATATAAAAAAAACCTCGACTGCTAAAAGCAATCGAGGTTTTTTTTTTGAGGTGCCGGTCGGATTCGAACCGACGAATAAAGGTTTTGCAGACCTTCCCCTTAAGCCACTTGGGTACAGCACCATAATCACAATATAAGATAATATAAACTAAAAATCCGCACGGAGCGGACTTTTTTGGAGCGGGAAACGGGACTCGAACCCGCGACATCAACCTTGGCAAGGTTGCGCTCTACCAACTGAGCTATTCCCGC
>LOEU01000025.1 GCA_001516025.1 bacterium BRH_c32 | reverse complement strand
TATCGGCAAGGGACAGTACCCGGAAGAGTAATTAAAAATTCAACCGGTAAATGGGAAGCCGTTAGTCCAAACGATCCTGATGTAAGAATTTATAGAGTAAGACCCGATTATAAAAAGGCTGATCTTAGTGCCGAGATAAAGGACGGTGATGGAAAAACCGAGAAAGAAATAAGAGCACAATATGAAAAAGATTGGAAGGAATGGCCGGTAGCTCAAGGTGCTCCATATAAAGATGTAAATAAGGATGGTATTTATGACCCTAATATTGATATACCCGGAGTAGAAGATTCTCATCAAACAATCTGGTTTGTTTGTAATGATTTTGATAGCAAAACGACAGACTTTATGTATGGTTCGCCTCCAATGGGCATCGAAGAACAGGTTACTATTTGGGGCTATAAAACTAAAGGTGCTCTTAACAATATGCTCTTTAGAAAATATATTATTATAAATAAAAACATAGATGAAAAACCATTCACTGATATGTATGTTTCGATGTGGAGCGATCCTGACCTTGGAAATGCTTCTGATGATTTACAAGGCTGCGATTCAACATTGAGCTTAGCATATATTTATAATGGAGATAATACAGATGCCGTGTATGGAGAAAATGTTCCTGCAGTGGGATTTGATTTTCTGCAAGGTCCTATTGTAACCGGTCTTCCATCTGATAGAGCAATATTTAATAATAAATATATTATCGGCAAAAAAAATCTTCCTATGACGGCATTTTATTATTTCAATAAAAGTGCCCCGGCAGATAGTGACCCAACGCAAGGAATATACGTAACAGGCACACTAGCATTTTATGATTATTTTAGAGGGTTAAAACCGAGTACTAAGCAGCCCCATATTGACCCAATAACATTAAAGCCAACATATTTCCCTCTTTCAGGAGACCCGGTTAAAGGTACCGGCTGGTTAGATACTTATAAGTCAGACCGACGATTTGGTATTGCTTCCGGTCCTTTTAATATGGCTTATGGTGATACACAAGAAATTATAATTGCTGAAATCGCAGCAGGAGCCACTCGAGGTGTTGATCGTTTAGAAGCAATTACCTTATTAAAAGATTATGATGCTGCGGCACAATTTGCTTATGATAATTTATTTAATTTACCGGGTACATCTGAGCAGCCCGAAGTTATTGCTACCGGTATAGATAGAGAAATAATTTTATCTTGGGGTTCAGACTTTGAAGCCGTTAATAAAGGTGAAAACTATAATGCTGCAGGGTTCCGGTTTGAAGGTTATAACGTATATCAACTTCCCTCCTTTTTTGCTCTCGAAAGTGAAGCAAAAAGAATAGCTACTTTTGATATAAAAAACGGAGTGAAGACTATTATTGGTTCAAATTATGATAATGAAAAAAATCTTTGGTTGGATTATGTTGCTGCTTTTGGATCGGACTCGGGAATCAAAAGATATATTTCTATTAAAAATGATGCTTTTAATGGTAACCTTCCGCTTAATAATGGTCAAAAATATTACTTCGCAGTTACCTCATATACATATAATAGCAATCCTCCTTTTAGTCCAAACACTTATGAGAATCCTATAAAAATAATTGAAGTGATTCCAAAATCAATAGACCCCGGAGTTCGGTATCCGGCAGAACAGGGAGCAATTATTCATGGTATTCATTCTTCAGGTTCGAGTAGCGGTGATCTTAATGTAACGGTAATCGATCCTACTTTAGTAACCGGCGACAGGTATCAAATTTCATTTCAAGAAAATGGAGCATTGGGAATTACATACACAATTACAAATCTTTCAAAGGATATTGTTTTAGCATCGGGGGTAAATCAAAATCTTGGGGAAGCGTCTCCTTTGATAGACGGTTTACTTGTATCTGTTTTTAATCCATCTCAAATTGAAAAACAAAATAAAATTTCAGATATTTTTGAGTTTACATCTCCTTCAATAATAAAAGACAATAAATTGGCAAAAGCAGATGCGGAAAATATAAACGTTTTTCCTAATCCATATTACGGATGCAATCCGCAGGAGATAAATAAATATCAGCGCTTTATTACAATAAATCATCTTCCTGCAAAAGCTACAATACGCATTTTTAATCTTGCGGGACAGTTGATTACAACAATTGATAAGAACGATCCGAACACACAATTCCAGAGATGGACTTTGACAAATGACGGCGGATATCAAGTCGGCAGTGGGCTTTATATTATTCATATCGATATGCCCGATCTAGGGACAACAAAAGTGCTTAAAGCTGCTATAATACAGGAGCAGCAGATTTTGGATAGATTTTAATGACGCAAAAGGGATTGATAAAACTTATGCATTTAGTTTGCAGGAGGATTTATGAATAAAAGAATTACAATCTTCGTAAATCTATTTCTTATAATAATTTTTTTTTCGAATAACCAATTATTCTCGCAGGAAAAAGATGCCGGAATAAATTCGCCTATTTTTAAAATTAATGGCGAACCATCTTACACCAAATTCAACATCAATAGAATATCTACATGGTTTAAGAATGATGGTGAATCGGATATACATCAAAACGGAAATTCGGGATTTATCTATCCCAAAGGAAGCAATAAGGGGGCAGTTTTCCAATCCGGTTTTTTATGGGGCGGTAAAGTGGATGGAAAAGTAAGAGTTGGCGGATCGGTTTATCGGCAAGGGACAGTACCCGGAAGAGTAATTAAAAATTCAACCGGTAAATGGGAAGCTGTCAATCCAAATGAACCTGATGTAAGAATCTATCGAGTAAGACCGGACTATGCAAATGCGAATCTTAAAAATGAAGTTAGTGATGGAGACGGTAAAGATCAAAACGAGGTGAGAGAAAAGTATAAAAAAGATTGGATGGAATGGCCTGCGGATCAAGGAACACCTTTTGATGATATAAATAAAAATGGAATTTATGAACCAAAGATCGATATTCCCGGAGTACCCGGAGCAGATCAAACAATTTGGTTTGTCTGTAATGATTTTGATCCAAGGGCTACTGAATTTTTATATGGTTCGCTTCCTTTGGGAATAGAAGAGCAAGTAACAGTCTGGGGCTATAATACTGATGGTCCTCTCGGGAATATGCTTTTTAGAAAATATATTCTTATTAATAAAAATTTAGAAGAAAAATCATTTACAGATATGTATGTTTCTATCTGGTCGGATATTGATGTTGGTAATGCTAGTGATGATTACGTAGGTTGTGATACCACATTAGGGCTGGGTTTTGGATATAATTCCAATTCAATTGATCCTGTTTATGAAGTAAATGTACCTGCAGTGGGATTTAAGATAGTTCAAGGACCAATTATAGAAGGCACACCTTCAGACACTGCGAATTTCAAAAATAAATATATATCTGGGAAAAAGAATCTCGGGATGACTGCATTTTATTTTACGGTTAATGGTGATAATATTTATACTTATCCTTCACAAGAAGTCTACCAAACCGGTACACTGGCTTTTTACAATTTATTTCAAGGTAAACTTGCCTACACAGGTGAATTACCAATAAATCACAAGACAAGTCTTCCAACTAAATTCCCATTATCGGGAAATCCGATTGATAGAACGGGCTGGATAGACGGTCAGATACATTCACCCGGTAATCGAACGTTTGGATTGGCTTCAGGTCCATTTAATATGGCTTATGGCGATACTCAAGAAATTGTATTTGCTGAAATAGCTGCCGGTGCAACTAAGGGTATCGATAATTTACAAGCAGTAACATTATTGAAAGAGTATTCAAAAGTATCTCAATTTCTATATAATCATTTTTTTGATTTCATTGCCGCACCTTCTAAGCCCCAAATTAATGTAACAACATCTGAAAGTGAAATAACATTATCATGGGATCAAGACCCGACTGCCGTTATGCTAACCGAGAGTTATTCCAAGTATGGATATAATTTCGAGGGGTATAATATTTATCAGATCCCGGCTCCTGGCTTCCCCCTTTCTGAAGCTAAATTAATTGCTACTTTTGATATTAAAAACGGAGTAACATCAATTATTGATAAAGAATTTGACGAAATAAATAATGTATATATTGATAAGGTAATTGCTTTTGGCACTGATTCGGGAATTAAAAGATCAATAACAATTAATAAAGATGCATTCAATGCCAACTTACCTTTGAACTATGGACAAAAATATTACTTTGCAGTTACAGCATATTCATATAACGAAAGACCCCCTTTTGGTTCACATATTTTTGAAAATCCAATAGATGTAATTGAAGTTACACCACAATCCGCATTTATTCAAGAAGATATTTCACGAATAAATGTATTCCCAAACCCATACTATGGAGCTAATCCACAGGAGATAAATAAATATCAACGGTTCGTTACATTTTCTCATTTGCCTGCCGAGGCAACCATAAAAATTTTTAATTTAGCCGGACAATTAGTTGCTCACATTGAAAAGACAAATCCTGAATCACAATTCGTAAGGTGGGATTTGAATAATGATGCAGGTTATATGGTAGCCGGCGGTCTTTATTTAGCTTATATAGAAATGCCGGAACTCGGCAAAACGAAGGTACTAAAAATAGCAATCATCCATGAACAACCGATCTTGGACAGATTTTGATAGGTATAAAGAAAATTCTTTTTGTGATATTGATTAATAGTAAGGTTTTAACCTAATATTTTACTTAGATAATTAAGATTAGACACTGAATAATGATTAACAAGGAAAGCAATAAAAATTTTAAAATAAAAAATCCCTAATGCATAGAACTATTACTAATATTTTGCAAAAGGGATTTTTAATATCTATGAAAATTTCTTAAGACATTAGGGCAGCAATAGCAGAAGTATTTACAATATCCTCCACGCTGCATCCACGGCTAAGATCGAAGAATGGTCTTTTCAAGCCTTGATTAACAGGTCCGACTGCCTCTGCACCGCCTAATCTTTGAGCAATTTTATAACCGATATTTCCTGCATTCAAATCGGGAAATACCAATACATTTGCTCTTCCTGCAACACTGCTTTCAGGTGCTTTCTTCTTTCCTACACCTTCAACAATCGCAGCATCAAACTGAAGTTCACCATCAACATTTAAGTCCGGTCTTCTCTCCCTTACAAACTGCGTAGCGACACGAACTTTATCGATCAATTCATGTTCGGCGCTCCCCTTCGTAGAAAACGAAAGCATTGCTATATAAGCTTCGTCTCCCGTTAATGCTTTATGGTTATCGGCGGTAGAAATTGCGATATCAGCTAATTGACTAGCATCCGGATTGGGATTAACGGCGCAATCAGCAAAGCTATAAGCCTTTTCGGGATATACCATTAAAAAGAAACTTGATAAAATCGAAATACCCTCTTTCATTCCTACACAAAAAATTCCTGCTCTTGTAATATCAGCAGTTGTAGCGAATGATCCACCGACACTTCCATCAGCCATACCTTCAGCCACCATCATGCCTGCAAAGAAGATATCTCTTTTAATTGTTTCACGCGCTTGCTCTATCGTAACACCTTTGTGTTTTCTCTTGTTATAAAAAATATTTGAAAAGTCGCTTAATTTTTCTGATTTCTCAGGATCAATTATTCTTACACCCGATAAATCCAATCCAAGTTTTTTAGCATCGGTGCGGATTTTTTCTTCATTGCCTAAAGTAATTACATTACAGGTTTTTTCTTTTACAAGTATCTCTGCGGCTCTTAAAACACGTTCGTCGTGTGATTCAGGTAATACAATAGTTTTTTTCTTTTGCGATGCTTTTTCGCGTATTTGATTTAGTAGTTCAATATCTGCCATTTTTATCCTATGTTTAAATATTAATTTTATTACGTAAATATAAAAAAATGGGGAGTAAGTTATTCCATATTTTAATTGAAATTATTATTATAAATCAGAATATTGCATAATATTAATAAGAAGAAAAGATGACAACGAAAGAATTATATATCAGAAAAATTATTCGGTTTTCCGGAATAGCTGCATCGTTATTATTATTCCTCTATTTAGCATATATATTCATTGATATAATTGTAATCGTAACAATCTCCCTGCTTGTAGCAATGATATTCAATCCTATTGTCGATCTTATTGAAGAGAGTGGATTACCACGTTTATTATCGGTTTTTATAGTTGTCATTTCTGCCGGTTTAGCTATCGCTCTTGGCATCTGGATTTTAATTCCGAAAATTATGGGACAGTTTAATACTATCATTTCTACTCTTAGTAAAGAAAGTATTGATAACTATTCAGGTCAGCTAGAAATCTTTTTTAAGAAGTTTGTTCCATTTGTTAATTCTTCCGAATTAGTTCTGAAGATTCAAAACTTATTAACAAATTCTATTTATAATTTAGTAAATAATTTATCTGCTTTTATTTCCAGTATAATATCTCTCCTTACTCTTTTTGTAATTGTACCATTTTTAATTTTCTTTTTCTTAAAAGATAAAAAAACAATTACGAAAGGTATTATCAATATAATGCCTAATAGATATTTCGAAGTATCTTATTGGGTAATAAGAAAGATATCGATTCAGCTAGGAAGATTCGTAAGGGGATGGATACTTGATGCGTTTTTAGTAGGGTTCCTTAGTGCTTTAGGTCTTTCAATACTTGGAATTAATAATTCTGTTTCTATCGGAGTAGTTGCCGGAATTGGTCATCTTATTCCTTATTTCGGTCCGATAATAGGAGGAATTCCGGCTATAATTATTTCTGTAGTTCAATTTGGTGATTTATCTATGCTCCCAAGTATTATTGTAATGTTCTTAATTATTTATACGATTGACAATGGATTCATACAACCGAATGTATTTTCCAAAAGCACCGATTTCCATCCTATTGCAATAATCGTTTTAATAATTGCGGGGAGCAGTTTGCTCGGAGTTATTGGTATGCTTCTAGCAATTCCAATTGCCACAGTAATAAAAACCGCAGCTAAGGAGATCTATTATGGATACAAAAACTATAAAATTATAAAGGCTTAGAAAAAATGAAAATTACTTTTGTTGGTGCTGCACGTACTGTTACGGGTTCTATGCACTTGATTGAAACTAATGGTAAAAAGTTTTTGCTCGATTGCGGAATGTATCAGGGAAAAAGAAAAATAGCATTTGAAATAAACAGAACATTTGATCTATTCGATCCAAAAGAACTTGATTTTATAATTCTATCACATGCTCATATTGACCATTCAGGTAATCTCCCTACGATTGTAAGAAAAGGTTTTAAAGGAGATATTTATTCCACATTTGCAACAAGAGACTTGGCTGCTGTTATGCTTCAAGATAGTGCTCATATTCAAGAAAAAGATGTTGAGTATGTAAATAAAAGAAGAAAGAAGCGAGGGCAAAATCTTTTTGAACCCTTATATACACAAGACGATGCTCTGGCAACATTAGGAATGTTTGTAGGAATGAATTACCATCGCGAAAGAGAAATTGCTCCCGGTATTAAATTAGCATTTTTCGATGCAGGTCATATCCTCGGTTCGGCTTCAGTCCTTCTTACAATAAAAGAAGATGATAAAATAATTAAACTTGGTTTCTCCGGAGATCTCGGAAGAAATAATCTGCCGATATTAAAAGACCCTGAACATATTCCGAATGTCGATCTATTTATTTCGGAAAGTACTTACGGAGGAAGAATGCACGAGAATGCACTTAATTCCGAAGCTCAATTGGAAGAAGTCGTAAGACGTGCAATGAAAAATAAAAGTAAAATTATCATTCCTGCTTTTAGCGTAGGAAGAACTCAAGAGATCGTTTTCGCATTAAATAGAATTTATGACAGAACTAAATTAATACCTATCCCAACTTATGTTGATAGTCCTCTTTCTGTAAATGCTACTGATGTATTTAGAATGCACCCTGAATGCTTCGATTACGAAACTGTCCAATTCTTACTTAAAGAAGAAGACCCTTTCGGTTTCAAAAAACTTACTTACATTACTGACGTCGAAGATTCAAAAAGACTAAATGAAAAAAAAGGACCGCTAATTATAATTTCAAGCTCCGGAATGTGCGAAGCAGGAAGAATTCTACATCATCTTGCAAATAATGTCGGTGATCCTAATAATATCATTTTAATGGTTGGCTACTCGGCGGTTCATACATTAGGCAGAAGAATAATTGACGGCGAAAAAAGAATTAAAATTTTCGGCGATGAATATGATCTAAAAGCAGAAGTAGTTGTAATGGAATCATTTAGTGCTCATGCAGATGCAGATGAACTTTATAATTATGCAGATAAGTTTGATAAAAGCAGAATGCAAAATTATATTTTGGTTCATGGAGAATATGAACAGCAGCAGATTTTTAAGGAAAAACTTCATTCACTTGGTTTCTTAAATGTTACAATACCCGCTCGCGGTGAAACGATTTCTATATAGCGCAATTCTATTTTTTGTATTTACTTCTGCTTCATATTCGCAAGTGGAAGTAGATACATCTAAATTTCATCTTTCGGGATATAAATATAAAAGTGCTTCGGCTATTTTTGATAAACAGCTAAATACTTATTTTTTTAATTATAGAGTAAAATACTTTTTAGAAAAGAATGGTTTTTTTACCGGAATAAAAGAAAACTTTACATCGACAATAACGAAGACTTCTGAAAAAAACATAAAAGATGAACAGTATTTAAGTGCAATCGGAGAATATAAATTTTCGGAAATTTTTAGAGCCGGTATATTAATAGATAATACTCTTTATTCCGATGATAGAAAAACTGCAATAAATAAAGCATCTCAAATCAATCTTTCCGGTTATTCAAAAATTAGGTTTAATTCGAATATCTCTATTACTCCCTACTTGGGTCTATCAAAAAACAAACAGATTAGTGAAGATGATAGCGGTTTATTATATGGAGCAGAAGGATTCTTGGAGCAACTTTCGTTAAATGATTTTATAATAAATTCATCTGCACGATTTCAGAATGAAGACATTTCACCTAGAAAAAATGCACTGCGAGTTTTTAATACCGAAATTAATAATCAATTCGATTCGCAATTCAGTAATAAATTACTTGCAGGATATTCAGAGCAAAGAAAAGATTTCTATTTCGCGGCTGATCCTACTACTTCCGAAGAATTTGGAATCACAAATAATATCCAAAGCCGTACCGAATCTAATTATCTTATTCAAGAAAAATTAAATTATATCTCTCCTGATGATAATCTCCTATTTGATCTCTTGGGAAGAGTCTATTGGCGCGATATTGACCGTACCACTCGTTTCATTTCACTTAATAATAGCAATGTGAATCTAGATAATAAAATCAATGAATTCCGGCTGGAATTTGCAGGTAATATATCGTTCATTTCTGAAATCCTTCAAGCTAATTTAAGAGCATCATATACTGAGCGCGAAGAAAAACATGAACCTAAAAAAATAGATGGTATCTCTGATTTTTCTTTTAACGAAAAAAGTATTCAAGAAGCTCAAAAAAATAATTTTTCTCAATTATCCACTGTTACTTTTCTTGGGAAAATTTATCTAACTAGAAAAGACTTGCTTATTACAAGTGTATTTCATCGAAAACTAAGATACGATACACCAAGCGAGATTAATTTTGATGATAGAGATGAGCTTCTGACTATTGCACGCATTCAATACGAAAGGAAAATCAATGCTATTTTTACTGCATTTATAAATACAGAAGCGAGCCTAAATAAAACTGTATATATTTTTAAAGAAAGAAGCTCAAATAATAATATCAATAGAATCATAAAATTAAGCGGCGGTGGAATTTTTAAGACTGACAGATTTGAATCAAAAAATAATGCCGAAGTCTCTGCTAATTATACAGTTTATGAATTTGAGGAACTAAGTCCGAATTTCAAAAGTTATTCTTTTAGACAGCTTGCTCTTAGAGATTCTTCTCAATTACATATTTCAAGAAGAATGAAATTGACAGGGACAGGATACTTAAAATTTAGTGAGCAAGGAGATTTTAATTGGGATGATTTTAAAAGCAGACCTATTCGATATTTAAGTGAAGCTTTTAGCGAAATTAAATTATATTACACCTATAATATGATTTCACTTGGAGCAGGTATTCGTTATTTTAATTTAAGTACGTTTGGATATAATAATGATAGTAATAAGAAACTGCTTTCAAGATACGAAAGTATCGGACCGGTTTCCGATATCACAATCGCCTTAAATTCAGTATCGCTCTCTTTTTATGGATGGTATGAATTTATTAAAACGGAAAATGCGGTAAATAGAAATATGGCTAATATGAATTTAAAAGCAACAATAGCTTTTTAATTATATTATTTTGAATAATGTACTTGAAAAGCGATTCTATCCGTTATATTTTTAGAGTTAGATAACTATTAAGAAAAACCGGAGTTGAAAAATTGCCCGAGAAAGTTTTTTATAAGGAAATACCAAGCGATCCATCCTACCTTCCCGAGGCGGAGGAGTTTATTATTAATATCGCTCAAGCCAGTAATCTCGCAGAAGTTAAATACAATAGTTTGGCACTTTCCTTCTCGGAGGCTGCTTCTAATTGTGTTGTTCATGGTAATAAGAATGATCCAAATAAAAAGGTAAGGATAAAAGTTATTGTAGATGAAGAGAAAATCACCGTTATCTTAAAAGATGAAGGCAATGGATTTAATATTCAGAAAGTACCCGATCCTACAAAACCGGAAAATATACTAAAAGACAGCGGGCGCGGTATTCATATAATGAAATCTTTTTTGGATGAACTTAGTTATAGATCAACACCGGAAGGGACCGAAACAATTCTTGTAATAAAATTAAAATAATTAATTAAATCTAAGGAGTTGGGAAATGGGCAGAAAGAAAATTTCATTAATTGGCGGCGGACAGATTGGCGGAGTCTTAGCCCAATTAATTGCACTAAAAGAACTTGGTGATGTAGTTTTATTTGATATAGTAGAAGATTTACCACAAGGAAAAACTTTAGATATAGCTGAAGCATCACGTGTTGATGGCTTTGATATTTCATGCAAGGGAACTAACGATTATAAAGATATCGAAGGTTCTGATCTTGTCATCGTTACCGCCGGGCTCCCAAGAAAACCGGGAATGAGCCGTGATGATCTACTAGCCGTTAATGCTAAGATTATGAGATCGGTAGCAGAAAATGTAAAAACTTATGCCCCCGATTCTATCGTTATAGTTATATCAAATCCTCTTGATGCTATGGTAACCTTATTTAAGAACGTCTCGGGCTTTCCTACTAATCGCGTAATTGGTCAAGCCGGCGTTCTTGATTCATCCCGATTCTCCACTTTCATCGCTTGGGAATTAGGAGTATCTGTAAAAGACGTAAATGCTATGGTGCTCGGAGGTCATGGTGATACGATGGTGCCGATTATTCGATATGCAAACGTTAACGGAATTCCGGTTATGGAATTGTTGGAAAGAAAATATAATGATAAAGCAAAAGCTAATGAGGTGATGAATGCGATGGTCGAAAGAACTAAAATGGCCGGCGGTGAAGTGGTAAAACTTCTTAAAACCGGTTCTGCGTTCTATAGCCCTGCATCATCTGCTGTTGCTATGGCAGAAGCAATTTTACACGATCAAAAAAGAGTCCTTCCTGCTTGTGCTTTCTTAAATGGTGAGTTTGGAGTATCAGGTTATTATGTTGGTGTGCCGGCTGTACTAGGTGCTAATGGAATTGAAAAAATTATCGACTTCGCTTTAGACGAAGAAGAGCAGAAATTATTCGATTATTCCGTAAATGCTGTTACTACTTTAGTCGCAGATATGGAAAGACTAGGTCTTTAAAACAAAAAAGCTGCCTTAGGGCAGCTTTTTTTATGAAAACTAAAAAGAAATATTAATTTGCGTTTTCTAAAACGTGAATATATTTTCTATTGTTTTTCTTAACGTCAAAATTTACGAATCCTTCGATAGTAGCAAATAAAGAATCATCTTTACCTTTTTTCACATTAGTTCCGGGATGGAATTTTGTTCCTCTTTGTCTAACAAGTATAGAACCTGCGGTAACTCTTTCACCACCGAAAGCTTTAACACCGAGAAATTGCGGATTACTATCACGACCGTTCTTTGACGAACCTTGACCTTTTTTATGAGCCATTTATCTATCCTCCCGATTAAGCTATTTTTGTAACTTCAATTTTTGTTAATTCTTGTCTATGTCCATTCATCTTTCTATATCCAATTCTTCTCTTTTTCTTAAACACAATCACTTTATCATCTTTTGTATGTTCTAAGACTTTAGCATGGACTTTTACACCATCAACATAAGGAGTGCCTACTTTAGTAGAATCATCTTGTGTCAATACAAGGACATTATCAAATACAACTTCAGCTTCAAGGTCTGCCTTTAATTTAGGAACATAGTATTTACTATTTTCCTCTACCTTGAATTGCTGACCGGCTATATCAACAACCGCAAACATTAATTCCTCCACGTAAAAAATTTTCGAGCTTCAAATATAGCTAAAGGATAACTCTATGTCAATAAATGATTTATGATAAAATTCTATTATATGCTTTAAACTGTAATATATTATTTTTTGAGGGAAAATGAAAATTCAGTACCAACTCCCGGTGTGCTGCTAACCGATATACGTGAACCATGAGCTTCTATTATATGCTTAACGATTGCCAACCCAAGCCCTGTACCTCCCACTTCTCTGGAACGATCTTTATCCACTCTATAAAAACGTTCAAAAATGCGCTCTAAATCTTGACTTGCTATTCCAATTCCCGAATCCTTTACCGTAATTCTACCCATTTTGTCTTCTTCTGTAACTAAAATCTCAACTTTCCCTTTCTCGGTATACTTAATAGCATTCATTATTAAATTGACTAAAACTTGTTTTAGTTTTTCTTTATCACCAAAGAACTGGAGGTTATGATTAATCGGGTGCAACTCTAATACCAATCCTTTTGAGATTGCATGCGGCTCTAATTCAACTATTATCGATTTTAAATATTCTTGTACATTAAAATAGCGAAAGCTCATTTTCATTTGCCCAGACTCAATCATCGAGATATCAATTAAATCATTTAACAAATTGCTTAGATTCGAGGTATGGTGATTAGCCTTCTTAAGAAAATTCAGATTTACTTTGCTATCGTTTATTGCTCCGTCCAATAGAGTTTCCAAGTACCCCTGTATGGCAAAGATCGGAGTACGCAGTTCATGAGATACATTACCGAGAAATTCTGTTCTTACCTGCTCTAATTTCTTTAGATTAGCAATATCATTCTGAGTCCTAAAGAACATCGATTTAATTTCACCTTCTAATTCTACAAGATATTCCCCCAATTTTATCTCATCGGTTGAACTGAATTTATTATTACGAATAGAATTAATAATGTTTCTTATTGTAGAAATTTCTTTGCGATGTTGTCTGCCAATTAAATACAGAATCAATAGAGCTAAAATTAAAATCAAAAAAAATAGCGAGAGACTCTGAAGAAATGATAAAGGGATTATAATTATGAGAAGTAAATATAAAATTAGTGCGGGTGAAATTACAGAAGTAAGAAAAATCCTTGCACTTACGAAATTTTCTTTGGTTCTATTCAATGTTCTTAAACCTATATCCTACACCTTTAACGGTTTCAATTAGGTTCCTGTGTTTGCCCAACTTTTCTCTAATTTTTCTAACGTGTACATCGATGGTACGCTCTACTACATAAATATCTGAACCCCAAACATCATTTAATATTTTATCCCTATCAAAAACTTTTCCCGGATTTGAAGCAAGATAACTTATTATTTCGAATTCTTTTTTGGGGAATATTAAAGTCTGCCCTTCTAAAATTACAACAAACTGTTCTCTATCAATAACTAGTGGTCCGATCATGATGATATTTGAATCTGATGAAGCAACGGTGGTTTCAATTTTTCTAAGATTTGATTTTACCCGAGCGATTAATTTTTTCGGAGATATCGGTTTCTGAATAAAATCATCTGCCCCAAGATTAAGTCCGTGTATTTCATCGGTCTCAGAGGACTTAGCAGTTAAGAAAATTACCGGAGTAGTTTTATGATCTTCCATCAGTCGAATTTTAGTGCATACTTCATAACCATCCATCTTTGGCATAAATACATCTAATATTACCAGATCAGGGTTCAATTCCATTTTTTCAATAGCTTCCTTCCCATCATAAGCAGCTATTACTTCAAATCCCTCTTGCTCTAAATTATATTGTAAAAATTCTACGATATCTTTTTCGTCATCCACCAATAAAATTTTAGCAGCCATTATATATATACTTCCTTATTAGATTCTGCTGATTTATAAATTGCATCTAAAAGCTTCATTCTCATCATTGCATTTTCGCTTGAAGAGATTACGGGATTATTACCTCTTACAGAGCCAATGAAATGCTTAAGCTCATTTTCATAAGACTTACGAAATAAATTTGTTTTACTTGATGTCGTGGAAGTAGAATAATCTAAACTAAGTGAATCGATTCTTTTATAAGCACGTAGCGGATTGAGCAGAGCAGATCCTTTGGTGCCAAATGCAGTAAGATTAAATCCATTTGTTTCTGAATAAAGACTCCAACTTACTTCAAAACTTATTACAGCTCCATTCTCTAATCTAATAAATCCGACAGCAGAATCTTCCACATCCTTCAACTTGTGATGAAATTTTTGGACTGAAACACTTTTTATTGGGACAAAATCATACAGCCATAGAGCTAAATCTAATATCACAATTCCCAAATCCATTATCACTCCGCCGCCGGAAACTGATTTATCAATAAACCATTTACTGCTGCTGCTCTGTGGTTTTATCCAGCTACATTTTATTAGAAATAAATCACCAAGTTCTTTACTGTTTATTAAACTTTTTAGTAGCATTGCATCAGGTCGGTATCTTAGATTCATCCCGATCATTAGATGTTTTTTATATTTTTTTGCGGCTTCATGTATTCTTTTAGCTTCTTCGGAAGTTCTAGCCATCGGTTTTTCTACTAGTGTATCTTTACCCGCTTTCAATGCTTCCAAAGCTATTTCTGAATGAGTATTTGTCGGTGTTGCTATTATAACCGCTTCAATTTCTTCAAGTGCTAATAATTCATTATAATCCAAATATCTTTTTGAAATATTATATTTGTCTCCTACCGATTTTAATCGGGATTTGGTAAGATCGCAAATAGCTTCAATAGAAACATTGGCTTGTTTATTTAAAATGGGAAGATGCACTAATTGAGCAATACCCCCGAGACCAATTATTCCGACTTTTGTTTTTTCCATATTAATTTTCTGTTTATTATAAATTTAGGAACTTCATAGTTCGCTCTGCAATACCTTCAGGATCAATTCCAATTAATTTATGAAGTTCTTCTTGAGTACCGTGATCGATATATCCATCGGGTAATGCAATTCTCAGAACGTCATTTTTATAATTCTTTTCAGAGAAATATTCTAAAACTCCTGAACCAAACCCGCCAACAATTGTGCTTTCTTCTAATGTTACAATTTTATTAAACCGAGCTGCAATATCATCCAAAAGTTCATTATCTAATGGTTTTACAAATCTTACATTTACGATTTCAGCATTAATTCCGGATTCATTTAATAATAAAGCAGCTTCTTTAGCATATTCCACCATATTACCCACTGCTAGAAGAGCAACCGAATCGCCGGATTTAATAATCTCACTTTTTCCAATTGGCAGACTTTCAAATCCTTCTTTGATTTCCACACCTAAGGCAGAACCTCTTGGATAACGTATTGCAATTGGACCATCTTTGTAATTAACTGCTGTATAAAGCATATTGCGCAGTTCTGCTTCATCTTTTGGTGCCATAATTACCATATTAGGAATCATTCTTAAATAAGTAAGATCGAATGTTCCATGATGAGTAGGTCCATCAGCCCCTACTAATCCGGCACGATCAAGTACAAATACTACATGGAGCTTTTGCAAACTTATATCATGAATAATTTGATCAATTGCTCTCTGTAAGAAAGTGGAATAGATAGCAACTACGGGAATTATTCCCTGAGTTGCCATTCCGGCAGCAAATGTTACTCCATGTTCTTCCGCAATACCAACATCAAAATAGTTTTTTGGATATTCATTTCTCAAGTAATCCAAACCGGTTCCATCGGGCATTGCTCCTGTGATCCCGACAACATTGGGATTATCTTTAACGATTTCTACTAATGCCTTACCAAAGATTGATGTATAAGAAGGTGCAGTCCCTTCTTTCTTATAAACCTGTCCGGTAATTTTATCGAAAGGTGTGGCAGCATGAAATTTCTGAACGTGTCCTTCTGCCGGCTTATAACCTTTTCCTTTTTCGGTAATCGTATGCACTAAAATAGGACCATTTAAATTTTGAACATGCTCAAATATCTTTATCAATTGGTTTAGATTATGTCCATTGATTGGACCGAAATACCTAAATCCTAAGGCCTCGAATAGCATACCGGGAGTAATAATCGCTTTGATTCCGGTTTCCACACGTGCAGCCACTTTCCTGATTCTATCACCAAATTCATCTAGTTTACCTGTTAAATCCCAAATAGCGCCCTTGAATCGATTATATTCGGGATGCGAAATCATCTCTGTGAAATAATTTGATACTGTCCATACATTTGGAGCGATCGACATATTATTATCATTCAGCACAACTATAATATTGGATTTAATAATTCCGGAATTATTCATTGCTTCATAAGCCATACCACCAGTCATAGCTCCATCGCCAATAACTGCAATCACTTTTTTATCATCTTTATTAATATCACGAGCAGCAGACATACCGAGAGCAGCTGAAATTGATGTTGAAGCATGTCCGGCACCGAATGCATCATATTCACTCTCTGAACGCTTTAGGAAGCCACTCAAGCCATTAAAACGCCTTATGGTAGGCATCTTATCTCTTCTTCCGGTAATTATCTTGTGTGGATATGCTTGATGCCCTGTATCCCATACAATTAAGTCTTTCGGAGTATTAAATACTTTATGAAGTGCCACAGTTAATTCAACCGTTCCCAGTCCGCCTCCAAAATGCCCACCAATCTCTGAAATTACATCAACGAGATATTGACGAATTTCGGTGGATAATATTTTTAGGTCATGAATAGATAAATTCTTTAAGTCAGAGGGTTTGTCTATATTAAATAATATTTTATAATTTGATGAATCGATCATTCTTCTTAAATCTCCTTTAGGAATTACTTTCAAAATTTTGTTCTAACTGCTTTTTTAAATCTACCACCTTTAATTCTGCATCCCTTATTGTAGTAAAACAAATTTTTGCCAAATTAATTCCCTCTTCATAAAGTTTTATTGAATCATCCAAACTAGTCTGATTATTTTCTAATAGTCCGGAAATCTCTTCAAGGCGATTTAGTCGAGATTCAAATGAATCATCTTTCTTTTTTGTCATTGTTAATCCTTATTTCACCATCGAAAAATTTTATTAAAAATGGATTTTCCTTATTAAAATTCTCTGCTCTTTGAATGAGATTATCATCCTGGTGGATTAATGAAAAACCTCTTTCTAGAATTTTTTTAAAATCAAATTTATCAATTTTTTGGTCGAGAAGTGATAGTAAATTCCTTTTATGTGTAAGTTTTTTATCAATGCCTGAGATTAATTTATATAAGATTGAATCAAGATACTGTGTCCTTACTTTTATAACATCCTCTGGTAATCTGAATCCGTAAGAATTAACAATTCTCGTAAGTTTATTCCGTTTGTCTTTAATACCGCTTAAGATTTCAGAATCTATGTTTTCGATAAAATCAGTAATAAAAGAGAGTATATCTTCTTGATCAGGAGTTGCTAATTCCATAGCAGCAGTAGGAGTTGATGCTCTTTTATCCGCAGCAAAATCTGCAATTGTAAAATCTACTTCATGACCGATACCTGTAATAATTGGGATATAAGAATCAAAAATTGCACGTGCTACAATCTCTTCGTTGAATGCCCATAAATCCTCTAATGATCCTCCTCCCCTTGCCAAAATCAGAACATCAATATTATTTAATTTATTAATAAATTCAATACCCCGAACTATCTCTTGGGCAGCCCCATCACCTTGAACTTTAGAAGGATAAAGAAATAATTCAGCAAGTGGAAAACGTCTTTTTGCCGAATTTATCATATCTTGAAGAGCTGCTCCGTCTCTAGCCGTTACGATTCCGATTCTTTTGGGGAATTGAGGTATCTCTTTTTTAATTTCGGGATCAAATAATCCCTCTTCATTCAACTTTCTCTTTAGCTTTTCAAAAGCTGCCTGAAGCTCCCCTTCGCCGGCAGGCATCATTGAACGAACATCTATTTGATATGTCCCTCGCGGCGGATATACCGATAACTTACCATTTACGATTATTTTCATTCCGTCCTGCGGAGTGAAAAATACGTAAGAATTATTCCCTTTCCACATTGTGCAACTAATTTGAGCTGATGCGTCTTTTAATGTAAAATACCAATGTCCTGAAACGTGAGCCTTAAAATTGGAAATTTCTCCTATAACCGAAATTTGTCCAAATGATTCTTCAAGAGTAGATTTTATCAATCCTGTAATAGCAGTAACTGAGAAAATGTTTTCTGTATTTATAGCCATAACCTTAAAAATTTATTGAAAAGAAATTAGAATAAAGTCCGATAGAAAATTCATGAAAATTATTTTTTGAATTACCGGGTACAAAATTAAATCTATATCTTCCATAAAAAGTGAATATGTTTGAAACGGTAAATAAACCTGCCGAAACTTCAGTTCCTATCCCGTTATAACCTACAAAATTAGTATTGTAAGTTATTCCCGGCGAAATATATTCAATGCCATTGACCTGGAATATTTGTTTGTAACCGGTCCTGAATAGATTTTGTACTTTACCTTTTAATATATGAGTGTATTCAATGCTGAAAAATCCATACGGGTAATTAAAGCTATTGGAAAAGAATGAAAATAAAGGGATCTCTTTTGAGAATCCAAAATTAGTCTCATCCTCAAAGAAAAATAATGAAGGTGAAGGGATGCCAAAAATGACACCGCCAAGGCAGCATACAGTCAATAAGCTTTGTTCACTTTCAGCGGAAAAAACTTTATTTGAAGGTACATTGGCAGAATATTTTTGGTGAATAAATTTTCCTTCTATATTGCCGCATATTAATTCGTAAGCGAGTGTTTCCTTCTTAAGTTCGATTCCTGAAAGATCAATTTTGATTTTATGATCTTCTGAATATTCTTTTGAAATTATAAAATCTTTTTCGCCGATTCTAATTGAAGACTTACACTCTTCGCTTGTAAAAAAAGATACAATTAAGGTGTATGGTTCTTCTGCAGTAATAAATGAATCGATTAAATATAATTCAAAAGCGGATTCTTCCGATTGTGAATATATATTCTTTGGGAGGTACATTAAGAACAGCATTAGTAAATATATTTGGATTTTCTTCATATAAAAACTTCCGGTAAAAATTATGATAGATAACTTACTAATTTTAATAGAAATAGTATTTAAGTATATTTGTAACCATTAAAAAAATATAGGGAATTAGAATTGAAAATACTAATATCGAATGACGATGGAATTGATTCAGCGGGGATTTTTGCTCTAGCTAATGCGATGAAAGAATTGGGGGAAGTAACTGTAATTGCTCCAAGAACTGAACAGAGTGCCGTAGGACATGCTATAACAATGAAAATGCCTTTAAGAGTAACAGAATATTTTAAAAACGGAGAATTTTTTGGATATGCGGTTGAAGGCACTCCTGCCGATTGTATAAAAATTGGAATCAGGAATATAATGAAGTATTCTCCGGATATTGTAATTTCAGGAATTAATCATGGTTCTAATACTGCAATAAATATAATTTATTCCGGTACTGTTTCTGCCGCACGAGAAGCTGCAATCATGGATGTCCCGGCAATTGCCGTTTCGGTTACAAGCCACGAAGCTGAAAATTTTGATTATGCTATAGAAGTTGTAAAAGGATTGACGAAATTAGTTGTAAAAAATGGTCTTGAAAGAGGAACTCTTTTGAATGTTAATGTACCTGATTTACCTCCAGAAAAGATTTGCGGTGTATTACTGACCAAACAAGGTAAATCAAAATGGGATGATGTTTATGAAGAACGATTAGACCCTTACGGTAAAAAATATTTTTGGCTTACCGGAAAACTCATGGACACAGATATTACTTTAGATACAGACCAGAATGCCATTAAAAATAATTATGTAACCGTAAGCCCTATTCATTTTGACCTAACTGATTATAAAACTTATGAAAATATGCAAAGTTGGAATATTCCCGAAATATTTAAAAAAGTTAAGGAGTAATGATAAAGAGTGAGTGAATTAAATTTATCAATATCAGGCGAGACATTTTTTTTAATTCTTGGGATAATACTATTCGCTCTATTCTCAATTTATATCTATAAATATACTCTTCCAAAATTGGACAACAAAGCGAAGACTCTTTTTATTATAATAAGAAGTTTAATTCTTGCATTGATAGTATTCCTTTTGTTCGATCCCGTTTTATCAATTATTAACCGTACACCTGATAATCCTATCAACTATATATTTATTGATAATTCACGTTCAATATCATTAAAAGACAGTTTAAAGCGTTCCTCCAATATAAGTTCGTTAATGATAAAAATTAATGAATATAATTTACCGGTCAAATTTATTTCATTTGGTGGAAGCAATAAAGAATTAAGGGAGAATGATAAATTAAATTTTTCAGAACCGGTTACAAACTTTGAAAACATTTTTAATTACTTGGATTCGGTAAAAAGAAATATTGCAACTACTACAATAATTTCTGATGGAATAATTACTGAAGGATTAAGTCCGTTATATAGATCAGAAAAAAATAATTTCTCGATAATAACTGTTGGAATTGGCGATACTTCTAAAGGGAAAGATATTTACGTCTCAAATGTTAATTATAATAAATATATTTATTCCGGTACTCCTACAACAATCGAAGCAGAAATAATAAATAATGGTTTTGAAGGCAAAAACAGCATAGCATATCTATATGAAGAAAATGAATTAATCGATTCAAAGGAAATTATTTTTAGCGAAACTTCATTGAATCAAATAAAATTCAATTACACGCCAAAGAATGAAGGAGAAAAAAAATTATCCATCTATGTTAAAAATCTTCCTGATGAAGCAACAGAGAAAAATAATCGCTACAATTTTTATCTCGATATTATGAAAGAAAAAATTAGAGTAAGCATTATAGCCGGAGCACCCTCCACCGATTTAACTTTTATACTAAATTCATTATCCGCAGATAAAAATATTATTCTAAATAAATTCATTAATGTCTCTGACAATAAAATACTTGAAGAAAAAAGCCTTTTTACTCAAGATAGTACAGACTTATTTTTTATTGTTGGCTATCCAATTTCAAAATCAAAAAACGAACTTGATAATCTTTTAAACAATTATTTGATTACAAAAAATAAGCCTTTCTTTTTGGTATTAAATTCATCGACAGACTTACGAAAATTAAAATCCTTTGAGAAAATATTGCCTATAACAATTATGTCTCAAAATAATAGTTTAATGGAAGTTCAACCCAATGTTCAGATAAACAATGTGGAGTTATTGTTATCTGACTTAGCCGATAATTCAGTTTGGGAAAAACTACCACCGGTTAATCGGCTTAATAGTGCATTCAATCTTAAACCCGAAAGTATATTAATTGCTAATAGCAAAATCAGGGGCATTCCAACAAATAATCCACTTATTGTGGCAAAAAGCTTTGGTGCTCAAAGATCAATTATTGTTCTTGCTCAAGATATTTGGAAATGGAAACTGCAATTAGCAGATGATAAAACTAATTTTTTTGATAAATTTATTATATCATCATCAAAATGGTTAATAAAAAATGATAACAAAAAGAATTTTATTATACGTACATCTAAGAAAAGTTATTCAACGGGTGAACCAATAGAAATATTTGCAGAGCTATATGATCAATCTTTTAATCCTATTTCGGATGCAGAAATAAAAATAAATATCAGTAAAAAAGATTTTGAAAAGGTTTTAATCTTATCCCCTATTCAAAACGGGATATATAAAACAACTTCCGATATTTTAGAGACCGGAGATTTCATTATTAATGGTAACGCAGTGATTAGTACCCGTTCAATGAAAAGCGATCCTGTAAAATTTAATATCGGTGATACAGAAATAGAAGCAATAGAAAGTAGAATGAATCTAAATCTTCTTTCAAATTTAGCAAAAAATAGCGGTGGAAAATATTTCACAATAGAAGAAAAAGAAAAGATAATCGATGAGATTATTAAACTCCAAAAGGGGAAAAATAAGGATAATGTGTCTATTGACGAGTATTTATTGTGGTCAAATTATTGGATATTATCAATAATTATTCTTTTATTTACAGTTGAATGGTTTTTTAGAAAACGATTCGGGATGTTATAATAAAAATGAGGGCAAAATGAAATTTATTGAATTTAGTGATGACGCATCGTGCGGTTTTAAAGAAATTGATAATCAACATATAAGAATGATCAATATTGCCAATGATTTATATGATGCTATTTTGATTAGTAACAAAGAAAAAATATCAGAGCAACTCGAGGAATTGGTACTTGATTTGCAAACACATTTTGAGTACGAAGAAACTATTATGAAAGAAACAAAATTCCAAGGATATATTTCTCATAAATTGGAACACGACCGAGTATTGAAACATACTAGAGACGACGCGGCAGCATACAAGAATGGTAAAATAAATTTTGGCACTGAAAATATGAAGTCTTTCAAGACTTGGTTTTATAATCATCTTGATTTCAATGATAAAAAATTAGGAAAATTTTTAGCCGAGCAAGGTGAAAACTAATTATCTCCATCGATTATTTAATAATTTCTTAGATTTTTTTCTTACAAGATATTGTCTCTATTGTGAAACTAAGTTAGATTCAATTGAACAATATCTTTGTAATCAATGCTCATCAAAACTCTACAAATGCGATAACAATTATGCCAAAGAAAAATTCAAACGCTACTTTGAATCCTCAAATTCTATTGATGAATTAAGTGCTCTCTATTTATTTTCAAAAGACACTCCGCTCCAATCGCTAATACATAGTCTAAAATATCAGAGCAATTATCGTATCGGTAATTATCTTGGACAATTAATTGCTTCAGAAAATTCTTTTTATTTCGAGAAAGAACAAATCGATTTAATTATACCGGTTCCCCTTCATCGGATAAAATATACAGAGCGAGGATATAACCAATCTTTTTATATAGCAAGAGAGATATCAAGATTAGCTAAGATTCCTTTAGAAACTTCTATAATAAAGAGAATAAAAAATACAGAATCTCAAACCCGATTAAATCATTCAGAACGAAAAGAGAATGTGAAAGATGCTTTTAAATTTTGCGGAAAAAAAAGTCTGGAGGGTAAAAACATTTTATTAATAGATGATATAATAACAACCGGGAGTACAATAATTGAATGTGGAAAAGTATTAAAAGAAAATGGGGCAGGAAAAATTATTGCATTCTCCGCTGCCCTTGCATAAAGATTTATTTATTACATTCTATCAGGCGCACTAACACCAAGAATATTTAATCCATTTTTAATAACTATTTGAACAGATTCAACCAAAGCAATTCTTGCTTCAGCAAGATCTTGTTCACTTCCGATAATTCTGCACTCAGTATAAAATTTATGAAATAGCGAAGCTAATTCTTCTAAGAATACAGGTATCCTATGTGTTTCAAAATGCTCTGCGCTATATAATACTTCTTCCGGATATTCAATTATTTTTTTTATAAGATTTTGTTCTTCGGTTTTTTGTAATAATCCTACTTGTTTTAAGTTTGCTTTTAATCCCTGCTCGGATGTCATCTTTAAAATTGATGATATTCTTGCATGTGCATATTGCAGATAGAATACAGGATTTTCGTCCGATTGCTTTTTAGCTACATCAAGATCAAAATTAAGATGGCTATTAATGCTTCGCATATTGAAAAAATATCTTACAACATCTTTTCCAACTTCATCGGAAAGTTCATCAAGTGTAATATAATTCGCTTTACGAGTGGACATTTTGACGATTTCACCATTTTGTAATATCGTTACAAATTGATGAATTAATACTTTTATTTTTTCTGAATCATAATCTAGGGCTTTAAGTCCGGCGAGAACATCCGGATAAGTAGCATTATGATCAGATCCGAATAAATCAACAATTAGATCATAACCTCTTTCGAACTTTGTAATATGATATGCTATATCAGGGAGTCTATATGTTGGTTCACCCGAGGATTTTACTATTACCTTATCTTGCTCATTGCCAAGTTCAGAAAGTTTTAGCCAAAGGGCACCTTCATTTTCATAAGAAAGATTTTTCTCTTTAAATAGGCCCAGCAATTTATTAATTCTATCTTCTTCATAGAGACTATTCTCGTTATAAAATATCTTCATTTTTATGCCGATATTTTCCATAGTTTTAATTATATCATTAAATATCTCTTTTTCGGCAGTCTCTTTGAACTTCCCTTCCGGACCTTCTTCTTTTAGTGTATCTCCAAATTCAGTATAGATTTTCTGAGCAATCTCTCTTATATATTCACCCTGATAATAATCATCAGGGAACTCAATTTTTTCTCCCAGTAACTGAATATATCTTAATCTAACGGAATCACCTAATACCCTCATCTGTCTGCCGGCATTATTAAAATAATACTCTCGATCGACTTCGTATCCAACAGCTTCTAAAAGATTAGCAACCGTATCTCCAACCACAGCATTTCGTCCATGACCAACAGTAAGCGGTCCGGTCGGATTAGCAGAGATAAATTCCACGTTAGCTCTTACACCTAAATATTTTTTACTCTTTCCATATTCATTCTCTTGAGCATGAATTATTTTTATTATTTGAGCCAAGTATTCAGGATTAAAGAAGAAATTAATGAAACCGGGACCGGCTATTTCTATCCTCTCTAATATGTTTTTATCCATTACAATATTATCAATAATTTCTTGAGCGACTTCACGCGGATTTCTTTTTAATCCTTTAGCAACCGAAAGAGCTACATTTGTAGATAGATCACCGAAATTTGCCTGATTTGGAACGTTGAAAAGAATTGAGGTATTATTTAGGTAATCAAGATTTTTTGACAGATTTGCGAACAGTCCGCTTAGGTACTCTTTCAACTTCATTCTCCATGTTTGGTGATTCTTCATCAATAATTATAACCGGGGCATCACCCCATAATTTTTCAAGTCCATAGAATTGACGTATTTCGTTTTTGAAAACGTGAACAATTACGTCAAAATAATCGAGAATAACCCAATTTAATGATTCAAATCCTTCGCGATGAATACACTTTATACCCTCTTCGCTTAGCATTTTATCAACTTCATCTGCAATTGCTTTTACTTGACGATCAGAATCGGCTGAACAAATCAGAAAATAATCCGAAATTCCCGAAAGTTTTCTTAAATCTAATATTTTAATATCAGTCCCTTTTTTTGTAAGGACAATATTCGCTATTTTTTTTGCGAATTTTAATGAATCCAATAATACCTCATTTTAATGGTTTTAATGTATAATAATCTCTGCCTATGATAATAGATACATCTAAAAAATAATCATCATTTTGAATCTGGTTTACATTCTCTTTTTTAACTCCAAGTGCCTCTGCAACAGCATAAGCATTCTGCATATTTTGAGTTCGAGCTATAACAAGCGTTTCATCAATTTCTTTATCATTTGAAGTAGAGATTACATCAAATTTATTTGCTCTTAAATATTCGGCGAAACGTGTAGCTGCACCGGGGATTCCACATCCATTTAATACCTCTACCTGAATTATTTCCGATGGTCTATTATCTCTCGTTTCTGCTATCTCTTCGGGTGTGATTGAAAAAACCTTCAAATAAATAGAATAACTTAAAAAAATAATCACAATAACTAAGATAAAAATAGCAATGTTCATCAGCATATTTAATGTTGAACTTTTCAGATCTACATTGCCGGCTTTTTTTACAACAGGTTTACGTTTCGATTTCATAGAGTCAATTTAAATAAAAAAATAACCGGAAAATCCGGTTATTTAATTTAACTAAATTTAGGATTTAATTCCTTCCGAAAGGATCATTAAAAAAATTATCTCGATAAAAAGGGTTATTACCATAGAAAGAATTATTGCCGTAATAAGAATAAGGATAGAATGAACCCGCAGGTAGCTGACGATATTGCAGCATTATAGTCATATTCTCTGAAGGTTTATAATTTATTTGTGCTCTGCTTAAATAAACACCATTGAATTGATTTGCAAATTCCTTGCTATTCATAGAATTGTAGGGTGAATTAACTACGCTTATATCAGTTTCTACATTTAAGTTATCGGTAAGCTTATACGCCATCGAATTGGTATATGCACCGAGAGCCATTCCAAACGATCCGGCAGCGGTATAAGACATATTAAATGTATGATGCATACTAAAATTATCGGGATTAATAAACCCAAAAAGTGAGTTTGAATTACCACTCAAAATTCCACTTTTAATACTCGGGGCACTATTCGGCTGCTCTTTGAATTGCGCTGAAAGTGGAATAGTAGCAATTAATAATATTAGAAGTAATTTTTTCATAATAAATTCTTAATTTCTTATTTATACCGCAATAATAGATAAATGTTTCGTATCAATCAATAACTTTCACAATCATTTCGATTTCAACAGGCGCATTCATTGGCAATTGGGCAACGCCCACAGCACTACGAGCATGCTTTCCTTCTTCTCCAAATACTTCCACCAAAAATTCAGATGCTCCATTAGCAATCTTTGGATGACTTGTAAAAGTCTCCGATGAATTAACAAATACGGTTACTTTAACAATCGATTCAATATTATCTATCGATCCAACAATCGACTTAATAGCACTTAAACAGTTAATAGCAGATTGTTTAGCACATTTAATACCATCTTCTTCTGAAACATCCACTCCTAACTTACCTTGAAAAAGTAATTTTCCATCAACAAATGGAAGTTGACCTGCAGTAAATACTAATTTGTGCATTCTTTTAGCCGGGACATAAGCTGCTAAAGGTTTTGGTGCTTCGGGAACAATGATTCCTAATTCTTTTAATTTTTGTTCGTACATATTATCTCCATATTTTGTTATTATTAAAATAATCCCTTTTTATTAAATAAAAAAAACTTTTAATTGGCACAAGCATTTGAAAAAAATAAGAGGAAAAATGATAGGCGAAAAATTTGAAGAACTCTGGGGAATTATGAAAAAGCTTCGTAATGAATGCCCTTGGGATAGAGAACAAACTCATGATAGCATAAAAGCAGCAACTTTAGAAGAATCTTATGAATTAATAGAAACTATTGATGAAAAAAATTATAAGGAACTTAAAGGAGAATTAGGCGATCTTCTTCTTCATATTCTTTTTCATTCGGTAATTGCAGAGGAAGAAAATAATTTTTCTCTTAATGACGTGATTGATGGAATATCAGATAAGTTGATTAGAAGACATCCGCACATATTTGCTGAAACAAAAGTAAAAGATAATGAAGAGATAATGAGAAACTGGGAGGAAATAAAATTAGGAGAAGGAAGAGATTCTGTATTGGAGGGAGTCCCAAAGGCGATGCCCGGATTGGCACGTGCATTTCGTCTTCAAGAAAAAGCTTCAAAAGTCGGTTTTGATTGGGATAACGTTGATAACGTTTGGCAAAAAGTGGAAGAAGAACTTAATGAGCTTAAAAAAGTAGCAAAAGAGAATAATAAAAATGAGATGGAAAAAGAATTTGGCGATCTGTTTTTTGCATTGACCAATTATGCACGCTTTTTAGGAATTAATCCGGAAAATTCTATCAGATATACAAATGAAAAATTTATAAATCGTTTCTCTTATGTAGAAAAGAAAATCAAAGAATCAGGTAAAAAAATCACTGAATCCTCACTCCCCGAGATGGATAAATATTGGGAAGAAAGCAAAAAGCATTTTAACTAATATGTATTAAGCACTATAAAACATAAACCGCTTTCTATTATGAGAGCGGTTTATTTGAATTATGTTTTTCGTAAGCATCAATTATATCTTTTACAAGTTTATGACGGACTACATCGGACTTTTCAAAATAAACAAATCCAACTCCATCAATGCCCTGTAAAATATTTTTAACCTGCACGAGCCCGCTTTGAGAAATTGTAGGCAAATCGATTTGAGTAATATCCCCTGTAACTATTGCTTTAGAATTAGGACCAAGCCTCGTTAAAAACATCTTCATTTGCATAACAGTAGCATTCTGTGCTTCATCTAAAATTACGTAAGCATTATTAAGAGTTCTTCCGCGCATAAAAGCCAAAGGAACAATTTCTATAACCGTCTTTTCTATATATCCTCTTAACTGCTCCGAAGGAAGCATATCCTGAAGTGCATCGAAAAGTGGTCTTAGATACGGATCTATTTTTTCCTTAAAATCACCGGGAAGAAAACCGAGACTTTCTCCCGCTTCCACCGCCGGACGTGCTAAGACAATTTTTTTTACAACACCTTTTTTAAGAGCTGCAACTGCCAGAGCAACGGCTAAATAAGTTTTACCTGTTCCGGCAGGTCCGATTGCAAAACAGATATCGTTTTGTCGGACTGTCTTTAGGTAGATTATTTGATTCGGGGTTTTTGCTTTTATTACATCTTTTTTTGAATAGAGAACTATGTTGTCAAATTCATTATCACTTATAATTTCTCTTCCTTGATTCGTAAGATCAATAATCGTTGTAACATCATCAGGACGCAACTTGCCGGACGTGTTCAATACAAAGATCATTTCTTTGAATACTTTTTCAATTAATTCAACTTCTTCTCCAATACCTTTTATATAAACATTCTCTCCGCGAACAATAATATTAGATGAAAATCTTTCTTCCAATGGCTTAATATTAGAATCATTAAAACCAAGAAGAGAAATAAGATCAACATTATCTAGTTTTAATATTTTTTCTATTTCCAATAACTCCTCCTTTTTTAAATAGAAAAAGCCCTATTCGCTGATAGCAAACAGGGCTTTTTATTACAAAATCAGAATAAATTTTAGTTTGCAGTCTGTGTTGGAGGTGCAGGTTTGTAATTTCTTCTAATTTTATCATATTGAGACTTTTCTTCTTCAGTTAAATTAGGAATCTTAAATGTCTGTTTAGGATAAATTAAATCAGGATTCTTAATCTGGTCTCTGTTTGCTTTATAAATATTTGGCCATGCAAATGGATTACTATAATGTTCAGATTTTTTAGCGATACCCCAAAGGTGATCACCTTTAACAACGGTATAAGCTATTTCAGTAGGAGCAACTACCCATGCATCTAATTTTCTTTGAAGCTGATCATGAACTTTATTGAAAAATTCAGGAAGAGCAGAAATTTTATTTTTCTTCATAGCATCTAATTCAGCTTGACGGTCAGCTTTTGGAGCTTCCTGTCCATCAATTTTACCGCTTAATACGTTTAATTGTTTTCTGAAATTATCAACATCAGCTTTTGTAGCACCAACTAATGCATATAATTCGTCCATGCAAGCATCAAATGTTTGCATAGCATCTTTTGTTTTCTTCAAAGATGCAACATCGCTCTTAAGAGTATTAAGTTCAGCTACTAAAGTAGCTTTTCTTTCTGTAAGGCGATTCATTTCACTTTGCCATTCCTCTTGAGTCATCTCTTTTCTTTGAGCAAAAAGAGTAACAGAATTGATAAGGAACAGACCAAACAATACTACTAATATCTTATTGAATTTCATTGTTTTCTCCTTATCCTGTTATAGACCTAATTGTTCTAAATTTTTCTTAGTTTCAGCTTTTTCTTTAGCGCATTGATCAAGCTTAGAATTCTTTTCAGCAATTTCGCGTTCTAAAGTAGCTTTTTCTGCTTTTAATGAACCAGTCTCTTTTTCAAGAGCTGTAACTTCGCTTCTAAGTGCTTCAAGCTCAGCCATCTGTTCTTCGGATACACCGCTACAACCGGTGAGTGATACTGTTCCGACTATGAGGGCTACAACAAGAGCTGAACTTAAATGTTTCTTTAAATTCAACATATTTCTACCTCCGGTTTAGTTTATGAATTAATTTATATAAATAATTGAGAATAACTTATTACAGTAAATATAACTAAAAAAATGTTCAAATAATCCTTTTTTCAACAAGACTAACATAAAAATTACCGGCTATTATTATATGATCAAAAATTTTAATTCCTAAAATACGCCCAGAATCAACTAATGTTTTTGTAATTTCAATATCCTCTTTGCTCGGATCAGGATTACCACTGGGATGATTATGAATAAGAACAATATTTGCAGCTCTATTATCGATAGCCGTTTTGAAAACCTCGCGCGGATGAACAATACTAGAGTTCAAACTCCCTTCTGAAATGATATTAAATCTCTGCATAATATTAGATGAATTTAATGTTACTACAATGAATTGCTCTTTTTGTTTATCTCTAAAATAAGGGATAAAATATTCTGCAATAACCTTGGGGGAGGTTACTTTTAAACTTTTGTTTGATTCAATCTCTTGCTGTATTCGGAGATTTAATTCAAATGAGGCAATAAGAGTGGATGCTTTTTCGGGACCTATTCCGGTAACACGAAGGATTGCATCTACAGATTGCGAAGCAAGATTTTTTAAAGAACCAAATTCGGTAATTAATTCATGAGCTAATTCGAGAACGTCCTTCCCTTTCATTCCGGTTCTTAGAAGAACAGCTAAAAGCTCTTCATTAGTAAGACTCTGCGGACCTCTTAAAGCAAGCTTCTCACGGGGCATATCTTCAGGTGATCTTTCTCTTATTCCCATTCTATTGTTGCTGGTGGCTTCGATGATATATCATATACCACTCTATTAATCCCTTTTACTTTTCTGATTATTTTATTAGATGTTCTTTCTAAAATCGAATAATCAAATCGATACCAATCGGCTGTCATTCCGTCTGTGGATGTTACTGCTCTTAATGCTAACACATTTTCATAAGTCCGGGAATCTCCCATTACACCCACACTTTTAACAGGTAATAATACACAAAAGGCCTGCCATATTTCGTCATAAACTCCCGATTCATATAATTCATTAATAAATATCTCATCAGCCTCTCGTAAGATTTCAAGTCGTTCAAAAGTAATATCACCTAGAATTCTTACTGCCAAACCGGGACCCGGGAATGGATGCCGATTAATAAAATCAATAGGAAGGCCCAATTCCTTCCCGATCTCTCTTACTTCATCTTTGAATAGTTCTCTAAATGGTTCGATTAATTTTAAATTCATCTTTTCGGGTAACCCGCCTACATTATGATGAGTTTTGATGGTTACAGATTGCCCTTTTACAGAAACGGATTCAATTACATCGGGATAAAGCGTGCCTTGAACAAGAAATTCAGCATCAGGAATTTTTTTTGCTTCTCTTTCAAAAATATCTATAAAAGTTTTGCCTATTATTTTTCTCTTTTGTTCAGGGTCTTCGATTCCTTTTAAGCTTTCTAAAAATAAATCGGTAGCATTAATATGGATGATATTCAATGAAAAATTTTCTTTGAACATTTTTTCAATTTTAGAGCTTTCGTCCTTTCTCATCATGCCTGAATCAACATGAATGCAGATAAGTTTATCTCCGATAGCCTCGTGCATAAGAATTGCCGCAACTGATGAATCAACTCCGCCGCTTAGAGCGCAAATTGCTTTTTTATTTCCGACTCTTTGACGAATTTCTTTAATCTCTTCTTCTACAAAATTATGCGGTGTCCAATCACCATTACAGCCACAAATATTAAAAATAAAGTTTCCAAGTATTTTTTTACCTTCAATTGAATGAACAACTTCAGGATGGAACTGAACTCCAAAAATATTTTTTTCAACATTAGAGATTGCACAAATTGGTGAGTTATCTGATTTAGCACTTATACTAAAGCCTGCGGGCATTTTTTCCACAAAATCACCATGGCTCATCCAAACAGTTGATGTACTTAAAACATCTTTGAATATAGTGCTATGTTCAAGAAGATTTAATTCTGTCTTACCATATTCTCTATGGGAAGCCGGCTCCACCGAACCTCCAAAATTTAAGGCAATCAATTGCAGACCATAACAGATACCTAGAATTGGTATTCCTAGATCAAATATTTTTTTATTAATCTGAGGAGAATCAGTATCATAAACGCTCATTGGACCGCCGGATAAAATAATCCCTGAGGGTTTTTCTTCTATAATTTTTTCAATGGGATATGTGTGGGAGTGAATTTCGGAATATACTTTCATCTCTCTAATACGACGTGCTATCAACTGCGTGTATTGAGAACCAAAATCTATTATTAATACTTTTTCTAAATGGAGCATCGGACAATTAACCTATTTGAATAATTTCAATACACCAAGATAAAAAAAATTCCTGCCCTTTTATAAGGACAGGAATTAAAAAAAATCTAGCTTAATAAATCTAAATAGGATTTAGAATCAAGTAAGGCATCTAAATCTGAAGGGTTTGTTAGTTCGACTTTAATAATCCATCCCTCACCATAAGGATCAGTATTTATTAATTGTGGCTCATCATTAAGTTTAGCATTAATTTCAATAACTTTTCCGGAGACCGGAGCAAACATTTCACTAACTGTCTTAACCGCTTCGATTGTACCAAAAGATTCACCGCTAACGATTTCAGCAATATCAGGAACGATATCCACAAATACAATATCTCCTAATTCTCCTTGCGCATAATGTGTAATTCCTATAAATGCACTATCTCCTTCAACTTTTACCCATTCATGGTCATTTGTGTACTTTAATTCTGTTGGAACATTCATAATAACCTCAAAATTATTTTAAGTGTTTTTCAATAAATGATGTATCAAAATTGCCATTTACAAATAGCTCGTGTTCAAGAACTTGTTGATGGAAAGGAATAGTAGTTTTTACTCCTTCAATTTGAAATTCTTCAAAAGCTCTCTTTGCTCGAGCAATTGCGTGTTTTCTATCAGTTCCCCAAACGATTAATTTTGCAATTAATGAATCGTAAGTGGGAGGGATTACATAATCATTATATATATGCGAATCGATTCTAATACCAAAACCACCCGGGAAATGAAGATATTCAATTTTACCGGGAGACGGTCGGAAATTATTAGCCGGATCTTCAGCATTAATTCTAAACTCTATTGCATGACCGCGTGGCGGTTTAGGATAATCTGCAATACTATTTCCCGAAGCCACTAAAATCTGTTGTTTAATTAAATCAAGATTTCTAACCATTTCAGTAACAGGATGCTCTACTTGAATACGAGTATTCATTTCGATAAAATAAAAATTCATATATTTATCTACAAGAAACTCGATCGTTCCGGCACCTCTATATCCAACAGATTCAGCACCAAGAATAGCAGCCTTTCCCATTTTTTCGCGAACTTCATCAGTAATAAAAGGTGATGGAGATTCTTCAATTAGCTTTTGATGTCGTCTTTGAATAGAACAATCTCTCTCGCCATAGTGGTACGCCTTACCATCCACATCGCCAATTATTTGTATTTCTATATGTCTTGGATTCTCAATATACTTTTCGACGTAAAGTTCAGGATTACCGAATGCAGCACCTGCTTCAGTGCTTGCGTTTTGGAAAGCTTTTTCAATTTCGGATTCTTCAAAAACAATCCTCATTCCTTTACCGCCACCGCCCGCTGATGCTTTTAGCATTACCGGATACCCAATTTCCTTAGCAACAGCTTTAGCTTCATCAAAATCTTTTATTGCTCCATCACTTCCGGGAACAACCGGAACACCAACTTTTTTCATCGTCTCTTTAGCAGCTGCTTTGTCACCCATTTTCCTAATTGCATCGCCGCTTGGTCCGATAAACGTTAATCCGGATTCAGCACAAATATCGGAGAACTCTGCGTTTTCTGCTAAAAAACCATAACCGGGATGTATCGCATCAGCACCGGTAATTTGAGCCGCCGAAAGGATGCTTGATACTTTTAAATAGCTCTCTTTGCTCAATGCGGGGCCTATACAAACCGCCTCATCTGCAAAAACAACATGAAGTGCTTCTCTATCTATATCAGAATAAACTGCCACCGTAGGAATGCCAAGCTCCTTACAAGTACGGACAATCCTTAAAGCAATTTCACCACGATTTGCGATTAAAATTTTCTTAAACAAATTTTTCTCTTCCTTAGTACTGATTACGATTTTTCAATCAAAAATATCGGCTGATTATATTCAACCGGAGAAGCGTTTTCCAAAAGGATCTTTACTATTTTTCCACTTACATCGCACTCAATTTCATTCATTAGCTTCATCGCCTCAACGATACACAAAACTGAACCGGGCGAAACAATATCCCCAACTTGGATATAAGGATCAGCATCAGGTGCCGGTGAACGATAGAAAGTTCCTACTATTGGAGATTTAATTTCGTAATAGTTTAAAGAGTCGCTCTCTTTTTTAGGTAAGTTTGGACTGCTAGCAGGGGCTTCTATTGAATTTGGAATATGCATAGCCGGTCTCATTTCGGGCATTCCCGCATACGTAACTGTTGTCTGTTGGTTAGTTGCCTTGGAAATTTTTAATTTAAGATCCCCTTCGTGAACTGAAAATTCTGTAATCTCACTCTTCTCGACGATCTTAATAAGTTGTTTTATTAGATTTAAGTCCATTAATACCACTATTTAGTTTTTAATTCTTTCGACATACGAATAAGTTCGTGTATCTACTTTTAGAAGTTCTCCTTCATTAACAAAAAGAGGAACGTTAATTTTTGCACCCGTTTCTAAGGTTGCCGGTTTCATTACGTTTGTTGCCGTATCACCTTTAAAACCGGGTTCTGTTTCAATCACTTTTAATTGAACAAAGATTGGTACTTCAGCAGAAATGATTTTTTCTTTATCATCTAATACCAATTCGACTGTTTCGCCTTCTTTAAGAAAATCTTCTCCACCGCCAAATAATGCTGCTTCAACATTTAATTGCTCATAATTTTCATTATCCATAATTACGAGCATATCACCATCTTTGTATAAGAATTGATATTTTCTTCTTTCAACTCTAATAACATCTACTGATTCACCTGAGCGGAAAGTATTATCTAAATTTCTGCCGGTTTTAAGACTCTTAAGCGTGGTTCTAACAAATGCCCCACCTTTACCCGGTTTGACGTGCTGAAACTCTACTATTACATAGGGATCATTTTTAAATCTTATTATTAGTCCATTTCTGAAATCGGAAGTATCTGCCATAAATTCTCTCTAGTTTTTTTAAATATATTTATGACTTGATATAAAAATCAAGTTAAGTGTTCATTAAATTTCAATAATTAAATTAAATGCCGGCTTTAACTAAGTATTTATCTACTTCAGTAGTTATGCCAGCATTTTTATACTCTTCTTTAATTTGTTTTAAGAGTTTAATTGCTTCTTTATTTTTCTTAATCTCAATAAGATTTACTGCAGCTCTTAATAAATATTCCGGATTAGAAGGATTTATTTTAGAAACTTTAGCTGCATCCACTAAATTATCATGAGCATCTTCATATTCCTTTTTAGTTTCCTGTACATAAGCTTTACCTGCCAAAGCAGCGGCAACTAAGAGAGGATTACTTCCGGAATAATCGTTATACTGATCATAAGCTTCGTCATATTTACCGGTAGCAAAAAGTGCATGAGCATAATAGATTCGCGCTGTTTCGCCGTTTTCGGTTCCCCCATAATTAGAAACTATTTCCTTTAGACCGATCATATTTTTCTGCTTCTGCCCTTCAATTGCTTCGGTATAAGCACCTGTTTCGAGGACAGGAACCACCGCGGTTAGTAGTTCAGAGGCTTTTACATTATCATTAGCTTTTTTATTCATATATAAAATAGAGCTTACGACTACTAAAGCCACAACTGCAACACCAATAAGAATTTTGAATTGGTATTTTTTATAAAAATCTAAAGCCTGATAATAAGTAGTAACAAGAGTATCTTGTTTCATCTCTTTTTTTGATATTTTTTTCTTTTTTTCTAACACTTTTGACACCTATAAAATTTTTAGCCAAGTAATTTAATAAATATTATGTTCCAATTCTAATATGATTGGAAAAAATCCAAGCATTTTCATTAATGAAAATTTCTACGCGATATGCCCCCGTCGAGGTAACAATGAATTCTGCATCGAAATTATCGATAGAATCAATTAGTACCCCATTCTTAATTAATCTAATAGTCGCGGAAATATTAGGTAATGAAGTTTTTAATTTAACTGATTTATTTAGGGGGATATAATCTCCCATTTGATAAATGCGATTATCAGATTCTGCAAAGAATCTAAAGCCGGAAGCATCTCCATGATAATAATTTGAGACAAAACATCTCCCCTCTTTCAATGCACCATAAATTTCTTTTTTTGCATTTCCTAAATTAGCTTCACCTTCGCCGGGAATAATTTTGTTTTCTACAAGAATATGAGTTCTAATTGATTTGAATAAGATTTTGTATGGAAAAACTTCCACTTCAAAAAATCCGAGTACATTAATTTTATGAGCATGCGCATCTATTCCACCAATGCCAACTACTTTTCTCGTCTGATTTAATTCGTCCCATACTTTAAGAGTTTCTTCAGGAGGAGATGAGATTGATTTTAATGGATGAACAAAATAATTGTATTTATTTGCTTCGGTCAATCCTTCCATCCATTCGGACATGTGGTTCCAAATTTCGATACCGGTAAAATTATCAATGCTCCAATCGACCCATGGATATGGGGGATGCTCTTTCATTGAACTTCTTTTTTCGTGAGGATGTGCGAGGAAACCAATTCCACCCATTTCATTTACTTTAGTAACGTATTCTTTTGCAGGCAGACGCGTTGAGATAGTCTTATTAATACCAAATGCGAGATAATGATTTTTATTTTCTTTATCATTTATCTCGCATCCAACTAAAAGCAAGGTATTGCCATACCACTTTTCATAACCATCATCTAAAGCCCTAAGAGTATTATGGTCAGTAAGGATTATAAAATCCAACCCGGTCTCTGCGGCAATGCGTGCAATCTCTTGAGCATCCGCAGAGCCATCAGAAAAATGGGAATGAATATGAATTGCACTTACATATTCATGCATAACAGGGGTGCATTATTCAATTCAATCAACTACTTCAACTAAAGTAGTGTATTGAGTAGTTTTTTCAATTACTAGATCTGAAAGTTTTGTTGTAAGAATATCTACTCTCTCATCAACGTTTTCTTCACTATTTTCGAATGCATCCATATTAGTCCAGAGATAAACTTCTTCGAAAGTATTTGATTTGTTTTTCTGCTCAAATACTATGTAGCTTTCAAGACCTTCTGCCTTTACAATGGATTTTAATTCTTTCACGATAGTTAAATATTCTGCTCTTTTTTCCGGGACAATACTATAACGAACAGAGAACATTACTTTACTCATTTAAGCCTCATTTCTAAATTGTTATTTCACCATTAAATACAATAATAGCCGGACCTGTCAATGACACATCATTGAAATGTCCGTCTTCTAATTTAAAATCAACTTCTAATAAATCTTCATTTCTAACTAACAGCTTCACCGGAGATTTGTAATCATAGTTTAGTACTGCAATAATAGCAGCCGCTACTGAACCGGTACCGCATGAAAGAGTTTCATTTTCCACCCCTCTTTCATAAGAACGAATCTTTACAACCTCTTCGGTCGTATCGATAAAATTTACATTTACACCCTCAGGTTTGAAATCATTATGAAAACGAATCTCTCTGCCAAGTTCATAAACGGGGAAATCATTAATATCAGTATAAAAGGAACGTAAATCTTTCGGATCGCGCAAAACATCTTTAATATCTATTACTACATGCGGCGAACCTGTATCAACATAAGAAGCGGTAATTAATTGAGCATTGGCTTTTATCTTGAAATTAAGTTTTGCTCTGCTGGGCGAATTTAAGATAAAACGTAATAATCCATTAGCTAAAACTTCGCCCGAATAGTTGTTCCCGTTCAATATAAAATTAACTTCATTGCCTTCAAAAAGATTTTCTTCTTTAGCATATTTAATTATGCACCTGCTTCCATTTGCACATAAACTACCCGTGGAACCATCAGCATTATAATAAGTAACGGCAAAATCAGCTTCATCAGAATTTCTATTAACTACTAAAACGCCATCGCATCCAATTCCATTATGTCTATCAGTTAACTTTTTAATTGTCTCTTCAGTTAATGATAGAGTAGGATTTAATTTATCATCAAATAAAATAAAATCGTTACCCGAACCGCTCAGCTTAGTAAAGTAAAATCGTTCCATATAAGAATCAAATTTAACGCAATAATATTGTTAAATCAATAAAATTAGAATATTTCTTAAGGCGATTGAATAAAAGACTATATACTTAGAAATTTATCTCTGTAAAAATAATCAATATGCCATTTATTATTTCTTATAAAATTTTATTATCTGCTTTATCATAATTGTAAAAATGAAACGAATCCTACTATCACTTTATAATTACTTTCAAAAGTTAACTAAAAGTAAACTTCTAAAGGAAAGTATAAAGTAGTTGGAAGTAAAAGGCAAAATTTTTATAGAAATTTAGACTCTTGTGCTACCTAGAAAATCTATGCTAATCAATAATCCGTACAATGAAAGGGCGCCGTGCCGAAGGATATTAATTGTTTTTAATCCCTTTGCGCATGCGGGATCGATTCTAACCCAAATATCCTTGCCTACCTGAATGACTATTAAGTATTTTTAATAGTTGATACAAATTGCAGTAAAATATAATATTGCAGTAGTTCAATAAATAGATATGATCTTTCAGGCGGAAAGTTTAAATGAGTTTGTAAATAAAACAATTGATGAAGAAATTTTAGAAGAACTGACATTATTAAAAAACTATGATAAAACAAAAATACTAATTCAGGGAATAATTGATATACCCAACTGTCAGATTGATTTGTTTAGCAGACTAGTCCTTCAAAATAATGGTAGTCTTTCAAATAATAAACGTACTTCTCATTTTGATTTCCTTACTGACGAAGAACTTCAAGAAATGGAACTGGCAGTAAAAGAGGGATATAAACTGCCTGAGTGAATAAAAGATTACAACACTTTGACAAATGTGTTAACTTACATAAATGGTGGAGGTGGCGGGAGTCGAACCCGCGTCCGATGAAAACCTTCAGAGAACTTCTACATGTGTAGTCTAATTTTTAATTTCATCTTATTGACGCTAATAGACGAGCTTCAATAAAACTATTCCGGTAAAAATTCGCCTCCTCTACCCAGAAACTCGATTCAGCTATCATATCTAATCGACGTTCGTTGAAATCCCGATATGAGAGAAAGTCAGGAACGGCTGCTAATTATTAATTAAGCAGCTAAAGCGTAATTATATTCGCCAGTTACTATTTTTGCCGTTGTTTAACGTGACCACGGAATCACGACACGCAGTTCAAAGAACAATTAACTCCGTCGAATCCAATTTCACCCCCATATTATTTTCGTGGGGACCAGATATTTTCGGATTTCCCTTGTTTGTGATTGTAATACCTTGCTAATACAAATAAGTAATCCGAGAGTCTATTTAAATATACAACTATAATGTGATTAATGTTTCCAGTTCGTTCTAATTTTACTACTTGTCTCTCTCCCCTTCTGCAAACTGTACGTGCTATATGTATCATAGCAGAAAATTTACTGCCACCGGGAAGTATAAAATTTTTAAGTTCCGGAAGTTCGGAATCTATTCCATCAATTAATGTTTCTAATTTTTCGCAGTCGTTTTCAGAAATTCGAGGTACCCACGAATTATTTTTTTCTTCTAATGGCGAAGCGAGATCTGCACCTAGATTAAATAAATCCGCTTGGATTTCTATCAAATGAATTTTTATCTCTACAAGATTACATTCTTCGATTGCCAATCCAATCACGGAATTTAATTCATCCACTGTTCCATAAGATTCAATTCTTAGATCGTCTTTCCAAACCCTTGAACCACCGAACAAAGAAGTCTCTCCACTATCGCCTGTCTTAGTATATATTTTCATAATTAAATGGTAAATCCGTTATTATTAATTTTATTCTATCATCGCCATCTGCTACATAAAATTCGGAATCATTTTCTAAATATTTTTTCCTTACTATTGCCAAGCCAATCTGTTTCTTGAACATTTCGGAATAAACTATACTTGTGATAATTCCAATTTCCTCATCATTTATAGAGAGTATTTTTGCCGGTAATTCCGGATTTATTACTTTTTCAAAAACGATTCCTTTAAGAACACGCTGAACTTTATCATAAGTATCTAGCCTAGCAATTACCTCCTGTCCGATATAACATCCCTTATTAAAAGAGACATCACTAATTAATCCATTTTCATGCGGATTAATTGAATCATTAATTTCAAATGGCTGTTTCGGTATCCCATTCTCAATTCTATATGATTTATAAACTACATCAGGAATAATTGCAGTTTCATAAAAACTTTTATTCTCATTCAAATAATTTATTACAATTTCAGAATCAGACGAAGATAGTATCAGATAGCTAAATCTATTTCCATTATAAGAATCCTTAAATAAATAATTAATTTCGCCGGCGATTTCAAACGTGATATAGTTATTATCGTTTAATTCAAGAAATTTATCACCGAGAAGTAATGAAAGAAACCCCGTAGATTGTTCCCCCAAAACTTCGATTAAAGAAAAATCATTCGAGGCACAAGTAGAGACTATATCTTCGGTAATAATGTATCTATTGATCCAACTAAATAGTTTATTTTTTTCACATCCATTGCCAACTAATAAACACCCATTATCATAAACTAAAACGTGGGTTCGGTCAATTATCCTCCCTTTTTCATTAGTAAATAAAGTTACTGCTTTATTTAGCGGTTTCAAGGATTTTAATGAATTAGTGGAAATACGATGAAGATAATCAAGTGTATCTTTACCTTCCAATCGAATTACCATTTTATTTAGATGAATTTTAAAAGAAACTCCTTTGATATAAGTGAGATACTCCTGACGTTTATTTATTGATTCGTTTTCTATAAACATTACCACCCTTTTTTAATATTTTCTGAACCATCGAGAATTAGTTTTTGTAATATAAAGTTTTCTATCCTGACTCCAATAAAATGGAATTGAATCTAAGATTCTGATATATCTTGTAGAATCGATAAAACGGAATTCATAGTAATCGGGATATTTATCGTTATTAACGTCTGCCATTATCCTTTTATGAACTAAGGCGATGTAAGTTTCCATAAGATGCGGCGGCTTCATTAATCCATCTACCATAAAGAAATTATAATTCCGATGACCGGAGATGATTCCATCCTCGTAATTCAATTCAATATACTTAATGTTTTTTGGTTTCCATGTCTTTATAGTTATTTTTCTAAATCCCCCATGTATAGGCACTTCTGAACGCCAAACTTCACTAAATGATTCACCGTCACATTTAAATAGAACAAGGAACATTAATGCAGTGCCTAACTTAGTACTATCTAGATTAATATAGCTTGATGAGAATCCTGTAATGTTTTTTGGCTCAACAATTCTTTCGCCTGCTTTAGATGTTGTAAGGAGAGCAAAAACATATTGTTCGCTCTGCTCTTTATAATAAACTACGGCGGCTCTCGGAAGCGAATAAGTATATTCCGGTTCTGTCATTAATAAGGAAGTCCCTGCGTCATAAGTATCCAATACATATTGTCTTAAGGCAATAGTATCGCATGGAAACCTATTCTTAGTCTGCTCTGCTGCAATTTCGATATTCTTATCGCGCAATTCTTCCGTTTTTTCGCCTGATGTGGCTGCATCTCCTGATTCTTGAGATGAATCTCCGCCGCATGATATAGCTATTAGCATTAATGGAAGAAACACTATCATCAATTTATAGAGTTTCATTAAACCACCATTTATTTATTTGCAAAATCATTCAAGAAATAAGCAGAACTCAAAAGTCCTTTTTGGAAATTTTCTATTCGAAAATGTTCATTCGGTGAATGTATGTTATCGGAATCTAAACCAAAGCCCATTAAAATTGTCGGAGCATTTAATTGCTTAGCAAATTCTACAACTATTGGAATAGATCCCCCTTCACGTGTAAATACTGCTTTTTTCTTAAATGCTTTAGCTACGGCATCCGCAGCAATTTTCATAACTTCATGTTCTATTGGAATCATTACAGGGAACCCGCCATGCAGAGATGTTACTTTTACATGAACATATTTAGGAGCAATAGATTTAACGTATTTTTCAAATAGTTTAGCGATCTTATCCGGAGTTTGATTTGGAACTAAGCGCATACTGATTTTTGCAGAAGCTTTTGAAGGCAATACTGTCTTTGCACCTTTTTCAGTAAATCCTCCGATAATTCCATTACAATCTAATGTTGGACGAGACCATAATCTTTCTAAAGTAGAATAACCTTTCTCACCAAAAAGTTCCTTAACTCCTAAGTCCTTAGCATATTTTTTATCGGAAAAATTGAGTGTCTTAATATTTTCTTTCTCATTCTTAGTTGCTTTTATTACTTCATCATAGAAACCGGGAATCTTAATTTTTCCATTTTCATCTTGAAGTTTAGAAATAATTCTTGCAAGTTCATTAATAGGGTTTGCCACTGAACCGCCAAAACTTCCTGAATGCAAATCTCTATTTGGTCCGGTAACTTCGAGCTCCATGTATGTCAAACCACGGAGACCGTAGCTGATTGTAGGGACACCGGCGGCATACATACTTGTATCTGAAATCAATACTGCATCACATTTCAAAAGTTCTTTTTGTTCTTTTAAAAACGGATATAAATTTGAACTGCCGATCTCTTCTTCACCTTCAAGAATAAATTTAATATTACATGGAAGTTCGCCATTAATTTTATTGAATGCTTCCACTGCTTTTAAATGAATAAAATTTTGTCCTTTATTATCATTTGCACCACGAGCATATATTTTACCGTCTCTTACTTCCGGTTCAAAAGGAGGATTCTTCCAAAGCTCAATCGGATCAACAGGTTGAACATCATAATGACCATAAATTAAAACAGTCGGTTTTCCTTTTTGGCTTAGGTTTTCACCATAAACTATTGGATGCCCTTTAGTTTTAAAAATTTTTGTTTTTTTCATTCCGGCATCTTTTAATTTTTGTTGTAAATACAAAGCACATTTTTGCATATCTTCTTTCTTTGAATCCAACGTGCTGATACTTTCTATCTTTAGATAATCAAATAATTCATTTATGTATGAATCATAATTACTTTTAATGTAGCTTAAAACTTTCTCCACAAAACACCTCAATCATTTGGTTTTAGAAAAGGTTAGTATTACTTTTATCAAGCATTTATTATAATAAAATATTTGCATAAAAAAAATCTTAAAAAAATATTAATTTGCATTATTCAATATACTAATATAACTAAAACGTGATATTATTCAGATATATAATAAAAGAGCATCTAACTCCATTTCTGTTTGCTGTGTTTACACTAATGTCGGTATTCTTACTTCAATTTATGATGAAGTTCGCCGATAAATTAGTTGGTAAGGGACTAAGTATTTGGATAATTATAAAGTTGATCGCTTATAACTTAGCATGGATGGTTGTCTTGGTAGTACCGATGGCAACACTAATCTCCACGCTTATGGCATTTGGAACGATGTCCCAGAACAATGAAATTGCAATCTTAAAAGCATCCGGGATAAGTTTATATAAAATGATCATTCCCCCTGTCTTAATGAGTATATTATTGGCAGGATTATTAGTTCTATTTAATAATCATGTTTATCCGGATGCTAATCATCAAGCACGATTATTAATGCAAGACATCTCAAGAAAAAAACCAACTCTTTCTTTAGTCCCCGGAGTCTTCTCACAAGAAGTGAGCTCATATTCTATCTTAGCACGCGAAGTGGATCAGAATTCCAATGAATTAAAAGACGTAACAATTTATGATAATACTTATCTCCCGAAGATTAATATTGTTACAGCAAAAAAAGGCAAAATATTTTTCTCGGTTAAAACGAAAAAATTAATTTTAGATCTTTATGACGGTGAAATTCACGAATCGAATAGTTTACAAAAAGAAAATTATAGGAAGTTAATTTTCCGGCGACATAAAATCGCTATGCCCGGAGATCAATTTACATTTGAACAATCAGCTCCCGGCGGACCTAAAGGCGACCGTGAATTAGGCGCCTCTGAAATGTTAGTCATCGTTGATAGTTTGGATAATATTAATAATGAATTAACCGGAAATTTTAATAAAGTAGTAGGTTCTTTCGTGATTAAGAAATTTCCAGAAGCTCATAATGGTGAAAAAATCAGTAAAGAATTTTTAATATATCGAGTTGCCGAAAAAATTAGGAATCAACAAAGTTTAATAATGAGTAATCTTGATCGAATTCAATTTAATATACAAGAATCAAATAGTTATTGGGTGGAGATTAATAAGAAGTATTCATTACCTGTTGCCTGTATCATCTTTATTTTTATTGGTGCTCCACTTGGCATAATGACTCGTAAAGGCGGATTCGGAATAGCTGCTGGCATCAGTTTATTTTTCTTTTTAATTTATTGGGCATTTTTGATCGGCGGAGAAAAATTAGCAGATCGAGGTCTATTCTCCCCTTTCTGGGGTATGTGGAGTGCTAATATTATCATGGGAGTTTTTGGTGTTATTCTAACCGTTAAAAGCGCTAAGGAAGCAATATTCTTGAATTTCGATTTCTTCAAAAAATTTATTCCTAAAACTTGGCGTGCTGAGGAACCCGTTAATGAAAATAATTGACCGGTATTTAGTAAAACAATTCCTCGGGACTTTATTCTTTGGGATACTCGCATTTACGCTTCTATTTGTTATAATAGATATGATGGAGAATCTTGATGATTTTATTGATCAAAGTGTTCCGGCGAGATTAATTTTTGAATATTACTTTGTATTTATGCCTGAAATAATTCGATTAATGACTCCGGTATCAATCCTTCTTTCCGCACTTTTTACTTCCGGGAGAATGTCAAATCTAAATGAATTAACTGCATTAAAATCAAGCGGAATAAGCATCTATCGATATATGGTTCCATTTGCAATAACTGCATTTTTCCTTTCTCTTGGTTCTGTTTATTTCGGCGGTTATGTTGTACCTGCTGCTAATAAACACAAAATATTTATAGAGCAGACTTATATGAAAAAAGGGATTGTCTATGCAGGGAGTAATATTTATTTCCAAGATTCCAAGAATAAGATAGTAACAATTAGCCATTTCGATACACAAGAAAATCAAGCATCACAAGTAAGTATCCAGACATTCGATCCAAAAAATACAACCAAAATGATTCAGCGTATTGATGCAACGAGAATGCGTTATGATTCATCGACAACTACTTGGAGTTTATTTGAAGGGATTATTAGAAGCTTCACAGACTCCACAGAACATGCAGAAAATTTTGCTACCAAAGTAGTTAAGGATATTAATTTTAGTCCAATGGATATAATAAAAAAGCAGACAAAACCGGAAGAGATGACTTTAACTGAATTATCAGACTACGCCGCCGAGCAAAGCAGAACAGGTAACGATCCTATAAATATCCAAATCGAATACCATTCTAGAATTGCTTATGCATTCGCCGGAATTATTGTTGTTCTATTTGGAATACCTATTTCCGCTAATAAAAGGAAAGGTGGCTTGGCTATGCAATTTGGAGTAAACCTATTGATTACTTTTATTTATTTAGTTTTTATGAAAGTAAGTCAAGCCTTTGGAAAGAATGGAGTGGTAAGCCCATTTATTACGGCGTGGTTAGCCAATATTATCTTTCTGATTGCTGCATTAATCAATATATATAGAGTTCGTAAATAATTATTTATTCTTAAGAACAAAAACTCCATCCCAATTTTCACTCGGTTTGTTTACAGTAAAATATTCGCAACGTTCAATAAACACTTCCGAAGCTTTATCGGAATATTCATCACTGCATTCATTAAAAATAATAATTGCCTCTGCAAATTTTTGATTTCGATAGAGTGCAAGTGCCTTTGAATATTTATCTATCAATGAAATTATTTCAGGTTCTACATCTTCTTTTGTAGAAATTAATTCATAAATATTAGTTGTATTCTCTTTACCTTTAACTTTTATAGAATCCAATTCTCTTATAATAAAATCATCTTTAATAAGTTTTTGAGTATTTTCACCTATTAGAATATGTGTGGAATAAATTTTATTTACTGATTCTAAACGTGAAGCAAGATTAACATTATCCCCCATTACAGTATAATCGAACCTTTTAGAGCCACCAATATTACCAACTATTACATTTCCCGAATTAATTCCAATTCTTACAGAAAGGTTATTTATTTCAATTATTTTTTTTTGCATTTGAAGAGCTGTGGAACAAGCATTAAAGGCATGATTCTTTAATTCAATTGGAGCCCCCCAAAATGCCATTACCGCATCACCTATATATTTATCCAATGTTCCTTGATTTGACAACACTATTTCAGTCATCTTAGATAAATATTCATTTATAAAGGAAACCAATTCTTCCGGTCTTTTTGATTCAGAGATTGAAGTGAAGCCCTCAATATCACTAAATAATATTGAAAGTTCCTTTCTTTCGCCGCCCAATTTAAGTTTCGCCGGATCTGATATTAATTCATTTACAAAATTTTCAGAAACATACTGCCCGAACATCCCCTTTATCAAATTTTTCTGTTTTCTTTCTGAAATAAAATTATATGATGTAGCCGTAATATATGAGAACAAAAGCGCTAAAGATGGGCTAACTACATTTACTAATAAATTATATTTTGCGAATAGAATTATCGATACAAGATAGAAGGAGTAGATAAGCAAAAGAACTATTACAATAGAAATAAATTCAATGGCAAAAGTAAATCGTATTTTGATTTTTTTTGTGAATGTAATTAAATAAAAGGAAATAATCGTGATCAATAAAAGAATAATAAATTCAGATACAGCAGATTCTGCATAAATAAAATCTTTATCAAGAACATTTTGAATCATCGTTGCATGAATTTCTACTCCATATTGAAAATTATCTCCCTGTTTACCGGTAGGCGAAAAAGAAGTTGCAAATATATCTCTATCTTCAGGCATAGTAGAACCAATAAGAACAATTTTATCTTTAAATATTCCTTCATCTTTAATCATCTCCCAATTGTTTAATTCGCTTTCGTAATAGATTTCATCTTTCGTATTGAAACTGCTGTCATCAATGATTTCAAAAAATTTATAATATGGAAAACTTCTTAAACCGGAATAGTAATTAAGAATAATATCGGACTTTCCAAATAGCGGAATATTTATTGAATCATAAGAAAAAGAATTATAATTATTTTGTGCTACATAATTCGGTGTTTTATTAAAGTATTTATTCAAGACAGCGAAACTGAATGAAGGAACTAAGAATGAATTATTAAGTTCATATCGGTCCTCAAAATATGGCTTATATTTTCTATAGACCTGATCGTTATCGCTAATTAGGTTTACTATTCCGATTTGAAATTCGGGATGATAAAAAATATTTTGGAAATTTTCTTTTATTAATCCCGTTGCACTATCATAAGAAATTATTTGTGTTCTATCTTTGCTGCTTCTACTAGTCCAAAAACCCGATTCCAAATCCAAAAGCAAATTTTGTTTTTCATAATCAAGTTTACCGGCAAGCACAACGTTATTATATTTAGTAATCGCATTTAAGAATAAAGAATCATTTGCAGGATCAAACCTATCACCTTCCGACATTAAAATATCGATACCGATTACTTTAGCACCGGCTTCAGATAGATTTTTAATTAAATTTGCATAAAGAAAACGGGGCCAGGGCCATGCATTATAGGGAGCGGGAATTTGAGTATAGGAATCTTTTTCAATTTCTATTATTACTACTTTTGGATTTTCAATTCCCCTTTTCCCTCTTAATTCAAACCTTTTATCAATAATATTTAATTCTACGTCTTTTATAAATGATAATTGGAAAAGATAACCTTGAGTAATCAGCAGTACCAATAAAAAAGAAAGTAGAGCTAAAGTAAACTTAGTTCCTTTTTGAGAAATGAATTTTTTAAAAAATATATTCATTAAATTATATATTAAATTGAGCAGTTATACCTATAATCGAGCTATTGCTTCTTCCGGGTATTCTATAGTAACGTGCCTGCAAAATCAAATCTAAATTCTTCATGACATTGTAGCTTGCAATTAAGTCAAATGCCTGACGTTCAATATCACCAAAGGTAGGGCTGAATACTGCCGATAATTGTAATTTGTTCTCTAATAATAAATATTTTCCCCCCATAGAAATTGAGAAGAAATCAAGCTCTTTGAGACCAATTTCGCTTGAATAATATGAAGCATTAAAAATTGATGATAAGTCAGAAGTCCATGTACTATTGACCTGCAAATTTACACTGTTGTAACTTGCGTCTGTATTAGAGTACCCATTATCATCTCTGCTTGAAGTGGAGAAACTAAGATTAGCAGAATGGGGTACTTCCAAAATAAATCTATAACCAAAATTCAAAGTGAACCGATTTAATATATCATCTATCGCATACTTTCCGAAAATAGGATCAATTAGACTAAGTCCATTATTATTATCATATCGGTTATACCCTACTGTAATCGATGGGAAATTAAAACGAGGGTAATAAGAAACTGATGAACTGAATGTAGAATAATCAGTTGTAGCAATTTTAGTATTTTGTAAATTATCACTAAGTAATTCAAAACCTAATGAAACAAAAAGTTGATTCTCCATTAATCTTATCCTATCGGAAAAATTAAAACCTTTTACGTCTGTTCTTAAGAAATTCTGACCAAAAGACTGAAATTCGTTACCTCTATAAATATATGATAGCCTTAGATTATTATTAAAATAATTTAGAGAAAGAGCCCCTTCTGCTGCAAGAGAAGAAAATTTCTGTGGGTTCAATGGTCCGATATATTGATTAATCGTAATAAACTTACCTAAATAATCTTTAACTTTTTTCACGTCACTAGGATCGATATCTATAAAACTACCGGTACCGAAAATTGAATCAATTTGTGTATCAGTGAGTGAACCGCCCGAAATATCTTTATTAATTAAACTAAAGGCTGCTTCGCCCGATAAAACAATTCTTTGATTATCGATACCGACAAAGAGATCAGAACCAAAAACAAGATTTTCTTGAGGACGAGCTCCGAACTCAATAGAACCAGTTTCATCTTTAGAATGGAGATAAGAAAATCCAAGTTCAAAATTTTCTCTTGATCCAAATGAAGGTCTGATTGCCACTAAATTTCTTTTAAATGTTCCTAGATCGACTCTGCCGAATGGATTTGAATACTTCATCGAATCGATTCTAATAACATTAGATTCTAATGGAGCATCTTTAGAAGAATAAGTATTTATAAGTTTCCCTTCAATCTTTCTTAAAGTTTCTCCGGCACTCGCTTGAATATTAAAGACACCAAAATTTAACGTACCATTAATTCCCCTTACTCTTTTTCCATCAAGAATTAGATTTGGAAATCGAGGATAAGTATCTCCTGCTTGCAAGCTAAATCGTTCTTCTTTTTCCATGCTAAAAGAAAATCGGTTCACTGGTTGCAAATATTTTTTCTCCTCTGAAGAAAGATAAATCATTGCATTGGTAGTCCAATCTTTGAAACTGCCATTAAAACTAGCCATTAGATTATTATAGAAAATTGAGTTACTATTATAGTTCTCGTTTCTTAATTCACCTTTTATATTTCCGGTATAATTGAATTGAGAAAGTTCCTCTTCAGCAATTTGACTTGAAACCAATTCAAATTGGCTTTGAACAGAATGATATAATGCTCCACTCGAATCATAGACTTCTGCTCTAATCGAATTAATTCCGTTTGGAATTAATCCGGAATTATTCTCTCCGCTAAAAATTATCAAATCCCCTGCAACCATTATGTAATCTGAAACATCCACATCTCCTATAAATAATTTTGTTTCTTTTGGATTAACATTATCAGGGACACCAATTAAAGAGACTGTAACAAAAAAATCTTTTTCATTAACTCTCTCTCCTTTTTCGGGTGTAAGAATAATTATTTCAGAATCCTTTGGAGAAGGTGCTTCAATTGAAATTTGTATAGGAGTCTCATTTTCAGAAAATTCTGCCGGGTAATATGTTACATTACCATTAGCTAAAGAAATTATAATATAATACTCAATAAAAGGAGCTTTCACTCTATCACTTGGTATTGTAGCTTGGGCTCGGTCAGATAGAATAACCATTTCTGATTTTATATATTCTGTCATTCCGAATGATCGATATGAAAGAGTTAATTCACTTATTGAAGTTGAGTTTCTTAAATCGGCTTTAATATGAATTGGCAATCCTTCTCTCTGAGGAGAATGGGTTACATTGGAAATATAATCATTAACTTGTGCAAAATTATTCCCAACGAAGATTATAAAAACTAAACTCGCCATTAATAATATTTTCATAAACTTAAGTAACATAATACAATCCCTTTAATCTATAGTTAGTTAATGTGGATTTATTCAGTATATTCTATTTCTACTTTACCATCAGGAGTATTAATAAATAGCTTTTTGCTATTATTCAAGTTCATTGCATCATTAAAGATAGACTGATCTTCCGTAGTTGCGGCTCTATAAACAATTTGTCCATCAGACAGAACTACAACAGTATAACCTTCACCAACTTCTTGTTCGGTTTTATCACCGATAAGTAACTTAACAGAAGCTGAACCATCATTTAAATGGAACACAAATGTACTATCTTCATCAAACTCAACGAATCCGCTTGAACCACGAATGGATGCGACTGCTGTGGGGGTAGAGATTAAGAATGCATCATCTTTTTGCTTTGTTACTTTAAATCCGATTACACCTTTTTCAAGGAAAGAATTTTTATTATTAATTTTTTTATCACCTTTATCCCCATAAATAAAAAGATGGGAATTTTCACGAACAGTTATTGTCCCGGAGCCATCAGTAAATAATATAGCTGCCAGGGATTTGGTTCCGGTTTTTACTTCTGATTCTGCTAAAAGAGTTTGGCTTGCTTTGAGATTATTCCAAGAATCCTTTTCCGCTCCATCTTTAAAAGTAACTTCTTTAATTACTTTCTTAGCGATCGCAATTGGGTCTTTAGGTCTTTCCCCTTTGGATATTGAAAGAGGAATGATAATGACAAAAGTAATAAATAAGATTAAAAACTTTTTCATAATTACGCCCCTACTTTAAATATTTTACAGAAATAATTTTTCCATCTCTTTTCAATTGCCTGATAAAATCGGCAGCTTCTAATAATGTTTTGCTATTTCCATCCTCATCTTCCACCTGAAAATTGAGTGTTGAATTTTCTTTAATCGAATTTCTGAGGTCATTAATAATTGGATTTGGAAGGATATCAATCATCTTATTAATAAAACCATCAATCTCACTTAAAACATTATTTTCGGAATTGCCACCCATACCATTTGTTAATGATTGAATTGTAACAGGAATAATTTTGCTGTAAATATTACTACCACCTCCGACACCACTAATATGAGCTGTAACTTGAATTACCAATCGACTCCCTTCCAGAAGTTCTCTTTGTAGCACGTTTGGTTCAGATGTGCCTATAGTTAATCGAGTACCGGCATTAAAATTATTAATTACCGGAGTACCTGAATTTAATGCAGCTTCATTAGATTGATTGGCATCTATCTTATAGCTTGCTTTAACGAGATAGTATTCTGCACCTTGAACTTCGCTCCATGCAATTTGAAAATTAAGAGGATTTAATTCATCGCCTGAAAATGGAGAGGTGATTTCAATTGTCTGAGATGGATTTTCAAATGTTAGTGTTTCATAAGTATCATCTAAAAAAGTATTTTTTTCATCAAATACACGAATTTTGATCTCAACTTGACCGGTTGGTTTTCCTAGGATTCTAATTCTATCGACAACATTAGAATTAGCATTCTTTTCTGCGTATAGAATTTCGGAATTTCCAATTTCATCATTAAAAAATGTTCTTGATAAAAAGGAATTGGTTTTGAATGTGGCCACTTCTACGAAGTTAGAATTGAGATTTTCCTTCCATGAGATAACACCTTCGACAACCACTTTCTTGCCGGTAGGTGTAATATTAACCTGCAAAATCCTTTGTTGATTTGTAAGGTTATTATCAAATAAAAATGCGGATATATCTAACTGGCTTGTATCGAATACATATAATTGTATCGAAGTACTTTGCGAAAAAATAGAAAAATTACATATTAAGAGGAAGAAGGTGATAAAAGCAACCAACCTTTTCATAATAGCTCCTAAGGGTTTAATAAGCAAGCTAACTAATAATAGCAAAAAGGGCAAGAAAAGAATTATTAGTTAATTTTTTCGTTACCCTTATCATTGCTAATAAAGCCAAATTGAGGACCGGATTGACCTTCAATTTTTATCTCACCGAAACGTGATTCAAACTTATCGATATTTTCTTTTAAAGCTTTCATTAGCATTTTAGCATGTTGTGGAGTAGTAATAATTCTTGATAATACTTTTGCTTTTTGAACTCCGGGAACAACACGGGTAAAATCGATAACAAATTCAGCCGGTGAATGTGTAATTATAGCAAGATTAGAATAGATTCCCTCTGCTTCTTTTTCGCCTAATTCAATATTAATTTGATGCTGTTGTTCTTTATTCTGACTCATTTTATCTCCATAAAAAAACCCACAACCCTAAAAGAGTTGTGGGTATAATTCTTAATTCAAACTGTTATCTGTATTGATCTGCTTTTTGGAATGCGTCTCTTGATTTATCAGCTTTACCTAGATTTGCATAAATTTTACCTAATAGTTCCCAAACTGCGGGTTCTTTAGGATTGGCTTCCAAATATTTTTCCATGTGAGGTAAAGCCAATTCAAATTTTTCTTTGTATGATTCATCTTCCTTACCTTCAGCTTCAGCAGCTTCTCTTACCTGAGTACCCCATCTTACATAAGTAACAGCAAGGTTATAAATTGCATTAGTATATTCAGGGTCTAATGAAACTGCTTTAGCAAATTGAGTTTCAGCACCGGCAAAATCTTTGGCATTTAATAAAAGCACACCATAATTATATCTATAATATTTATTTTCGGGATCTTTTTCAATACCGGCTTTGAAAGCATCCATAGCTACATCTAGTTTATCGGCAGCAATATATGCATTTGATAATCTTAATAATATTTCTGAATCATCTGGGAAATTTTTTCTTCCTTCTTCAAGAAGTGTAACTGATTTATTAAACCATATAGTAGCATTAGTGCTGTCAGAAACATTTTGTGATTTTTTATAATCAACCATTAATTTATTACCCTTATTCATATAAAGCTCGCCGAGCATTGTATAAACATCAGGGGTTTTTTCTTTTTTAAGGCTTGTCTCTAATGGAGCAATTGCTGAATCCGGCTTTTGCATATTTAGATAAGCATAAGCTAAATTAACATAAGTGGCCGCTGAATCAGGTTGTGCTGCAATAGCACCATCAAATAGTCTAACTGCCTTATCAAAGAATACTAGCTGGCTATCAGGAGTAGATGCTTTTGTTGCACTATTAAAATAACTTACACCTTTATTAAAACCTGTTGCCCAATAATATTTTTTAGAGTCGCTAATTCCTTGAGCATATTTTTTGCTAATTGAAAGTGACTTATCGTACATCTCAAGCATTTTCAAAATACTACCTTCTTCACCATATAAGAACCCAAGTAAATAATAACCTTCATCACTCATTGGATTTTTTTCAACTTCTTTTAATAATGATTCCTTTGCTTTGTCATATTGTTTTTGATTTATATATAACTTAGCGCCGGTTAATTCGGCAGAAGCACATTGAAAGGCAGAAAAACCCAAACCCATCGAGACTATGCTTAAAATAATTAAAACGCGTTTCATTTCTACTCCTTAGATATAATAATTTGATATTAATATCGCAATTTAACGATTTGTACTACTTTTAATCAAGGTCATTTTATAGTTGAATATCTTTAATTCTCTTTTGATTGAATATCAGAATTAAAAAGGATATTTTTGTTTGAAAAAAAAGTATACTATGAAAAAAGAAGAAATAATCCAAAAAGCACCAAAAGTATTGCTTCACGACCATCTTGATGGTGGCTTACGAACCTCTACAATTATAGAATTAGCAAAGGAGATTAAATATAATAAACTCCCCACAAATGACCCGGCAAATTTAGCTGAGTGGTTTTTTAGTGGTGCTAATAAGGGAAATTTAGTTGAATATTTACAGGGCTTTGAACATACTATCGCAGTGATGCAGACTAAAGAAGCCCTCGAGCGCACAGCTTTTGAAATGATGGAAGATATGTATTTAGACGGTGTTTGTTATGTAGAAACACGCTTTGCACCTGTATTTCATCAGTCAAAGGGGCTTTACTATGAAGATATTGTAAAAGCAGTTCTATCCGGACTTCAAAAAGGGAAAGAAAGATTCGGAGTTGGTTATGGACTAATTCTTTGCGGTATGCGAAATATGAAAAATACTCTCGAAATTGCAGAAATTGCAGTTAATTTTCGAAAAAATGGAGTTGTGGGGTTCGATTTAGCAGGTGAAGAAGGTGGTTATCCTCCCAAAAAACACTTGGAGGCATTTCAATTCATAAAACGTGAGAATTTTAATATCACAATCCATGCAGGCGAAGCATTCGGCAAAGATTCTATTTGGCAGGCAATTCAATTATGCGGAGCACACCGAATCGGGCATGCTACAAGATTAAGAGAAGATATTGTCTATGATTCGAATGGGAAAATTATTGCACTCGGTGAACTTGCTCAATATATACTTGACACCCGATTGCCACTTGAGATTAATCTTTTAAGCAACGTCCATACAGGTGCCGTTGATAAATTAGAAAATCATCCATTTATTTCTTTATATAAAGAGAAATTCAGAGTATTCTTAAATACTGATGATCGTTTAATGAGCAATACAACTCTTACAAATGAGTATTTAACTGCAAGCAATACATTTGGAATTAACTTAGACGATATTGAGAAGTTAAATATCAACGCTATGAAATCTTCTTTCATTCCTTATAAAGAAAGACTTCACTATATTTATAATGTAATTAAACCCGGATATCAGAAAATCCGAGAACAACTTTTGTCACTAAAGGAATTTTAAGAAATATGTCAAAAAGCTTATTTAAAAACTACAACTATGAATTTGATAAAAACGAAAAAAAAATATTACTAACATTCTGCAAACAGGCAATTAAGCAGATGAGCGATGATAACAAATACTATGAATTTGTAAAATCATTTCAATCGATTATCGATAAAATTGATACAAGCGGTAGTGATATTATTAAATTTACTAAAGATGAAAAAACAAAATTAACTTTTCAATTAAAAGAAAATATTAAGTTTATTCAAGGACAGGTTAAGAAAGCTTGGTTTATGAAAAGGTGGTTGTATAAATCGATGCTTACACAATATACGGCACTAATGGAAAATCATTTCAAAGACTAATAGAGAAATTTTATAATGGCTAAAGAAATCAGAGCACCACATGGAACGGAATTAAGTTGTAAAGGGTGGATTCAAGAAGCAGCACTAAGAATGTTAATGAACAATTTAGACCCTGAAGTAGCAGAAAATCCGGATGAATTAATTGTTTATGGTGGCAAAGGAAAAGCAGCAAGAAATTGGGATGCGTATAATGCAATTGTGGAATCCTTAAGAAATTTAGAATCAAATGAAACACTCTTAGTTCAATCAGGAAAGCCGGTCGCAATTTTCAAAACGCATGAGAATGCGCCTCGAGTAATTATTTCCAATTCAATGCTAGTTCCTGATTGGGCAAATTGGGATGAATTTAGAAGATTAGAATCACTTGGATTAACGATGTATGGGCAGATGACTGCAGGCAGTTGGATTTATATCGGAACTCAAGGAATCTTGCAAGGTACTTATGAAACATTTGCTGAGTGCGCAAGGAAGCATTTCGGTGGATCTCTTAGCGGTAAATTTTTATTAACTGCAGGAATAGGAGGAATGGGCGGCGCTCAACCATTAGCAGCTACTATGAACGGAGCTGCTTTCCTCGGTATTGATGTTGATGAATCACGCCTTCAAAAAAGAATTGATACAGGCTACTTGGATATAATTACAAAAGATTTTGATGAAGCTATGAAACTTGTTTTAGAAGCTAAGAATTCAGGTAAAGCTTTGTCAGTTGGTTTAGTTGGTAATGCCGCCGATATACTTCCTAAAATGATAAATAAAAATATTATTCCTGATATACTAACCGATCAAACATCTGCACATGATATGTTAAACGGATATGTCCCGATGGGAATGAGTTTTGAAGATGCTCTCCTACTTAGGAAAGAAAATCCTGAAGAATATATTGCTAAAGCGCGCACCACCGTTGTCGTTCACATGAATGCACTTTTAGATATGAAAAAGTTGGGGTCCATTGCATTCGATTATGGGAATAATATAAGAGGAGAGGCAAAAGAAAATGGAGTAATGAATGCCTTTGATATTCCCGGATTTGTACCTGAATATATTCGTCCTCTTTTCTGTGATGGAAAGGGTCCATTTCGCTGGGCTGCACTTTCAGGCGATCCAAATGATATTTACGAAACAGATAAAGCAATTATTGAAGCTTTCCCCGAAAATAAACCACTCTTAAGATGGATCGAGATGGCTCAAAAGAAAGTTCATTTCCAAGGGCTTCCATCTCGCATTTGTTGGTTAGGTTATGGCGAAAGAGCTAAAATGGGAAAGATATTTAATCAGTTGGTTGCTGATGGCAAGGTAAAAGCACCGATAGTAATCGGGCGTGATCATTTAGATTGCGGTTCTGTTGCCTCACCAAATAGGGAAACGGAAGCTATGTTAGACGGCAGCGACGCAATTGCCGATTGGCCTATACTTAATGCTCTCCTAAATGCAATTGGAGGAGCAAGCTGGGTTTCAGTCCATCATGGCGGCGGAGTAGGGATTGGTAAATCAATTCATGCTGGTATGGTTGTAGTCGCAGATGGAACGAAAGAAGCCGAAGAAAGACTAGAGCGAGTATTAACTTATGATCCCGGAATGGGAATTGTTCGACATGCCGATGCAGGATATTCACAAGCAATTGAAAATGCTAAAAAATTCAAAATAAAAATACCAATGTTGCATTAAAAATGGAGCTGATATGAAAATGAAAGTATTAATTGCCGATAAGTTTCCTGACCTTTATGTGAAAAAATTAGAGGAAGCAGGCATTGATGTAATTTATAATCCAAAGCTAGGTGAGAATGACTTACCTGAAGCTGCTAAAGAAGTTGATTGTTTAGTCGTCCGTTCCACTAACGTAAACGAAGCTACGATTGAAAATGCACAGAATCTTAACCTAATCGTAAGAGCAGGCGCAGGTGTTAATAATATTAAAATAGCTGCAGCAAATAAGAAAGGTATCTATGTTGCAAATTGCCCGGGCAAAAATTCTATTGCAGTAGCAGAACTTGCTATCGGATTAATGATTTCTCTCGATAGAAGGATACCCAGTAACGTTATCGATTTTAAGAATGGTAAATGGAATAAGGGTGAGTATTCAAAATCAGAAGGTTTATTTGGCAAAACTCTTGCAATAGTTGGCTATGGTAATATTGGTAGAGAAGTAGCAAAAAGAGCTCAGGCATTTGGAATGAATATTTATGCGAAAGATATTTCAAGAATCGAAGGATATGGAGTAAAAGATTTTGAAGAATTCGATCAGATATTACCGATAGCTGATATAGTTTCATTACATTTACCTGCAACACCACAAACTAAAAATTTATTTAATGACAAAATGTTTGGTATGATGAAGGATGGAGCTATCCTTATAAATACATCCCGTGCTGATATTATTGATGAAGATGCTCTGATTAAAGCTGTAAAAGAGAAGAATATTAAAGTTGGTTTGGATGTTTTCAAAGGAGAACCTGAATCAAAAAGCGGTGAAGTCAGTTCCAAACTGAAGGACCTTGATAATGTATATATTACTCATCATATTGGTGCATCAACAGAACAAGCTCAAAACGCTGTTGCTGAAGAAACAATAAACATTATACTCGGTTATACTCAAAATGGAGTAATTGCTCATTGGGTTAATAGAGCAAAGATAACCGATGCGCACTATCAATTAGTTGTAAAACATTATGATAAGCCGGGTGTATTGGCTTCAATTTTAGATGTGCTGAGACAGGGGGATATCAATATTGAGGAAGTTGAAAATATTATATTCGATGGAGGACTGGCTGCATGCTGCACTCTTAAATTGCATACAGCGGCAACACCTGAAATGTTAACGGCAATAAAAAGGAATCCAAACGTAATTACATATTCACATGTTGAGTTACATTAATCGATTTCAGCGAACTAAAAAAAGCAGTAAGGATATCCTTACTGCTTTTTTTTATACAAAAGATATTTCAAAAAGATCTTCAATTAATCCATGATAATAAAGCTGTTTAATTAATTCTTTTAATCCATCGACTTCGTTTTCTGTCAACTCAAAATAGACACTATCAATATTATCCCTGACGAATGTTTCGATGTTATTTGACAAATCAATTTTCTTCAATATTTTGTCCAAATTCTCTTCGACAATTTCATCTAAGTTAAGCATTGCCTTATTCAGCTTTTCTATTTTCTCTTGATTATAGGAAGCAACAACGAAATTGACATAAGGATAATCAATAAGTTCAGCAATCTCATCAGAGAGACTCATACCCTTTCCAAAAACTCTCGAATCAAGATTTTCATTACCTGCAATAATATAATTATCGACATCAGAGAGTTTCTGTTTCGTATCAATAATAAATTCGGGATTAGTGGAATATAGCTCTGTAAATAAAATCTTTGAAAGAAGAACCTCATTCAAAGTAACATCACCGCGAAGAAAGATTTTTGATAATTCCTTTTGGTTCGGTTTAAAATAAAAATAAGAATTCGAAAGTGGACCATCGAACGAGATTGCAATCTTGCTCGAGACAAAAATATTTTTATTATTAATTAATTCACAGGATGGTATAAGACCGATAGCATCTTTATCACCATTAAGTTCACGGGTAATAAGAGAGGCGTTCTTGGTAATAAAATTATAAGTGCTGAGTGCCGGTGTTGTTAATGCGAGGAAAGCTGAATAGATATTTTTAGGTATATAAAAATTAGTAGTATTCATAAAATAAAAAAGCCGCATTCAAGCGGCTAATAAACCCTTTTTATCTAACATTTTTACTTTTGATACGAGCTGCTTTACCAGATAATTCTCTCAAGTAGAATAGTTTAGCACGTCTAACTTTACCTTGTTTTAATAGCTCTACTTTGGCTATTCTAGGTGAATTGTAATTAAATATTCTTTCAACGCCAACACCACTCGACATTTTTCTTACGGTAAAAGTTTTATTTAACCCATTACCACGAATGCTAATTACATCGCCTTCATAAGCTTGAATTCTTTCTTTATCGCCTTCGACTACACGAACGTCAATGCGAACATGATCACCCGGTTTGAATGGTGGGAACTCATTTTTAACCTGATCATTTAATAATGCGTGAATATTATCCATTTCTACTACTCCATACTATTTATTTTTTTCCAATTTTCAGTTAAAGCTTTCGATTGCTCTTCTTTCCAATCTTTTATCTTTTTTTCATGTCCCGATAAAAGAACATCGGGCACCCTCAGACCGCGGTACTCGGCAGGTCTGGTATAAAATGGAGGTTCTACTACTTCACCATCCATCAAAGAATCCAGTAGAGCACTTTCACTATCATTTAATACCCCCGGTATTAAACGCACAACAGCATCTACAATAATTAAAGCAGGAAGTTCACCTCCGCTTAAAACAAAATTTCCGATCGATATCTCATCACTGCAAAACATCTCTCTTACTCGATCATCAATACCTTTATAATGACCTGCAATAATCATCAAATTTTCACAGATAGAAAAATCGTTAGCACATTTTTGATTAAATACTTTTCCTTTAGGAGAAGTAAAAATAATATGACTATAATTTCTCTCTGATTTCAATTTTTCAATGCATTCAAAGAACGGTTCCGGTTTGAGAAGCATTCCGGGTCCGCCGCCAAATGGCTTATCATCTATCTGTCTATGCTTATCATGCGCATAATCTCTAAGATTATGAACATATATTTGCACCTTATTTTTATCTTGAGCACGCTTTAAGATACTCGTATTCAAAGGAGAAATGAGCAAATCAGGCACAGCAGATATAATATCAATTCTCATCGTATAAAACTGCACAGCTCTCTTTAAGGAGAACTACTTTTTTTCGGATATTCACTTTTTCCACATAGTCTTTGACCGCCGGGAATTTAAATTCCTTACCGGTTTTATCAATTCCGATATAAATATCATTAGCGGGTAATTGAATCACCTCTTTCAATATACCTAATTCTTTTGTCCCCGACATTATGACAGAGCCAATTAAATCGTGTATAAAAAAAGTATTTTCCGGCAGCTCTACTAATTCATCGGAAGTGATAAAGACCTTTTTTCCAATCAAAAATTGAACATCCTCGAAAGTATCAAAATTCTTAAACTTAAGAGCGATATCATTATTTAAAGAAAAAACATCTTCAACATAGAACCCTTTAACCACACCAAAAACTTCGATATATACGAGACCAAGATCAAAATAACGCTCTCGAAAATCAGAATATGGAGTGATCAGTAAGTAGCCATCCTTTTTCGAAGCGGACGATAATTCCGCAACAAGGAAAAGCTCTTGCACTTAATCCAATATTTTTAGTATAGCTCTTTTGCCATCTTTGGCAGCAATCGCAGTTAACAAAGTTCTCATAGCTTGAGCAGTCTTACCTTGTTTTCCAATTACTTTACCAACATCATCCGCGCCAACCTTTAAGGTTAACTCGATTGTTTTTTCATCCGGGGCAGTCTGTTCTACCGTAACACTATCCGGATTATCAACAAGATGCTTAGCAATAAATTCAATAAATTCCTTCATGGGAATACCTATATAATAATGGACACGGGTACTTTTTTAAATGCAGATATCCGAAATCAATTATTCGTTTTCTCCGGAAGCAGTACCCTTTACTTCCGCTGCATCATTATTTTTATTCAAATCTTTTTCAGCGGATTTCTTTTTAGCTTCTCTTTTTCCGGCTGAAGCCAATTTTTTTGCTTCTTGCATTTTCTGCCAATCTTCTACTTCAGAATTGAATTTCTCTTCTGAAACTTTTTTCGATTTTAAGTTATGTTTTAATAAAACACCTTCAGCACTTAACAAGTTTCTTACTGTATCCGTAGGTTGAGCACCAACACCAAGCCAATATAACGCTCTTTCTTGATTAATTTCAACAACTGCAGGGTCAGATTTCGGATTATACAAACCAATCGCCTCAATAAACTTACCATCTCTTGGTGATCTTGCATCTGCTGCAACCAATTTATATACCGGTTGCTTTTTCTTTCCCATCCTTTTTAGTCTTAGTCTAACAGCCAAGTTTAATATACCTCCTAATTATAATTTAATTCTTAATTTACTCTAAAATTTTTCAAATTGCCAAGCATTGATTTTCCGCCTTTTGAATTTAGCATCTTCATCATTTTTTGCATGTCGGCAAATTGCTTTATTAATCTATTTACATCCTGAATAGAAGTTCCGCTTCCAATAGCAATTCTTTTTCTGCGGCTTCCGTTTAATATTTTCGGATTCGTTCTCTCTTTTCTAGTCATCGATTGAACAATAGCTTCAACCTTAACAAGCTGATTATCATCGACATCTGCATTTTTAACCGATGACGAGAGACCGGGAATCATTCCTAAAATGGATTTCAATGAACCCATTTTTTTAATCATCTTAATCTGCTTAAGAAAATCATCAAAATCAAATTTATTAGTGAGAATTTTCTTTTCTAAATCTTCGGCATCTTTTTCATCGAATTCCTTTTGAGCTTTTTCAACAAGGGAAACAACATCACCTCTACCTAAAATTCTCGAAGCAAGACGCTCGGGATAAAAAATCTCAATCGAATCGAGTTTTTCTCCTAAGCTAATAAACTTAACCGGCTTCTCAACCACTGCTCTAATCGAGAGAGCGCATCCGCCTCTTGAATCACCATCAAGCTTTGTAAGAACAATGCCGTTAAATTCGAGTTTATCATTAAATGCCTTTGCCGAATTTACTGCATCTTGGCCTGTCATCGAATCAACTACGAATAACGTCTCTGATGGATTAACTGCTTTTTTAATAGCAGCCACTTCATTCATCATCTCTTCGTCCACATGAAGACGACCGGCTGTATCAATAATTACCGTATTAAGATTATTTTCTTTAGCATATTTAATTGATTCTTCTGCTATCTTTACGGCGTTTTTTTCACCGTCAATTGAAAACACAGGGATTTTAATTTGACTTCCCAGAATCTTCAATTGCTCAATAGCAGCAGGTCTATAAATATCAGCAGCAGTTAAAAGAACATTTCTTTTTCGTTCAGTAAGAAACTTTGCTAATTTTCCGCTAAAAGTTGTTTTACCGGAACCTTGAAGTCCGACAATAAGAATAACCGTTACACCGCTTGGATTAAGAGAAATCTCTGTTCCCTTTCCTCCCATCAGTTGAGTCAATTCATCATAAATTATTTTTGTGATTAATTGACCGGGAGTAATAGAAGTTAATACTTCTTGTCCAAGTGCTTTTACTTTTACATCATCAATAAATTGCTTAGCAACTTTATAATTAACGTCAGCATCAAGTAAAGCAATACGGATTTCTCTTAAACTATCTGAGATATTACTCTCGGAAAGTTTACCTTGACCGGTTACTTTTTTAAGAACTCGTTCAAATTTTAAGGTAATGTCATCAAGCATAAATCACGCAAACCTTAAGATAACAAAATTTGAAAAAAATTCAAATTCAAATCTTAACTTTCTTTTAAGGAATTAGCACCCGAAACAATCTCAATAATCTCCGTTGTAATTGATGCCTGTCTAATTTTGTTATAAGTCAATTGAAGCGACTTAATTAATTCTTTAGCATTTTCAGTAGCCATATCCATTGCTGTCATTCTGGCACCTAATTCTGCGGTATAAGATTCTAGTAATATTTTCCACATTTGAGTATTCAAATATTTTGGCAATAAAGAATTAATAATTGCTGACTTATCCGGCTCGTAAATATATTCAACGTTATCTAACTTATTATCTTCGGTTGTAATTTCCGGTTTTATAGGTAAGAGCTGCTCAATACGCACATTCTGTGTAACTACCGATTTAAATTCATTATAAACAACAACAAGTCTATCGATCTCATGATTTAGGAATTTGAATTTTAAATCAGCAATTAATTTAGCAGCAAAATCAAACTTGAGATGAGAGAAAATACCCGAATAATTTCCGGGTACATTATTAAAACGTTTAGAGAAATAATCAGCACCTTTTTTCCCGATGCAATAAAGCTGTAAATTGTCTCCTGCAACGTAATTCGAATATTCCCCTTTTAATAATTCTTCGACAGTTCTAATAATATTCATATTAAAACCACCGCAAAGACCACGATCAGAAGTAACAACGACAACAGCAATATTCTTGATTTCTCTTTCCTGAATCAAATCACTTTCAATATTTTTTTCTACACTTAATAAATTATTAAGGAGTTCGGTAATCTTTTTAGAATAAGGACGTGCATTAAGAGCATTTTCTTGCGCTCTTCTCAAGCGCGCAGCAGCAACCATTTTCATAGCTTTTGTTATTTGCTGCGTACTTTTAATTCCGCCTATTCTACCTTTTATGTCCCGTAATGTTGCCATATGAAATAAAGTTTACCTTTTAAGCTGCATTAAATTTTTCGGAAAATTCCGAAAATGCTTTTTTAATATTTTCTAATGTTGGTTCAGTTAATACTTTTTCTGAACGAATAGATTCAAAAATTTGAGGATATCTTAATTCAACATATTCGAGAAATTCGTTTTCAAATTTTTTCAAACTTTTAATCGGAACATTTTCAAAATAATTATTAGTACCGAGATAAACGCTCACGACCTGTTTTTCAATTGGAAGCGGAGCATACTGTGCTTGCTTGAGTAATTCCACAAGACGAGCCCCTTTAGCGAGTGTTCTAGTTGTAGCTTTATCTAAATCAGAACCAAATTTTGAGAATGCTTCTAACTCTCTATATTGAGCCAGATCTAATTTAAGAGTTCCTGCTACTTTTCTCATAGCTTTAATCTGAGCATTACCACCCACACGTGAAACCGAAATTCCAACGTTAATAGCCGGTCTTACGCCCGAGTTAAATAAATTCGGTTCGAGATAAATCTGACCGTCAGTAATAGAGATAACGTTTGTAGGGATATAAGCAGAAACGTCTCCCTGCTGAGTTTCAATAATAGGAAGTGCTGTAAGACTACCACCGCCAAGATCATCGCTAAGCTTCGAAGCTCTCTCTAATAATCTTGAATGGAGATAGAAAACGTCTCCCGGATATGCTTCACGTCCCGGAGGTCTTCTTAATAATAAAGATAATTCTCTATATGCTACTGCTTGTTTTGAAAGATCATCATAAACAACCAGAGCGTGTCTTCCTGAATCTCTGAAGTATTCACCCATTGTAGAACCCGAATATGGTGCTATAAACTGAAGTGGTGCAGGAGTGGATGCAGCGGCTGATATTACAGTGGTATATTCCATTGCTCCAAGCTCTTGAAGTTTTCCGACTACCTGCGCAACGGTTGATGCTTTCTGACCTATTGCTACATAGATACAATATACCGGATTAATACCTAATCTTTTAGCTTCTTCGGTATGTGTATGTTTTTGATTAATAATCGCATCGATAGCAACAGCAGTTTTACCCGTTTGTCTATCTCCGATAATTAATTCCCTTTGGCCACGACCGATTGGAATCATTGCATCAACGGCTACTATGCCTGTTTGAAGAGCTTCTTTAACCGGTTGACGCTGAATTACACCAAGTGCTTTTCTTTCAATTGGCGAGAAAAATTCCGATTGGACAGGACCTTTTCCATCAAGTGGCTCACCCAATGGATCTACAACTCTGCCAAGTAATTTTTCACCTACGGGGAAAGAAGCTACTCGTTTTGTTCTTCTTACTTCGTCGCCTTCTTTAATTAAACTGCCTTCACCAAAGAGCACGCAGCCAACACTATCTTCTTCAAGATTAAGAACCATTCCCATAATTCCATGCGGGAATTCAACAAGCTCACTTGCCATCACTTGCGATAGTCCATAAACTCTAGCAATACCATCACCGACCTGTAAAACAGTGCCTACATCATAAATTTCAGATTCGCTTTCAAATCCTGCTAATTGCTTCTTTAATATTCGAGACACCTCGTCGGGTCTTACTTCAGCCATTTTCTTTTTCCTAATTTTTCGTCTAATTGTTTAGAATAGTTTCTGACACTAATTTTTTCTTTAGAAGTTTTAATTGATTTTTGATACTCGAATCAATCACTTGATCATTGATCAGGACCATAAAACCGCCAATTAAACTGCTATCTACTTTAAAAGTGATAATCACTTTTTTCTTTGTAAAATCTTCAAGCTCCTTTAAAATTCTCGCTTTTGATTCATCATCTAAATCAATTGCCGATTTTACAACTGCATTTACAATACCTAATTTTTCATTTTTAAGATCAATGAATCGTGTAATAATTTCAAAAAGAATATCTTCGCGATTATGTTCTATTACTAAATTAAAAAAGGTATCAACTTCAGAAGTAACTTTTCCCGAAAAAATTTCTTTAAGCACTTCTTTCTTAATCTCCTGTTTAACGACAGGATTTCTTAAAACAGCTCGAAGTTCCTTAGAATTTTTTAGGGTATTAAATACCAAGTCCGCACTTTCCGCAACAGAATTAAAAATATCCTTTTCTTCGGAAAGACGAATTAGTGATTTAGCATATCTTGAAGCAACTCTAAAATTTCCCATAATTAATTTTTCTGAAGTTCATCTAAATACTTGTTAACAATACCAACTTGTTTTTCTTTATCTAAGTTAGAACGAATAATTTTTTCAGCTGCATCAACAGCAATTTCAGCCACTTGATTTTTAAGCTTAACAAAAGCTTCCTGATTTTTTCTTTCGATTTCTGCTTTGGCATCATCAATCATTTTAGCAGATTGAGCTTTGCTTTCATCGAGCATTTGAGATTTAAGCTTTTCAGAATACTCACGAGTTTGTTCAATTAGAAGTTGAGCTTCCTGTTCAGCTTTAACCATGGCAGATTTGTTATCTTGAATTAATTTTTCGGCATCAAGACGCGCTTTCTCGGCTTTCTCTAGGGAATCTTTAATAAAAAGTTCTCTTTCGGAAAGTGAATTAAGAATCGGTTTCCAAGCCGCTTTTTTCAATATAACCATCAGCAAAATAAAAGTAATGATAGTCCAAAGAATAAGACCGGGATTAACATCGAGCGGACTTCCGCCGGCTTCTCCACCTGAAAGCGCAATAATTGCAACAACCTTAGATAATAACATTTTCTTCCTTAAATTGGATTAAATTCTATAACTCTTATTTAAGAGCTAAAAGAATACAAATAACTAATGCAAATAAAGAAATACCTTCAATAAGGGCAGCAGCAATAATCATAGAAGTTCTAATATCACCGGCAGCTTCAGGCTGACGACCGCTTGCTTCCATTGCAGCACTTGCTAATTTACCAATACCAAAGGCACCGCCAATAACTGTTAAAGCTGCGCTAAATCCGGCTGCTAAATATGCGTATTCCATTTAATTCCTCCTTTTATAACTAATTTGTTTTTGTTTATTCTAATGTTCCTGATGTACTGCCATCCCAATAAATAATGAGGAGAGCATTGTAAAAATATATGCTTGTATTAATGCTACCAAAATTTCCAATAAATAAATAAAGAGTGCGAATGATATTGAGACAGGAACTACAAAATAAGTCCTTAGAATAAATATCAATCCAATAAGTGCCATAATTACAATATGTCCGGCCGTCATATTTGCGAAAAGACGAATGGCTAATGCAAATGGTTTTGTAAATAAACCTAAAAGCTCCACGACAATCATAATAGGAAGAAGCCATGACGGGATTCCATGAGGTATTAGACCTCTAAAATAACCAAATACTCCATTCTTCATCATCCCCCCTATCTGTATAACCGCGAATGAAATTAAAGCAAGAGCGGCAGTAACTGATATATTACTTGTAGAGGTGGAAGAATAAGGCACTAAGCCGATAAAATTTGCCGTAAGAATAAAAAAGAATACAGTAAGCAAATATGGTAAAAATCTTTCAAAACCTTTTCCGATTGTAGGTGCTGCAATTTCATCTCTGACAAAAACTATTAGCACTTCAAGAACATTATTGAATCCTTTAGGTATTCGTGATTTTTTGTATGACTTTGCTGCTCTAATTAAAACAAAACTCAAAATAATAACAGCAAGCCAGATAAAAACGAGATGCTTCGTAATAGAAAGGTCAATACCGAATAAATGAATTTCAGGTAAATGAATTACTCCGAAAGGAGGAAAATCTAATTCTCTCGAATCGAGAATATGATGCATTATCCAACCGGTATCCTGAGTCTTTGTTGCAATAGCAGTTTTTAAGCTATCGGCAGCAGTATGTAAAGTATCTAAAGTTGTCACTTATTTTGGTTTTTTCCCTATGTTCCGTAATAACATTATTTCAATAACTAAAAAGAAAATATAAATTACAAAGAATGTAAAAATAAACGAATATTTGTCAATTTTCAAGAATTTTAGTACAATAAAGAAAGATAGTAAAATAAATAACATCCTGAAACCAATACCACCCAATGCTGAAGTAATAAAAGATTTATTCGATTTTTCTTTTAGACCACGAGAAAAAAATAAAAAAATCCCAAAATTGAGCAAATTCAAACAAATTGCTATAAAAACAGACCATAATCCAACATTTTCTCCGAATTCGTACAAATCACTTCCCTTTTTTTCTTTTCTCGTTTAATTCAAGAACAGTTTTAATAAAATTATATAAACCTGCGGCAGCGCCTGCAAATGTGAAAATCAAAATCAATATTGGAAATGTATTAAACTGTTCATCTAACCACCTTCCAAGAAAAAACATTGCCACAATAGTAGCCGCCAGTTGAGTTCCAAGTCCAAGATAAGGACCTGCTTGATGCATACTTTCAGCGACACTTTTAAATTTTTTCTGAACCACTATTTTTATTATGCTTCCTGCTTGCTCATCGAACTGCTGCCATTGAATTTAGCACCTTCTTCGACTATCAATACTTTTGTAATTAAATCACCGATTAATTCCGAACGAGATTCTAATTTAATTTTCTCAGTTGAATTAACCGTTCCTTCAATTTTTCCGCTTAATGTTACTATGCGTGCATTAACATTACCCTTAATATAAGAACTATCGCCAAGAGTTAGATTACCATTAACATTGACGTTGCCATTAATTATACCATCAATCCTGATATTACTTTTACTTGTAATATTGCCGTCAATAGTAACGCCATTGCTTAAAATACTCACTTCATCTGCTGAAGAAGATTCTTTTTTACTTATCATACATTCCCCTATTTTGTAAGAAGCAGATCGGGATTAATTGCTTTACCATTTTCCCACACTTCAAAATGGAGGTGAGGACCGGATGTGTTGCTTCCTGAATTACCGCTCAATGCGATTAGCTCACCCTGCCTGACAAATTCCCTTTCTTTTTTTATTAACTCACTGCAATGTTTATACATTGCAAGATAATTACCGCTTTGGATAATCAATGAATATCCATATTCAATCGAATAACCGGAATGAATTACAATACCGGATAGCGAAGCATAAACCGGAGTTCCAATTTTTGCTCCGTAATCGATTCCGAGATGATTATTCAATGGATTAAATTTTTGCGTTACAACTCCATTTATCGGTTTTAAAAAATATAATATTTTCAATGAATCTTCATTTACCGTGAATTTATTTAGTAAATCAATAAATACAGAATAAATATTATTAGTGATTTTCATCCCCGGCTTTTTGAATTGCTTTAATGAATCATATAGCACCGATGAGGTATCGATCTTATCTGAACCGGCAAGCATCATTGCCATCTTCAATCGTTTATTTACTGATGAAATAGATTCAACTTGTTCGGAAAGAATTAATACTTGCTTCTCAAGTTGTTGAATCTCTTTTTTCTGTTGTTTTATTTCAGTTGTTTCTAAAAATGTGAGTGCACTTCCTAATGGAGTGATTGCCAAGAACAAAATCGTAAGCAACCCAATTAAAAAAATGGCAATAGTAACATAGCCCGCTAGTGCGAGAATTGTAAACTTGAATCGTTTCGTAGTTGTCGATGGGAAATTAGGGGTTACTAATATCGACGATTCTTTAATATCTTTTAGACTAAACCAGTTCATATTCTTAAATTATTTAGCGAAATATAAGGATAAATCAATTCAATTTCTTATTTAGAATATTAGTATTAATCATATCTATTACAAATTGAGGCGTTAGTTTATATCCACAATTAAAATGATTGAGCGGACATTTTGTTCTTCCATGAATTCCGCACGGCTTACAATCCAAATTATCATAGCTTAAAATCAGATTATTATCTGCGTAAGGATAGAATCCAAATTCTTTTAATGTCGAGCAATATAATGTTATTACCGGAGTGGAAGTTGCCAAACCAAGATGCTTAGTGATTACGGGTTCTGTTAGAGGAATCAAAGGTGGACGTTTAAATGTAGCCATACCAAGATGCGTAGGCGCACTGTCGTTACAGATCAAGAGTTTACTTCGGTTTATAAGCGTAATAGATTCGATTAGAGAGAGTTTTCCTGCGAAAGAGACAATGTTAGTGCCCAATGAATTTGAAAGCGTTTCTGACTCATTTACGTCTTCTTTACCTCCAATCAATGCAACCTCATAGCCAATTGAAATAAAATATTTAGCGAGTTCTGAAAAATACTCAATCGGATATTTTTTAGTAGCCCAGACTGAACCTATTGCTATCGTAATAAATTCATTTCTGAAGTTTCTCTTAATTTCGTTCTCTATTTTCTTATTTGTTTCGGGAGAAATTTTTATATCAGGAAATATTTTCCAATTATCTCCGCTAATATCAAATCCACCGAGAAATAGATTTCGGGCAACTTCATGGATCTCTTTTTTATACTCAACGATATTTTTATAGATAACACTCATTGATGAAGTATTAAAACCAAATGTTTCTTTGGTTCCACTTAAAGCAACTATTAGTGAACTTCTAAATGACCGATGCGGAGAATAGATTTTATCGAATTTTTCTTTGCGAATTTTTATAAGGAGTCGAAAAAAAGATTTTAATGATTTATCCTTCCCTTTTTTATCATATACAATTGTATTATGAACATATTCTGAGGCATTAAATATCTCTTTTGAAGCAGGAATAGCAATTACCGATATTTTACTTTCGGGATATTTTGAATGCAGTTTTTGAATTAAAGGAAGAGTAAGTATTGCATCGCCGAGAAATGCAGTTTGAATCACAAGGATTTTCATATTCTAATATTTCCAGATCTTATGCATCCAAAACCATTGTTCCGGATTTTGTCTAACATAATGCTCTAATAGCTCAAAATATTTTCGTGATACGATTGCAACATTTTCTTCAAGGTTATTATTAGTTGTTTCATAATTTATAACATGATGTACCAGGCGGTAATTACCATCCGGTTTTCTTATTAAAAGAGCAAAAAGAATTAGAGCATTGGATTTAACTGCCATAGTAAATGCTCCGGTGAATATTGATGTGGATCGGTTAAAAAAATTGATTCTCAATCCGTCCGGGTGCCCCCTTTGGTCTGCAACTGCTCCAATAATTCCCCCAGTAAGGAGAATTTTATAAATCTCTTTTATTCCCAATCCTGTTGGTATGGTAGTATTACCAAAATTTTCTCTTAATCTATTTACATAATCATTTACATAATTATTTCTTTGAGGTTTAACCATTACGGCAATGTTTTTATTTAGCAAAGAACTAATTAAAAGCGATCCAATCTCCCAATTGCCAAAATGTGCGGTCATTATAATCGTTCGCTTAGATTGCTCCATAGTTGCAATAAGTGATTCCACATTATCAATAGAATTTATTTTTAATACTCTTTCTTTCGTCAATGATGGCACATAAAGTAGCTCGGCAAAGGTCGTTGCGAAGCTGATATAATTAAGTTTAGCAATCCTATAAATGTCGAAATCGTTTTTTTCGGGGAATGCAATTTTAAGATTATTAATTACTACTGCCTTTCGAATTGGGACGATATAGAATAAAAAAAGAGCGAGCATTTTTCCAAATGCCCGCGTCCCTTTCAATCCGATAATTCTAATTATAATTCCAATTGCTCGGAATAATATATATTCAACTAGGTTTTTCAATTTTGATTAATATGTACCAAGTCTTCTCTGCCAAGTATCATCCCGTACTTCCCCTCTCTTTGTAGAATGAAGAAGTTCGAAATTTCCGAAACCTGTTACATCGCCGAAATAGAAATGAACACCATTTTCAATTGAGTTATAGAACCATACTTCGTACGGTTTAGTGCTACTTTCGCTTGAGAAAAAGTCCCTCTGATCCGGCTCGCCATAAATTAAATATACTCTTCCTCTATCGGTCTGGTAGCCTTCTCTATTAGCAACCGGGAAAGTTCTATTTACATAATCCACACGCTTCATATAACTATCTTTGAAATCATTAGCGGCAGTGGCAGGGTCAGGGTCTCTATTTGCCCAAAAATTATATAAAAATTCTCTTTTGCTGCTAAGTGAATCTGTTTTGGCGTATTTATCTATTTCTGCTTTTGTTGCTATATATTTTATTTCCTTAAACATTTTATCACAATCTTCGGTTGAGAATACACCGAACTCTGTTCCCATATATCCAAGTTCCTTAAATTTTAATTCACTAGAATCAATAACACCGGGATTATAAAGATAAAAACGCTTTGATGAAGCATAAGCTTGGTTTTCAATCGGATCAACCAAGGTCAATATTAAATTATAGGAATCAGTAGGATATCGTGATAAATTAATCACACCATAATCGACTACTGCATTTGGACTTTGTTTAATCGGTTTTTTGGTACGATATACAGATAAACCTCGACTATTATACAAAGTTTTTTCTAAAGTAAAATCTTTTGTGCCGTCAGAAAGGTTTAGATTATATAATTCAGTATAATAAAAAAGAACCGGAGAAAGATTAGAAAAAAGCATACTTGGATTTGGGAATACTTCCAAAGTATTTTTATAAAATATTGATAAAGTATCAACTCCATCATGTTTAATATTGGTAGCGATTTGAATATCACTAATTCCAAATTTATCAGCAAAATATTCATCTATTTTGACATTTTCGCTGATTGATTTAGAAAGATATTTGTTATTGGAGTCATAAGCATTAACTAAAATTGAATAATTGCCCGGTTTTACACCAATACCAAATGATCCAAGTAAACTCTTACTTAAGCTCACGGTAGAAGTATCCATAAGAGCACTTTGGATTTTCCAATCTCGATTAATAATAAATTCTTGAGTGTCTTCATTTTTTAATTCTACATGGACGATTGCTTCGTACATGAATCCTGATTCAGTTTTCTGAATTTTCATATAACGAGGAGAAAGCTCATAATAAAATTCTAAGTATGTTGTTTGATTATCATACTTGAAGCGTGCGAAATCAAATTCAAACTGAAGTTCAGTTTGGGCAAAACTTAGCGAAGATGTAAAAAGAAGCAATAAAACGAGTATTTGTTTTCTCATAATAATCCCTTAAAAAATATAGTTTAAAATACTGTTTTATAATTAAATAAACACGAATAGAAATACAATGCAAAAAATTTTACATTTTTTAAAAAAGCAAAGCCCTCTTTTAATGGAGGGCTTTGCAAAAACAATACATATATCACAGTAAAGAATTAGAATCCGAGTTGAACTGTAAATACATGGTTATCATCAAAGATGTCAGTTTGTCTGAAAGCATAGTCAAACTTAAATCCAACGCCGCCTAAATTATAATTAAGACCAACACCTGCGGTAAGACCATAGATATTAGCTTCTTTATCTAATTCAGGAAGTAACATGTAACCGCCGCGAACGAAGAATAAGTTATCGTATGAATATTCAGCACCGAGTTTATATTCATCACCATAGAAGTTACTGTTTTGGAAAACACCATTTAATTGAACGCTATTAACTTCGTTAAGAGCATATTCATAACCAAAGCCGAGTTCCAAAGTTGATGGCAATTCAAAAGGAGCTGCATCAATTTTATAAAGCTGCTGTGGTCTTGTAAGGTCAGGAGCAACTGCATTGATATTAAGACCTGATCCATCATATTTCATTTGAGGACCTAAGTTTTTAATAACAACTGCAAAGCTAAGACCATTAACGTTAGCTAAGTTCTGATAAGCGATACCAACGTTAAATGCAATACCTGAAGTGCTTACTAGATCTAATCTTTCAGAGATAAAGTTACCTGTAACACCGAAAGAGATTCTATCAGAAAGCATTCTTGAATAAGTAACACCAACAGTAACAAAGCTAGGTGTAAAATTCTGACCTGTACCATCAGGATTAGTATTGGTAGTAATAGGAATATCACCAATATCAAGAGATTTGATACTGAAAGCTAAAGCACCAAAACCTTCGATATTAGCAGAAACTGCACCATAAGTAACGCCGATATCGGCAATGTAATTCATCTGTGAGAAAAGAACACTAGTATTAGTTTCAGATCTAACTAAGTTAGCCGGATTCCAATACAAAGCTTCTAGTCCTTTGGCACCTACAAGCGAAGCACCGCTCATAGCGACTCCTCTTGCACCAACAGGTATCAATAACTGAGTAGCACCTGCAGTACCATTACGGTTACCACCACCAGCAAAAATCGAACTGGAGGCAAACACCGTTAAGATGAGAAGATAGTTGATTAATTTTATTTTCTTCATTTTTTTAGTCTCCCTCAATTTTTAGAATCTATCCAGAATCTGTTGTTCTTGAATAATAGCTACTTTCAATACCTTGGTAGTTCCGAGATCAGGCATATCAACATGTACTATATAAAGACCGCTTGCTACGGGTAGGTCTGATTCATTTGTCAAAGTCCATCTTTCAAATTGACTGTTAGGATCAGCTTTCTCGATAGTTCTAACCAATTGACCTGCTAAGTTGAATATACGAAGTGTAGCCTTAGAAGGTAAATGATTGAATGTAACGAATCTCTGGTATTTGTTGAGTTCCTGTGAGTTGATACCATAGTAAGGATTTGGGAATACGTTAATTTTCTCAACGTCTTCTTTAGCTAAGTTAGGATCTACTACTACAGAAGGAGCTGTAAATTCAAATACGTCAGCAGGAGAATTTGGTTTAGTTGTATAGAATCTAATTTGTCTATTTGCATCCGGTAATTTAGCGGTTGCAGTGTACATAACAAATAAAGTATTTGTTAAATAAGGATAAGTAAATTCACCTGTAGAAGCACCCCATGTAATATTAGCTGAGACAAAAAGATCGTTATCAGCTAAATACTGAGCTTCTTTTGCAGGATCATAACTGATTTCTTTACCTGCAGCATCATAACCTTGCCATGCGAATATATATTCGTAGTTTGGTTTATGCCAGTTTACATCACGTGTTCCTGCAGGATCGATTGACCATACTTTGTCACCATCAGCATCTTGGAAACCGACGAATAATCTGATTTTTTGCATTGTAGGGAACATAATACGATATATTGCAAACGGAAGGTACTGAACTTCACCGGTTGCAGTACTCTTATAAATATCTTCATTTATATAACTATAAGCTAAAGATTTTTGGCTGAAATCGATAATTACATCATCAGCACCCCAGTAGTCAAATCTATCATAATCAAAAGCAGACCTTGGTAAGTTGACATCACCTGCTCTATTACTCAAGATATAACCATTTGGACCTAAGCTTGCACCGGCAGGTGTTATACCTACTCTTGCATCTTTAACAACATCGCCTTCTAATTCCTTTATATCAATAATACCCGGTTCAGGACCATTAACCAATACTTGAACACCGTCAACTAATGGAGAAGCATCTGCTAGGTTTTGTTCTATGCCAGCTGCTTTAACTTTACCGGTTGTAACGTTTGTAATAGTATATGTTACATGTGCATGATCATCTTCTTGGAAAGTTATTTTATACTTATTTCCGGTAACCAAAGAAGGATCAACAACTTTTACTTCAGCAACACCCTGGCTAGGACCGGCTGAGTGAGTAACTGCAACAACAGCACCCGGTTCTGTTTCAAAGCGAACACCCGGATTTGGTGATTTAGGAATCACTTCAAATATTTCCATCTGGTTTTCAAGAATCTTTGTACCAAAAGGAGGATCCGGATTATATGCATAAGATGTTACTGCAAAATAATATTTCTGTCCATTATTGAATGGAAGATTACTTTTGAAAGCATCTGTTTTAATATCAACATAACGTTTAATGCCTGAATCACTACCCATAGCAACAACTTGATCTACCGGAACGCCGGCAACCGGATCAAATGCTTTATCGATAATAATTTTAACATCATTAACCACGTCAAAAGTTGCTACTCTTTTTGCTTGAGAAGGCAATGAATTACGTGTTGGTAATTGATATACATTATAACCTTCAAATTCGTATCCCAATTTAGAATAACCTTCAGTTAAAGCAACAACATCAGCATCACCGCCCCAGCTTAAGATAATTTCATTATCTAAACCGGAATAAACTACTTTTGGCTGTTGTGGAGCTTTTGGTAAATTAAAGAAATTATCATAAGCAAACTGTGCTGCTATATCATAATCCTTTAATACTGTGATAGCTGTTAAACGGTCAATTCCTGCAGTACCACCGGCAAGAATTTCAGCAACAACGATTTCTTGAGTATCGCCATAAGCCATATTGAAAGGACCTGAAGCCATACCAATACGACGATCGCCGGGTGAATGTAAAAGACCATCAACCCAACCTTGACCTGTTACCGGGTCACCGGATAGTGTGAATGGTGTAGGCACTGAAGTAACAGGATTAACGAATGGTTGACCTGTTGTTGAGATTTTTCCTTCAAAAAGGTTATAGAAACCTAAAGTACCGGTTTCATAAATACCTTGTGCAGGATCTGTATAAACGTTATCGCCATTAATAAAGAAGTAAAAAGATGTCATAGGAAGATTTTTCATTCCCGGCATATATTTACCTTTAAAAATAGCTGTATCTTCAGGAGTACCGGCAACTAATGGACCTTGGAAAAAGTCAAATCCTGCTGCAGGAACGGTTGTTCCATAAACAGCATCATTAGCGCCACCATTATAAGAATAACCTAAACTAAGTGTAGTATCGCAACCTGCAAAGTCATCACTTGCATTACCAATATCAGGATCAGACCACATCGATACATACATATCTGTGAAAGCTTTCTGTTGTAAATTTTTATTAATAATTAAATATTTTCTAAAGAACATATTACCTAAAGCACCAATAGCTTTGTAACCCCAAATTGTTGCTTGCTCTTCAATACCCATAGGTAATGAACCGTACATAAAGTCAGTAGTAGCAGCATCAAAATCGTTACAAACAAACCAGATTGTTTGATCAGCACCGGGAACACCTGGGATATCTACGGTAGGATCATAAGATCCATTAGCATCCATATCCTCATAAGGAGCACCCTGAGAAGCAGGCCATTCCATCCAATCTTTTTCATATTGAGCTTTTACTTCATCCTGATTAGCGCCATCACCATCAGCAACTTCAGGAGAAAGATCACCGGTTAGATAATCACGTCTAACTCTATAAATTCTAACATCAGGATCATTTGGATTGACTGCAGCACCATTAACGACTCTACCGGGAACGGTACCTTGACGATAAACAGAACCGCCTACGCGAATCTGACCATCAACTTTACCACCCCATAAGAACCCTGACTGGAATACAGCAGTTCTATTACTTCCTTTAGGATAAACGAGACCTGAATTACCATTTTGGTTAATATCAGATTCACCGTCATTCTTAATCCATGTAGAAATATTATTTATATTGAATCTTGTATAAGAAGGTTCTCCATTAGCTTTTCGCAATGGTGAAGTTTTCTTATCACCACCACCCTTAGCGTAAATAGATAAGGCGGAGAACACCACTAGAATAAGCAAGATATTCAGTATTCTAAAAACCTTTTTGTTCATGTTTAAACTCCAATTAATTTTTCAAAAACTTTTTAGTATTCCAATCTGAAACCTAAACGAATTTGACGCGGAGGACCCCAAAGTGATCCGTCTCCACCATATCCATTCTGATAATCGATATTAATTGCCTTATATAGATCGATATATCTATCGCCATATAAAGACAATAATTGAGCTGATAATTCAGGATCTGATATTACAGCGTCATCTTCAGGTGAACCTGATCTTAAGAATACGTTTCTTACGTTCTTTGTATCGAATAAGTTAATTACGAATACATAGATATTCAAAGATAATTTATCGAATAGACGGATAGTTTTATCGATTCTTAAATCAACTTGGAATTCACTTGGTGTAATAGAAGCATTAAGAGCTTCAATTGGTTGTCTTGAACGAGCATCAGTTTCAGCTTGAAGACTTCCTATACCACGAGTGAATGGGTGACCTGAATTAAATGTAACAAGAGCTGAAACACCAAATTCATTTAATATAGCAGGACCATCATCGACTCCAAATCTATAATCAACGTTTATGTTTCCTCTCAATGAGTTATTGAAAGTAAGAGGAGAAATATATTTAGGATTAAATATAGTTACACCATCAAGCGGAGAACCAACGATACCGGTTGAAGAATAAGGATTAGATCCTGTACCTTTTGCATCTTGGAAAGATAGAGAAGCATTTAGAGAAACTCTTTCATATCTTCTCATATTTAATGATAGTTCCACACCTTTAGTTGTAGCGAAATCGCCATTTGTTAATGCATTATAATTCTGGAAAGCAGAATTTCTATCAACACCAACATTAGTATAAACTACCTGATCTTTGATATCTCTATAATAACCTGTTAAATCGAAAGCCATGAAATCGGTTAATTGTTGAGTGAACCCTAATTCATACTGAGTAGTTCTTGTCGGACGGATGTTGCTGCCCGCAGCGTCAGGAATAAAGAAACCACCTTTAACTTCAAAGCCGATTCTATAATATCCGCGATAAGCGGTAGATAGCTGTGGCTGTTGAATGAATTTACCAAACTGTGCATGGAATACAGTCTTATCTGTAATTGGGAATGAAAAACCTATTCTAGGACTAACAGAACTGAATGTAGGAACTTTGGACCAACCTTTCATATCCAACTCACCTGTTGTAGGATCAATACCATCATCAGGTCTTGCAGGATTAGCGAAAGTTAGGTTATCAATATCGATATAATCATATCTCAAACCTGCGTTGATGATAAGATCTTCATATTCAATTCTATCTTGAATAAATGCAGAAGCGAATACAGGTTTATGAGGAGCCGAAAAACCTTCTTCATCTGTTTCATTTCCAAAAACATCAAAACCATAGTTATTAACACCACCGGTTAATAATAATTGTCTCTTCATATTTTGAAGTTGATCAGCAGATGCATTAGGATTAGCAATCTGGAATTGATTTACTTTACCTGCAAAAGTTGATTGTGAGCCAACACTCCATGTTCTGAGAGTATATTGTTGGTAGTCACCACCGATTTTGAATGAATGTACTTTGCCAATTAAGAAAGTTAAAGCACCGCCAAATGACATACTGCTTCTGCTAAACTGTGAATAGTTTACAGGAACAGCACCATCCTGAGTGAATGTAAAGCCCATTACGTTAAGACTTCTTGGAGTAGTATAACGACCAATTCTTCCAGTTTCATAATCACGTTGAGTTCTAGGAATAGTCCAACCGGCTTCAGCGTTTGCAACTGAATCGCCATAAGCCCAATAATTATCTTTTAATGCTTGATCAAATGTTTCGCTTTTTTGTGTGTAGTATCCGGCATTCAATTCATAATACATCGAAGGGCTGAGTACATGAGTCATTTTAACAGAGAAAGCACCATTTGAGTTTTCATTTTTTCCAAGACGAGTTTGCAAGAAACCTTGAACTCCACCGCCACCTTGCTGGCTATTGCCTGCTGTATAGGTACCTGATAATCTAAACATAACAGGTTGGAAATCCATGTTTAAAGTTGCTACATAAGTATAAGAATTAGCAGCAACATTTCTTTGTGGACCTGCAGGATATACAAAATTAATGGTATCCAAAGAAACAGGATCGCCAATAATACCAACGTTAACGCCCGGTTTTTGACCTGCGCCGTCTTTTGTATAAACATAATTAAAGTTTGTAAAGAATTTAAATCTATTATCGAAAAGAGGACCTGAAAGAACAGCACTCATTTCATTATAACCCCACCAATAAGCACCTAATCTTTTTTCACCATCAAAAGCTTTATCTTTGCTTGAGAAACCGACGTTATCGGTAATATATTCAAGACTAGCTTTTAATTGAGTACCACCTGATTTAAGAGCTTGACGAATGATACCGGCATTAGCACCACCGAATTCTGCGGTATAACCACCGGATTGAACTTGAATTTCCTCAACTGCATCTTGAGAAATAGAAACTGCACGTCCACCGGCTACCGGATTGGTGATTGAAACACCTTCAAGATAGTAACCGACTTCATCAGAACGACCACCACGAATATAAACGTTACCGTTCTGGAGAACTACACCGGCCGTTAAACCGATGATGCTATTAACACCACGAACCGGTAAAGCTTCGATATCATCACTGTTCGTAATTCGAACAGCATTAGTGTTATCCTTTTGAACCAATGGTTTCTGAGCCACGATTTCAACAGTACCAACTTGAATATCCTCACTCGGTAATTCAAAATCGATATACGTTGTTAAGTCAGCATTAATGCGGACATTATTAATCGTAATTGTCTGATAACCTAGATACGAGGCACGAACTGCATACGTACCGGCTTCTAAGTTTAACAAAAGGAATTCGCCATTAATATCGGTTGCTGCTCCTGTGGAAGTACCAAGTACTATCACGTTCGCACCGATCAACGGTTCACCTGTTTGCAAATCTACGACTTTACCCCTGATTCTACCCTTCGTTCCAGCTTCGACTAGTGAAGGTATTAAAACCAGAAGTAGTAAAAAGTAGAAAATCTTACGAAGCATATTACACTCCTTGTTTGTTGATGAATTTAAGAAAGGGTTTTCTGACGAGTAGAAATTGTAAAAACTTACTCAATAGGGACCTCCCTTGTTTATTTAGTTAATTCTTAATTAAAAGTAAAAAAAATTTTAAAGAGATATGGAACTTTTATATCTCTTCATTAGTCTAAATAAAAACATAGTATTCTACTTGTTGTATTATCTTGAAATAGCAAATCCAAGATATAATACAGTCTTTTTATAGTCAAGACATATTTTTCTTGTTTTAAGCCCATTTTTACTAAAACCCGATAATCCCAACAAAAATTTAACATAACGATAACATTTTGTCAAGGATTTAAGTGGTAGTACCGAATTATTGCACTAAAAATATTAAACCTAAAATCCCCTTTTTTGTATCATAATTTTCTTTTAAGCGGTTAACGAAATTACTCTCGACCATTAATCCAATCTATAATTTGATTGCCAAGCTGAATCGCCACTTTTTCTTGAGCTTCATTAGTTGATGCACCAAGATGCGGAGTGGCAACAACATTAGGATGATTTATTAAAGTATAGTCTGTTACCGGTTCGTTTTCAAATACATCAATCGCTGCGCCGGCTACTTGACCATCATTAAGCGCTTCAAGAAGATCAGCTTCATTAATTAATCCGCCCCTTGCACAATTAACAATCCTTACACCCTTTTTACATTTATAAAAAATATCTTTCGATAACAAATTTTTTGTTTCATCATTTAGCGGAACATGCAACGAAATAAAATCTGCAATTGGATATATCTTCTCTAACGATAAAAATTTGATCCCTAATTCGGAAGCTGTTTCATCAGCCATAACCGGATCGAACCCGACTAAATTCATTCCGAAAGATTTTGCTCTAAATGCAACTTCTCTTCCAATTTTTCCGAGTCCGATTATTCCAAAAGTTTTTCCGAATAGTTCAGTTCCGTTGAAAGATTTTCTGTCCCACTTTCCCGTTTTAAGAGAGTAGTTAGCTTGAGGTATTTGTCGGCACATAGATAGAAGAAGAGAAATAGTATGCTCTGCCGCTGATATAGTGTTGCACCCCGGTGTATTCATCACTTTAATACCCTTTCTCTTAGCAGCATCCACATCAATATTATCAACCCCCGTGCCTGCTCTTCCTATTAGCTCAAGATTTTTTCCGTGTGCTATTAGTTCTTCGTCTGCCTTAACAGCGCTTCTTATTATTAATATATTATAATTACCAATAACACTTAGTAATTCATTTCTATTAATATCGGGGAGATAATCGACTGATATATCATTAGAGCCGAAAAGACCCACAATGTTTTTATGAATCTTTTCGGCAATTAATATTTTCTTAATCAAAGTAGTTTCTGAAGTCTTTCTACAAAAGCAGATTTTGGTAAAGCACCTACAATCGTGTCTTTAACTTCACCATTTTTAATAAATAAAACGGTAGGAATACTTCTCACTCCAAATTTAACGGCTATATTTGGATTCTCGTCAACATCAAGTTTACCAACAACAACTTTGCCATCGTATTCAGTTGCTAATTCTTCAATAACCGGAGCGATAGCTCTGCATGGACCGCACCAAGCTGCCCAAAAATCTACTATCACCGGTTTATCTGTCCCCGCTATCTCTGAATCAAAATTACTATCTGTAAAAGTAAATGGTTTCATCTTTTTTAAACTCCTATAAATAATTTACATCACGCCATTTTTTTTAATTACTTCACGTGCAATGATACCTTTTTGTATTTCATTTGTACCTTCAAAAATTTTATTAATTCTTGCATCACGATACATTCTCTCAATTGGTAATTCACGAGAATACCCCATGCCTCCATGAATCTGAACTGCAAGATCAGCCACTTTAACAATACCTTCTGAACTTACTAATTTTACTATTGCCGATTGTTTGGAGATACTTTTTTTCAAGTCATAATCCACAGCAGTTCTATAAATTATAGATTCCATCTGATAAATAATCGATGCCATATCGGCAAGCATAAATTGAATAGCTTGGAAGTTACTTATTGATTGATCGAACTGTTTTCTTTGCTTTGCGTAAACAGTTGACATTTCCAACAATTCTTTACAAGCACCAAGACAAGCTGCGCCGAGACCAAGTCTTCCTGCGTCAAGAGCTTTCATGGCTAGAAGAAAACCTCTTCCTTCCACTCCGATCAAATTTTCTTTAGGAATTCTAACGTTATCAAAAGTGATCGCATTAGTCGCACTTCCCCTAATTCCCATTTTCTTTTCAGGTGGGCCGGCTGTATATCCGGGAGTATTTGTTTCTACAATGAAAGTGGAAACGCCTTTTTCAGTTCTTGCGAAAACGGAAACGATATCTGCAATTCCACCATTTGTAATCCAAAGCTTCTCACCGTTTATTACCCATTCGTCTCCATCGAGAACTGCTTTAGTTTTAACATTAAAAGAATCAGAACCGGCAGATGCTTCAGTCAAACAAAATGCCGCAATCTTTTCCCCTTTTGCTAAAGGAGTAAGATATTTTTTCTTCTGTTCCTCTGATCCGCCAAGATAGATTACATTAGCGCCAATCGATTGATGAGCACCAATAAATGTAGCAGTGGATATACATCCGCGCGCAATCTCTTCCTGCATTACGCAATATCCAACTTCACCAAATCCAAGTCCTCCATATTCTTCGGGAAACGTCATTCCCAAAAATCCCATCTCGGCAATTTTATCTATTAATTCTCTTGGAATTTTTTCATCTTCATCAATCTTTGCGGCAATAGGTTTAATTTCGCTATTCACAAAATCGCGAACCGTACTGCGGAGCATTTCCTGATCTTCATTTAAAGCAAATTCTTGCATAATTTATCTCTATTATTTTATGGACTGGCTAGTTTTATCGCCGATATAATTAACACTGTATTCACCGCCATCAACACCAATTACGCTGCCTGAAATCCAATTAGCATTTTCATGACAAAGTAGGGCTATCGCTCTACCCACATCTTCGGGAACTGTTAATCTCCCTGTCGGATTTTTCATTCTTGCTGATTCTAACATTTTATCATTATTCGGAATTTTTCTAACAGCAGGTGTATCCGTAACTCCTGCCATAATTGAATTACATGTAATACCCATCGCACCGAGTTCAACAGATAGCTGACGTATATGAGCTTCGAGAGCTGCCTTAGCAGCAGAAACTGCTCCGTAATTAGGTATAACAGTATGTGAACCTGCACTCGTAAGAGCGAAGATTCTTCCGTTCTTTGCAAATAGATCGTGTTGAATTAAACCCTGAGTCCAATAGACTAATGAATGCGCCATTACATCGACAGTCATTGCCATTTGGGATTGAGAAATACAGTCATTCGGATTTTTAGCAATGTATGGTTTCAACGCACCGAAAGCAAGTGAATGCACAAGCACATGAACTAACGGATGATCTTTACCTGCGAAGCGTTCTTTGATTTCATCAAGAACATCAACTCTTTTAATTGGATCGGCAGCATTTATATTAAAGAAGACAGCTTGCTGTCCAGTCTTTTCAATTTTTTTAATTACTTGGTGAACGGAAGGCATGGTAATTTGTCTATCGAGATGAATTCCAAAAATACTATAACCAGCTTTTGCCAATTCGGCTGCGGCAGCTCCGCCGAAACCACTTGATGCACCAAGTATTAATGCCCACTTCTTTTCCATCTTTTTCCCCTTCATTTTAAGTCGGTAAACTTAATAAAATGATAAATCAAATCAAATTAATAGCAGATATCGATATCCGTTAGCTGGTAAGGTAAATTACGTTTCCTTCACCTACGAGTTGATATAATGATTCAATAAAGTCAGCATTTAATTCAATTTTATAATCGACATAAAAATCACGATTTTTTTTCTTCTCTATGATTCTGATATAAAGCTGAGTATTGCCTGTATGATCTTCAATTAATTTTTTTAGTGATTCAATCGTATCTTGCGTATGTATATCTTCGTCTAAAATAATTGCAACTTTTTTAGTCAATCTATTTTTAACATCAGCTAATGGAATCGCATCTTCAGCGTGCAATTTTATTGCATCACCTGAACTTTCGAGTCGTCCCACTATTAAAAGAGTAGCTTCAGAGACAATAACATCTTCATATTTAGGGAAAACTTTTCCGAACATTAGGCATTCGCACGAACCGGAAAAATCATCCATCTTAAAAAATGCCATCTTATTACCGGACTTATCTATTTTAGTTTTTATCTCTGTAACGATACCGCAGATTCTAACGGTATCATTCAAATTATAAGTCTCTTCCTCGCCCAGATGAACCGTAGCAAATGATCTATATTCAACATCATATTTTCGAAGCGGATGATCTGAAAGATAAAAACCGAGAACTTCTCTCTCTTTCGATAAAATTTCATTTGGCTCCCATTCTCTAAGAGTTGGTAGTTCAGGTTCGAAAAACTCCATCTCTTCATCAGCAGAAAAGAACAAACTATCGACATGTTTATCTTTAGCAGATTGAAGTTTATTGCCATAATCGAGAGCTTCTTGAATAGCATTAAATTTTTGAGAACGGCTTCCCGGAAGTCTATCCATAGCTCCGGCTAATACTAATCCTTCGAGTGTCCTTTTATTAACAATCCTCGTATCCGCATTCGCACAAAAATCATATATCGAAGTAAAATCTCTTTCTAAAGCTTCCCTTGCTCTTACTATCTCTTCAACTGCATTTATTCCTACATTTTTTATGGCCGACATTCCGAATATTACTTTACCCGATTCCACATTAAACTTTACAGATGGCTTATTAATATTAGGAGGAAGTACATCAACTTTTAATTTTCGGCAATCCTCTAAAAGTCCGGTTACTTTTTCGGCTTTTCCATATTCATTAGATAAGTTTGCAGCTAAAAATTCTTCTAAATAGTGAGTCTTTAAATATGCAGTTTGGTAAGCTACCATAGCATAAGCTACGGAGTGGCTTTTATTAAAACCATAGTTAGCAAACTTATCAATCACATCAAAAATCTCTTCTGCAATTTTTTTGGATACACCATTTTTTTCGGCACCTTGAACAAAAAATATTTTTTGTTCTGCCATGGCCTTAAGATCTTTTTTGCCCATCGCACGGCGCAATAAATCCGCATCTGCAAGCGACATACCGGCAACTTTATTGGCGATCTGAATTACCTGTTCCTGATATACAATTACACCATACGTTTCTTTAAGAATCGGTTCTAGGATCGGATGAAGATAAGCAATCTTTTTCTTCCCATTTTTACACGAAATAAAATCATCAATAAACTGCATCGGCCCCGGACGATATAATGCGTTCATTGCGGAAAGATCATTAATAGAAGTGGGTTTTAGTTTTTTTAGATGCTCGCGCATCGGGGAACTTTCAAACTGAAAAACTGCTGTTGTCTGTCCCTTTGAGAAAAGCGAATATGTTTCTTTATCATCGATAGGTATTTCATCAATATCTATTTCAATTCCTCTTGTTCTTTTTATTAACTCAAGAGTATCTCTAATTATAGATAAAGTAATAAGTCCTAAGAAATCCATCTTAAGAAGACCGGCATCCTCGAGTTCTTTCATATTGAATTGAGTAACGAGAGCTTGGTCGTCTCCATTAATAGCGAGAGGGACATAGTCGCTAACTTCACCCGGAGCGATAACAACGCCCGCAGCATGCTTTGAAGCGTTCCGATTCATTCCCTCAAGTATTCGTGCATACTTTATTAAGTCCTGCATTAATGGGTCATCTGTTTTCTTAAGCCAAGCTAATTCAGGTACTTCATCGAGTGCTTGATCAATAGTAAATACTTTACCGAATTTTGAAGGGATCCATTTTGTAATTTCATTTACTTTCGGAATCGGTATTTTTAGGACACGCGCAACATCTCTAATAACTGCTTTAGAAGAAAGACGATTAAATGTAATAATTTGACATACAGAATTATCACCATATTTTTCTTTAACGTATTTGATTGCTTCTTCACGTTGATCGTCTGCAAAATCAACATCAATATCGGGCATTGATTGTCTTGCAGGATTTAAGAATCGCTCAAAAAGAAGTCCATAATCTAATGGATTAACATTTGTAATCCCGAGTGAATATGCAACCAGCGAACCCGCAGCGCTTCCTCGACCCGGTCCGACCGGAATCCCTCTCGACTTAGCTGCATTAATAAAATCTTGAACAATTAAAAAATATCCTGCATAACCCATATCTTTAATTACGCCGAGTTCAAACTTAAATCGGTCTTCGGCTTCAGGAGATATTTTTTTTAATTTTTTTTCTAATCCTTCCCATCCTAAATTTTCTAAATACTCTTCAAGATTTTTTGCCTTAGATTCGGGAGGGATTGGAAACTGTGGATAGAGAAGACCTTCTTTATCCAGACTTAAATTTATCTTCTGTTCAATCTCTAATGTATTCTCGATAGCACCTTTATAATTCTTAAAGAGCTTCTTCATCTCCTCTTGAGACTTAAAATAAACTTGATCGGTACCATATCTTAAATCTTTATGGTCAGCAGTTCCGGTTTTATCTCCAAGTAATAATAAAATATTATGAGCAATCGAGTGGTCTTGTTTTATATAATGGATATCGTTTGTTGCCACAAGCTTAATGCCTAATTCACGCGATAGTTTTGGCATTCCTTCGAGAACGGGTTTTTCAACTTCAAGACCATGATCTTGAATTTCGAGATAAAAATCATCGCCAAATATTTCGGAAAGTATAATTGCATTCTCTCGCGCCTTAGCATAATCATTTGCAACGAGATGAGATGAAACAGGACCAGCAGGACACGCAGAAGTGCAAATAAGCCCTTCGCTCATTCCTCTTAATAGCTCAAGATCAATTCGTGGTTTATAGTAAAATCCTTCCGTCTGCCCCAAAGTAGCTAACTTAATTAAATTTTTATAGCCAATTTTATTTTTAGCTAATAGTATAAGATGATTATAACGTTTTGATTTTTTCTTACCCGTAGTAGAATCAGATCCTCTCTCGAAACGGCTCCCATCAAAAACAATATATGATTCCATACCGATGATCGGTTTAATTCCAGCTTTTTTTGCATATTTATAAAATTCGGAAGCCCCATACATCACGCCATGATCAGTCAACGCAAGCGCATGCATATCCATTTCCTTGGCGGTTTGGACCAAAGCTCCTACTGTGCATGCAGCGTCCTGAAGACTATAATGTGAATGATTATGAAGATGTACAAAATCTGACATAAAAAACCTTAATTAATCCTTTCCTGTATGACCAAAACCGTTTACACCTCTTTTCGATTCGTTTAGATTTTCCGATAAAATCAAACTAGCTTTAATAACTTCTGAAACAACCATTTGAGCAATTCTATCTCCTCGGTTAATAACAAAATCTGAATCGCTGAAATTAAATAAAATTATTTTAATCTCTCCTCGATAATCGGAATCGATAGTGCCGGGAGAATTGAGAACACCAATACCATGCTTGGCGGCAAGACCGCTTCTTGGTCTAATCTGTATTTCGTAACCCTCAGGTATCTCTACTGATAAATTAGTGGGGATTAATGCAAACTTACCTGCATTAATAATTTTCATTTCGCTTATAGCAGCCCTTAAATCTAATCCGCTGCTTCCATGAGTTTCATATTTAGGTAATTCCACATCATCAAATCCGGAATCCCATCTGGATATTTTTATATTAATTTCTTTCATTGAGTTGTCTGCTTGGTTTATAGACAAATTTAAGAATTAAAAACTAATTTTCTAGCTTGATTCTTTTAAAAGAAATTATCTTCTCTTAATTATTCGGTTTAAGATTATTTTTACTTCTCTTATATTAATTATCTTCAAAGCAAATAAGATCGTCATAAATATTGAAAGAAATAAAATTTTATACGGAATTGTAAGCAGGTTATTTAAGAATAGCAGATAATAGACAAAAATCGAAGTAAATAGCAAAATTAATAGCGAAATAATTTTCCTAAATTCGTATTCTATATGATAAAAATTTTGGGAGACAATAAATAATCCGGACGACATCACGAGATAACTTGCAAGAGTGGCGAGCGCCGCTCCATAGATTCCAATTTCAGGAATTAATAAAAGATTAATTACCACATTTGTAACAGCACCTGCTAATGTTACCAAAGGAAAATATTTAGTTTTCTCTTCAATATAAATTCCGGCAGTAAAATTAATATATAAACCATGGAATAGATAACCAAGTAAAATAATAGGGACTATTCCGACTCCCGAAATATAAGCAGTACCGAAAATCGATACACCCGGGAGAAATTGGAACTTAACAAAATCTTCTACAAATAAAGTGAGAATTACCCAAATCATTGAAGTAGAAATAAGGAATAATGTAAAAATTTTGGAAAATAATTCTTTCGCTTCTTTTTCTTTTGCATTATTAAGGAAGAAGGGCTGCCAAGCATATTGGAACATTGAAACAAAAAGCATCATAAAAATACCAAGCTTATAATTTGCCTGATAGATGCCTAAAGTTGCCGAATTGGTCATCGCCAAAACCAACGGTCTATCAATTACCTGCACAATCATTGCTCCCATACTTGCCGGCAAATAAGGTATTCCGAATTTCAATATCCTCTTAAATAATATTTTATCAAATACTAATTTTAGATATTTAGTAGTAGCAGGAAGCAAAGCGACAAAAGAAAAGATTGAAGCGACTAAATTAGAGATCAGTATTGCTTCAATTCCCATTTTATATCCGACTATCAAGACAATATTCAGCAATAGAAAAAGCATAATATTAATAAACTTTATTAAGGCGAAACTTAGTGCCTTCCTTTGCAGACGAAGGTAAGCAAATGGAATTAAAGCAAGCGTATCGAAAAACAGTATATATATCAGATAATCATAAAGGTAAAGGTAGTTCTCCGGCAGCTCCATTATTATAGAGACCGATGGCTTTAGGAAATAAAGAAGAAGCGAAAATAATAATGACGATACAAAAACAGTCCAAAAGGATGTAGAAAAAACTCGGCTTTTTTCAGAATCGTTTACTGCAATGGATGAGAATTTTAAGAATGCTGCATCAATGCCATAAATATAAACGATATTAAGAAATGCTAGATAAGCATATATATTGGAGTAGATACCGAAATCGGTAGTATTTATTACATGGGTATAGAATGGAACTATTATGAACCCGATAAACCTGCCTACAATGGTGGAGATACCATAAATGGCAGTGTCTTTGGTAAGTTCTTTTATTTTTTCTTTCATTTAAACTATTGGTTCAAAATAAGGCTTAAGTGCATCCACATAAATTTGAGGTGGCTTAACCGCTCTTTTCGTTTCAGCTCTCATAAAAATATGTGTAGTGAATCCCTCACAAATTATAGTATCAGTTCCCTCCTTCTTGATTACATATTCTATATGTACTTTAGAAGAATATAATTCAGTTACAGTAGCTTCAATTTCTAAAAGATCATCATAGGTGGCCGGAGTTTTATATTTTAGTCCTGCTTCTATAAGCGGTAATTGGAACCCATTTTTTTCCACATCGGCATAGGATAATCCTACGTTTCTTAAAAGTTCAGTCCTACCGACTTCAAAATATTCCAGGTACTTTCCATTATAAACAAATGTCATCTTATCAGTATCTGCATATCGAACGCGAATGTATGTTTTATGAGTTAGCATAATTATCCGGAAGACCCTTCAAAAATTTTGCGAGGGTTAAAATTTCTTATTCTATAAATTCGCCCATCTTTCCAAATTTTTCATATCTATTTTGAATTAATTTATCGGGCTTTATTTTTATTAATTGAGCCAATTCTTGTTTTAGCGTATCCTTTAAAATAGCCGCCATTAAAATATGGTCTTTGTGAGCACCACCTAATGGTTCAGGGATAATTCTATCGATAATACCCTGCTCTATTAAATCAGGAGCAGTAAGTTTTAATGCTTCGGCTGCTTGTTCTTTATAATCCCAGCTTCTCCATAAGATGCTCGAACATGATTCCGGACTAATAACAGAATACCATGAATTTTCAAACATCAGAATTCGGTCGCCAATTCCTATTCCGATTGCGCCACCACTGGCTCCTTCACCGACTATCACAACGATAATAGGAACTTTGAGTGCGCACATCTCAATTAGATTACGGGCAATGGCTTCTGCTTGCCCGCGTTGCTCTGCCTCTAAACCGGGATAAGCTCCTGGAGTATCAAGAAGTGTGATTACCGGTTTATTAAATTTCTCTGCTAATTTCATTAATCTGAGCGCTTTACGGTATCCTTCCGGATTAGCCATTCCAAAATTTCGATATAAATTCGATTTTGTATCACGTCCTTTTTGATGACCGATCATCATTACTTTATATTCATCGAGTTTTGCAAATCCGCCGACTATCGCATGATCATCACTGAAATATCGATCTCCATGCAACTCCATAAAGTCTTGAGTCATCATATAAATATAGTCCAATGTATATGGACGTTCAGGATGACGTGCGAGTTGAACTTTTTGCCATCTTGTGAGATTATCGTAGATGTTCTTTTTTAATAAAAGAACTTTTTCTTCCAATTTTTTAATTTCATCAGATATATCGAGAGTACCTTCAAACTTGCGCATCTCTTCGATTTTATTTTCAAGCTCTATAATTGGTTTTTCAAATTCCAATATAGTTTTTGCCATTATTGCTCCGTTCTAAAAAAAAGTTTAGAAATTGTTTTACCGAGAATTTCCATATCTAACCAAATATTATAATTCTTAGCATAATAGATATCGATCTTTCTAGTTTCATCTTGATCATTAGTATCTAAGTTTTCAATAAACCAAAACCCTGTAAGTCCCTTTTTCCCGACAAATAAACCATCATAATAAGTATTAGAATAAGGACCTACAAAACTGTACTGCCCGGTAACGATAAGGGGAACTTTAATAATAAAATTATAAAGATTTCCCTTTTTCCTTCCGAAGAGAGAAAATAAATATATAAAAGGATAGATAGAAAGTAAAACTATAAGTCCAACGATCAAATCGAACATCCTTTTAGAGAAAACATGAAAAAGCGAGGAGATATTATATTCAATTTTTAATAACGGTATATCATCGAGCATAGTAATTGCTGATTTTCCCACCACATAATCGAGATCGCTTCCCGATACAAGAAAATCTACTTTAAGTCCGCCGCACTCTGAAACGATGCTAAACATCTGAGTGAAAGAAATTTCCTCGGTTGAAAAAATTACTAAATCAATTTTCTTTTCCGAAATTATTTTTTTTATGTTTTCTAAAGTTCCGAGATACTCATAAGAAGAAATTTTTCTACCGACATCTTTTCTCGATTTGCTTATAAAACCCACAACTTCATATAAAGTATTAATATTTTTCTTAAGTTTGCCGGCAAGCCCGATAAGATCCTTTTCATTTCCTACTAATAGCGTTTTTCTTTTTTTTGTATCACTTACTAATCCAATTCTGAAAAGTACTTTTACCAAAATTCTCCATAGGGGGAATGCACCAAGAACCAATAGATAAGTGATAAGTATCACCGCCCTACTGAATGCAAACTGCTTAAAGAAAAATGTGAGCGAAGATAAAAGTAAGAGACCATATAATAATGAAAGGATTATACGAAGAACCGATAATGAATTTTTCTTATAAGAATTAGTTAGAGATGATATAAGAAGTTGGAAGAGAGCCGGTAAAAAATAAACATAAGGGACTGCGTAGGGAGGGAAGCCCTCCCAAGTAATTTTTTCGGCTGCATGAATTTTTTCGGCTGTGAATATGGCGCCTGAGAATAATATAAAATCTATTGCTGCCGAGGCAATCGGGAGTTTATAGATATTTATAAATGCCAGTAAAGTCCTTATAAAAATTGCAAAACGGAGTATTGATTCAACAATAATAGAAGCGGAGAAATGTTTTTTTACGAATAAGTGCATAGCTTCATAAAAAATCTTGGTTTCATCAATGCTGCTTCTTTTTGTGCTCTCCCCCTTGTAATGAATTATCTCGGTTTCATGAACATAATAAACTTTGAATCCGGCATTTTGTGTGCGATAACATAAATCCAAATCCTCGCCATACATAAAAAACTTAGGATCGAATCCACCTATTTTATCATAAGTTTCTTTCCGCAACATCATGAAGGCACCACTAACAGCATCGACTTCATAGGATTCATTTTCGTTTAAGTAGGTCAGGTTGTACTTTGCAAAAATTTTGCTCTTTGGGAAAAGTGTGCTTAATCCGGCAACTTTAGTAAATGAAGTCCAAGGTCCGGGGAATCCTCGTCTGCATGCTAATTGAAGCGAGCCATCGGGGTTCAATACTTTACATCCTGCCATTCCTGCATCAGGATTTTCTTCAAAAAACCGAATCATTTTTTCAAATGTATCTTCTCGTACTATCGTATCAGGATTGAGCAAAAGGATATATTTACCATTTGCAATTTCTAAGGCTTGATTATTTGCAGATCCAAATCCTACATTTTTTTTATTCTTGATTTGAAGAACAGATGGATATTTTTCTTCAACTAATTCCATACTTCCATCATCAGAAGCATTATCAACTACAATAATTTCGGAGTTTATATTTCCTATTGCTTTATATACTGAGGAGAGAGAATTTAATAAAAATTCTTTAACGTTATAATTGACGATTATTATTGATAAATCGTGCATATAGAATTAGTCTAACTTACCGAATAAACTTCTGAATCTAAGTTTCCAAACCATAAAAATTGCTTCATGTACAATTTTTTTAGACATTTTAGATGTCCCTTGGAATCTATCTGTAAAAACAATAGGGAATTCAAAGATTTTAAAACCCTTTTTCCATGCGATAAAATTCATCTCAATCTGAAATGAATAACCGTTTGATTTTACCTTATCCAAATTAATTGAACGAAGAACTTCGCTCCGGAAACATTTGAATCCACCGGTGCCGTCCATTATTGGAAGTCCCGTGATAATCCTTGTGTACATATTTGCGAAGTAGCTAAGAAGTAAACGGCGAATCGGCCAATTGACTACGTTTACACCTTTTATATAACGGCTGCCTATAACAAGATCATACTCTTTTATATACTCTAAAAATGTTTTTACATCATTTGGATTATGAGAATAATCGGCATCCATTTGAACCGCTACATCATACTCGTTCGCAAGCATATATTTATAACCTTCGACATATGCTGTTCCGAGCCCCATTTTACCAGCTCTTTTTATTAAATGAACACGTGAATCTTGCTCCGAGAAATCCTTTACCCATTTATGAGTGCCATCAGGTGAATTATCATCAATTACTAAGATATTTATCTCAGGATATTTAGAAAGTAGATAGGGTACTAGTTTTTGAATATTATCTATTTCATTATATGTAGGTATTAAAACTATCGATTTCATATTTATTCAAAATGTCCTTTTCCAAATACAACAACTAAAACAGTTCTAAAAATTATTTTTATGTCCATCCGCAAACTCATATTTTCGATATAAAAAAGATCGAACTGAAGTTTTTTCTTTACATCTTCTACCGACTCATCATATTTATGTTTCACCTGCGCCCATCCTGTTACGCCGGGTCTCACTTTTAATCTTCTTCTATATAGTGGAATTTCCTTAGAAAGCAAATTTACAAAGTGTTCTCTTTCCGGACGAGGTCCCACAAAACTCATTTCTCCTTTTAGAATATTAAGCATCTGAGGTATTTCGTCTATTCTAAATTTTCTTACATAAGAACCCACACGTGTAATACGAGGATCATTTTTAGTGGACCAAACGGGACCGGTTCCTTTTTCAGCATCTGTAACCATCGAACGAAATTTGATGATCTTAAATAATTTTCCATTCTGGCCCATTCTCTCTTGCCTATAAAAAACAGGTCCCTTGCTATCTAGCTTTATAGCGATTGCAGTTATTAATAAAATCGGTGAAGCGAAAATTAAAAACAATATAGATATTACAATATCCATCATTCTTTTTAATTTTTTCTCCCATTCCGGCATTAGCTCAGGCATAATATCCATTAAAGGGAAGCCATAAATTTGGCTAGAGCGAGCCTGCCCGCTTAGTATATCGTATAAGTCAGGAACAATTTTTAATGCGATATCACGACCTTCGCATTTAGATATTACTTCGAGAAGTACATCTTCATGATTCCTATCAAGAGCAATAATAATATTCCTAATCGAAAATTGATTTATAAGAGATTCAAGATTTTCGATACTATCTATTACTTTCACTCCGAGATATTCCTTACCGATATTTTCATTCTTGACCGATATATATGCCTTAATATCAAGTCCGAGAGCTCGATGTTCGTTTATAGAATTATGCACCTCAAATGCTTTTTCGTTAAACCCGATTATTGCCGCATTCCTTCTTCCAATCCCTTTAATTAAAAGATTCCTTTGGACACCGCGAACAATTAATCTGCCTATACCTACAATAACGACTAAAAGCCCCCAATAGTAGAATATAAAAAAGCGGAGAGATGTGGAAATCCCCGTTACATAATCATCATAAAGTATCATGAAAAAGAGAATAAATATTCCAACGAATGAAGACTTAAATAATGTAGAAAGTTCATCGAATCTGGAAGCGGCGAACCATGTGCGGTACATCCCGACAAAAGTAAATAATAGCATCCAGAAAATATATAATGCGAGCATCGGGAGCAAAAAATCGGGCTTTGAAATTAGATCAAACCATCCCGATTCAACTCTTATAATAAAAAATATTAACCAAGCGAGATTAATTGCAAAAAAATCGCTCGTTAATACCATAAATTTTTCAATCTTTTTATTCAAACCTTACCCGAAATAATTAACTAATAAATTTAATAAAGAAAACTATCTATTGCCTTATCTATATTTTATTCTATCTTTCTGTCGATTCCCAAATAACAGAATGCTTCTTTTGCATAAACTTTATAAAGCCCTGCAATATTGCAACATTAGCAACAATAAAAAAATAAGGAAGCGAGAAAAATGGAATTCTTATTTTTTCTAAAGCCAGCAAATATCCCGCTATTCCTGCGATATAAAAAACTATTTGGAACAAGAACATTAGCTGCGCCAATAAATTAAATTGTGCAACTACTATTGATAAAATGAATAATGAAATTAATAAGAAAGGAAGAATCCATCTTGTTACCTTGTGAGAGAAAAAAGCATACGAAAGTAAAAAGTTTTTACCGTTTAGCAAAGATTTATGAAAAACAAGAGTCTCAAAATTAGTTGCAGAAAATCTGACCTTCCTATTAAACTCCTGCCTAACGTCTTTTCCAATATTTTCATATGCAATCGAATTTTCGCTATATGTAAATTTATAACCTTGAGCAACTACCGAAAGGGAAATGAATAGATCATCGGTTACAGCATTTTTGAGCGGTATCTCTCTAAATAATTCTTTTCTAATCGCAAAGATTCCACCATTAGCCGAAATCTGGATACCGAGCTTCCCTTCCGCTTTTTTTATAAAAGTTTCATAAGCCCAGTAATTTGTTTCTTCCACACTGCCTTTTCGAACGTCATCAATATCCGTTAAAATTAGTCGCCCGCAAACTCCACCTACATTTCTATCCTGAAAGTCGTGAATAATATTTTTCAATACATCCTTTTTAAAATGTGTATTGGCATCAGAGAATAAAAGTATTTCGCCATTTACCGATTTGACTAATTCATTTAATATTCCTGCCTTGCCCATTCTATTTTTTGAAATGAATATTTTTAGCCATGGAAATTTATCAGAATACTCTTGAAGTATTGAATTAGTATTATCAGTGGAACAGTCCGACCCAATAAACAGTTCAATTTTATCAAAATCATAATCCATTTCCGCAATATTCTTTATTCTTTCTGAAATTACTTTTTCTTCATTATAGGCGGCTATTAATATCGAAATCTTCGGATAGTATTTAGGTGTTCGGACTCCCTTAGATTTAAATAGACTTAGGAGATAAATAATCACCGGATAAAAAACGAATGAATTAAGTATCAGGAAGACACCAAGATATAATAATATTTCAAGAATTAATTTCAATTTAGTTTTTATTTATTAATGATAGATAAATGTTTTCAAATTTTTCGGCGGTTTTTTCTGCTGTATAATTTTGTTTAATAAATTCACGTCCGTAACTTCTTAATTTCTCCGCATCATATTCACCGTTCAAAAATTTTAGAATAGTTTCGGCAAATTTTCTCGGCTCATCCTCAATAAGTAAATGATGGTTCTTTTCTAACGGTATCCCTTCGGCACCGATCGAAGTAGAAATAATATTTTCACCTGCGGCTAACATCTCCAAAATTTTTACCCTTATTCCGCTTCCGATCCGAAGAGGTACGATTGCCAGCGATTTATTTAATACGCTTCCCCAAATATCATCAATAAAACCTTCTATAATAATATTATTTTTTACAGATTCGGGAATCATTAGTTTCTTTTTATCTCCACCGCCGTATAAATGAAATTTTACTTCATTTTTTCTTTCTACAATTAACGGCAATATAGAATTGATAAACCAATTTACACCATCTAAATTTGGATACCAATTCAATGAACCAATTGCTGCCAGAGTATTTGGGATAACTTCATTTTTTGATAAGTTAAACAATTCTTCTTCAATTCCAATATGTACTGAAAATAGATTTGCATTGGAATTAAGTTTTAATAACTGCTCCTTATCAATATCGCTAATCATTACGCAAGCATCAAATTTTCCGCAGATTTCCGGCTCGTACTTCTTCATCTTTTTATATTGAGAATAAGAATATAGTTTTACCAAAGGATTTGATTGCCTTTCGTAAAATCTTTTCATGATATTGAGTTCTAAATTTTCTTCTCTGAGAATAGTTTTAGCTTTAGAATATTTATTTACAATTTCAATTACCCATGCGAGATGTGCATTAATTACATGGACAACATCATATTCACTCTTACTAAATAATTCAATTAGTTTTTCTTCTAATTCTTTAGTTCGATACTTAGAAAAATTATAAGGTGCTTTTTCGAAAATATTTGCCAAAGCACCGGTGAATGAATTTTCGGTGCCTGATTCAACAGGAATCAATCTGCAATATTTCTCTAACTCACCGATTATCTCGGGATCATTTATTCCGTGAGAATAAGCAAGTAGATCAATTGTATGCCCTCTCATTGCCAAATGTTTAAGAACGCTAAAAATAGATTTTTTATGTCCATCATCGGGCGGAAATGGTATCTTTGGCGATATTTGTAAGATCTTCATATCTTTTTAAACTCATTCTTAGGATAAAAAAACATCTGTTTAAAAAAGTAATACCCTTTCATCAGAATATTCTTATTTAAAGAAAGAATTCCGGTAAATGAAAAAATAATTCCGCGAAGAAATAATCCAATATAATGAACAATAATTGCAGCCGAAAAACTTAAACCTTTAAAATGTTTTTGATAGTACTTAATTTTTCCTATCGATTGGTTTTTGTAATTGAACCAAGGGATAGATTTTGTTGCAGCTCCTCCATGATGGATTACAGATTCATGCGGATAAAACCAAATTTTTCCACCATTTTTTTTAAACCGAAAACATAGATCGGTCTCTTCCGAATAAAAAAAGAATCGTGAATCAAAACCATTTAACTCATTTAAGTCATCCGTTTTACATAGTATTAAAGCACCTTTAAGTACATCCGTTTCAAACGGCTTAGTATCATCTATATAATTTTGATAATATTTATTAAACAATTTCATCTTAGGAAATAATTTATATAAAAATAAATTCTCTGTAATTCCATTCCATAAAGATGGGAACTCAACAATTGATTCCTGTCTGCTTCCATTGCTATTTAATAATTTAGGAGCCACAAAACATTTACCGCCGCATTTTTCTAATAATTCGATTAAGGGAATAAGTACATTACTTCTAAACTCAATGTCATTATTCAATATTAATGTATAATCACCGGAGGCAATATTAATGGCTTGATTATTAGCATAAGCAAAACCTTTGTTACTCTCGTTTTTTATTAAAATTACATTTTCATATCTATCTGTAATAAGTTTTGGATCACCTATCGTAGAAGCATTATCAACAACTATAATTTCAAAATTCAATTCAGTATGAAATTTTTTGAGAGTATCAAGACATATATCTAGAAGCTCAAAACAATTATAATTAACTATAATGCATGAAACTTTTACCTCTTTAATAGACGCAGCCATTTTTCACCATTAATTAATCTAAGAATCACGCTTAATTCTACATTATCAAAATATCGCAGATATTTTAACGACAGGAGAATTATTAAAGAGGATAAGATGAGATATGGAATCAATGGAAGATACGATAAAAGGAATACCACAACGGCTATTACGAAAGTCCATACAAAGAATTCTTTATTAATAAAATTAAGAGAGAACTTATATTTGCTTAGCACATAAAGCATAAAAACAAATCCAATAAAACCGGCTATTAGTTTTGAGAATCCCACACCGGTTGCTGAATAATCAGGTATCCATAAAAGATTAAGCGCAGTATTAGCAACGACAAGAATTATTGAATAGATAAGATTCCAGAACTGCTTACTATGTGCAGTTAGCAAATCTAAAGTGAAAAAATTAAAGAACATAAAAACTTGAGACCAGAAAATGGCATAGGTTGGAATTGCTGCTTCTAAATACTTATCTCCAAAAACGAGTGTGATAATTGATTGTGATTTAAATGAGATAATTATTGCCAAACCGAATGAAATTAAAAATAAAACTTTATAAACCAAAGAATTGATTTCATCAGTGCGTCTTTTATCGCTAAGATTTTTGACTAAGAATGGAAAAACAGTAGTAACTATTATCGTTGGAATAATATTTAGGGGCATACTAAGACGAGTTGCAGCAGCATAAATTCCGGCTGCATATTCCCCCTTCATCCAAGTTAATAATACAATATCAAACTGCTGATAAACTATAACAAGAAGAATAAAACCGGCTAACGGAGATGCTTCTTTTAATAGCCATGCAGCTTTCTCTAAATTAAAGCCTATCTTATAATCAAATTTACGGTAAAGAAAAACATACTGAATTATAAATCCGGGAATAGTAGAAAAGACATAAGAAAAAACGAAATAATAAATTCCGCCTTTGAAAACAGGCATTAGTATAACGGCTATTAGAAATAGTACATTATCTAATATTGTCAATGTCATTGGGTAATGCATCTTGAGATTTACTTTGAATGGGGTAGCAAGAAGTTCTCTGAAATTTGCCATTCGAGTAGATAGTATTATACTAACGAAAAGTGTATTCGAAATTACAAATTCTTGAATGGTATAATTAAGAAAATAGGCGAAGAGATTGAACCCCAATATAACTGCTGCGAATAAGAGGAGACGAATTGTTATCGCACTATTTAATAGGTTAATCGATGAATTATCCTTAGATGATTCTCTGAAAATAATTGGCCCGAGTCCGAAATCGATAATCTTAGAAAGGATTCCTACAATAGCCACTAATCCACCGAAGACTCCGAAATCATGAACACTCATATACCTTGCCGCAAGAACGAATGCAGCGAAATTTAGAACTAACGAAATTCCTTGCCCAAACGATAAGGAAAAAATATTTTTAGTTATTTTTTCGATTCTACTAAATCCTTATATACTTTTATGTACGAATCGACCATTCCATCTAGTAAGAAGAGTTCTTTTCTTTTATTATTACTCTTCTTAATAGAATCGTAATTATTTTTTATATACTCCAATTTTTGCAGATAATCAGAAATATCATCTAGTTGATAAAGTTGATTACAGTTTTCTCCGACTACTTCCACATTTCCACCAACATCCGAGGCAAGAATCGGGATACCTGCAAAGATTGCTTCAATCAAACTTATAGAAAGTCCCTCGTAGCGAGAAGGGAGAGTGAATATATCAAAAGCTTTAATATACTTATGCGATTCTTTGATTGCACCAGCGAAGAATATATCCTTTTCACATTTATGATTTTTTACTAATGCTTTTAATTTAGACAGATCAGGACCATCGCCAATAATTACTAATTTAATTCCGGGATACTTACTTTTTATCGAATCAAAATTACTAATTAGAAATGCATAGTTCTTTGGATATGCCAATCTTCCAGTCGATCCAATTACAAAATTATTTTTGAGATCATGATTACATTTCTTAGAAATAAATATGCGAGCTTCTTCTTTTGTAAGAAAATCATTTTCTTTTAGATCTAAACCATTATAAATTACAACTCCTTTATCAGTAATATTAGATTGAATTGATTCTATTTTATTACCCGAGCTTACAAAAACACATTCATCAACATTCATCGAGAATATTTTAAAATAGATTTTAACGATCCATTTTAATCCGGGAAATGCACTATAGTTTTTATCTAAAAAAGAAAGTCCATGAAACGTAAAAAGAAATTTTGGTTTTACTTTTAAAAACCAAACCGATATTGCACTTATCAATGTATTCGAGCTATTGAGATGAATTAAATCATATTGCGAGTGCTTTAATATTTGATATAATTTTTTAATAAAGTAGAGTGAATCAAGTATGCTAAAATTTCTTTTAAGTTCATCTAAGTAGTAATAATTAACACCTTTTTTCTCTAATTCAGCGAATAAAAAATCGCCTGTTCCTGCTGCCACATCGACATCAAATCCACGCTCTTTCAATTTTGATGCAAGGTTCAATACGAATACTTGCGCTCCACCAATATCAGCTTTTGTTATAACAATAAGAATTTTCATTTCTTTAATTTACTTATCCAAATGTATTTCGTTAATAATATTGACTAATCGTGAAGTCATCTTTTTTATATCAAATTTTTTTGCTTGTTCCAATCCTTTTTCAATTACATTATTATAAAAATCAGAGTCGTTCTCCAATTTTAAGATATCATTAGCAAAAGCCGTATGATTATCAGGATCGTGTATTAATCCTCCTGAGCCGACTACTTCCTTCAGAGAAGATTTATCCGATGCAAGAACAGGGATGCCTGATTGCATTGCTTCTAATGGAGGAATGCCAAACCCTTCATAATAAGAAGGGTAGATAAAGGCGAAAGAATTTGAGTAAAGTAGCTTCAACGTTTCATCATCTACATAATTAAAATATTTTATTATATCTTTTCGTTTATTAATTTCTTCAAAAAAATCTTTTGAAATGTATCCGGGTTCACCTACAGTTACTAAAATAAATTTACTACCTGCCTTTTTAATAAGATCCATAATTCTAATTAATCCTAGAACATTTTTTCTTTTCTCAATTACACCAACAAACAGGAGATACTCTTGGTTTATTGAAAGCTTTTCTTCTAGTATCTTTCGTGATTCTTTTTTCGAGGAAGATGAATTAAATATAGTGGCTGAAGAATTATAAACTACTCTAAGCTTTTCTTCCGGGACATTATAATAATTTACTAAATCTTCTTTTGATTGCTCAGAAACGGTAATAACTATATCTGCCTTTTTCAATGTTGGAGGAAGAAATATTGACAAATATTTTTTATAGAAATAAGGATAATATTCGGGAAAAATCCGTGGAATAATATCGTGAACTACTGTAATTATTTTTGTTTTACCGATATCTACCAATGGGACAATGATATTGGGAGAAAATAGTACATCAATTTTATACTCTTTTAATAGCTTCGGAAGCTCATAGTTATGCCATATAGGTGAATATAGCTTCATGGGGATAAAGGATTCTTTAACGTTTATGACATTGAAGAACTTTATATCTAAATTCTGTTTTGTATTCGTAAAAAGAATGTATTCATTTTTATCATCATGATTATTAGGTAGTTCCAAAAGAAGATTTTTTAGATATCTTCCTGTACCCGTAATTTTTCTATCTAATACCCTTCCATCAATTCCTATACGCATGTTATTTTTCTAACCTCTATCAAAAAAATTTGTTTTACCTAAATTACCGGAAAAGAAATCCGAAACCGCTTTTTTAGTAATGAGGAAATATTCTTTTCCATTTGAATGTGTTATTGATTTAATAAATAAGACTAAAAATAAATAAAAATATGAGATTGGCAGCCATCGAGGATAATTCTTTTTAATAAAATAGAATCGATTTCTTGTGCTGTAATAAAGTGGCAAGGAATTCGAATCTCTACCTGTTGAAGAACACACTTTATGAAATATTTTAGTTTTATCCGTAAATAATATTTTATAACCAGCGCTTAAAGTTCTTGCGCAATAATCTGTATCTTCAAGATAGAGGAAATATTTTTCGTCTAATAGTCCTGCTTTTTCAATAACTTCTTTTTTAATCAAAAGATTGCATCCTGATGCAAATGTGCAGAATGTATCGTTGCTTTTTTGCGGAAGATGTAGTTCGAAACCAGATGCCTTTATTTTACTTATATATCCTCCGCTATACCACGCTACATCTTTTTTATCATAATAATTTATCCTACAAGTAATAATCCCGGCATCAGGATATTCATTACTTTTTTTAATCATTACTGAAAGAAATTCCCGTTCAACAATTGTATCATTATTGAGCAGCAAAACATATTCAGCCCCATTAGCAATCGCATGATTAATTCCGAGATTATTACCGCCTGAGAAACCAAGATTTTGTTTACTGCAAATTATTTCTGAAATAAAATCATTATATTTTGATTTAATAATTTCAACATCATCCCCTGAAGAATTATTATCAACTACCATAACCTTAAAATTTGGGTAATCAATCATCTTTAATGATTCTAGACAATCAAGAGTATCCGATACACCATTATAGTTCAATAGGATAATGTAAGTAAGTGGGTAATTCATGATTATTCAGTAACCTAAACCTTTTCTACCAAAGTTTTTTCAATATATTTCGCTGAGGCAATTATTAAAGTTGAATTAAAAATAAAATGTAGTAAACCAATTGTATTAACAAAAAATGAAATTGTTATTACAAATGCACATATTGCATAGATCATTAAATTTACAATTGATGGATTTGTTCTAAGTTTATAATACACAGTAGATATAAAGAACCCTAAAACAAATTGAATAATACTTAATCCCCAGATTCCGAAATCCCGATAATAATCCCAAAATGCAGAATAAGTATTATAGCTGCTATTTAAAAAAGGAAAATTATTAAAAACAAAATAATCCGTAACCATTCGTTTTATTCCAGTGATGGATAAAATGAAATTAAAAGAATAGTAACCAAAAGTATGCTCTTGAATTCGATTTACAGCTCTAACGAAATTCTCAGGATTCATCGCAAAATACATATAAGGTTCAGTAATTACGGCGTATTTAGGGTCAATTTTCATTTGAGCTAAATTAAATAGATACGCAGATACAATAGAACTTGTTCTTAAATATTGGACACTATACATCAAAGCAAATATGATTAAAAAGAAAAATATCACATTTCTTGTTCTAAATGCATTACTTGTGTAATAAGTAACAATACCGGCAGATATAATCGCAAAGATAAGATTAAATCTTTGTAGCAGTGTCAAATATGAAATAAATGATATAATAATTAATAAAATAATTAGAAATTTTTCTTTACCTTTAAGTTTACCAATTATTAAAAATCCTACTGCAAGAATAATAACAGAAGTAGCTGCATGGACCGATAACCCAATTCCAAATACTCCCCAAAAAGCTCTTGATTCAGCAGCATTATCATGAAAAAGGGGTAAATATCCTTCTATTAAGTAATTGCCAAGTAGAGATAAAAAATACACACTAAAAATAACAATAATTATAAAACGAAATTTACTCTTATCAATCGGATAAATTTTAAATGAAGAACGAATTGAACTTATCGGTTTGATTTCCTTTTCGTAATTAATCACATAGACAACAAATGATCCCAAGAGAAATGAAAATATACCAACCCCCAACATAAGCCATCCGAATCCATTCCAATCATGCTGCAATCTACTGAATTTTAGTTCCGCTAATCCGAGAGTTATTGCCCAAATTATTGTAAATATTTTAGCCGGCGAAAAAAGATCCGATTTCATTGCAACTGAACCTACAATCAGAATAAGTGCTATGCTTAATAATATGAATGCAGTAAGTGTCATTTAATTACTAATAAATTTTATTTTATTAAAAATAGAAAAGAATTCGCGCTCTAAAGGGTCTAATATTTTATAATAAGAAAAGACTAGAAAACCCAAAACTATCATAAAACTCAAATACCAATATGGAGAAAAACTCAGAAAGTAAAAAAAAACTGCAATTGTTAGTGTTCCAATAATTAAATTAGCATTTAGCAAGTTAGTTCTCCATTTTAAAAACAACTCATGACTCTGCAAAATGAATGAGACCATAACAAATATATTGGTAAACAAAGAAATATAAGCTGCACCAATAACACCAAATTCGGGTATTAAGACTATGTTAAGAATGACATTAATAATTGTAGCTACAAGAACAATATGCATCCTATTTTTCTGTTTGCCCGATGTAGTTAACATAAGTCCAAATGTTTCAGAATAAAAACGAATAAGGATTATAAAAGAAAATATTCTTAAAATTGGTATTGACATTGCAAAATCTTTACCTGAATAAATTAAATGGATAATCTCTTCTGCAAAAAAATAAGTTGCTAAAAATATAGGAATTCCAAAGACTATAAGAAATTTGTTTAATGTTTGTCCAAGTGTACTCCATTCTTTATTATTACTGATGTAATTCCTAGAAAGCACCGGTAATATACTATTAATCATAACTTCGGGTAGAATTAAGGGAAGTAAAATTATTCTAAATACAGCTTGATAAATACCAACTGCCCCTTCTCCTTTAAAATAGGAAATTAATATTGTATCTATCTGGAAATATAAATTTCCAAAAATTAAAAATGATCCAAAAATCAAAACTTGATTCAAAACCTTAGAGTAGTTTGAAAAATTCAATTTAAATCTAATAAAAGGCTGTACCTTCAATGCATAATAAGTAGATAATAGTAGTCCTAAAAAACGTGTGGAGGCAAATATTATAGATATAATTACAATATTAGTTTTATTGATTACAAAGAATAGTAAAATTGCTAAAGTTCCAAAATTAATTATAAACGATACTTTAGCTTCATATTGTAATTTTTCATGTCCCTTTAAAAAGCCAAAGAGAAAATTCATGATAGTTGTAAAGATTGCATAAAAAGTAAAAATAAAAATTAAAATCTTTACATCGGAACTGTAATTATTAAATGAAATTATAATAATCATTCCACAAAAAGCTAAAGTTGTAAAAAATAGTTTTAACGGGAAGAATGAATTAAAAATCGCGGCTGAATTATTTTTATTTTTGGGGACTTCTGTAGCCAAGAGCATATCGAAACCAAAATCTGCAAAAACAATAAATATTGATGCAAATGTTTGTGCTAATGTAAATTGACCAAATATTTCCTTACCATAAAATCGAGCAATTAACCAAAAAAGAATTACATTTGAAAACAGCCGAAAGAAAATAGAAAAAAAGGAATATACTGAATTCCTTCTAACTTTCAATAATTCTGACATTTAAATAGAATCCGATTTTAGTTTCTTTTTTGTCTTAAAATCATCTCTTAGTGTTTGAACGATATAATCATATTCACTGCGGTTATATTTTTTCATCTTTTCTAAAAAGATTAAAAGATATATAATAAAAAACCCAATAATACTCGAAACAACAAGACCAACTGCACCATAAATTGATCCTTTAGGTTTAGATTTTCTATCAGCAGGAAATGCCTTATCTAGTATTATTACACTAGGCGTATTTCTTACTTCTTCAATTTTTGCTTGTTCATACAGCGGTTGAACAAATTCCAAAATTTTATATTGTATCTCAAGACTTCTATAAATTTTTAAATATTCATTTCCTAAGGCAGGTGCTTCCTTAAAAGGAATAAATAATTTTACATCTTTTTGAAAAGGATCAGTTCCATTATTAAGATCATCAATTTTCTTTGAAAGTTCTGACAATTCTACTTTAGCACCTAAAACCAAAGGATGATCTTTCCCGTATGTTTTCGATAGTACATTAAAAGCAACCTCTTTTTTATAATACTCAAGATATATTTCAGACATAGATTTAACAGTAGCCTCTATTTGCTCAGGTACTGCAACAACACCATACTTTATTTGAAATTTCTTCATTGAGTCTTCGTAATTATTAATATCATTCATGTTTTGTAAATATCTTTTTTCAATGAATTGACTATTTGCTTTTGCATTTGAGGCACTTAATTCAGTATTGATTTCATTTAATCTTGTAATCATGTAATTTGCAATATTAGCAGCTTTTTGAGGACTTTTAGAAAAAACAGTAATCGTCAAATTGCCTTCAGGTTGTACTTCAAGATCCAAGTTCGAATTCCATTCTTTTACAACTTTTTCATAATAGTCATCTTCCATATTATATTCTTCACGCAATTTAAATTTCTTTATTATTTCATCATTCAAAGTAGCACTCATAAGAATAGCAAGATAACGATCGGATTCAGAATTTTTCCCGGTTAAAGCAGCTAATCCCTTGCTTGCCGAAAAACCCTTTGCTAAACTTGATAATCCGGAAAGTGAAGAGAGCAGATCATTCTTTTCTGATAATAGAACAGATGCAGTTGATTTATACCATTTAGGAGCCATCAATGCATATAAAATTGATCCACCAGTAATAATTAATACAATCCAAAATAATAGCCATCGAAATCTCACTGTGCTAGTAATAAAACTGACTATAAAACTTCCAACTTCATTTTGCTTTTTCATTTCATTGTTTGTCATATAAGTACCAAACATTAACCTTTATTATTTTCCAAATTGATTAATTAATAAAATAACGGTGGCAACACTTCCAATAATACCTGCACTCAAGCTAACTCTATTGAGATACCAAGAAAAAGTACGAGGTGGATCTTTTGGTACATATACAAAATCACCGGGTTCAATTTTTCCTTTGGCATTATCTCCCGTAATCCATTCTCGAGAATCTCCTTTTATTAAAATCACTTCATCGTAATCTTTTGAATTTTCTGTGAGTCCACCTGACTTATCTACATAATAAGTTAAGTCTTTATCGTTATTATATTCGATATATCCAGGATTAGGTATTTGACCAAAAACATATACTTTATTTAAAAATTGTGGTACAATAATTAGATCACCATCTTTAATTAAAAATTTAGATGCCTCTGAATTTGGATCAGTGAGTTGTATGAAATCCACTAATTTTTCTTCCTTTGTAATTCTTAAATAGTTATCAATAAAGAAATAAAATGAATCTTCTTCTGTAAGATTTGAAAGGCGATTCATTGATGTTAATTCCTGCCGATCACTGATTAATAGTTTTAATAGATCTTTATTTTCCTTTTTACCATGTAGATTAACAAAATCTGATATGATTTTATTCACCCCGGTATTATATCTTATAATAATAGCATTTTTAAGGTCTGCATTTTCTTGAAAACCACCTGCTTTTTCAATTACAGTTTTCAATGGAGTACCATCTTTAACCACAAATTGATATCCGGGAGTTATAACTTCTCCAAGAACTAAAATCTTATAACTTTGTTTATAATTTTCTGAGAATTGAACTTTAATTCTATCTCCTCTTTGTAAATTGAATTCAGAATTTAGAGGGACGCTGATTATTTCTTCACTTCCATCAGATTTAATTCTTGATATTTCAGCAGTAGTGATATTTTCATAAGCTAAATTTAATCCTCCTGCAAAAAGAATTGCATCTGATAATTTATCCCCTTCTACAAATTGAAAAGATGTTGGTTTATTAACCCCACCGATGATTTCAACATAATTATTAATTTTATTATAGTTAGGAAAGATTATTACGTCGTCGTTCATCAGGAAAGGATTATATTTAAAATCTCCTGTCATTCTGAATTTCATTAAATCGACATTTAATTTAGTACCATTAGCTCTTCTTAAGGTAATATCTCTTAGAGGGAAAGTTTTAATTTCTTTTGTTTTATCATCTTCTGAAGGAACTGCATTAACTACAATTGAACTTTCTTTCTGGAATTGCATAGCTAATTGAGTAATAAAATTATCGACTCTTTGAGCAGCCATAGCTCCGAAAGAACCATTAACAATAAAATCACCACCAACTGTTACCGAGATTGCTTGTAGCATATTTGATGATGTAAGCTGTTTATAAAGGTCTTTTTCATCCTGTGCATTAAGTTTGCCTAATGCTGTTAATATCAAAAATAAGATTAAAATCTTTTTCATTTTCACTCTTTTATTAATAATTTTTTATTTGTTTCCATATAGATTTGCGTAATACTTTTGGTAATCGCCCGAAATAATTCTCACCCACCAATTTTTATTTTCTACATACCATTTTACTGTATCTTGAATTGCCTGCTCAAATTTATAATCAGGCGTCCATCCAAGCTCATTCTGAATTTTAAATGAATCGATAGCATATCGTCTATCATGCCCGGGTCTATCTTTTACGTATTCAATCAATGACTCATCTTTACCAAGCATATTGAGTATTAGTTTTACGATTTCAATGTTTTTCATTTCTTGGCTTGCGCCGATATTATATACATTCCCGATTTTCCCGTTTTCGAGAACTAAATCAACCGCTTTATTGTGGTCTAATACATATATCCAATCTCTCACATTAAGACCATCCCCATAAACAGGTAATTTTTTGTCGTTCAAGATATTTATGATCATCAAAGGAATTAATTTTTCAGGAAATTGATATGGTCCATAATTATTTGAGCAGCGTGTAATTACAACCGGCATTCCATGAGTATGATAAAAAGAAAGTGCCATCAGATCCGCAGCCGCCTTACTTGATGAATAGGGACTATTCGGAACTATCTGATTTTCTTCTGTGAATAGACCTTCAGGTCCTAGGCTTCCATAAACTTCATCAGTAGAAACTTGCAAAAATTTTTTTACTCCAAATCTTTTGCCTGCTTCCAAAAGAACATTAGTTCCAATTACATTAGATTGGTAAAAAACTTCCGAACCGAGAATACTTCTATCTACGTGGGATTCAGCTGCAAAATTAACTACATACTCGATATTGTATTTTCTAAAGAGATAATCGACTAATTCACCATTAACAATATCACCTTTTACAAAGGTATAGTTTCTATTGTTTTCAATTGATTTCAGGTTTTCTAGATTACCCGCATATGTAAGTTTATCAAGATTAACAATGAAGATATCATCTCTCTTATTCAATATATAATTGATATAATTACTGCCAATGAATCCGGCACCGCCCGTAACTAAGATATTTTTCATATTAATTTTCTGTTTTAGAATGTAAAAAATCCGAATAACAATCCGGCTTGAATAAAAAAGGTATCGCTATTTAATCCCGAAGGTACACCTTTAACGTCAATATCATTATCTGCTTTCCAATCTTTATTAAACGTATATATATATCCGCCGCCTAATCTCAAAGCCATAAAGCGAGTAACAGCTATATCTACATTTAGAGTCGGTGCAAAAGTAAAAAATGAATTTTTTAATTTACGGTTTATGTTTTCGGTTGCCTTCCCGTTTTGCTGTACTTCATTCCAAACAACATCCCACGGAAGATCGTTTTTGTTTTGGTAAATATCTAATTCAGCACTTCCTGCCCCGATTATAGCTCCGATCGAAAATGCAAATCTATTTACATTAGTAGGAAGAGTATATTCAACCGTTAGTCCGCCTAAGCCATAACTATATTCTACTTCTTTATTAAATCCATTAACTAATTCCTTTTCTGAAGTGGAGCCGCCGAAACCTATTCCGCCTAAACGAAGATTATCGACAAGCATAATATAGGCATAACCACCTCCGCCAAGAGTAAAAACATTGGACGAGAGATTATTGAGACCCATTTTAGAGATTTCGTTATTAATTGGACCTAAATCAGGGAAAACCCAAACAGGAAATACCCCCACAGAAATACCGAATCGAGATACAAGACCAACCTGATCGTATTCCTGCGCATTCATATTCGTACAAATAACGAAATATATAATAACTGCTATAATTAATTTTTTCATATTCTTATACATTTATTCAAGTAACAAAGTTACAAATTCTATCAAAGATAAAAAATAAAGAAATAGGCAAAAAAAGGGCTGTAAAAGTTTCCGTATTTTACCCTGTACCACAACAAGGGGAAACATTTTACAGCCCAAATTACAACAATATATAAATCTATTAGTCCATTATTTTTCTTAAAAATGTAGAACTGTCTTCATCTTTAGGTTTGCTAGCTTTCCTTTCTTCTCTAAAAGAATTATCGGAGAATAAAGTTTTACCTTCTATACTGCCTCCCTGAACTCTTTTAATAGTCGGAATATCTAGATCATTAACGTCATAGGTAATATTACTATTCTCAAACATATTTCTTGAGAATCCGCCACCACCATGAGTTCCAGTTGCAGCGTTTTGTTTGCTTTCAGGTTTCTCGACTGTAATTTTCCCGGTAGCTTTCTGTTCAAAACCTGTTGCGATTACCGTATAGGAGATATATTCATTAAGCTCTTCTTTATTGACGAATCCAAAAATAATATTTGCTTCTTCACCTGCAGCTTCTTGAATAATTCTATTTCCTTCATCAATCTCCTGCATCGTAACAGAAGAAGAACCGGAAATATTTATCAAAACATTTTTTGCCCCTTTAATTGAAACACCCTCGAGCAATGGAGAAGATATTGCCTTTTGAGCTGCTTCTGTGGAACGATTTTCTCCACTGGCTATTCCACATCCCATTAAAGCGTCTCCGCTTGCTTTCATCACCGAGCGAACATCAGCAAAATCGACATTTATTAATCCTTGAATTGTAATAATATCTGAAATCCCGCGAGTTGCTTCATATAGTACTTCATTTGGTTTATCAAATGCTGATAATGCTGAAACTGCACTATCCATGATACCGAGTATTCTCTCATTTGGAATTACGATTAAACTATCTACATGTTGCTTTAATTCAGCGATTCCTTCTTCAGCGTTTTTCATTCTTTTTTTACCTTCCCATTTAAATGGTTTGGTAACTATACCGATTACTAAAGCGCCAATACTCTTAGCAGCGGCTGCAACTATTGGAGCTGCACCTGTACCGGTACCACCTCCCATTCCGGCAGTAATAAATACCATATCGCTCCCGGCAAGTGCGTCTTCTAATTTTTCTCTGTCTTCTTCTGCTGATTTTTTGCCAACCTGCGGATCTGCTCCCGCACCAAGGCCGCGTGTTATATTAGATCCGAGCTGAATTTTTGTGCCTGCACTATTAACATCAAGCACTTGTGCATCCGTATTTATTGCAATGTAATCAACTCCTGAAAGTCCGCGTTTGATCATACTTTCGATGGCATTACAGCCCCCGCCGCCTACTCCCACTACTCTTAATGATGCACTCAATTTTTTACCTCCAGAATCTAATTGTATAAATCTGTTTCTTTTTGTGGATTCGTATAAGTCTGACATAAATCCTCCTTGTTGTGGTTTTTTTATAATCCTTCAAAAAATTCTAAAAATTTTCTAAAAGCCGATGGACCTTTAATTTTGGTTTTAGATTTTTTTTGTTTTATGTTAATATCGTTTTTATCTAAAGCTGAACCGGGTAGATTTTTTATTAATCCTGCAACAGTTGCATATTCGGGACTTTCGATTTCTCTTAATAATCCATCACCGAAACCGCTTGGAACACCTATTCTTGCATGCATTCCAAATACCTCTTCTGCTAATTCAGTGCATCCATTTAATAAAGAGCCGCCCCCTGTTAGTACTATCCCGGCTTTAATTTTATTTCTAAATCCTGACTGACGAATTTCATTATCGACAATTGAAAATAATTCTCTCATTCTCAGACTAATAATTTGTGTTAAAAGAGTAAGAGGAATCTTTACGTCTCCTCTGGCACCTACACCTTTTATATAAATATCTTCTTCCCTAATTATAGCACCCTCAAAAGCATATCCATGTTCTCGTTTTAGTTTCTCCGCCTCTGATGTAACTATTCCTAAAGATTCTCTAATATCATTTGTAACTTTATTTCCGGCAATCCCTATTACTTTAGTATGTTTTATACTTTTATTATGGAAAATGGCAACATCAGTTGTTCCTCCACCAATATCTATAAGTACAACTCCAAGATCTTTTTCATTTTCTTCAACTACCGACATTGATGAAGCAATAGGTTGAAGAATATATTCCTTAATAGAATAACCTGCCCGCTCCACTGATTTTCTAATATTTTGCATTGCAGGTATCGAAGCTAAGACAACATGATTCACTGCTTCAAGCTTAGACCCGGCCATTCCTATTGGGTCTTCGATTCCACCCTGATTATCTACAAAAAATTCTTCAGGTATAATGTGTAATATCTGTTGATCCGAAGGTATTCTTATTGTCTTTACGTCATTATTTAATCTTTCTAAATCACCGGGTGTAACTTCTTTTTCTAAATTAGAAATTGTAACGTAATTTCTATGTCGAAGACTTTGAATATGTTCACCTGCAACACCAACATTAAGTTCACTTATTCCAATCCCAGCAATATTTGTGGCAATGTCAATTGCTGATTTAATAGATTCGGCTGTTTTGGAAATATTAGCAACAAGACCTCTATTCATTCCCTCAGATGGGGCTACACCAAATCCTAATATATTTACAGAGTTCTCTGTTTGCTCTGCTATTACAGCACATACTTTTGTTGTACCTAAGTCTAATCCTGCTATAATATTACCTTTCATATCGTACTCTCCGAACTTTTCACTGAATCCCTATTGATACCTAAATACAAATAATTATTAAATCGCAAATCAACATAATTGATATTTCGGCTCTCCTCTTTGGTCATATATGGATACAAAGAATTAAAATAGAGAGTTTTTCTTATTTCGTTTCCACGACCGATTAGAACAGGATATGCTGAATCTGATAAATAAAGCAAAATATCTTTCCCATTCCTTAAATCAATTTCTGATAAATTCTGATATAGCGATGGATTAACTAATTTTAATGCTGTAAGCATTTTTAATCCGGTTATCAGATCACTATTTTTTTTATAAAATTTCCTCATCCTAAATGCTTCAGATGTTTTTGGGTTTTTTACTAATGGAAAATCGACATATTTTGTCCCTTCAAACATTGGAACAAGTTCCACTTCATCTGTAATAAGAAACTGTTTTGAATCATCCAAGAGAATTGCATCAAATGGTTTTTCTGAAATGCTAATTAAAGCTTTATTAAAAGCATCAAGACGGACTTCAACATTTTTTATATACGGATGTTTTTTAATTCTATCTTTTATTGTCTTTAAATCAAGGTTTCTATATTCATTTTTATTTAGTAAATGTGCAAACCTCAAATAATCTTCTTTTGGCAGATATATATTTCCCTTTAATTCGATCAAATTAATTTGAATTTTTTTTGCAGGGATCAAAAATATCGATAACCCAGCTACTAAAGCAAATAGCAGAATCAATAAGATCGTACTTAATATGTAAGGAAATCTTTTAGTCATTTTTAATCATCTCGACAAATTTCTCTCCAAATTTCCAAATATCACCTGCACCCATAGTAATAATTATATCACCCTCTTTATAAATACTTTTTAGTAAATCCGGGATCTTATTTTTATCAGCTTCATAAATAACATTTTTATGGCCAAAACCTTTTGATGAATTAATTATCATCTCTCCCGATATACCTTCAATCGGTTTTTCACGTGCGGGATAAACATCTGTACAAATAAAAATATCAGAATTAAGAAATGATCTTCCGAACTCTGCATAAAAATCTCTTGTTCGGCTATAAAGATGCGGCTGGAATACAGCTATTAATCTTCTATCCCATCCTTTTCTTATACCATCCAATGTTACATTTATTTCTGTTGGATGATGAGCATAATCATCAATAACCATAATATCTTCATCATATTTTTTCTCGAACCTTCTAAACACTCCGGTGAATGATTCGAGACCATTTTTTATTTTACTGAACTCCACACCTAATTCTTTTGCAACACATACCGCAACCAAGGAATTCTTAATATTATGAACACCGGACATATTTAATTTTATTCTTCCTAATTCCTCTCCGAGATATTTTACTGTATATTCAGAATAACCGGGACTATATTTAATATTTATTGCTTGTATATCTGCCTGAGGTGATAAACCATAAGTAAATATTTTCTTATTAATCTCAGGTATAATATCCTGCAATGCGGGTTCATCCAAACATAAAATTACAAATCCATAAAAAGGTACCTTGTTTGCAAATTCAACGAAAGCGCCTTTTATATCATCTAAATCTTTATACGTGTCAAGATGTTCTTTTTCTAATGTTGTTAATGCTGCAATTGTGGGAGTAAGTTTCAGGAAAGTCCTGTCAAATTCATCTGCTTCTACTACTATATAATCACCTACACCAAGACGAGCATTTGATCCGCCAAGACTATTTAATATTCCACCAACTATAATAGTTGGGTCTATTCCAGCTTCTGTCAGAACTGAACCAACCATCGATGTTGTAGTAGTCTTTCCATGAGTTCCGGCAATTGAAATACCATATTTCATTCTCATACATTCAGCAAGCATTTCTGAACGTTTTATTACAGGTATTTTTCTATCGATTGCTGATTTAACTTCAGGGTTTTCTATATTTACTGCTGATGAATATACCACTACATCCGCTTCCACCAAATTACTTTCAGAATGACCCTCAAAAATCTTTATTCCCAGTGTTTCCAATCTGTCAGTAACGGTTGATTTATTAAGATCAGAGCCGGAAATCTTGAACCCTTGACTTAGAAGGATCTCCGCAATTCCGCTCATTCCTATTCCACCGATTCCTACAAAATGAATATTTTTTATTGTTTTCATCATCATACAACTATTTCCTTATTACACTATTTCCGAAAGTTTAATTGCTTCTTTAGCAACTATATTGGCGGCATCCGGTTTTGAAAATATTTTTATATTCTTACTTAGTAATACTTTTCTTTCTTTATTATTGATTAGCTCTATTACCTTTTCCGAGAGCGAGCTACTCAAATCTTTATCTTCAATTAATTCAGCTCCATCTTTATCCACAATTGATTTAGCATTTATATATTGATGATTCTCGGCAACATTTGTCGAAGGAACGAAGATAACAGGAAGTCCTAGAAATGAAACTTCAGCAATTGTAGTAGCTCCGCTTCTTGCCAATATTAAATCTGCCGCCGAATAAATTGTGCTCATATCATCCACAAATGGAATAACCTTCACGCTATCTGATTCTAAATGTTTGTATTCATCAAAATATAATTTACCGCACTGCCATAATACTTGAATATTTGCTTCATGTAATTTTGATAAGTTTTGAAGTACTGCTTTATTAATAGAACGAGCACCTAAGCTTCCTCCGAGAATTACTAAGACGGATTTAGATGGATCCAGGCTGTAATGCTCAACCGATTCCTTATGATCCTTTAGGATAAGATTAATTCTAATAGGATTACCTGATAATAATATTTTATTTTGTTCTCTAAAATATTTTTTTGAATCTTCAAATGATATATGAATCTGTTGAGCTTTCTTTTCTAAAAGTCTATTTGTAAATCCCGGATAACTATTCTGCTCAAGTAAAATTATTTTTGCTCCAATAACATTAGCCGCCCAAATTGCCGGACCTGAAACGTAGGCTCCAGTACCAATTGCAACACGCGGTTGAAAAATTATATTAATCCATAGCGATTGCATCATCCCAACAATTAATTTTAAAGGAAACAATAAATTTTCTACTGTTTTTTTTCTTTTAAATCCTGAAATCCAAATTGACTTAAATTCAAAACCACTAAAAGGAACAGCTGTTGCTTCGATTTTATTATTAGTACCTATAAATAAAATTTCAGCATCGGGCTGCAATAATCTAATTTGTTGAGCAACTGCAATTGCAGGGAAAATATGACCGCCGGTTCCGCCCCCTGCAAAAAGGTAACGATATTTAGATTTAGTTTTCAATATTGAGCCAGTTTCATTTCGCCTGTTTTTGAAGCTTGATTACCTATATTAATTAAAATCCCAATCGAGATAGCAAACATTATGATAGAAGTTCCGCCATAGCTTATAAATGGTAATGTAATACCGGTAGTTGGCACAATACCTGTAACAACTGCTGCATTTATAAATGCTGTAATTAGGATATTAAAAGAGATCCCGAATGCAAGAAGCTGCCCAAATTTATCAGTCGTTCTTTTTGCTATATATATTCCGCATAGGAAAAGTAATAAGTATAAAAAGAGAATAAGTATTGCACCGACTAACCCGATTTCTTCACCCAAGATCGAAAAAATAAAATCGCCATAAGATTCAGGCAAGAAAAGATCGCTCTGCCTGCTATGACCGATACCTCTGCCTAATAATCCACCGCTTCCTAATGCCACCTTTGCTTGATATACTTGAATGTTTGGATCACTTCCATCTAGAAAACTATTTACATACCCAATTATTCTATCTCTTGTATGCTGAACAAACATCATAATAATTACTAAAGGAGTAACAATTGCTCCCATCGTTCCGAATACGTGTGTTTTCCTTGCATTACCCACATATAGTATTGCAAAGGATATAAATCCAATTATTATAGCAGAGCTAAAATTCGGCTGTAAAAAAATCATTACCGATACACTAAAAACCCAAAACAAAGCTAAAGAAAAACCTTTTTTGAAATCTCTAATTAATTCCCCTTTTTTTTCAATAAAATGAGCTAAATGAATTATTAAAAACAATTTTGCAATTTCTGATGGCTGTAATTTCATAAACCCCAAATTAATCCATCTTGATGCCCCTTTGACAGATGGCATAAATACATAAGTAAGGAATAAAACAATTACTATCCCAAATAACATATATTTACTGTATTTCTTTAGCTTCTGATATGGTACCATAATTGCAAAATATGTCATAGCAATAACTGAGATTAACATCTTTACTAAATGGAGTTTAAATAATGAATAAAGACTATCGAATTTTTCAGCGCTTATAGTACTGCTTGCCGTAAAAACAATTATTCCCCCTAGTAGAATAAGAATACCGGTAATTAATATTGTTAATCGAATAGAAGTTTTAATCATAGCAAGTCTCTCACTGCTTTTTTAAACACTTCTCCGCGATGCTCGAAATTATTGAACATATCAAAACTTGCGCATGCCGGCGAAAGAAGAATTACTGATCCTGTAACAGCTTCATTCCTTCCTTTTAAAACGCAACCTTCCAATGAATCTATCTTTTCTGTTTCCACAATCGAAGAAAAATAATCATACACTTTATTTGCCGAAGACCCTATTGCATAAATTTTCTTTACTTTTTCAATCACCAATTCTTTTATCTGATCATAATTATTGCCTTTATCTTTGCCACCTAGAATTAGGTATAAAGGCTTTTCGAAACTTCTTAAAGCCACCCATACTGAATCCACATTAGTAGCTTTTGAATCATTTACAAAGTCAATTCCATCAATGTTTCTAACAAACTCCAACCGGTGTTCCACTCCCGCAAAAGTTTCAAGTGCTCCTTTTATTGAATCACTCTTTATTTCGATTATCTTTGCAATGCAAATAACTGAGAGAGCATTAGATATATTGTGCTCCCCTTTTATCATAAGATCATTCTTGCTGCAAACGATTTCTCCCTTTCCGTTATTAACAAAAAATAACTCGCCGTTATTATAATATGCTCCGTTTTGTAGTATCTTTTTTGTTGAGAAACCTGTGAAATTTACTTTCCTATTTTTCAACTTATCGTAAGTATTCGTTTCATCTTCATTATAAACGTAGAAATCTGATTCATCCTGGTTTTTTAATATCTTGTATTTTGATTCTTTATATAGTTCAAAACTATTTTTATATCGATCCAAATGGTCGGGTGTAATATTTAACATCACCGAAATAAACGGCTTAAACTTATCTATAAAATCTAATTGGAAACTTGATGTCTCAAGAGCTACGAATTCATCTTCCTTTACATCAAGCACAATTTCAGAAAATGCTAAGCCAATATTCCCGGCTATGAATGTCTTTAAACCACAATTATTTAGTACGTGAGCGCATAAGGATGTAGTTGTTGTCTTTCCGTTTGTACCGCTAATCGAAATAATCTTCCCTTTGCAAAACCAAGATGCAAATTCAACTTCGCTTACTATCTTGATTTTCTTCTCGATTGCTTTTTGAATTACGGGCGATTCAGTTGGGACACCGGGACTTACAACTATTAAATCGCAATCAAATACTTTTTCGCTATGCTCATTCGTTTCATAATTTATATTGAGTCTTTCAAGTTCGTCAATAGTTTTTGTTAAAGTCTCTTTACTACCCATGTCACTCACGAATGGTATTGCATTAAGTTTCTGCGCTAGCTTAGCAGCGGCAACACCGCTTCTAACTGCGCCTAAGATCGATATTTTTTTATTATTTATATTCATTATCTTATTTTGAAAGATGCTAAACTTATTATTGCAAGAATGATTGTGATTATATAAAACCTAATAACTATCTGTGGTTCTTTCCAGCCGAGCAATTCAAAATGATGATGGATTGGAGCCATTCTAAAAATTCTTTTACCTTCACCATATTTTTTCTTTGTGTATTTGAAATAAAGCCTTTGAACTATTACCGAGATTGTTTCCAAAAAATATATTCCGCCAAGAATAGGAATTAGTAATTCTTTTTTAACCAAAATAGCTAAAATGCCGAATGCACCGCCAAGAGCCAATGAACCTGTATCCCCCATAAATACTTGTGCGGGATAAAAATTAAACCATAAAAATCCAAGACCAGCTCCGATTAATGCTGCGATAAATACAGTTAATTCACCTGCGCCGGGTAGGTAGATTATATTGAGATAATCTGCATAAATAACATTGCCCGACATGTAGCTAATCAATGCCAGAGCTATCATTACTATAATAAGAGTACCGATTGCTAATCCATCTAAACCATCTGTTAAATTAACTGCATTCGATGTTGCTGTAATAATAAAAACAACTGCGGGGATATATAGATAAGAGAAATCCCAATTTAAATTTTTGAAAAATGGTAATGTCGTTTCAGTATTAAATGAAGAAAATTCGGGCAGAAAATAAACTGCCGAACCAATTATAAGACCTACTGTAATTTGACCTAGCAACTTATATCTCGCAATTAGACCATTTGGCAATTTGGTAATTACTTTTAAGTAATCATCCAAAAACCCAACACCTGCTAAGAACACTGTACCAAAAAGGACCAGTAAAATATAAGTTGACTTAATATCGCTCCAGAGAAGTACCGGAATAACAACCCCAAGAATTATTATCAAGCCACCCATTGTAGGAGTGCCTGCTTTTGGCTTATGGGATTGAGGACCGTCGTCTCTAACTGTTTGACCAATCTGTTTTTTCTTAAGCAGTGCAATTATTTTAGGACCAAAATAGAATGAAATAAAGAGCCCCGTGATTGCAGCCAATGCCGAGCGAAAAGTTAAGAAACGGAATATATCGAATCCCGGAGGATTGAATCTTTTATTTATGTAATCAAATAAGTAATAAAACATTATTTATTCCCGTTTTCTATTTGTTTAACAAATTCTTCCATTTTCATTCCGCGTGAACCTTTAACTAATACTACCGATTCACTTAAATCAAGCTTATTTATAAAATCCGCTAATTCATTTCTTTTTTTGAAAAAAAGCGTAATCTGTTTTTCTTTCTTCAATCTATTATATAGATGTTTCATCGCCTTGCCGGTCAAAAGAACACCATTAAATTTATATTTTGCAATTACTTCCGAGAGTGATTCGTGCATCTTTTTGCTTGTTCTTCCCAGCTCGAACATATCCCCGAGAATTAAAAATTTATTTCTATACTTCTTTATCTTTGCCGTTAATTCAATAGCTGCTTTTGTTGATTCAGGATTAGAATTATATGTATCATCTATAAGAAGAATATCGTTTAATTGTTTTGCTTCTAATCTTCTTTTTGCCGGTGCTAATTTTTTTGCAGCAGCTCTAATCTCTTTGATAGATATATCGAGAGTTAGTGCAATTGCCACCGCAGCTAAAAAATTTGCTGCATTTGTTATTCCTAATACAGGTAGAACTAAATCAAATTTTACATTGTTTGAGGTAATTTCTATTTTTGATTTACCATCAGTAGTAATCCCTAAAATTTTTCCTTTTACATTTGGTTTACCTTTGAATCCATAAGTAATTTTTTTCTTAAAACTCTTCATATTGGTTTTAAGAATTGGGTCATCACTATTTACGAATATTTTGCCGCCATTGAGAAGTGTGTAACTATATAATGCTGATTTCTCTTTATAAACTCCTTCTCTATTTTTTAGAAACTCTAAATGAGAATCACCGATATTTGTTATTAAAGCAAAATCAGGTAACGAGATTGAAGCTATATATTCAATTTCACCAAAATGATTAGTACCCTCCTCAAGAACTAAAATTTCTGTATCAGCTTTAGCATTGAAAATAGTTAGAGGTACACCAATATGATTATTATTATTAGCTTCAGTTTTTACAACGTTATATTGCTCGCTTAGTATTGAAGCAAGAAAATCTTTTGTAGTAGTTTTCCCGTTGCTGCCCGTAATACTAATCACGGCTCCATTTAATTTTTTTCTATATATACGAGCTAAATCTCCTAATGCTATTGTTGTATCATCCACCGTTACAATTGTAACTTTATCATTTTTTATTTTTTTGTAGTACTCTTTATTTATTACAATTGTCTTTGCGCCTCCATCAATGGCATCTTCAATAAAGTTATGTCCATCGTGGTTTTCGCCAATGATTGCAAAAAAGATTGAATTCTTTTTTGCAAGATTAGAATTTATAACCACTTTATTAGTATTAGAAAAAACATCCGGGTTATAGATAATTGCCGAAGGTAATTCAAATAAATCAGTGATTGTTATTTTCATTTTAGCCTCATTAAATATTCTTCTGCTTTTTCTTTATCAGAGAAATGCGTCCTAACTCCATTAACTTCATTATAAGTTTCATGCCCCTTCCCTGCAATCAAAATTATCGCACCTTGTGGAGAATTTTCTATTGCTCTTTTAATCGCTTTTTCTCTATTTACGCATAATTCAAAATTATTTTTTTTAATTCCGATTTTTATTTCTTCAATTATTTTATTGGGATCTTCTGTACGAGGATTATCAGATGTAACATAAACGTAATCGCTTGATTCAGTAGCTATTTCTCCCATTATTGGTCTTTTTGTTTTATCTCTATCGCCGCCGCAACCAAAGACTGTTATTATCGAGTGTTCACTATCTGCAATCTTTTTAACTGCATCCAAAGCTTGCTGCAAACTATCTGCAGTGTGTGAATAATCTATAATTGCAGTTTTTGTTTTTCCTCTTACAACTTCAAATCGACCCGGAACTTGTGGTGTTTTTTTTATTCCATCTCTTATTAATTCCTTATCCATCCCCATTTCAGCGAATAATGCAAATGCTGATGTCGCATTATATGCATTGAAATGACCTACTAATCCTGTATGTAAATCGTATCTCACATTTTTATGAATAATGTTAAAATCTGTTCCAAGAAATGAATAATTAATATTTTCTATTTTGTAATCAGACTCATTCTTTCCATAGGTACTTATTTTCGCTTTAGTATCTTTAATAATTTCCAATCCACTCTTATCATCAATATTAGTAATTGCCAGTCCATCTTTTGGAAGCATATCGAATAATTTCTTTTTCGCATTAAAATAATTCTCAAATGTTTTATGATAATCCATGTGGTCGGAGGTGATATTACAAAAAACTGCTGCATCGAATGCGAGATAATCAACTCGGTTAAAATCTAGGGAATGAGAGGATACTTCCATTACGCAATGTGAACAGCCGCTCATTATCATTTTTCCAAATAACTTATTCAGTGTATTTGATAAAGGAGTAGTTAGTTTAGTATCAATAACTTGATCGCCGATATAATTTGCAATTGTACCTATAAGACCTGTTTTAAATCCTGCATTTTCTAAAATATTCTTGATATAAAATGCTGTGGTTGTTTTTCCTTTAGTACCGGTAATACCTATTAAGGTTAATTTGCCAGTAGGATTATTATAAAAATTAGTGGATACTTTTGCGAGTGCCAATCGGGAATTATTAACAACAATTTTTACGCATGCGCTTTTTAAGAAAGATTCATCATTTACATAATCTTTATCTGATACAATAACAGCCGAAGCACCTTTTGCAATTACATCTTTAATATATTTATGACCATTCTGTTTTTCACCGACAATTGCTACAAAAAGAGAATTTCTTTTTACTTCGCGTGAATCGACAGTAACATCTTCGACTACTGCTTTCTCATAATCTCCAATAATGGCAGTGGTATCTAATTGAACAATTAACTCTGTTAGTTTTTTCAATTTATATTCACCGGTATTTTTTTATTTTCAGAGCCACAAATTATTACACAAACTTGAGTTTTATCAATTACTGAGCCGGGAAGAATGCTCTGCCAAACGATTCTGCCGCTCCCTTCACTTCTATACTTCATCCCCAATGAATTAAGCATTGCAACTCCATCTCGAAGCGATTTATTTGATAAATCCGGCATTAAGGAATTATCAATTATATCTGATGAAGGTTTCGGTGATGGTCTATCGATGGAAATTTTACCCGGATTAAGGAATTTTTTCAATTCTTTTTTCTTGCCCGGTATTTCAACACTTTTGACTGTAATCATATTCTCGAATAAATCTTCTTTTCTTTCAATCTTTTTAGAACCATCAAGAATAGAAATATCTGCTTGGATAATTCTATTAGCTACCCTTGCAAAAACCGGTGCCGCCACTAAACCGCCATATTTTCCATATACAGGAGAATGATAAACTATTAACATTATAATTTTAGGATTATCTGCCGGAAAATATCCAACAAAAGAAGAGTTATGAGCATTTGATGAATAAGAATTATTTACCAATAATTGAGATGTTCCAGTTTTCCCACCTACTAGTACATTTTCTAAAATGGCGGCTTTTCCTGTGCCATGTTCAACTACACCAACCATTAAATCTCGCATTTTTTTAGATGTGGATTCTGAAACTACTCTTCTGATTTTTTGCGGCTCATTCTTCTCAATTTCAATTCCATTGCTATTTGTAATCCCTTTGACTACAAAAGGCTTATAAAGATTTCCACCATTGATTAATGCACTATATGCATTTATCAATTGTATCGGGGTTACCGAAATTTCATATCCATAAGATAAAAAGGCCTTACTGATTGCAGAAAACTTAGAAGGTAGCTTTAAGTAACCGGGGGCTTCACTCGGTAAATCAATTGCAGTCGGAATGCTAAAACCAAAGTCTCTTAGATATTTATAAAATTCTTCATCATCTAATCTTTGCGAAAGTTTTGCCATGCCCACATTGCTTGATTGCTCAAGTACTTCTCTAACAGAAAGTGAACTATACTTATGTGAATCTCTGATTCTTACCTTCTTAAATAGATATTCGCCATTTTCTGTATCGATCACTTCATTCTCATTTACAACATTTTTTTCAAACATCATCGACATTGTAATTGCTTTGAAAGTAGAACCCGGTTCGTAAGTATCGGTTAATGCTCTATTTCTTCTGTTATCGGCTTCAAATAAATTGTAGTTAGCCGGGTCGTAATCGGGAAAATTACAGAGAGACAATATTTCGCCTGTATTTGGATTCATTATTATTGCGGTTGCAGATTTTGCAGCAAACTCTGTAATTCCTTTTGCTAATTCCTCTTCGAGGATTTTTTGATATGTTTTATTAATAGTTAGAACAACTGAATTACCCGGAATCGAAGCTTTTGTTTGATTGTTATCAAATGAGATTATTCCACCCTTTACATCTTTCTCGATAAAATAAACTCCATCGATTCCGGTTAATTGCTTGTTACATATTTTTTCTATCCCATTTGTTCCTTTCATATCTTTATCCACATAGCCAAGTATATGAGAGGCTAAACTTCCATAAGGATACACTCTTGAATAATCCTCTGTATATCCTAATCCGTCAATTGATAATTCTTTTAATAATGCCGATTTATCAGCCGGAATTTTTTTCTCTAAATAAACGATCTTGGAACCGGATTTGATTAAATTCAAGTAATATGATTTACTTTTTTTCATGATTTTTGAGAAAGCTGATGCAATCGAATCAGGTAGATTTTTTTTCATCATTCTTTTATCAACAAAAAATGTGGCATTATCTCTTGTGTAACTAAGGATAGTACCTTCTCTATCTTTAATCACTCCTCTTTCGGCTTTTATCTTTCTTACGTAGTTCTGCTGATTCTCTGCTAAGATAGAGTAGTATTCGTGCTTATTAATTTGGATATGATACAACCTCGCACTTATTATAATAAATGCCAATAGGAATGTACCTATTACAAATATGGCCCGAGTATTATTCATATTTTTCTTTTAGTACCAATTCAATTTGTTTTAATTGTGTTTTGCTGATTGTAATTTTTTCAAAAACATCTGAACTTCTAATAAGATTAAGACTATCTGCGGCAAAGGAAGTTATTCTATCTTCTGATTCTAAGGTTTGGATTTCTACTTTTTTCATTTCTATCGTGTTTTTTTTTCTATTAAACATCTCAATCGATTTAACATAATCTCTGCTATTATTTTTATTTTCAGTAACTAACACCACATAAATAAAAACAAAAATAGCCACGAAGAATACTGCAACTATTGTATAAAATATATTTGTTCTATTCATCTTCTATTCTTTCGGCGATTCTTAATTTTGCACTTCTCGAACGCGGATTAGTATTCAACTCTTCATCAGATGCAATAATAGGTCTAGAAGTAATTATTTTTAATCTTTTCTTTTTCTTACAAACACATACCGGATATTCAGGGGGACAGATACAGGAGATACTTTCATATTTGAATTTTTCTTTTACTATTCTATCTTCTAAAGAATGGAAAGAGATTATTGCTATTCTCCCACCGGGAGCAAGTAGTTCTATTGCATTTTCCAAAAACATTTCCAGTTCACCAAGTTCGTTATTAACTTCTATTCTTAATGCCTGGAAAATTCTTGATAAAGTTTTATTTAAATTTTTTGCTCCAACTGATTTCTCAATTACTTCTTTTAGCTCTAATGTTGTTGTAATTTTATTTGAATTTCTCGCAGAAACAATTCTTCTTGCTATTCTTCTTGAATCTCTTTCCTCGCCATATCTAAAAAAAATATCTGCTAATTCATTTTCGTCAAGAGTATTAATTAGATGAGATGCATTGATTTTAGTGGATTTATCCATCCGTAGATCGAGAGGTGCATCTTCACGATATGTAAACCCGCTTTCCGGATTATCATATTGAAAAGACGATACCCCAAGATCTGCTAAGATGCCGTCAAATCTGTCAAGGAACTCAATTTTTGCTATTTTGTCTATATTAACAAAGGAAGTGTTATAAATCGTAAATCTTTTATCGTCTCTAAATCGTTCTATACAAAAATCAAATGCGTCTTTATCTTTATCAGTCCCGACTAATTTTGAATTTTCGCTAATATTTTTTAATATTTCTCCGGAATGCCCTCCGAATCCTACAGTCCCATCGAAGTAATTCCCATCTTTTTTTTCTAAGAGTAATTTGATGGTCTCTTCTAAAAGTACCGGAACATGTTTTATCATTTCGCTTTTTTCTGCATCACCTGTTTAGCAGAATCGATATATGAGCTATTAAATTCTTCCTTATATTTCTCATATTTCTCGGGATTCCATAACTCAATTTTTTTATCCTGCCCTAAAATTAAAACCTCTTTCTCTATTCCTGCATATTCTAATAAGTTCTTGGGGATCAAAATTCTTGACTGCGCATCTAAATTGTCTTCCGAAACATTTTCTAAAAATAATCTTTTGAATGACGCCTCTTCAGGAACAAAATCGTCTAATTGATCAATTCGAGACATAATCTCTGTCTTCCAATAATCTTGAGGATAGATTTCAATGCATTCTACTAAGCCCCTTGTCATAAAAATGGTATTATCAGCTTCGGGATTTATATACTTCTTTATCTTTACAGGTAAAGCGACTCTCCCTTTAGCATCGACTGCATATATATGTTTACCTACGAACAAATTTTACCACCTTTTGACATTATTCAACACTTTTCCCCACTTGCCTTCAAAATAACTGAATTTTGATGGAAAAGTCAAGATATTTCTTTCATAATATTCAAAAATATTATTGCTAAGTTGTTTATTGAAAATAGGTTATGTGATTTGCGGCAAGATTATGATTTGTTGTGTGGTTTTTTTATTGGTATTTCTACTTTAAAAGTGGATCCTTCGCCTAATTTGCTTATCAATTCAATTTTTCCACCAATCAGCTCGGTATACCGTTTTGTTATCGAAAGACCGAGACCGGTTCCTTGATAAGCTCTATTTGTTCCCTCGCTAGCTTGTCTGAATTCATCCCAAATTAGTGATTGTTTTTCTCTTGAAATTCCGATTCCGGAATCGGAAACTAGAATTTCTAAAAATTCTTCGCCTGAATCATTTGTTTTTTTTATTCCTTCAATTTTAATCCATCCCTCATCTGTATATTTTATTGCGTTATTAACGAGATTAATTAAAATTTCTGAAAGTAGTTTACCATCAGTGGTCATAAAGAATGGTTCGAAATGAATCTCTTTTCTAAATGAAAGACCTTTCTTTTCGGCGGCGGCAAGATACTGATTATAAACTTCGTTGATCAAATTTTCAGGATTAATATCTTCAAGGAATATTTCTGTTTTATCAAATTCCAATTTTGTAAAATCCAAAATCAAAGTTAATGTGTTTGTAAGACGATTTGATGTTCTAATAATTCCTTCAACCATTTCTCGTTCTTCGTCTGAATTGACTAATTCTAAAAGTAATTGAGCATAACCCATGAGCCCCATAAAAGGAGTTCTAAGTTCATGGCTCATATTAGCAAAGAAAAACGATTTTATTTTTACCATCTCTTCAGCTTTTTCTTTAGCGGCAATTAATTCCTCGATCATCTTTTTCTTTTCGGTTATATCTCTAATTACTCCAAATACTCTATTTTTTTCTTTATCATAAGAGGCAATGGAATTGAGGAAAAGTATCTCACCTGTACTTTGCTGCTTGATTTTAAATTCGATATTATAAGGGATATTTTTGGTAATAAGTTCAGCTAATGCTTTAGACATCATTTCGTTATATTCAGGCAAAGGAACTTTTTGCACCAAAGATAAATTATAAGAGCTTCCCCTCAATCCATATAGCTCCTGTGCACCTTCAGAGGCATGAATTTCCATTTTAGAAAGATCCAATTCCCAATTACCGGATCTCGAAACAAATTCGGCTCTTCTCAATTTGGCTTCACTGTCCAATAGTTTATTCATTGCAATAGCTTCAGCTTGCATCAATTCATTTTGTTTTTTGTATAGCTCTCTATAAACATTCCTTTGTCTATTGTAGTAAATGAATGAGATTCCTAATCCAAATATTAAAATTAACCCGATTGTGAAACTAATTATTACTACAACTTCGAAATAAAAATTCTCAAATAACTCATCTTTATTAATTTTCGAAATCAAATACCAATTAGTGATTGGAACTTTACCTACGTAAGCAAAGACTTCATTTCCGGCATAATCGATTGCATCAGTAAGACCAACTTCTCCTTTTACACCTCTTACAATAGCTGACTTTTTATCATTAAGGGAATATTTATATTCAAGCGGTTTTTTATTACTAAATCTAAGCTGGTTGAGAACTACAACAGAATCTTTTTCACGACGAGCCATATAAATTTCTGATGTGGAGCTGGATGAAGGCCAGCTTGTAATAATTGGGAATAGATGCTTATTAGGATCAAATCGAAAAATAAATACCGCAATTATTTTTTTCGTCAAGCTGCTTCTAATCGGTGAAATAAAATCAATTTTAAGAGAATCATTGATTTTATAAATATCAGAGCAAACTTCAGTTCCGTTTTTTAATGATTCTCTAATCTTTTCTTTCATAATTGAAGGAAGAGAGTCTCTAATATTGCTACTGGTAAAATTCTTAGAATCAATAGATGATAAAATAATTTCATCATAATCATGTTCTAATTTTTTTGAATTTAGATATGTTTTGAATAAAGAGGATTCAAAGCCAACATTTGTTTTCTGCCATTCTTCTATTTGATTTGTAAAGAAACCGCTTTTCGAAATTATAGTTGCATCATGTAACTCATCTTTATACCAATCGGATATCTGTTTGATTTTGAGGAGGGAAACTGTTTTTAATTCATTCTGTTTTTCAATCTTTACTTTCTGTTCTTCATTTCGATAGAATAGAAAACCTGCAATAGAAAAAATAATACTCATAAACACAATCCAGAAAACGAGTTGCGTTTTATTCAGCAAGAAATGATTATTATTTTCCATTTACAAGAATGCACTATATAGTTAAAAGGTATCTTTGTAAAATCGGAAATTGTAATTGAAAAGTAAAGAGAAAAGAATAGAAAAGGATATAGAGCCACCAGGGAGAGTCGGACTCCCGACCTACGCATTACGAATGCGTTGCTCTACCAACTGAGCTATGGTGGCTTAAAAAAAACTAAAGACTATCTAATTTTCTTTTTATGACGATTCTTACGAAGTCTTTTTTTTCTTTTGTGCGTTGCCATTTTATGGCGTTTTCTTTTTCTACCGCAAGGCATATTTCATCCCTCCTTAATGTGATTCTAATAATTCTTTTGCATTCTTAGCAACTTCTGCATTTGGATTAATTTCAATTGTTTTCTTCCACCATTCCTTAGCTTCATCGAATTTTCCTGAAGACATCTTTACAATGCCAAGATTATAATGTGCTATCTGATGTTTAGGTGTAATTTTTAGTGCATCCATAAAATTGCCAATCGCTAAATCGTAATATTTTTTTGTTTCTTCCATGTTCTGAGCTGTTTCTGCATCTCTTCCTAATTCAAAAAAGCAAACACCCATATCAACAACCATATCGGCATTTTTAGGATCAAGTTCTAAATATTGTTTATACTTTGCAATCGCTTTTTCTTTGAATCCGGAATCGTTTAATAAATGAGCTAATTCGGCCATTGCGCCCTTATCAGTAGGATTATTTTTTACAATACCTTCCAATAAATTAATTCTCTCGATACTCTTAAGATCTACTCCCATCCCTTTGTGAGGATCATCAAAGTTTTGAGTGTTATTTACAACCGGAGCAGAAGATGAATCAAAAACACCTGCACTATAAAGTAAAATAAATCCAATAACGAATAGAGCCCCCGCGGCATACAATATTGAAGTAACCGGAAGTTTTTTTGCCGGAGAAGTTGTAGCTTGATTTCCTGTCTGTTTTGATTCGTTCTTTTTCAGAGGCGATCCGCACTTGCTGCAGAAATTATCTGCCGGAATATTCTCTGCTCCACATTTAGAACAATATATAATATTTTGCTTCATTTTCACTCTTCAGTTTTATTAGTAACTTTCATTCCGCTATCAACGGCTATTTTAAAATCTTTTGAAAATTTAAACACAGGGACATAATGTTCTTCAACATAAACCTGCTCACCGGTACGAGGATTACGAGCATACCTTCCCTTTTTCTGTTTTACTTTATAGCTGCCGAACCCACGAATCTCGATTCCTTTGCCTTCCATAAGTGCTTGGATTACTGTATTAAGAAAACCTTCGACTATTGCTTCGGTCTCTAATTTCGTTAAACCTGTTCCATCGGCTACCTTTTCTACAATATCTGCTTTGGTCATCAAATCACCATGATTAGTTAAGTCATTATAAAAGAAATATTTACAAAGATTTTAAAGATACATAAAATCAAAAAAAAATCAAATATTCTATTCTATTTTCAAATTAATACAACTGCTCATTTGTGTATCATATTGGGACTTCTCTTTTTCTTAAAATTCCTACTTTTCACTTATTTTCAAAGCAATTTAAATGGTATGGTTATTGTAATATATGGTTTATAGTAAAAAGGAGAAAAATATGTCATTGTTACCAATTGTTTATACTAGCTTAATGGTTGTCGGAGGACTTCTATTTTTTGCCGTAATAATATCTTATTTTTCGTTTAAGATTAAAGGCACCCCTGAACAAAAACCAGGGAGACACTCTTCATTACCCAACTATTATAATAAACCTGCTTCATATCCCTCATATAATAGTTATAATGTTTCCGCGCCTCAATTAGCTTATCAGACGCCAAAAACATATAGAGCAGATAGCAGAGAATATGAAGATTTTTATCAGAAAAGTCCCGGCTCAAGAAGGCATGATCTTTCAATTAGTAAAGTTGAGATGTATGATAGAAACAAAAAGTACCGCTCAAATATTCAAGTGCTTAATAAAACTAATGTAAACCCCAAATTTTATTCTAGTGATTATTCTGAAGACAAGCTACTTTCATTTTATTCAGAATAAAAATTAGAAGAATCAGAAAACTGATATTTAGATTTTTGAATATGATTTAGTATCTTTGATTCATGGAATTAGTACCTTTAGTATATACAGCACTTACGGTTGTTACTGTCCTTGGGGCAGTAACTATTATTATTTCTTACATTTCATTTAAGGTTAGAACCAAAGGTCAGCCAAAAGCGAAAGAGCATACAGAAATAATAGAAGCAGAGCGAAGAAGAGCTATGCCTGAGCGCATTACTAGAATGATCAGGAAACAGCAGAAGACGTATAAAGATCCAAGTTCAAAGAAGAATAGTTCCAATTCCCGGCGTGAAGAATCTAGACCAAGAAGAGAAGACCCACGCAATCGAAGAGAAGAACAACCGCCTCATCGAGATCAATCTGATAGAATAAGTGAAAATCTGAAAAGTAGAAGAGATGATAATCTCGAGAGAAGGTCTAATTCATCAAACCGAAGTCAAGAACCTCCTAAGAGACGGAATGTAGATCCTAATTTAAGAGAAGAAAGTAATCGGAGCAACAATGAAAATAATTACAGGAATGATCGTAGAAACTTACCCCCATCACCTCCTCCTCAGCGGAAAGAATTCTACGAAGAAAGACCTAATGAATCAAGGATTAGAATTATAAAGCAATTAAAACCTGAAGATGGAACTACTCAAGAAAGAAATTCAGAATCTATAAAACCTCCAACTCCTAATAACAACAAAGAGAAATCCCACTCTAAGGAAAGTAAAAAATATCAGTCGCTCGGTGATGATGTAATTAAAAAGTACGATGGCGAAGATGACGATGAATTCTTTACTTTAGATACTGACGAGAAAAAATAGAATCTTTATTCAATTCTTTTCATCTAATTTATAGTAAAATATTTTTATTAATAATTTAGAAAGCACCACAAAATGACTACAAAAGAATTTACAATCGAAGGGATGTCTTGCATGCACTGTGTAAAGGCAGTGGAAATTGAATTGGCAAAAATTGATTTAGGTAATTCACAAGTTTCTATCGGTAATGCGGTAGTAACTTTCGATGAGTCCAAAACATCCGAAGAATTGATTAAAAATGCAATTGAAGAAGCAGGATATAAAGTAGTTTAAAAGAAAGCTTAGAAAAATGGAAAAAATTATCCTCCCTGTTAAAGGGATGACATGTGCAAGCTGCGTTACAAGAGTCGAAAAGATTACCGGGAAATTTGAAGGAATAAAAAACGTTTCGGTCAATCTTGCAAATGAGACCTTAAGTTTTGATTCCGAAACCCCAACCAAAATTCTAAAACCGTTATCTGAATCGCTTTCTCAATATGGATATGATATAGATTTATCTGTACTAAATAAAAATGACACTGAGTCCAAAGTCTATGAGAATAGTAAAGATGATTATTATAAAGAAATAAAAAGCGATTTTATAATTGCTCTAATTTTTACCATTCCAATATTTTTAATCAGCATGCTACTCGATTATAAATGGTTTCAAGATATTTGGTTTCTGAGTGTATATGATACTCAAAAGATACTCTTAATATTAACAACCCCTGTAATGTTTATTCCGGGTAAAAGATTTTTTCAGTCTTTCGCAAAAAATTTGATCCATTTTTCTGCTGATATGAATTCACTTGTAGCAATCGGTACCGGGGCTGCATATATATACAGTTTAATATCTGTACTTTTCCCTTCTGTAATTTCACATCATTCTAATGAAATACTGCATGTATATTTTGAAACTGCTGCTGTTATTATTACTCTTATTTTAATGGGGAAATTATTAGAGCATCGAGCAAAACGAAAAACAAACAGTGCCATTGCAAAACTATTAGAATTGCGTCCCGAAACAGCTTTAATTATTGAGAATAACATAGAAATAGAAATCCCTATAAGTGAATTAAGAAAAGGCCATATTGTAATAGTAAAACCCGGGACTAAAGTGCCTTCGGATGGAATTATCACAAGCGGAGTTTCAACCTTAGACGAATCAATGATTACAGGCGAAAGCATCCCGGTAGAAAAAGGAATTGATACTAAAGTATTTGGCGGAACAATTAATAAATTTGGGGCATTCAATTATCGTGTTACAGAAACCGGAGATAATTCATTACTTGGACAGATAATTAAACTTGTTGAAAGTGCACAGGCATCAAAAGCTCCTATTCAAAAATTAGCAGATAAAATTTCTGGCGTCTTCGTACCCGTGGTTATCCTTATTGCGCTAATTACTTTTTTAGGATGGTTTTTCATTAGCGGAGAAAATTCATTTATTCTTGCTTTGACAAATTCTGTGGCAGTATTAATAATTGCATGTCCTTGTGCCTTAGGTTTAGCTACTCCTACTGCTATTATTGTCGGTACGGGGCTAGGTGCTTCTAAAGGTATTTTAATAAAAAATAGCGAAACTTTAGAATGGGCACATAAAATTGATACTATGCTTTTTGATAAAACCGGAACACTAACTAAAGGAAAACCATTTATAGTTGATTTTAAAAACTATATAACCCGAGAAGAAGTTCTGCGAATAGCAGCATCGTTAGAATCAAAATCGGAACATCCATTGGCTAAAGCATTAGTCGAACATTCTAAGAAACAAAATATAATTCCTATTGAACCGGAACAATTCGAATCATTCCCCGGTTTTGGTATTAAAGGAATTGTAGAGAAGAAAAATGTAATAATCGGAAACAATAAATTTATTAAAAAGCATTTGCCTGAATTGAATATAGAACTTGATAACAATTCGGGAACGTCTATCATAACAGTTATAGAAAATAAGTTGGCGGCGATTTTTCAAATAGATGACGAAATCAAGGAAGATGCCAAAGAGACAATAGAAGCTCTCCATAAATTAGGAATTAAGACAATTATGCTCACCGGTGATAATAATTCTTCGGCGAAAAGAATTGCCGATAAATTAGAAATTGATGATTACCGGGCAGAATTACTACCGAATCAAAAATCTGATATAATAACAGAGTTTCAGGATAAAGGAAATTTAGTCGGTTTCACAGGTGATGGAGTAAATGATGCACCCGCTCTTGCCAAAGCAAATCTCGGAATATCACTAGCATCCGGAACTGATATAGCTATTGAGTCTTCAGATATTGCCATAATAAACGATAATCTTATAAATGTTGTAAATGCCATTAAAATATCTAATAAGACAATAAAAATTATAAGGCAGAATTTATTTTGGGCATTTGTTTATAATGTGATAGGGATTCCATTAGCGGCATTTGGATTTTTAAATCCAATGATCGGAGCATTAGCTATGTCACTAAGCTCCGTATCAGTGGTATCAAATTCTCTTAGACTAAAATTTACTAAATTATGATCTATTTTTTGGGAAGACGTTCTAAATAAGAACTATTGCTAAGGATTGTGAACTTTGCTTTGGTGCTTAATTCTTCCACCTTGCTGCAATTCATATAACTCATTGCACTTTTTAATCCATCTGAAATTCCATTAACAATATTTTTTACGGGACCTTTATAAGGGACCATTGTCTCTTCCCCTTCTATAAATTCTCCTTTCATCTTAACTCCGAAAGAAGCACTTCCTCTATATTTTTTCCATAATTGGTCATTGTATTTAATTACCTCGCCGGGAGTTTCTTTAGTACCTGCTAACATTCTTCCGAGCATTACTATATCAGCACCCAAAGCCAATGCTTTTATTACATCACCGGGACTTTTAACTCCTCCATCTGCGATAATCGATATTTTCATTTTCCCATCTTCTCTAGCAAAATATGTATCAAGTACAGAAGAAACCTGTCCTATCCCAATACCTGTTTGAATTGAAGTGGTACAAACGCTGCCTCCTCCTATTCCTACTCTTACTGCATCAGCACCGGAATCAACTAGCTGAGTTAATGTAATTCCATTTGCAATATTACCAACAATCACTCTTAAATTATATTTCTTCTTTATATCTTCGCATTTCTCTAATACATATTTATTATTTGCATTGGCTGTATCAATACATACAATAAAATTTCTTTCGGCAATTTTTTCAATTAATTTATCATCCGCGGTTAAACTTATTGAAACGGCTTTCACGTTTGAATAATTCTCCCCGCCAAAGAGTGATGAAAGAGAAGAATCAAATCTATTCACAATTCCAATCGCTCCAAGATTTGTAAGTTCCGAAACCATTGCCAACCCAGAAACTGTATCCATGGGACTTGAAATTATCGGAGTAGTTAGAATCTCACTTAAAAATTCGGTTTTTATATTTATATCGGCTCGGCTTCTTACTTCCGAAATTTCTTCCGGGACTAAGGTGATATCATCATAAGTTAGAGATTGATGATAATTGTTTAATTCTTCTTTTGTGTATATTTTCATAAATTCCTCAATAAATGCGGTTGTAAAATAGATTTCTTTATGATTGATATCAATTAGATTTTTAAATTAGATAGATTTTTATATCTTTGCTAAACTCTATTTATTAAACGGAAGAAATATGACATCAACGAATGGAACTACTTGGAAATTTCCAAAAGAATTCTGGTTTGCGAATTTCATGGAACTCTGCGAACGGGCAGCTTATTATGGATTCTTTATTGTATTAACTCTTTATTTAACTGATATTGTGGGATTTACTGATAAAGAAACCGGTGTTGTTGCCGGAGTTTTCTTTGCATTGCTTTATTTTTTGCCTCCGTTTGTAGGTGCAATTTCAGATAAAATTGGTTTTAGGAATGGATTAATTTTAGCATTTTCTCTGCTCACAGTAGGGTATTTTCTCCTAGGCGTTTGGCATTCCAAAGCATTGGTTATCTTTTTCCTTGTAATCGTTCTAATCGGTGGCTCATTTATTAAACCATTAATTACTGCCACTGTTGCCAAGACGACTAATGAAGTTAATCGAGCCCGGGGATATTCCTTATTTTATTGGATTGTTAATATAGGTTCGTTTAGCGGTAAGACTTTTGTTCCTTATATTCGTCAAGGAGTTGGATTAGAATATGTTAATTTCTTCTCATCAGCAATGTCATTAGTTGCGCTTCTCTTTGCAATTTTTATGTTCAAAAATTTCGATAAAAAACGTGAAACAAAATCTATTGCTGAAGTATTCGCTGCATTAAAAAGAATTTTCTCAACACCTCGATTGATAATATTAATACTAATAGTTACCGGTTTTTGGATTATTCAACATCAGCTCTATGCAACAATGCCAAAATATGTAATACGACTAATTGGTCCGGAAGCTAAACCTGAATGGCTTGCAAACGTTAATCCATTAGTTGTCGTTATGTTTGTTGTGCTTATTACTCAATTAATGAGGAAATTCAAAGCAGTAACTTCGATGCTAATAGGTATGATTTTAATGCCATTTTCTGCATTTGCTATGTCATTGAGTCAAACCGGACAAATTTCATCCGGTGAATTTGTTTCTGTTTTCGGTCTTTTTAATATGTATTCACTTACCTTAATGATGATAATAGGAATTGGAATACAAGGATTAGCAGAGTGTTTTATATCTCCACGATTTTTAGAGTATTTCTCATTACAAGCTCCAAAGGGTGAAGAAGGACTATATCTAGGTTTCAGTCATCTCCATTCATTCTTTTCTGCATTAGCAGGATTTATTATGTCGGGTTATTTGCTTGATGCTTATTGCCCCGATCCAAGCACACTCCCTGCAGGATTGACAGAAGTTCAAAGAGCTGCTTATTATTCCGATGCTCATGTTATCTGGTATTATTTCATAGCGATTGGATTTGTTGCTGCCGTAGCTCTATTTATATACAAAATTGTTGTTGATAGGATTGATGCTAAAAAAGAAGCTCAAAACGCTTAAAAATTGTTTTAGTAACTGCGGGAATAATTCCGCAGTTACTAAAATTTTATTTATCCATTATACATCTATCAAACGCATAAAAATGACATTTAGAGCAATGACCTTTCTCTTGAGTAATTTCTTTTGATTTGATTTTCTTTATAACCCCTTCAAGATAATTATTAAATTGACTTAAATTATCAGTTCCAATTTCTTGAAAATATTCCAATTCAGGGTTCTCAATAAATATGATACGTAAAATATACTTCTTATACTCGATATATTTTTTACTTAATAAAAACGCATAAAAACGTAACTGTACTAAATAATTTTGGAATTTCTCTTCTGCTTGTTTTGGATAATTTAATTTATCTGTCTTGTAATCTATAATGTAGATTACCTTTTCCTTTTCATCAAATACAACTTTATCAATTACACCATATAAATAGTCTTCATTGAATTTATAATATAATTCATATTCATTCTTATATAGATCGAATGAACTAATTTGTTTGTATGTAGGAGTTGCATAATATTTAGATACAACCGAATTAATTTGTTCGATTAAAGTATCAGTTACGAAAATTGAATGCTCGGGGAATTCATTATGTATTTCTTCTTTGATTACATCTCTCAAATTTTCAGGAGAAACGTCTAATTCCAAAATTTTATGAATAATTCGCCCTTTCATATCGGATGGAATTAAGAACGATTCATCTTCTTTCTCTTTAAATTCATATTGAAAATCGGTCATTAGGAATAATTCGTTCACTTTATTAAATCCCAAATCGTAAATAAGATGATATTTTACTGGGCATTGAGAAAATACTGCAATCTTCGTGGCAGAATAAAACTCATTTTTTGGATATTCATCGCCACTTAAATTATAATCTATATATAATTTTTTTTTCTCTAATATCTCTTCGATTTTGGTTATTTTTTTTTCATCTATTGTATTAATTATCGGGATTGTGAATGAGACATCATGTAATTCAGAATAAAATTTTTCATCCTCGTTCATAAACATAAATTCTAATTTGCTATCAATTTCGATCTGAGGTTTCTCCTCAATTTGAAAGACCTCATCAAGCAAATAAAGGAAAGAAGTAATGGACTTTTTCTTCCTAATATCGGCGGTTAAATATAAATATTTTTCAGCGCGAGTAACTGCTACATAGAATAATCTTTTGGCTTCTGCTATATCTTTCTTTTTTTGAATAAAATCAGTTAAAAATAATTGAGGGGGTCTTTCAAATCCATCAAAATAATTTCCTCCTTTTGGCAAATGAGACATATACCCAAAAATCGGATTAATTTCTATTTTGCCTTTTCCCATATCACTAATATTAATAAAACTTGATTCACATTCTACAACAAAAACTGCCTTAAACTCAAGACCTTTTGAGCTATGGATAGTCATAATATTTACTTTCTCTTTGCCAAGCTCCACTTCTCCCTGTCCCTCATCATCAATTTTAGTAATCGCTTCCTTTAAAAACTGCACATAATCATAGATTGTCTTAAATCCTAGAGTAGTATATTCTCGAGATTTCTGAATAAGCTTATCAATATTCGCAAGATCCTGTTCTGATTGCTTCCTAGAGGCTATAATCGACAAATAATTTGAATCTAACACTATATCCATCATTAGTTCGTGAATGCTCAATTCATTTACTTTAGCAATACTGTGCATTAATTTATCGATAGCAGATTTTATATTGTCGTCCTCTACCGAATAGCTCTTAAATTTTTGGAAGAAATTTTTCCCTTCATAAGAAGCTATCTTCAATAAATCTAAATCGCTAAAATTAAAGAAGGGGCTTTTTAATATTCCTATTAAAGCAATATCATCGGATTGATTAAGTAAAAATGCAAAATAATTATAAAGATCATAGACCACTTGTTTCTGATAGAAACCGGTACCTTTCACGATTTGATATGAGATGTTATGCTTAATAAGAGCAGATTCTATTTGTTCAAATGCACTTCTCTTTCGAGATAATATTGCAATATCAGATAAACTAATTTTATCATTTTCTAAGTTTACCAATTCTAATATTTTTAATGCTACTAATTCATATTGATCAAATTTCTCAAATTCTTCATCCGGAATTGCCATATCAATTTCATCATCAGCTTCATTTTCAGAATCCTCATCACCCCTCTTTGCAATAAGGAATTGAATCTCCCCCTTAATATCAGTCGGTTTAGTACAGATTAAATCTTCATAACCAACTTCATTAAATTCAGGATTGGGATTATTAAAAAGTCTTGAAAATAAATAATTTGTGAATACTGCAATTGCCGGATATAAACGAAAGCTGTGAGGCAGTGTAAGATTACTGTCAGGTTCATTCTTACTTTTTATCAATTCATTTGTTTTGCGAAAAACAGATAGATCAGCATTTCTGAACATATATATACTCTGCTTTTCATCACCTACAACAAATAGATTACCTCTCTTTAATTCATCTAATAAAGGAACAAATATTTGATATTGAATATCATTAGTGTCTTGATACTCGTCTATCATTATGAATTTATATTTTTCTTTTAGTACCGAAAGTACTTCTTCATTACTAAACAGCTCTTTTGTAAAGATTAATAAATCTTCATAATCTAAAAGAGATTTTTTTCTTTTTTTGGTTTGATAAAGATCAAATATAGTTTTAGTAATTTTCGAAACTATTATACCATACTTAGCAGAATATTGAAGAAGTCCAAAAGATTCTTTGTTAAGTTTTGATTCCAATATATCTTTTAGTGAACTTTCTAAATTTTCGTAAAAACTAAAATCTAATCCTTTTGCTTTGCTAGTATATCCTGATTTTCTAATAGTACCGGTTTTGATTAAAAAGGACTCCAATAGTTCAAAAAGTTGAGCGAGTTCTTCTATAAAATCCTGTTTCTTCCGTTTATCTAGTGTTGAAGATATTATCAGTGCGTATTTATTTTTAGGATCTGCACTCAGCACCTGGCTATTTATTTGTTCAATAGAACTAAATAGTTCATCGATATCATATTGGAAAACTGATTTGAATTGTCCTATAAACTTTTCTTTTATATTTTCTGCAATTATTTGATAATCGTAAATATATAATCCATGGTAAAGTTGGATCATCGTATCGCGCTTATCAAAAAGCTTTTTTATCTCATCTGTTAATTTTTCCTTAGAGCCAATGATTCTGATAAGTGATTTTAAGTCTTCAGTGTAGTCAGTACCTACAAGATTTTTTGTAATAAATTCATTAACTGTTAATTCGAAAAGATCATTCATTTCGCTTCCGGTGAGAAGTGAAAAGTTCACGTCAATTCCGACTTCAGGTGCAAAACTTCTTAATACTCTTGAGCAAAATGAATGTATTGTAGAGATATTTGCAGAAGGTAATTGTCTTCTTAATTGATCTAGTTTTTCAAAATCCTCTCCTTGTATCACCAACCGATCATTAATTTCTTGAGATATTTTTTTATAAAGTTCTTTTGCCGCCTTGTCAGTAAAAGTAATGGCAACTATCTCTTCTATTAGCAGATCCTGCCTTAAGTAGATCTCCACAAAGCGTTTAGATAGTACGAATGTTTTGCCGGAACCTGCGTTTGCTACAAGCGAGATATGTTTGGAAATATTTAATGCTTGAGCTTGATATGGAGTAATCGTTGACATGTTCAATTCACCGGAATTGTAATCTTAAAAGTTGTACCATTTTCAGTTGTTTCCAAAACAACAATATCTCCTTTTAAATTATTCAAATAATTTTTTGCCATATATAAACCAAGTCCCATACCCAAGGATTTGGTTGAAAAATTTTCATCGAATATTTTGGATACAATTTTATTGTCAATTCCCTTGCCGTTATCTTTAACGAGTATTTCAATAAATTCTTGATTACTAATTTCTTCAATTTTTATAAAATTAGCCCCCGATTCAATTGAGTTACGAATTAGATTTACAAATATCCTGGTCAATTGCTGTTTATCACCCTTGATACTAATTACTTTCTTCTCATCAAATGAAATTGATATTTTAGATTCTGAGAATAGATCGATTGCATTGCGAATAACAGAATTCAAATTTATTTCTTCGATTTGATAAAGTGGCATTCTTGCGAAATTAGAAAATTCTGATGCAATGTTTTTTAATATTTCAATTTGATTAAGGAGTATTGAAGTTACTTTATTAAATATTGAATCGAACTTAGGGGATTTTTCTTCATAACTTGCTATTAATTGCTGAACAGAAAGTTTCATTGGTGTAAGCGGATTCTTAATTTCATGAGCGACCTGACGAGCCATCTCTTTCCAAGCAGTCTCCCTTTCTAAGAGCGATAATTTAATCTGACTATCTTGCAAATCCTTAACCATCTGATTAAACCCATTTATTAAATCTTTCAATTCATCGTTCCGGTCATAATCCACATGAACACTAAAATCTCCGGCAGCTAATCCTTTTGTTGCGCTAACCAATTTGTTTATGGGTTTGGATAACTGCTTTGCTAATAATGTGCTTATAATTATAATTAATATTACTGCTAAGGAATAACTACTAAATAAAAAGATATCCATTTCAATATCAGAATATGGAACCGTGATTGAATTGAATAGGTCATTTACTTCAAAGATAAATTCTTCTCCTTGAAGAATATAACGAACAAAATATGATTGGTAATTATAATTCTCGATCTTATTTTTAACGAGGATTTCATGACTTCGTTTTTTTATCAATTCATAATATATGTATGAATTTATTTCAGAGGATAATACTCCCGAGAGATAATAATTCGGATTAGATGAATAGACTAATTTAGAATCCTTATAAATATTATAATTAACTCCCAAATCCGCTTTTGCTTTAGAATTTATAATTTCAAAATTTGCCGAGGAACTATTATAATAATTATCCAAATATTTATAAACTTGATCGGCTCTTTTACCTAATTTATATATAACTAATTCACGATTCTTTTCTTCAGTAACACCTCTAAAATATATTGCCATTGTGATCAATGGTATAATCGAGACAATTAAAAACGAGATTGTTAAATTTATCTTAAATGTAAAAAGTTGTCTAATTCTTTTCCGATTCAGAATCAATGCAGTTAAAATAAAAATTAAAGAGAGTAACGCAGAATGGACTAAAAACACTTTGAAAAAATCGAATAGTTGAAGTGATATATCACGAATCTCCAAGCCCGCTGTAATATAATGATCGTTATATTTGTCTTTTTGAATAAAGAATATAAATTCTTTTGAGTTAGTTTTTAATTCCGCCCACCCTTCCTCAAATTTATTTAATTGAGTAGAGATTAATGAAGTGATATCATTTTCTCCGAAAATATTATCACCTATAAAACTTACCAAGATAGAATCTTTTATTTCAAGTACATGCAAACGTTTAGAATCAGCAGCCGAAAGTAATCCGCTCTGTTTAATTTTAATAAACTCCGGGAAAGGATTATTTATCAAATTAGAAAGTCGATAGTAAGCAGCAATTTTTACATAGAGATTTTTTTGATAATTTAATTTGATTTGAGAAAAACCTGTTATCAATTGGTTTGAGGTGAATGGAGAAATTTCTCTACTAATATTTATCTCATCATTAATTTTGGCAATTAAAATTCTACTTGTATCTGATGATTCAGGAATAGTTGAAAAACCTCCGACATATAATCCGGAAGAATCATAAAAATTGATACTACTTGGAATACTTTCTGAATATAGAAAACTTTTGCTCCAATAATTAAATGCAATCGGACTAAAATTCTCCCTATCTTTTGTTTCCATATAATCGGTTAGAGAAGATTTAATATCTTGAATGGTTTTAAAAACAAAAAATTCTGTTATACTTTCATTTTTATCAAAATATTGCTGTACGGTTACTTTAAGAGATTCTTTTTCAAGAAGAGAATTATAATAACCCAATAAACTCACTGCTATAATCGATGCAGAAAAACCAAGATATAGATAGGCGGTCTTGACCACTTCTTTCTTATTAATAATAAATAGTGCAATTAAAAAGGATAGAGATATAAATAAAAACCTTATAAAAGAAGTGCCTTGCGGATCTTTTTGTAGATAATCATATAGCACTCCAACTGATTGGAACAGTATGAAGTATCCAAGAAAATAATATTTACCTTTCCATTTTATTTTAATATATCTTAAAAACAATGCTATAACATATACAGAGAAAAAGAATATTGAAAGCCCTAACATTAATAAGTTCAGTAACATTATTAGTTGCGGAAGATTTGGAATCAATGAAAATTCTTTGAAATATCTAATACTTGAATCGAATATTATGCTCTTTACAGAGGCACCTAATCCTCTAAGAGAAACTAAAACTAAAAACATTGAGAAGATAATTCCCAACAGTACCACAATGTTAAAATATTTACTCGTTCCTTTCGACAAAAAATTCGAGGATAAGGATTTTGTAATAAGAATTTTAAACGCTCGATAAAAAAAGAAGGTGAAAAATATCGAAGTAAGAAATAGCTCTAATGGAGTACTTGCTAACCCATAACCAAATTTTGAAGAAAAATTTACTGGATCAGTTATTGAAGAATCGATAAAAATTGAAGGAATTTCTAAAACAAAGAGCGCTATTCTAAAAACTAATAATATTATAAACAGATATACTAATTTCTTTGATTCAGAATTCTCTCGAAAATAAATTTTTCTATATCCATATAGCACAAATAGTAAGATAATAAATGTTACTACTATTCTTATTCTCTCAATTAGAGATGAAACATACTCTAATTCGACATCCAAAAATGGTTTTTCAAAACTAAATGAACAGACAGCATTAATATTTTTATTATAATATATAAATGAGTGGATCCTTCCATCTGGCTCAAAACTATTATCGACAGAAAAATCTATTAAAACATTTACTCCCTCCTCCCTGCTTAATTTTTCACTAAGATTGTTGTTTTCATAATAGATGCTTTTGAATTGGTATTTTTTCTCGACAGGAATAGAGGCAATAATTTTATAAAGAGAATCACCAACTATAATAGAATCGGCATAAGAAAGATAAACTATACGTTCATCGGAGGAGCTAAATAATCCATAAGCAAATTTATTAGATAATGAATCGTCATGAATCTTCTGATTTTTCCATTTTACTAATTTATTTGTCCCATTATATAACTCTAATGAAATTATGGAGTTGCTTGAGCTTAGGTCTAAATCTTTTACATTATTAATAACACTTTTTAGTTGTGATTCTATTTCTGAAACTTTATAACGGATATTCTCTTCAATGCTATTTGTTTTTGTTTTTAAGATTTCATCCCAATTAGATTTTAGATGATTCTTTATTGCAGGTTCAATAAAAAAAGAGATAATCATTAAGGTGATTAAAGCAAAAAGGAAATATCCCTTTCTATTTGGAGTATAGAATATTCTTCTCATTTAATTAATTGTTATTTGAGTTATCACCCAATCGGAATTAATCTGTTTTAATGAGATAAATACTGATGCTGAAGTGCGGATACCTTTGGTAACATATTTAAAAGTACCCGATGCAAATGGGGAATTCCCTTCTGTGATTTGATTATTTATCCTAAATCCTATTGGCTTATTTACTGAGAAGAAATCTTTAAGGATATAAAATGCTTGATTTTGGCTATAATAACCGGAGACCGAATTTGATAAACTTAAATATGTTTTATCACCGAAATAATTAGAAAATGTATCGGTATTTCCATTATTCAATCCGTCTTCAATTTTTATGAAGATCTTTTGTACTTCATTAATTCTTCTATCCTGCGGTATCACCGCTGATTGAAAAACTACTATTAGTAATAGGATTAATAATTTTTGCATATTTAAGTCAATTTAATTTTTTAAGTTACTAAATAATAATAAAAAAGCATACCACAAGGGTATGCTTTTAGTTAAAAGAACCAAATGTTTTTATTTATAAGTCTTCTTAATCTTTCCATCTTTTGGTCTGAATTTCTGGGTTATTTCACGCTTTAGTTCTCTATTACCTTCAATTGATTGATAAGCCCAATCAAAAACCATTCTTTCTTGTGTCATCTGTTTGATTCTAACTTTTGCAAAGTGATTATCAACTGTCCAGATTACATAAGTGTGACCGATTTTTGCTTCTTCATATTTCACATTATCTCCTTCGTATAAAGGAGCCCATCCGTTTATTGGAGCATATTTAATATCATAAATATCATAAGTAGAACCCCTATCCTGAATGTCAGAATCTTTCCATACATTTAAGTAAAAAGTACCATTATAATTTTCAAAGAAAAAATCACTCAAATCACTATCATAAGGAACTACTTCTTCATCTGCGAAATAGAATCCGCTCGAATTAGGGAATTTAAGATAATCATAAATTGCTCTGTTAAATCCCTCCGGACGTGGAGTGCTATATACTTCATCATAACTCAATTCACTTTCATTACCGTTATAATCATAAGCAGCAACACCATAATAATAAGTATCTCCGTTTTTTGCGCCATAATCAATGAATGAATTATTTTTTGTACTTCCCAATAATTTGTAAGTTCCATTATAGCTATAACTATAATAAACATTATAACCGGCAAGATCACTTTCATTATTATGATCCCAAAAAATATCTACACGATTATCCCCTGTAACTGTAGATACATTTCTTGGTGGTGCAGGAGCGAAGTCATCGTAATAATTACCAAAATCTTCACATCCGATCAGTGCTAATGGCAATACTGCCAATAATAGTATTTTTAATATGGTTTTCATTTTAAACCCCCTTATCAATTATTTCTACTATTATTAATCAAATGGTATGCCAGTAACTATTGTAGCTTTTTGAATCAAAAACGAAGATTTCATTTGAATAAAAACGACACTGTTCATAATTAAGTATGAACAGTGTGTATTTTTTTGGACAGTTAAATATTGTTAAATTTTCCGTTCATGTAAATCTTTTTACCATTAATCACGGCTACTGATTTTCCCGTTAATAATCGTTTATCATAGGGAGAGTTTTTGGATTTCGATTTAAATTGAGAATGATCAACAGTCCAAACCAAATCGGGATCAATAATAGTTAAATTAGCAGCTTCACCAACTTCAAATTTAGGAACTGGGAGATTAAGAATTTTTCTCGGGTTAATAGATAATTTTTCGATTAACTGTTCAAGAGTTAGAACTTTTTTATGAACTAATTCGGAAAGAGCAATTCCTAATTGTGTTTCTAATCCGAGAATACCATTAGGAGCATAAATAAATTCCATCTCTTTCTCTTCAATCGAATGTGGGGCGTGATCGCTTGCGATACAATCGATAGTACCATCCTTGAGTCCTCTAATTATCTCATCTAAATCAGTTTTTGTTCTTAATGGTGGATTCATTTTATAATTAGTATCATAGGATTTAATTTGATCATCAATAAATGTAAAATGATGAGGAGCAACTTCGGCGGTAACTTTAATACCTTTCTTTTTTGCTTCACGAACCATCTCAACTGATTTAGCAGAACTAATATGAGCGATATGAACTCTGCTTCCTGTAAATTCAGCCATCATAATATCGCGCATTACAATAAGGTCTTCTGCGATTGTCGGTATTCCGTGTAATCCCAAGAGAGTAGAATTTAATCCCCCATTCATAGCTCCATTTGCAAGAGTTGGGTCTTCGCAATGATCTATTACCGGTAAATCAAACATTCCGCAATATTCAAGAACGCTTCTAAGTATTGCAGCGTTTTTAATTGCCACTCCATCATCAGAAACGGCAACTATACCGGCTTCAACAAGTTCATTAATTGGAGCGAGAGCTTCTCCTTTTCTGCCAAGAGTAGCTGCTCCAACCGGATAAACATCCACTAAATGGTTCTTCGATTTTTCGATAATAAAGCGAACTGTCTCAGCTGAATCAATATCCGGGCTTGTATTTGGCATACAAGCAATCCCTGTAAAGCCACCCGCAGCGGCTGCATTACTTCCGGTTTCGATAGTCTCTTCGTCTTCTCTCCCCGGCTCCCTTAAATGAACATGCATATCAAATAAGCCCGGTGCTGCAATTTTTCCCTCGCAGTTAATTACTTCACAATTTTCTATCTCTTTTTCTTCTAACTCGCCAATTTTTTTTATTATTCCGTCTTCAATTAATAAACTCGATTTTGAATTTAGTTTTTGATCCGGATTTATCAATAAAACATTTTTTAATACAATTTGCATTTTCCACCCTTTTTTAGTGCATTGTACCTAATAAATATAAAACTGCCATTCTTATGGCAACACCATTTGTTACTTGATCCAAAATTACTTGATATGGTCCATCGGCAACTTCGGAAGTTATTTCCACACCTCTATTAATTGGTCCCGGATGCAGGATGACAATCTCTTTATTATAATTTGCAATGCGCTCGGCGGTAATTCCATAATAATTATGATATTCGCGAGTAGAAGGAATAGTGGAACCGGCATTCCTCTCTAATTGAATTCGGAGGACATTTAGAACGTCATTTTCCGCTATTGCTTTATTAATATCGTGATAAACCTTCACGCCTAATTTTTCTATTCCCAAAGGCATCATTGTTGCTGGTCCGCAAACAGATACTTGAGCACCCATAGTTTTTAATCCAAATATATTAGAGAGAGCCACTCTGCTATGAGCCACATCGCCAACTATACAAACTTTCAATCCTTCAATTTTTCCCAGCCGTTCTTTGATTGAATACATATCTAGCAGAGCTTGAGTTGGATGTTCATGAAGACCGTCTCCGGCGTTGATTATATTCGCATTAGAAATTTTTGTTAAATAAAGAGGAACACCTGCGGATTCATGACGTACTACAATCATATCTAATTTCATTGCTTCTATATTTCTTACCGTATCTTTAAAGGTTTCCCCTTTTTTTGTACTGCTTGTGGATGTGGAAAAATTTACTGTATCTGCAGAAAGTCTTTTCTGCGCTAGTTCAAAAGATATTCTTGTTCGAGTAGAGTTTTCATAAAAAAGATTAACTATTGTTTTGCCTTGAAGTGTGGGTACTTTTTTGATAGGTCTGTCTAATACTTCTCGAAATGTAATTGCTGTATCTAATATAAGTTCAATATCTTCTCTCGGAACTCCATTCAATCCAAGTAAATGTCTGCTTGATAATGGCATTTATTTCTCTCTATTTAATTGATGGTACATTTACTAAATAAACGGCATCTTCTCCGTCTTCCTCTTTTAATTTTACTTTCACTTCCTCATCAATAGATGTAGGAATATTTTTACCGATAAAATCTGCTTTTATTGGAAGTTCTCTATGCCCTCTATCAACGAGCACACAAAGACGAATGCTACTTGGTCTTCCCATATCCATTAAAGCATCAAGAGCGGCTCTAACAGTCCTTCCGGTATATAGTACATCATCAACTAATACGAGATTTTTCTCATTAATATCAAATGTAATATTAGTTACAGATACTTCGGGCTGCTTTAATCTGGTTCTGAAATCATCCCGATATAATGTTACGTCTAATACTCCGGGAATGATATTCGAATTATCGATCTCATTGATTTTTGCTGTAATTCGATTGCAAAGGTATTCACCTCGTGTCCGCATACCAATTAATACAAGGTTTTCGGTACCTTTATTACTTTCAATGATTTCATGCGAAAGTCTTGTAATAGTTCTTTTAAGTCCTTCGGCATCAATTATAGTTGCTTTTATCTCCATATAAAAAAAATCCCCAGTCGGGCAAAGTCGCCGCTGAGGTCTATCTCCATTTATGAGTTGTAATATTTTTCATTTCCTTTTCTATCTCTCCGGATAAATTTAAAGGTTATTTAATATTCAAAGTTAGTTCTTATTCTAAAAAAAGTAAAGAAAAGAATTTTAAAAATAGGAAGAATTGAAGAAAATATTATATTTTAGAGGCGATAAAATATTCGGGGTGTAGCGCAGCCCGGTTAGCGTGCTTCGTTCGGGACGAAGAGGTCGGGAGTTCGAATCTCCCCACCCCGACTATAAAAAAAAGCCATCTATTCGATGGCTTTTTTAATTTCTATTTCTTTTTAAGAATATTAATTAGTCTTAAATTCTATTCTTCTATTCATTGCTCTTCCGTCAGCAGTATTATTATCAGCCATCGGACTAGTTTCGCCAAAACCTTTTATAGATAAACGGTTAGCGGCAATTCCACGTGCTAATAGATAATTCTTAACTGCATTCGCTCTTTTTTCAGATAATTTTTGGTTATATGATTCTGAACCAATACTATCTGTATGACCTTGAATTTCAACTTTCAGATCAGGATTATTAAGCATTACAGTAGTAGCGTGAAGAAGAATTGGATATGCTTCCGGGCGTAATGTTGCTTTATCAAAATCAAAATTAACACCAACTAATACCCAATTATCATTGCGAGCTGCTTGAGCAACGGCTTTTTCAACAACAACTTCTTTAACAACTTCTTTAGGTATATGTTTTTTTACCATCTCTTCAATTCTGTCATAATCAACTTTTTCTTGATCTACAGTAATACCAGAATAGAGTTGGCAATATTTTGATTGAGGTCCTTTATCGAAATAATAAAGTAACCCGAGATTCACGGCTAGATAAGAATCTTTTCCATTAATCTCGCCAAGTCCAATAGCACCATCTAATTCAGAATTAAGAGTTAAGTGATAAGCCGCTTCAGAAACGAACTTCCAATCGCTATCAATTGCCCATTCTACACCAAAACCACCATTAAACTTAGCTACTAGATCATTCTCTTTTAAAAAAGTTGTTGCATAGTTATCTAACATATGATAAGCTACTCCACCACCGACAAATAAATATGGTGAAACGGGTTCGCAAGGTACAAGATAGTACATAAAATCTAAATTACCACCTAATACGTTTGAAACTGTTGTGTTCGTAACTCTGAATAAGTCAGTAAATTCACTTTCCATATGAGAATAAGAACCTTCTAATCTTAGGGCTATATGCTCAGAGAAATTTCTCTGAATTGATAGGTATGCTCCATAATTCGAATTAAGCGGAGAAGTGTTTGAGCTTATTAATCTTGGATATTTAAACCCAAATCCTAGTCCCCATGAATCAGTAGAAAGTTGTGCTTTTACAGGCATAGCAAAAGCTGCAATTAATAGAAATAGTATCGCAGTCATTATTTTTTTCATATATCCTCCTTAATGAGGGATTAATTATTTAATTAAAAAACTTATAAAATTACCGGAGAATTAATCTCCGGCTCTAAAACAAATATTAATTTCCACCTTGGTTATGTCTATCTATCCAACGATTTCCTTCGATAACGAATTTAACTATTGTATAAGGTACATTTACAGAATATGGTCCAACTGTGATAACACCATTTTTAGTTTGTGTTACTTTAACCAAAGAAGGTGCTACATAAGTCCATACACCTGTCGGTGTAGTTGTTGGCTTTGAAGGAACAGAATAATTTAATGTGTACAATAAACCTGCATTAAACCTTGTGCCTTCTTTTTTAGCAACAAATTCTGTAATCCATGTATTAACAAAATTGGCATTAGCAACATTGGCTAAAGTATTTTGATATTCTTGTCCTGCTAATGTAACAGGTGTTCTTACTTCCGAAACCACAGAGGAAGAAAAACTAGGTTTTAATAAGAGACCCCATGGTGTAAAGTGAGTAATATTTCCTTTTGCGGATAATCCATCGGCTTGAACTGTTGCAGAACCTTCCTGCACCCATGAACCGGTATTTTTATTAAAATATCTTAACGGGATAACTGTTCCGGCAACCTGTCTAACTGCTAAAGGAATTGTAATTGTTACAGCTTTTGAAAATGTTGTACCATCAGGACCAAAATCTGCTGTACCAATCGAAAAAGTTCCTTGAGAAGGAGGTGTCGGTGGTGCTGTGGATAATGTTAATGGTGAAATAGCAATTGATGTATTTGCGGCTAATGCACCTGCAGGTATTGTAAGATCAAATTGCGGATTACCTAATGCTTGCTGTGAATTACCACCGGCATTTCCTCCAACGGCTGCAGTAATCGCTGTTGTTGTTGTTTGTAATTTTGCAAGAAATATTGGAGCAACTTGTACTGCTCTTCCTGCATAATCGACTGTAATCATGCTTGTACCATATGAGTATCCGCTTGTACTAGCAGTTACAAATAATTGGGTTGGACTTCCAGCAAAACTTGCGACAGGAACGCTAAACATACCTTTTGAATCGGTTGTAGCAGTCACAAGATTTGATCCATCATTTTTTGTAATTGCAACACCGACATTAGCTAGTGCATTACTATTTGAAAGGTCTTTTACAAAACCTTCAATTACGAATGGAGTTGGGTCGGGAGCCGGTGTTTCCGGTAATTGTGGTCCTACTCTTGAACCTTCGCAGCTATAGAACATAAACGATGTTACCAGCATTACTGCAAAAAATATGAATAAAGAATTTTTGAAAGTATTCAATTTCTTCATTTAGCACCTCTTCTTAGTATATTAATTAATATATTTTTGTAAATAGTTTTTTATAAAGCTTGGATTTGTCTTTTCCAATAAGCTGTTAATTGAATTACCCGTTTTATAAGAACGCCCTCTTTGCCCGGGAATCAATCCTCTTACTCTATATTCCCACCGATAGTTTTCTGATGTTTTTATTCTTACGATATTCGGTTTAAGATGTTTAGCCGGGAAAAGTGGAATTACGAAATTGAATCCTCCGTTGTAATTTCCTCCCTCAGAGTAAATTGCAAAAAAGCCAATTTCTATTTCACCAAACTGCCTATTAACATCAAATCTTAAACTCATATCTTTATAAATAAACTTCCCTCCTGTTATTCCTAAAGTCAAATCATATTCCGGAATTCGATATTCGGTATTAATATTGCCCGTTATTAAATAAGGTTCTGAATAAAAAACCTTTCCAAACATCAATTGAGCATATCCGGTATATCCAAAATTAAGACCCACAGAATAGTTACCGTTAGTATAATACTTTTTTGCTTCAAAATCGACCCCATATCGATTATTTGAAAAATATCCCACCGAGCCTAATAAAAAAAACGAATTTGGCAGACGTATAAATTGACTAAGTGAAATAATGCCGGGACGAACTGAATCTTCCAAAGCCGAAAATTCATTATATAAAGGAACTATTGTTTCGTATGAAAAATTTAAACCGGTAAAAATAGTTGTATTTATTTCAGGGAGAAGATTAAACTGCGCTTGAACAGGATTACTATAATCTCCAAACTCTCCCTTAAAATCCGGTTTTACTACTAAATCAAATTTCAAATTAGATGAATTAATCGGTTCTTTATTTTTTACTTTATTCCAATATTCATCCACTTCAAATATAAAATCTATAATCTTCTTTTCATTAACATTATACTTGAAAACTGAAAGCGGAACATTTCGATTAACAATAATAAAATATAGTTCTTTGTAATCGTGTAGTACTTCATCTACAAGTTTTGTAGCATTATTTAGTGCATTTGCTTCAAATCTATACAGACGATTTTCATAAGAAATATATAAAGTACTATCCTCTGCATTAATTCTAATATTTTCAAAACCATGATTTGATAATACCTCGCTGATCTTAATCATAGAATTTTGTGCAAAAATATTCCCCACAAAAATAAATGAAAGAACGACCAATAGACGAAAAGTCTTTATTACCATATTATAAATATTTTTCCTAATAATGCTGTGATAAATAACACAGTGCCCTCCGGAAAAGGTGAGAAACAACTTAGCCAAATTCCTTTGATAAATAATATATTAATTAAATCATTAACTATCAAAGAAAAACTTCTTTTTTTTCATAAAAAATTATTACTAACTTTGAACTAAAATTACAAATAATAAAGAGGAATCTAAATGGCAGCTAATCATTCTTTCGATATCGTCTCTGAAATTGATTTTCAAGAAGTAGATAACGCTATTAATCAAGCTACAAAAGAGATCCACCAAAGATATGATCTTAAAGATTCTTTAACCGAAATTGATGTTAATAAGAAAGACAAATTATTAACCATCAATACTAAAGATGATTATAGCAGAAAACAATCAATTGATATTATTCAATCAAAATTTATTAAGCGAGGCATTTCAATAAAGGCATTGAAATATGAGGAACCCGAAGCTGCAGCTAACGGAAGAATAAAACAAAAAATTCTTTTACAAAGCGGCATCTCTAAAGAAAATGCTAAACTAATTACGAAACTTATAAAAGATTCTAAACTAAAAGTTAGCGCACAGATTCAGGATGAGCAAGTAAGAGTGCAAGCCGGAAAGATTGATGATCTTCAAGAAGTAATGAAATTAGTAAAAGAAGCCGATTATGATTTCCCCGCACAGTTCACAAATTTTAAATAAAAAAAAGCCGCTTTAATAAAGCGGCTTTTTTCTACATCTTTTTATATCTACAAATTAGATAGAATATCTAACGCCTAATTGCATTGCCCATCTTGAAGTCAAGTCATTGATTGTCCAAGGAACGTTTCTTGCAGGTTTAGAAAATTCATATACAGGAGCATTTTTCTTTCCTTCGTAAGTAACTTTACCTTTTAATGTAACAGTATTATATGTTGAGAATACACTTTCGTCATATCCCCATTCACTATTAAGTAAATTAAGAACGTTAAGAATATCTAATGATACTTGGAATTTACCCATACCCCATAAATCAGGAATATCTTGAGTTAATCTGAAATCAAGAATATTTCTCCATGGATTTGAAGCACCATTACGTTCAGCAATCTTACCTCTATTGCTACTTAGGTAATCGTTATTCTCAATAAAGGAATTTAAGTCATTCCACATAGAAGGAGCAGCAGGTTTATATTGGTTATTAACAATTGAACCTAATAAGATTTCTGAACTGTTTCTTGGGATGTAGAATAGATCGTTCTGATCGAAACCATCACCATTCAAGTCGCCTCTTACGTTAAATGAGAATGGAGAACCGCTTTGACCATTATAATATAATGAGAATGTGGTTGCAGCATTTTCAAAAAATTCATGTACATAAGATAATGACATGTAAGTTCTATGTTCAACTTCATATTGTGATCTAACTAAATCAGGATTGTTTGCATCATATTTTACAGGGTTATATCTCATCTGAGAATTTGCTTGTGATGAGTTTACAGAGTTACGATCTTTTGATTGACCATAAACATAACCGGCATTTACTGATAATCCGCGAGCTACGTTTCTCTGTGCCTGGAATACTAAATTATACTGATATCCGCCTGAGGTGTTATATATCTGAAGTACATCTGTAAAGTTACTATTCTTTCCATCTGTACCGCCATAAATTGGTCTGCCATCAAGACCTGAACCAATAATAGGAACATTTCCAACTTTAGGACTAATATTCAATTTACGATATAACATATCATTAAGTGTTTTTGAATATTGGAATTCAACTGTTCCAATGAATCCTAATGGTAATTGATTATCAAGACCAACATTAAATCTTACGATCTGAGGAAGTTTTAAATCTTTATCCATTACATTAATTTCAGAAATTAATCTAGCAGCACCTGTACCCGGAGAACCAACACCCGGCTGTACATAAGGATTCATTCCCCAATTTCTGAAATCTAATCCTGAAGATGCATTTCTTACTTCTGCATATAACATACCTGAGTTACCATAGTTGTTAGAAATCCAAACATAAGGAATACGTCCTGTGAATACGCCAACACCACCGCGCAATTGAGTTGTTCTATCACCTGATACATCATAATTAAAACCTACTCTTGGAGAGAACAATAAGTTACCGCTTGGTGTATCAGTTGTGCTGATTTCAGGGAAATATTTTGCAACTGAATCGTTCTGCATTGGTGATTCAGGGAATGTAGGAATATCAACTCTTGCACCGATTGTTAATTTCAATCTTGGTGTTACGTTCCATTCGTCCTGAAGATAGAAACCTAATTGAGCTACGCTAAATTCAGCAGCTTGATTAGGATCGTTTGTTCTTGAGAAATTTTTCTGGAAGAATGCCGGTTTACCATTTTCAAAATCGGTTAAGCTATTAAACTGCCAGTATCCGAAAAATGAACGAACGAATAAATTTCTAAATGAGAAAAATTCGTTATGAGTACCAACTGTGAATACATGGTCTCCCATAGAAATTGAGAAGTTATCTGTAAATTCAATTACGTCTTGATCTAATTCATTTGCAGAAGAAAATCTATCCGGACCTGCAAACATAGCTAATCCGCCATCACGTACTTCAATTTCAGGTGAATTAACTCCATTACCTGCTCTTCTATCTCTAATTCTTGTATATCCAAGAATTAATTCATTAGACATATTATTAGAGAAAGTACTGTTTAACTGCAATACAGTAGAGTTTGTGTTGTTTTTAATTCTATAATTATAAGAATCGAAAGACATAGAATTATTAGATGTACGTTGATTTAAATTATCCTGATAAGAGTCAACGAAGTTATGTCTTAAGGTTAATTTGTGATTTTCAGCTAAGTTATAATCGAATCTGATGAATAATTTTTTGGATGGTCTTTCTCTTGTATATGATTCATAAGAACCGGCATCATATCCATAATTATTTTTTAATAAGCTGGAAAATCTTTCAGCTTTAGCAATATTGGCACTATTAATTGCAGCAGTACCTTGAGTTAATGCTGCGTTTGCTATTGGATTATCATCTGCAGTCATTTCAGCATTTAAGAAGAAGAATAACTGATCTTTAATGATTGGTCCGCCTGCTCTTACACCAACCTGATACTCTTTAAATTCAGGGAAGTCTTTAGCACCACTGTACTTACCTACGAAGCTTTCGTTTCTACCGAAGAAATAAACAGAACCGGTATATTTGTTATTTCCGCTTCTTGTAATAGCATTAATACCACCGCCTGTAAAACCACTTAAACGAACATCATAAGGAGCAACAACTACTTGGAATTCGCTGATAGCGTCCAATGAAATTGGGTTTGCGCCTGTCTGTCCGCCCGGTGTTCCTGAGCTTCCTAAACCAAATAGATCGTTGTACTGTGTACCGTCAATCTGGATGTTATTAAATCTATTGCTTCTTCCCGCTGCTTGTGAACCTTCACCAGAGAACAATGGTGATAATTTAGCGATACCTGCAAAACTTCTTGATATTGTAGGTATTTCTTGGATCTGTTTTGAAGTTACGTTTTGAGCTGCACCTGTTCTGGCTGCTGAAAAAACTGCACCTTTTTCGGCACTGACAGTGATACCCGAAAGTTCTACTGCTTTTTCGCTCAATTGGAAATTCATTGCGAGGGTTTGACTTAAAGCTAAATTGAAACCTTCTTCAACTTGAGATGTAAAACCAACAAATGATACAGTAACTTTGTATGGACCGCCAACTCTAAGACCGAATAAATTGAATCTTCCGTCTTCGCGTGAAGTTGTTCCATATTGTGTACCTGAGGGAATATGCACTGCAATTATATTTGCACCCGGCAATGGATTCCCATTCTGATCATCAATAATACCATTAATTGCAGCAGTGGTGGACCCCTGTCCAAAACTTAACTGTGCGCTTAATAAAATTACTGCAAACAGAAAAAATGAAAGCAATTGTTTCATTTTAATCATACATCACTCCTTTTGTTTTTATAATACATATCTACTAAGAAAATAATTTTCTCATGCGGATTAATTGTGTAGCTAAATATTGGAGGAAAATAACTCTTTTTCAACTTGTTTTTTAGTTAAACCAGTTTGTTAACATTTTATTAATATTCTTTTTTTAGACTATCTTGCCTAAAGCCGGAAATTTTTATATAGAAGATATAAAATTATATCATTCTAAAAAAAGTTTTTTTACCTTTGTACACAATATATTAAATATTAATTATTATGGTGCTATGAAAAAAATCTTTATATTACTCGTTCTTACCTTTCAGCTCAACATTTTGGCAGGTGGAAAACCTTATCTGATTTTAGTTTCCTTTGATGCTTTCCGTTGGGATTATATGGAAAGAGGTCTTACTCCAAATCTAGATAAATTTGCTTCAGAAGGAGTTAATTCACTTTCACTAGAACCTTGCTTCCCATCAAAAACTTTCCCTAATCATATGTCTATTATTACAGGAATGTATCCTCAGAACCATGGTATAATTCACAATACTATATATAATCGTTTTACCGAGAAAACTTATAAGATGAGTGATAGCAATGAAGTCCGGGATCCTCGTTGGTATTTGGGAGAACCATTTTGGGAAACAGCCGAACGGCAAGGGATAACAACAGCAAGTTACTTCTGGCCCGGTTCTGAAATGAAATTAGATTATCGCCGTCCGACATATTTTTTGCCTTATGACCATGACTGCCCTGAAGATAAAAAGATTGCCGGTATAATAGATTGGTTAAGTTTACCCGAAAGCCAAAGACCACATTTTATTACTGTTTACTTTCACGAAACAGATGACGATGGACATAATTTTGGACCAAACTCTCCCGAAATTAATAGATCAATTGTAAAGTTAGATTCAATTGCAGGACTCCTTTTAAGTAGCTTAAGCAAGCTTCCTATAAAAGATAGTATTAATGTAGTTTTCCTATCAGATCATGGAATGACTGAGATAAGTAAAGAAAGACAAATTAATATCGGGAAAATTTTAGATGGTCTTAAAGCTAAGCTATTTGATAGCGGACCGGTAATGATGATTAGCCCTTCTGGTTCTTCTGTTGATTCATTATACGATCGCCTAAAGAAAAATGAAATTAATTATCAAGTTTACAAACGAGAAGAAGTACCTGCAAATTTGCACTTTTCTGAAAATCCATTTATTGCAGAGATTGTAGTTATTGCTGATATGGGTTGGACTCTAGTTCAGAATAATAAGAGAGAGTATTATTCCGATTCAAAAGGAAATCATGGCTATGATAATCATCATTTAGATATGAATGGTTTTTTTATCGCCAATGGTCCGGCATTTAAAAGTAATTATCAAACAGGCACTATTCGCAATATAGACATCTACCCGATGCTTTGTAAAATATTTAACATTTTTCCAAAAAGTAACATTGATGGAAAGTTAGAAAGAATAGAGCAAATACTAAAATAATATGAAAACATTGGATATAGAAAGTCGTTCACATAAGTTAGGAAATGGACTTGAAATTGTTCTGCATAAAGATTCGTCGGTTCCAGTAACGGCAGTTAATTTATGGTATAAGGTTGGCGCTGCAAATGATAAAACCGGCAAGACCGGTTATGCCCATTTATTTGAGCACCTTATGTTTCAAGGTTCTCAAAATATTCCTAAAGAAGCACATTTCAGATTTATTCAGGAAGCCGGTGGTTCTGCTAATGGTTCCACTTCGCGAGACAGGACAAACTATTACGAATCTATTCCTTCCAATCAACTCGAATTAGCTCTTTGGCTGGAGTCCGATAGAATGGGATTTTTATTGGAAGCCCTAAATGAAGAAAAACTTGAGAATCAGAAATCGGTTGTAATAAATGAACGACTTGAGCATTATGATAATCAACCTTATGGATTAGTAAACGAAAAATTAAATTCACTTTTATATCCTTTAGGTCATCCACATCATTCTCCTGTTATCGGATATTTAGAGGATATAAAAAAATTCTCTCTTGAGGATGCTTATAGTTATTTTAAGAATTATTATTCTCCTTCAAATGCTATTCTTACTGTCGCAGGAGATATTAATTATGAGAGTACACTTGAACTGATTCAAAAATATTTTGCTGATATTAAAGATGGAAAAACTCTTATCGAAGATAATTTTGATTTACTGTCTCAATTAGAAGGGAATAAATATCTAGAGCATTTTGATAAAGTAAACATTCCTCAAATTTATTTCGGCTGGAGAACCAATAAAATATTTCATGAAGATGAAGTTGATCTCCATACTTTAGCTTTTATTCTTTCGGGGAACAAGAATAGTCTATTAACAAAACAATTAGTTTATGATACACAGCTATGCCAAAGAGTATCTGCTCAAAATGACTTATCGAAATATGATGGTTCATTTCTAATTAGTGCTACTCCAAAAAGAATCGAAGATATTGAACGAATTAAAAAAGCTATCTTTGATAAAATTGAAAATCTAATTTCATCTAATAATAATCTTGAGAATGAGATTAGAACTGCAATAAATAATTTTAAATTTGAGTTCGTTCATTCTATCGAAAAGATTTCAACACGGGCAGATTTACTAAGCTCATATAAGTATTACGTAAATGAACCTAATTGGTTCTTACAGGATTATGAACGGTTTAATAAAGTTACTACTGAATCATTGAAAAATATTGCCAAGAAATATTTAACTAATAATTTCGTTGAATTAAGAGTACTCCCTAAAAATGATTAATAGAACTAGTGCCCCTATTGTAAATGGTGAAATTGCATTTAAATTTCCTGAGTTAAAAATTGCTTCATCTTCTAATGGAATTAAAATCATCTCATCTTATAAACCGACAGCACCATTAATTAACTTCCGTTTAACAATTAAGAAAGGTTCAATTTATGATCTGCCCGAATTGAATGGGACTGCATTACTTACCACAAGAATGATAGATGAGGGAGCGGGTAAATATAATTCTTTAGAGCTAAATCAGGAAATCTCTTTTCTAGGTACACATCTTGGGATCAACTGTGATAATGAAAATATATTTTTTTCTTTCACTTCGCTTTCTGAAAATTTTGAGCAGTCTCTTTATTTACTCTCTGAAATTATTAAGAACCCTCATTTTTATTTAACTGATTTTGAGAGAGAAAAGGAAACACTAATAAACACATTGAAATTAGTTCAGGCCTATCCTGATTTTATAGCCGAAGATAGTTTCAAGAAATTAATGTTTGGAGATAATAATTACGGAATAGACATTTTTGGTAACTTAGATTCATTAAATAATATCACTTTAGAGCATCTGAAAGAACACTATACCAATTTCTATACTCCTAATGATACAATAATATCAGTTGTCGGTAATATAGAAAATGAACCATTACTTAACTTAGTTGAAAAATATATTGGCGATTGGAAGAATAATTCCAATACTATTTTTAAACCAAATTTAGATTTATCTCCTTCATTATCAGGCACGTATTTTTTAAACTTGCCGGGTAGTGTACAATCTGAAATTAGAGTAGGGATTTTAACTCCTAATATTGATTTGAATAATTATCCGGCAATTTTGCTAAATATAATTTTTGGCGGTGATATTTCGAGTAGATTAAATCAGGTGCTTCGTGAAAAAGAAGGTATTACTTATGGTGCCTATTCTCATTTCGAAATTATGAGAAATATTTCAGCTTTTCTTATTGGCACTTCTGTTGATTTAGTAAATTCTTTTAAAGCAATAGAGCTTATTAAAACAGTAATGGACGATGTCAGAAAAAACATTACTGAAGAAGAACTCAACTATGCAAAATCAAAATTAATCAACAAACTTCCTCTAAGATTTGAGTCTATACTTAGTCTGAATTCCACAATTAATCATTTGGAAATAATGGGATTAGGTTTTGATTATTATAATAATTACACAGCGAACATAAAATCTGTAACGCTGGAAGATGTCCAAAAATTAGCTTCAAGATTATTTATCAAAGAGAATTATATTTTCTTTTTGACTGGCGATAAAGATAAATATTTTGATTTAAATCTGGATGAAGAGATATTTGAAATAGACAAATCAGGAAGGGTCGTTAATTCTTTGTGAGAATGGGATTATTCTTGTCCCCCTTTTTCTTAAATCTGCTAAATTATTTTGAATCTCTTTAAAATTCTCAAACGATATCCAAAATGTTTTAAATCTTTTTTCAACAAGATTCTCTGCATGAAATTTTATAATTGATCTTATCTCTCCAATTTCATTTTCATCGAATGATATAAAATCTTTTTCCGTATAGAGAATAATTTTTCTCTTCTTAAATTCATCTCTTACAAAATTGATTGCAGTCGATTCATATATATCGGAGTTTGTGCTTACTACAAAACCCGCTGCACTATTAAACTTGGATAATATCACCGCAATTGATTTCTTTAATATATCCTTTCCATAGTCAGGACTTAACTTAAATTCTTTATTCACAATTTCATCATTAATCAATACTATATAGTTTTTACCATACTTTACGATGCTATCTCTTAAAGATAAAAATTCTTTATCAGGATATAAGGCGAATGTAACCGAATAAGGGAGTTCTAATAAATATGCTAAATCGTCTTGGGTTAGTTTATACGAATCATGAATAATGAATCCCAATTTGTTTCTATCTCTTTCAATATCTTTTGTGGGGATTAATTCAGCTTTTAGCTTTAAGAACTCACTAGAAAAAACCTTTATTTCAGTATCATTTCTAAATATAGTTTCTTTACAAACCATACCTGTGCGGTCTTTATCATAAACTCGTTTTAGATCTTTAATTAGCATCGGAATAGAAATATCAGAAGAGAGATTTATTATATAATAATAATTAAGTGAATCTTCCCCTTTAACTTTTGTTTTCTTTTGCTGAACCCATTCGGTGGGAATTGCATAGTCAACTAATACTGACTTTAGTATCGAATCTATTTCTATTACAGAAAGTTCTCTCTCTTGATCTCTATTTTGAGGTACTTGTTTCTTAAATGTAACTGATACTATTAAATATCCTAATAGAAGTAAAACAGAAAAAAGCAAAAGGTAAAGAATAATTCTTCTTTTAATGATTAGATTCATCTGTGTTTTAAATTATTCCCCTTTGAATTCAGCTATTCGTTTTTCTAAAAATGCAGATGTCCCTTCTTTGAAATCTTTTGTAGATGTGGTGAGTGCGAAATTAGCAGCTTCATATTTCATACCTTCAGTTTCACTTAAATTCAAGCTGGCATTAATAGCATTTATTGATAAAGATACTGCTATCCTTCCTTTAGATACTATTTTTTTAGCAAGTTCCACTGCTTTCTCAAAAAGTTCAGCAGAAGAATATATTTTATTTGCAAGTCCAATTCTATAAGCCTCATTTGCATCTATCAAATCACCTGAAAGAATTAATTCCATAGCCCTTCCTAATCCGATTAGTTTTGGGAGCCTTTGAGTTCCACCATATCCCGGAATAATGCCAAGATTCACTTCTGGCTGACCAAATTTTGCATTCTCCGAAACTAATCTTATGTGGCAAGCCATTGCTAATTCACATCCGCCACCCAGAGCAAAACCATTTACAGCGGCAATAACCGGTTTGTTAAGTTCACTAATCTGTCCAAAAACTTTTTGACCGAATTCGGCAAAATCTTTTGCTTTTACCGGTTCTAACTTATTTAGTTCATTTATATCAGCTCCCGCAACAAAAGCTTTTTCTCCGGCTCCTGTTATAATAACAGCATGGACATTTTCATTTACATTTGCATTTGAAAAAACCATAGATAATTCTTTTAGCAGTCCCTCATTTAAAGCATTTAATTTTTCGGGCCGATTAATAGTTATTATTAAAATATTTTCTTTTTCTTCTGTTAAAATATTATTAAACATTTTATATCCTACATTTTTATAAAAATTGGAATATTAGCTTTCAAGCTAAATGAGATATATTCATTATTTGGATAGTAATTATAGTATGCTATAACATCAAGAATAAACATTGAAAAACCCACACCAACATGTGCTCCACCCTTAAAAACTTCTTCCACATAATTAGCTTTATTGCGCTCCAATTTAAATTGATGTAATTTTTCAAACAATCCGAAATTGACTCCTACATCTACTATCGGCATTAGCAATATTACTTGCTCTAGTAATGGCGAGAAATAATACCTTACCCCTGAATTAACGAATAAGAGATTTGTGGATAAAGATGAATAATCAGACTTTTTATAAAAATCTTGTTTGCCCGGATTATGTTGAAATCCAATCCCAGTATAAAAAAATATTGGTAAAATAGCATTATCGGTATATGAGAAGGTAACATCAAAACCTACTCCAAGATTTTGACTCTTTGCAAATTGATTTATTGGGAATCGAGGTCCAACTCCAACCGACATGAAAAGACCTTTCGCATCTCCAAACTTATAAAGAGTCTGCCCTGAAACTGAAATGCTGATAAAAAATATTAACAAGAAAAGATTTCTTTTATTCATAATAATTAATTTATAAAGATACTCCTATACCATTCTGAAATACTAATATCCCTCCATATAACCCGGTATAAACAACTAATATTAAGCCTAGTATTGCTAATATTATAATCAAGAGACGAAATTTTTTTTCTATCTTTTTCTTAACTGCGAAATAAAATTTTAGAACTAATACACCTAAATAATAGAATAAAGTATAAGTTGCAAGATTTTCATGTATTTCTATCGCTTCGGCAATCCCTACTCCGCCTCCGATTGTATTTTCTTGATAAATTTGATGAGCTAAATTACCAGTAAGAACACTTAATAACGCAAAAACCAATCCCGCTATTAGAAAACCAAATGTTAATTTATCATACTCCGGCTTATATTTCGCCATTATTTCAAAGATAGCATAAACAAAAAAAAGTACTATCGGGAAATGAGTAACTAATGGATGTAAATCGATCATTTCTTATTAAATATCCTTCTCATTTTTCTATGACGATCACTGAACATCATATATAATTGAAAATAAAAAAATGGATAAAATATGCTTCCTCCAATTGGAATAAATTCAATTCTATCTGTCATCAAAACAGAAGAATCCTTTTGCTCAAAAATATGATAATGTTTCCAATACTTAAACATGCCTTTTCGTCGAGTATCTAATATTAGTTTATTTTCTATACATTCTTCAACGAATAACTCCCATTGAACATCAATTCCAAGTATACTAATCACTATTTTAATTTCGGAATTTTTTTTAAGTGGATTATCCGAAATTTGTAAAGACTTGATATTAATATAAAAAGGATTCACCTTCTTAATATTATTCGTATCTAAATGAAAGCTAAACAGATCATCTGTCTTTGCATTCAGTATAACGCTTTTTTCAAAATTATACTTTTTTAGATTATCCACAGAGTACGCTACCGCCATTAACGTTAAGGATTTCTCCTGTGATATGGCGCGCCATTTCGCTTGCTAAAAATAAAGTCGGTCCGGCTATATCTTCAGCTGTGGCAATTCTTCCTACCGGAATACCATCAATAATTTTTTTTACTAATTCTTTGTCCGAAAAAACACCATCATTCATATCTGTAACTACCCATCCCGGAGCTACTGAATTTACCGTGATATTATAAGGGGCTAATTCTACTGCTAAAGATTTTGTGAATGAGATCATTCCCCCTTTTGAAGCAGCATAATGAGAATGAAATGCTTCTCCTCTCTGCCCGGCAGTAGAAGATATATTAATTATTCGTCCGAATTTATATTCCTTCATCGAAGGCATTACAGCTTTTACGAATAAGAAATTTGAAGTGAGATTTATTCTTAATAATTTTTCCCAATGTTCTAATGTCATTTTCTCCATATCACCGTCATTCCAAATTCCGGCATTATGAACCAGGACATCAATCTTCCCAAACTCTTTAATTGCATCTGAAGCACAACTATTAATCTCTTCTTCCGATTCCATATCTACTCTAATAGCTTTTATCTTTACTTTACTTTTCCATTTTTCCACAAGTTTATCTGCTTCTGCTTTTGCGCTTATATATGTAAATACAATATCAGAACCCGCTTCTGCAAATAGATTAACGCAAGAAGCTCCAATACCTCTTGAACCACCGGTAATTAAAGTTACCTTGTTTTCTAAATTTATCATATTAATACTCCACTTTATATAAAAATAATCCTTTTGCGGGGATTGATTCCCCTGCTTTTGTTCTATCCTTATGCGAAATTATATTGGATAATTCGATACAATCTCCACCGGATTTATTTATTTCCAGAAGTGTCCCTGTAATTGCTCTTACCATACCATGCAAAAACCGATTTGCAGAGATAACAAAATAAATAAATTCCCTGTTCTCTTTCCAATATGCTTTCTTAATTGTACAATTATAATTATTTAAATCGGGATTCTTACGAGAAAAAGATGAAAAATCTTTTTCACCAATTAATTCTTTTGATAATTTGTTAAGTACTGCTATTGATAATTTTGTGTGGAAGGGATAATTGTAAGAATAATTTTTATAGAAGGGGCTTTTTATTTTACTTATTATATATAGGTATGTTCTTAATTTGGCATCAAAACGAGAGTGAAAATTTTCATCGATTTCATCAATATTTACGATAGAAATATCATCGGGTAAAATGCAATTTAATGAATAGCGGAATTTTTCTTGGTCTAATTTATTTTCAATTTTAAAATTAGCAACCTGTCCGAGAGCATGCACTCCGGTATCAGTCCTTCCTGAACCAATTAAATTAACATCATTTTTTAATATTGTTTTTATAGCTGCGGTAATCTCTGATTGAATTGATTTAGCATTTAATTGAGATTGCCATCCGCAATAATTTGTACCTTCATATTGGATGGTGAGCTTGTAATTATTCATTAAAAAGTTTTAACGAAACTTAAAGAAATTCCGCTCGGCAAATTTGGATCGGTTACTAATCCCACCGAAATATTCCAGCTTAAATTTTCTTCAAGTCCTTTATTATATTTATTTACAAGTCTTACTGCATTAATTGCACTTACAATTCTATTTAAGACCAAAGCGCCGACAGCAAAGCGGATACTATTATAAGCATTTTCACTCGAAGACCACATCTCCCTATATTTTCTTCTTTCATTATTGGTTTCCCAATTCCAGAAATGTGTCTTTACATCATAAACTTGATCGAATTCTCTATTTAATTCCTTTCCTCTATTAAATTCATATATACTTATATAGGAACTAATATTAGCATAATAGTCTTCATCTTTACCTGAGTTAGAAATACCGCCGTTAGATTGTGCAAACGATTTATAATTATCTTGTTGCCAATTTCCATATATATTAAGTCCGGCTAATGCCCCCCAGAAAACACCATCTGCCACTGTAAAATAGATGCCTGAATCATAACCATCAGCATATAGCTCACCCATTCCCGGCAGTAAAAACGAATATGCAATTGCTAATCCTGCATTCTTTTTTTCATTTAATTGAAAATTGAATGTACCTGATTTTAATTTTACATTTTCAGTTTCGTTATTAATTGCCAAGCTCTGTGAATTGATTTTAGTAGAACATAACAATAGTAATAAAATTATTGATAGGTTTTTCATATTGATTTCCCTTAATAGAATATTATTGAACAGTACAAATATCCTGATAAACCTCCTTTAATTTTACTTCCACAAAATTATTAATAAATTCCGAATTATTCTTTGCTTCTACTCGAATATAATTCTCAGTAAAACCTTTGATTACACCATTATTCTCAGATTCAAAAAGCGCCTTAAAATCTTTACCAATCATCTTACTATAAAAATCATACTTCTTTTTTGCGCTCAATATCCGCAGCATATTGTTTCTTCTTTTTCTTTCTCTTATTTCCACTACTCCATCAAAGTCAATCGCTTTAGTATTGGGTCTTTCCGAATAAGTAAAAACATGCAAATAAGTAACCGGAAGCCGGTTTAAAAAATTATACGTTTCTAAAAAATCTTCTTCAGTCTCGCCCGGGAATCCGACAATCACATCAACACCGATTCCCAAATTAGCTATTTTATCGGTTAATTTGAAAATTAATTTTTCATAATCTTCAGTATTATATCTTCTTTGCATCAACTTCAGAATTTTACTGCTTCCGCTTTGAAGAGGGATATGAAAATGATTACAAATTTTATCATTTGCTCTTACCAACTCTATTATATCATCGGTAAGTAGATTAGGTTCAATTGAGCTTATTCTTATTCTAAAATCACCTTCTAATTCTACAAGTTTCTTCAATAATTCATAAAAATTAACATCTGAATCTTTTCCGTAATCGCCAACATTGACCCCTGTAAGGATTATCTCCTTGAATCCACTTTCAACTAAAGAGCGAAACTGTTCTATAATTTGTTTTGATTCTAAACTCCTGCTTTTTCCTCTTGCCATTGGAATAGTGCAATAAGTACATGGGTAATCGCATCCATCTTGAATTTTGAAAAATGCACGAGTGCGTGAATCTTCTTCTACACTAAAAGCAGAATTAAATTTATCCAGCTCCTCAGTTGGAGAGACATAAACACATGATAATTCATTCTTTTGAAAATTATCAATCAAATGAAATATTTCAAATTTCTCATTGCTTCCAAGAACTGCATCCACACCATCTATTTTTATCAAATCTTCAGGTCTAAGCTGAGCATAACACCCAGTAATAATGACAAATGCATCCGGATTGTTTTTTAATGCCCGCCTTACAATTTGACGGCAATCTTTTTCCGCATTCTCTGTTACCGTGCATGTATTAATCACGTAAACATCTGCATGTTTATCGCTTTCTACAATTTCAAATCCTTTATTTAGAAACTGCTTGCTGATTGTGGATGTTTCCGAATAATTCAGTTTACACCCTAATGTATAAAATGCTGCTTTCAAATCTCTTTCTTCTTTCTCTTATAATAAAAAGGCTGTACTTAATAAATTAGTAACTAATTTGATTAAATACAGCCCAAAAATATGTAACAAATTACTTTAAAGAATTATTCTGATTTTGCTTCGTTAGCATCTGATTTTGTTACTTCAGGTGCTGATGGCTTATCTTCATATAAATTGAAATCCGAAGAATCGAATTTTCCTAAGTCAGAATTTCTTACATCTGCGATTGTAACTTTTTCAAGTTTGTAATCAGTTATGAAACTAGAAATTTCTTCGTCAGTCTTATCCTTCATTACCGCTAAAGCACTTAGAACAATCTTTTTGTTCTCTTTATCAAATTCTACAACCTTTAATTCAAGCTTAGTTCCAATCGGGAAACAGTATGATAAATTTTTGATCTTAGATGTAGATAGTTGTGTTGCAGGAATAAATCCATCAACATTTAATGGAAGTTCAGCTATTAAGCCTTTTTCAATTATTCTTACTATCTTGCCGTCAGACGTTTTGCCTACTGCATATTCTTTCTCAAAATTATCCCATGGATTTGGATTAACTTGTTTATGACCTAAAGAGATTTTTCTCTGATCAGTATCAACACCAAGAACAACGACATCAATCTTTTCACCCTTCTTAACAACTTCACCGGGGTGGCGGATCTTTTTTGTCCATGATAGATCAGATATATGTACCAAACCATCAATACCCGGCTCTAATTCCACGAATACACCGAAGTTTGTAAGGTTACGCGCAACACCTGAATGCTGTGAACCAACAGGATATTTCTTCATTAAGTCCTGCCATGGATCCGGAGTTAGCTGTTTCATTCCTAGTGAAATCTTCTTTTCATCAGAATCCAAACTAAGAATTACTGCATCTACTATCTGTCCCATCGATACGAATTGAGATGGATGACTAATATGTTGTGTCCAGCTCATTTCAGAAATATGGATTAATCCCTCAATTCCTTTTTCGATCTCAATGAAAGCACCGTAATCAGTCAATGAAACTACACGACCGGCAACTTTATCACCGATTTTATATTTCTGACCAATTTTTTCCCATGGATGTGGTAATAATTGTTTTAAGCTAAGTGAAATTCTCTTCTTCTCTTTATCATAATCAGTAACGACAACTTTAATTTTTTCATCAAGCTTAACAACTTCGCTAGGATGATTAATTCTACCCCAGCTTAAGTCTGTAATATGAATTAAACCATCGACACCGCCAAGATCAACGAATACACCGAAATCTGTGATCGCTTTTACTTGTCCTTCAAGTATCTGACCTTTTTCTAATTTTTCAAGAATTTCTTTTCTTTGGTCTGAAATTGTTTCTTCAATCAATACTTTATGTGAAACAACTACGTTTTCAGTAGGGATATTTACTTTAACAATTTTGAAATCCATTGTTTGACCAACAAATGCATCAAAATCTCTTACAGGGCGAATATCAATCTGCGAACCGGGCAAAAATGCTTCGATTCCCAAAAGATCAACCACCATACCACCTTTAATTCTTTTAAGAATTTTACCGACGATAATCTTTTCATTCTCAAAAGAATCCATGATACGTTTCCAGACTTTGAGGAAGTCTGCTCTCTTTTTACTTAATACTAAATTACCTTCTTCATCTTCTACGCTTTCGATAACGATATCAATATGTTCACCTATCTTTATCTCTTCTGTTGATGAAAATTCATTTCTCGATATGCTTCCATCAGATTTAAAACCAACATTAACAATTACGTTATCAGAATTAATACCTACAATCGTACCCTGAATAATTTCGCCTTCTTTAATATTGCGAAATGATTCTGAGTAAAGCTTATTGAGTTCTAATAATTCCTCTTCTGAATACTCATCAGCATTAAAAAACTTCCGGGTATCGAAAGAACTATCTTTCACCATTGTGTCTTTATCAGACATTGAACCTCCAAAAAAAATACTCTGCTATATAACTTTCAGCCGTCCTTAAAAGTATCAAGCAGTAAATAATTTAATGTAACATTCGTTTATTATTGACGGCAAATAATCTTTTTATTCTTCTAAATTACTAATTTTATTTAGTAAGATATCAATTTCATCAAGTATCGAAGTATTCGTATTATCAAACTCAATAGCATCTTCAGCTTTCATTAAAGGGCTCACGTCCCTGCTGCTATCAATATTATCTCGATTTGAGAGATTTACTTTTACTTCATCTATTGTAATTTCCGAATTTTTCTCTTGAAACTCAGCGAATCTTCTTTTAGCTCTTTCTTCTAAAGAAGCGGTTAAATATATCTTAAGATCTGCATTCGGGAAAACAACAGTTGTAGTATCCCTTCCTTCAGCAACAAGATTTTTATCTTCACCTAATTTTCTTTGAAGTTTTACTAATTCTTCTCTTACTTCACCTATTTTACTGATATCACTTACTTTGCTATTGACTTCCAATGTTCTAATCTTATCAGTTACTTCTTCATCATCTACAAAAACTCTCGTTATTCCATTCTCGAAATTCAAACTTATTTTAATTTTTTTTGTAAGCTCAATTACCTTTTCAACGTCATCAACTATTCCGAGTTCCATAGCTTTAAAAGTAATTGCTCTATACATAGCTCCGGTATCTACATAAGTGAAACCGAGCTTTTCTGCTAAATATTTAGCAGCAGTACTTTTACCCGACCCTGCGGGCCCATCAATTGCTATTACAATTCTTTTTGCCATAGCTTACAAATTTATTAAATATTAATTCTATTTGCAATTTGAGAAACATTATATTAATTACTGTTTTTTCTTAAAACCTCAATCATTTGATTGTGAATAAGTCCGTTTGAAGCAACTGAATCCCTTCTGTTTCTTAAAATTTCATAATTATTTCCATCAAAATCGGTTACTAAACCGCCTGCTTCTTCAACAATTAATTTCCCTGCACATACATCCCATGGCTGGAGAGTAACTTCCCAAAAACCGTCAAAAACTCCTGAAGCAACATAACAGAAATCTATCGCAGCACTACCTAATCTCCTTACTGCTCTTGAATTGTATAAAAACTCATTAAAATGCTCAACAGCGTTTAGCGGATTTTCTTTAATGTCATAAGGGAAGCCTGTAACCAATAGAGAAGTTTTAATATCATCTCTTTTATTAACAGATATCTTTGAACCGTTTCTATATGCTCCACTCCCCTTTTCAGCACAATATAGAATATCCGAAATAACATCATAAACAACTCCGGCAATAATTTCTTTACCTTTTACAACTCCGATTGAAACTGAAAATATCGGCAATCCATGAGCAAAATTTGTAGTTCCATCCAATGGATCAATAATCCATTTATATTCTGAATCTAATTCTTTCTCCCCACTCTCTTCTGCTAATATACCATGTTTCGGATATTTTTTTTTAACATAATTAATTATCAATTCTTCCGATTTTTTATCAATTTCCGTTACTAAATTAGATGAATTAGTCTTGTATTCTATTTCAAAATTTTGTTTAAATCCAGCTCTAATAATCTCACCGGCTAATTTTGATATCTCAATTATATCTTTAATCATAATATTACTCCTATTAGTATAAATAGTTTCCTTGTACTGCCTTGTTATATTTGGTATATTTCAAGGTTTAATATATCACTCTGGAGAAGTTGCTTGATGGATAACGATGCAAAAAAAACAAATTTAGATTACACAGCAGTTGAAGATATTCCAAAAATTTTACCCGTATTACCACTACGAGATAATGTTATTTTCCCTTATATGATATTCCCAATCCTAGTTGGGCGCGAACAATCTATTAAGGCTGCAAATTACGCCTTAGATAATTCCAAATATATATTTCTTTCAGCACAAATTAAATCAAATCTTGAAGAACCTGCAAAAGAAGATATATATCAAGAAGGTACTATTGCAAAAATCATTCAGATACTAAAGCTTCCGAATGGACTTTTGAAAATTCTCGTTGATGGAATAATCCAAGGAAAAATTACGAAATATACTGATAATCCGACTTTCTTTGAAGCCGAAATTGAGGTTATATATCCCGTAAAAGAGGATCAAAGGGAGCTAAATGCACTTCTAAGACAGATGACTAGCCAATTCAAAGAATACGTTAAAATTAATAAAGCAATTCCACAGGAAGCTATTAATGCTTTAGAAAATATAACGGAGCTTGATAGAAAAGTATTCTATGTGGCCGCAAATATCAATCAGTCAATTGAAATAAAACAGTCTGTTCTTAAAAAGTTTTCTTTAAAAGAACAATTATACGAAATCATAAAAATACTCAATTCCGAAATTGAGATACTCCGCATTGAAAAAGAGATCGAGTCCAAGGTTCAAGAAAACATTGCAAAATCTCAAAGAAAATTTATTATTCAGGAACAGATTAGAATTTTACAGGATGAACTTGGCGATGATGAAGAAGCGATACCCGAATTTCAGCTAATAAAAGAAAAAATTCAGAAAGCGAAAATGCCTGCCGAAGTGGAAGACAAGGCATTAGATGAATTAAATAAATTAAAAAAGACTCCTCCAAGCTCTCCTGAGGCAACAGTAATTAGGAATTATCTCGATTGGTTAATTGACGTTCCTTGGAACAAAAGAAGCAAGGATAATCTAAACGTAAATAATGTCCGTGTAATTTTAGATGAAGATCACTTCGGATTAGATAAACCTAAAGATCGAATAGTGGAGCATATTGCCGTTTTAAATTTAGTTAAAAATATGCGTGGTCAGATCCTTTGTTTTGTAGGACCTCCCGGAGTTGGAAAAACTTCTCTAGGCAAATCCATTGCTCGTGCTCTCGGCCGAAACTTTGTTCGCATCAGTCTTGGCGGTGTACGTGACGAAGCTGAAATTAGAGGTCATCGAAGAACTTATATCGGTTCAATGCCCGGTAAAATTCTACAATCTATGAAAAAAGCAAAAACAATTAATCCGGTTATGCTTTTAGATGAGATAGATAAAATGAGTATGGATTTCAGAGGAGATCCTTCTTCGGCTATGTTAGAAGTGCTTGATCCTGAACAGAACCATTCATTCAACGATCACTATCTTGATATCGATTACGATCTTTCGCAAGTAATGTTCATTACAACTGCTAATGTTAGATATAATATTCCTCTACCGCTTCAAGATAGAATGGAAATTATTGAACTTCCCGGTTATCTGGAATTTGAAAAACTTCAAATTGCTAAAAGACATATCTTGCAAAAACAATATAATGCCCATGGCTTAGATAAATATGAAATTAATTTCCAAGATGAATCGATTCTAAAAATAATAAATGAATATACACGAGAATCCGGTGTAAGAAATCTTGAAAGAGAAATTGCTTCTGTACTTAGAAAAACAGCTAAAGAAATAGTTACTACTATTTTAACCAAGTCTAAAAAGAAAAAGATTAGTTATACAATTACTCCTGAAGATATCGAAAAATTCTTAGGAGTTCCAAAATATAGAGCTCACAATACAGATACTAAAACTAAGATTGGATCAGTAACAGGTTTAGCTTGGACGAGCGTTGGAGGTGAGATATTACATGTTGATGCTACTGTCATGAATGGCGGAGAAAAACTTACTATTACCGGACAGATTGGCGATGTAATGAAAGAATCAGCTCTTGCAGCTTTGAGTTTCTTAAAGAGCAATACAAAGCTCTTGGGACTAAAAGCTCAATTTTCAAAAGATAGAGAAATTCATATACATCTACCCGAAGGTGCAATACCTAAAGATGGTCCTTCTGCCGGGATAACTCTTACTATGGCAATGTATTCGGCATTTAGTGGTAATCCTGCGAAGAACGACATTGCTATGACCGGCGAAATTACTCTTCGCGGTAAAGTTTTACCAATTGGCGGATTGAATGAAAAACTTCTTGCGGCTCGTAGAAATGGAATTAAAACAGTACTGATTCCATCAGATAATGAAAAAGATTTGACTGAAATTAAAGATGAAGTGAAATCAGGAATGAAAATTATTCCGATTGAAAATATTTATGAAGCTCTCCCTTATGTATTTGATTCTTTTAAGAAAAAATCTTCAATTTCTAAGAAAGGCAAAAATGTCAGAAGAACTAAAACTAAATAAAAATCTATCAGATGAGGAGGTCTATATTCAACTTTTAGCATCATCACATCATCTTTTTGTTGAGGGTGATAAGATATTAAGTGGACTTTCTAATTTTACGGCTATGTTAAAACAAGCTTTCGATAAGATTTCTTGGGTCGGTTTTTATTTCTTGGATGGCGAAAAATTATTTTTAGGTCCGTTTCAGGGGAATACTGCTTGCACCGAAATCAAAATGAATCATGGTGTCTGCGGAACTTCTGCAATAAAGAGAGAACCTCTAATTGTAGATGATGTGGACAAATTTCCGGGACATATAGTTTGCGATTCCGGATCTAAATCTGAAATTGTAGTACCAATATTAATTGAGAATGAATTAATTGGCGTATTAGATTTGGATAGCTATGAATATTCCTCCTTTAATGAGACTGATAAAAAATATTTAGAAGAATTATTAGTAGTATTTACAAAAAAAATTGATTTAAGAAAATTTAAAATAATATAAAACTTATGAACTACTTAGTAACAGCACGTAAATGGCGACCACAAAATTTTTCTGATGTAATTGGTCAGGAACATATTACCAAGACATTAATAAATTCAATAAAAAATGGGAAAGTGGCGCATGCATATATATTTGCAGGACCTCGCGGAGTTGGCAAAACCACAACCGCACGTATTCTAGCGAAATCCCTTAATTGCATGAATCCGAAAGATGCCGAACCATGTAATGAATGTGAAATGTGTTTATCCTTTTCAAATTCTCAAAGTCTTGATGTAATTGAAATTGATGGTGCCTCGAATAGAAGAATCGAAGAGATTAGAACACTTAGAGATTCTGTTAAATATGCCCCTACACGCGGGAAATATAAAGTTTATATTATTGATGAAGTTCACATGCTTACCACCGAGTCTTTTAATGCGCTCCTAAAAACATTAGAAGAACCGCCTGAACATACAATATTTATTTTTGCGACAACTGACGTACATAAAGTACCTTTGACAATTTTATCCCGCTGCCAAAGATTTGATTTTAGAAGAATTGAATTAGCATCTACAAAAAGTACTCTCCAAAAGATTGCTGATGCCGAGGGAATTGTTATTGATGATATTGCCTTGAGTCTAATTGCAAAGAAAGCTGACGGCGCTCTCAGGGATGCTCAAACCTTATTTGATCAAGCGATTGCATTTAGCGGTAATAAAGTTGATTCTAGTGTTGTGAATATGATGCTTAATCTTATTGACGAAGAATTATATTTTGATATCTCTGATGCAATTCTTAGTAAGAATTTTAATGATGCTTTTGAAATTACTCGAAAATTATATGAGAATGGCTGGAATTTTCTAGACTTTATGAATGGACTTGTGGAACACTTTAGAAATATCATGACAGTTGTACTTCGAAAGGATAATCAATTAATCGAGACGGCAGAAATATACAAAGAGAGATATTTAGATTATACAGAATCATTTTCTGAAGGGGATTTAATTAGGATTTTAAATTTCTTGAATAAATCGCAATATGAACTTAAGTCGGCACCAAATCAAAAACTTAAAGTAGAAATAATTTTAGCACAATTAATCGGATTAGAAAAAACGGAAACATTATCAAAGCTCCTTTCTAAAGTAAATAGTGGAAATTTTTCTTCTAACATTAATACTTCTTCAGTGATTTCTGATTCCAAAGTGAATTATTCTACCGTTAAAGAGACAAAAACAAAATTATCGTCTATCAATAATGTGGAACCGGCATTAAGAAAAGATATTGTAATCCCCGAAGTCGAACAATTCATTAATCCTATTTATTCTAATCCCGGCGATATGACTGAAATTATTGCCAAATGGAAGATATTTATCGACCAAGTGAAATCGGAAAAAATATTCTTAGCTTCAGTTCTAACTAATACAAACCTTGTTAATTTTATTAACAACAAATTAGAACTCACGGTAGAGCATTTTGAGGATAAAGAGATAATAAAAGACAATAAAAAATATATTGATAAGAAAGCAAAGGAAGTTTTCGGAACAAAAATAGAACTTAACGTCAATCAAGGAAGTACTTCAATGGATTCCGGTAAATCTTCTGAATCCGGTGAAGAGAGCGAATTGATTTCAGCAGTTAAAAATGTTCTCGGCGGAAAAGAAATCAATAAATAATAAGAAAAAATAACAAATTAAAATCTCTCTCCAATCTTACCCTCCTCAAATGATTACAAGTATTTATGAGGGGCTTTGTATTCCATCCAATACATAAATAATATTTCCATAATAATGGCCAATTATGTCTTATTAACAAATCTTCATCTATCTATTACCGTTGCTAACACAACCAATTATCAACATTAATTCTGCACAATAGAGAAGGCATTTCAATATCTATACAATTAATATTTGTTCTAAATATGAATTAGAACATCTTAATTATAAATATAGCTAATTAGAAATGTTCATTTGGCTATCTCGAGAAGTTAGTTGGTATGAAATGATTGTAATGTGGGGTATTTAAAACAAAAAACCCCGCAAAGCGGGGTTAAAAATAAATCCTGGCAGCTACCTACTCTTCCACACAGTTGCCCATGCAGTACCATTGGCGTATAGGAGCTTAACTTCTCTGTTCGGAATGGGAAGAGGTGTTTCCTCCTAGCTATAGCCACCAGAAAACTTATGATTCTCTGTTAAAAATAAAATGAAAAACGAAAGAGTTAAGAGTCTAGATATAAACATCTATCTTTTAATAAAAATTAATTGGCTAAGCCTCACGACTTATTAGTACTACTCGACTAAAATTGTTACCAACCTTACATCTGTAGCCTATCAACCTCGTCATCTCCGAGGAGTCTTTAGTGTCTTGCGACAGGGATACCTAATCTTGAAGTGTGCTTCGCACTTAGATGCTTTCAGCGCTTATCACGTCCGAACATAGCTACCCAACCATACCACTGGCGTGATAATTGGTTCACTAGAGGTTCGTTCACTTCGGTCCTCTCGTACTAGAAGCGACTCTTCTCAAGTATCCTGCGCCCGCATAGGATAGGGACCGAACTGTCTCACGACGTTCTGAACCCAGCTCACGTAC
>LOEU01000024.1 GCA_001516025.1 bacterium BRH_c32 | reverse complement strand
CCGAACCCGTTTAATCCGACTACTACCATAAAATTCGCACTTCCCGAGGCGGTGAGAGTGTGCTTGGAAGTATATAATGTACTCGGTGAGAAAGTAGCGGAATTAATAAACTCAGAATTGGAATCGGGCTATCATGAAATTAAATGGAATTGCCGGAACGAATATAATCAAATGCTTGCAAGCGGAGTTTATATTTGTCAAATCAAAGCGGGCAATTACGTTAATCAGAAGAAAATGATTTTGCTGAAGTAAAAATTTTAATTCCTGCAATGGGAATTAAAAATAACGCCCTAAACACCCCGCTCCGGTGGGGTGTTTTTTTTATTGGAAATTACTGTAAAGTGCCCAAATCCGAATTTCCGCTCCGCATCTTCCATATTCTTCTTATCGAATCTAATACCCTTCAAGCAACTCCCCGCATCTCCGCCTAATCTAATCCATATTCTTCTCACCGAACTTAATATATTTCAAATACCTATCTGCATCCATATCAGAGCACACTATTATTAAATAATTCTTTAAATAATTATTTAGTCCTTAATTTTTCCCTTCTCTTTTTAATTATACTTGATTATTTTTACTCATCTTCGATAATAGTATATGGGATTTAATCAACTATTTCGTACACAATTATCAATCTAAAACTACTGAATGACCGGAAAGAATCTTAAGAAGAATAGAAATAGATTAGTTATAATTTATTTATTCACGATCATCGCGATTATTTCCGCCGGATTGCTCATCTATTTTGCACTTAAAGACAACTTAAAAAAAGCTAAGACTAACGAACTCCAATCCATAGGTCAATTAAAGGAAAGTCAAATCTATGATTGGCTCTCTGAGCGTTTCAGCGATGCAAAAAATATTCAGAATAATCCATTTCTTATCCGTGCATTAAAAAAATATTGCAGCAGCAAAGACCCTATATTAAGAGCCGAAATCAGCAACTATTTTGATAATATTCGCTATTCTAATAATTATGCCGGTATCTATTTAATTGATTCGCTCGGAGAAAGAAGTATAACTTCAGCTCCCACTTCATTAGAGATACCGATTTACAGCTCGGAATTCGTAAAAAATAGAATTAATGATTCCGAAATAAGAATGAATGATATCCATCGTGCACATAATACAAAACGAACTCATTTAGATATTTTTATACCTGTTGCATCAAGCGATAAATCATGTCTTATTGTTCTTGATGTCGATCCTTTTGCTTATCTCTATCCGATGATTAATAAAGCACCTTATGAAACAGAGACTATGGAATTTGCAGTCGCTAAAAGAAGCGGTGATAAAGTTTTATTCCTGAATGAATTAAGACACAAGAAGGGAAGTGCACTACATTCCAGCCTCCCTTTAACTAAAAAAAATAATCCGACAGTTAAAGGTGTTCTTAGGGGAGTCAATGGAATAATTGAGGGAGTCGATTATCGCAATAAAAATGTTATTATTGATTTCAGATCAATTAGAGAGACCGATTGGTTCCTTATTACTAAGCAAGATAATGATGAAATATTTGCCGATCTTCATCTAAGAGGTTATCTAATCTTTACTCTTGCCTCCTTTTTAATTGCCATTATGGGATTCTTAATATTTTTAGTCTTCCGTGATAATGATAAAAAATTATTACAAGAACAATTAAAATCTGAATCTGAAAAAACCGCATTAACAAACAAATATAATAATAGAATAATTAAACTAAACCGTACTTTAACTGTATTAAGCAACATTAATCAATCGATTGTCCGAGTGAAAGACAGAAATCGATTATTCCAAGAAGCTTGTAATATTGCAATAAATGACGGGAAATATTCTTTCGCTAAAATTTGTGAAATCGAATATGAGAACCGAAAAATTAAGTTAGTCGCAAAAGCGGGAGAAACTGAATTCCTTAGGAGGACATTTATTTCGTTCGATGAATTTGAAAAGCTTTTCGAAATTAATCCGGATCATTCCTTTAATAAAGAATATTTTATCTCGCAAAACTTAGATGATTCGGAACTAAATACCGATTGGATTAAAGAGATTAATAACCATAATATTAAGTCTTTTGGTGCTTTTGCTATTTCGGTCAATGGTAAAATCGAAGCACTGTTTTCATTTTTCTCCGAAACAGATAATTTCTTTGAATCCAAAGAGATCGATATTCTAAAAGAATTGGCGATGGATCTCGGTTATGCGCTCGAATTTATGCTCGAAGAAGATAAAAGAATGGCGGCTGAATATCAGCTTTCCGAAAATCAAAGAATGCTCGAAACTCTTTTTTCTAATCTCCCCGGTATGGCGTATAGATGTAAGTATGATGATGATTGGACTATGCTCTTTATGAGTGAAGGTGTTCAATCTTTAACGGGTTATTCTCGAGAAGCTATTCTTTATAATAATCTTATTTCTTATAATGAAATCATTCTTCCGGAATTTCGTAAAATGATTTCCGATATTACTGAAAAAGCTATGAGGAATAAATCTCAGCATAGTTTCATTTATAAAATCAAACGCGCCGATGGAGAATTAAGATGGGTGTGGGAAAAAGGGAAAACTATCTTTGATGAATTCGGGGAGATTCTCTTTATCGAAGGATTCATTACCGATATCAATGATCTAAAAAATTATGAAGAAGAAATTATATTAGCTCGTGAACAGGCGGTCAAGGCCGATAAAGTCAAAACAGAATTTCTTGCCCAAATGTCTCACGAAATTCGTTCTCCTATAAATGTAATTCTTAGCTTCCTTAGCTTAATTAAGGAAGAGGTAAGCGAAATAGTTGATGATGAAGTTAGTGAAGGATTTAATAGTATCTCTTCGGCTTCAAAAAGATTGATTAGAACTATCGATTTGATTTTGAACATGTCTGAAATGCAATTAGGCAGTTATATTCCATCATTTCGCAAAATCGATTTAGAATATGATATTATAAATAAAGTAGTTAATGAATATCGGGAAGCTATTCGAATTAAGGGATTGGATTTTCAGCTAGAGGTTACGCCGAATGTTGATTTTTCAATGTATGCCGATGAATATAGCTTAGGTCAGATTGTGGCTAATTTAATTGATAATGCAATAAAATATACCGATACCGGAACAATTAAGGTTTCGCTTATCAAGAATATTCTTAATAAAATAGAAATATCGATATCCGATACGGGAATTGGTATGTCGGACGAATATAAATCTCGTTTATTTACTCCATTTTCCCAGGAAGAAGAGGGTTACACTCGAAAGTTTGAAGGTACAGGCCTCGGATTGGCACTGGTCAAAAATTATTGCTCCATAAATAACGCAGAAATTCGTGTGGAAAGCGAGAAAGGAGAAGGAACCTCTTTCATTATTACTTTCTATTAGGAACAAATTAGACTCGATTCGCATCCCTAGCCATAAATATTAAAATATTCCACTTAAGAAAATAAATCTAATACTATACCCCGATTTTCATGGAACTAAAGTCCCCACTTAAGCATCTAATCTTCGGTTTTAATAAAAGTTTTCAATAGAAATCATTACTATTAAACTTTTTTACCTCCGAGAGTGTTTAATCAATAATCAAATTTTATAAAAAGGTAATAAATAATGCATAATTTCAGGATTTTTCTCTTTTCTCTTCTTTTTTTGTCGATTTCCGTAAATGCACAGCAGATGGGGGGACAGCGTCCCGCCGGTGCAATGATGTTCTCAGATGGCAAAGTTTTCGGTCGTGTTTTAGATTCTCAAGATAAAGGGGCAATCGAATATAGCAACATAGTTCTTTTCCGCTATCGCGATTCCACAATGGTTACGGGTACTGTTACAGATAAAAAAGGACAATTTTCTTTAGATAAATTAGCTCCCGGCAAGTTTTTTGCAAAAATTTCTTTCATCGGTTTTGAAACGATCTATATCGATAGCATTTTCATAAATCCACGAAATAAAGAAGCGGATCTTGGCGATATCTATATTAAGCCCACTGCTTTTCAGGTTCAATCGGTAGTTGTAACAGGTGAGCAGGAGATGATTCAGCATAATCTTGATAAAAAAGTAATTAATGTGGATAAAAATATTGCAAGTTCAGGCGGTAACGCATTGGACGTAATGCAAAACGTTCCATCAGTAACAGTCGATGCAGATGGCGGAGTAAAATTCAGAAATAATTCTAATCTCAAAATATTGATTGACGGTCGCCCGGGCGGCACAGAAGGGCTTTCGGCTTCCGATATATTGCAGCAATTACCTGCTTCGACTATCGAATCGATTGAACTAGTTACAAATCCATCGGCACGATACGATCCCGAAGGAACTGCCGGAATCATAAATATCATTACTAAGAAAAAATCTAATATCGGCGTTAATGGTGTTTTTTCTCTTAATGCAGGTACGGGTGATAAATATAATACCTCGATGAATCTCAATCTTCGCGGCGCGGATATGAATATTTATGGAAGTTATGATACACGTTTTAATAAGTTCGATGGTTCTAATAGCACTCTTCGTTCTAATTTCTTCTCTTCGGGAACTTCTCAACTTAATCAATCCCAGTTCTTTAAAAATGATATGGGTATGCAAAATGTTTCACTTGGCACTGATTGGTTTATCGATGGGCTCAATACACTCGGATTTAATTTTAAGTACCGAACAATGGATTTCGGTAATAAGAGCATTTTAGAAAACCAAAATCTAAGCGGCTTATCGAATCCGGTTCAATCTTTCACTCGTAATAATATCTCCGATCGTAATCATCATTCATTTGATTATAGCTTGTTTTATAAAAAGACTTATGATACGAAGGGAAGAGAATTGACAGTTCAAGCTGATTTTGACGATAGCAAAATGCAATCCTCTCAAAATATTTCACAGAATTTTATCCAACCGGCGATTAGCACAATATCAAAAGCCAATACCGATAATAAGCACCGGATGTACACGGCAGAATTAAACTATATCGATCCGATTCAGGATTTTGGAAGAATCGAAACTGGTGCCAAATATACAAACAAAAATTTGAACACAAGAAACGAATACTTTAATTTAGATTCAAGAACATCTAACTGGAATGAAGATATCTCACTTCAGAATTATTTTGATTATAATGAACAAAATATTTCGGGATGGGGGATTTATTCCAATATCTGGGGAGGATTGAAGTATCAAGCAGGCGTTAGATTAGAGCAAGTAATTATCGATGCTTCTTTAGTAAATAAAAACGATTCATTCGATAATGATTATTTTAGTGTTTATCCCTCTGCTCATCTTAGTTATGATTTTGGAAGTGATTATGAAGGTATGTTTTCTTATAGCCGAAGAGTAGATCGCCCGAATAATCGCCAATTAAATCCATACATCGATTATTCCGATTCATTGAATATTTTTCAGGGTAATCCGAAATTAAATCCGCAGTTTATCAATTCGCTCGAATTAGGGCTATCAAAATTTATAGGCAAGACTTCACTTTCTTCGACAGTATTTTTCAAAGAGACTAATGATGTTATTTCAACAATCTCGACTCTTATGCAAAATGGTGTAACATATAGTACATTCAAAAATATTTCACATAGCCAAAGCTACGGAGCGGAGTTTGTTGCTACTACTTCGGTTTGGGATTGGTGGAAAGTCAATGCTAATGTCTCGATCTTCAAAACGATATTGGATGATAAAGGTGTTGCTAATATTAACGTAAATAGCAATTCATGGACTGCAAAACTTAATTCTAATATGAATCTACCCGCGGGAATAATACTGCAATTAATTTTTAATTATAATTCACCAAGCTATATAATGTCGATGGGTTGGGGCGGAGGAATTGTTACTGCTCAAAGCAGAATGAAAGAAACCTATTTCGCCGATATGGCGCTTAGAAAAGATTTTATGAATGGCAATCTATCGGTTACTCTTCGTTTGACTGATTTATTTAATTCTCGCAAGTTTGATAGTGAAACCACGGGACTCGGTTTCTTATCAAATTCAACTCGCAGAATGGATTCAAGAAATATATATCTTGGTGTTTCGTATCGCTTAAATCCTTCTCAGCAGGATCGAACTACTAAACAACGTCAAAACCAAGGTGATGACCAAGAAAATATGTTCTAAGTTTTTTAATAAAGATGAACATTTCCTCTAAGAGAAGCTGACGATTATTTTGATGGTTCATATTGTAGACGAATTCGTATAATTGCCTACAAATTGAACCGGAATACGGACTTGTGGAGATGGAAGAATTTAAAAAAGCCCACATCTATATAAGATATGGGCTTTCTACTTTATAAAACTACTTATTAATTATTTACAAACGTCTTTTTATTCATTGCATATAAAGATTCTTTAATAAACCTCTCTAATAACTTATTCGTATTCCGCTCGGAATAAAGTAAATACTCATCCCGATTGAAATTATGAGATAATGCCTGAACAGTTTTAGTAATTAATAATTTGAGATTATTCTCACTAGTTAAAACTTCTAAAGGAAGCAGAGCAATAGTATCAAAAATGGCTGCTTCGGTAATGCTTAATAGTTCCGAATAAGTAAGATTCTCAAACTCATAACTTTTTTCAATCAAGCCATCTTTTTTCCTAAAGATTAATTCGTGATTCATTCTTTCTTTAAGTAATTTCACGGCTTCGTCTAATGTAATTCTTATCTCAATCATATTCCCTCCTATTCTAAATATCTAAACAAACGAATTACTCATTTTGTTTCAAATGCTAAAATATTTATCGTGAAAGAACGGATGTAACCTTTTCTGCTGCTTCCTGAAGTGAAATAGCCACTTCAAAATCGAGACCTGACTTTTCTAATAATTCTTTACCTTCAATTGCGTTGGTACCTTCGAGACGAACAACAACGGGAACAGTAACTTTTATCTCTTTAACCGCATCGATAACGCCCTGAGCCACACGGTCGCATCTTACGATACCGCCGAAAATATTGATCAAAATAGCTTTAACGTTAGGATCGCTTAGGATAATCTTAAATCCGTTAGCTACGGTTTCTTTATTAGCTCCGCCACCCACATCTAGGAAATTAGCAGGTTCGCCTCCCGCAAGTTTTATAATATCCATCGTGCCCATTGCCAATCCCGCACCATTTACCATGCATCCAACGTTACCATCGAGCTTAATATAATTCAGATTATATTTCGATGCTTCGATTTCGAGTGGTTCTTCTTCATCCAAATCACGATAAGCTAAAATATCGGGATGACGATAGAGCGCATTATCATCAAAATTCATTTTAGCATCCAATGCCATTACCTGTCCCTCTTTCGTAACTACTAAAGGGTTAATCTCAGCTAATGAAGCATCGGTAGCATCATAAGCTTTATAGAGAGAAAGAAGAAATTTTACGGCGTTCTTATGCTGCTCGCCGCTTAAACCTAATCCGAATGCAATTTTGCGTGCTTGATATGCCTGCATTCCCACTTCGGGATCGATTGCTTCTTTAATTATTTTTTCCGGAGTTTCTTCTGCCACTTTTTCTATCTCCACTCCGCCTTCGGTTGATGCCATTATAACGTTTTTAGATTTTGCTCTATCTAATGTAATACCGAGATAAAGCTCTTTATCAATATTTATTCCCTGCTCGATAAAAATTCTTTTTACTAATCGTCCTTCCGGTCCGGTCTGATGTGTAACCAAAGTCATACCCAGGATTTTTTCTGCATATTCTTTTACTTCTTCTAAGGACTTGGCTACTTTAACTCCGCCCCCTTTACCTCTACCTCCGGCATGAATCTGAGCTTTTACTACCCAAACCGATCCGCCTAATTCTTTTGCTGCTTTAACGGCTTCATCTGCGCTAAAGGCAATTTTACCCTGCGGAATTGCTACGTTAAACTTCTTTAATATCTCTTTTGCCTGATATTCGTGTATTTTCATTTTTTGTCCCGATTAATTTTTCAATCTCTTTTCTAATAACTCTAATTTACGAAAAATATATTATTACTATATAATTATAAAAATCATAATTCTTTTTCTATTGAAAGTACCCGTCCCGATACGAATTGAGCATTTTCTTTATCTTCTGTTCCGATATAAACGACGCCTTCTTCTGTGTGTGGCTCTCCGAGCCGAGTATGTACCGATTTTAGTCCGCCCAAATATTTCCTTGCATCGGATAAATATACAATATCGCCAACCTCCGCCGACATTCTTTCCATATCTTTCACCGAAACATTGATAAGTTCAATCGCATCGTCCCTTAATTTCCAATTTACTTTTACTATTTCGCCGTCTCGTTCATTTATCTTTCCATTTTTGAATAATTCCTTAGCTCTGGCGATAGACCAAATTGTCAATCCTTCCAAATGTGAATCGGGATCGAACTTTAAGAAATATACCGATGCCAAGGCAACTAAAAAAGAAAGTACAAATGAAGCTAATAATAGCAGTGGGAGTCCGCCGATATTAAGCCAAATCAATAATATCAATAATGCCGAGGCTAAGACTGTACCGCTCATATAGGTTTTATGATTTGGAATTTTTTTAATATTATTTACAAGATTAGTAAGTGGATCTTGCAAAAACGTTACAATTATTCCCATACCAAAACAAACAATAGTATTATATAGGGCACTGATATATGTATAAGGATGTACAGGATCCATTGGAATTCCATGTGCGATTGGAGTGATAAGTACACCCGGATATCGAGCACCAATAATCATTAACGAACTGCCGCCGAGAAAAGTAACTACCACTCCGGCGGTTGTAAATCGATTCCAAAATGCTCCAAGGAATATCGCTGCCACTAATGGTGGAGTGAATATCGAATGGAAGTATCCATGTGCTTCATAGACAGTAGGATAAGTGCTAAAGGGGATTGCCGCCAAAATACCGATCCCGGTAAATACAGCGGATGCTATGCGCGCAGCGTTCAATTCCTTTTTCGTTTCGATCTCTTTACTTCGGAATTTTTTCCTAAATTTTTCTTTCAACGGTGCATGGACATCATTCATATAAACCGCTGCAATGGCATTAATTAATGAATCAACCGTAGATAAAAGTGCAGCCGTTAATGCCGCAATCACGAATCCAAAAACGCCTTTAGTTGCGATAATATGAGTAACCGCAACAAACACTTCGTCGGGATTAACACCGGGATTTAATGGAGCGGGTGTGAGCCCTAGCATTGCTTTACCAATCCAACCGGCATTACTTACAACAATTGCGGATATCGGCAGAAGAAATAAAACATTAAATATTGCGGCTTTTCTTCCTTCGTCTAAATTCTTTGCCGACATAAACCGCATTATTAGACCCATATTCATAAAAAGGAAACCGACAGAGCCTGCTACTCCATCCTGCCAAAAAATTCCAACGAAATTGAAATCGGGCGGTTTATTAAAATCTGCTAATGGTAGTCGCCAATCGGGTGGAAGAAGATGCCAGAACTTATCGAATCCGCCCAGATAATTTATTCCCATTATAAATACTAAAATGCCTGCAAATAAAAGTATAAGTCCCTGAATCAAGTCTGTGAATATTACCGCGGTTTGTCCACCGAAGGTAATATAGATGCCGGTTATCACCGCAATCGCAACAATCACACCCATCATAGTTACGGGGATTGTCATTCCTAAAATTGCAAAACTTTGTGGAAGTAGTGGAGTGATCGTCTTTCCTAAAGTCAAAAGTCCTATCCCAAGATATCCGATCATATATAACAATTGAAATATTGTAGCGATGAATCGAACTGTGGGGCTGAATCTCTTTTCAAAATATTCAGGTATTGAACGAATGCGTGAATAGATTACAATTGGCAGCCAGCCGAATAAAAAGATAGGCATAAAAAACCAATCATTCATATATGTCATCGTGGAGGATATTCCGTGTTCTAAACCTTTTGCGGAATATTTTATAAAGCTATGACTTCCCACACCTGTCGCCACAATAGAAACAGAAATAAGCCACCAGGAGAATCTCCTTCCGCCGAAGAAGAAATCGTTCGTGCTTCTATTATACTTTGCAAAGTAACTTCCGAAGAGCATTATCCCTACAAAGTAAATTACCATTACTACCCAGTCGGTAGTAGTTCCTAACCCATGTAATGATTCCATATATTTACCAGTATAGAGCTGCTAAAATCATAATTAAGTGTATTGCTAAATAATAGAAAAATCCGAAATAGAGCAGCCATTTCCATCTTCTATCTAATTTTTTTTGGGGATTAAGAATTTTAGCTTTCTTAATTAAAATCATTCCCCCAATAAAAAATATCCCGCCTACACCATAGAGGTAAATGAATGGAAGCCACGAATGGCTGAATGAAGGCATATCTTTCCTTTAAAATTCTGCTAAATTTAATCACGTCAACTTATATACGCAAATTATTATTTCATTAAGATTTATTATCTTTAGTCAATAATATATTAGGTATCTGAAATAAATAGACTATCAAAAATAATAACATTCTTCCTATTAACCATTGTATTAGTTTCGTGCATCTCGAACAGGAAAAAATCTCTATCGGTTAAAGGTTCTGATACTATGGTTAATCTTACTCAAAGATGGGCAGAAGGTTTCATGGTAGAGCATCCGGAAATTTCAGTTCAAGTAACAGGGGGCGGTTCGGGTACGGGCATTGCTTCCCTTATTAATGGAACTTCAAGTATTGCAAATATTAGCAGGGAACTAAAACCGAGCGAAATTAATTATGCTAGACAAAATGGGGTTAACCCGATTCAGCATATAGTAGCCCTCGATGGAATAGCCGTAATTGTGAATCCAAATAATAATATTGATTCTATTTCTATCGCCTTATTAAAAAAGATTTATTCAGGTGAAGTTAATAATTGGAAATCGATAAACGGAATTGATGCTAATATTGTTTTATATGGAAGGGAGAATAGCAGCGGCACTTATGAATATTTCCGTCAAAGCATTCTTGGAAGAGACGAATCGGGAAGGCAAATTGATTTCCCCTCGAATATGCAAAGTTTGCAAGGCACGGCTTCGATAGCCGAAGCGGTATCAAAAGATAAATATGGAATCGGGTTCGGCGGTGTAGGTTATTTCGCTCTTCGCAATGATATTAAAGTAGTCTCGATAAAAATTAATGATAAAACAAAAGCAATCTCTCCGGTTGTAAATAATTCAATTGATTATGATGCTATCAGAGAAGGTGTCTATCCTCTATCCCGTTATCTATATTCTTATACCAATGGCATTCCGAAAGAAAATGAAAAACTTTATATCGATTTTATTTTATCTGCAAAGGGACAGAAAATAGTGGAATCGATGGAATATATTCCATTAATCAAAAAATTAATATTATGAAAAAATATCATTCATCTTATGCAAAGAAACGCACATTCAAATCAGCCCTTGTCGAAAAAACGGTAAAATATTTTTTCTTTTTAAATGGAATGATTTCTGTTCTCTTCCTGCTTCTTATTATTCTCTTTTTATTTAAAGAAGCTATTAGTGCTATTAGTGGTATTGGTATTGCCGAGTTCTTTAAAAATGTCCAATGGTATCCTACATCAGATGCCCCTCGCTATTCAATTATACCTTTGTTATATGGAACATTATTAACGGCTATCCCAGCAACTATAATCTCTTCGTTTCTTGGAATCATTCTTGGAGTATATTTATCCGAGATTGCTTCCGGAAGAACGAGAGAAATAATAAAACCATTCATAGAAATATTTGCGGGACTTCCGACAGTGGTGATCGGTTTCTTAATACTTGCCGTTGGTTCTACATTTTTTCAGGAGCTATTTAATACAGGCACTAGATTGAATGCACTTCTTGCGGCATTCGGTCTTTCTATAATTTTAATCCCTACTATATCTTCTTTGACCGAAGATGCTCTAAGAGCTGTTCCAGATAATCTTAGAATGGCATCTTATTCGCTCGGAATAAACAAATTCTCTACTATTAGAAATGTTGTAATTCCCGCTGCAATAAGCGGCGTTTCGGCAGGTATTATTTTAGGATTTGGAAGAGCTATCGGAGAAACGATGATTGTACTTATGGCTTCGGGTAATGCTGCCGAGCTTACTCTTAATCTCCTTCATAGCGTAAGAACAATTACAGCAACCATTGCAGGTGAATTAGGTGAAGTGGCTTACGGTTCACCTCATTATTATTCTCTTTTCTTTATCGGTACCTTTCTCCTAATAATAACCTTTGTAATTAATCTTATCTCAGAGCTTATTATTGCCCGAATGAGAAAAAAATTGAAAAAGATGAATTAACGTTTATGAATAATAGATTTAAAGAAAATATAAAGAAAAAAAGTTCTTCTGATTCTATCATTGACAAAATAATGATAAACGCAATTCGTCTATTCTCTTTTATTGTAATAATAATATTTATTCTAATCTTGGGTAAAATATTTTATGAAGGAATAGGTGTAATCAATTGGAATTTTCTTACCGGGATACCAAAATCTGATATCTCGAAAGGGGGAATAGGTCCCGCAATTTTTGGCACTATGGCTGTTTCTCTAATAATGCTTATTCTTGCTGTCCCCGTTGGAATATTTTCGGCTATTTATATTAATGAATTTGCAAAGGATACTTTTTGGCTTCGTTTAATCAGAGCATCCGTGAATAGCCTTGCAGGTGTTCCATCGATTGTAATCGGTCTATTTGGATTTGGTTTTTTTGTTCTGTTCGTCGGGAAATCGATCGATTCAATTTTGCAAACGGGAATGTTTTTCGGTCAGCCCGCTATTATTTGGGCATCAGCCACTCTTGCCGTTTTGGTTTTACCTACGATAATCGTTACTACCACCGAAGCATTAAATTCTATTCCGCTTACTTTCAGGCAGGCGTCCTTAGGTCTTGGTGCTTCTAAATGGCAGACAATTAGATACGTAATCCTGCCTCAAGCACGTCCGGGAATTCTAACGGGTGTTATTTTGGCTTTAAGCAGGAGCATTGGAGAAACTGCACCCATTATGTTTCTGGGCTCGGCGTTCTTTCTTCCTAATTTGCCTCTGGCATATCTTGATCTCTCATTTATTCAGATTCCGATTATTAATCCAGCCGATCAATTTATGCACTTAGCTTATCATATATTTATTCTCTCTACTCAATCATCTAATCCTACTTTAACCGAGCCGTTTCAATATGGAACAACATTAGTATTAGTCGTTATTACTTTATTGCTTAATTTAACAGCTATTATTTTTAGATTTAGATTCAGAAAAATAAATGAAGTGGTAAAAAGGAATCAATGAAAGAAGTAAAAATCAAGATAAAAAATCTAAGCGTATATTTTAATTATATACAGGCGTTAAATGACGTTTCGCTTGAGATTTTTGAAAACAAAGTTACGTGTCTTATTGGTCCCTCGGGCTGCGGTAAAACAAGTCTATTACGTTCTCTTAATAGAATGAATGATATGATTTATGGATTTAGAATGAACGGAGAAATTTTAATAGATGATATCGATATTTATAATAAAGAGATTGATGTGGTTAATCTTCGCCGGCTTGTGGGTATGGTTTTCCAACAGTCGAATCTTTTCCCAAAAAGTATTTATGATAATTTAATTTTTGCTCCAAAGATTCTTGGAATAAAAGATAAAAATGAATTAGAAGAGATTACCGAGAGAGTATGTATGCAAACATCGATTTGGAACGAAGTTAAAGATAGATTAAACGAAAGTGCTCTTAATTTATCTGCGGGTCAGCAGCAACGGCTTTGCATTGCTAGAGCATTGACCGTCAATCCCGATATTTTATTAATGGATGAACCTTCGAGTTCATTAGACCCTGTATCCACTTCTAAAATCGAAGAACTTCTTTTTGATTTAAAAAGAAACTATACTATATTAATTGTTACTCATAATATGCAGCAAGCCGCAAGAATAAGCGATTATACCGCCTATCTATATCTTGGTCAACTTGTGGAGTATGATAAAACAACTAAAATTTTTACAAATCCGGCAAATAAGCAGACAGAAGACTTTTTAACCGGCAGATTTGGGTAATTAATGGAACGACCTTTTGATATTCAGCTCGAAAAACTGAAAACTAAGCTTTATAAAATGTGTAGTCTTGTAGATGAACAGGTGGAATTCGCAATTAAGTCTCTTGAAGAGGTTAATCCGGAACTCGCTAATATTGTTCTAAAGAGGGATTCTAAAATTGATAAATATGACGATAAGATAGAACGTATCTGCCAAAAATTATTTGCTCTTAATCAACCCGTTGCTATGGATTTACGTTACGTGATGTCAGCACTTAAAATTAATGCTAATCTCGAAAGAGTCGGTGATCTTTCTGTGAATATTGCCCGATTATCTTTGGAAATTAGTGATCCTAAAGAGATATATTCAAAGATCTATTTTAGCGAAATTTCCTACTTAACGAAATTTATGATTAAGAATGCAATCGATTCATTTATAAGGATAGATGCGGAACTTGCACGTCAAGTTCTATCGACCGATAATAAACTTGATGAATTGGTATGTACTGCTGCCGATGCTATTATTGGAGAGATGAAAAAAGACGGAAATTTTGTAGAACAGGGACTTAAAATTTATTCGGTATTGCAGGAGATGGAACGGCTCGGAGATCATGCTACTAATATAAGTGAAGAAGTATATTTCATCGTTAAAGCACAATCAATTAAGCATCGAAGCGATAATTTTGATGATGTTGATGAATAAATAATTAATTAAACTTAAAATATAAGTTAAAGATTGTTTCCTTTATTTATTGGCTTAAGATTGCATTTGAAAGCCCTTGTATCTAAATTAAACGTCTGTATTTTTTAAAATTATCACAAATGGAGGTCTGAATATTATGGGTATGATGGGTAAGATGAGAAATCTTGCGCCTTGGTTTATTATCCTTGTAGGCGGTCTTTTCGTGTTGTTCATGGTTGTTTCCGATTCTCGTGTACTAGAGTTTATGGGCAATAGAACAAATAACGTCGGTTCTGTTGACGGTGAAGAGGTTACTTATAAAGAATATAATGATTTTGTAGAGCGAGCTCGCAAAAATCAAATACAATCCACAGGTCAAGATTTAGATGAACAGCAAATGGATTATTTTAGAGATCAAGTCTGGGATGCTTTGGTTACTCAGAAATTAATTGATAAGAAAATAGCTGATTTTGGTATAAATGTTTCCGATGATGAAGTTAGAACTGCTATTATGGGTCCAAATCCACCCGCATTTTTACAACAACAATTTACTGATTCTCTCGGTAATTTTAATCGTCAAGCTTATGAACAGGCAATTACAGACCCTCGTAATAAAGAGATAATCTTAAGTGTCGAAGAGCAGATTAAACAGCAATTGATTCAGCAGAAATTACAAACCTTCTTATTCGCTTCCGTTAATATTAGCGAAGCCGAAGTGATAGAAAAATTTATAGAGCAGGGAATTAAGATGAGAGCTCAATATGCTTTTATTGATGCTAATACTATTCCTGATAGCGACGTTAAGGTAACCGATGCAGATAAGAAAGCATATTATGATGAACATAAAGAGGAATTTAAAATTCTCGCCCAGAGAAAATTAAAATATGTAATGTTCCGCAGAGTAGCATCAAAAGAAGATACCGCAGCAGTTAAATCGAATCTGGAAGGACTTCTTGCTAAAATTAAATCGGATACAGCTTCATTTAAGTCCTATGTTGATATCTATTCGGAACAACCATATTCTAAAGATACATTGAACTTCACTTCATTACCTGAAGAAGCAAAAGATTTATTGCAGTCAGCTGCTCCGGGCTCTTATGTAGGTCCTGTTGCCTCATTTGATGGTTATACTATCTACCATATGTTAGGCAAAGTTCCTTCAAAGAATGAAGTTGTAAAAGCATCTCACATTCTTGTTAAATCAACCGGTAACGATACTGAAGATTTAGCTAAAGCAAATAGAATTTATGATCAAGCGGTAAAGGGTCAAAACTTTGCTACCTTGGCAAAAACTAATTCTGATGACCCCGGAAGTGCAGTAAAAGGCGGTGAGTTAGGTTGGTTCGGTAAAAATCAAATGGTAAAAGAATTTGAGAATGCTGTTTATTCAGGTGCAGTTGGTTCTATCACAAAACCTGTTAAAACAAGTTATGGTTACCATGTTATAAAAATCGAAGCTAAATCAAGTCAAGATTTTGTTGTAGAAAAAATTAATAATAAAGTTACAATTTCAGGTTCAACATCGGATCAGTTAATTAATGATTCGAGAGATTTTGCTTATGTAGCAAAAGAAGATGGACTTGAAGCTAGAGGCAAATCATTAAAATATTCTATAATTGAAACCCCACCATTTAGTGAAGATGCTCAAGCAATCGCAGGCATAGGTGTAAGCCGTGCAATGGTTGAATGGGCTTTTGATAATAGCGTTGGTGATGTAAGTGATGTTTATAAAGTTCCTGCCGGATATGTTGTAGCTACTGTTTCGGAGATTATTAATCCCGGCTATAAGACTTTGGAAGAAGTTACACCGGTAATTACCAGCAATCTCTTACGTGAAAAGAAAATTGCTAAAACACTAGAAATTGCAAAACAGGCAAGGGATAAAGTCGGTGATACAGGCGATCTTTCTTTAGTTCTTCAAGTTGTTCCAACAGCAAAAATCGATACAACCAAAAATGAATTCACTACAAGTGGATTGATCGATGGTCTCGGTAGAGAATTTGCTTTCAGTGAATATGCCATTGATGCCGAAATAAATAAAGTATCTCCTCCAATTAAAGGAAATAGAGGTGCCCTATTAATTAAAGTTACATATAGAACCAAATTTGATAATGCAATTTATGCTCTTCAAAAAGATGGTATTCGCAGAGAATTGATTAATCAAAAGAGAAATAGATATTTTACACAATGGGTTCAAGACCTTAAAAAAGAAGTAAAGATAGTTGATAATAGACATCTTTTCTTTTAATCGTTAGGCAAATAGATTATTGAAAAAGGGATCGCATTTGCGATCCCTTTTTTGTTTTAAAAATTTTAATTGACTAAAAATCTTCATAATCTTATTTCTCATTCACAATTGAAATAACAGATAGTAAAAAAAGTAATTATGTAGTTAGGAGAAACGGAAAATTGATCTTGGCAAAATAGTACCGAATTTTTCCACTTTTTTAATTCTTTTCTCTTTGTATATTTGACGTATGAGAAAAAAATTCAGCACATTAATAATAGCACTATTTTTAATCACGGCAGGAATTGGATATGCTCAATCCGAGCCGGGGAGTTTTAATCTCTCCTTTAATTATTCATACACCACAAGCTCTAAAATATTTCTTCGTCCTAATAGTCCCGATCCTTTTGAAAGAGGCAGCCATGAAAATATCGATGGTATCTATGGATATTACAGCGAGCTTCGCTATTTTATCGGCGAAGGTATTATTGCAGGATTATCGATCGAAAGCTTGAAACGAACCGATAATAATTTCGCAATGAATTTGGGCGGTTATAAAATAAAAATGACCGACGGCTACCAAATTTATCCCGTTGAACTTTCCGTTTATTATCATTTACCATTTTCAACTTCAGATTTTAATTTTTTTATGGGTGGAGGAGTGGGGGCTTATTTCGGAAATTATATCCGTGAATTTTATAATGTATCGATTGATAGCGAACTTGAAAAATTCGCATTCGGCATACATGTAGCAGTCGGTATGGATTACCAAATAACAGAAAGTTTGGGTCTTAGGGGTCAAATGCGTTTTCGAGACCCTGAGTTGAAATTCAATAATACTTATAAAGAAAATATAGCTATCCTTCCAGATAAAAATCTTCTCCTTCCTGTTCGTAATTTCGATACTGCTGTGAATTTGGATGGTATTATATTTATGATTGGAGTTACCTTCACCATAAATTAAATCGATTGCCTCTTTTTCATTCCCATTTATTTTATTATATAGAAAAGATAATATTTGATTTATTGGGAAGATGAAAGAAATAAGAATTTATTTTACAGGATTTATGACAAGTGGCAAAAGCACTATTGGACCAATAACTGCAAATGTAATGGGGCTGAATTTTTATGACCTCGATAAAGAAATTCAAAAAAGAGAATCGCTCACAGTTACTAAAATATTTGAAACAAAAGGTGAAGAATATTTTAGGAAATTGGAAACTAAAGTATTAGAAGAACTCTCGGACGAAAAGATGATAGTTATTTCACTCGGTGGGGGAACTATTATTAACGGAAATAATCTTGAATTGATAAAAAAAAAGGGGATACTTATTTATATAAAAGTCTCTCCCGAAACTTTATATGAAAGATTGAAACATAAGACGGATAGACCTATTTTTAAGGAGATGGTTTTAAATTCAGTTGATAAAGATGATTTTACAGATAAAATAAAATCAATGCTTATCGATAGAGAAAAATATTATTCACAAGCGGATATAGTTATCGAAACAGAAAAAAATAGATTCGGGAACAATATCGATTTACTAGTAAAAAAAATAAAGAAAAAATTATATGAAAGAAATATCGGTTAATTCAAAAAGCGACAATTACAAAGTGATAATCGATTCACTTGAATCAGTTGAATTTGTTACCTTTAATGATGCATTTTTTGTTATAGATAAGAACGTATATAATCTTCATAAAAAGAAGATTGAAAGATTTATAAAAAAATTCAAAGGGAAAAAAGTAAAATATTTTTTTACTGCAACCGAGAAAAATAAATCATTCAATGAAGTAAATAAAATATTAGCGGAATTATTAAATAATTCTTTTGGCAGAGATGCACTCCTTATAGCAATAGGCGGAGGGATTACAGGCGATACAGCGGGATTTGCAGCATCAATCTATAATCGTGGAATCGCATTCCTAAATATCCCTACTACATTACTTGCCGCTTCCGATAGTGCTATCGGCGGTAAAACAGGAATTAATTTTAACGGTCTGAAAAATCATATCGGTTCTTTTTATAATCCTAAATCCGTTGTAATAGACACGGAATTTTTTACTACTCTACCGATCGATGAAGTCATCTGCGGCTTAGGTGAAATATCAAAATATTCTTATCTCACGGAAAATTCCTTCAATAATGATTTAATAAAAAATTTCCATTCACTTGTCGGACTCGATGAAGAAAAAATAGTGGAGGTGCTTGAACAATGTATCAGCGTAAAAGCCTCTGTTGTTGAAAATGATGAAAAGGAGGGAGGAGTAAGGAAAATCCTTAATCTTGGGCATACATTCGGACATGCAGTGGAATCCTCTCTAACTTATAAATTAAAACATGGGCAGGCGGTTGTAATCGGAATGGCTGCTGCATTCTATCTTTCTAATGGTCTTGGTTATATTCCTGAAATAAAATTAAACGAATTCTTAACTTTAATTACACGATTCCGTCCATATATAAAACCGATAAAAGTAGATTTTGATAAAGTAATGAGCTACATGTCTAAGGATAAGAAAAATAGAAACTCAAAAATTAAATTTGTTCTTCCGATTGATTTTGGATTAACAATGATCGATATGGAAGCATCGGTTAAAGATGTAAAAGATGCACTTTCTAAAGCTATTTCACTTTTTAAGAATTGATTTATAATTTGAAAAATATATTTTCCTCGATCTTATTTTTTCTGATCTGCTTTAGTATAACTAATGCTCAAGTAGAAAGAGAGACACGCGCCGTATGGCTTACAACTAATTACAGATTGGACTGGCCCCCGACTTCTACCGATATACAAAAGCAGCAACAATCATTAATAAACATTCTTGAAGTTATAAAAGAGAAAAATCTAAATACCGTGTATTTCCAAATTCGGAGCAACGGTACAATGTTATGTGAATCCTCTTTTGATCCAACATCTCCTTATATAACAGGAAAGGTAGGGGATAAGCTTCCTTATGATCCTCTGAAATTTGCAATAGAAGAAGCACATAAAAGAGGTCTGGAAATTCACGCTTGGATAAATGTTAATAATGTTTATTCCGGCGGTGAGCCCAATATCTTAAGTAGTATAGATCATATTTCGAATAGAAAACCGGAATGGATCGTAAAAACTATGAGCGAGGGGAAACCTATTTATTGGTTGGATATGGGTATCCCGGAAGTAAGAACTTATATCTCCGACTTAGTTGCTGAAGTAAATGAAAAATATGATATAGATGGAATTCATTTAGATTATATGCGTTATCCGGGGAAAAGTTTTTCCGATGATAACTCGTATAAACTTTATGGCAATGGGAAAGACAAAGATAATTGGCGCAGAGAAAACATAAATGAATTATTGAGACTCGTAAATGAAAAAACAAAAAGCATCAAAGCATATATTAAAATCGGTGCTGCTCCGATAGGTATTTATAAGAATCAAAAAAACGCTTCCGGGTTGCAAGGTTATGCGGAAGTTTATCAGGATTCACGCGAATGGCTTAAAAGAGGACTTGTTGATTATCTCGTTCCCCAAATCTATTGGGGTCTAAATGAATTGCCTCGTTTCGATCTGCTTGCAAAAGATTGGACTTCTAATTCAGAGGGGAGAAGCATCGTTATCGGAATCGCGGCATATAAGAATAAAGTCTATTCGACAATGGAAGACTTAATCAATTATTCGCGCAGCGTTAATGCCGATGGTTTTTCTTTCTTCCGATATGAGCATATAAAGAATTATAATTTTAAATCGTTCCCCTATAAAACACTTCCTGCTACTATGTCATGGCTTAATGGTTATTCTCCTAATTCGCCTTATGAATTAAAAGCTAAATTCATTGATACGAAAAAAAATATTGTGTACTTAGACTGGAAGATTGAGAAAAATTTTGGGAGAGGGGATAGTATAAAGTACTATGCCCTTTATAGTTTGCCGACTTATAATTCAAAATTATCTCCAGAAGATATTTTTGAAATAATCTCACCCGAAAATCAATCGATAAAACTTGGTTTTTCTAAACCGAGGAAAGTTAATTATTATTTTACCTTGAAATCTCTTAGTCGCCTATGGAATGAAAGTTTAGAGACTTCCAATGTGCAGACAATAAAATTTAATGAACTTAGTTTATTGGCTAATATAAATGATATCTATGAAAGTCCCATTCTACAAAAAGAAAAAGAGGGCGGAGCAAGAATTCTTTTTTATTCTAAGACTGATGATGTGATGAGCCTCGATAACGGAAGTTCTCAATTAAAGAAGAAAATTATCAAAGGAAAAAATTTCCTTTCGATCGATTCTGAATTTATTACCGGAGGGAAATTGAATCTTCAATTAGAAAAAAGCGGAAAAAAATATTCACTTTCGTTTTAATCTTCTAGATATTTTTGATACCATTTTTTTCTTTCGATATCAGCTTCTTTTCTATGTGCTTTTAGATAATGATCTCCGTTCTCATATAGTATCAGTCTAAAATTTATTCCATGTTCAATAAGTTTATACGACATATCGATTGAATCGTGAGGCAATACTTTATCATCCGCCGTGCCATGAAGTAAAAGTAAGTTAGTACTTTTAGAGATTTTTTCGGGGAAATTAATTATTGATCTTTCTCTGCATTTATTCTTAAAATCCACGGAAGATGGATTCCCCATCGAAAGTTCATATAGATGCCTCATAAATTTGCTTTCTTCCGAATTGCATCGTAGGTTAGCAATTCCGCCTGTTATAACGGCTGCTTTAAAAATATCTGTTCTTGTAAGAGCGAGATAAGTCATCATTCCTCCTCTGCTCCAACCTTCGATCCCCCATCGGTTATTATCAATAAAATCTATCTCCTCGGATAGAGCGGTTAGATTTAGAATATCATTAAGATCATCGCCTCCGAAATCATCTTTTCCTTCGCTTCCCGCATTCCCACGATATTGCGAAGCGAGAACTACATAGCCCCAACTTGCGATCAATCCGAAAATCCCTCGTGCATTAAAGTTATCGATCACTCCGGCTTCGCCGATTCCTCCTCGGCACCAGATAATACAAGGCAGTTTCTTATTTATCTCTTTTGGATAAGCAATATATCCGTTTACTTTCATTCCATCGGAAAGATATGTTATCGCTTCGGTTTGTGTATCGATAACTTCTTCACCCCAGCCGCTTTTAACAAATTTTTCCTGAGAAGACGTAAGTTCAATTTTTTTTCTTGAAACTATTTTATTCATGAAAATGCCTTAGAAAAGAATTATTTTAATATGATTAATAATTTATATAATAAAATAGAAATTAAGAATATGAGTAAAAAAATCAAATCATTTTCACCACAACGAAAAAAAAGATTATTCCAATTCGGAATTGGTATATTATTAGTAATCGCTATTATTTATCTCGTATTTGCGAATCTGATATTAGCACCTAAACCGGTAACGGAAGATAAAACGGAAACAAAAGAAAAAATGGTTGCATATAATTTTGAAAAACAGGGCGAACTCTCGTTCTATACACAAGAGAATAAAATTCTTAAACAGATCGATATTCAAATTGCCGATGATGATAGCGAAAGAGCAACGGGACTGATGTTTAGAGATAAGATGGAAGAAAATCAAGGAATGCTATTTATCTTCCCAATCCAAACATATCAATCGTTCTGGATGAAGAACACCATCATTCCGCTGGATATTATGTTTGTTACTTCTGATTTTGAGATTATTAAGATTCATAAAAATACAACTCCATATTCTGAGGAATCATATCCTTCGATTAAGCCGGCTATGTATGTTGTGGAAGTCATTGGTGGATTTACAGATAAATATAACATTAACGAAGGGGACAAGATTGCCTACCGCAGATTTTAATTATTAATAAAGCTGATGTTTTTATCAGCTTTATTAATTGCAATTTTTGTTCATTTCCACTGTAAATATAAGCTAATTACAGAACTATTGAACGGATTAACAATATTGAGGAATAGAAGTCAAGCTTTGTCATGTATAATTGGATATAAAATAATTTCTAATCTATTTATAACCATTAACAAAAAAAAAGCAGTAAGGATATCCTTACTGCTTTTTTTTCAGATAATCTAAACCGCAAACTAATTACCCTGTATCTTGGCAATTAAATTGAGTGCGCCGCCTGCTTTGAACCATTCTATCTGCCCTAAATTAAACGAATGATTGAGCATAAATTTATCAGTAGTACCATTAGCATGTTTAACGATCATTTCAACTTGTTTGTCCGGAGCTAAGTTTTTTAAATCAACTAAACTAATTTTATCATCTTCCAAAATTTTGTCATAATCTTTTGGATCGGCGAATGTCAACGGAAGCAAACCTTGTTTCTTTAGATTTGTTTCATGGATACGCGCAAAACTCTTTGTAATAATTGCCTTACCGCCAAGAAAACGGGGCTCCATTGCAGCATGTTCGCGGCTCGAACCTTCACCATAATTTTCGTCTCCTACAACTACCCAGCCATGTCCGTGTCGTTTATAATCCCTTGCTACTTCGTGTACTTGTTTATATTCTCCGGTGTATTGATTTTTTACTTCTCCCGCATTCTCGGTGAATGAATTGATCGCACCGATAAACATATTATTAGAAATATTATCAAGATGTCCGCGGAATTTTAACCATTGACCCGCAGGTGAGATATGATCGGTTGTACATTTGCCTTTTGCTTTTAATAACAGTGGCATATTTAAGAAATCATTTCCATCCCACTCTTCAAATCTTTCGAGGAATTGAAGTCGTTTGCTATCGGGACTAATAATTACTTCCGTTTTGTAACCATCGGGAGACGGAGGAATAAAACCAACTTCACCTTTATCGAATCCGCTAAATGGCAATTCGTCTCCATGAGGCTGATCGAGTTTTATCTTATCACCGGATTTATTTTCGATCATATCGGTTTCGGGATTGAATGAAAGTTTACCGGAGATAGCCATTGCAGTTACTAATTCAGGACTTGCAACGAATGCGTAAGTTTCGGGATTGCCATCATTTCTTTTTGCAAAATTTCTATTGAATGAAGTTACGATTGTATTTTTCTCGCCGATCTTAGTATCCATTCTTTTCCACATACCGATACACGGTCCGCAAGCATTAGCCAAAACTAATCCGCCAAATTCAGTTAGGGTGGCAAGCTGTCCATCGCGTTCGATTGTGGCTCTCACCTGCTCAGAACCGGGAGTGATCGTGAATTGCGTTTTCGCTTTTAATCCTTTATTAAGTGCTTGACGCGCGATACTTGCAGCTCTATCAATATCTTCATAGCTCGAATTAGTACAGCTACCGATCAACGCAACACTAATATTATCAGGGTACCCATGCTCTTCAACAGCATCTTTCATTTTTGAAACTGGCCAAGCAAGATCTGGTGTGAATGGTCCATTAATATGCGGCTCTAATTCATCTAAATTGATTTCAATTAATTGATCGAAATACTCTGCCGGAGAGGCATAAACTTCCGGATCGGCTTTTAGTTCGTCTGCAAATTTTTCTGCCATATCGGCAAGATCGGCTCTATCTGTTTTTCTTAAGTAAGCGGACATTTTTTCATCGAACGGAAATACCGAAGTAGTAGCTCCGATCTCCGCACCCATATTACAGATGGTACCTTTACCCGTACATGAAATCGAATCGGCACCTTCGCCGAAATATTCCACTATCGCACCGGTTCCGCCTTTGACGGTAAGGATACCGGCAACTTTTAAAATTACATCTTTTGATGAAGTCCAACCCGAAAGTTTTCCCGTTAATTTAATTCCAATGAGTTTTGGGAATTTTAATTCCCATGGCATTCCCGCCATAACATCGACTGCATCAGCACCACCAACACCAATAGCTATCATGCCGAGTCCGCCTGCATTTGGTGTATGTGAATCCGTTCCGATCATCATACCACCCGGGAACGCATAATTTTCTAATACCACCTGATGAATGATTCCTGCTCCCGGTTTCCAAAATCCCACACCATATTTTTTCGAGATGCTTTCGATAAAATCAAAAACTTCTTTGCTTTCGTCATAAGCTCTATCTAAATCCGCCTTGGCGCCAACTTGTGCCTGGATTAAATGATCGCAATGAGCCGTTGATGGAACTGCGGTAGTTTTTCTGCCCGAATGCATGAATTGCAATAATGCCATTTGTGCTGTTGCATCCTGCATCGCCACACGATCAGGTGCAAATTCAGTAAAATCTTTTCCACCGATATAAGCTTTCTTTACCGGTTCCCATAAGTGTGTATATAAAATCTTCTCTGTATAAGTCATCGGTCGTCCGAGTACTTTTCTTGCTGTTTCTAACTTATCTCTAAATTCAGAATATTTTTTTTCTATCATATCTAAATTTGCTGTCATTACACTTCCCCTTTTATTTATATAATTCTAATTCTACTAGTTCGCATATAATATGCTCAATGGTAATATGTCCTTCTTGAATACGTTGAGTGTTCTCCGAAGGGATAATAATAGCGCAGTCAACCATCGGTTTTATCTTACCTCCATCGCCTCCGAGTAAGGCAATATTTTTCATTCCCTTTTCTTTTGCTTTTTCTATTGCCTTAATTACGTTTTTGGAATTTCCGCTTGTAGAGATCGAAAGAAGAATATCTCCTTTATTACCAAGCCCTTCGACGTTTCTGGCAAAAATATTTTCATAACCAATATCGTTTCCGCCAGCAGTAAGATTGGATGAATCGGTCGTAATTGCAATCGCAGGCAATGCGGGACGATTAATTTCGTGATTTAATCTTATCATAAATTCAGTTGCAATATGTTGGCAATCCGCTGCACTTCCGCCGTTTCCGCATAGCAATAACTTGCCGCCATTATTAAACATATTAACTATTAAATCGATTGCTTTTATTGTAGTCTCTTCGCATGAATCGAGAATTTTTAGTTTTACTTCGGAACTCTCAATTAGTGAACGCTTAAAAAAATCAGGTTTATTCAAGACAATAACTCCATTTCATTACATAATATAAAAATAATAAAGTTTGTGTTAATTAACGAAAGAGAAATGATCAATTTTATTGTCTATGACGGTATTTTATATTTAAAATCATTATTTTGAAGACACACAAATCCTATACTATCATGAAAACAGATACTGAATTAAAGCACCTAGATCTTGTAGCGGAAAATAAGAAGGCTTCAATATCCATTTTAATAATTGTAGTTCTATTTGCTTTAATAGTTACTATTATTGAGCTTCTTTTTCAGTCATCATTAATTGAAGTAAATAGTTCTCAATCCCATAATCTAAAATTATTTTTATACAGTTTATCCACTCTTGCTCTCATTTTTATTCTTTTCAGAAAATTTAATAAGTTCAGAGACCTGCTTAACCTAGATTCAAAGCAGAAAGAAGATTTATTAAAAGAATCCCTCAAGAAAGAAGAAGAAATAATAAGAGAAAGAATTTTATTAAAGACTGTAATTGATAATATCCCCGATGCTATTTATGCAAAGGATTTGGAATGCAGGAAAACTCTTGCGAATAAAACCGATCTAGAAAATATGAATTGTAGTTCGGAGGCTGAAGCACTTGGTAAATCTGATTATAATTATTTTCCAAAGGAAGTTGCTGATGCTTTTTTTAAAGATGATCAAGAAATAATTCAAACAGGTAAATCGGTAATTAGTCGTGAAGAGTATTTCTATGATAGTAATGGTGTTAAAAATTGGCTACTTACTTCAAAAGTACCCTTAAGAGATCCCGAAGGAAAAATTATCGGGCTTATTGGTATCGGGCATAATATTACACATCGAAAAAAATCTGAATTAATTAGAGAAGTCCTTTATGATATTTCGGAATCCGCTTTAAGTTCTCAAAATATTAATGATCTATATAAAAAAATTCATGAAGAGATAAGCAAATTAATGAGCGGTAAGAATTTTTATATCGCTCTTTTGGATGAGAAAAAGGATGAGATATCATTCCCTTATATGGTTGATGAATATGACGACCCTTATGAGCCACGCAAACCGGGAAATGGATTAACCGAATATGTATTAAGAACGGGCGAAGCTAAACTTATTGATATCGAACTTGATATGAAGCTTAGAGAATCGGGTGAAGTGGAATTAGTCGGTACTCCTACCGAAATATGGCTGGGAGTTCCATTAAAACTATATGGAAAAACCTTCGGTGCTATCGTAGTTCAGGATTATCATAATCCTGATGCTTTCAAAGAGGAAGAGCTTCAGCTCTTGAGTTTTGTTGCCGATCAGATATCTCAAACCATAGAACGTAAAAAATATATTGATGCAATTAATAAATATGCACAAGAACTAACCGAGATGAATTTAACCAAAGATAAATTTTTCTCAATTATTGCACACGATCTGAAGAGTCCGTTCCAAGGGCTTCTCGGTTATTCACAAATATTAGTAGATGAATTTCCCACACTTGCCGAAGAAGAGAAAAAAGAATTTATTCTTTCAATGGATGAATTAATTCATAGTGCGTATAAACTTCTCGAAAATCTACTTGAATGGTCGCGCCTGCAAACAGGTAAAATGCAATTTCGTCCCGAACTTATTCGCGTTAAAGAAGAGATGAGCGGAACATTGAATCTATTGGCTCAAACGGCTTCAAATAAGGGGATCATTCTTAAATATAATATCGATGATTCAATTACTGTTTTTGCCGATAAAAATATGTTCGCTGCCATAATCAGAAATTTAATTTCAAATGCGATTAAATTTACAAACATAGGTGGCAAGATAATTGTAAGTGCAGAAAGGAAAGATAGTTATATAGAACTATCTATTACCGATTCAGGTGTGGGTATGCCTAAAGATCGAATAGATGACCTTTTTAAAATCGATAAGAGTATTAGCTCAAAAGGTACTGCCAATGAAGAAGGAACCGGGCTAGGTTTACTCCTTTGTAAAGAGATGGTCGATAAGCATAATGGTAAAATATGGATTGAATCCGAATTAGGTAAAGGCTCGAAATTTTCATTTACTCTTCCTTTATTAAAACCATAATTGATAAATTACATTAAATTATTTTTCTAAAAGAAAACAAATTAACAATTGATTCTGATACCGTAATTACGGTATTTTAGTAAAATTTAATTATTCGGAAATTATGAAAAAAAATATCATCTTATGGGTTGTAGCTTTTTTAATAACCGCCTCTTCTGCTATTTATCAACGTCTCACGGGTCCTACCTATCCGATAGCAGGCAAAACAAAAATTTCCAATATAGAAATTAAATACAAATTAGATCGAAGTCATGGCGGAGATGACGATCATCTCGTATCAATTGATGTCCCTAATAAAGATATCAAAGGGAATATTATCTGGAAAAGATTTAAGTCCCACGATCAATGGGAGAATCAGGAAATGGTTTATAGAGAGGGGAAGCTCGTTGGAATACTTCCTCATCAACCTCCCGCAGGTAAAATTATTTATCATATTGAATTAACAGAGAACAATACTACAATTCATATACCGATTGACGAGCAGAATATTATTCGTTTCAAAGGTGATGTACCGCTCTGGATTCTTATACCACACGTAATTGTTATGTTCGGTGCGATGCTCGTTTCCACTCGTGCCGGTTTAGAAATTCTTAGCCAACAAAGTTCGATATTAAAATTAACGGCTTGGACTTTAGCACTTACGATTTTGGGCGGATTAATTTTCGGTCCTCTCGTTCAGTATTATGCATTCGGTGCTTTATGGACGGGTGTGCCATTCGGATGGGACTTAACCGATAACAAAACTCTTATTGCCGTTATTGTTTGGGCTGTTGCGTGGTTCAAAATGAAAAATTCAGAGAATCCATATCAGATAGCTTTAATTGCGGCAGTGGTTATGTTAATAGTATTCTTAATACCTCATAGCGTTTTAGGTTCTGAGATAGATCATACAAAGATTAATAACTAAATAAATCCACTCTTATAAAAGAGGAGATGTAAATGAGTAATCATGAAAGACCAACAAATGGCGGACTGCCGGAGAATGCATATACGGAATTGAAGCCGGGCGAAGAATATAAACCGATTATGTCTCCGGCGCATGTTTATCCGGAAGTTAATTTTAGGTCGGTTTTCACCGGATTAATAATGGCGATGCTTTTTTCTGCCGCTGCTGCTTATCTCGGTTTAAAGATTGGACAAGTTTTTGAAGCTGCCATTCCTATTGCTATTATTGCCGTCGGACTTGGTGCTCTTACCAAACGAAAAAACGCACTCGGAGAAAATGTAATTATTCAATCTATCGGAGCTACTTCGGGTACAATTGTAGCGGGAGCTATTTTTACTATTCCTGCTCTTTATATACTTAATTTAGAAGTAGATTTCTTGCAAGTATTTATGGCATCTCTTCTTGGCGGTTTCTTAGGAATATTATTTCTAATTCCGTTTAGAAAATATTTTGTTTCCGAAATGCACGGACAGTTCCCATTCCCCGAAGCTACAGCAACAACTGAAGTTCTGGTAGCAGGCGAAAAAGGTGGTAATCAAGCATTTGTTCTTGTTATCAGCGGTCTTATAGGCGGATTTTATGATTTCTTCGTTGCAGCTTTCGGATGGTGGAGCGAAGTATTTACTACTAAAGTTTTTGCCGCTGGGCAATATCTTGCCGATCAAACTAAATTAGTTTTTAGATTGAACGTAAGTTCTGCCGTATTGGGACTTGGTTTTATCGTAGGACTAAAATATTCAGCTATTATTGCCGCCGGATCATTTCTTTCATGGTTCGTACTTATTCCCGCGGTAGCTTATGTGGGTCAAGGTCTTACAACTAATCTCGGTACTGCTACCTTATTAATCAAAGATATGTCGCCCGAACAAATATTCTCAAATTATGTTCGTCATATAGGTATCGGCGGAATTGCAATGGCAGGATTTATTGGAATTATCCGCTCTTCCGGAATCATTAAAAAATCTTTTACTCTCGCGGTAAAAGAAATATTCGGCAAGAAAACCGAAGAGAGTGCTATCAGGACACAGCGCGATATTTCTATGAAAATTATTGCTATCGGAATTGTTCTTTCCGTAATTGCAATATTCCTATTCTTCTTATTCGGAGTAGTTTCTAATCTATTCCATGCTTTCATCGGATTGATAATTGTACTTATAATATCATTTTTATTTACCACCGTTGCGGCTACTGCTATTGCAATTGTGGGAACTAACCCTGTTTCCGGAATGACATTGATGACATTGATTCTTTCATCGGTTGTATTGGTATCGGTAGGTTTAACGGGTGCTCCGGGAATGGTTTCGGCTCTAATTATCGGTGGTGTTGTTTGTACTGCTCTGTCTCAAGCAGGCGGATTCATTACAGATCTTAAAATTGGTTATTGGCTCGGCTCCACACCGATGAAACAGGAGAGCTGGAAATTTGTCGGTACCGTTGTTTCCTCTGCTACTGTTGCTTGGATTATTATGATACTTAACGATACTTATGGTTTCACGGGAGACGGTGCACTAGTGGCTCCGCAGGCGAATGCTATGGCTGCTGTTATTCAACCTTTGATGTCAAATCAACCTGCTCCATGGCTTCTTTATATCGGTGGTGCTTGTCTTGCGTTAATCCTCACTATGATTAAAGTCCCCGCTCTCGCATTTGCTCTTGGTATGTATCTCCCAATGGAATTAAATACTCCACTACTCGTAGGCGGTTTGATTGCGCATTTCGTTACAACTCGCAGCAAAGATGAAAAACTTAATAGTGCACGCAGAGAAAGAGGAACATTGATCGCTTCAGGTTTCATCGCCGGTGGTGCTTTGATGGGTGTAATTAGTGCGGTGCTTCGTTATGCAGGATTTAATTGGGTTAATGCCGAATGGCAGGAATCTCACTCAGCTGAAATACTTGCTCTTATAATGTTCGCCCTCCTTTCTGTATATATGATTTGGGATTCTCTAAGAGGTAAAAAAGAGGAGTTATAATAGGTGTTAGAAATTAATAAGGTGCGGGAATTTTTCCCGCATCTTAAAACCGATCAAGTTTATTTTAATCATGCTTCGCTTGGTGTTTTATCTCAGCAGGTGCTCGCAAGAATTGATGACTATCTTTTAGAGCGAAGCATCACTAACATAATGAATTACCAAACTTATCTTATTTATTATGAAAGCTCTAAGAAAAAACTTGGTGATTTGATTGGTGCTTCTCCCGAAAGAATTGCTTATTGCGATAATGTTTCTAATGCACTTAATATTCCGGCTCAAGGAATCAAATGGGAATCGGGCGATAGAATAATTCTTAATGATATTGAATTCCCCTCTAATATTTATCCATTCCTTAATCTTCGCTCTCAAGGTGTGGAGATCGATATCATAAAATCACATGACGGCAAAATATTAATTGAAGATATCGAAAAAGCAATTACCCCACGCACGAAATTAATTTCTATAAGTTTGGTTCAGTTCCTCTCGGGATTTAGATCGGACATAAAAACAATCTCGAAAATGTGCAAAGAGAGAGGAACTATTTTCGTGGTTGATGGTATTCAAGCTGCAGGTGCAGTATCTATTGATTTAAGTGATATCGATGTTGATTTCTTTGCCGGCGGAACTCAGAAATGGCTTTTGGGTATGCAGGGATTATCATATTTCTATATATCCGAAAATCTTCAGGAACAATTAAAACAGAAATTTGTCGGTTGGCTCTCGGTGGATGATTCCTGGAATTTGCTTAATTACAATCTAACTTTGAAAAGTAGTGCGGAGCGATTTCAAAATGGAACTCTCAATGCTCTTGGTGTCGCAGTGCTCGATAGAACGCTCGATCTCTTTTTGGAATTCGGTAAGGAAAGGGTGCAGCAATTAATTCTTGACAATACGAAATATTTTATCTCTCAATTAAATGAGATTGGAATTACTCCCGTATTAAATAATCTGCCCGATGAAAATTTATCGGGTATAGTAACATTCAAGCATCCAAAAGCAGAGAAATTATTTGTCGATTTAGAAGCTGCAAAGATATTTGCTGCAATGCGCGGCGGAATGATCCGCTTCTCTCCTCATTTCTATAATTCACATAATGAAATTGATCGAGTGATAGACTTCTTAAAAGAGTGGAAATAATCCCACTCTTTTATAATGTTGCATATTATTATCAAACATATCCAATTTGATAAAAATAATTAACATTATGAAAATCTTCGATGCCTATGAATAAAATCAATAACTACTATTATATCCCCTCAAAATAGTCCCAAAATTTTGGTATATCTTTTTAATTAATAATTAGATACCTTTCTCGATAAGTAAGGAAAATTTCAGGGTGGGCGAATATGAATAAAAGAATACTTCACATTATTTTCATCGCATTATTATCTATTATATTTTCTTCAATGTCAATTAGTGCAGAAGGGGGCGGTGATAAAAAAACTTCCTCCATTAAGGGCATTAATGGCGAGCCATCCTACACAAGATTTAATATCAATCGTATTTCCACTTGGTTCAAAAATGATGGTGAATCAGATATTACAATACAAGGTAATTCCGGTCTCGTTTATCCAAAGGGGAGTAATAAAACAGCGGTATTCATATCGGGATTAATGTGGGGTGCTAAAATTGATACTGTTATTCATGTCGGTGGTTCAAAATATAAACAGAGCACTTTTCCGGGAAGAGTTATAAATGGAGTACGTGTTAGTCCTAATGACCCCGATGTAAGAATCTTTAGAGTAAGGCGCGATTACTTGGATAGTTATTTGAGTTCGGAAATTGATGATGGCGAAGGTACAATTGACCAGATAAGAACTCAATACGCAAAAGATTGGAATGAATGGCCCGCCGCTCAAGGTGCTCCTTATGAAGACCTTGATGCTAATGGAGAATATAATCCGCAAATTGATATTCCCGGTGTGCCCGGTGCTGACCAAACAATCTGGTTTGTTTGTAATGATTTTGATACATTGAAAGTAAAGGAGATGTCCGGCTCAATTCCATTAGGTATCGAAGAACAAGCTACAATTTGGGGATATAATTCCGAAAGCCCTCTTGGTAATATGCTCTTCAGAAAATATATCCTTATCAATAAAAATCTTGAGCAAAAACCATTTACCGATATGTACGTTTCAATGTGGTCAGACGCAGATATTGGTGAGGCTTTCAATGATCAGATAGGATGCGATACCACTCTTAATCTCGGTTTTATTTATAATGGAAATGCGGATGATAATATATATGAGGATACTCCTCCTGCAGTTGGAATTAAATTAATACAAGGACCTTTAGTATCGGGAAATTTATCAGATATTGCAAAGTTCAAAGGGAAGTATTTTGCAGGGTTGAAAAATATGGAAATGACGGCATTTTATAATGAAAATGATTTCCAGTCCAATGTTACTCTTGATCCCGATCCGTCTAATTATACTTATGGTACTATAGGAATGTATAATTATTTTCAAGGGAAATTCCGGTATGGAGTCCCAATTATTAATCCAATTACTAATAAAGAAACTAAATTTATGTATTCAGGCGATCCAATATCTGCAACCGGTTGGTTATCTTATAATAATGACCAACGTATGGGAGTTACATCTGGTCCTTTTAATATGGCTTATGGCGATACTCAGGAAGTTGTTTTTGCCGAAATACTTGCCGGAGCTACTGAGGGTATTGATAGGTTGCAAGCACTCGCACTATTAAAAGAATATTCCGTTTTTGCACAAAACCATTATAATAATTCGTTCTATAACTTTCTTCCTCCGATTCCATTATCACCAAAGGATAATGAAATAGATGTTGAAACTGATCCTATTCTGAATTGGACTGTAATCGAAGGGGCTATAAATTATTCGCTCCAGATTGCTGCGGATAAAGAATTTAAGAATATACTTATAGATGAAAGCGGATTACTTAAAACAAATTATGAATTAATGGGATTGATAAATTCCACAACTTATTATTGGCGAGTAAAAGCTAAGGATAATTTCGGAAGTTCATATTTTTCAAAAGTGTTTTCATTTACTACACAAGCAGACTCTACAAAACCGACTCTTGCGGTTTCTCCCATATCAACAGAGATCGATTTCGAAGGAGGAGAACTTAGTTTTGAAGTTACAAATACAAGTATTGGCACAATGAATTGGAATGCAGTTTCAAACGATACCAGTTGGATAAAAATAATCTCCGGTTCGAGTGGGACAAATTCGGGCACTATTAAAGTTATGGTTTTGGGAAATAAAAAAGAGGAAAGAACAGGATCAATAACGATAAGTTCCGATGGTTCGGCGGGAAGTCCGAGAGTGGTAGAAATTAAGCAAGAAATTGCAAAGTATGAAGTTTCTGTTTCGACCAATCCTGATTCAGTAGGATTGATTTTTGGAGATGGAGTTTATAAATATGGAGAAAATGTAAAACTGATTGCACGAAATAATTATGGTTATACATTTTCACACTGGACAGAGAAAGATTCTGTCATCTCTACAGACTCGACCTATCAATTTGTTATTACTGAAAATAGAAGTTTCGTTGCAAATTATAATGGACCTCATTCTTTCATTCTCCAAATATCCGAAATGGAGGGAGATATAATGATAGATACTCGAGTAGGTTTAACACCTGCAAGTTTAGGTCCGAATGGTTATATCATAAGTAATCAAGCAGGAGAAGTCAATTTGCCCAATCCCGTTCTTGATTATGACCGGTTTGATTATTGGGGCAATGATGATGTAATAATTGATTTCAGTGAGAAATCACTTGCTTATAGTTATCTTGATGAATTTATCTATAAGAATACAACTACGGGTGAAGTAAGTTATCTCCCATTCTCTATATATCGTATCAAATATCCTACGAAGGAAAAAATTAGATTGTTTGCAGGTTTCCGGGATAATGACGGAGATGGTATATGGTCTATTGAACCAACCGGGAAATATGATGTAAACTGGCATAAACCTACAACTGAATTAATATTCGCTTGGCAGGGATATGATGCCGAAGGCAATGAAATAAGTTACGACTCTGCAAAAGAATCTCAATACATAGCCGAGAACAACCTTTTTACATCGGCTAATATTACATGGGGCAGTTCAACGGGTGAATTTAAGTATCCTTATTTAACAAATACTATGTTTGTTATGTACACGGCTACTGCAAAACTCCCTGAGGCCAATCGACAAATAAGATTCTTCACTGCTAAACCAATAATAAATGATATCGAAGAGGAAGAAAATTACAACGAAAAAATACCACAGGATTATTCTTTATCACAAAATTATCCTAATCCGTTTAATCCCACTACAAATATTAGATTTTCATTAACAAAGATGAGTTTTACTACGTTAAAGATATTTGATATACTCGGAAGAGAAGTTGCGACATTAGTTAATAAGGAGCTTAGTGCTGGAAGACATACTTATGAATTTAATGGAAGCAGATTATCAAGCGGAATATATTTCTACCGTTTGCAAACCGGAGAATTTACTCAAACAAGGAAGATGCTGCTGATTAAATAGTTCGCTCCAAAATAATTAGTTCCATACTCATTAAATTTTCTTAAGATGGGACATTTAATATAAATAGAAATTTTCATACAAAAATAGTAGGCATTATACTCATTGGCGATTTTTGCGATTGTGCATTTAATATAAAAAGATATTCTCATACCAAAATTTTAGTATATCTTTTAGAAGAAAAATTGGATACATTTCTCCTAAGATAAGAGTATTATGAGGCGGGCGATATGAATAAAATTTACAAATTAGCTTTAATCTCTTTTATTATTTTAGTTCTTCCTTCAATGAGCATGAATGCTCAGAAGAGCGGGGATGATAATACATCATCATCTCAAAGTTCCATTGGGGAACTTTCTTCCACAAAATCTTCTTATGCAAATCCGGTTTACAACAAATCTTCTTACACAAAATTTAATATTAATAAAATCTCCACGTGGATAAAAAATAATGGTAATTTCGATATTACCCCTGATAGTACAGCGGGATTAGTTTATCCAATAGGAAGTTATAAAACAGCCGTTTTCCAATCAGGTTTCTTATGGGGTGGAAAAATTGATGGAGAAATCCACGCAGGTGGTTCTATGTACCGTCAAGGTACTCTTCCGGGCAGAGTTATAAATGGTGTTGCAGATAATCCAAATGACCCTGATGTAAGAATTTATAGAGTCAGACGTGATTTCCTTACAAATGATCTTTTGTCCGAAGCAATTGATGGTGCAGGCTCTAATGCAAAAGAAATAAGAGAGCAGTACCAAAAAGATTGGTATGAATGGCCCTCCGCACAAGGTGCTCCTTATGAAGACCTTAATGCGAATGGTAATTACGAACCGGAGATTGATATTCCCGGTGTCTCGGGTGCTGATCAAACCATCTGGTTCGTCTGTAATGATTTCGATTCTATTACTACAAAATACTTATCAAACTCCTTACCAATGGGAATAGAGGAACAAGTAACTATTTGGGGATATAATTCAGAAAGTCCCTTGGGCAATATGCTATTTAGAAAATATACACTCATCAATAAAAACGTTGAACAAAAAACATTTACAGATATGTATGTATCAATGTGGTCTCATCCAAGTATAGGTAATATTGGTGATAATTTTGCAGGATGCGATACTACACTTGATTTGGGTTATTCCTATAATGGTGGCTCTAATGATGCTATTTATGGAGCAACTCCTCCTGCCGCCGGATTTAAGCTCATACAGGGACCTTTAGTTCAAGGCGTACTTTCCGATACGGCTGCATTCAAAAATAAATACCTAACGGGTATGAAAAACCTGGGGATGACATCATTTTATAGTTTATTGGATTGCGACTGCCCTTATTTCGATCCTTTTAAAGGGTTTTATAATACATGGACACCATATTTTTATAACATTTTACAAGGATTGCACTCGTCTGGCGGTCAACCTAGTAAGAACCCTCTTACAAATCAGCCAACAAAATTTTTATTAGCCGGCGACCCTATAACAGGGGAAGGATGGATAGACGGCTTAATGTATCCTCCCAGAGACCTCCGCATAGGATCAGTTTCTGGTCCTTTTAATATGGCTTATGGCGATACTCAAGAAGTGGTTTTTGCCGAAATACTTGCCGGAGCGACTGAAGGATTAGATAGGTTACAAGCAGTTACTCTTCTTAAAGAATATTCGCAATTTGCTCAGGATCATTACGATAAATCATTCTATTTAACTCTTCCACCAATACCATTATTCCCAAACGATAAAAGTGAAAATGTTGTTATCGATCCTATTCTTATATGGAATTCTGTCATTGAAGCAAAATATTATTCGATACAAGTGGCAACTGAAAAAGGATTTAATAATATAATTTTTACAAAGAATGAGATTTCAGATACTACATTTCAATTAACGGGGTTATTAAATTCGACTGATTATTTCTGGAGGGTAAGAGTAAGGGATAATTATGGAAGCTCTTATTTTTCAAAAGTGTTTTCATTTACTACACAAGCAGACTCTACAAAACCGACTCTTGCGGTTTCTCCCATATCAACAGAGATCGATTTCGAAGGAGGAGAACTTAGTTTTGAAGTTACAAATACAAGTATTGGCACAATGAATTGGAATGCAGTCTAAAGTGATACAAATTGGATAAAGATAATTTGCGGTTCAAGCGGGATAAATTCGGGAACAATAGAAGTAATGATTTCGGAAAATAAAAAAGAGAAAAGATCAGGAACTATAACTATAACATCGGCGGGCACAACAGGAAGTCCCCGAATAATAGAGATCAATCAAAACATTGCAGAATATGAAGTTACTATATTGATAAATCTTAATGTTGCCGGAATAATTTTCGGAAGCGGGAAATACAAATATGGAGATAATGTAAATCTATCTGCAAAAAATCATTATGGCTATACGTTTTCTAATTGGGTTGAAAATGATTCAGTTATTTCAACTAATCCTCTATATCAATTTGTAATAACTCAAAATAGAAATCTTGTAGCAAATTTTAGTGGACCTCATTCTATTATTTTGCAAATAGCAGAAATGGAAGGAGATTTTATGATTAGCCCACATGTTGGAATAGATACTAACGGGGTTAATGCAGGACCAAATGGGTATATATTGAGCAATCGTGCAGGAGCTGTTAATTTACCAAAAACTGCTAATGATTACGATCGTTTTGATTATTGGGGAAACGATGACCTCATTATCGATTTCGGAGAGAAATCTTTGGCGTATAGCTATTTTGATGAATTTATCTATAAGAGTAGGGCTTCGGGTGAAGTAACATATCTTCCATTCTCTGTCTATCGTATCAAATATCCTACGAAGGAAAAAATTAGATTGTTTGCAGGTTTCCGAGATCGTGATTATGATGGAGTTTGGTCAATTGATTCTGTAGGAAGTGAGGATATTCTTTGGCATAAACCACATTACGAAAATATATTCGCTTGGCAGGGATATGATGCAGATGGAAATGAAATAAGTTACGAACCTGCAAATGAGGATAAATATATTGAGGATGATAATCTTTTTAAGTCTGCTAATACTTATTGGGGTGAATCTACCGGTGAATTTATGTATCCTTACCTGAATTATGCTCTTTTTGTTTTATATTCGCCAAATGCAAAACTCCCTGATGCAAATAGACAAATAAGATTCTTTACGGCTAAGCCGATAATAAATGATATTGAAGAGAACGAAAATTACAACGAAAAAATGCCACAGGATTATTCTTTATCACAAAATTATCCTAATCCGTTTAATCCCACTACAAATATTAGATTTTCATTAACAAAGATGAGTTTTACTACGTTAAAGATATTTGATATACTCGGAAGAGAAGTTGCGACATTAGTTAATAAGGAGCTATCGGCAGGAAGACATACTTATGAATTTGATGGAAGCGGATTATCAAGCGGCATCTATTTTTACCGATTACAAACCGGAGAATTTACACAGACAAAGAAGATGCTGCTGATAAAGTGATGAAAAGCATTTTCAAAACCTAAACATCGAGTTTTTAACGGGAGACGAAATATGTCCCTCAAAGTAAAACGAGAGGCACAAAAAATCCCCGTTCTACTTTTTGCATACGGGGATTTTTATAATCTCATTTTATTACAATAAGATAGCCAAAATTCTAAATAAACTGGCGATTGATTGCCCGATTACTCTTTATTGCTATATGAAAGCTCTACCTTCACATGGAAATCGGCACCGCTAAATAAAGTATATTTCACTTCACCGATTGTGCATTTATATTCTTCACCGACTAATTCGCTTATTACTTTCCCGATTGCAGTCTCTAATGAACCGACACTAACGGATTTTAACTTATTTTTTAATAATTTTTCGACGTCTATTGCTTTTTCTTCCGGCATTTCATGCTCCTTTCTTGTTCTGTTCTGTTTAGACGCACCTTAAACAAATTAGTTTCATTTTCTGATGAAGTTTAATAATTCTTCTGTTTTTTCTTTCAAAAGTTTCTCGTCTCCACGGGATTCTACATTCAGACGAATTAACGGCTCGGTATTGCTTAATCTTACATTAAATCTCCATTCAGGATATTCCACGCTGATTCCATCTACTTCATCTTGTTTTCCGTCTTTATATTTCTCTCTAATTTGTTCTACCTTTTCGGCGGGATTAGCAATTTTGGAATTAATTTCGCCCGAACATGGGTATTTTGCTATCATTTTCTCCACGAGTTCAGAAAATTTTTCGTTTTCGACTGACATCAATTCCAATACCAATAAAAAGGGAATAAGTCCGCTATCGGAATAATGATTATCCCGGAAATAGTGATGTGCAGACATCTCGCCGCCATAAATGGAATTTACTTCACGCATTTTTTGTTTGATATATGCATGCCCGCTTACGGATTCTATAGCGATTCCACCTTCATTTTCCACTGTTTCTATCGTATTCCAAGTAAGACGTGGATCATGGACAATCTTTTCGCCCGGATTTTTCTTTAAAATTGATTTTGCCAAAAGACCTACGATATAATATCCTTCTATAAAATTTCCCTTTTCATCAAAAAAGAAACATCTATCATAATCGCCATCCCAAGCCACTCCAAGATCAGCACCCGATGCTTTAATTGCATCGATTGTAGATGCGCGGTTTTCAGGAAGCAGTGGATTAGGAACGCCATTCGGGAAATTTGAATCGGGTTCATGATGCACTTTTACCATGTCGATCGGTAGTAATTTTTCTAATTTATCCAAAGCAGGTCCAACGCATCCATTCCCTGCATTTACGACTACTTTATACGGTTTTATATTAGTCGCATCATAAAATTTTGAGAGATGATTAATGAATGGCACCATAATATCTTTTTCGATAACAGTTCCTTTCAGAGAAGCTTTTTCTCCAAGAGTATCATTTAAAATCTCACCTTCCAAAATATGAAGATCCGAATCATAGCCCATAGGGAGCGAACCTTTTTTTACGAATTTAAGTCCATTATATTCAGGCGGATTATGACTAGCAGTGATCATTACACCGCCATCTGCGTTTAGGAATGGTGTTCCGAAATAGATCATTTCAGTTCCGCATAATCCAAGATTAATCACATCAGCACCTGCATCGGTAAGTCCATCGGCTAGTGCATTTGCTAGTTCTACCGATGATTTTCTAACGTCGTATCCTATGACTACTTTTTTTGCCTTCAAATAATTAGCGTAGGTTCTTCCTACTTTATAAGCAAGCTCCGCATTGAGTTCAGAAGGGACTTTCCCCCTAATATCATAAGCCTTAAAAGATGCTATTTTTTCCATAAATTCTCCTAAATCATTAATATGATTCTTTAAAATAATAAATTTAGAAAGAACTTTAGGAAATATTTTTGCATAGACAATTAAGAAAGAAACATCTATTTTAGATTATCATTTTGGAGGGAATATCGAAACTAATTCTACTAAATTTACAATCTGCTCAAACTCAAAATGCAAAACTTTATTTGTCTTTGACCCTTCTCTTATCCTAAGCGATGAATTATTTCTTTGTCCTCAATGCAGGGCAAAAGTATTAACCCAACATATAGTGCAATGCAGCCGCTGCCAATCTATTGTTGATTTCCATTCAGTTTTATATGGCGAAGAACCGGTAATTTTCAAAATAGAAAAATGTTCTCGATGCTCCGGAAGCCGAGCCGATGAGAAAAGAATAATTCCTCTTTATTATCCGGATGCCTTCATTTAAATTTTTTTATTATTACTTTTGTTATTAATAATCTCCAAAAGCAGTAAAAATTGTTCAAAATTATCTTATTAAATAATAGGTGTATAATATGATGCGCAGAAACAAATTAGTAGTTGCTTTTTTATTCGTGTTGTTTACAGCTTTCTCATTAAACGCACAGCACAGTGTTAATTATGATACTGTAAAAGCCCAAAAATTTGATACGGGGAAAATGTGGTCTTTCGATTATCCTCCAGTGGATTATCTCAAAAAAACTTATAACTTTACTCCAGATCAAGAATGGTTTGATGATATCAGACTTTCTGCTTTAAGACTACCGGGGTGTACTTCTTCTTTCGTCTCGGAAGACGGACTTATGATGACAAATCATCACTGCGTTAATGGCATTTTAAGCCGCGTTCAGCAAGAAGGCGAAAACCTTGAAAAAGAAGGCTTCATGGCTAAATCATTAGCCGAAGAAAGAAAAATTACCGGTTATTATGTAGATCAATTAATTATTATCAAAGATGTAACCGCAGAAGTTCAAGCCGCTACGGCAGAAGGAACTAATGACGCAGAAAAAGCTGCTAAAAGAGAAGCTAAAGTAAAAGAATTAATAGACACATATAATAAAGAAACCGGTTTAATGTGCCAATTTGTTTCTTTATTTAATGGCGGTAAGTTTGCCATCTATGGCTATAAGAGATATAATGATGTAAGATTAGTATTTGCACCTGAAAAAACAATCGCTTATTTCGGCGGTGATTTCGATAATTTTACTTATCCTCGTTATAATCTTGATTGCTCATTTTTAAGAGCGTATGATGATAATGGCGTTCCTGTAAAATCAAGCAATTACTTCAAATTTACCGATAAGGGAATTCAAGAAGGAGAACCAATCTTTACAGTCGGTAATCCGGGTTCTACTCAAAGACTTAAAACCGTAGCACAGTTAGAATATTTCCGTGATTTTACATATAGAAATAATTCTTATATGTTAGACACATATTATAATGCATTAGAAGCATTAAAATCAGAAGAACCAAGTCGTGCAGATGAATTTGAAGCAATGAAAGTTCCGTTAGGAAATTCACAAAAAGTTATTCACATGATTTATACCGGTTTAATGGATGATTATTTAATGGCTCGTAAAAAAGATTTCCAAAGAAAACTTCAAGAAGCCGTAAAAAATGATCCTGAACTAGAAAAACTATATGGCAAAACTTGGGAAGCTATCGAAAGAACAAGAGCTGAATTAAGAGAGATCGCTCCGATGTTATCCGCTGCTTCAATTAATCCTAGATTATCATCTGACCAGTTTTTAAATGCTAGGAAATTAATCGACTTAGCAAAACAATTACAAAAACCGGAAGAAGAAAGAGACCCTAATTATAAAGCTGATAAATTAGATGCTACTATCGAAGGAATCTTCTCTGATAAATTTGATAAATTAGTTGACTATACCAAACTTTGGGTTCAATTAGATTTAATAAGAATGAATCTAGGCGAAAATGATCCATTAGTAAAGAAAATGATGGACGGTAAAAAAGGGAAAGAAGCAGCTACTTATGCACTAAGTAAATCCGAAATCGCTACAAAAGAAGGTCTAGTTAAACTTGCTAAAAAAGCAGTTAAAGATGGTGCTGATGTAATCCTTAAATCAAACGATCCTTTTATTTATTTTATGGTTAATACACAAGACAAATTGGTTGAATTAAATAAACAAGCGAGAGAAATTTCTGCAACCGAACAGATTCAAGATGATCTTTTAGGTCAGGCAATTTTCAAAGTTTATGGTACTACAATTCCACCGGATGCTAATTTTACATTAAGACTTAGCGATGGTGTATTAAAAGGATTTGATTACAATGGAACAAAATCACCTGTAAATACAACCTTCTACGGCTTGTATGATAGATACCATGGCTGGAAAGGCGAATATCCATGGAACTTACATAAGATTTGGATTGATGCTGCTGATAAGATCGATCTTTCCACTCCTTTCAATTTCGTTTCTACTAACGATATCGTTGGTGGTAATTCCGGTAGTGCAGTTATTAATAAAAATGCTGAAGTTGTTGGTTTAGCTTTTGACGGTAATATGGAAAGTATCATCGGTAACTTTATCTATAATCCTGTTAATAATAGAATGGTTGCTGTTGATGCAAGGTCTATGCTTCATGCATTCAAAAACGTTTATAAGAATGCACACTTATATGATGAATTAATGAGTGGCAAACGTTCAGAAAAATAATTTTTAATCGTATGAAATAGAATCAAAAATTCAACTCCTGTTCCGCTTGGAATGGGAGTCTATTTTTTAAATAAGGGGGTTTTAACAAATGAAGAAATTAATCTTTTTTTTCCTAGTATTTTCATTCATATCCACTCTTACTGCTCAAAGCATCTATGAACCAATCGATCTTAATAAAGTTGAATCTTCTTTGAAAGATATGGGGAAGATGTGGACTTTCGATAGTGTTCCAGTGGATTATTTTGAAAAAGAATATGGCTTCAAACCATCCGAAGAATGGATAAAGGAAGTAATGATGTCCGCACTTCAATATGATAATTTCTGTTCTGCTGCTTTCGTTTCGGCAGATGGACTTATAATGACTAATCATCATTGCGGAAGAGGGGACCTTCCGAGTTTATCCCCCGAAGGTAAAGATTATCTTCGTGATGGATTCTGGGCGGAAAAAATGTCTGATGAAATTAAAGTGCCGAAAATTTTCTTTGATCAATTGATGCAGATTGTGGATGTTACCGATGAAGTAATCACGGCAATGAATACAGGTAAGGATGATAATGAGAAAGTAACGAAACGTGAAATAAAAATTAAAGAGCTCGAAGAGAAATATTCCAAAGAAAGTTCGCTCGTATGTAAGGTTGTAAAATTATATAACGGAGGAAAATATTCTCTTTATATGTATAAACGTTATACCGATATCCGCTTGGTAATGGCACCTGATTTCCAAATCGCATCTACGGGTTGGGACTGGGATAATTTTACTTATCCTCGTTATGAACTAGATTTTATGTTCTATCGTGCTTATGAAAACGATAAACCGGTTATGACAAACCACTTCTTCAAATTCAGTAAGAGTGGTGCTAAAGAAGGGGAAACGGTATTCGTAATAGGAAGACCGGGAAGCACTAATCGGCTTGATACTTATGCTCAATTAGAATATTACCGCGATTATCAGTATAAATATTATACGGCTATGTATAATGAGTTTTACAAAGTATTTTATGATCTATTTATGAAACATCCTGAAAGAGAAACAGAACTCCTAAATAGCGTAATGGGAATCGGGAACGGAAGAAAATCGTTCGCCGGCAGATATATGGCTCTTCGCGATGATTTTATTATGGCTAAGAAAAAAGATTTTGAGAAAAAATTTAAAGAAAAAGTTAATAGCGATCCTAGCCTCAAAGCAAAATATGGACATGTATGGAAAGCTATCGAAGAGAATATTACCGAATATGCTGCTATAAGTCCTGAACTTTATTCTATTAATATGTCTCCTAGAATGAAGAATATCTATTTGGATTTAGCAGAGAAAGCAATTGAATTTGCAAATCAAATGAAACTCGCCGAAGCAGATAGAAAACCGGAATATAAATCGGATAAATTAGAAGCGACATTAGCCGCTTTCTATCCTCCTAATATCGAAAGAGAATATCAGGATAAATTATATACTGCACAATTAAATTATCTCGGTATTGTACTTGGTAAAGAGAGCGAAGTTTATAAAAATTATCTAAATGCCAAAACTAATAGTGCATTCTTCTCTAAAGAGAAGACCGATGAACTATTGAAAAAGAATCCCGATGAAATTCTTTCTTCAAATGATCCACTAATTGTGTTTGCACAATATGTTGAAAAACAATCAGCCGCACTTCGTCCAAAAGTTAAGGAGATAAATAGTACGCTTCAGGTATTAGAGCAATTGCTTGGCGAAGCTGCCTATGCAGTATTTGGCGAGCAGATTCCACCCGATGCTACAAGCACACTTAGAATCTCCGATGGAAGGGTAGAGGGCTATGAATATAACGGAACTTTAGCTCCTGCTAAAACTACCTATTTCGGACTTTATGATAGATGGAATTCATTCGGAAGAAAATCATATCCGTGGGGCCTTCATCCGAGATGGCAGTCTATTCCCGAAGGCATGGATTTAGCCACACCTATTGCGTTCGCTTCTTCTAATGACATCGTTGGAGGTAATTCGGGCAGTTCTTTGATTAATGTCAATCGTGAAGTCATCGGTATTGCACATGACGGTAATCTCGAGAGTTTAGCCGGTGATTTTATCTTCTTACATGAGAATAATCGTACCGTATCTTCCGATTCTTGGGGACTTATGGAATCTTTAAAGCATGTATTTAAAACTGATCGATTAGTGAAAGAACTCGAAAACGGAAAAATCGTAGAGTAAAATTTTTTGTTATAATTAAAAAGCCGCTTTCGAGCGGCTTTTTTTTAGTTCCCTTTTCATAAGGAAAATAAGAGTTAATACTTTCCTTCTTATAAGGAAGCTAATAGAGTAATCCCTTTTTCTATAATGACTGTTTCCGGTTGACTTATTCGGGAATTGTTTTTAAGTTAATAGGACACTAAATCTTTTTATGTGGCTTATGTTAAATAATAATGAAAATGCAATCGAAATAAAATCGCCATGCAATGGAGACTGCTTTATTGATAATTCCAATAAACTCTGTACAGGATGTTATAGGACTATGGATGAGATAATATCGTGGTGTGCCATGGGCGATAAGGAAAAAGAAGAACTATTAATTAAAGTAGAATCACGCAGAAAGAAATACGAATCGAAATAATTACTTTTTACTTCTTTGATAAGCAAACTCAACAATTTTTTTTAATGTCTTCCTATAAGATAATCCACCCTGTCTTGATGAGCGCATCAATCCGGCATCTTCAGTAAGATCGGGATTTGGATTCACTTCTAATACATATAGCAGACCATCGTTCTTAGAAAGCCTCATATCTATCCGTGCATAATCTCTACATCCCATTGCCTTAAAGCATGCGATTGCCATCTTTTCGGCTTCTTTTCTTGTCTTATTGCTAAGCTTGGCGGGGCATATCGGGATAGTCTTATGATATGCTTCGTGAAACGGATCCCACTTAGCTTGGTAACTTACGATATTATAAAGATGCGCCGGCATTTTACTAAAATCGATTTCACTTATTGGTAATGCCTTAGGTTCTTTATCACCGAATACTGCAACATTCAATTCTCTTCCTTGAATGAACTCTTCTAATAATACCGGTTGTTTATATTCACTAAAAACATATTCGATTCTTTTAATAAGGTCGTAATGATTCATTACTATCGATTCATTCTCAATTCCTACACTTGCATCTTCCCAAGCAGGCTTCACGATTACGGGATAGTGCAATCCGTGCTTATACGAACTCTTAAGTTCATCTATAAATTTGAATCTGGGAGTGCGGATTCCAAATGCACTTACTATTCTTTTAGTGAGTGTTTTATTTTGGCAAGTTGCTAAAGCCAATGGCGGAGCTCCGGTATAAGCAATCTCCATTAATTCAAATAATCCCGTGAATGCAGTTTCGAGCCGAGGCTGGTCTTTAAATATCTCTACTAAATTGAATATTACATCAGGTTTGTTTTTTTGATAGTCTTCTATGAAAATATTTAAGTCGTCCATTACATTAAGAATATAGGCTTCAATTCCTCCTTTTCTTAATGCTGCTGCGATCGATTCGTATTCATTTATCGGGTCATATTCAGTAATTGCAAAATAAGGTTTAAAACCCAATTCCTTTGGAATATGAGTTTCGTACGCATCTTTTATCTCCGGATACGCTTCATTAAATACGACCGCAACTTTCATTTATTCTTCAAAATTTTTTTCTAAAAGTTAACAATTTTGTATGGCTTATCAAAAGATTTACTATTTTTGTTGAAGATTTACTTCAGGTCATTATGAGTTTTTATCCTCAACCAAATAAATATCAGTGCGGACCATTTGCATTAAAATATGCATTGGTGATGCTTGGAGTTTTTAAAAAAGAAGACGAGATCGGAATAATTGCAGGTAGCAATTGGTGGTCGGGCACCGATGAAATCGGGTTAGCTAGAGCTGCACGTCATTTCAATTGCAAACTGAAACATTTCCAATCAAACGAACCCGATGAAGCGAAAAAAATATTAATTCAAGAATTGAAAAATGGTTCTCCATGTATCTTGAGCGTTAAGAATTGGGAGCATTGGTGCACAGTTGTCAGTTATCAAAAAGGACATTTTGTTGTAATCGATAGCGAACAAGATAAGGTTATCTCTGTCCAATCAGATAATCAATTAATGCGTCTTTGGAGGTACTTCGATAAAGAATCAAAGATTAAAAGTTATGATGGTTATGCTCTTGTTCCTAAATTCAATGTTCATACACGAGCTCGATTTACTCCTAAAAAAGCAAAAATAGTTATGTACGATAAGAACAAAGATTTAGCAAAAGATTGGGATAAATATACGAATGACTTAATATATGTATGCCAGCCGAGAACAAAACAAAAAAATAAAATAATAACCTTTTCTGAATTTCTTCGCCGTAACGAAAATAATTTAATTCATCGAGTTGCCAATTGGCATGGCGAACCTTCTTATGCCGAATTAAAAAAAATACTCTTGAATTTGAAATTTGTAGCAGAGCTTTATGATCTTGTCATCCCTGAGAAGAATGAAAAGCGTGCTGCAATCGATATTGCAGCTTTATTAATGATGTATGCATGCGGTAAATATGGAATGTATAAGATCTATTAAAAAGTAATATTCAGCGCTAATCCAACCTGCTTGCCATTTGAGGATAAGGATATCATATCAAATGGTGTGCTTTCTTTTCCGAAATAAGAATCATATAGAAAATATGAAATAAGAGATCCTACAGCTGCACCAATAACGACATCAGAAAGATAATGCTTATTATCTCTAAGCCGGCTATAACCGACGTAACCTGCCCATCCATAAAGTACCGAAAAAGTGGTAGTTCGAAGAGCACTATTAAAAATGGGGTTTTCTTTTGCCAAATCCCATTCATCATAGAGGTCGAAGAGTTCTAAATGAAGAAATGTAGCAGCAGCAAAGGTATTAGCCGTATGTCCGCTAAAAAAACTCTGCGTATCTGATCCGTCTGGTCTGTCTCTTCTTACTAAATTTTTTACAATTTCTGTAGCTGTATAAGTATAGATGATGGATTTCTGCATAAGAAATATTTTCTGATATTCTTTAGGAGTAATTTCGAGATCAGTGAAAAGATTTAGTCCGGTAGTAATAGCTAAACGTGAAAAAAATAGAGTGCGTGGAATGATATCCTTATCCATACTACCCATAGAATGATTTCCGTTAATAGAAACACTTTCATTTACTTCATGATCAAATCCAAATGGAGAGATAGTGAATATGTCATTTAAGGAACTTCTTTTAATGCTATTGCGATAGAAGAAAGCTGCTCCAATAGGGATATCATAATAATTAACCGAGGAAATTATTGCTTCAGAAATATTGGAAGTAGTTTCAATAAATTTATTATTGCTTTGTTGCGCATCTGTTTTGCTTGCGTATAGAAATATGATTATTGCAACCAAAACTAAAAATAAGACTATTTTCAATTCAGGTTTTCTCTTATAATTTGTGTTAAACTTGTTTTCCTATATTTAATATAATTTTTTAATTCACTAATTTCAGTAGAAAAATCATTGCCCAAACCACCAAGATATGGATCGAGATTATAACCGTCTTTTATCCGCTCTGCCGCAACATCAATAATCGGAAATAGCTCTTCTTCGGTAAAATAATTCTCTAAGAAAAATTCGATCCTCCTCAAATAATAATCTTTCAGATCAATATTAAGGATTAGTTTTTTAATTATCTCGTTACCTTCAAATAGTCCGATGCTTTGATTTTTGGTAAAGGCTTTATCAAAATCCCAAGGAATTATCTCAAACGGCTTATTTGCTTTCTTTCTATAAAGAAAAAAATTATTTGAAAAGGCATCAATATTATTAATAATAAAAGTCATTGCATGATAGTCTAAATAATTACGAACATCTAAATATGGCTTTAATGATTCTTCTAATATCTCAATCCGTGCAGTATCTAGAGCATGAATAAATTCATTTAAAGAATTGTAGTTATTGTCTTCCGGTATCTCTTTATCAAAATAGAATTGTGTATTGTACTCATCGGAGAAAGTAAACTTAGAATCGAAACCTAATTTAATAAGTTCATAAATGCTCATATTTCTTTGCGAAAAAAAATTTTCGTCCACCTTCTCAATTAACAAATACAATCCATAACTTTTCCCGTTTAGATTTACAAAAACATGATTTGATTCAAAGACGGGAAATCCTGCTCTTTTGTAAAGATGCGAAGCGAGTAAAGTACTCATCATTGTCTTATCGAAATTTTGTGCACTTAGATTAAATTCGGCTAGATTTTTTATTCTATTGCCATTTTTCAGTTTAACATGATAAGACCATTTATTATAATATCGAGAGCCTGCACCTTGAGCTTCAATTTCAATATCAAATACTATACCTTTATATTCAAGCCTACCATTCGCCTGGAAATCAAATAGCTTATTATTTAATAACGCTAAATATTCCTCTTCGGTGAGGACAATATTCATTTGATTTAAGAGATTAGGATCGACAATCGGCTCAATAAGATTCTCGGAGCAGGAAACAAATGATAAAAACAAAATTATTAATGCAGAATTTTTCATTAATATCTCATTTGGAGTTCTAATATTATTCTTGAATCGTCAGTCGTATGCTCGATATTGAATTGATTTTTTGTAAGTCTTAAATCACCGTTTAACCTTAGCTTCACATCTTTATGAAGATAATAATTAATGCCGGTTACCATTTGAATTACATTATTACCCGATATATCTTGATTCGGGATAAAAATATTCGAAAGGATGAATGGTTCTAATCCTTTCAGAAATTCATAGTCATAATCAAATTTATATGCTACAAATATTTTCCCTCCCAACCCAAAGACCTTTTCATTTTTATTCATTAATCTTTGCCTAATACTTTCAAACGGATCTTGAACATAAAATAGCTCTGTCATTGCATTGAATTCATCGCTTTCGTAAAATGCATGAAGTCCGTATCCGTTTGCAGAGATTTTATTTTCGCCTCCTTTATGTTCATATTCATAAGTAGCGCCGACTCCATACTTTCCAAAATGATATTTTATTCTTGCGATGGCTCCATAAAAAAGGGAATTATCTTTGAACAACGAAAAATTATAAGAAATAGGGAATTCCGGTTCCTTATCATCGTATTTATAATATGCCATTATACTCATGCTCCTTCCACCATATCCTAATTCGGCTACTGCCTCTTGAAGGTAGCTTCGATTGATTTGGATTAGGTCTTCGTCAGAAACTAAATACTCCAATCCAAATGGCTTCTTAATATTTCCGAATTGAAGTCGGAACTTATCACTAATTTTTAGTTTGATAGAAAATTCTTTTAGCTTAACGGCATTATCCAACGAGTTGCCCCTAAAATCCAATTGCCCTTCGATTCTTTTATTAAAATTGATATCTAATTGCACTTTCCCTTCATAATAAGCTTCTTGATTATAGCCATTAAGGATATTTCTATTATAGAATGTATATCCTCCTTTGCCATAGCCGGAAAATTCTACTTTGTCATTTTTTTGTGCACTTATATTCATTAGTGCAAGAAATATTATTAAAACAAAAAAAACACTATTTTTCATCCATTCCTCTTTTATGGTTCGTAAATTTAATAATTATTTTTATAGTTATTTGTTAGATTTGGAAAAATTATGATGCAAAAAAAACTGATTCTTATATTTTTTATATTACTTTTTACTTCAACAAATTGCGGACAGAAAAAAGTTATGAATAATTTTGATTTCTCAGGTGGGGAACAAATTAAGCTAAGCAAAGAGCTAAATGAAATATCGGGATTAACATTCTCTGATGCCGGCAATTTATTTTGCCATACTGATGAAGCAGGGATTATCTATCAATTAGATATTAGTTCCGGGCAAATTATTAAGAAGTTTTTTATTGGTGAATCATTATTAAAAGGAGATTTTGAAGATATCGCTTTTGCAAAAGGATATTTTTATTTGGTTTCAAGTTCAGGAGCAATCCTTAAATTCAAAGAAGGAAAAAATAATGAAAAAGTTCAATTTGAAGAATATTCCACTCCCCTTAGCCCTAAAAATGATATCGAAGGAATCGTCTATGACAGAGAAACAAATTCGCTCCTCTTATCTTGCAAAGAATCTCCGGGCAAAAAACTAAAAAATGTAAAGGCAATTTATCGATTTGCTCTTGATAATAATAAATTAATAGATGAACCGTATATCCTTATTAAGAAAAATGAATTAAATGATTTTGTTTCTGATTTTAAGCCATCCGGAATTACATTAATGGAGAGCGGAAATATTCTAGTTCTTGGCGGGAAAAGTCGCGGACTTATTGAAATATCACGTCAGGGGAAGGTTATTAATAAAATAAAATTAAATAATTATCATGTGCAGCCGGAAGGGATTGCAATTTCTAATAATGGAACTTTAGTTATAAGCGACGAAGCCGCCGGAAAAAATTCTTATCTAACTACTTATAAGAAAACAAAATAATCTAATCGAAATACATTTTGGGGAATTCGTAAAAACAGGATTTCCCTTTAACTTCTTCAATCTTATTCCAGTCATCGGTATTAAAATCTATTCCGCTTATTGCACAGGTGGAAAGATTATCAATTTTCAGTGAACTGAGATAATTATTCAATAAAGTTAATCCGGGATTATGAGCCACCAAAAAGACAGAATTAAATTTATTATCAATGCTTTCAATCACTTTAAGAATTTCTCCTGTCGAAGCATCATATAATTTATTATTCTCGATGATTCCTAGTGGGTCATAATCTATCTCCGATGCTATTCTTTTTGCGGTAGTAATAGCTCTCATAGCGGGGCTCGCTATTATCAAATCGGGAGAGAAATTATTCTTTTTCAAGACTTTCCCCATAAACGGAGCATCTCTTTCTCCTCGAATATTAAGAGGGCGATCGAAATCACTAAGCTCGGGATTATCCCAGCTTGATTTTGCATGTCTAATAAGAAATAATTTTTTCATAGTTATTCTAAAAATGGTCCGATTTGAGTTGTTGTTGGCGCATAAATTATTGCTATCGTATAAGCAATAACTGAAATAATGAATCCAAATATAAAAACATTATAGCAAATTCGTAAATATTTATATTTTCTTCCTAAAACTTGACCAAGATGGTAAAAATCATTAATCATTGTAGAATAAAGAAAATTCCTGTCATTTATCAATTCCTTCATACCCCACTCAAAATCATTTAACTCCATATTAAAAAAATTACCGAAAAATAGTAAATTAGCTTTTTTATTATGTATATCATCTTTTGTAAAAATACCTTCGGTTACGTTTGGTCTTGTAACCATTACGGCAAAAATTAATGCAACTAAACAAAAACCAATTAATAATAAGGTCGGGATAATCAGATGTGGATTAGAATCCAATTTACGTACCATGACGGCAAATATAACAGTAAGAACGAGTGTATTTACGCTTATCATTATGTTGGCTTTGTTATCAGCCATTCCACTAAATTCCACGTGAGTTCTCATTACATTTCTGAACATTGTTTCAACTCCGCGCTCTGCTCCTTTTCCTAATCCAATTTTACTCTTAATCTTATTTTCTTCAGCTAATTCGTCATTTTTTTCTTCTAATTTCTCAACTCCTTTTTCAATCTTTTTTTTTAATTGCTTCTTTAATTTTTTTATATTTTTTTCTTTTTGCTCTTCAAAATTATCTTTTGCGTATTGAGTAAAAAATTTATGACCTGTAACGAATTTAAGAGTCGATTCTATCCAATCAATTTCAGAAATATTTTTTCTATGATCTGAATTAAGCTCTGCGAGATAGAGATCATTTTTTTCAAAAAAGTTTTTACTTCCGATATGATTCAAATCCGCATCGCACAAAATTTCTTCTAAATGATTCTTTGGCTTTTGAGGCACTTTTGTAGAGAGGATGCATTGTTTTACTTTATTGATTTTATCTTGGGGATAGCTTTGCGATTTTAGAAATTCAATAGCCATCGAAGCACTTTTTTCTTCATGCCCTTCATCGATAAATATATAACCGAGATCATGAAAAGCCGCTGCTATATTTAGTATTTCCAAATCCTCACCGGATAAATTCTCTGAGCTTCCGATTATTTGCGAATATTTTATTACATCTAAAGTGTGAGAAAGATTATGATATTGTTTTTCCGGTTTGCTTTCTTTTCTTAGAAGATCAAAAACATAACCTTCACTATTTTTTATGATTTCATTTAGCATAAAAAACCCATTTATTAATACTAATTTAATAAAATAATTATTGCTTTAATGCGATTAAATTTAGCAAAAATATTAGTGAAGCTTAGTGACAATCCTCAACATGCGGATGATTCGGATCGCTTGATGCAGTCGGATGATTAAATTTTGGACTTATATATGGAATGCCTAAATTTAATCCTCTCAATACAAATAATAGTCCAAGTATTAATGCAAGAGCGGGAATTAACTTATTTATTTTTTTACGAATTTTAAGATTTATGGCAGAGCCTAAGAATGTTGCAGCGAACATTATCGGAAAAGTTCCTAATCCAAATAGCATCATATATGCAGCACCTGATAATCCGGAACCGGTGGATATTGCTCCCGCTATTCCAACATAAACAAACCCGCAAGGAAGGAACCCATTTATGATTCCTATACCCAAATATGAAGAATAACTTTTCTTTTGGATCAATTTATTGAAGTAGCCTCTAATCGAACCGACAATTTTCATATAATAAGAAGTGGCAGATATTTTGTTTTTTATCCTGCGGGGCATTAATACATAAAGTATTATCAATGCTCCGATAACTATTGATATATCCTGTTGCAATCCATATAATACAACTCTACTGCCAAGATATCCGAAAATTAAACCAAAAAAAGAATAAGTAACTATTCTTCCGAGATTATATAGCACGCGGCTTAAGAAAAATTTAATTCGGTTATCACCGCTGAATGGAATTGCAAAAGCAATCGGTCCACACATTCCAATGCAATGAACACTTCCGATTAATCCAACTATAAATGCTGACCAAATTTCCATTTTATTAATTACTTAAAATTATTTTTTCGTTATAGTAATTTGTATCGTTTCGCATCCAATCCATTTTAACTTTCCACAATCCCGGTTTATTGATTGGTGGTTCAATTGATTGACGATTTTCGGCATCAAGTATTATTTCTACCGTTTTATCTAAATTAGAATCCGATGGACGGTAAATCTGAATCTCACCATTTATAATGTTTTTAACACTTCTGGGAAACGACACCATAAAAACACCATTATTAAAAGTAACCTCCGGCTGTTCATTTAATAATTTGGTTCTCTTCACTTTATCTATCTGTTGTTGATATTCTATTTCTTTAGCATAATAATCATCTGTAACTAAATGAACATCTTGATTCATAAAAATAACCACTAATATTATCACAGCCACCATAAAAAGAATATAAGTAATTGCTATACCAGAACCCCAATTTAATTTCATTTTTTGTCAACCTTCCCCAAGAATGAAGTTTTTATTACATCTAATACTTTACCGTTAGAAATAACTTCTATCTCTAATTTTGTTCTTAATTTATTTGCTAAGTTACGAGGAATAATTACGAAAAATTTTGCTTCTCTTACTTCTTGCGAACCGACATTAAGTTGGTTCCCGATTAACTTAATCTCCGCACCTGGAATATTAGTTAGTGCCAATGAGGCAGGAATCGTATTAAATGTTTTGTTTACTATTTTCATATCATAAAGGTTACTGATTCTTCCATCGGGTTGCTCCTGATAAAGAAGTCCCGGAGTTCTCAGAATGCTTAGTTCCACATCCGACCTTGTAATAAGTAAGTACGATGTAAGTGATACTAAAATTAGAAGAACGACAGTATAACTGATAGATCGCGGAGTAAATAATTTCCTTTTCCCTGTATCAATTTCATTCTTAGAAGCATATCGGATCAAACCTTTTGGACGCTTAACTTTCTCCATTACATCATCGCATGCATCCACGCATGCAGTGCAATTAACGCATTCAAGCTGAGTCCCGTTTCTTATATCAATTCCTGTGGGACATACGTCAACACACAAATAGCAGTCAATACAATCGCCATTATTCGTAACTTCATTCTTTCTAATCTTTCCTCTTGGTTCTCCTCGTATATTATCATAAGCAATTACTATTGAATTAGGATCAAGCATCACGCCCTGAAGCCTACCATAAGGACATACAAGAGTACAAGCCTGCTCTCTGAAATATGAAAAAACCCAATAAAAAATTCCTGAAAAAATCAGTATTGATATAAAGCCGCCAAGATGTTCTGATGGTGGTGAAGTAACTATTTTAAGTAATTGATCCATTCCAATTATGTAAGATAGAAATATATTGGATATAAGAAAGGAGAGTGTAAAAAAGATAAGATGCTTCGAAGATTTCTTAAAGAATTTATTTTTATCCATCGGAGCTTTATTTAAAGCTCTCTGCTTATTTGCGTCCCCTTCGATAAAGTATTCGATTTTTCTGAATACCATTTCGAGGAATATTGTCTGCGGACAAATCCACCCACAGAAAATTCTACCATAGACAACTGTAAATAAAAAAATCGAAACAATTATCGAGATCATTGCCAGTCCGAATAGATGGAAATCATGCGGACCGAACGGTATTCCGAAAATAATAAATTTTCTTTCGAGAATATTTAATATTAAAAGCGGATGTCCATTAATTTTTATAAAAGGAATAGCAAATAGAAGTATTAATAGAACGATACTTACTAATGTTCTTGCATTATAATATTTACCGGAAGGTTTTTTAGGATAAATCCAATTCCTTTTACCTTCCTTAGTCATAGTAGCCAGAGAATCTCTAAAGCGTTCTTCATCTCCGTGAATATCAAGTGCCATAATTATTAATTACCTTCTGCCGGTTCTTCGTATAATGTCCCTTCTTCTGCTTTTGGATTAGCAGGATTTGTTCCATGTAATGATTTTATATAAGAAGATACTTCCTGCATCTTTTTAGGTGCAAGCTGAGTTTCCCAGCTAATCATTCCCTTTGCCGGAACACCATATTTAATTGTTTTGAAAATACTTTTAATATCACCACCATGAATCCAATAATTATCTGTTAAATTAGGCCCAACCATACCTTCGCCATTATTGCCATGACATGAAGCGCAATTTTTTAGATAAATATCTTTGCCTTCCGATAAAGAGGGTGCATCGGTTAATATCGTAACTGTTTCTTCATTTAAGAATGCGCCGGTTTTAATTAAGATTTCTCTTTCGGTGGACGCAGCTTGAATCTCAGATTGATATTCTGCAATTTGAATATTTCCATCGCCCGCAATGTGAAAAACAAACATATAAATCACACTCCAGATAATTGAACCATAGAATAAGATATTAAACCACGGTGGAATCTTATTATCTAATTCTTTTATTCCATCAAAATCGTGATGGAACATTATTTCTTGTTCTTTTTCTATTGGAGTCGATTTTGTAAGCCATTTCATAAATCCTGATAATGGACGTAAAAGAATTTTACCTTCATTATCATTCTTTTCGGAATAGACAATAGTCAGAAATAAAATACCGACAACAAAAACTAATGTAATAATCATCATTGTTTGCATTACTTGGTCTAAATTATCTTCTCCTGCCGCATATAAATTAATTGAGCCGGTAAAGAAAAAGAAAACTCCTAATATCAATCCTGTTATTTTATTTGTCTTCATTTAAATTCTCTGAATTATTTGAATAATTTTTGTCCTCCTGCAATGGGAGGTTTTTCATTTTATCCCGATAGTTTTTACTTAGCTTTATCACCCAAAATATTGTAGAAATAAACATTATAAAAAAAACTACGAGAACTAAAATCGGGAATATCGATACATCTTTTATTTCGGTTAAATATTTTGAAAACATTATTCTCCCTATTTCCCGTTCAAAGGTTTGGATTTAATATCAGTACCTAATCTCTGCAAATATGCTATTAAGGCAATAATATCAGTCTCCGGATCAGCATCTGCTCCACTTTGAAGCAGATCATCCGAAATCTTTTTCGCTTGAAGTTCCAAATCATCATTAGCAAATTTTTCATAACCTTCTTCATATGGAACTCCAAGGGTTCGCATTACACTTATCATTTTCGGAGTAAGTTCTCGATCATATTTCTCTGTATAAAGCCATGGATAGGGAGGCATTATTGAACCGGGAGACATAGTCCTTGGATCTTCCATGTGCATAAAATGCCATAAGTTGCCATATTTACCACCTATTCTATGAAGATCCGGACCGGTACGCTTTGAGCCCCATAAAAATGGATGATCATAAACATACTCTCCCGCTTTGGAATATTCACCATATCTCTCTGTCTCCGATCTAAATGGTCTTACAAGTTGTGAATGGCAGTTATTACATCCTTCTCTTATATAAATATCACGGCCGTGAAGTTCAAGTGGCGAATATGGTTTTACGCTTGCGATAGTCGGTATATTGCTTTTTACTAAATATGTCGGAATAAATTCGACTGCACCACCGATTAAAATAACTACCGTAGAAAGAAGAGCAAATTTAATTGGTCGTTTTTCTAACCATCTATGAATTAAGCCCCGTTTAAACTCGTCCTTTACCTTAATCAATGGAGCAGCTTCGGCTTCTTCATCTCTAACGAATGTTCCTAATTTTATTGTAACGGCTAAATTATAAATCATCATTATAAAACCTGTTAAATAAAGCAATCCACCGAATGACCTCATTATATGCATCGGAATTATTTGTAATGTAGTTTCTAAAAAGTTAGGATATTGCAATATTCCGAGCGGAGTAAATTGTTTCCACATTAATGCTTGGGCAATTCCTGACCAATACATCGGAACTGAATAGAATACTATTCCAAGAGTTCCAATCCAGAAATGTAGATTAGCCAACTTTTTAGAATAAAGATCTGTTTTCCACATTCTTGGTACTATCCAATAGAGCATTCCAAAACTTAAGAATCCATTCCAACCTAATGCTCCGATATGTACGTGTGCAACAATCCAATCAGTGAAATGAGCTATTGCATTAACACCTCTTAACGAAAGCATTGGACCTTCAAAAGTTGCCATACCATAAGCAGTTACGGCAACAACCATAAATTTAAGAATCGGATCGGTTCTTACTCTATCCCAAGCACCTCTTAAAGTAAGGAGTCCATTAAGCATACCACCCCACGAAGGAGCTATTAACATTATTGAGAATACTGTACCGAGAGATTGTGCCCAATCAGGCAATGCTGAATATAATAAATGATGAGGACCGGCCCAGATATATAAAAAAATTAGTGCCCAAAAATGGAGAATCGATAATCGATATGAATATACCGGACGATTCGCCGCCTTTGGAAGAAAATAATACATTAGACCAAGATATGGAGTGGTAAGAAAAAACGCTACTGCGTTATGCCCATACCACCATTGAACTAGAGCATCTTGAACTCCGGCATAAACACTATAACTTTTAAAAAGTGTTAATGGAATTTCTATTGAATTGACAACATGCAGAACTGTAACTGTAACAAATGTAGCAATGTAAAACCAAATTGCAACATACATGTGTTCTTCACGTCTTTTGATAATTGTCATTATCATATTAACGCCAAACACCAACCACACAATTGCAATAGCAATATCAATAGGCCATTCAAGCTCAGCATATTCTTTGCTCGAAGTTAATCCTAATGGCAACGTAATAGCGGCTGCTACAATAATTGTCTGCCATCCCCAGAAATGGAATTTGCTCAAGAAGTCATTATACATTCTTGCTTTTGTTAGTCTTTGCAATGAGTAATAAACTCCTGCAAAAATTATATTTCCTACAAATGCGAATATTACAGCATTTGTATGTAGTGGTCTTATTCTTCCGAATGTCGTGTATGATATGCCGAGATTTAATTCGGGATAATATAATTGTATAGCCATTATTAGCCCTACAAGCATACCTACAAATCCAAATACCAATGATGCGTATATGAACAGTCTGACAATATTATTATCATAACTGAATTTTTCTACATTCATTTAACTGCTCCCATGTTTTTTATCTTTTTCTTTCTTAGGCTCGTCATCGAATAAAATCCGAATCGAGGGTGTATATTTATCATCAAATTGCCCGCTCTTTACCGCTCGTATAAAGAGTATTAAAAAAATAATTGCTACAAGAAGACTAAATCCAATTAGTACTATAATAACGGACATTAAATTAATCCTCTCTTTTTTGCATATAAATTAGTACCGGTTGTAGTAAAAATAACTATTGATATTGAACTGATTGGCATTAAGATAGCTGCTAATATCGGAGTTAAATTTCCACTTATAGCAAAATAAAGACCGAAAAAATTATACACAAATGAAATAATGAAACTCGCTATTATTATTTTTTTGCTATAAATGGCAAAATTCAAAAATTTCGTGAAAAGATCGAAAGATTTCGCTTCCAAAATTCCATCACATGAAGGAGAAAAATTACTTTTATCCTCACTTATCGATATCCCGATATCGCTCTGCCTCAATGCTCCTGCATCGTTTAGTCCATCACCCATCATCAAAACTTTTTTATCCGCATTTTGAAGTGCCGCGATATAATCAAGTTTATCCTGAGGCGATTGGTCAAATAAATAAATTGAATCATTTCCAAAAAACCTTTTTAGATTTTCATGTTCTGATTTATTATCACCCGAAAGAACATGAATGTTATATTTACTTTTAAGTTCTTTTGCCAAATTTGTGAGATTCTCTCGATAGAAATTATTTATAATAAATTTACCAATATATTCATCATTTATTGAGCAATGAACTACAGAATTGCCGCCGCTAATATCAAATTTTTCTTTATTAACGAGAAGGAGAGAACCTAATTTTATTGTTGAACGATTTATCTCCGCATAAATTCCTTCACCTGCAATCTCTTCAAATTTTTCGATAATTATATAGTGGCCTTCTAAGTAGTCAAAAATCATCTTACTTAATGGGTGTGTGGAATTTCTGACGGCACTTTTTATCAAAAATTTTTTCTTGGTAGTCAGTTCCATCCCTTCATATTTGATGTTCGCCTTGCCGGAAATTGTAAGTGTTCCGGTTTTATCAAAAACAATATCTGTAATTTTTGTTAGTTCTTCTATTAGATCAACATTGCGTAGATAGAAATTATTTCTTCCCATTATTCTTAAAGCATTGCCCGAAGTAAATGGTGTGGACAATGCTAATGCACATGGACATGCTACAATTAAGATAGCAGTAAAAACATTCATTGCTGTATTAGTATCATAAAACATCCAAATACCGGAAGAAACAATTGCAAGACCAAGAACTATGAAAGTAAAATATTTACTAATATAATTTGCCAATGAGATGCTATTCATCTCTTTTTGCTTGCTAAATATTTTATTATTCCAAAGGCGCGTAAGATAACTTTGAGAAATCTCTTTAATGCTCTCTATTTCGATAGCTCCGCCGGTTTGCTTGCCTCCTGCATAAATTATTTCCCCTTGTTCTTTTTTAACCGGTAATGCCTCTCCGGTTACAAAACTATAATCGATAGTCCCATTCCCTTTTATCAAAACAGAATCAACAGGTATAAGTTCACCATTTCTTATTATTAATCTATCTCCCACTTCAATTTTTTCTACCGGTATTGTTGTTTCGCTATTGTTTTTTCTTATTGTTATTCCAAGAGGGAAGTATGATTTATAATTACGTTCAAAATTTAATGCATCATAAGTTTTGGTTTGGAATAATTTCCCAAGTAATAAAAAGAAAACTAAACCCGTCATCGAGTCTAAATAACCGGCATTTGAAAAGAAAATTATTTCTACTAAACTTCTTAGGAAAAGCACAATGATTCCCAATGCAATCGGCACGTCTATATTTACAATTTTGTTTTTTAGACTCTTATATGCAGAAATAAGATATTCCGACCCACTATAAAAAAATACGGGGATTGAGAGGAGAATATTTAAGTAATTAAAAAGTGTATCGAGACCTGCCGAATCCTGTGGAGAGATTGATAAATATTCGGGGAAACTTAGCATCATTATATTTCCAAAACAAAACCCAGCTATCCCGATTTTATAATATAACTTCCTTAATTCACTACTGTTTTTTGAATCTCGTTTTTCTTCCAAATTTAGTAAAGGCTCATAGCCGATAGAATCTAATAACGTAACAATTTTTTTTAGGGATGTCTTATTGTTGTATGTAACCGAGAGTGATTTTTGAAGAAAATTAACCTGTGAAGAAAGTATATCATTGTCTAATCTATTTAAGTTTTCTAAAATCCAAATACAAGAACTGCAATGCATCTGGGGAATTGAAAATATTGCTTTTGAAATTCTATCATCACTAATATCTACAAATTTTGTTTTAATATCTGGGTCATCTAAAAAATCGTAATTCCTTTTATTTTCATCTTTCTTGTTTATTCCCGGCGCATCGGAGATAGAATAATAAGTGCACATATCATTATTATTCAATATCGAAAAAACACTTTTGCATCCATTGCAGCAAAATATTTTATTGTCGATATGAATTTTATCGTCGGGGCAGTTATCTCCGCAATGATAACAGACAAGCTTTTCACTTATTGATTTTTCTTCTGTGCTATTCAATTTTAGTTTTACTCTGATGTGATAGATCAGGCCTAAAAAAAGAGCCGATAACTTTTTTATTTATTTACTGTAATTTATAAAGATTTATCGAAATATGGATAAATTATCGAATAAATTCGTATTAAATAAGTCTTTATGTCATATTTGACCAAAATGAAAAATTAATGCGAAATAATTATGATTTTGGTAACTTTGTTTTATACTAATAAAATATGGTTTTAAGTGAATAAATATTTTAGCCCAAACTCCATAATAAAAGCAATTAAGTATTTTGTTGGAACTATTACAGCAATAATTCTCAACTTATTCTTATTTGAACTGCTGCAAGGTGGTATTGCCGTTTTATTTGGATTTGAGAAAGTGTCATTTTTGTTTGCCAATTTAGAGCTTTATAATATAATTAGTTTTACGAGTGAAAAACTTGTTATAGCATTATTTGTAGTTTTCTTTTCGCCACAATTGTTTTCGATAGTTTTTTCTGAACTTGGCATCGCTCTTTTAATAAGAAAACAAAACTTATTTCTAAGGATTCTTATTATATCAAATTTAGTTCTTCTCTTATTCTTAGTCGGAATGTTTACGATAATTGTTCTTTGGGGGAGTAATCTTGAAAATGATTGGAGTTTGTTTTTTTATTTCAGCGGAGCAAGCCAAATCATTAAAAATGTAATGCTATCGATAGTAACTTTAACTATTACAGTATATTCAATTGTACGTATTTATCAACTTATAAAATATAGGAAACGATATGAGCAGATTAACGGGTAAAACGGTTTTTATTACTGGTGCAACTTCCGGAATTGGCAAATCATGTGCTTATGCTTTTGCCAATGAAGGTGCAAATATTATCATAACAGCAAGAAGAATTGAAAAATTAAACGAGATTGCCGAAGATATTAAAACAAAATCTTCTGTGAATTTATTAGCACTAAAGCTTGACGTTCAGAAAAGAAATGAAGTTAAAAAAGTGGTTTCCGAACTTCCGGAAGAATGGAAGAAGATTGATATATTGGTAAATAATGCAGGACTCGGGAGGGGACTAAATAAACTTTACGATGATAATCCGGAGGGCTGGGATGAGATGATTGATACTAACGTCAAAGGATTACTATACGTTACTAGCGAGATAATACCTCAAATGGTAGAAAGAAAAGAAGGTCATATAATAATGATCGGTTCTATCGCCGGCAGAGAGCCATATTCAAAAGGTGCAGTTTATTGTGCTACGAAATTTGCAGTTAATGCTATCACTCGTTCTCTAAGATTAGATGTAGTTGATAAGAATATTAGAATTAGTACAGTCGATCCGGGATTAGTAGAAACTAATTTTAGCGAAGTACGATTTTATGGCGATTCCGAAACCGCTAAAAATGTTTATAAAGGTCTAAAGCCATTAGTAGGTGATGATATTGCCGATGCAGTTATATATGTAGCTACGCGCCCGGCACACGTAAATATCGCGGAGATGGTGGTTTTCCCAACGGCTCAAGCCGCTGCCACTACTGTTCATAGAGAATAAAAAAAATATAGTATTAGTATTAAGAAATATATATAATTCCCGATAATAAACAAGGTGAGGTTCATTTAATTAATAGGAAGGTAATTGTCTTTATATACGGGAAATAGAGTTTTTATAAGCAAAGAAAATATTTTGCCTGCTCTTGCAGGCATTTTATGTTTTCTATTTTCTCCGTATGGTATTACTATTGATTTCAAAGTAACTTATATTGATATCCCATGGGCAGTATTTCTGCCCATTTTTATTTCAATGGCTTTTGGAGTAAGAGCTGCATTGATTACAGGATTATTCGGAGGGGCATATTATCCATTTTTATTATGGCAAAATAATGGCTGGGCTAATGTTCTGAATTTTCTTCTTCTGATCTTCTTATTTGTTTCTGTGGGATGGGCTTATAAATCCAGAGTTTATGAAGTTCCAAAGATTTTTTTCAAACGCTTTTTAATTACTCTAAGCTTATTTTTTATTATAATGTCTATATCATATCGCTTTTTATTTAACGTGATGTTGTCGTTAAATCCGCCATTTTGGACTTCTGATACAATTACTAAATTTCCGGTATCGTTATTAATTAGTTTTATTTTTAAGGATATAATAAATTTTATTTTTCTGATCATTCTTAGCGATACCTTGTTAAGGATTTCATCGATCCGAAAATTTTTGTGTTTGATTAATCCCACTCGAATAAAAAGCAATGGTAGAATACTTATCGTAACCTTAATTAGCACATTATTTATTTGGCTTATTTTTGTTACTCTTAATTATGCATTGATAGGGGATAGTACTCCTTTCGCAGAAACATATAATAGAATTGCATTAATTGTTTTTCTTTTGAGTGGCTTAATTACTGCCTCAGTTATTTTTAGATATGTGGAAAATCGCCACGAGACCTTAGAGCAGCTAACAATTGCAAATGAAAAAGCTATTGAAATGAATAGAGTGAAATCTCTCTTCTTCGCAAATATGAGCCATGAACTTAGAACACCATTTGTTGGTATTCTGGGATATGCCAATTTACTATATGAAATCGTTGAAAAAGAAGATGAGAAAGAACTTGCAACAGGGATACTAAGATCATCTCGTCGATTGATGGATACTTTAACTAAAATCCTTAACATTACTAAGATGGAGTTTGATAAATACGAAGCCGAGTTTGATAATGTTTCCGTAAATCAATTAGTTGATGAAATTTATGAACAATTTTATGCCGCCTCACAATTAAAGAATATTGCTTTCAAAAAAACATTTATGTGCGATGATAGTATTGTATATACCGATTCTCACTTACTCTTAGAAATTCTAAATAATTTGATCAATAATGCGATTAAGTTTACTAATGAAGGAGAGGTAGAAATTATAACCTCGATTAATCGTATTGAAAAGCAGGAATTTTTTAATATTATTATCCGAGATACAGGGATAGGGATTGCGAAAAATAAGCAAGAAATTATTTGGCAAGAATTTAGGCAGGCAAGCGAAGGTACTAACCGCGATTATCAAGGTACAGGATTAGGACTTTCGATAATTAAAAAATATACTGAATTGCTTGGCGGTTCGATTGAACTCGAAAGTGAATTAGGAAAAGGTTCTAAATTTACTCTAAGCTTGCCAATGATTGATAAATAAAAAAAGCAGTAAGGATATCCTCACTGCTCTTTTCTTACTGTTAATTTATTTTTCCCGGTCGGGCATATTAAACCTGCCAACTTACTATGGGTTAAAGCAACAATTACACTACAAAAGCACTAACATCTCCGGCACCCTCTCGAATGACTTCGGCACTATCTCCGCTTAGGTCTATAATGCTTGATGGAACTCCTTCAAGTGCTCCCGCAGCTAACATCAAATCAACTTGACTATTAAATATTGCTTGGATTTCTAATGGATCATATAATGGTTCTCCATTTCTTTTTGTTGCGCTTGTACTTATAATCGGATTTCCTAATTCTTTTGCCAGTAGTATTGCGATTGCATGATTAGGCACTCTGATCCCAACTGTATTTCGATTTGACCATAATTTTTTTGGAACTTCTTTTGCCGCGGGTAAAACAAATGTATAAGGTCCCGGAAGATGTCTTTTCATTGACTTATATGCATAGTCGGAGACTTTTGCGTACTTAGCAATATCTTTCAAGTCCGGGCAAATAAAACTGAATAATTTTGTTCCGGCTTCGTGTTTAATATCATAAACGCGCTCCAAAGCCTCTTTGTTAAAAATATCACAACCGATTCCATATACTGTATCGGTTGGGTAGATTATTACTCCACCATTTCTCAATACTTCTACTGCTTTATTAATATATCTTAATTGTGGTGTAACAGGATGCAGCTCGTAATATTCCATAAAATGCTCCTCTCTTATATAAATTATGAAGATACTTCAAGAACAGAAATGTAATATAAAATAGTAAATTTAATAGTCAATTGAAATCGAATTACTTCAATAAAAATTCCCCTTTTTTTCCATTTACAATCGGATTTTGCTATCTTTTAAGGATAAATTAGAAAAAATACTATGAATAAAAAATTAGCAGTAGTTGCCCTCAGCGGTGGAATGGATAGCTGCGTAACTGCCGCTTATGCAAAGCAGGAATACGATTTAGCATTACTTCATGTTAATTACGGTCAGAGAACACAAAAGAGAGAATTAAAAGCGTTTCATGATATTGCAGAATTCTATAATGTTAAAAATAAATTGGTAATCGATTTTTCTCATTTTACTCAAATTGGCGGTTCTTCTCTTACTGATAATAAAATGGATGTAACAATAGCAGATTTAAATAATCACGAAGTGCCTACAACTTATGTTCCGTTTCGTAATGCTAATATACTATCTGCGGCTACAGCATGGGCGGAGGTATTGAACGCAAACGCAATCTTTATCGGAGCTGTTTATGAAGATGCCAGCGGCTATCCGGATTGCCGTCCCGATTTTTATAAAGCATTTGAAGAGGTTATTCGAATAGGAACGAAACCGAAAACAGATATTAAAGTAATTACACCGATAATTAATTTTAGTAAAGAAGAGATTGTAAAGAAAGGGATTGAGCTAAATGCTCCGCTTCATCTTACTTGGTCTTGTTATCAGAATGACGAGGAGGCATGCGGTGTTTGCGATAGCTGTGCATTTAGATTAAGAGGTTTCCAAAAAGCCGGCTTCGATGATCCCATTCCTTACAACACTAAACCAAATTATAATCTACTATAATTATTTTATGTTAGAAAATAAATCAAAAATATTGTTGGGAGATTCTAAGGTATTACTGAAAGAGATTGAAAGTAATTCAGTAGATTTAATTTTTACTTCTCCTCCTTATGCAGATAGCCGTAAAAATACTTATGGTGGAATTCATCCTGATAAATATGTCGAATGGTTCTTAACTTTTTCTGAAGAACTTCTCCGTGTCCTAAAGGAAGATGGTACTTTCGTCCTTAATATAAAAGAAAAAGTGATTAATGGTGAAAAACATACTTATGTACTTGATCTCATTAAAGAGTTAAGAAAGCAAGGTTGGTTATGGACGGAAGAATTTATTTGGCACAAAAAAAATTCATTCCCGGGGAAATGGCCTAATAGATTTAGAGATTCATGGGAGAGATTACTCCAATTTAATAAATCAAAAAAATTTAAAATGTATCAAGAAGAAGTAATGGTTCCGGTTGGGGATTGGGCAAAAACAAGATTGAAAAATCTTAGTGAGACAGATAAAAGAAGAGATAATGCCAAAAATGGCAGTGGATTTGGAAAGAATATTTCAAATTGGATCTCGAGAGATCTGGTTTATCCGACTAACGTACTTCACTTGGCAACTGAATGTAATAATAAAAATCATAGCGCCGCATTTCCCGATGAATTGCCGGAATGGTTTATTAAACTTTTTACAAAAGAAGGAGATGTTGTTTTAGACCCCTTTATGGGCTCGGGAACAACGATCATAGTTGCTCAAAGAATGTTTAGAGTGGGTATAGGAATTGAAATTATTGATGAATATTATAAATTAGCTGAATCGCAATTAACTCAGAATTTATTTGTTGCAGAGCCGGAGATAATTTATGGCAAGGATCGAAACCAAAAAACTAATAAGTTACATCGAAAATAATATTAATGAATTTAATGAAGCACGCCTTAATAAAATAGGTGAACTGAATTTAAATGATATTTTACTTAGAAAGAACCCTTACCTATTTAAGGCAAAAAATATCTTGACGTCTCAGGACCTTATTCAAAATCTTGTTGATGCATATTTATCTTCACAAGAAGAAACGATGTTTGGTACTTTTCTCGAGGGATTAGCAATTTATGTCTGCCAGACAGTTCATAATGGCAAGAAATCAGCTGCAGAAGGAATTGATTTAGAATTTGAAAAGGACTCTATTAAATATATTGTTACTGTAAAATCTGGACCCAACTGGGGGAATTCTAGTCAGATAGTCAGAATGAGAGATAATTTTAGAAAAGCAAAAAGAATTTTAGGAACTAACGCCAAGAAGATCAATGTAGTAGCTGTTAATGGATGTTGCTATGGTAGAGTTAATAAAATTGATAAAGGTGAATATCTTAAATTAGCCGGTCAACAATTTTGGGAATTAATTTCAAACGAAAAAGAGATGTATCTTAGATTTATTGAACCCTTGGATTACAAAGCAAAGGAAAGAAATGATTTATATATTCAAAAATATTCTGCTTTGCTCAATAAATTTACTCAGCAATTTTCAAATGAATTTTGCGTTAACGGTATAATAGATTGGCAAAAACTTGTTAAATTTAATTCAGGTAAAGAAAAAATATAGGTATATATATGAAGGATAAACAAAAAATATTAGAAGTGTTTCCTAATCCGCAGCCGGATAGAGACTATACAATTATTCACACATCACCCGAGTTTACATCTGTATGCCCAAAGACGGGTCAGCCCGATTTTGCGATAATCGATCTTGAATATATCCCCGATGAAGTTTGTGTGGAATTAAAATCGTATAAGTTCTATCTTGGTTCCTATAGAAATGACGGAATATATTTTGAGGCAGTTACTAATAATATTTTAAATGATTTGGTTGCGGTTCTACAGCCACGTTATATAAAAATTACAGCTAATTGGAATCCGAGAGGCGGTATTTCATCTGTTGTAATTGTTGAACATACTAAATAAAAACAAACCACCTAATGGAGTGTATTTAATGGCAAAGAAAATAATCAAAAGAAGTTGGGCTGAACCATTCAAAATCAAAATGGTCGAACCACTTAAGATGACTACCAGAGCCGAAAGAGAAATGGCTATTAAAGAAGCAGGCTACAATACTTTTTTATTGAGAAGCGAATATGTTTATTTGGATTTATTGACTGATAGCGGAACTAACGCTATGAGTGATTATCAATGGGCAGGAATGATGATCGGTGATGAAGCTTATGCAGGAAGCAAGAACTTCTATAACCTTTGGAATAATGTAAAGAAATATTATGGAATGCCTTATTTTGTTCCTACTCACCAAGGAAGAGCAGCTGAACACATGATCTCAAAAATACTTATTAAACCGGGTGATTTTGTTCCCGGTAATATGTATTTCACTACCACTCGTCTTCATCAAGAACTCGCCGGTGCTACTTTCGTTGATGTAATTGTCGATGAAGCACATGATGCTCAGAACACATTTAAATTTAAGGGCAATATCGATCTTAATAAGCTAAGTAAATTAGTTAAAGAAGTAGGGGCTAATAAAATAGCCTATATCAGTATGGCCGGTCCGGTAAATATGGCAGGCGGTCAACCATTTTCAATGGCAAACTTAAAAGAAGTTGCTGCATTTGCTAAGAAACATAAAATAAAATTATGGTTCGATGCCACTCGAGCTACGGAAAATGCTTACTTCATTAAAGAATTAGAAAAAGGTTATGAGAAAAAAACTATTGCAGAAATCTTAAAAGAGATCTGTTCTTATTTCGATGGTCTTTGGGTTAGTGCTAAGAAAGACTTAATGGTTAATATCGGCGGATTCCTTGCTACAAGAAATAAAAAGGTTTATGAAGAAGCGAGAAATATGGTTGTAATTTATGAAGGTCTTCATACTTATGGTGGTTTAGCAGGAAGAGATATGGAAGCTATGTCTCGCGGAATTGAAGAGATGGTGCAGTATGATAACGTGAAAGCAAGAATCGGACAAGTGGAATATTGCGGTAAGCAATTAGAAAAATATAATATTCCTTTGGTTTATCCGTTCGGTGGACATGCGATATTCTTAGATGCAAAAAGATTTTTATCACACATTAAGCAAGATGTTTACCCTGCTCAATCACTCGCATCAGAAATCTATCTTGATTCAGGTGTTAGAGGTATGGAACGTGGTGTTGTTTCTTCGGGTAGAGATCCTAAAACCGGATTAAACAGAATGCCTAAACTCGAATTGGTTCGTCTTACATTCCCAAGAAGAGTTTATACTCAGGCGCATATTGATGTGATGGTGGAATCTATTGCTCAGGTTTATGATGATAGAAAGAAAATCAAAGGTTTGGAAATGACTTACGAACCAAAATACTTACGTTTCTTCCAAGCGCGTTTCAAAAAAATAATTTAATATGTTTGATCCGATAAACATACAAGAGAGATATCTTATTGAACGGGATAAAATCTTCTCAAACGAAGAACTCATTTCCGAGCCGATGCATTTCTGTGTCTCTTATTCTCTTCTTATAGAAGAATATATTTTTAATATACTCAAAGAGAAGGGAATTAATTTCGCTGTGGCTTCAGTCGGCAGTTTTAGTAGAAGAGAATTATCTCCTTATTCTGATATCGATGTTATGTTCATCGTTCCGATAATAAAAGACTACGAAGATGAAATCAGAGCTGCAGTAACACTTTTGTGGGACTGCGGCTTTGAAGTAAGTCATACCGTTCGTGAGTATTCTGATATTGAACGTTTTATTCATGAAGATTTGCATACCTTTACGCAGTTTTTTGAAACCCGTTTTATTTGCGGGAATGAAAAAATCTATAATGAATGGAATGAAAAAGTCCTTAACTCACTTAATGAAGAAAACAGGAAAAGATTAGTATTCCAATATTTTGACGATACCAAAAAGAGGCATCAAAAATTTGGGGCTTCTTCTAAAGTATTAGAACCAAACGTAAAAAACACTGCCGGAGGGCTGCGCGACCTTCAAGTAATTGAATGGGTATATGCTCTTAAGAATAATTTAATTCTCACTAATCAATCTGAAGTAACACAAACAGAAGCATACTTAAAACTTCTTCTGCAGCAAAAGGCAATAATACCAAGGGCAGTAGCGCGTTTGCTCGAAGCCTATAAATTTATCATCAATGTTAGGAACCATCTTCATTTAATATCAGGTACTAAAAATGACCGATTAGAATATTCTGCTCAAGAAAAAATTGCCAAAATTATGGGTTATGCAGAACCTGGCTGGCAGAATTTTATGAAACGCTATTTTGAATGTGCTAATATTATCAAAAGATTTGCTTTAACGAGCACAAAAAAAACAGAGGAAGAACTTCTTAATCCATTCTCGGAGATTTTAACCGTCCAATTAGATGATGATTTTATTCTAAGGGGTAATACAGTTTCATATACAGGAAGCGAAGAAATAACTTTGCCTACAATTATGAGAGCTTTTTATTATCGTGGTTTTTATACTGCTCGATTAGATGATAGTTTGCGCTCTACTATTATTGAGGCTGTGATTGACCTTAATGAATCATCAATTTTTGAACCTAATTCTTCTGCTTTCTTTAGAGAGATTTTAAAGCTTCCAAAAAATGTTGGTAAGACTCTCTATGCAATGAATGAACTTGGTGTATTAGGTGCTTTTTTACCGGAGTTTAAAGACCTGGTCGGATTCTTCCAACCCGGTGTTTATCATTGCTATACTGCCGATGAGCATACTCTTATTGCACTAAATAATTTAGAGAATCTTGAAAACGAAACATCCACGTTGGCAAAACTTTTTATAGGCAATAAAGAAAAAGACATTTTATTCTTAGCTGTTCTATTCCATGATATAGCGAAACCGATTAGTATATCAGGGCATGAAATAATTGGAACTGAGATTGCTTGTTCTATAATGGAACGTCTTGGTTATAATGCTCAATCAATTCAGATGGTGCAGTTTTTAGTTCACCACCATCTTACTATGGAACAAGTTGCTTTCAGACGTAATTTAAATGATCCTGTTACTTTAGATACTTTTGCAAAGAAAGTTTCATCGCTTCAAGCGTTAGAAAATTTATACTTGCTCACTTATGCTGATCTTTCCGCAGTTTCGCCTGTCGTTTGGACACAATGGAAGAGTGAATTACTTAATGAACTTTTCGTGAAAACTAAGAGAATGATAAAGGAAAGAATCTCAGGCGAAGTTCTTCTCTCCCATGCTACTAATGCTTATTTAAACGATAAAGAAGGGGATTCTTCATTCAAGGAACATATTGAATCTATTGATGATCTTGGCTATTTACAACATTATTCTCAGGAAGAAATAAATCAACATATTGACGAAATCGAAAAAGGTTCTTCTGTTTCTGTGTTCTTTAAAGAAGACCATAGCTTTACTTATGTTACAGTAATTGCTTTCGATTCCGATTCGCTTTTATCACGCATCTGCGGTGCTCTATCGATTAACGATCTCAATATCTACGATGCGAAAATTTTCACTCGTAAAGATGGAGTGGTAATAGATAGTTTTAGTGTTACCGATTTTAGAACTCATAATGTGATAGAGACTTCTCGGTATAAAAAAATTATTCATGATTTAGAGCTTGCAATCAATAATGAACTTCAGATAACAAAAGAATTTAATAAAATTAAATCGAAGTGGTGGCGCCTAGAGAATAAACTTTTCAAAAGGAAAGGTAAAATTAAAATCTCTTTCGAAAAGCATGAAAAATATACCATCATAGATATCTTCTCTCCGGATCGGCTTGGACTTCTTTATCAAATTACGAAAAAAATGAATGAATTAGGGCTTTCGATCTATTTCGCTAAAATATCAACGAAAGCTGATGATGTAGTCGATTCATTTTATATCCTAGATCGAAACAAAAATAAAATATCAACAAGTGAATATGAATTAATTACTGTCGAATTGACAGATACCATTATGGAGATGTTATAAAAATAGATGAAAAATATAGATAGCAATAGTCCGATAGGTTTTTTTGATTCGGGTATAGGTGGTTTAACGGTTGTCCGCTCAGTTACAAATTTACTTCCCAACGAAAATATAGTTTATTTTGGTGATACGGCAAGAGTACCTTATGGTTCTAAATCCAATAGCACCGTAATAGAATATAGTATGGAAGCTGCTAACTTCTTATTAAAGAAGAATATTAAACTTCTTGTAGTAGCATGCAATACTGCTTCATCGGTAGCTCTCGAAACTTTGCAAAACACTCTTTCAATTCCGGTAATCGGAATGATTGAGCCGGGTTCTGATTACGCACTCCATACATCTCAAAATAAAATCATCGGTGTAATAGGGACTTATTCTACAATCAATAACAAAGCTTACTCTTCAAGACTCCATATACTAGACCCTGATGCAAAAGTATATGAAAAGGCATGCCCTCTTTTTGTACCATTTGCAGAAGAGGGATTAGTAGATCATGAAGCATTAAGACTTGTGGCATCGGAATACTTAAGCGAATTAAAGTCCAAAGGAATTGACACGCTTGTTCTCGGATGTACTCACTATCCCACGCTAAGAAAAATTATTCAACATGAAATTGGGGATCAAGTTACTTTAATCGATTCGGGAACACCTGCAGCTAAGATTGTCGAAGATTATTTGATAGAGAAGGGACTTAAAAATTCTTCTTACTTACCCGGCACCCAAGAATATTTTGTAAGTGACGTACCGGCTAAGTTCAAAGAAATTGCTGAACGATTTCTTGGAAAAGAAATTTCCAACATAAATAAAATTGATCTCGAAGAATTAATTATCCAACGATAATTTATAATATAAAATTCCGCAAATAGTTTTTGCATCAACTATTTCGCCCGATTTTATCTTTTCTTCTGCTTCTTTCAAAGAGAGTGAAACGATTTCCATCCCGAATTCACCCTCTTCTCGATTATGTTTCCCTTCAATAAGTTCTTTCGCCAAATAGATATGTAAAATTTCATTGCTAAATCCGGGAGTTGTAAAGATTGCGCCTAGTTTAGTAATTTTTTCCGAACTATAACCTGTCTCTTCGGTTAGCTCTCTTTTAGCGCATATAAATGGATCCTCATTGAAATCTAATTTACCCGCAGGTAGTTCCAAAACAAATTGGTCATGAGGAAAACGAAATTGATTAACGAAGATTATATCTCCGTTTTCTTTTACGGGAAGGACCACCGCACCGCCCGGGTGCACTGCAGTTTCCCTAAACCCTTTATTGCCGCTATCATATATTATTTCATCTATCTTTAAATCGAACACTCGTCCTTTATGGATTATATCCGTTTTAAGAACTTTGAAATTTAGCTTCTTCATATACTCTCTTTATTTTTCGTAATAAGGTAGAATCTCGCTGCCCAAATATTTTAGTAATGCAGTTATGACACCAAGGTCATCGAGATAACCTACCAAAGGTGCCATATCCGGTATCGCATCGATAGGGGAGATAAAATAAATTAATGCCGCAACTATGATTGTTTTTCGATACCACCGAATACTTGGATCGCGAAAATAACTAAAGAGAGCTTTCAAATCCTTAGCAAATGTTATTTTGCTGCCGACTCTTTCTAATTTTCCCCAAAAACTTTCTTCTACAATTTTGCTCTTTTCTTTGTATTCTTTATAAGAATCAATATCCTCGAGATTCTCTAAACTATAATTATCTTCATTTTCTTGATATTTCATATTTACCTCTTTGTATATTTATCAAACCAATCAAAAATTGTATTCCACCATAGTTTAGCATTTTGCGGTTTTGTAACAAAATGCGTCTCATCGGGAAAATATAAAAACTTACTTGGAATCCCTCTTCTTTGTAATGTCGTAAATAATTCAAATGCCTGCCCTTCAGGTACTCTGAAATCGAATGCACCATGGACTACAAGCATAGGAGTATTTATTTTATCTGCCGAACGGTGAGGAGACCATTTTTCATACATTGCACGGTTAGTCCATGGAGTTCCTTCATATTCCCATTCAGGGAACCAAAGTTCTTCGGTTGCTCCATACATACTTTCTAAATTGTAAACACCTGCATGAGATACGAGTGCATTGAAACGATCTGTATGTCCTGCAATCCAATTGACCATATACCCGCCATAAGAACCGCCGGCTGCAAAAGTATTTTTTCCATCAATAAATGAAAAAGTTTTAATCGCATTGTCATAAGTATTCATAAGGTCGATATACGCTTTGCCGCCCCAATCTCCCGAAATTTCATCAGTAAATTTCTGTCCATATCCTGTGCTGCCTCTCGGATTAGGAGCTACAACTACATATCCTTTAGAAGCAAATAACTGTGTGTTCCATCTAAAATGAAAATCATCTGCCCAATTTCCTTGCGGTCCGCCATGAATTAAGAATATCATCGGATATTTTTTATTCGGATCAAAGAACGGTGGTTTTATTAATAGAGATTGCACTTTAGCACCCTCTGCTCCATTGCTCCAAAAAGATTCTGTCGGCTGCATATCGAACTTAGCCATAAATTCCGTGTTGCAATTTGAAATCTGTTTGATTTCGCCCGATTTTGTGTTGTAAGAGAATAGCTCGACCGGCATTGTTGATTTCTGTTTCTTAAAGAAAATAAAATCACCTCTTAATAAAATATCACCATTTAAGTTTTCTTTAACTAATTCGGTTACCTTTTTAGAAGCAATATCAAATCTAAAAATTGGAGTTAAAATTTCTTTCTCGGCTGTAAAATAGATCGATTTAGAATCAGAAGACCAAACGACCTCGCCTACCGATAAATTAATGGTATCTTTGTAATCCACCGATGTGCCGCTTGTTCTGTCATATATGATTAAATCTAATTTATCAGCTTCAAAACCCGCACGCTTCATTGATCTAAATGCTATATATTTACCGTCAGGAGAATAGACAGGTTGATTATCATTACCCATACTCGAAGAGATTTTTTTCAATTCTGCTGCTGCATTCTTTTTTAATCCGCTTATGCTAAATGTAAAAACATCATTATTGGTTGATGTAGCCAGCATTTCGTCTTGATTCATTGTAAGTGCTGCATCAGAACCATCGGGCGCAATAGAGTAATCTAAAGAGCCGCCAAGAGCAATAGGGGGAACATCATTCTTGCTCTTTAATGTTACGTCATAATATTCTTTTGTGGCTATATCAAAAACAAATAGATGACTTCTCTTAGGCCCACGCCAATCGTTCCAATGGCGATACATAAGTTCAGTGAATATTTCTGCTTTCACTTTTGATTGTTCTTTTGCTTCATCTTTTTCTTTATTGCATTCTTGTGTTTCACATTCAGGATAGACACTCGAAACAAATAATATCTTCTTTCCATCCTTAGACCAGATATGACCGGAAGTACCAGAATATAAATCTGTTAATTGTATCTCATTTTTACCAAAAATATCAGCAACCCAAATTTGTTCTTTGAATGAATAAGCAATCTGTTTGCCATCCGGAGAAAATTTCGGCTCCGATTCATTTGCAGTAGAATTCATAAATGGACGGACGTTTGTTCCATCACTATCAATTAAATAGATATCCGAATTGCCCTTGTTGGATTCCATATCATACGAAGAAATAGTAAAAGCAATGGTTTTGCCATCGGGAGAAACATCATAAGCCCCAATTCTTTTTATTTTCCAAAGGTCTTCTACTGTAATTGCTCTTTTCTGTGCAATTAGTTGTGTCGAGAATAATATAACTAACAATAAAAGTAATAATCTTTTCATTTTTTCCTCAATTAAATCTTAAAGTAAATTTACTAAAAAAAAGATAAAATATAATGATTTGCTAAACCCTTCTTATTTTGATAATTTTAAATCTTATTTTGACATAAAAATACGAATAATTATGAAATATCCCTTTGCGGAAATTGAAAAGAAATGGCAGGAATATTGGACAAATAACAAAGTTAATTTGACTGATTTAACCGATATAGAGAAAAAGCTCTATTGTCTTGTAATGTTTATTTATCCATCAGCATCCAAAACTCATTGCGGGCACTGGTATAATTATGCTCCTACGGATTCATGGGCACGGTTTAAAAAGTTACAGGGATACAATGTGTTTGAACCGATTGGTTATGATGCGTTTGGTCTTCCCGCCGAAAATTATGCTATCAAGACCGGTATTCATCCCTATGACAGTACATTAGAAAATATTGCCGCTATTCGTGAGCAATTAAAACTTATGGGCTGTATGTATGATTGGGATAAGGAATTAATGACCTGCACTCCCGAATATTATAAATGGAACCAATGGCTCTTTATTCAACTCTTTAAGAAGGGAATGGCATATAGAAAGAACGCACCGGTTAACTGGTGTCCTTCTTGTCAGACAGTTCTCGCTAATGAACAAGTACTAAATGACGGTGGCTGTGAGAGGTGTGGCACAACTGTGTTTCAGAAAAACCTAACTCAATGGTTTTACAAAATTACAGATTATGCCGAGGAACTCCTTCAAGGCTTAGAAACAATAGATTGGCCTGAAAGAACTAAAACCATGCAAACCAATTGGATTGGTAAAAGCACAGGTGCGGAAGTTAATTTTAAAATTGATGGACTTGATGATGTAATCACTGTATTTACAACTCGCCCCGACACATTATTCGGAGTTACTTATGTTGTGCTCGCTCCTGAACTCCCTTTGGTGGATAAAATTACCAAACCCGAATTTCTAACTAAAGTTAATGAATATAGAGAATCGATAAAGTCATTAACCGAAGTAGAACGTACTTCAACGGTAAAAGAAAAAACAGGTGTTCCAACCGGAAGCTATGCAATTAATCCCGTTAATGGTGAGAAGATTCCTATTTGGATTGCCGATTATGCTCTTGCTACTTATGGAACGGGATGTGTAATGGCTGTTCCGGGACACGATGAACGCGATTTTGAATTCGCCACAAAATTCAATCTACAGATTGTAAAAGTAATTTTAGAAAGAAATACTGATCCTGATTCATTATTAGAAAAAGCATTTACCGATGAAGGTACAATGATTAATTCAGGAAAATATGATGGAATTAATTCGGAAGAATTTAAGACACTTATTGTAGAAGAGCTTTCAAAAACAGGCGATGCAAAAGCAAAAATAAATTTCCGTTTGAGAGATTGGTTAATTTCAAGACAGCGTTATTGGGGCACTCCGATACCTATTATCTATTGTGATAAGTGTGGTGAAGTTGCCGTGCCCGAAGATCAATTACCTGTTGAGCTTCCATATGATGTTAAGTTCACTCCGAGCGGTGGTTCGCCACTGGCAAGCTCCGAAGAATTTACTAATACAACATGTCCAAAGTGTGGCGGCGCCGGAAAGCGCGAAGTTGATACTATGGATACTTTTATGGATTCATCTTGGTATTATCTCCGCTATCTTAATCCTCATTTCGATAAGGGAATGTTCGATCCGGAACTTGCAAATAAATGGACTCCTGTCGATATGTATGTCGGCGGAGCAGAGCACACGGTAATGCACTTACTCTATGCACGTTTTATTCATAAATTCATAAGAGACTTAGGATTAGTAAATAGTGATGAACCATTTGCAAAACTTATTCATCAAGGTACTATTACAAATAATGGTGCAAAGATGTCCAAATCCCGAAATAACGTAGTTAATCCAAGTGATTTTACTACACAGGTGGGTGCCGATGTATTTAGAATGTATCTTATGTTTATGGGACCTTATGAGCTTGGAGGTGATTGGAGCGATAAAGGTATTGTTGGTGTTGATCGTTTTGTTCAGCGTGTTTATACTTTGTTTATGAATCATCAAGGTATTGCCAAAACTTCACCCTCGAGAGAATCTTACGAATTAGATTCTTTATCCGATGGAGAAAAAATAGTTTATAAAAAAATAAATTATGTAATAAGTAAAATTGGTAAAGAGATAGAAGGATTTCATTTTAATGTTGCAGTTGCTCTCTTAATGGAATTGCTTAATGATGTAACTAAATATTTGCCTGATGCCGAAAAATCATTACAGACTTATGTATTGGAACGTCTTGCTGTTTGCTTAATGCCGCTTGCTCCTCATCTTGGGGAAGAATGCTGGCAGCTTCTTGGTAAGGATACTACTTTAAGCGAAACTCCTGTATGGTATTCATACGATGAGAAAGCATTAGTAGTTGATAATATTACTATTGTAGTCCAAATCAATGGAAAAATCCGTGCAAGATTGGATTTTCCTGTCAATACTTTAGAAGAAGAGGTAAAAGCTGTTGTATGGAAAGATGAAAAAGTAATTCTGAATACAGAAGGTAAGCAGGTAGTAAAAGAGATGTATGTAAATAATAAAATTTATACAATAGTAGTAAAATAATTTCGGGACTATGAAATGTTAGATATTAAATTTATTCGGGAAAATAGTGATTTAGTTAAAGCCGGTCTTGCAAGCAAAAATGAATTTAATAAGGTTGATGAACTTCTTGATATCGATAAAAAAAGAAGGGAATTAATTACAAAGACCGAAGAATTAAAATCAAGAAAAAATAAAGTCTCTTCCGATATTGCTAAGATTAAAAGAGAAGGCGGTGATGCTGATGAATTAATGTCTGAAAGCCGAAAAATTGCCGAGGATACTAAATCTCTTGATGATGAATTAAAAGAACTCCAGAATAATCTTGATACTATTTTAGCATGGCTTCCTAATCTTCCTCATGAATCTGTCCCGATTGGTAAGAGTGCTGAGGATAATGTGGAATCAAGAAGATGGCTGCCCGATGGGTTCAGTTTTGAAAATGATTTCAAACCTTTAGATCATGTTGAACTCGGTAAAAAATTAAAGATACTCGATTTTGAAAGAGGAGCAAAAATTTCAGGATCAGGTTTCCCGGTCTATGTTGGTAAAGGTGCTGCATTAGAAAGAGCATTAATTAATTTTATGCTTAATTATCATGTGGAAAATCACGGTTATACAGAAATTATGCCTCCATTCTTGGTCAATCGTGAATCCATGAAAGGCACGGGACAATTGCCAAAGATGGCAGAGGATATGTACACATGTGAAAAAGATGATCTATTCCCGATACCAACTGCTGAAGTCCCTATTACTAATCTTCATCGTGATGAAGTCCTCTCGGAAAAGGAATTACCTATTTATTATGTAGGTTATTCAGCATGTTTCAGAAGGGAAGCGGGTTCTTATGGAAAAGATTCCAAAGGTTTCCTCAGAGTGCATCAATTTAATAAAGTTGAAATGGTTAAGTTCGTTAGACCCGAAACTTCTTATGATGAACTCGAAAAATTAGTAGTTAATGCCGAAGCTATATTAAAAGAATTAAAAGTGCCTTATCGCATTTTATTATTATGCACAGGGGACTTAAGTTTCTCGGCAGCTAAATGTTATGATATTGAAACGTGGTCGCCTGCAGAAAATAAATGGCTCGAGGCTTCTTCATGCAGCAATTTCGAAAGCTTTCAAGCTCGCAGGGCTAATATTAAATTTAGAAATGATGATAAGAAATTAGAATTTGTTCACACATTAAATGGTTCCGGTCTTGCTACAAGCAGATTGATGGTTTCGATTTTAGAAAATTATCAAACTCCCGAAGGGAAAATAATTGTTCCTAAAGCATTACAGCGTTATACCGGATTTGAAATTATTGAATAACAGTATTAAGAAAGATTAATGAATGCAAAGTCTCTTTGCCTTAAAAAAATATTTTTTACGATATAAAGCGAAGCTCGCCTTTGGAATTCTCTTTATACTTCTCTCTAATTTCGGGCAGGTTTATATACCCCTTATTTTAAAAAATACAATTGATGAACTTCAAAAAAAAGTTACAATTGAACTCATTATTCAGAACGTACTTTTAATTGTTGGCACTGCTTTAGTCAGCGGTATATTCCGGTTCTTTATTCGTCAAACTATTATAGTAATCTCACGGGAAATCGAATATGATGTGAGGCAGGATTTTTGGGCGCACATACAAAAACTTCCGTTAAGATTTTTCCAGAATAATTCTACCGGTAATATTATGGCTCATGCCACTAATGATATTAGTGCCGTTAGAATGTTCGTCGGTCCATCTGTTATGTATGCTATCGATACTGTAACAAAGTTTTTAATTGTGCTTGCGATAATGTTCACCATCAGTCCTGTACTTACGGGGTTCACTCTAGTACCATTGCCATTCATTTCAATTCTTGTTTATATACTAAGCAAGAAGATTCACAAAAAGTATAATGCAATTCAAGAAAAATTCTCCGAGATAACAACTGTTGCTCAGGAGAATTTCTCCGGCATAAGGGTAGTAAAATCATACGTACGTGAAGAATATGAAATTGAAAAATGGAAAATCTCGAGTCGTGAATATTTTGAAAAGAATTTAGAGAAAGTAAAATTGCAAGCGATGTTCCAACCGGTATTATATTTAACCGCAGGACTATCTACTATAATTGTAGTATGGATTGGCGGAGGTATGGCTATAGAAGGCACTATTACACTTGGTGAAATTCTAGCTTTTGTAGTTTATTTGGGTCTCTTAATCTGGCCTATGATTGCATTCGGATGGGTTGCTAATATGGTTCAGCAGGCAAGTGCGAGCATGAAAAGAATCCAAAAAATCCTTAACGAAAAATACGAAATTTCTGATTCCGGATTGACCGATTCATCAATTACTAAAATCATAGGCGATATTGAATTTAAGAATGTTAGTTTTAGATATAAAACGGACTTACCATTGGTTTTGGATAATGTCTCACTTAAAATTCCTCGGGGTGCCACTGCCGCATTCGTTGGTTCTACCGGAGTGGGAAAGACATCTTTAATAAATCTTATCCCCAGACTTTATGATACTACCACCGGAAATGTTTTAATCGATGGAATCGAAGTAAGGAATATTCCGCTTAACGTTTTAAGGGAGAATATAGGGCTAGTTCCGCAAGAAGCATTCTTATTTTCAGATACTCTCGAAAATAATTTAGCTTATGGCGGGAATAAAATTCCATTGGAAAAAATTTCAGATATATCAAAGCTTAGCAAAGAAGTTGCTTCATTCCCATTAGGTTTTCAAACTGTTCTCGGCGAAAGGGGAATCACTCTTTCGGGCGGTCAAAAACAAAGATCTGCTCTCGCTCGTGCTCTGGCAATTGATCCTAAAATTCTTATTCTTGATGATTCATTCTCTGCAATCGATACTCGCACCGAAGAAGAAATATTGGTAAAATTAAAAGAATTTATGAAAGGCAGGACTAGCATTATCATTAGTCATAGAATCTCGACAGTTAAAGATGCAGATATAATTTTCGTTTTAGAAAATGGAAAGATAGCAGAAGAAGGAAAGCATAGTGAACTTGTGGAATTAAACGGTATTTATGCTGAGCTTCATAATAAACAATTATTAGAAGAAGAACTAAAAGATCTTAATTAAAGAGAAAGAAATATTAGATGGCTGATCGGCATAAAGATGATGAAATATTAGGCAAAGCGTACGATTCAAAACTAATGAAGCGTTTGCTTGAGTATATTAAGCCATATAAAAAATATGTAGCCCTTGCTATTATTCTTAATATATTAGTGGCTGCTTTGGGCCCGGTCCGTCCTTATCTTGTTCATATCGCCATTGATGAAAGTATCGTTCAGAAAGATTATAATACACTTTTGAATATTACTCTTCTTTTGCTTCTCTCATTGATCTTTCAGGCGGTTGTACAATTCTTCCTGACATATTACACCGAATATATGGGGCAGAAGATTGTTTATGACCTTCGGGTTAAACTCTTTTCCCATGTACAGAAATTAGCATTAAAATTCTTCGATAAAACACCGGTCGGCAGAACTGTTACACGAGTTACCAATGATGTTGAATCACTTAACGAAATGTTCTCGTCAGGTATCGTTACTGTATTTAGTGATGTATTCACGATCATCTGGATATTTATATTTATGTTCTATATGTCGTGGGATTTATCGTTAGTTACCCTTGCGGTATTACCTGTATTGATATACGCTACATTTTTATTCCGCAGAAAAGTAAGAGAAGCATATAGGGATACACGTTTTCATCTAGCGCGGCTTAATTCTTATATGCAAGAGCATGTAACTGGAATGAATATCACTCAGATTTTCTCTAAAGAGAAGGATGAGTTAAATAAATTTTCCTGTATCAATAATGATCACAAAATTGCAAATATAAAATCGATATTTTATTATGCGATCTTCTTTCCGGGGGTAGAATTATTAAGCTCCATCGCTATCGCACTTATTATTTGGTATGGCGGTGGTAAGTATTTAGAAAACACTATGACCCTCGGAGTTCTTTTTGCATTTATTCAATATACAGAAATGTTTTTTAGACCTATTCGTGATCTATCCGAAAAATATAATATTCTCCAATCAGCGATGGCTTCTTCCGAGAGAATCTTTAAGTTAATGGATGATGATACATTTGTTAAGAATGTCGATAACCCGAATCCTATTAAAAATGTAAATGGAAGAATCGATTTTAAAAATGTTTGGTTTGCGTATAATGATGATAATTATGTTCTCAAGGATATAGATTTTTCAATCGAACCGGGGCAGACTGCAGCGATTGTAGGTGCCACCGGAGCAGGTAAAACTTCTTTAATAAATATCCTTACTCGATTTTATGATATTCAAAAAGGGTCCATTTTATTAGATGGAATGGATATTAGCAAACTTGATAAACGAGAATTGAGAAAGCATATCTCTATCGTTCTTCAAGATGTTTATCTATTTTCGGGAACTGTCAAATCTAATATCTCACTTGGCTCTGAAAATATTTCAGATGAAGATATTATTAATGCAGCCAAAATTGTTGGGGCGGATAAATTTGTTTCAGCTCTTCCAAATGGATATAATGAAGAAGTCAAAGAAAAAGGTGCTACTTTAAGTGTGGGACAGAAGCAATTAATTTCTTTTGCACGAGCTCTTGCTTATAATCCGCAAATACTTATATTAGATGAAGCAACTTCCAGTATTGATACAGAAACAGAAATTATTATCCAAAATGCTATCGAAAAACTTCTCAAAGGAAGAACTTCGATAGTTATTGCGCATAGACTTTCGACTATACAAAATGCCGATAAAATTATTGTTATGCATAAAGGCGAAGTAAGAGAAATTGGCACTCATCAGGAGCTTTTGACTAAAAAAGGAATTTATTATAAGTTATATCAGCTTCAATATAAAGACCAAGAAATTACAAAAACCGCATAGGAGTAAATATGTCTAAAAAAAAGTTTATGACTCTTCCCCGTCATATCCTTGAAGGAGAAAAGGATCATCCCGAAGCTACCGGTGAACTCTCTGCTATTTTGAACCAGATTGGACTTGCATGCAAACTCATTTCATTGGAAGTAAATAAAGCTGGTCTTGCAGATATTATCGGTTATACCGGTGGAACTAATGAATCGGGAGACGATCAAAAAAAACTTGATATGTTCGCTCATGAAGTCTTGATCAAAGCCCTGGATCATATCGGTCATTTTTGCGTATTCGCTTCCGAAGAGGAAGACGAGATTATTCATGTTCCATCTCATCAAAAAATCGGTAAATACGTTCTCTTATTCGATCCTCTCGATGGCAGCTCAAATATTGACGCAAACGTGAGTATAGGAACGATATTTTCAATCTATAAACGGGTCTCTCCCGATGGAACTCCGGGACTTTTATCCGATTGTCTTCAAGAAGGTTATAAACAAGTTGCTGCGGGATATATCGTTTATGGCTCTAGTACTATTTTTGTTTACACTGCGGGGCATGGACATGGAGTACATGGCTTTACCTTAGACCCGGCGTTCGGCGAATTTATTCTTTCTCACGATAATATTAAAATCCCTCCTCATGGAAGAATCTACTCCGTTAATGAAGGTAATTATTTCCATTGGAATAAAGGATTAAAAAATTATATAAAGTATCTACAGTCAAATTTATATGAAGGGAAACCATTTCAAGGAAGGTATATCGGTTCGATGGTGGCGGATGTTCATAGAACTCTTCTATATGGAGGTATCTTTATGTATCCCGGCGATAAAAGAAATCCTAAAGGAAAATTAAGATTAGTTTATGAATGTAACCCCATAGCATTTATTATTGAAGAAGCCGGCGGAATTGCAATAAACGGTAAAAGAAGAATCCTTGAACTAAAACCTACTTCTTTACATGAAAGAACTCCCGTTTATATGGGTAGTAAAGAGGATGTGGAATTAGTTCAAAAATTCATGTCCGATGAGGACGATTAAACTAAGGAAGCTTCTTTTAATTTTAGGTTTATTTTAGTTACTAATTCAACTTTAGATATATTTTCGAATCTAATTTTAGCAGATGATAATACTACTTCGGGTCCGTCTCCTTCACCCTTTAGAAATTTATATAAATTGAATGCGAGACGTACTCGTTCATTCTTAATCGAAATATATTCACTTAATGATTCTACGATAGTATCTATTTTGCTTTCGATTGAATCCGCATTCGCAGGCTTGAATCCTGCTGCCGGTAATGTTGTCATTTAATCTCCTTTTTATTTCTTAAAAATAAGTATAGGTTTTCTATATAACAAACGCCTAATTTTATTTATTTTTGTTACTTAATTATTTGGTGTCTATGTCAAATGTAAAGAAAATATTGATAATTCGTTTAAGTGCTCTTGGCGATATCCTTCTTACTACACCCGTAATCAGAAGTCTAAAAAATAAATACCCCGATTCCGAAATCGATTTCTTGCTCAAGAAAGAATATTCCGATACACTAAAATTTAATCCTTATATAAATAATCTATTATTTTACGGAAATAATTTTCATCAAACGAAGTATGATATCATTATTGATTTACAAAACAATCTCTTAAGCAAGAAAATCATCTCCAAGCTAAATTCAAGACTTGGGAAAACAAAAGTATATCGCTTTCATAAGCCACAATTGCAGAAATTTATGCTCGTCAATTTTAAAATAAATTTATATAAAAAGATTTTGCAAATTCCGGAAATGTACGCTGCTTCGATACCTGATTTGGCTCTCGATGATAAGGGTCTCGACTTATTCTTAGGTGATTATGGGTATGTTGAATTAGAAGGAGGGGAGTATATCGGTATTGCCCCCGGTTCCCGCCATTTTACAAAACGGTATCCGCTTAATTACTTTGCAGACTTAGGCAATCTATTCTCGTCCAAGGGATTCAAGACCCTTATATTTGGAGGTTCATCAGATAAAATTATATGTAAAGAGTTAGAAAATAGAATCCCCGGTTCTATTAATTTATGCAATTATAATCAACTATTATTAACCGGCAGATATATGAATAAATGTAAATTTATCGTTACTAATGATTCAGGATTAATGCACGTCGCATCTGCATTGCAAAAACCTATTATAGCTCTTTTTGGTTCTTCCGTAAAAGAATTTGGTTTTGTTCCTTATAAGACTAAAAATTTATTGTTAGAGAATAATTCTTTATCTTGCAGACCTTGTAGTCATTATGGTAGGGAAGAGTGCCCTAAAAAGCATTTTAATTGTATGATGAAATTAATTCCGTCATTAGTATATCAAAAAACAATCGAATTTATGGAAATCTAATGTCTAAAATCTGGATTATTGTATATAATATTTTCTTCGTTCCAATATTCAAACTATTCTTTTGGATTGGTTCTTTATTTAATCAAAAAATTAAAATCGGTCTCGCAGATAGAAAAAAATTATTTGAAAATTTAATCCTTGATCTTGCAGGAATGGATAGAACAAAAAAGATGCTGTGGTTCCATTCATCTTCAATGGGTGAATTTGAACAGGCAAAACCTATTCTCGAACAACTAAAGAAAAAGTATAATATTAATATTCTTGTAACTTTCTTCTCACCGTCAGGTTATCGTAATTCACTTAAATATCCTTATCTTGATGTAATTTCATATCTCCCAATTGATACAAAAGCAAATGCTCAACGAATTCTAAATCTCGTTAGGCCAAATCTCGTCATCTTTATGAGATATGATTTCTGGCCTAATTTATTATGGGAACTTGATAAAAGAGATGTACCCCATTTTATTGTTGATGCTACCATGAAAGAATCGAGTAAAAGAAAATTGCCCGTGCTAATTAATTTTCATAAATTTTTATTTAGGGGATTTACAAAAATATTAACTGTTTCGGAGCTTGATAAGAAAAATTTTCTTGAGTTCGGTATTAGTAAGGAAATAGTCGATTCAGTCGGTGATACACGATTCGATCGTGTTTATCAAAAAAGTTTAGCTGCAAAAAATAAAAAACTATTTAAGGATGGTTTATTTGCAGATAAACAAATATTCGTTGTTGGTAGTTCTTGGGAAAGCGATGAGGATGTAGTTCTTCCCGCCATCCTGAAGCTTTTACAAAACGATCCTTCAGTGATTGTTTTCATCGTTCCTCATGAACCTACAATAATGCATCTCGAAAGATTAGAACATTCATTAATGAATAAAGCGACTTCAATACGGTTCTCATTCCTGAACAATTATCAAAATGAGAAGGTGATTATTATCGATTCAATCGGAATTTTGCTTACTTTGTATTCTTATGCCGATGCTGCTTATGTAGGAGGCAGTTTTAAGCAAGGAATACACAATGTTCTTGAACCCGCTGTCTATGGTATTCCGGTTATCTTTGGCTCGAAAATTGAGAACTCTCAAGAGGCATTGAAGCTTGTAGATTTAAATGGTGCAAAAGTGATTTATAATAGAAGGGATTGTTACCGCATTATCAGATCAATTTTTAGTGATACTGAACTCAAAGAAAGAATGGGTACAATCTGTAAAAACTATGTCTTAGAAAATATAGGAGCAACGGATAAAATTATTTCTGAAATTAATAAATACATTTAGCTGCTATCCAAATAAAAATGAATAAAGATAGTATTATCGAAAATATCTCATCCGATGATCAGTTAAAGCAATTTTTTAATTCGCTTCCGCTCGGCATTATCTTTTTTCAAAAGGATTGGAAAATATCATTCATTAATAAAAATTTTTTCCGTTTCCCCGGAGTTATTCAGTATAGTTCCGATTTAATTCTAGGTAAATCAATATTAGAACTACCACTATTTGAAAGAACTGATTTAAATGAAAAACTCAATGCCCTACAATTCGCTGAGGATTTTGAATTTGCTTTTTTCAAAAAGCCCACTGCTAAAGGCGGTTCTTTTTCTGTAATTGTTAAGGGCGTCTCGATCTTTCTTAGCACAGAGTTTCAAGGTGGTGTTCTTATTGTAGAGGATATAAAAATTGATAAACCTGATTCCACTGAATTAATTAATGCCAACGATTATCTTATCTCTGTCATAGATTCTTTTTCCGATTATTATATGATATGTGATCTTGATCTGAATATAAAATTTAAATCCAATTCGTCAAATTTTCTTTTTGATTATTTTATAGAAAAACCGCAGGAGCAGATAAAATCAGCAAGAGAAAAGATTACTAACCCCGAATTAAAGCAATTAATTTTAACTACTTCAAAATCCAAGGCACCTTCTAAGCAACGATTTTCTTTTCCGATGAATTTCCGAGACTATCATATTGATCTAAATATAATCCCGATTTTCGATTCTCTCTCTCATAATGAATTGGTGTTTATTGTAGGTAAGGATGTTTCAGAAGAAGTGAAAATTGCAAATCAATCTCTTAAAGAAGTAAATGAATTAAGAAAGTATCACGAGATTGTAACTACCATTGTCGATGCGGTTATAGGATTGAATAATTCCGGTAACGTCATCTATTGGAATGAGAAGGCAACTACACTTTTTGAGTACAACAAAAGCCAAGTATTTAATCAGTTCATTGGTAAAGTAATCCCTCAACTCGATAAGTTGTTTTTTGAAAGTATAGTGGAAGAAGTGGCACTTTCAGGCAGATGGGAAGGACATTTAAAACTTAATAGCAATCCGGATGACGAGAGAAGAATTTTAGTTCGACTTGCACCCGTATCTTCGGATAATGAAAAAATGCTTGTTGCGCTCTGCTCTGATGTAACGGAAAGATACAGACTAGAAAGAGAGCTTAGAAACTCGGAAGAGAAATTTAGAAACATAGTTATAAATTCACATGAGTTTATCTGTATTCTTGATCTAAACGGCGATATAATTTATTCTAATCCATTTTTTAATGAACGATTTTTACCCGACCAAAATCCGGAGAAGATAAAAAACTTTACCGATTTTATTGAGCCATTCTATATTGAAAAGAACAAAATAAAATTTAATGAACTCTTTAGTGGAAGAGATCAGAATATAGAACTTCCTCTAATCACCTCTGATAAAAAAAGAATTATAGTCCTGGCAAGTTTTACTCCTTCATATAATCTTGCCGGTGAACCGATCTATTTTAATGCTATTTTAACCGATATAACGTTGCAAAAAGAAGCTGAAAAAGATCTCTTACTTATCAGATCTGTATTTGAAGCTTCTAAGGATGGTATTGCTTTAGTCTCTGATGGAAAGTTGGTAATTATAAATGATTCGTTTGTAAATATGTTCGGACTTGAAAGTGCAGGATCATCACTCGGAAAAGATATCATAGAATTTGTGGCTTCTAATGACCGCTCAAGTGTGCGTAACTACTTAAATAGTATTAATAAAGGAATTGAAATTCCCCCTAGATTTGAATTTGCTGCTATTAGAACCGATAATAAAGTTTTTATTGCCGAAGTATCAATCTCCATTTATGATGTATCAAAAGAAGTTTTTTCTGTTTGGATTATTCGTGATGTAACAGAAGAAAAGAAATCTCAAGATGCACTTAAAAAATCTGAAGAACGATATAGAAATCTTGCTAATAATATCGATGAATCTTTTTGGGTTGCTGAGAGAATCGAAAATCACATGAAGACGGTTCTTTATACTCCTGCAATTAAAAAGATCACAGGCTATTCACCTGATGAATTTATTAAAGATAATAATCTATGGTTTAACATAGTGCACCCGAATGATTTGGAAGAGATACAGAACAAACAAAAACAATTTTTCGATGATATTTCTAGAGATAATGAAGTTTTTGAATATCGAATATTGGATAAATTCGGCGGAACTGTCTGGATTAGAAATAAAATTTCGGTAGTAAGAAATTCTAAAGGAGACGTATTTAATGCATTTGGAATTATTAATGATATTTCCCTTAGTAAAAAAGCTGATGATGAATTAAAAAATTTCACGGAAAACTTAAAAGAACTAAACGAAACAAAAGACCGATTCATTTCAATTATTTCACACGACTTAAGAACACCATTTAGTTCAATTCTTGGATTTACTGATATCTTATTGAATGAAGAGAAAATTAGCAATGAGAAACGTATAGAATATATTCATTTTATCCAAGAGTCTTCCAAGAGTATGCTCTCTTTAGTAAATTCTCTTTTAGACTATACACGTATTCAAACAGGTCGAATTAAGTTTGAGCCCGAACGAATCAGTTCAAAAGATATTTTCGAAAAGTCCTTGAAAGTACTTGGAGGGGCAGCACTTCAAAAAAATATCAATCTCGAATTGAATTTCTCTAAAGACTTATACATTCATGCAGATGAAAGCCTCTTCTCGCAGGCGGTTAATAATCTTATATCGAATGCAATTAAATTCACTCGAAAGGGAGGGGATATCTCTATCTCCTCAGCTCCTTCCAGTGATAAAAATAAAATTGAATTTAGAATTAAGGATAATGGTGTTGGTATTAAGAAGGATGATATTGCTAAGCTTTTCAAAGTCGATGCGAAATTTACTACTTCAGGTACATCAGGTGAAAAAGGGACCGGTCTCGGTTTATCCTTGGTACATGATATAATCAAAAAGCATGGCGGAGAAATTCGCGTGGAAAGCGTTCTCGGTAAAGGTTCTGAATTTATATTTACTATCCCCGTTTCCTCTACAATTATTCTACTAGTCGATGATACAAAGGCGGACCGAATTCTCTATTCTAAAATACTTAAGAACATTATTCCCGAATATACAATCATTGAAGCAGAAGATGGAAGGGAAGCATTTAAACTTATTAAAACTAATTCTCCCGCATTGGTTATTACTGATCATCAGATGCCAATTATGAACGGGATGGATTTAGTGAAGCAAGTCTCAATTTCAGATTTTAAGATTAAACCACCTATTATAGTTCTTAGCAGTGACATTACACCTAAAATAGAAAAAGGATATAAAGACTTGGGCATTGAGTTTATATTCACAAAGCCAGTTAATCTTGCAGTCTTTAAATCCTCTATCGAAAAATCTCTACGAAAAGTTTTCTACAATATTTAATTTTTCTTAAGCACCATCCCTGTCGAAGGATCAAGATCTATTTTTAAGAACACATTATTTATTATATCGATCCCGGCTTTATCTTTATTTACAAGGACTTGCCATTCGCCTTCGGGCAGATCAAAACTAACACTTTTTTCATTATCTGCATTAAATGCTATAATAAATGTATTACCTTCATGCTCTAATAGATAACCGAATGAGAAGGGAGTTACTTTATTATCCCCGAATTTTATTTGTTCATATTCAGCATGTCTAAATGCACCATAAGTTTTGCGAAGTAGAATTAAACCTTTATAGTAATCAAATAATTCTTTATTGACTGCTGCGTGTTTATAATTTATATAATTTGTTTCGTTATCCTTATTGTATGAATTATGGTCAAGTCTTCCTTTATGCTCGTCTTCAACTTTTACATTATATGGAATTACTTTTGAGCGAGCATATTCCTGCCCCGAATGAATCATGGTCATACCTTGCGAAGTCAATAAGAATAGTGCTCCTAATTTATTTAATTTCAATTGTTTCGGAGTGAGCTTCGCATTCTTATCACGATTTTTTAATATTTGATCAGGAGCAACATCATTAAGTCCCAAACGAATAAAATCGCCAAGAGTATATCCATCGTGCGATTCAAGATAATTAACGGAATGCTCTTTTTTCATAAAAAGACCAAGGCTATCGCGCATTAAAGTCCCGTTTACGTAACTCTTAATCCTAGTTGCATTATTATTACCTTGCCATTTACCAAATATCCAACCGAGGTCAGTAAATGGATTTTCTCCTTTGATTCCGTTTCTGATTTGATCGTTCCAAGCACCCCATCCTCTCAAAGAAAATCCCTGTGGATCATATCCGCCGCCCCATGGCTCGCAGACAAATACAACACTCGGATTGATCTTCTTTGCTTCATGAATAATATCTTCGATGGTTTCCCAATCAATCAGTTTACCAAGATCAAATCTAAATCCATCTATATGATATTCCTGCATCCAATAAAGAATGCTCTCGATAATTAGTCTTCTTGTCATTTTGCGTTCGGTCTTTAAGTCATTACCGCATCCGCTTACAGCAAGGCAATTACCTTTATTATCTAATCTAAAATAATACTCTTTATCAATCTCTTTGAGGTTCCCGATTTCATATTCCGATAGATGATTATAGACCACATCCATCATTACGCCTATCCCTTCTTTATGCAGCCCCTTAACCATATCCTTAAAATCAGTAACCTGCTTGGAATCTGCACCCATCCATTTATTCCATTTAAGCTCTTTAGTCTTTTGGCTATAATAAGATGCCGGAGCAAAAAATGCAGCGGTCATATATCCCCAATGATTTCTTTCATAAGGATTCCAAGTATTAAATTGACCTGCAACTGAATCTTTATATGGCAGTTCTATATAACCAAAATCATGGGCAGGGAGAAGCTCAACTGTATTAACGCCTAGGTTTTTTAGATAATCTAATCCGCCCGCTCTTTTCTTCTCCACTAATCCTTTGTATGTTCCTTTATCTTTAACTCCCGAACTTGAGTGTATTGTCATATCTCTTACATGCATTTCATAAATTATTAAGTCTCTCCAATCGCGCTGAATCCAAGTATCTCCTTCCCAATTATATGTTTTATTATAAACAATAGATTTTCTAGGATTACGATATGTTGTATAGGTAGCAACAGATTTTGAATATGGATCAATACATAATGGCTTTTCGCTATTTAGGTCATCCCCTTTATGAAAAATTTTGTAGCCGTAAAATGTCCCGCACAAATCACCGTCTAAGATTACTTCCCAAACACCATTTTCATCTTTTGTCATCGAGTAATCCTTTGAGTTTTTGCTATCAACTTTTTTGAAAGTCAATAATTTTATTTCTATCGCAGAGGGAGCGAATACTCTGAATACAGTTTTTCCATTCTCTAAGAATGATCCAAGTTTTTTATCGGAATAAATCCTGTCAAGTTCTTTCTGTCTTTGTATAAACTGAATAGTATCTTTTGAAACAAATCTTTCTTTTACAAACAATGTTGCTCCTTCGCTATTTGTTGTAGTGAATAAAACTATTAATAATATAACAACACTAATTTTGTTAATAGAGTTCATAATTTATTATCGTTTTTTTTTCGTAAAAATAAAGAAAATTATTTAACTAATATCATCTTTTTTGAATCGATGAAATTATCGATTTCTAATTTGTAAATATAAATACCGCTTGCAAGATTTTCAGCATTAAATTCTATTTTGTGATATCCTCGATCTTCATATTTGTTTACTAATTCTTTGACTTCTTTACCGATAGCATCAAATAAAGTGATTTTTACATTTCCCGAAAGAGGAAGTGAATATTCAATTATCGTTGTAGGATTAAATGGATTAGGGTAATTTTGACTCAAGGAATATTCTACAGGTAACAAGGATTCATCTCTTAAAGCTGAAATAGAAAGCACTTCTTTGAGAATTTTTGAATTTGGATCAAACGAAATTGAAACCGGTTTTTCACTTACAAAAAATTCAAATACCTCTTCTTTTGATGAATTGAATGCTGCTACGGTTGTATCTCTACCGCTGCCAAAACCGATCTTAAGTTCAAATGGCATTGTGAAAAACTGTGGATTATTATTCGATGTTTGTTTTAATCTAAAGAGCAATTTATATTTATTCGTTCCCGGAACTAATGATTGATTCCATCCAATATTATAGCGAGGATAGTTTTCGCCATAGATCCATTCTCTAAAAAAATAATCAAGAGAGATTCCGCTTATTTCTTCGCAAACACCCTGAAAATCTTCAGTCGTTACAACTCCATATCTAAATGCCGGTTTATCGTGATATGTTCTCATCGCTTTGAAAAAATTATCATCTCCCATAACACCACGAAGCATGTGAAGTACTATTGCTCCCTTAGCATACGATCTATTATAATTAAAAATGGAATTTACACTGCTAATATCTTTAAGGTATAATGGACCTTGTGCATTCATAGCCCCATTCATATTCGCCTGAACGTCATTCATAAAAGCTGCTTTACCATATTTCGCTTCCAAATAGATCGATTCAGAATATGTTGCGAACCCTTCATTAAGCCAAATATTTTCCCAGTTCTTACATGTTACTTTATCACCAAACCATTGATGAGCAAGCTCATGAGCCACTATGGTCTCTTCAAAAGAACCCATTGAAGAGATAGTTTGATGCTCCATTCCACCGCCGAATCCAAATTGCGCATGTCCATACTTCTCTTTTATAAAAGGATATTCTCCATATTTTTCTGTGAAGATTCTTAACATATCTATCGTTTTATCTAAAGCAAATTTAGTATTCTCGGACCAAGAGACCGGATAAATATAATGATCCACAGGCATCGATTTGCCTTCGGCATAATTAAATGATGTATTATAAATGACAAAATTCGACATCGCAACAGATATTAAATAAGGAGCAATCGGATAACTATTTTTCCATTTATATGTTTTCGTTCCATCCTGATTAGTAACTGTTTCCATTAATTTACCGTTTGAAACCGATACAAAAAATGGCTCCGAGGTTATCCATACATCCGATGAATCAGCTTTATCTGCAGGAGTATCTTTACACGGGAACCAATCCTTAGAACCATAAGGCTCGCTTAATGTGTATATTGATTTTAGTCCTCGGTCTCCAAATGCAATAGTGCCAAATCCGCCGCTGCTTTCCGGATATCCGTTATATTTAATTTCAAGCGAAAATGGTTCATTAAATCTTAAATTTCGTCCGGCAGGTAATGTAATATATAATCTATTTTGAATTGTATGGTTGGTTGTAAGAATCTGATTCTCGAAAATTACATTTTGGACAGTCATTGATCTATTTAGATCTAAAAATATCTGTCCAAGATTTTCTTTTTTTGATACTCCATTAATATTTGCAGTCCCGGATAAAAATTTAGATGAATAATAAAATTGAAGATCTAACTTATAGTAAGTAATATCTATATTACTATCACCCGGATAATTTATCTGATCGCTTTTAAATAGTTTTTCGTAAGATTTAATTTTTGCAGATGAACATAGTTCGGCGCCGGATTGCGGATGTATTGTAACATTCAATACCAAGAATGCGATTATAGATAAAAAAATTCCCCTCATAACTTTCCTATGTTAATTAATAAAGCAAGATAAAGCTTTATTTGGAAAATTAAAGGGGAATTTTTCGTACTATAAAACGTGAAGCAAGAAACTCATTAATATACCTGCAGCCACAGCCGAGCCAATTACTCCGGCTACGTTTGGTGCCATTGCATGCATTAATAAGTGATTTGTCTTATCATATTCCTGTCCGATAACCTGAGAAACACGAGCACTATCCGGTACTGCTGATACACCGGCATTTCCAATCAATGGATTAATTCTGTTTTCACCTTTTAAGAATAGATTCATAAATTTAGCGAATAGAACCCCTCCGGCAGTAGCAACCATAAATGAAACTGCTCCAAGTCCGAAGATTAATATTGATTGTGGTCTCAGGAATGTTGATGCCTGAGTGGAAGCACCAACAGTTAAACCGATTAGAATTGTAACTATATCAATTAACGATCCTTTTGCCGTATCTGCTAATCGCTTGGTAACTCCACTTTCCTTTAAAACATTACCGAAGAATAACATTCCAAGAAGCGGCAATGCGCTCGGAGTGATAAATGTAGTCAATAGTAATCCAATAATCGGGAACATTATCTTCTCGGTTTTTGAAACTGCACGAGGCGGTTTCATTCTGATTACTCGTTCTTCTTTAGTTGTAAGGAGTCTCATTATTGGCGGCTGCAATACAGGGACTAATGCCATATAAGAATATGCCGATATCGCTATTGCTCCTACTAATTCAGGGGCTAATTTTGATGAAAGGAATATAGCTGTCGGACCATCTGCTCCACCGATTATACCGATTGATGCAGCCTGTTCAGGAGTGAATCCGAGTGCAAGCGCACCCATGAAAGTTAAAAATATTCCCACCTGTGCAGCAGCTCCGAGTAATATCAATTTCGGATTTGATAATAATGTTGAAAAATCGGTCATTGCTCCTATACCCAAGAAAATAAGAGGTGGATATACTCCTTTCAATACACCGAAATATAGATAGTTCATTACGGAACCGTCTTCATATATTCCTAATTGGAGTCCAATATTTTCTACGAATGGAATATTGCCGACAATAATGCCGAAACCAATTGGGACTAATAATAATGGTTCATATTCTTTTGCGATTGCCAAATAGATAAATAATAATCCTACCGAAATCATCACTACGTGTCCGGGAGTTATATTTGCAAAACCCGAATATTCAAAAAATTTATAAAGACCTTCCATTAATCTCTCCCAATTTCAACTAATAAATCACCCTCTAAAACGGAATCTCCTGCTTTTACTTTTATCGATTTAATGATTCCTTCTTTATCGGCCTCAATATTGTTTTCCATTTTCATTGCTTCAAGAACCAATATCCGATCTCCAATCTTTACAGGTTGTCCTTCTTTTGCCAATATATTAAGAATTACTCCCGGAAGGGGAGACTTAATAGTACCAACGCCTTTAGGAGCTGCGGGACTGCTTGTTTTTAATTGTGTTTTAACTGTTTCAGTTGATGGTACTGCCATCGAACGAACCATCTTTGGCGTTTTTACCGGCTTTAAGTCTTTATCTACTTCAACCGTGTATGTAGTACCATTTACATCTATTTCTGCTATATTATCTTCGACGTTTAGTACTTCAACGTCATACTTATTGCCATGAATCTTAAATTTGAATTTTTTCATTTTCCCATCCGTTTATTATCTTGGATTCTGTCTGATACCATAAAGCTTACTACTCCATGGCGAATATGTTTTAGATGCTCTCTTAATTGTTAATACTGCATTTTCCGTATCGTGCATTTCTTGCGATAAGAAAAATAGTGCTGCCGCAATAGCCGCATTTACTTCTCCGGTCATCACTTCTTCTTTTTCTATTTCTTTTAATTTAGCTGCATTTATTTCCTTCTCTTTTTTGCCAAAATTAAATCGGAAATTTATTACACGTTTCATATTAGAAAAAATAATATAAAGAAGAATTAAAGAAGTAAATACTACTCCCATTCCTGTAAGCGTCATTCCAATTCCATCGCCTTTTAGTACTGCATCGGGAGTAAATGCAATTTCTTTGAATTTGCTGCTTGCAAATGGCTCGTATTTAATCTCCATTTCACTTAATACTAAGAGCGGTTCGCCTGCATTTAATTTTGTAGGTGCGTTACTTCTTGTTGAATGTATTTTATACTCGAATTTAGCTCTGCCGATCCATCCTGTTATCTCATCAATCTGTACTTTCCCGATTTGAGTTCCTACTAAATCTTGATCAATATATCTTCTTGGATTTGCTTTGATTCTATCTTTATCGGAAGCAATTCTTGAATTAACTAATATTATTGCTACACCATTATTGCGTTCTAATAAACGATATTCATTATCTATTATAAATGGAGTTTTTGCACTTAGTTTTACTTTCTTTGTCCAAGTATCATTAATTCCCACCGGTTTTGTCGGAAATACGGCGAACATTCTTTCAAATTGTTCAAATAGAACTTCATTACTAAATTGATTTTCTAACGATTCTTTTAGATAATCAATAAGCTGGGGTTCTTCTATTTCAAAATAATCCATTGCGTGAGCGATTATCGAATCCATTCCAAAAACCGCATTTACCGTCCCATCTTTTAATATCTTGAGCGAAAACTCCTTGTTAAGAATATTATAATATGGTTTAGCCATCAGTGGAATATCAGCGCTGTCCAATTCAGAATTATATGCAATCTGTCCGAGCGGCCCTTCTTTCAATACTTCAATAAAATTAATTGATCCTTTTAATTTTATTTCACCCTCAGGTGATATTGAAGTAGGAATAAATGAAAATCCAGCTAAAACTTTTTCATCTTTCTTAATTATAGTATTATCTAATTCTTCGTTGCTCTTTATTGAATTAGAAATCTGGATTGAATAGGTTTCACCCACTTCAAGTCCAAATTCTATTTTTGTTTTCTTCTCGGCAATCGAACATGAAGAAACTAAAACAATTAATATCGGAAGCATCAGAATTAATAATACGTGTTTCATTTTTAATTTTGTCATTGTCTTTTTTTTCTCCTAAAGCGGCAGATTGGAATGTTTTTTAGGCGGATTACTATCCTTTTTAGTTGCCAATGCCTGTAATGCTCTAATTATTCTAAATCGCGTATTCCTTGGTTCTATTACGTCATCTATATAACCATATTTTGCCGCTACATAAGGAGTAGCAAATTTGGCTTTGTATTCAGCTTCTTTTTCATTTACAAATTCCAATCTTTTTTGCGGATCGGTGATCTCTTTTAGTTCTTTTGCGTGAAGCACTTCGATAGCACCTCTTGGACCCATTACGGCAATCTCTGCAGTAGGCCAAGCATAATTAATATCGCCTCTTAAATGCTTCGAGCTCATTACGTCATAAGCACCGCCATATGCTTTTCTTAATATCACCGTTACTTTAGGAACGGTCGCTTCACCATAAGCATATAATAATTTAGCGCCGTGAATAATAATTCCACCGTATTCCTGTGCTGTGCCGGGTAAGAAACCGGGAACGTCAACTAAAGTAACAACGGGAATATTAAATGCATCGCAGAAACGGACAAAGCGTGCTGCCTTGCGAGATGCATTGATATCTAATACTCCGGCTAAATATGCAGGCTGATTTGCTACTATGCCAACAGGGATTCCATTGAATCTTGAAAAACCCGTTATGATATTTGGTGCGTAATGTCTCTGGACTTCTACGAACTCATTATAATCTACAATCGAATGAATAACATCTTTTACGTCATAAGGTTTATTCGGATTCTCAGGAATAATAGTATTTAATAAATCGTCAAGGCGATCAATCGGATCATCACATGGTAATACCGGCGGATCTTCTAAATTATTCTGAGGCATATAACTAATTAATTTCCTGATTAATAAGATCCCTTCTTGTTCGTCATCTGCAACAAAATGTGTAACTCCTGATTTAGAACCATGAACCTGCGCTCCGCCGAGTTCTTCATCTGTAACAGTTTCGCCTGTTACTGTTTTTACTACCTTAGGACCGGTAACAAACATATAACTTGTTTCTTTGGACATGATAATAAAATCTGTAAGAGCAGGTGAATAAACAGCACCACCGGCACATGGTCCAAAAATAGCCGATATCTGTGGTATCACTCCGGAAGCCATAATATTACGCTGAAAAATATCCGCATATCCGCCAAGACTTTTAACACCTTCTTGAATACGTGCGCCACCGCTATCATTAATACCTATTACAGGTGCGCCTACTTTCATAGCCATATCCATTACCTTGCATATTTTTTGCGCATACATCTCTGAAAGTGAACCTCCGAATACCGTGAAATCCTGAGAAAATACATATACTAATCTTCCATCGATTGTACCATAACCGGTAACAACTCCATCCGATAGATATGATTGCTTATCAAGACCGAAATCAACTGTTCTATGCGAAACGAACATATCAAATTCTTCAAAACTTCCTTCATCAAGAAGCATATCAATTCTTTCGCGTGCAGTGAATTTACCTTTTTCATGCTGTGATTTAATACGAGCTTCGCCTCCGCCTAATCTTGCTTTGGCGCGCATCTCCGTAAGCTCTTTTATTTTATCCTCAATTGTCATTTGAACTCCTTAAGTTCCTTTATTATTCTAATAATTATTTTCTTATTCGCCTTCTTCGCAAAATTCCGTTAATACACCAAATGTACTTTTTGGATGTAAGAATGCTATATTCATATTTTCTGCGCCTTTGCGCGGGGACTTATCAATTAATTGAATCCCTTTTTCTTCTGCCTCTTTTAATGAATCTGCAACGCTATCAACTGCGAATGCAATATGATGAACGCCTTCACCTTTTTTCTCAATGAATTTTCCTATCGGTCCATCATCTTCAAGCGATTCCAATAATTCAATCTTTGTTTCGCCTACCAAAAAAAATGCGGTTCTTACTTTCTGATCTCTCACTTCTTCAATATTATAACATTCTAATCCGAGCACTCTTTGATAATATCTAATTGCCGCATCTAAATCTTTTACCGCAATGCCTATATGTTCTATTTTGTTTAGTTTCATTTTCTGTTTCCTATTTTATATAACTACATGTTCTTTATATTCGCCATAAACTTCACGCAATACATTCGAAATTTCTCCAACACTTGCATAAGCTCTTACTGCATCAAGAATTAGGGGCATTAAATTATCATCACCCTGAGCGGCAGTTTTTAATGTTGCTAATTTTTCTTTTACTGCTTCGTTGTCTCTTTCGCTTTTCACTTTATTTAAGAACGCAATCTGTTCTTGCTGAACTTTTTCATCAATTCTTAGAAGTTTACCTTTTGGAGCTTCCTTCTCTGTAAATTTATTCAAGCTAACTACTATTCTCTCGTTTGCTTCTAATTCCTGATTGAATTTATAAGCAGATCTCTGAATTTCGGTTTGGACATATCCTTGCTCAATTGCCGGAATCATTCCACCTAGAGAATCGATTCTACTAATATATTCTTCTGCTTCTTTTTCGATTTGGTCTGTTAATGCTTCTACATAATATGAGCCGGCAAGTGGATCGATAGTATTTGTAATACCGCTTTCATAAGCTACTATCTGCTGAGTGCGTAGAGCAATCTTTACCGAATCTTCTGTCGGGAGTGCCAATGCTTCATCTCGTGAATTTGTATGGAGCGATTGTGTCCCGCCCAATACTGCCGCTAAAGTCTGAATTGTAACACGTATAATATTATTGTCCACCTGCTGAGCCGTAAGAGTGGAGCCGGCAGTCTGAGTATGAAAACGAAGCATCAATGATTTCTCTTTCTTTGCTCCAAATCTCTCTTTCATTATCTTAGCCCATAATCTGCGTGCTGCACGATATTTAGCCACTTCTTCGAACATATCGTTATGAGCATTAAAGAAGAAAGATAACTGTCCGGCAAAATCATCTACGCTTAATCCTGCTTTTATAGCTGCATTTGCATATTCGATACCATCTGCAATTGTAAAGCCAACTTCTTGAGCGGCTGTAGAACCGGCTTCGCGAATATGATACCCTGAAATGGAAATTGTATTCCATTTTGGCACTTCTTTAGCGCAATATTCAAATATGTTTGTGATTAATCTCATCGATGGTTTCGGAGGGTAGATATAAGTTCCGCGTGCTATATACTCTTTTAATATGTCGTTTTGAATAGTACCACTAATTTTGTCTTTTGTTACTCCTTGCTTTTCGGCTACCGCAATATACATTGCAAGTAATACGGCTGCCGGAGCATTTATTGTCATTGAGGTGGATACTTTATCAAGCGGAATTTGATCGAATAAAATTTCCATATCTGCTAAGGTATCAATTGCCACACCCACTTTTCCAACTTCGCCCAATGCCATCTGATCATCACTATCATATCCAATTTGAGTAGGTAGATCAAAAGCTACCGATAAGCCACTCTGTCCCTGTCCTAATAAATAACGGTATCTTTCGTTCGATTCTTTAGCGGTTCCGAACCCTGCATACTGCCTCATTGTCCAGAATCTGCCTCTATACATAGTTGGCTGAATTCCTCTTGTAAATGGAAATTCTCCCGGGAATCCTAATTTCTCATTATAATTCTCCGCTAAATCATTCTGATAATATAATGGGTCAACTTTGGTAAATGATTGTGTTGTAAATTCTTTTAATCTTTCGGGGAATTTGTTCGTGGATTTTTTGTAATTGGTTTCTTCCCAATTCTTGAATTTCTCTTGAACTTTTAATTTTAGTTCTTCAATACTACTCATTATTTTTTTTACCTCAAAGCAATTATTTTTTAGAATACCCGATTGCTGCAATAATCATTCCTATTAATTTTGATCGTTATAACTAATTAAATAACTTTTTTAGCGCATTTTAAGGGATAATAATAGGATTTGAGAAAGATGCGATAAAAGGTCTTATTAACTTCTCATAATTTAGAAAAATCTATTCTCGAATGGTATAGAAGAATTGATAAAAAAATGCCACCTTATTATGGGTGGCATTAAGATCTTATAAAAATGTGTTACTTCATATAAAAACTAAGTCTATCATCAACACAAGTGAATCGCTATGAACCGATGACAAAGATATGATTCTATGCGGATTCATCAAGAGTTCTCAAAATATCTTCACTTTTATCGAAATCTTACTTACTTCTTCTCGGCATCCTTTACTAATTTCATAAACGACTCGGTATCGGGCTTGAAATTTAATGCTTTCTCGCCGATCCTTGTTATAGAAATTGACTGAATCTTATCATCTTGTGCTATCTTATTTACTACATCCATTCCCTCTATTACATGACCAAATACGGTATAATTTCCGTTTAATGCTTCGGCTGGGGATAATGTAATATAAAATTGACTTCCATTAGTATTTGGTCCGGCATTTGCCATCGCAATTACTCCGGCTTCATTATGATTTAATCCATCTACAATTTCATTCGGGAACATATATCCGGGGCTCTGAAATCCTGTACCGGCTGATTTACCCGCTTGAATTAATTGAGCCGGTACTACTCGATGCCATAATGTTCCATTAAAATATGGTTTCCCTTCGGCTACTGCATCATTCTTTATCTTTCCTTCAACTAATCCTACAAAATTCGATACCGTCATAGGTGCTTTTTCATATTCTAACTTAACCGAAAATCTTCCTTTACTTGTATTAAAATCTGCATAAACTCCATCTTCTAAAAATGAACCTTCTCTCGGAAGCATCTTATCCATATTAGCAATTTGATAGGTGAGAAGAGCTATCATTAAAGATGACTGCTCTTGAGCATCTACTATTATCTGATCATAACTATCTAAATCCGTATGCCAAATTGTTCCGTATTGATGCGGTCCTCGTGTTATAAGCCATGGTGCCGGCACTCCTTCCATATTAAATGAATGACTATCGGTTCCGCCTCTTCCTGCTTTGCGGTATTTTCCTGTCTCAATTAAAGCAAATGGATAAGCAAGTTTCAAACTCTCAATAGGTGCTACCACCGGACGAACTGCATCATAAATCGGTTTGGGAACGCCAAGTCCAATAACGGGATTTGTACCACTATCATGATTAAGCATTACAGTTATCTTTGGGAGCAAATCTTTATGACCGTTTACCCATGCTTTCGAACCAAGCAATCCTCTCTCTTCGGCGGCAAATAATTGAATTATTAATGAGCGTTTTAATTTTGCTTTTGATTTTACCAATAAACGAACTGCCTCCATCATTCTTGCTACACCCGAACCATTATCCACTGCACCGCTTGCTACATCATAAGAATCGAGATGCGCTCCGAGTACGATATATTCATCCGGATAAGTCGTACCTTTAATAGTTCCTATTACACTGCTAAAAGTTATCGGTCCCGGATAAAAATTATTTCTAATATCAAATTCTAAAATTACTTCTTTACCTTCGGCAACGAGTGATTTTATTTTGTTATAGTTTGTGTCAAGTAGTCTTATATCGCATAGTTTTGGAAGATTGTCCCATGCGGTTACTGTCTTTGCGTCAAGTACGCGAATAGGGGATTTTGTAAGCATAATTGTTCCGAGTGCACCGGCTTCGGTTAGTTTGGTTGTAATCGGACTGATCGAATCTCTGTCGCGTGGTAATCCATCATTAATTCCATCGATTAATACCCAAGCACCATTTAGCTTCCCTTTAATTGCATTGTATTCTTTTTCATCCGAAGGCAAAATAACTACATGTCCCTTTTGATTGCCTTTAGTGCCGGCGGTGTATGATGGAGTCGCAAATTCAAGAAGCATCGGTTCAGGAGATATAATTTTTCCGAACCATGGACCTCTATTAAAACCAACGGGCACTACTCCTGCGGAATCAAATTCCACTTCCATGCCCCAATTCTTTAATTCGTTAGCTACCCAATCACGTGCATTATTATAAGCATTCGAGCCGGTAATTCTGCCGCCGAATACATTTGTTAGATAATCTAAATGTCGCATTGATTGATTATCTTTCGTTCCTAATTCTACTATTTTATTAAACGTAGCATCTTGCGAATAAATAAAAGATGCACTTAAAAATAATACGAAAACAATTTTTGAAATTATTTTTTGCATAGCATGACCTGTGAGAAAATGTTAAAAATATTTCGCTAATATAGAATATTCTTGTCCTATTCTGAAATATTTTTCGCATCTTTATTCGGAACTTTCTATTATATCTTTCAGTATGAATTTAATCTATTATCTTTCTTGTAGTTGAAATAAATAATAGATTTATTCTTAAAGAAATGAATGGGTTACTTATAGAATGGTATTAATATAAAAATATGGATATATATCTTCTCTTTTGGATTGTCTTTGTAGTTCTATTTTCGGCAGTATTTATAATTGATATGTTCGTAACAGATCATCGTTCCGGAGCAGTGGGAGTAAAATCAGCATTAATTTGGACTGCCATCTGGATCGCAACCGCTCTAATATTCGGATTATCAATCTATCTTTTCCTCCCTTCGGGTCAAACTAAAGCAATCGAATTTATTACAGGTTATATAATCGAGTATTCTCTCTCGGTTGATAATCTATTTGTTTTCATTATGATTTTTTCAGCTATGCATATAGAAGACCGATACCAGCCGACTATACTTTTATGGGGAATTATCGGTGCAGTTATTTTGAGGATTTTGTTCATAACTGCGGGCGTGGAATTGATTAATAAATTTGCATTTATGAGCTATGTATTCGGAGCCATACTATTATATACCGCCTTCAAGATACTCTATTCGGGTGATCAAGAATCCGAGCCGGGGAATAATATATTCGTACGGATTGCAAAAAAAATATTACGTATTGATACCAGAGCAAGTAATAAACATTTTTTTGTAATGCATAATAATAAAATTTACGTTACGATAGCTTTTATTACTCTTATAATGCTCGAATCGACAGATGTAATTTTTGCACTCGATTCGATTCCCGCAGTCCTTTCAATTACTCAAGATCCTTTCATTGCCATTACTTCAAATCTCTTTGCAATAATCGGGTTACGTTCGCTGTTTTTCGCGCTCGCCGGGATTATTCATCTTTTTCATTATCTTAAATACGGGATCTCGTTTATACTCCTATTCATCGGAATCAAAATGTTGATCTCTGCTTTCTTTGAAATATCAGCAGCAATATCATTATTGGTTATATTTGTAACGTTATCGATATCAATTCTTTTATCAATATTAATTAAAGAAAAGGAATAATTAAATGGCACAAAAAAAAGCAACCAAAACCGAAATAGATCTCTTCTTGGAAAAACATACTAAATGGTCATTAAAAAAAGATAAACTTTTTCGCGAATTTGAATTTAATGATTTTGTTCAGGCATTCGGATTTATGGCTCAGGCAGCAATTGTTGCAGAGTCTTTAGATCATCATCCCGATTGGTCGAATTCTTATAATAAAGTAAAAGTGGAGCTTTCGACTCACGATGCAGGAGGAATAACCTCTCTTGATTTCAATCTCGCCTCAAAAATGGATAGCATAGCTAAAGGGTAATCCGTCTCTTAAAAAAAATACAAAATTTTACCCAAAAAATTGTGGAATTGGTTTCATTAACTGATATCGAAATACGATGAGATTTTATAAGTGTAAATATCCCCTAAAATCTGAGATTGATTTAGACTACATAAAGGACTATTTTATAATTGAAATACAAATGCTATTACACGAATTGATTTCTCAGAATATAAAACTCCGCAAGAGTATCAGATTGGAAATAGAAAATTCTAACAAGAATAGTTTAATCTCTTTAGAATAATTTTGTTAATTGCGGGTTATTTCTTAAAATCGTTCTTCAAATAATTGTGGATCATTTTGCCAAACTTTTTATCTTTTGCCCTTTTTTCCTGATATGACATTTCGTTATAAAGCGATTCTTTATACATCTTAATATAATTATCATATCTTTCTTGAGAAATTTCTCCCGATTCAAGAGATTTCAATATAGCGCATCCTTTCTCAATTGTATGTGTGCAATCGTCGTATCTACATTGACTTGAAAGTTCCGCAATTTCATTAAAAGTATCCTCGAGTCCCGATTCGGCTGAAATAATTCCAAGTTCGCGCATACCCGGACTATCTATTACTATTGCTCCATTATCAATAACAATTAATTCTCGGCGTGTAGTCGTGTGCTTACCTCTACCATCCTTTTCTCTAATCGATTGAGTTTTGTATAGGTCTTGATGAATTAGATTATTTAATAATGTTGTTTTTCCTACACCAGATGAACCGATCAAACAATAGGTTTCCTTAGGAAGAAAATATGATTTAATAGTTTCGATATCCGTCAAGTGGTTATTACTAAATGCAGCGATTTTAATACCCGGATTTATTTTGTTTATATCGCTTACTTTTTTATTAATTTCCTCTTCGCTCAGAAGATCGCTTTTGCTTAAAAATATTATCGGCGTAATATGACTCTCATTAATCATCACCAAATAGCGTTCAAGTCTTTTCAAATTATAATTGTTATCGAGTGCTTGAACTATTATTGCCTTATCAATATTTGCTGCGAGCAATTGATAATCGATTTTATTACCCGGGGATTTCCTTTTCAATAGGGATTTTCGGGGGAGAATTTCGTGAATAACGGCAAAAGTATCATTATCGAATAATTGGGCATAAACCCAATCGCCCACGGTTGGCAAGTCTTCGGGAGATTCGGAATTAAATAAAAACTTACCGGTTAATTCAGCATAAATATCGTTCATCCCATTAGTAACAATAAAACTATTTTTATTTACCGAAATTACTCTAACGATTTGACGGTCATTTAATTTCGTTAAATCAATATTTTCTTGAAACCAATTATCGAAACCTAGTTTTTCTAAATCGCTCATTTTTTATCAGTATTCTTTTTGTTAATTAAATATTTTCAGTGGTCAGACGGATTTTCCGACAAACCAGTCTTTTAAATATAATCAAATCTTCATTAAAATTTATTAGTGTCTTCTTCTTTAATATACGATTGACACTTCTTAAGCATATATTTATCTTTTACTTAAATTATTAATTCATTCGGAGCAAAAGATGGAAGCAAAAGAAGTAATATTAAAAGCAATGAAAAAAGAAGGAGTACCATTAAATGCAGGTAAGATTACCGAATTAACGGGTCTTGATCGAAAGGTTGTTGATAAGACAATGGAGCAATTAAAGAAAGAAGGTGCGATAATTTCTCCCAAAAGATGTTTCTGGCAACCTAAATAAGATTGTAAATTGTCGGAGTGGTTATTTAGTATATAAAAAAAGGGCTTACTAAAATAGTAAGCCCTTAGCTAGATTCCGCTCCGCGGGTAGGACTCGAACCTACAACCCTGCGGTTAACAGCCGCATGCTCTGCCATTGAGCTACCGCGGAATAAAAAGGTCTCCAAAAATAGACTTCTTTTCTCTTTTTGTCAAGGTTACCATCATATTTTTTCATTTATTTTTATTAATTTCTTTTCTTCCGGTTATAAAAATTTATTGCACTAAATAAATGATCAAAAAATCGGCAGAAATAAAAATCCTAAATGCTATGCGCATAAACCGGATTTTATTTAAGCAACTCTTATTAGATTATACATCTCACTATTTTATTACCTCTTTACCAAAGAAATTTTAAATTTATCAACTTTTTAGATACACAATTCAAGATATGTTACCCTAATGGTAATATGTATAGCCGATTATTCCACTTATTGCAATAAAGAGGAAATAGCTTTTGATTTTTATAGACTTCTTATTAAAAACGGGATAAAATATCCCTTATTGTGAAAAATAGTAAATTTATTTCGATATATATAAAATCATATTGACAAAACCAAATTTTTCGAGTATATTTTAATTCGATAAATATAGAAATAGATAAAAAGTATAAAAAATGGCTCAAAATCAGTTAGAAATCATCAAAATTATAGGCGATTCTTCCCGAATCAGTATAATTAAGGCGTTATATCAAAAATCGAGATATGTGGAAGAATTGGCACAATTGCTCGATTTGTCGATATCTACTATCTCGTTTCATCTAAAAAAGATGGAAAAAGCAGGGATAGTCAAAAGTGAAAAAGAGCAGTATTATGTAAACTATTCCCTGAATAGAGCGATTTTTGACAGAACTCTTAAAGAACTATTGAATCTTGGAAAAACAGATACTACTCATTTTGAAAAAATATCAAAAGATTCAAAAAGCAAAGTGATCAATACTTTCTTTAAAAATGGAACACTTACAAAATTACCCATTCAACATAAGAAGCGTTTAATTATTATCGAAGAATTTATAAAAAAGTTTGATCCTGCAAAAAGATATCTTGAATCGGAAATAGATGGATTAATAAATGAATCTTATGAAGATCATTGCACAATAAGAAGAATTATGGTCGATGAAAAATATCTATTCAGAGAAAAACAAATTTATTGGATCAATTACGAAAAATACAAAAACATATTACCCGAACTCATTATCGGAAAGGAAATAAAAAAAATGACTGAACCAAAAAATACAACAGAAGCAAAAAATATAGCCGTGCCAAAAGGGGACAACTTAGAATACAATAATAAATTACAATCTAATCAATCAAGCGGATTCGATCCTAAGACAAGCAAGACTCAAATAAAGAGAGACTATAAAAACACTCTTACTCCAATGGGCGTTTATCAGATCAAAAACATAGTAACCGGCAGAGTATATCTCGGCAGCAGCCTCAATGTGGCAGCTCGTCTAAATCGCTTCCGATTCGAACTTAAATATGGCACTGAGTGGAGCGACGATCTAATAAATGATGCTAAAGAGTATGGAGAGAATAATCTTGTTTTCGAGGTCTTGGAATATCTTAAACCGAAAGATGATCCGAAATACGATTATAAATACGATCTAAAAGAACTCGAAGAGAAATGGCGGGCTAAACTTCTTTAGCCCCCATACTATTTAGAGGAATAAATTCGTTCAATAATATTCCCAATTAAATTTAATTTTTTGCTCTATTTTTAATTTATCAAAAAGTAATGTTACATTTGTTAATACTATTTCGATGGAATTTAATATGAGCAAGGATATTAAGCGTCAATTAATTGGCAAAATTAATTCAGGTTTAAGCAGTTTTTGGAATTTCCTTAAGTCAGGTCCCACGATTTTCAAGGTGATACTAATTGCTCTCTCTTCACTTTCAGTAATTCCAATTATTATTCTTATATCGCAGTCTATTTCCAGTCTAAATTCATCTAAAGAGCTTTCCAATAATACAATCGAATCGACAATTAAAGAACAGACAACTCAAGTCTATCAATCTTACGCACAGAACTTGGCGCGAAGGATTTCCGATTTTTTATATTCATGCGAATCTGATCTTCATAGTCTATCTGCAATTCCGGCAAGCTCCGAGAGTTACCTGCAATTTGGCAAAAATAATCTTCGTTGGGTGAATTTTTATTCGAAAAATATTCCTTTATATAAGGAATTAGTATTGATTGATGAATCAGGAAATGAAAAAATAAAAATTATAAATGGGGAAATAATCCCAAATTATTTATTAAAAAATGTAAATGATAAAAAAAATACTAAATATTTATCTGAGACCTATTTTGAAGATACAAAAAGGCAATCGGGTGATATTTATGTTTCGCATTTAACAAGTTGGTATATAAGTCGATATGAACAACTTGAAAAAAATAAGCAGCTAGATGGAGTTGTACGCTTTTGCAAAAAGATAAAAGATGGAAATGGTAATTTTAAGGGGATTATAATGATCGCCTTAGATGCAGCACATCTTCTGGATTTTGTCGATTTCAAGATTATGTCGAGAGATTCACTGGCAAATAGGTATCGTGCAGGAAGTTACAACTACATAATAGACGACCAAGGCTGGATAATTGCTCATCAAAAATTATGGGATATTAAAGGCTTTGATAAGGATGGTAATCAGGTAAAAGAACTTTCTCCCAATACACCCAAATGGAAATACGACACAGGAATAATGCCTATTAATTTGACGAAAATGGATTGGAAACTTATCGATATTTATAGTAATGAACCAATGAGTTCAATTATAGAACGGGTTAGAAGGGGTGAAACTTGTATTACTACTGTAAAATCGATGGGGATCTATTCTGAAGTAGAAGGTATTATAAGAACACGTACTTATGCCCCGATATATTATTCAACGGGAGATTATAATAAGTATGGAATTTTTGGTGCTGTTTCGGTAGGTACTTCATTAAAGAAATTTATGGATAAATCGCGATCCCTTGTGGAGCATCTCGAAGAAATTAATGAAAGAGCAAAGCAGGAGATGATTATTGTAGCACTTCTAATTTCACTTGGAGTAATCTTTTTCTCTTTCTTAATTGCCAAATGGATTGCAAAACCATTAATGGAGCTTAGTCTTTCTCTTTCTAAAATTGGAAGGGCAGAATATATTATCAATAATATAAATAGTCCTATAAAAGAGATTAATATTCTTTCGCGTGGGGTTAAAAAATTAGCTGCTGAATTAGAAGAAAAAGATAGTAAAATAAATCAGACAGTAAAAGAGCTTGGTTCAGTTAATATAAATCTAGCTGCTACGAAGAAAGAACTCTCTGCCTATCTGCATCATGAATATGAAATCGAAACTGATTTTATTCTTGAAGAAAAGATAAAGACCTATGAAAATGAATATCCGCTTCTGGTAGAGATTAGGAAAGATAAGATAATAGGTAACAGTCCACAGTTTCTAAGAGTTCTCCGTCAGATCGTCCCGCAAAGTCAAATGAACTTGCCAACTTGTATTTATGGAGAAACGGGGACGGGAAAAAGTGCATTGGCATTTCAAATCCATAGGTTAAGTCCTCGAAGCGAAAAACCATTTATGATATTTGAAGCAGCCGAATTTTCAGCTTCAGATCCATTGATCGTTATGGGTAAAATTTTCGGATATGGCGAGGGACATGGTATTCAGGGTATTGATAAATCAGGTCAACTTGGAATAATTGAGCTTTGTAATGGCGGTACACTTTTAATTGATGATGTTGATTCATTGCCTCTTGATACTCAAGCACAGATTTTAAGGATAGTAGATGGACTTAGTTTCCATCCGGCAGCAGGTAAGCCGAGAGAAATAATCTCTGATGTTCGATTTCTTTTCTCCACACACGTTGATCTCGAATCGCGTGTTAAAGAAGGGTTCTTCAGAAAAGATCTTTATAGAAGAATTGGTGGAAGTTTTAATAAGATTGTTATTCCTCCTCTCAGGGAAAGAAGATCAGATATTCTTTTATTAGCTGAACATTTTATTAAAAGATTCAATAAGAAAAATGAGACTTCAATTGAATTAAGTCAAATCTCTAAAAATTTTCTTTTTGAACACGATTTCAGAGAAGGAAATATCGGCGAACTAAAAACTATGGTAGAAGTGGCTTATGAAAATGCAAGAATAGAAGGGAGTTCAGTTATAAACAATAAATTCCCTTTTGAAATGAAATCTAATGAAGTAAAATCATTTGAATCCGGTAAACGAGATAGCAACATAACGAATAAGATTCTTGTTGAAGAAAAAAATATTTTTACTGCCGATGAACTAAATAAACTTAGAACTCTAAGAGAAAATAATTTTAGAATGGATTTAAGTGAGGATGACCTAGGATACAAAAAAGGTTCGCACACCCTCTCTCATCACTTAAAGGGAATCTGTTACAAAACACTTTGTAATTATAAATTTGATATCAGATTATCAGCCAAAATTATCTCAGGGAGCGAAGATACTAATATTATAGATATTCTTATCCTCAAAATTGAAGGTTATATCTCAAACATCAAAGAAAAAGAGAACTTAGGAAACGTTAATTCTCTTTTTAAAAACCTACCAAAGGAATACCACGAATATTTAGAACAAATTATTTCTGAAAAAGAAGTTTTATGATAATTTTAAAATCCCACATGGATCCCACGACTCTGTGGGAACTATGTGGGAATTATCAACAATAATCGTTTATTTAAGCTCTAAACTTAACAATAACTTCACATTTAGTCTCATTTTTTTATAATAATTTTGTGGTATATCATTTGACATAGTATTAATAAATGATTTTTCAAAAAATTCAAATTGAGGAAAAAGTGGCAAGGATTTTTTGTGATTCGATTATAATAAGAATAAAAGTTGTTCGAATTTTTATCTTAATTTTGTTCTATTGCTCAATTTCGCAAGTCAATAATATATCCGCTCAACAATCCAACTCAATAGACTCAATTTTAAATAAAATTATATGGCAGGATAAGTTTGAAGGAAAAGAACAAGTAGGTTGGAAAGTAATAGATGATTTGAAAGATGAACCATCAGATTGGAAACTTGATAACGGTTTCTTAATTCAGCTTACCGATGTCGGCTCGCCGGAAAAATTTCTTGGTACTCATATCACAACAGGCGATAAAAATTGGAAAAATATTACTATTGAAACAAACTTCATCTATACAGATGACGATTTAATGGGAATAATATTCAGATATCAAGATGAAAACAACTATTACAGATTTTTAATCTCATTCAAAGAAAAATTAATTCTACTAAACAAAAAAGTGGCCGGTAAAAATATTGAAATTGCAAAAAAAGAAAATTCTCCTTTAAGCAGCGCAAAATTCAATTCAATTATCTGCCTAAAAGAAGATTCAATAAATATATATTTGAACGATGAAAAAATATTTTCTCTAACCGATAATCAATTCAAGACCGGAAAAATCGGATTTACTTCACTTGGTAATTTAGCCTCTTTCTTTGATGATGTTACAGTTTATAGCGAATATAAATATGCCGAAAAAATAATTGAGCCGGCTATCGTTCGAGGTCCTTACCTTCAGAGTGTTTTATCTGATAGCGCAGTAATAATGTGGAATACCAATTTCGATTGTGAATCAGTAATCGAATTCGGAACTAACAAAGAAAACCCAAAAATTATAAAATCCAACAAAACAACTAAATTGCATGAAGTAGCCATTAAGAATTTACAACCTGATACAAAATATTTCTATCGAGTAAATTCGGGAAATATTATAAGTGATTGGTATAGTTTAAAATCAGCGCCAAAGAATAATTCCCCGTTCAGTTTCATATTGTATGGAGATAACCAACTCAATTTTTTAAGGCATAAAGATATAATTAATAATTTTTCGAAGAAAGAATTTGATTTCATTGTTTCAAATGGTGATGTAGTTCAAAGAGGTATGAGAGAGGATTGGGATACGGAATTTTTTGAACCACTTAAAAATGTTTTAAGAGAAAAACCATTTTATTCTGCAATAGGTAATCATGAATTAAATTCTCCCTATTTTTATCAAAATTTTTCTTATCCGAATGCAGAACATGAAAATTATTATTCATTTAGCTATTCTAATTGTTTTTTCATCTTCATAGATAATCCCCGGAATGCTTATCCTAAAAGAGAAGTATATGAAGACTTTAAAGAGGGGAGCAAACAATATGATTGGCTAAAAAATCAATTAGCATCCGAAGATGCACAAAAAGCAGAATGGCTTTTTGTTCTCTCTCATGTCCCTTCTCATCCATTTGCCTTTGGTAACGTATTTCCGGACGGAGAAAAATATCTCCTCCCTTTATTTGACCAATACCAAGTGGATATTAATTTTTCGGGACATTCACATGGTTATGAAAGAAGTAAAATTAAAGATTCTTATTATATAATCTCGGCAGGTGGCGGTGGAGCATTAAGTAAAAAGAAAGATCCCGGTCCGAAAATGTATGGAAAATTCCTTAGAGACTATAATTACTGTCATCTCTCAATTGAAGGGAATACTCTCTCTTTTAGAGCTTATGATATAACGGATAAAATAATTGATGAATTTTCAATTACAAAATAAACATTAATTAAATAGATAGAAATAAAGAAAGTGAAGTTCTTAAAAAACAGCATCAAATATTGATTAATACTAATTAGTAGGAGGAAGTAATGTTCTTAAGATCTACTTTAAAACGAAGTGCCACGATGAGATTTTTATTGATAATAACTTTTATATCAGTAATGATTTCACAGTCCCTTTTAGCACAGGGGACAGGAAAAATAATCGGTAGAGTGGTTGATTTTACGGCTAAGTCATCCTTGCCGAGTGCAAATATTCATCTTGAAGGTACAAAAATAGGTGTCTCCTCCGATAAGGAAGGGAGATATGTACTTACGGGAATCCCTGAAGGACAGTACAACATTGTTGCATCATATCTTGGTTATGAAAAGTCCGTTATACCTGTTACAGTAGTTGCTAATAAAAGTGTCCTTGTTGATTTTGAATTAAAAGAAACAACAGAAGAGATGCAGGACGTTTATGTATATGGAGTTCTTACAAGAGGACAGGCAAAATCACTTAATGAACAGAAGAATGCTTCTAATATTAAGAATGTAGTATCTTCGGAACAGTTCAGCAAATTCCCTGATAGAAATGCAGCCGAAGCACTTCAAAGAATCCCTTCCGTTTCTATCACTACTGATCAGGGTGAAGGTGAAATGATTCAAATAAGAGGAATCTCATCCGAATATAATTCTGTTAGTGTCAATGGCGTCAGAGTGCCAAGTCCAGATCCCGATGCTGAAAGAGGTGTTGGATTAGATTTAGTTCAGGCAAATCTAATGGAATCAATTGTAGTAACAAAAGCTTTAACCCCCGATATGGATGCCGATGCTCTTGGCGGCAGTGTCGATTTTATACTTAAAGACGCTCCTGAAAAACCAATATATAATTTTGTTGCAAGCGGTGGATATAATCAGCAGAGATCAGAATTTAATAAGTGGGGAAATGATGTCCAATCTTATTCTGCACTTGTTGGAAAAAGATTTTTTGAAAATAGTTTTGGTGTATTATTAGCTTCAAGCTTTTATAAAACTAATCGTGGTTCTATTCTTCGCGAGTATCGTTTTACAAACGATCAAAGTACAGATTTGATTTCAAGCAAATGGACAGATTATGATGTTAATCGTAATCGCTTCGGGCTTAATCTTGCTACTGATTATGTTTTTAATCCTGAAAACAGAATCAGATTAAATGCAAATTATAATACCTATATTGATAACGAAATCAGAAGGCAGACAGTTTTTACAATTAATAAAAAAACTGAGGATAGAGAAACAAGAAATCGAATTGAAGACCAAAGATTAGCCACAGTTAAATTTGGCGGTGAACATAAAATAGGAAATCTTGATTTAGATTATTCACTCTTCTGGATCGAAAGCCGAGAAAGACTACCCGATAGAACATATTGGACTTATGCAAGAACAAACCCTTATACTGGATGGTCAAATGACGAATTATATTTTATTACCGGCAAAGAAGCATTCCCAAATCTTGCTCCTATGAAAGTATCGCGTCTTCGACACGATGAAATTTTAACCATTGATGGCGATAAAGGCGGAGATATTAATATTACTCTTCCTTATACAATTTTTGATCGCGTCAGTTCTTTCAAGGCAGGTGCTAAATATAGATTAAAAGATCGTTTATTTGATTCACATCGATTTAATGCAAAACCGTCTTCGGGAAAAACCATTGAAGTACCAGGTGGAACTTATGGTTTTGAAGATGTAGTGTGGAATGATCCCGAAGCAACTGCACTTCCTTTAGCTTCATTTATTGAAGATATGGCATACACTGATAATGATTACGAAGCTTCTGAAGCAGTTATTGCCGGATATGTTATGTCTGATGTTTCTTTCAATAATGAATTATCCGTTCTTGTTGGTGCAAGAGTAGAACATACAAAAAATGACTATACATTAGCTAACACAGGTCAGAAAGATGATGGCTCTTATACGGATTTCTTACCCTCAGCCCATTTCACATATAGATTTGATGATATTAGAAATTTAAGATTAGCATTCACAACCGGATTGAGCCGTCCCGGTTATTCATCTCTAATTCCTAGATATATTGTTGATGATAATGAAAAGACGATATCAAAAAGTAATCCAGATTTAATTCCAACAAGAGCGGTCTCTATTGATCTTTTATATGAACAATATACATCTCAATTAGGTCTATTGAGTGCAGGTGTTTTCTATAAAAAATTAAATGATCTTCTCGCAAGTTCAGTTGAATTACAAACTATCAATGGTGTTGAGTATAAAGTATCTCAACCTATTAATGGCGGAGATGCAGATGTATTTGGAGTGGAAGTGGCATATAATCAAAGATTCTCCTCATTGGGAATTGATTTCCTAAAACCATTCGGAATCTATTTTAATTATACTTACAACCATTCGAAAACAAATTATAATGGGAGAGAAATGCCATTAGGACAAAGTCCAAAGCACATTTCTAATTTCTCGATATTCTATGATAATACAGATATTGGGCTTTCGTTTGCAGTTAATTTAGTTGCAAGAGCTCCGCTAATTCGTTCAATTGGTGCTAATGAATATACAGATATATGGTATGATTCCGAACTACGGCTTGATGTATCTGCAAGTCAGAAAATATATAATTTCGTTACCTTATTCTTACAGGCAAATAACCTTACAAATCAGAAAGAAGTAGAAAGATACGGAGATCCTTCTAAATCAATTTCAAGATTAGAGCAATATGAGGAATATGGATTTAGTCTTATGGCAGGATTGCGTTTCGAGCTTTAAACGCATACACTCCTACTAATGTGTTAGAATGCGATAAGAGGAGAGGTGCTTTTCTCCTCTTATCCTTCTTAAGAATGAAAATGTAATTCATCAATTTAATTGTCTTCCAATTTTTGACTGAATGTAACTTCATTTAGCGTATTGAAAAATTTTGAAACTCTTTTAATGATTTTATAGTATTTCTTTTTGTGAGGTATTTATGTTGTCTTCAATAATTAATTTCTTTAAAACGGGCCCGGATAAACCACTTCTTACTGATAAAGAAAAAATAAAAAAGGAATATGAAAAGAAACGTTGGAGTGTATTCATATCTTTGATTCTCGGTTATGGCTTTTTCTATACCTGCCGCTTAGGTTTATCTGTTGCCAAAAAACCGATTTTAGATGCCGGTGTGCTTACCGTTTCAGAAATGGGCATTATAGGTTCGGTGTTATTGTATGTCTATGCTATTGGTAAATTTGCTAATGGAATGCTTTCCGATAATGCTAATATTAAAAGATTCATGTCAATCTCTTTGGCTTTCTCTGCTTTAGTCAATATACTTTTTGGTCTAACTACACAATTTTATCTTTTTGTAATTCTATGGGGTGTAAATGGATGGTTTCAATCCATTGGCTCTGCTCCATCGGTAGTTTCTATATGTCAATGGTATAGTAATAAAGAAAGAGGAACTCGTTACGGAATTTGGGCAGGGGCTCATAATATAGGAGAAGGATTAACCTTTGTAGTAACGGCATTTTTGGTAAGCTATTTTGGCTGGCGTGCCGGTTTTATCGGTCCCGGCATTATATGTCTCTTTGTAGCTTTTGTACTTTATCATACACTCGCAGATCGCCCTCAGACTTATGGTCTGCCTCATGTAGCTGATTACAAACATGACTATTCTGCCGGTAAGCCGATAGAAGCAAGCGTAAGAACTTTACAAAAAATGGCTTTAAAAAATCGATACGTTTGGATACTTGGTCTCAGCAGTGCACTTATGTATATAGCTCGTTATGCAATAAATAATTGGGCTATTCTTTATCTTCAAGAAGCTAAAAGTTATGAATTAATGGATGCAAGCTTTGTTATGGGTGCTTATCCTATTATGGGTTTCATCGGTGCTTCTTTCTCCGGATTTTTATCCGATAAACTATTTAATTCCAGAAGAAATATCCCTACCTTAATTTATGGTATTTTGCAGACAGGCGGTATGTTAATGCTCTTTTTGGTAACTCCCGGAAATATGATTTGGGATACCGTTGCAATGGGATTATTTGGATTTGGAGTTGGTGGTTTGATAGTTTTTCTCGCCGGGCTAATAGCTGTGGATATTACTCCAAAAGCCACCGCCGGTACTGTCAAAGGATTAATCGGTATGTTTAGCTATATTGGTGCTGCTTCTCAAGATTGGATTAGCGGATTTTTAATTGATAGCAGCAAAATTATGGTTGCAGGAAATGCTGTTTATAATTTTCATAATGCTTTTTATTTTTGGATAGGGGCTTCTGTTTTATCGATGCTTCTTGCTCTAACAGTATGGAATGTCAAACCAAAGGAATAAATTTTAGTAAAAGGATATTTAAAAATGAAAAAAGTATTTATTATTTCTCTTTCTGTTATTACAATATTATTTGTTGCGGGGTTTGTGTTAAATGGCACCAGAGAATTTAAGGAAATTAAAATCTTTGATATGCCCGAGGCACGTCAAGGAGTGGCAGTAGATAAAAACTATATTTATGTAATCGGCTCACAAGAAATCGGTAAATATGAAAAAGCCTCCGGTAAATTAGTAAAGAAGTGGGAACAGGATAAAAATGGTAAAATTATTCATCTCGATAGTGGTTTAATATATAAAGGAAAACTTTATTGTGCTCATTCTAATTATCCCGGAATTCCGATGACAAGTTCAATTGAAATTTGGGATGCCAAGACTCTAACTCATCTCGATTCAAAAAGCTTAGGTATCAGCTGGGGCTCATGCACTTGGATTGACCGATATAATGGCACTTGGTGGGCTGCTTTTGCCCACTATGATAAATGGAAAGAGGAAGCTAAAACTGATGTAAGATGGACTACCGTAGTTCAGTTTAATGATAAATGGCAGATGCTCGAATCATGGGTTTTTCCTGAAGAAGTATTAAAAAGATTCGGAATCATGAGTAATTCAGGCGGTTCTTGGGGCCCTGATGGGTTGCTTTATTGCACGGGGCATGATAATCCTGAACTTTATGCTCTAAAACTCCCTCAAATGGGTTCTATTCTTGAACTTGTAGAAACAGTTCCTATAAATAATACAGGGCAGGGAATTGCTTGGGATAGGAGTGATCCAAATTCAATTTATACTATCAGGAAGAGCGATCGACAAGTTGTTCATTCAAAAATGATATTTCGTCCTTAATAGAATAAAAATATAATTTCATTAATTGCAGAGAAATAGGTATTTTTAGAATCGGTAATTAAGACATACTTATCCTAACTAAAAACTTATTAATTTTGGAGGGTTTCAATGAAACTCATTTTCAAATCTGCAATTATTTTTATTCTCTTTGTAACTATAACAAATGCACAGACAGGTACTCGTCTCGTTGATTTCAATTCTAAATCTATTGGTCGCGGCGGTACATCAATTGGTGTTTTCGATAGCAATAATCTTCTTATGACAAATCCGGCGGGAATCTCTTTTCTTAATAATTCCGCTATCGATGTAAACCTCTCTTTAATGTTTCCAAAAGTTCATTTCAAAAATTCTATTAATGATGTAGATGGAGACGATAACGTTTTTCCATTGCCTTCATTAAGCTACGTAAACAAATATGAAGATAGTAATTTCTCTTGGGGAATCGGATTTTTCACCTATGGTGGGATGGGAGCCGATTATAAACTAAATCATAATCTTTTCCGTGATATGGCAACAGGTAAATTTATACAGCAAGAATATCATTCACAGATCGCTCTTATGCAGGGTGGTCTTACGGCTGCATATAAAATATCGGAAAATTTATCGGTAGGTGCGTCTCTTCATCTAGTTTATTCCACACTTGAATTTGCAATGCCTTATTCATTAAAGCCATCGATTATGAAAGGAATAGCAATGCCGGGAATGACTTTCGGTCAAATGTTTGCTGCTCCTCCTCAAATGGGTGGTTTCGGTTATGATGAAGTTACAGCTTATGCTAAAATGAGTGATCTTACCGCTCTTGGTTTCAATGGTAAAATCGGCATCGCTTATAAAGTAAATGAAAATCTTTCAATCGGATTAAATTATTCATCACCAATTACACTTACCTATAAAGATGGTAAAGCTGATATGGATATGACTGCACAATTAATGGACGGGTTCGGGAAAGCAGTTATGGGTTATATGATGCAAAATCCGGGTTCAACTCAACAGCAGGCACAAGGGGCTATTATGAGCCAATTCGCTCAAATGGGTATCGATCTTTCAAAAGGTGCAGCTGCCACTTATGATATGGAAGCTGAACTTTCCTTCCCACAATCATTTGGTTTCGGTATCTCATATAAAATAAATAGTGATTTTATGATAGCTGCTGATTTTGAATATCTTAATTGGGCAGATGCTTTCGATAAAATGTCATTAAAATTATCGAATGGCAATAATCCTAATATCAATAGAATGATCGGTTCTTCTTCGATGAACATAGATTTCCCTATGAATTGGGAAAATTCCCTTTTGATAAAAGTTGGTGTTGAATATAATGCAACTCCTGATTTAGCATTACGAGTTGGATTTGCTAATGGTGCTAATCCTGTTCCTTCTTCTACAATATTCTCAATCTTCCCGGCAGTTGTTGAAAATCATATTACAGCAGGATTAAGCTATAAGGTTTCTGCACCACTTACAATTAATGCAGCGTTTGAAATGGGTTTAGAAAATTCAGTAGATGGTTCAAAACCTCATGTTTTAGCTCATGAATATGAGGGAAGTACAAGTTCACTTTCTACTTCTCTGCTTCATTTAGGAGTTTCGTATAATTTATAATTAGATAAAATATTGATTCTTTTGATAAAGTACCTTTCATATTTTTATAAACCGCCCTTGAAAAGGCGGTTTTATTTTATAAATCGGTAAAATAATTCTTCTGAAATTATTTGTTGTCAAAAATAATTTTGCTTTTCCATGGAAGTTTCTAAAAATATAATAATTACTTTAAAAAATTACAAATTTTTAACAGCCATATTAGTTACTGCCAGTTATTTCGCAGGTTTTGCTGCATCAATATTAAGAATTACATCTTAGGGCGATTTTATTTATCCTGCTCTTCAGGAGCTACTTCTTTTACCTTAGCTAATACTTTTAAATACTTATTCTTATCTCCTCTCTTATCTCTTCTATTTATATAATTCTTAGTTAGAAGTTCTCAAATCGTAATTATTCATATCTTAATAGATTTATGATTCGATACGTAAGAGCCAAAATTATATTTTTTACGCCATCTAATATTTTTAGCGCTCATAATATCTAAAACTAATATTGATTTCAATAAATAATTTTTCTTTTCACCTTGACTCAATAACATTTTATCGATATATTTATATCGATAAAAAATTATCGATAGGTGAATTGATGGAAATGGTATTAGAAAAACAGGTAAAAGCTCTCTCGGAAAGAACTTTAAGACGTCTTCCAAGATATATAGAAATATTAAAACGTCTGAAAAGTGAAAAAATTGAGTTCGCTTCCAGTAATATGATAGCCGATGAACTTGGATTAGATTCCATTCAAGTGCGTAAAGACCTAGCCGCAACCGGTGTAATTGGGAAACCAAAACTCGGTTTTGCCATCGATGAATTGATTTTCGGAATCAAGCACACTCTAAATTGGGATAACCAAACCGATGCCTTCTTAGTAGGTGCCGGAAGTCTTGGAAGCGCTATCCTTGGATATAAAACTTTTTCTGATCATGGATTAAATATAATAGCTGCCTTCGAGAATGAACCTTCCAAAGTTGGCGAGATCATTAATCATATCACTGTTCTCCCGATAGAAAAGCTCTCTGATATGGCATATAGAATGAAAGTTCATATAGGAGTAATCACAGTACCCGCTGATGAAGCACAAAAAGTAGCCGATATGATGATAGAAGGAGGAATAAAAGCAATATGGAATTTCGCTCCCGTTCATCTAAAGGTGCCTGATTTTGTAATTGTAGAAAATGCACAGCTTTCTCATTCACTCGGAGTGCTCACCCACAAGCTTGCAGAGTCTTTGAAATGAAAAAAGAGAAGAAACATTAAAAGGATCATATAGATGAGTAACCAAAACGAAGCTGTAATGGCTCGAAAATTTGAAAAGGTTTGCGAAATCCTAGAACGCAACCATTATGATGCAAACTGTTTGATACCGGTTCTTCAGGCAATTCAAGAAGAGTATAGATATCTGCCGGAGAAAATTTTGACTTTTGTGGCAACCTCATTAGGCATTTCCCCTGCCAAGGTTTATGGGGTTGCTACTTTCTATTCCCATTTCGCTCTGGAACCAAAAGGGAAATATGTTATTAAAGTTTGCGATGGCACTGCATGCCACGTAAGAAATTCTTTACCTATAGTAGATGCAATTCACAAAAAATTAGCTCTTTCAGAAACCAAACATACAACTGACGATATGATGTTTACATTAGAAATGGTTTCCTGTCTCGGTGCTTGCGGACTTGCACCTGTTGTAGTAATAAATGAAGAAGTCTATTCCCTGATGACACCCGAAAAAACTATTGCTGCCATCGATGCGATTATTAAGGAGGATGTTTATGAAACCGCAATTAATTAATCTCGATAAAATAAAATCAGAATATCTTGAGCAGTATAGTCTTATTAAAAGGCGAATAATAATTTGTGCAGGAACAGGATGCGTGGCAAATGGTTCGCTTAAAGTATTCACCCAATTTGAAAAGCTATTAGCCGAAAACGGAATTGATCATTTAATTTCTCTCGAACTAAAAGAAGAGAAAGAAGAAAAGAAAGATAATGTATTGCTATCCGGAAGCGGATGTCAAGGTTTCTGCCAAATGGGTCCACTCGTTACAATTGAACCAGATGCTATAATGTACGTTAAAGTAAAGCAAGATGACGTAGAAAGAATAATTAAAGAAACATTAATCGAGAATAAAGTAGTTACAGATTTAGTATATACAGATCCTCGTAACGGCAATAAATGCAAGGGTATTAAAGAGATTCCCTTCTATAATCAACAGAGTAGATTCGTATTAAAGAAATGCGGTAAGATTAATCCCGAAGACGTAAATGAATATATCTCTTTAGGCGGATATGAAGGAGCACAGAAAGCATATCTTGAAATGTCTCCGAAAGATGTGTGTGATGAGGTGTTTTTTAGCGGACTAAGAGGAAGGGGCGGCGGAGGTTTCCCAACAGGTAAAAAATGGGAATTGGCTCTTAAAGAAGCATCAGAAAAAAAATATATAATCTGTAATGGTGACGAAGGCGATCCCGGTGCGTTTATGGATAGAAGTATAATGGAAGGAAATCCTCATTCTGTGATTGAAGGGATGATGATTGCCGCTCGAGCAATCGGAGCCGATGAAGGTTATATCTATGTAAGAATGGAATATCCATTGGCTGTCCGAAGACTATTTTCGGCAGTTAAAAAAGCTGGAGATATGGGTTTACTCGGCGATAATATTTTTGGTTCAGGTCTAAGTTTTAGAATCACAATTATGGAAGGAGCCGGAGCTTTTGTATGCGGAGAAGAAACCGCTTTAATGTCCTCCATTCAGGGACAAAGAGGAATGCCAAATCCTAAACCTCCTTTCCCGTCTCAATGCGGATTGTTTGATAAGCCGACTGTAATTAATAACGTAGAGACACTTAGTACAGTCCCATTAATATTGCGTCTTGGAGCAGTTGAGTTTGCAAATAGGGGAACAAAAAAATCACCCGGCACAAAAACTTTTGCTCTTACCGGACACGTTGCCAATACCGGTCTTATCGAAGTCCCATTCGGTACAACCCTCCGAGAAATTGTTTATAATATCGGCGGTGGTGTGATTAATGAAGATGGCACCTTATCGAATGAAGGTTTCAAAGCAGTTCAAATCGGCGGACCTTCCGGCGGATGTCTTACCGAAGAACATCTCGATCTCCCATTGGATTTCGATAATGTAATCGGTATCGGAGCAATGATCGGTTCAGGTGGATTAGTCGTAATGAATAAGCAGACTTGTATGGTTTCGATTGCACGATATTTTATGCAGTTCACTCAAAATGAATCATGCGGTAAATGCGTTCTATGCCGCGAAGGCACAAAGCAGATGCTTTCATTACTCGATGATATAATTGAAGGAAGAGCAGACGAAACAACTCTTCCATTATTAGAAGACCTTGCAAGAGCGGTAAAACTTGGTTCACTTTGTGGTCTTGGTAAAACTGCACCAAATCCTGTAATCTCAACATTGGCTTCTTTTAGAGAAGAATATCTTGCACATATTCAACATAAACGCTGCCCCACAAGAAGATGTAAAGCATTACTCACTCCCGTGATTGATGAAGAAAAATGCAAAGGGTGTGGAGTATGTATAAAAAAATGTCCTACAGGTGCTATATCGGGCATAAGGAAAGAGCCACACGTTATCAATGAATCCTTATGTATTAAGTGCATGGCTTGTTATGATGCGTGCAGATTAAATGCAGTTATTATCGGAGCTTAATTATGAAAAAGAATACAATTAATATAAATGGAAGAGAAGTAGAATCTAATGACCAAAGAAATCTTCTCGAAGTAATCCGAAGTGCTAATATCGAAATTCCCACTTTCTGTTATCATTCGGAATTAAGTACTTACGGTGCATGCAGAATGTGCGTTGTGGATATCGAAGGAAGAGGAATTGTTACTTCGTGTACTATCAAACCGGAGGCGGGACTAAAAGTAAAAACTCATACTAAAGAAGTGCGGGATATCAGAAAAATTGCTCTCGAGCTCCTACTTGCTAATCATGATAAGAGCTGCACTACATGCGTAAAAAGCGCAAGCTGTAAACTTCAAGATCTAGCACATAAATTAGGCGTGGATAAAGTTCGTTTCAAAATGACAGAGGAAGTAAAACCGATCGATTTTTCTTCCGATGCATTAGTAAGAGATAATAATAAATGTATCCTATGCGGCGATTGCGTTAGAGCGTGCTATGAAATTCAAGGAATCGGCGCTATCGATTTTATTCATCGCGGTTCTAAAGTTTCCGTTAGTCCGGCATTTGGTAAAGACCTTGCAAAAGTTGAATGCGTCGATTGTGGGCAATGTGCAAGAGTATGCCCGACAGGTGCCATCACTCCAAAATTCCAAATCAATGAGGTATGGAAAGAGATTGATAATCAGAATAAGACAGTAGTAGCCCAGATTGCTCCTGCTGTCAGAGTGGCAATCGGTGAGCTTTTCGGAATGAAACCGGGTACTTTATTAATCGGGCAGATTGCAGCAGCTCTTAAAATGATCGGTTTCGATAAAGTATTCGATACTTCATTTGCTGCGGACCTGACAGTAATTGAAGAAACAAATGAATTTATAAATAGAAAATCGACGGGAGAGAAACTCCCTCTCTTTACATCATGCTGTCCTGGTTGGGTGAAATTTGCAGAGCAATATTTCCCTGAATTTCTTCCTAATCTATCTTCTTGCAAATCGCCTCAGCAGATGTTTGGTTCTGTGGCAAAAGAAATTCTACCTGAGCAGTTGAATGTCAAGAGGGAAGACATCGTAGTTGTTTCTATCATGCCGTGCACGGCAAAGAAGGTGGAAGCAAATAGAGATGAATTTATTAAAGGTAAAGAAAAAGAAGTCGATTACGTAATCACTACTCAAGAATTAGCTGCAATGATTAAACAGGCGGGAATCGATTTTGAAAACTTAACTCCCGAATCGCTCGATCTTCCAATGGGATTCAAGACCGGTGCCGGTATAATTTTCGGAAATAGCGGCGGCGTTTCCGAAGCAGTTCTTAGATATGCTTATGAGAAAATCAATGGTGTCCGACTTAACCATGTAGAGTTTTCGGAAATCAGAGGAACAGAAGCAATTCGTGAAGCAAGCATCCAATTAAATGGTGCCAAGGTTAATATGGCAATTGTAAGCGGTCTTAAAAATGCAAAAGAATTAATGACGAAAATAAAAAGTGGTGAAGTAAGCTATGATCTCGTTGAAGTGATGGCATGTCCGGGAGGATGTATCGGCGGAGCAGGACAACCATATATCTTTGATGAAAGAGCAAAGAATGAACGTACAAAAGGTCTTTTCGATAATGATAAAACCTTACAGCTTCATAAATCGCAAGATAATCCTTATATCCAAGAATTGTATAAAAACCTGCTTTTAGAGCCGGGAAGCAGTAAGGCACATAATTTGCTACATACTACATATCACAACCGAAAACGCATTTTTGATTCGGAATTAAGCTTAATTGATGGAATTGATTCCCAAAAGATAGAAATCAAGGTTTGTGTAGGTACTAATTGTTATTTGAAAAAGTCGCAAAAATTAATGGCTGGTCTTCTTAAATATCTCGAAGAGAAGAATCTTAAGCACTGTGTGGATCTCAATGCCACATTCTGTATGGAAAAATGCAGTGAGGGACCTAACGTTATGATTGCAGGTGAACATATTTCCGAATGTACTTTGGAGAAAGCAATTAATACTCTAAATGCTAGATTGGAAACCGCTAAACTAGAAGTGAAGAGAGCATAAAAAGAAATTAAATGAAACAGGGTCAAATTTTATATACAAATAAGGCACGATGTAAGGATTGTTATCGTTGCCTCAGAAACTGTCCGGTGGATGCTATAAGCATGAGAGACGGGCAGGCTTATGTCGAGATCGAAAAATGTATTCTTTGCGGAACTTGCATTAAAGAGTGTCCGCAGAATGCTAAACAGTTCAGACGAGATATTGATAAAGTAAAGTTTTATATAAGAGAAGGGGAAAAAGTTGCCGTATCTCTTGCTCCGTCTTTTCCTGCTATTTTCGAAGAGTGGGAAACAGAAAGAATCCCCACCTTATTAAGAAAACTAGGCTTTTCTTATATTGCCGAAACTGCCGAAGCGGCGTATTTCGTTGCAAAGGAATCATCTAAAATATTTGCTGAAAATAAAAGTGGTCTTTGTATCGGCACCGCATGTCCATCATTTGTTCAGTATATAGAAAAATACAATCCTGAATTAATCAAAGATTTATTACCCATCGCCTCACCAATGGTAGCACATGCCAAAAGATTAAAATCAAAGCTCGGCAAAGATACTAAAGTAGTTTTCGTTGGTCCCTGCCTTGCAAAAAAGCATGAAGCCGAAAGAGAAGAATATGCCGGTTTTATTGATACCGTCCTTACTTTTACAGAACTGCTCGAATGGATTGATGAAGAGAAGATCGATTTTCGCCTTTTAGAACCGGGAGATTTTGATGAAGCCGCTTCTAAAGATGCACGTCTTTATGCTCTATCGGGTGGTATGGCTAAGACTGCCGAACTTCAAACCGATAATCTTAATTCATCGGTTTATTCGGTGAGTGGATTTGAAAGAATTGATGATGCTATTCGTTCATTTAAAGATACTAAAGAAAAAATTTTTGTTGAGCCCCTTGTTTGTTCGTCGGGATGTATTAATGGTCCCGGACTTCCCAATACTAAATTAACGTTCGCACGCAAAGAGAGTGTAATTAATTATGCTAAGAATAAGTTAGATACTTCCGAGTTTATACCCGAACAAATTGTTAATCTCAAGACATCATTTAATAATAATTTAGCTATAATCAACCGGGACTATACCGATGAACAGCTTCGTCATATTTTTGAACTTACGGGCAAAGCGAATCCCGAAGATCAATTAAACTGTCAAGCGTGTGGATTCGATTCATGCCTTGATAACGCAAAAGCAATCCTTAATAGTATGGTAGAAATTGAGTCATGCATTCCATTTATGAAACGGCTAGCAGAGCAGAGGACAGATAAGGTAATTAATACATCGCCTAATGGAATTGTTGTTCTTAATAAAGAATTAGAAATAATACACATGAATCCTGCTTTCAAAAAATTCTTTATGTGTAATAATTCTGTTATCAATAAAAGAATTTCTTACTTAATGGATCCCGAACCATTTATTAAGTTGAGAGAGGGTGATGAAGATAAAATTGAAATCAATACCACTCACACAAACTATAATTTAGTTTGCCGTCAGATTATTTATAAGCTCAAAGATGAAGAGCAGATCGTAGGTATATTTGTTGATATTACAAAAAATCTTGCAGATGTGGAAAAATTAGATTCACTTCGTAAGAAAACAATAATGCAGGCGGAGGAACTATTAGAGCATCAAATTACTATGGCGCAGCAGCTTGCAAAACTTCTTGGCGAAAGCACCGCAAAAGGTGAAGAACTTGTAGAAAATCTTGTTAAACTTACCGATGATGAGAAATATAAAAACTCCGGCAAAAAAAATAGTTGGAAATGGGATACATCCACACAGAAATAATTACAGAACAGATTTCCAAAAAGGTTAATAAACCTAATGGAGATGTTACGGGTAATTACAGAGATAATACCTCTACTATTCATTTTCTTTGTGATGGTGTAGGCTCAGGTCTTAAAGCAAATCTCGCAGCTACAATGACAATTTCAAGAATGAAAGAGATGGTCTCTTCAGGGTTTACTCTTAGGCAGACTTTCGGTTCGGTAATTAAAACAATGGAAGATGCACGTGCTAAGGATCTGCCTTGTGCATTCTTCTCTTCTGTCAGAATATTGAATGATGGTATTGCCTCTGTATTTACTTACGATATGCCGGAACCAATTTTTGTCGCAAAAAGATATTCCACTTTATTAAAAGGAATAACTCATCAATTCGGGGATGGTGTTGTAAGTGAATGGAATTGCTCACTTGCTATCGGTGAAGGACTTTTATTAATGAGTGATGGTATAACTCAGGCAGGACTTGGGAAAGGTCTTCCTCATGGATGGGGGAGTGAGAACGTTAATAAGTTTATTTCCGAATGTCTTAAGAATGGTGCTAAAACTACTGAGCTTCCAAAGCTTATAATTGATGAAGCATATAAATATTGGCATAATGAACCGGGAGATGATTTAACTGTTTCTCTCGTGCATTGCAGAAAGGGAAGAGTAATCAATCTTTTCAGCGGTCCTCCTGCCAATCCCGAAGATGATTTTACTTTAGTCTCAAAATTCCTATCTAGTGAGGGTCTTAAAATTGTATGCGGCGCTACCACTGCAAAGATAACGGCAAAAGTACTTAATAAAGAATTTGAGATCAACCCAAGTTTTAATAGTATGATTGCCCCACCGGATTATTCTATTGAAGGAATAGATTTGGTTACCGAAGGTGCCGTTACACTTAATCAACTTTATAATGTTTGGGAAGAAGACTTTTCTAAGTTTGAAAAAAATAGTCCCGTTACTGAATTATATTCCATGCTAAATGGCGCAGATAAAATTAATATCTTTCTTGGGAAGTCAATTAATCCGGCAAGCGATGATATCAGTTTTGTTCAAAGCGGCATTCTAACGCGTCAAAGAATCATTCCTCTAATCATAAATCGACTCAAAGAAGATGGCAAATTAGTAAACGTCATTGAATTCTGATTTCTCCCAATGTAACTTCTTTTTTAAGTCTCAAGACTAATTCGTATTTTTATGAATTCAATTTGGAAAAGAGATGAAATTTTTTAAATTTTTTTTATTATTTATTATGTTTTCAATTATGACTAACGCTCAGACTATTAAATCCCCCAATGGGAATTTGGAATTAACTTTTGCTCTTAATTCCGCCGGAGCTCCAAATTATCATCTCACATATAAAAATAAAGATGTAATAAAAGAAAGTGCTCTCGGGTTTGTCCTTAAAGAGTCAGGTGAGATGACTTCACACTTTGAGATCGATAAAAGCGAAACAAAAACTTTTGATGAATCATGGCAACCCGTTTGGGGAGAACAAAAATATATCAGAAATAATTATAATGAACTTGCTGTTTCTTTAGTGCTGAAAGAGCATGGTAATAGAACTTTAATTATCCGCTTCCGCCTCTTTGATGATGGACTTGGTTTCAGATATGAATTCCCTAATCAGCCGACTCTTTCATATTTTATCTTGAGTGATGAAGTAACAGAATTTTCTTTAGCCGGCAATCATAAAACATTTTGGATTCCGGGCGATTATGATACTAATGAATATCTTTATACCACTTCTAAACTAAGTGAAGTTGATGCTTCCATATCAAAAGAGATGGTGGAAGTAAGCACTCGTCATTTTGTTTCTCCGAATTTAGTTCAGACTCCATTAATGATGAAGACCGATGACGGACTTTATATAAATATACATGAAGCTGCTTTAGTTGATTATCCGGCTATGAATCTAATGATTAATAAAGAAAGTTTTAAACTTACTTCTCACTTAGTCCCAGATGCAGTCGGTAATAAAGCATATCTTCAAACACCTTGCACGTCTCCATGGCGGACTGTAATTGTAAGCGATAAAGCAACCGAAATTTTAGCTTCTAAATTAATCCTGAATCTAAATGAGCCAACTAAGTATGAAGATGTAAGTTGGATTAAACCGATGAAGTTTATAGGTATCTGGTGGGAAATGCACACAGGTACACATTCGTGGAATTATGGCGATCATCCTAATATTAAGTTAGATGGATTTGATTGGTCCTCGGTTACTTCAAATGGGAAGCATGGAGCAACAACCGAAAGAGCTAAAGAGTATATTGATTTCGCCTCTAAAAATGGTATCGAAGGTTTGCTTATTGAAGGGTGGAATGTTGGATGGGAAGATTGGTTCGGCGCATGGAAAGAGGAAGTCTTCGATTTCGTTACTCCTTATCCTGATTTTGATTTAAAAGAAGTATCTGATTATGCAAAAAGCAAAAATATTCAATTGATTATGCACCACGAAACTTCCGGTTCGGTTACTAATTACGAAAGAAGAATGGAAGACGCTTATGAATTGATGAATAAATATGGTTATAATGCTTTAAAAACCGGTTACGTTGGGAGGATTATTCCGAGAGGTGAATACCATGATGGTCAGTGGATGGTTAATCACTACGTTCGAGTTGCAAAGAAAACAGCTGAATATAAAATTATGCTTGATGCTCATGAACCGGTAAGACCAACGGGACTTCATCGGACCTATCCGAATTGGCTCGCCAGCGAAGCTGCGAGAGGAAATGAATTTAATGCTTGGTCTATCGGAAATAAACCGGAACACGAAACTATTCTTCCATTTACTCGCCTAATGGGCGGACCGATGGATTATACACCCGGTATCTTTGAAGTAAATATGAGCCACTATTTCCCAGAAAAGAGCTTTCAAGTACATACAACTTTAGCTAAACAATTAGCATTATATGTAACAATTTATAGCCCTATTCAGATGGCTGCCGATTATCCCGAAAATTATGATAAGTATCGGGATGCTTTTCAATTTATAAAAGATGTCTCTGTGGATTGGGATGAAACTAAAATTTTAGAAGCCGAGCCGGGAGACTATATTACGATCGCTCGTAAAGCTAAAGGGAAAGAAGGTTGGTTTATAGGTGCTATTACCGATGAAAATTCCAGAAATGCCGAAATATCGTTTAATTTTCTAGAAAAAGGCAAAAAATACCTTGCTTCTATCTATATGGATTCCGATAATGCACATTGGGAAAAGAATCCGGTGTCATATAAAATTGAAAAATATTTAGTAGATTCACATTCGATTGCTAAAATTAAATTAGCTGATGGTGGTGGAGCTGCGATTTCTGTCTTTCCGGCTTCCGATAAAGAATTAAAAGAATATAAAATGATTAAGTGAAAATGATATTTTATTATTAATTTCTATACATAAAAAAATAAAGATACCTTAAACTTAGAGACCTATATACGAAATGGAAGATTTTGTTCAAAATAATAAGTTGATTTTATTAGGAAAGCTTACAGCCGGGCTTCTGCATGAAATTAGAAATCCCCTTACAGCTATAAAATTAAATCTTGATTATATGAAAATGTATGAAAATGATTTATCTGATGAAATGTCAGAATCGATAGCTTCTTCGCTTGAAGCTTTTGATAGAGTAAATTTTATAATTTCCGATTTATTGGATTTTACCCGCAAATCTATGGAGCCTGCTAAGGTCTCTGATATTAACGAAATAACCTCCCGCTCTATTGATATTCTCCATGTTAATGCAGATAAAAAAAACATTCTGTTTGTTACTGAATTAGATAAAGAACTTCCGCATATATTCTTAAATGAAAATAAAATTCTTCAAGTTTTTTTAAATCTTATAAATAATGCTATCGATGCTTCAGAAGAAAAAAGCAAAATTATTATTAGGACTTCTAATTATACTCAGAATGGTGTAACCGGTCTTCATTGGGAAGTAGAAGATTTCGGGTGTGGAATTAAAGAATGCGATAAGCAAAAAATATTGGATGGATTTTTTACATCCAAACAAACGGGCAGCGGCATCGGCTTAACTGTTTGCAAAAGGTTACTCGATGAGATCGGTGCTGAATTTGGATTCGATTCAGAAGTTTCTCGCGGATCTAAATTTTATATTAATTTTAATAAATCTAACTAAGCGGATGACGTATGCAATATAAGATACTGATTATAGATGATGATGATTTAGTCTCCTCCTCATTAAAGAAAGTTTTAATCAAATTAAATTATGAAGTGCAGACATGTCTTGATGCAGGTGAAACCCAAAAACTTGTAAATGATTTCCAGCCTGATGTAGTACTTTTAGATATTTACCTTACCACACATAATGGTATAGATATACTCAAACTTATTAAGAAATTAAATCCCGATATTCCGGTAGTTATGATTACCGGATACGCAGACGTAAAGATTGCAGTAACATCAATTAAAGCTGGAGCATTCGATTTTCTTCTTAAGCCAATTGATATTGAACAATTAGCTTTAATTCTCTCCAAAGCCACAGAAAATATTCGCCTGCGCAATGAAGTAAGCAGACTGAATTTGATTCTCGAAGGCAATGAATTAACAAAAGAATTTTTTGGAATTTCTACAAAGATACAGAAACTGATTAATGCAGTAGAAAAATTAGCTATGAGCGGAGATACAACAATTCTTCTTGAAGGAGAAACTGGAACGGGTAAAGAAGAATTTGCAAAATTTATTCATCAGCATAGTCCTCGAAAAAATGCTCCCTTTATTACAATCAACTGTGCTACAATTCCCAGAGACCTCGCAGAAAGTGAACTTTTTGGGCATGAGAAAGGTGCTTTTACGGGAGCAGCTCAGAAAACAAAACTGGGAAAGTTTGAACTCGCTAATGGCGGAACGCTCCTTTTAGATGAAATTGGTGAGCTTGGTCTCGATATGCAAGTGAAGCTTCTCAGAGTTTTGCAGGAGCGAAAATTTTACCGTCTCGGTGGCGAAAAAGAGATTAGTGTAAACGTGAGAATTCTTGCAGCTACAAATAGAAATCTGGAAGAAGAATCTAATGAAGGCAGATTTAGACAAGATTTATACTATCGATTGAATGTAGCTAAAATAAATATTCCCCCGATTCGTGAACGCAAAGATGATATCGCTTATATAGCCTATTCTTTTTTAACCGAGTATTCAAAAAAATTCGGTAAGACTATTACCGGATTCGAGCCTGCAGCTTTGGAATTAGTAAAGAATTATTATTGGAAGGGAAATATTCGTGAACTTAGAAACGTAATGGAACGCGTTGTTCTCCTTTGTGAAGAAAGCAGCATCAAAGAACATCATTTCGGATTCCTGCTTGATAGCAAGAGTATAGATGACTCTTCAGGAGAACATTTTATGCTTCAAATCCCTCCAAAAGGGGTGAAAATTGATATTGTAATAAAAGAACTTATCCTAAAAACATTAAAAATAACAAATGGCAATCAGGTGCAGGCAGCTAAGATTCTTGGACTTTCTCGCTCAAAACTACGTTACAGAATGGAGCAGTTGGGTATAGAAGTCAGCAAGCAAGTTGGCTAATTTATTATATTTGCTAAGCTTAAACAGTTTCCTTCAGAAGCTTTTGGCACATTTTAAATTTGCTAAGGTTTTTATTTGCCACGCTTTAACAAGTCTCACAGTTAGTTTTTGCTCATGTTTGATTGGCTAATATTCCTCATTTGTCAATTTTTAACACGTAACTTTTACTCTTAACGGCACTTTCCACTAAACAATGCGTCTTATTATACGATAATAAGGTGGCATTAGTTTTGCTAATTATATAAAAAGTGGCATTGAGATGAATATAAGTGTAATCAAAGAAGATAGCTTTAGAAGAATATTGCTTGTTGATTCTGAAGCAGCAATTACAAGAGAAATTCTAGTTAAGGAAAATTCTACTGTACTGCGCGACTTAAACAGTATCTTATATGCTGCCGCTCGTTTAAAATGCCGAAGATGGATTAATAAAGGAAAGAAATTATTTATATAAATTTAAAGCCCGAAATCCTCTAGACCAATCTAATAAAAAAGCCGTTTCATTGAAGCGGCTTTTCCTTTATTATAATGAGTCGTTTTTTTTAATAATTAATTACTTTTAGGACGAGGTTTATTAGGTCTTCTCTTTCGTAAGGTTTTGATAAATAATGATCGAAGCCTTCTCCCATTAATTTTTTATCATCATGTAATAACGCATATCCGGTTAAAGCTATTAGAGGGACTTTACGATACTCTTCAATTTTTTTTATTTCATTTGCTAAATCAAGTCCGGTAGGTCCGGCTCCAAGATTAATATCAATAAGCACCGTCTCGTACATATTAGCATTAATTTTTTCTAATGCTTCTTCATAGTTAAGGGCTGTATCCACATTACAAACTTTTCGCAAAAAAAGATTTACTAATTCATTATTAAGAGGATTGTCTTCCACACTTAATATTCTTGGTAATGGGCGCTCTTTCGGGGGTGCAGTCTTTTTGCTGATTTCTCTATTAAATCGGAATGCCTTTGTTGTTAAGTTTGGCAGTGTTGAAACTCCCGGTAAAATAATCGAAAATTCAGAACCAACATTAAGTTGACTATTTACTTTAATATCTCCCTTCATCAATAGAGCCATTTTCTTGGCTACAGCCAGCCCTAAACCGTTACCTTCAAAATTTCTTCTTATACCTTCCGAAATCTGCCTAAATTCTCTAAATATTTTTTGTTGGTCGGATGAATCAATACCTATTCCTGTATCAACAATTTTTACAACTCCATAAAGTTCATTTAGTTCGTTTCTTTCAGAAGTTATTTGGATAGTTATTGAACCCTCATTTGTAAACTTAAGCGCATTATCTGTAATGTGCATTAATATCTGCTTAAATAAAGTCTCATCTATCATTACATTTATTTCTTCATCAATTACATCGAAACTGAAACTAAGATTCTTTTCGGCAGCTGTCTTATCATAATTAACTAAGAGATAACGAGTGAAAGATGCAAGATTACATTCACTAAGAGTAATAGGGAATGTGCCCGATTCAATCTCGGATAAATTTAAGACTGAATTTAGTGTTACTAATAATCTCTTGCCCGATTTAAGAATTTTATCTACAATTTCAATGTGGTCTTCTTCAAGCAGCTCATCTCTTAAAAGACTTGAGAAACCGATGATACCGGTTAGTGGTGTTCTAAGCTCATGACTCATATTTGAGAGAAGGTTCGATTTTAGCTTGCTTGCTTCTTCGGCAGAATCTAATGCGCGCTTTAGTTCAAACTCCATCTCTTTGCTATTGGTTATATCATCCTTTATTGCAAGTATATGTTGAATATCGCCATTGTCATTTTTTATAGGAGTAATAACACAATGTTCCCAGTAATAATCGCCATTCTTTTTCTTATTCTTAAATTCACCGCGCCAATCTTTCCCTTCAGAAATTCTCTCCCACATCTCTCTATAATCTTCGTCTGTGTGATAGCCCGATTTAAGAAAGTTTGTTTTTTGACCATATACTTCTTCACAATCGAAACCCGTAACTTCAGAAAATTTTGGATTCGTATATTCGATCATTCCGTTTGGATCGGTAATCATAATCATTGAAGAACTTTGATCTACAATACGGGATAATTTATTGATCTGATCTTTTACTAATTTTTTTTCGCTAAGATCTTTTATAGAAATTATTTCATACATCTCTGAATCATGTACGGCATATTTTACTTTGAGTTCAATATCGAATTGAGTTTCGCATTTCTTTACACCCTTTGTCTCGAAATCAATAAAGTTTTCTTCGATTTTCGGATCACGGAAGATTACGTCAAAAAGTTTTTCGCGGTGCGAGGGTGCAATAAATTCCAAGAGGGAATGATCGACTATTTGTTCTGCCGATTTGTAACCAAATAATATCCGAAATGCTGTATTGCAAATTAGAATGTTACTTTTATAAGTAACTATTATTGGTTCTGATAAATTTTCGAATGCTGTCGAATAAAGAGTATTAATAATCTCTGTACCTTTTTTTTCTATCGGATCAATATTTGTGATTTTGTTAATCTCTTTCATCTGCCAACTCATTTTTATACAAAGGAAGAGAAATGAAAAAAACAGATCCGGAGCCCAATTCAGATTCAAACCAAATTTTACCTGAGTTTTTCTTTAGTAATTCATTACAAAGCAAAAGCCCAAGACCGCTTCCGGTTTCTTCGTTTGTGCCTGTTGTGGAAAAATGCTGGTCAAGTCGGAATAATTTTTTTTTATTCTCATTACTTATCCCGACCCCATTGTCTTTTACCCATACAATAATTGCACTTTCAGTCTTAGTAGAGCCTGTTTCGATTGCACTTCCTTTAGATGAAAATTTGATTGCATTAGAAAGTAAATTTCTAAAAATCGTATTCAACATATTTTCATCAGAGTAGCAATACGAATTTATATCAATATTATTTAAAATGGTAATTTCCTTTATTCTTAAAGCAGTACTATATAGCAAAATTGTGCTGCTCATAACTTCATATAAATTACAATTGGTTAGCTTAAAATGCATCTGGTCTATCAATACTCTGCTCCATTGAAGCAATTTATCCACCATCGAATAAATACTATCAATAGAAGTTCTCATATAATTGATATATTCTCTTACTTCTTCCTTTCCTATCTGATCCAATGAAGAGAGAAGGAGATCACTTATTCCTAATAATCCCTGAAAAGGACTTTTAAGATCATGCGCGATTACAGAAATAAATAGGTCTTTGCTAGTTTTATCGGCAACTAATTGTTCAATCTCTTTTTCGAGATCTTTTATCTTCTCTAAAAGAAATTTAGAATCTTCAACTTCAGATTGAAGATGATCATTTATTTCTGCTGCCCGATCGTTCATTAAATTATCTGTTTATTAATAATATTTTAGTTTTTGTCCCGACATATTATCGGCACAAAAAAAAAAAACTTTAATATTTTCTAAAAAAACTAAATTAAATCAATAAATCTTCGATAATGTCTGTGATGATTAATTTACAGTTGGCTAATAATATACACTCCTTTCATGAGAATGATTGAAAAAGAGGTAAAAAGGGAAAAAAAATTAGGCACGTTAATTGAAAATAACTTCTAAACAAGAATAAGAGAGAAAATGCTTCCGGAAAATATTAAAAACAAAAATATCGATTTAAAAGAGATTCAATCTCTATCGGTCGATGATAAACTTTACTATTTAGACGAAATGATGTTAATCGATAATGTAGATGATTATTGCAATTTCATTTGTTCATTAATCGAGGACGAAGATAAGGGTGTAAGAAATGCATCGGCAATGGTTATCACATCAAAGAAACCGAGAGAAGCACCTTTAAAATTAGCACCATTCATATCATCTAATAAGATTCATTTAAGAAATTTAGTTGGTGAAGTACTTATTAAGGTAGGCGAAGATGTAATTGACCCTTTAACTGAGTATAGTATCGGGAAAAATGACGACGACCAAAAGTTTATTATAGATATTTTCGGAATGATCGGAAATGAAAATGCGGTGAGTCATATTCTTTCGGTATTAAGTTCCAATGAGAATGATAATGTAATCTTAGCTTGCATAGAAGCACTTGGAAATATCAGATATGAAGATTCAGTCGATATTTTACTTCTCCTCTATGGTCGTAATGAACTATATGTGCCTTCAGTAGTAGAAGCACTTGGAAAGATTGGCTCTCAGAAAGCCCTTAATTTTTTAATAGAAAAATTCCCGCAGGAAGATGATCTGATTAAATACTCAATTTTAGAAAGTCTTGGAGCTATGGGAGATGTCGAAACATTTTTTTTCTTATTAGAAAAAGTTGCCGAAATTCATGGTCCGCTTGTATGGCCTCTTATTACATCCCTATTTTTGTTAAAAGAAAAATTTGATCTCGATATTCCATTTGATGATAGAATGAAGAACCTTCTTATGTACACACTTCAGGAAGGAAATCCGGAGCATAAAAAAATTGCCCTCTCGCTAATTAATGTATTTAATGATAAAGATATTCTAATGACTTCTCTTAAATTCCTCGGCGAGGATTATGAATTAGATGAAATTATAAAGTCAAAAATGTATCGCAATACAGATTATCTTTTTGATGAATTCCCAAGAATAGTCGGTCGTAAACCTGAAAACTTACTTAATATATTGAATCTTTTCCTAAGTGTGGCAGAATATACAATTAATGAGTTACCGGAACAAAGTTTCCAATTAGTACAAAAAAGAAATATTGTTTATGCGGTAAGCGACTGTCTGAATTATCACGATGAAGAAGTAAGAAGAGCCGCGATGGAATTACTCTTTTTATTGGATACAGAAAGTGCCCTTCTATTTATTGATGCGATGATAGTCGACGAAAATTTATGGAACCGATTAAGATTATTAGAGATATTGGATAATATCTATTCTCCTGATGTAACTGGGTTTATAGAAAAATTTTCCAATGACCCTGAAGAGATGGTAAAAGAAAGGGCAGCGGAAATTTTAAGTTCTAAAACTAACAATAACATTCATCCTATTTAAAGATAAGAATATGAGCCAATTATCAGATTTTAAACTGCCTGATCTAAGTCAAACATTAGCAAGTAGTGTACCGAAACAACTCTATATGTCCCTAACTCTTTTTCAGGATATTCGGAAATATATCTATACTAATACCGGTATTTATTTTCAGGATAATAAAAAATATCTATTGGAAAGCCGGCTTCAGCGCAGAATTAATTATTTAGGTCTTCGGACTTATGAAGAATATTTTGCTCTTCTTAAGAGTGCCGGAAATTTAATGAGTGACGAGAAGAAATATTTCTATGAGGCAATTACAATAAATGAAACATTCTTTTTCAGGAATCAGCCTCAATTGGATGCAATGGTACAAACACTATTCCCGGAAATAATTGCGAAGAAAGCAGGAAAAAGCAATAAGATTAGGGTTTGGAGCGCTGCAAGTTCATCCGGCGAAGAAGCTTATTCAATTGCTATGGTTTTTCAAGATCTAATAAAACCAAAATATCCACAAATGGAATTAGAAGTAATCGGTACTGACATTAGCTCTTCAATTGTTGCTACTGCTAATCAGGCACTATATAAGGAATATTCAATACGAAACTGCCCCCCATATTATCTTAAAAAGTATTTTGTAACCGGAGGCGGTACTTTCCAAGTAGTCCCTGAAATTAAAAAAATGGCTTCATTCAAAATAATGAATCTTTATGATGACTTTATGATGAAGACCATGCTTAATTTTGACATCATTGTTTGTGCAAATGTATTAATCTATTTTGACCAAGCATCTAAAATAAAAGTAATCTCCCATCTATATAATTCATTGAATAGAGGCGGAACTTTATTTATCGGTTATTCCGAAACATTACAAGGAATTTCAAAAGCATTCAACGTAGTTAGTTTTCCTAAAACAGTTGGATATAAAAAGGAGTAGTATTTAATGAAACGTGTAATTTTAGTGGCTGATGATTCTCCTACAATTAGGAAGTTTGTTTCTGTCGCTCTGACAGTTAAAGGATATGACATCATTTCCTGCTCTGATGGTATGGAAGCATTAGAAAAGCTGCCTACTAATAAGATTGACTTATTAATAACAGACTTGAATATGCCTAACGTGGATGGATTTGAGTTGATAAATATTGTTAGAAATAATTCTGATCTAAAAGAATTACCGATAATAGTTCTTTCGTCTCTTGGGAGTAATGATGATATTCAACGAGGATTAGAATGCGGAGCTAACTCTTATTTGATAAAACCATTTGATCCAAAAAGAGTTTTGTATGAAGTATCTAAATATTTGAATTAAAGGAATGTAAAAAATGACACCAAAAAAATTCTTAGTGGTTGATGATTCCACTACAATGCGCAGAATTGTCGCAAATTCTCTTAAAGCTATCGGATACAACGATTTCGTTGAAGCCGGTGATGGAAGAGAAGCATTAACCAAACTCGATTCTGATACAGCAATTAATTTTATTATTACTGACTGGAATATGCCAGAAGTTTCCGGATTGGAATTGGTTCGTTCAATTCGATCAAATGATAAATATGGTAAGCTCCCCATTTTGATGGTTACTACCAGAGGGCTTAAAGAAGATATTCTTGAGGCATTACAGGCAAAAGTCAATAACTATGTAGTTAAGCCCTTTACGCCTCAAATTTTACGCGAAAAGATCGATCAAATTTTAGCAAGTATTTAAGCAGGAGCACAAATGGAGTCTAAAAACAATATGGAAAACGTCTTTTCTAAATTAGGCGACTTAAAACAATTTTTCGTTTTTGGTCAAAAAATTGTACCCGTAATTCAAAAAATTATCGATTTTATGAGCGACGTAGTTCCTCTATTAGAAAATGTTAATAATTCTATTCAGGATAGCACAAGTAAAATACCAAAAGCTTCTACTCAAATAAATAGTGTAACGAGTGCTAATGAAATTGCAACAAGCGAAATACTTGACATTATTGATGCTATGTTTCTTGATCTTTCTACTATAAGAACAGGATTGGAAGAACTAAAGAACGAAGAAAATAGTGAAAAGATAAAAGTTCTTAATGAAGTCGTGTCAAAAATAGAAAATGATTCTTCAAGAATAACAATTTCACTTCAAGTTCAGGATATAACTGCACAACAGTTGGCTTCTGTAAATCATCTTATTGATTCTGTTCAGAATAAATTATCTTCATTATTATTTGAACTTGGGAAACAGCAAGATAGACCTATTCCAACATTTGATCCGGCTTCTGTGTCAGAACAAGATAGTGATTATGCTTTTAGCGATGGAACGTTTAACGAAAATGCACGTTATGATAGATCAACCGAAAAACAAGATTTAGTCGATACGCTTGTTTTAGAAAATACGAAAACATCTCAAGAAGAAATCGACAAACTATTTGCTAAATAACGGATAAGATTATGCAAAACCCTATGTTAATTGATCCTGAAATGAAGGAGATTGTTGAAAGCTTTCTTCTTGAAACTAAGGAAATTCTCGAAAAATTAGATGTTGACTTGATTGAATTAGAAAGAAAGCCGGAAGACCCCGACTTATTAAATCAAATTTTTAGATCTTTCCATACAATCAAAGGTACCTCAGGATTTCTTGGTTTAGAAAAACTTCCTCAGGTTACTCATAAATGCGAAGACATCCTTAATAAATTGAGAAAGGGAGAAGCTAAACTTGATACTGCCTTAATGGATGCTATAATTGATGGTTATGATAAGATAAAAGCATTATTAGCTAAAATTGAAGATGACCAGAATGAAGATTTAGATATAACCGAAGTTTCTGAAATGCTTTTGGCTGTAATTGCAAAAATGAATAATGGTGCTAAAATAGAAGAAGATAATTCACTTCCTGAATTTAAGGATTTCCAAAAAATACAACAAGAAGAGAATGTAATCGATTTAGAAAATGAATTCCTTCCGGATGAAGAATTAATAGATGTGGAGGAAGAAAAAATTGAAATTGTAAATCAACCCGAAGTGGTAATTCAACAATCTAAGACTCCCGAAGTTAAAGAACAACACCATGAAATTGCCGCAAAAGTTAATGAAACTAAGAAAGCTGATAATACAATTAGGGTGGATGTAAATAGATTGGATGCGCTCCTGAATATTGCTTCCGAAATAGTTCTTGGACGTAACCGTCTCGCACAAGTTAATTCTCTTTTTTCATTAGAATATGAGGGAACTAATTATGCTAAAAATCTTGCTGATGCTACAAAGCAGATCGATTTAATGACCACTGAATTGCAGCTAGTTGTAATGAAACTTAGAATGGTTAAGATCGGGAAAATCTTTAATCGATTTCCTAGAGTAATAAGAGATTTATGCAAAGAATTAAATAAAGAAGCTGAACTTACTATTTTTGGTGAAGATACCGAAGTGGACAAAAACCTTATTGAAGAAATAAATGATCCACTGGTTCACTTAATTCGTAACTCTGTTGATCATGGTATTGAATTGCCGGAGATAAGAGAAAGAAATGGTAAACCTCGTAAAGGTACGGTAGTTCTTTCTGCTGAACATGAAGGCAATAATATCGTAATAAGAATTAAAGATGATGGTAAAGGAATTGATCCTGAAATTATTAAAGAGAAGGCAATTCAAAAAGGTTTTCTATCAAGAGAGAAATCGAAAGAATTAACAAAGCAAGAAATCTATAGCTTGATTTTCCATCCCGGTTTCTCAACTGCCGAAGTTGTTACTAACGTATCAGGCAGAGGTGTGGGTATGGACGTTGTTAAAACTAACGTAGCGAGATTGCGTGGCTCAATTACAGTAGAATCCGAAGTAGGTGTTGGTTCTACTATTATTCTCAAACTTCCTCTTACTCTTGCTATTATTTCGGGCATGATTGTTAAAGCTGTCGGGCAAACTATGGTAGTTCCACTCCATTCGGTTATTGAAGTTATCAGAGTAAATAAAGATCAGATAGAAACTATAAGAGGAAATGAAGTAATTAATTTACGTGATACCGTACTCCCGATTATTGATTTGAAAAATTTACTTGATGGCGTAATCATCGGTGATAAAAATGAAAACGAATGGCAGTATATCGTTGAACTTGGTATCGGGGAAAAGAGATTCGGTATTAAAGTTGACGAATTAGTTGGGCAGCAGGAAGTTGTTATCAAATCACTTGGTGATTATCTTGGAAAAATTGAAGGTATTGCAGGTTCAACAATAATGGGTGATGGTACAGTTGTTATTATTCTTGATATTAATGAACTTCTAAATAAATTGGAACTTAGTCTTGTTGAATAAAATTTCAGTTGTAATTGTTGATGATTCTGCTTTTATGCGTAAATCGCTCTCTATAATGCTAGAAAGTGATTCTGATATAAAGGTAGTGGGTACTGCACGCAATGGTCTTGATGGCTATGAAATGATTAAAAAATTAAGACCTGATATTGCTACCCTTGATATTGAAATGCCAATTATGGACGGACTTACTGCATTAAAGAAAATTATGGCTGAATGTCCTACTTCTGTTTTAATGGTTAGTTCGCTTACTACTGAAGGAGCAGATTCCACTCTTAAAGCATTAGAACTCGGAGCTGTTGATTTTATTCCAAAAGAATTATCATACGTAAACATAAATATCACAAAGATTAAAGAAGATTTAATCCAAAAAGTAAAAGAAATTGTAAAACAGAGACAGCTTAATGATAGGTTAAAAAGACTTCGTGCACTTAGCCGACCGACATCGGTAAATATTCCGGCAGCTGCAATGGCTGATATTCCTCGGGTTGGATATAAAGCGGTTGCTCTCGGGATTTCTACCGGGGGACCGTTATCTCTTCAAAAGATATTGCCTGTTTTCTCTGAAAGAATAAAAATACCTATTTTTATTGTTCAGCACATGCCTCCACGCTTTACTAAATCTCTTGCGGAAAGATTAAACGGCATGAGTCATATTACAGTTAAAGAAGCCGAACATGGTGAAAAAGTAGAAAATGGTTTCGTTTATATTGCTCCGGGCGGGTTTCATATGACTGTCAGAAAAATGAGTATTGCCAGCTCAATTATTGAGATCTCCGAAGAACCCTCATATACATTACATAGACCCTCAGTCGATGTAATGATTAATTCGGTTATTGAAGTTTACGGTAAACAGACGCTTGGGGTTATTATGACGGGTATGGGTAAAGATGGTTATGAGGCAATTAAAAGATTAAAGGGTATTGGCGGATATGCTATTGCGCAAGAGGAGAGAAGTTGTGTAGTTTACGGTATGCCTAAAGCGATTGTTGATGCAGGATTAGCCGATTCAATTCTCCCTTTAGAAAAAATTCCTGAAATGATTAATAAGGTAGTTGTATAATGAGTGAATTTGAAGATAATTTATATAAAGACGTTTTTTCTAAAAACTCCGAAAAAAGTGGAAATTTAATTAAATCCACAGATATATCCATGAAAGGTATTACTAAAATTACGCTAGAACATGAAGATTTTGATGACGTAAAAATATATCTCAAAAAGGATGCTAACGACAACGTTAAAGAGATAAAATTTGTATGTTCATGCGGAATGACTAAAAGCATTATGCTGGATTATTCTGAATAATAAACCCCAGATGTACATATTTAGCCATTTAACTTCAATTTCCCCTTAAAAACAGTGTAAAAACCCCATTTCTTTTTGGCATTCCATTTGGAATAGATAGTATAAATTAATTCCGGATGGAAAATGGCAAACACAATAAAATTACTTGAAAATTTACTCGATTATTGCGCAGTAAAAAATAAAGTCATATCTAAAAATATTGCCAATGTAGGTACAGAAAATTATAAAAGAGAAGAAGTAGAATTTAAAAACATCTTTGAAAGCAATATCCAATCCACTCTTAAAACTGAAAATTCAAAACATATAGGAACTACAAATACAGGTTCTGAGTCAGAAAAATTCAATGTAGTTTTTGATAAAGAATCAGAAGAAACATCGGGTATTAACAACGTAAATATCGAAGATGAAATGTCCCAATTGGCGGAAAATACACTCCGATTTAAATTCGCATCAAAGAAATCGGGAGAATATTACCGCTTGATCCAAAATGTAATAAAAGGTGGAGGTAGAGTATGAAAATAGGAAATAGTTTTTTGGGCTTAGGTATTAGTTCTAAAGGAATGAGCATCCAAAGAAAAAAGATGGATCTTATTTCAGAAAACATTGCTAATGCAGATTCAGTTCGCAATGCGGATGGAACGCCATATAAAAGAAAAATGCTGAATGTGAAAACCGAACAATCTTCATTTGCCTCAAACCTAAGATTAGAGAACCAATCAATTAAATTAATGAAGTCAAATGAAAATCACCTTTCACTGCAAAATCAAGGCGAAATTAATTTACCAGAAATGAAAAGTGATGTAACTATAAATGAAGAAATAGATAATAATAAGGGTGAAGTAGTTTATATGCCAGAGCATCCGGATGCAGATGATAAAGGTTACGTCGAGATGTCAAACGTTAATATAATTAATGAAATGGTCGATATGATTGCAGCATCAAGAAGTTATGAAGCGAATCTAACTGCTCTAACTTCATCAAAGCAAATGATAAAAGATTCTTTGGAGATATAGAATGAAAATTATTCCTAATCAAGCCGCTACATATTCGTTAAATAATATTAGAAGTACACAGCCAGTTAAAGAGAATTTTTCTTTGAATAGTCCGGAAATTTCGGGCGAAGAAAAAAAATACTTTGCTGAAGCATATCCTCAGAAGCAGAAAGAAATTATGAATTATGAATTTTATAATGCACGCGGTAAAGCTACGGGCGTTTCGGTTGGTTCACTTTTAGATAGGAGAGGCTAGTATGAATATTGAGAGACTGTCAAAAATAATGTCGAATCCGATGGCAGATATGGAAAAAAAAACTGCACCCGCAGAAGGATTTGGTAATACATTAATGAATGTAATTAATGATGTGAATAAAGCACAAACAGACTCAGCAAAAGCAATTGAAGGGTTTGTATCCGGCGAAGGTATTGAACTTCATGAAGTGATGCTAGCAGGTGAAAAAGCCAAAACAAGTTTGGACCTTCTTATGGAAATAAGAAATAAAACTTTAGACATGTATAAAGAATTAACAAGGATTCCGTTATAAAATGAACTCAAATCCATTACAAGCGATTCTAGGAATATTTAATAAGCTAAACCCAAAGCAAAAATTTATGATGGTAGGTGGAATTTTGCTTACCGGTGTTTTGCTTGTTTCAATGCTTTTTATGTTAAATGAACCAAGTTATTCTACATTATATTCAGGACTTGCGGCTGAAGATGCATCTAAAGTAATAGACCATCTTTCAAGTCAAAAAATCTTATATAAAATTGAAGATAATGGTCAAACAATTAAAGTCCCCAAAGAAAAATTATATGAAACACGTCTTTCTTTAGCCGGGAAGGGAATTCCAAGTTCGGGCATGATTGGATATGAAATATTCGATAAAGCCAACATGGGTATGTCTGAATTTATGCAAAAATTAAATTACAAACGTGCTCTCGAAGGAGAAATAGGTAGAACCATTGGTCAAATAGATGGAGTTCAAGCTGCGCGTGTTCATATCGTTATACCTCAAAAATCAATATTCAAAGAAGACGAAAAAGAACCTACTGCATCTGTTGTCCTTAAATTGAAAGGTAACGGAGGATTGAGCAAAGAAAATATACTATCGATAGTAAACCTGGTCAGCAGCAGTGTCGAAGGACTTCCGGTAAGTAAAGTATCTGTTATCGATACACACGGAAGAATTCTTTCGTCCGATACCGAAGAAGGTCCATTGGCATTTGCTTCCAATAAACAATACGAAATTAAGCAAACTGTAGAAAGATATCTTGCAAATAAAGCACAATCAATTTTAGATAATGTGCTTGGTGTTGGTAATGCGATGGTGCAAATAAATGCAGATATTAATTTTGACCAAGTTGAAAAAACAATGGAACAGTATGACCCTGATTCACAGGTTGCTATTAGTGAGCAGACTGTAAAAACTAATAATGAAGGAAAAAGTTATTCGGATTCTACAAGTGCGACCAATCAGAATATAGTAACGAATTATGAAATAAATAAAACAATCCAAAAGGTAGTAGAAGGAAGCGGCAATATATCCCGATTAAGCGTTGCAGCAGTTATTAATGACGTTGCAAAAGAAGTTAAAAATGGAGAAAAAACAGAAATCGTATTTGAACCAAGATCACAAGAACAATTAAAAAAACTGGAAAATTTAGTTAAAAATGCAGTTGGTTTAGATTTGCAAAGAAATGATCAATTCTCATTAGTTAGCATTCCTTTTGAAGTGAAACCACCGGACAATTTAGATTTAGAAGATCAGGCAAGTTTGGTACCACAGGTTGATCAATATATTAATCTAGTTCTCATTTTAGTCGCAATTGTTTCATCAATATTGGTTTTAAAAAGCTTAATGAAAAAATTAAAGAATGAAAAAATAATTATTGGGACATATAATGCAGGCGGAGGTGATATATCAATGCCACCACCGGTACCGGCAATGAATATAAAAATTGAAAAGAGTAATGCTGCTGCGCAGCTTGCGTATCAAAGAAAAAGACAAAATCTCCCCATAGGTGATTTGGAAGATGAAATCTCTGAAGAAGCATTAGTTAAAAAGAATCAACAGGAAAAAATAGTTAATTATGTATCCAAGAATCCTGTGGATGCAGCCAAACTTATAAATGCGTGGATGCATGAAGATGAAATCTGAATTGAAACTTAAAGATATGGTATCGGAAGTAACCGGTATCCAAAAAGCAGCGTTAATGATGGTTGCTTTAAATATCGAAGCTGCTGCATCTGTTTTTAAATTTCTCGATCCGGTCGATGTTGAATTATTATCGGCAGAGATATCTAAAGTCAAAAATATCCCGGCTAAAACAGTTGATAATGTTGTTTCTGAATTTTATGGAATGGTAACTGCCCGCGAGTATGTTTTAGAAGGAGGCATCGATTATGCTCAGGCAGTATTGGAGAAAACTTTCGGGCTTTCTCGTGCTCGCGAAATAATTGATAAAGTAAAAAGATTAACTACCATAAAAGGTTTTGATGTATTGAAGAAGGCGGAACCAGCTCAATTAATCAATTTCCTTAATAAGGAACATCCTCAAACGATGGCTTTGATCCTTTCTCAATTAAGCCCGGATCAAACAGCTAATGCGCTTAAAGAATTGCCCGAAGATCTTAGAATTGATGTAGCACATCGAATAGCTACTCTAGGTAAAATCGCTCCTCAAACCTTAAAACAGATTGAACATGTGGTAGATGATATCGCCGGACTTTCAATGAGTCAATCAGTTGGTAAGCTTGGCGGTTCTAAATGCCTCGCAGGTATATTAAATCGTTTGAGTGTTACTTTAACTAAAGACATACTTACAAAAATGGAAGACCTTGACCCTGAAATTACTTATGAAGTAAAACGACTTATGTTCATATTTGATGAAATTATTAATATTTCTGATAAAGATATTCAAAAGATACTTAGAGAAGTAGATAGAAAAGACCTTGCTCTTGCTCTCAAGATTTCGGAAGATAAATTAAAAGAAAAAATATTTAAGAATATGTCCGAGAGAGCTGCTGATCTTCTTAGAGAAGAATTACAATATATGGGAATGGTAAAATTAAAAGAGGTAGAAGGAGCTCAAGGAAAAATTATTGATGTAATTAAAGCCCTTGAAGAAAATGGAGAAATTTCATTGAACCTAAGAGGCGGACCGGAAGAAGTTTATGTCTAGCATTTTAAGAATGAACTCTGCTCCTAAAATTAATATAAAAGGCTTCTCATCAGAACCGATACAGGAAGTGCAAGATTCTGTCTCTATTAAGCAGAAACTGGAAGAAACCTATATTAAGGGTATTAAAGAAGGGCAGCAAAAAATAAAAATTGAATTAGAAAAGGATTATTCCGATAAACTTTATCGCAAATATGAAGAAGTTTATCATTTGATTAATTCTTTCAGCGAAAAGACAGAAGAATTTGAAGCTGCTTTTGAAAAAATCGTTCTCGATACAGCTTTTATTGTCGCTGAAAAAATTGTCCAAAGAGAGATCAACAAAGAACCTTTTATAAATGAAGTTATAAAGAATGCTATAAATAAGGTTATCGGAGCCAATGAAGTTAAAATTAAACTTCATCCCGATGATTTATTGCAGCTTAATCAATACAAAAAAGAATCTATCTCCACCGGCTCTTTTAGCAAGATAAATTATGAAGGTGATAATAGAATTGAAAAAGGGGGATGTCTAATTGAAACTGATATCGGTAATGTGGATGCGAGAATTACGACTCAATTAGATGAATTAAAAAGAAAATTAGAAGAAAATAATAATCAATGACGCTTCACGATCTATATATGGAAAAGTTTTCGAGAGTTATTAACTCTGCCGAATCATTTAAAGTTAATGGTAAAGTGGTGGATGTTGTTGGTTTAGTTATTGTCTCTATTGGTCCAAATGCAGTTATGGGAGAAATATGTACCATAATTGATCAAAATGGAATTGAAGTCTGTAAAGCAGAGGTCGTGGGTTTTAAAGCAGGTAAAGTTCTTTCGATTGCAATTGGCGAAGTACATAATATTTCACCTGCATGCGAGATTAGAGCTTCGGGAAAAGGTTTTACGGTCCCTGTGGGTAAGGAGCTTCTTGGCAGAGTTATCGATGGACTTGGAAACCCAATAGACGGAAAAGGCGAAATTGTTTTTTCAAATCAAAAAGAAGCGTATCGCGAACCGCCAAACCCACTCGAAAGAAAAAGAATAATGACACCGCTTCAAACAGGTGTTAGGGCGATTGATGGATTGCTGACTATCGGTAAAGGGCAGAGAGTTGGAATATTTGCGGGCAGTGGCGTGGGAAAAAGTGTAACACTTGGAATGATTGCAAGAAATACCAGCGCAGATGTAAATGTGATCACCTTAATTGGTGAACGTGGAAGAGAAGTAAGAGAATTTTTAGAAAAAGATTTGGGTGAAGAAGGTCTTAAAAGATCAGTTGTTGTTGTTGCTACCAGCGATAAGTCCCCTCTTGTTAGAATGAAAGGTGCTTATGTAGGTACAACGATAGCAGAGTATTTTCGTGATCTTGGATTGAATGTTCTATTAATGATGGATTCAGTTACAAGATATGCAATGGCTCAAAGAGAAATAGGTTTAACTATCGGAGAACCGCCTACTAGCAAGGGTTATACGCCATCGGTATTCGCACTCCTACCAAAACTATTGGAAAGAGCCGGGAACACCGATAAAGGCTCTATTACGGGCATTTATACGGTCTTGGTTGATGGTGATGATATGGTAGAACCGATCGCTGATGCAGTTCGTTCAATTTTAGATGGACATATTGTTCTTTCAAGAAAATTAGCAAATAAAGGACATTATCCTGCAATTGATACACTTCAAAGTGTTAGTAGGGTAATGCCCGATATTGTCGATCACGATCACTTCAAAAAGGTTATGAATTTTAATGAAATTCTTTCTACACATAGGGATGCAGAAGACCTTATAAATATTGGGGCCTATATCAAAGGGAGCAATCCGGCTATTGATAAAGCAATTTCCAAGATTGGGCAACTTAAAGCGTTTCTCAAACAAGATATTTATGAAAAAGCTTTATATGCGGATACAGTTGAAAGACTAAATCAAATTATTGACATTAATAACGGCTGATAAATTATGGGAAAGTTCAAGTTCCAATTTGATTCAATTGTAAGAGTAAAAGAGATATTTGAAAAAAACATTATGAAAGATATCTCAATTATTGAAAAAGAAATTTATGCAGCAAATAAAAAAATTGATGAGTTAAAACGTAATATCAAATCTTTGGAAAATGAGATAGGAGCAGGCAAAATATCAGCGCTTAATTATAAAAGCTCAAAAGCTTATATACGACAATTAGACGGACAAATGGAATCTTTCGTAAATATTATAATTGACCTTAAATCAAAAAGAGAAAAAAAGTTTGAAGAATTAAGAGAAAGAAAAAAAGAGATTCAGATTCTAGAAACATTAAAAGAAAATAAAAAACAAGAATATATGATTGACGCTAATCGAGAAGAATTAAAACAGTTGAACGAGATCGCAATCAGTAACTTTGTGAGGAAAGAAAATTGAAAGAGAAACTAATTTATATCGTAATTTTTTTATTCGCATTTATTGCAGTATCAGGTGGTATGTATTACGCTGCAGGAGCATATAAGGATGTTTTCGCATTTGATTTTAGTCCCGCAGATCATACTATAAAAGTAGCTTCAGATACTACAAAACTAAAAATACCTGAATCTCCAAAATCGATTATTAAGCCTGTCGAAACCGAAGCAAAGATAGATTCGTTATTAAAAAACAGTGTTTCGGAAAATCCAATAGTGGAAGAAAGGAACCCGGTGAAATTAGATTCACTTAAACTTCTTTTGGCTGAAATAAAAAAACTAAAAGAAGAGAAAGGCAATGGTAAATCAATATCTATGCCGAATGCTGTTTCAATAGTTCCGGATAATACTACACAAAAAGTAAATACTCAAATTAAAAAGGACAGCACATATAATTCATGGATGAAAAACAGCATAAAATTATATGAATCGATGGATACGAAAAAAGCAGCTAAAATAATTCAAGGATATTCCGATAATATAGCAAGAGAGATATTGTTTTCCATGAAAAAAAAGAAAGCGGCTGAAATAATCTCTGAATTAAAACCGGAAGCTGCTACAAGGATAATGAATTTACAATGAATCTAAACCCACTTTTTCTTAATAAACTTAACAGTGCAGATAATGCGCAGGTAATTGCTTTCCCTAAGCTTGAATCACAGCAATTTCTATTCTCTAATATTATCAAGGTTTATGAAGAAGATATAGAAATCCCTCAATCAACCCAAAACTTGTTTGCCGACGAGAAGCCTGATCTATTAATTTCTGAATTATCACAGATATTGTCTTCATTAGAAAATGATAATAATCTTGCCGTAAATGAGGAACAAAGCGAAGTATCTAAATTAGTAACTGAAAAAGAGATTACCGATAAAGAATTCATTTTTGATAAAACTACGGTAAAAGAATTAATAAATAAGATAAGACAGCTTCTTGATGCTAATAAAGATTTAACTTTGGAAGTAAAGAAAATTCCATTAAATACTAATTTACAAATTGAAGCTAATTCGCCAAACGAGGTAGAATTACCGGTAAGTAAAGCTTCCAATGAAATAACTGCTCCTGTATATAATTTTTCAAAGGAATTAACCTTACCTGAAGATGGTTCATACGAAGAAATAAATATAACTAAGGTTGATTCCAAACCTGAATATTCTTTTGAAATTAAAATTAAAACAGAAGCAAAAGAGGTATTAGTTACAATAATACCAACTAGTTTTAATAGGAATCAATTTGTTGAAAGTCCGGTAGTCGTTACTGCTTCAATTCCAAATTCTGAATCAGATTTGTCAATAAACAAACCTTTAGTTGTCAATTCAGAATTTGTTTCTCCTGCTAGCAAGTACTCTGTACCTAATTCGGGTACTATAATTATTAATAATAAATCAGAAGTTGAAAATAATAATTATTATCCTTCAGAGAGCGAGACATTAATACTGAAAGAAGAAAATGGTTTTAAGGAAAATGGTGTCAATAAAACAAAGTCTCAAATTCTTAATACAAAAGTAAGTGTCAATCAACAAACAGATTCAGCACCAAGTAAGCCCGAATCAATAGATTCAGAAGTAAATACTAAACCAAGTGAACCAGTCGCAACAGAGTTAGTAGAAACTGATACTTTTTTAAATATAGATGAAGAAGGCAATGGATATTTTGAAGCTCCGTTAAAACAGAGTAAACAATCTCCCATTGAGCTTACTATGCCCAAAAAGCACTTCTCAGTAAGAGTTCAGGAATCCAGTGAAAAAATAAATTTAGAGTCTATTCAAAAAGTAACTAATAAAGTAGAAACTGAATTACTTAACTCCAAACTTCCGGTTGAAGTGGAGACTATTAAAGATTTTGAACAAAGTGAAAAAATACCATCTCTACAGAGCACTTCAAAGACTACGGAAATTAATAGTAATGCAGAAAAAACCGATGTAAAAGAGAATATCACTTTTAAGATTAAAGAAGCAAATAATTTGGTTGAACCAAAATCCAAAGTATCTAAAAGCAGTGTAGGTTCTGAAAATAAAGAAGACATAAAAACAATTAATGTGCCTGCAAATGAAAGTAAAACTAGTGCAACAGGGTTGGAAAGTAAGGATGAAAAAGTAGTAATTCCAAATGTATTAGAATCTAAAGAAGAGAAGTCTACAAATAATATTGCGCAGCCAAAGGTAACTAAAGAAGCTATTGCCACTGCGAAACCAGCCGGACCTATGGAAAATAATGTAAAAATTCAAGGGGCAGGCGAGTCAGAAGTAGAGATAATAGCACCTATCAAAGAAACGGCAAAAACTGAGAATGCAACACCCGTTAAAGAACCTGTAAAAGGTGAAATTCCGACTCCGATTAAGAATACTATTACGGCAGAAAAAACTAAAACATCGAGAGAGACTTCAACTTTGATCAAAGATTCTCCATTGCAAGATGTCTTATCGATAGAAAATGAAAACACTTCTAAGGACTTGGAATCAGTAGAGAAGAATGTTCTTAACAAAGAAGTACCAATTGAGAAAAATACAGAGATCGTTAATTCTTCGATTGATGATTTTGAAACAGTTAAAAATTCTTCTCCTGTAAAGACTAAAGAAACTGTGGAAGTAAATAAAATCAGTGATCCGATATCTACTGAAAAAGTAAAATATTCAAAAGATATAGAGGAATCGATTCCGGTAGAAAAAAATCTATCGAGTAATAAAGAAGTAGAGTCGAAAGAAGTTAAAAATGTAATTCAAGAAAAAGATTATAAAGTAAAAATTGAAGTAAAAAATATTATTGAATCATCTGCCCCAAAAGAAGACAAGGCGATAAACAAACCGGCTAAGGAATTTGAAATATTTGAAATATCGGGAATGATGAAATCGATAAAATCTGATTCTAATAAAGATAACAAAACAGAAGATCCCATTAAAATCGAAAAAGAAAATACGATTGCAAATACAAAGAAAGTAGCTGAATCTGAATCCAAAGCCGATACCGGAACCAAGAATGAATTTTCAGATAAAAACTTACAACAATTTACTAAAAACTCCACAATCGATAGAGTAGAAGCACCTAAGGAAAAAATCTTTAGCGAATTACATAATATGCAAGATAGCATTCGCTTAATAAAGAGTAATGAAATTGTTAAAGAGATAAATAAAATTCTTGCAAGACCGGAAACTCAATCGATGACTTTCCAAGTTACTCCCGATGAACTAGGAAAAATTAAACTAGTGATTGATCTTATTGAGAATCGCGTTAGTGCTAAGATTGAGGTTGAATCGGAACAAGTTAGACAAATAGTTCAGAACAATATTGAACAATTAAAGAGCAGTATTCAATCATCCGGTGTTCAAGTCTCCAGTTTGAATGTAAGTCTAAATTATAGCGAACAGAAAGCATATAAGAATTTAAACAGCAAAAAGAAAAATTCGTTGAATGAAAATAATTTCGAAATTGAAGATGCTAAAGAAGACAATTCCCGCAGGAAAATGGGATATAGCACTGTCGAATTTTTAGCATAGGAGAATAAAATGTCAGATGGAATAGCAAGCATACTTAATTCTAACAATACAGTAAACGTATCGAAAAATAAAAGTGAATTAGGAAAAGATGATTTCCTAAAATTGATGATCGAACAATTGAAGCATCAAGATCCAATGGATCCAATGGATAGCTCTCAATATTCTGCTCAATTGGCTCAATTCAGTTCTCTCGAACAGCTTACTAATTTGAATGATTATATGAAACAAAGTGTTGATGCTAATTACTTTCTTACTCAATCAATCAATAATACTCTCTACGCAAATTTGATTGGTAAAGAGGTAAAAGTTGGGGGGAGTGAATTAACAGTTAATGGTCAAAGCGAAATAAAAATTGGCTATGAACTTCCCGAACATGCAAAAACAGTAGAAATTAAAATTTATAATGAGTTCGGACGTTTAGTAAAAACATTAAATGCAGATAATTCTAAAGGAGAGAATAAACTTTCTTGGGATTTATCCGATAATAGTGGTATAAAAGTAGCAAATGGAAATTACTCATTTGCAATTGAAGCAACAGCATTAAATGGAGATAAGATGGTCCCGGCATCAGCATACAAATTAGGAAAGATCGACGGTGTTAAATATACCGAGTCCGGTACTATGCTTGTAATTAATGGTGCGCTGTATCAATCGGATTCAATCTTAGAGATATTAAATGCTCAGGGTGATGGAGGTAAATGATGGCGGAGATCAATGGTGTCTCTGTTCCCTTTATACCGATAGTACATGAGCAAGAGCCCATAGTACGTAGGAATGATCCTGTTCGTTCTTCATTTAATGATATATTCAAAGAAGAATTAGAGAAAGTAAAATTCTCTAATCATGCACTCAAAAGATTGGAATCGCGTAACATCCAATTTAATGAAGGCGAAATGACAAGAATACAAAATGCAGTGGATAAAGCTGAATTAAAAGGGGCTAAAGATTCTTTAGTTCTTCTCGATAATACAGCATTGATAGTCAACATCCCTAATAAAACAGTTGTAACGGCTATCGAAGTAAGTGATGCAAGCGAAAATGTTTTTACAAATATAGACAGTGTAGTATTCGCTTTTTGAAATAAGATAATTAATTAACTAGAAACAATAAACGAGCGGGACCTTCCAAGGACGCTCGATGATTCAGCCGACCGACTGACGCTGAATTGAACCTAAGGAGGTTTTTTTATGGCACTTCTAACTTCACTATTCGCCGGTGTATCCGGTTTAAAAAATCATCAATCAATGATGGACGTAATCGGCAATAATATCGCAAATGTAAATACTATCGGATTTAAAGGTTCGAGAGTAACATTCAGCGATACATTTAATCAATTCGTAAAAGCAGGTACAAACCCAACCGGCTCAACAGGCGGTACTAACTCTTTCCAGATCGGTCTAGGTATGAAAGTTAATTCCATCGATAGAAATTGGAATCAAGGTACTTTTGAAAGAACTGGTATTGTTACAGATTTAGCACTACAAGGAAATGGAATGTTTGTTCTAAAGAGCGACGGTCAGAAATTCTTTTCAAGAGCTGGAGCATTTATTTTTGATGCATCCGGTAAATTAGTAAGTCCACAAAATGGCGCAATTGTTCAAGGTAAAGTAGCAAGTGAAGATGGCGTTATCCCTCCCGGAAATAATCTTCAAGATATCGTAATCGATACTAATATGAAACTTCCTGCAATCTCCACAAGTAATATTAGCTGGGGAGGTAACCTAAAAAGTAATTCAGACTTGACTAGAACTCAAGAAGTAATGCAAAGAGGCAATATTAATTCATCTGCCTTAGCAGTAGGAGATTCAACACCTGCTCTTAGAGTAAGTGTTTATAGCGAATATGGTCAAGAATATAAATTAGAAACAAGCTATACAAAAACAGCTGCTAATGTTTATACATTAAACTGGGAGTTATTGGATTCTAATGGAGATGCTGTGGTTCCAAACGGAGCAGAGGTTACATCAGGCACAATTGCCAATCTAACTTTTGAAGAAACTGCTAATGGTTCTTGGGAACTAAATGCAGCATCTAAAGCTCTTTTTGATGATGTTAATAATAGAGTTAACGTCCCTTCCAATAACATTGATCTTACCTTTGACGGAACAATTTTAACACAAAATTCAAGTACATATACCGTAAGTGCATCCGCGGATAATAATAGAACTCCAAATATTGTTTCAGGTTCGGTAACAGTATTTGATTCTTTAGGTACCGATCATCAAGTAACATTAAAATTCTGTAAGATTGATGATAACTTATGGAATTGGACGGCTTCAGTTCCGGGAATAAGTACAATTGATGGAAAAGCAGTAAATTCACAAGGCACAATCCTCTTTAATCCTGATGGAACAATAGACAGTGCAAACATCTCTCCAAATGACCCACAATTAACTTTTATGCCGGCAGGCGGAGCAGAAACCACAATTATTGATTTGAACTTCGGAGAAGGATTCAGTGGTGTTACACAGACATCTTCAAGCTCTGTTGTAAGTGCTCTTCAACAAAACGGTTCACCTTCGGCTTCACTTTCTAATATGAATATAGATCAATACGGAAACATAGTAGGTATTTTTTCAAATGGTTCTTCTAAAAATTTAGCCCAAATCATGGTTGCTACATTCAATAACTTGAATGGTTTAATAAGCGTAGGCGATAATATGTATTCAGCTTATGCAAATTCAGGCGAACCAAGAATTAGCAGCTTGGGTGAAGAAACAAATACCACAGTGCAGTCTGGCGCATTAGAGCAATCTAATGTTGATTTATCAGAGGAATTTACTAAAATGATCGTTTCTCAAAGAGGATTCCAGGCAAATGCAAGAGTAATCACAACGGCGGATAGCTTACTTCAGGAGATTACTAATTTAATCAGATAAGCCCTATGAGGCAACTCTACCCCCCCGGCTGTCCCGGGGGGATGAGTAAATTAAACACAACTGCGTAATATTAGCCACTCAAATCACCAATCATTCGTTTTAACCCCATTTTTGTCAAATATTATCATGGCATTATTCTTGAAAAGTTATAAGTGTTTTTAACTAAGAATAAGAGAATAGATAAATTGGACGAAGAAAAAAATTTAGAATTGCCCGAGGCAAAAACTGAATCTTCATCAGGGAAAGGGTTCAATATTAAAGTACTATTATTTGGATTACCACTTTTCATAATCCAGCTAATTGCAGTTTATTTTTTAACTGCAAACGTACTTATTCCTAAAATGCAAGGCACATCTAGTGAAGTTGCTGCCGATTCCACATATGCCGAAGTAACAGACGAAGCAAATGTTGAGGTGGGTACGGAGGAAATGGGCAAATTTGTATATGTAATTGATGATCTTATAATTAATCCTGCAGGAACAGATGGAAAAAGATTCCTTCTTTCATCGATTGGATTTGATATTAAAACAGAACAAAATCAACAGGAATTAAAAGCAAAAGAGATTTTAGTAAAAGACGCAATCATATCAATATTAAGCAGCAAAAACGTTTTACAGCTGGGTAATTCACTTTACCGCGATACTCTTAAAACAGAAATTTCAGGCAAAGTAAGAGAACTTCTTCCTGCAGTAACTCTAAATACTATTTATTTCAGTAAATACATCTTACAATAATATGGCAGAGATACTTTCACAACAAGAAATCGATCAGCTGCTTAATAACATAAAAAGCGGCACGGAACAAAAGATTGAGCCAAATAATGAAAAGGAAGCTGTCCTTTTTGATTTTCGCTTACCAAATAGAATCTCTAAGAATCAGCTTAGAGTAATAAGAAGTGTATGCGAAAATTTTGGTGAAAGCTTTTCCTCTTTTCTCGTTACTAAACTACAAACAGCTGTTACAATTAATGTTGCCTCGGTTGATCAGATTTATTATTCAGAATATGTGCTTTCAGTATCTAATCCCGCATGTTTATTCACATTTGAAATTAAAGATACTGATGTAAAAGGGATACTTGAAATTAATAATGATTTAGCATTTCTTTTTGTCGATAAACTCTTGGGCGGAAGCGGAACGGGCTCAAAACAAGTAAAAGTTATCACACCAATCGAGCAGAAAGTTCTAAGAGTAGTTGTTGATAGAATTATGTATGACCTTAAAAAATCTTGGCAAACAATCGATACAATGGATTTTATTCTTGAACGATTTGAACAGGATATCGATTTTGCTCAAATTACTTCCCAAAGTGAATCTGTATTATTAATCTCTTTTGAATTAATGATTGGCGAGCAATCGTATTTAATAAATTTGTGTTTTGCCACTTTTGCATTCGATAATATACTTGCAAAAATGACATCACAGAAACTTTCCACCATTAGAGCAACAAAATATTTCGGTATCACTTCAAAAGAAGTTGTAACAAATCATTTAATAAATACAAAGATTCCGATTCAGGTAGAATTTGGAAATAGTTCTCTTTCGGTAAATGAATTATTGAGTTTGGAAAAAGGCGATATCATAAGACTCAATACAAAAATTGATGATGACCATAAAATCAGAACCGGGAATCGCCTTTTATTTACAGGAAGATACGGATCAATGAATAATCATAAAGCAATTAAAATAACAAATAGAATTTTAGACGAAAAACAATCACTCTGAGGATAATATGAGCGAACAAGATGAATTATTAAATAATTATGAAGACCAACCCGTAGGCGGTTCTTTGGCACAGTTTGAAGAATTTGACGAGTCAACGAGGACTTCCGGTAATGGAAATGATAAACTTAGTTTCCTTAAAGATCTTCAGATGAATATTTATATAGAACTCGGAAGAACTCAAATGCAAATTAAAGACATTCTCGAATTAGAACGCGGTTATGTAATTGAACTTGATAAATTAGCAAGCGAACCGGTGGATGTATTCGTTAATAACAAAAAAATTGCTGAAGGTGAAGTGGTCGTTATAGACAAACATTTTGGAATACGAATCACAAGTCTCGTTGACCCGGCACAAAGATTAAAGGATATCTATTAATTATGTCATTTTGGGAAATTATACAAGGAATGTTTCCATTAATCCTTTTAATTGCTCTCTTATTCGGAGCACTTATTTTAGTAAAAAGATACTCTTTTTCGATTAATGGAAAAAAATCAAAATTATTAAAAATAGAAGTAATGAATAATCAAATGATTCTTCCGAAAAAGTATCTAAGCGTAGTTAAGGTGGAAGACAAAGTTTTGCTTCTTGGCATAAGCGAAAATAATATCACTCTATTAAAAGAATATGAATATGATGAAAGTATGGAAATCGATGATATTTCATTAAATGAGAAAGGGTCATTCATAGATATACTCAAGCAGAATATGGGTATTAAATGAAAAAGCTTTTGTTATTTACATCTGTAATTTTATTGTTATTTGCTTTCAATGAAACAAGTTTAGCTCAAGCTGCTACCGGAGGAACAACTCTCCCTTTTCCAAAAATAGATTTAAATGTTGGAGCTGCTCAAAATGGTGAAGATGTATCTGTAACACTTCAGATATTACTTTTAATGACAGTTCTTTCATTAGCTCCCTCAATTGTAATAATGACAACCGCATATTTGAGGATAATTATTGTATTCCATTTTTTAAAAACTGCATTAGGCACACAACAGATGCCTCCGGCACAGATACTTGCGGGGATAGCACTTTTTATTACATTTTTTATTATGTCTCCCACTTGGAATAAAGTAAATGATATTGCATTAAAACCATTAATGGAAAATAAAATGAGCGTAAACGATGCCTATGATAAAGGAATAGAGCCGATACGTGAATTTATGTTTAAGAATGTTCGTGATGAAGATTTAGAGCTTTTTATTGGGCTCTCTAAATTAGATAAACCGGCTAATCGTAATGAAGTTTCTACATTAGTTCTTGTTCCGGCGTTTGTTTTGAGTGAATTAAGAGCAGGTTTTATTATCGGGTTCTTTATGTTCGTACCATTTGTTATGGTGGATATGATTGTTTCGAGTATTTTAATGTCGATGGGTATGATGATGATGCCGCCGATGATGATCTCTCTTCCTTTCAAGATATTATTGTTCATTCTTGTTGACGGCTGGAATTTAATTATTGGTTCACTTGTTAGGAGTTTTTCTTAAAATGACTGAAGAATTAATTGTAGAAATCTTAAAAGATGCTTTTTATACATCCTTTATAATTTTGTTACCATTATTGGGAGTTGCGTTGGTCGTGGGTATTTTTATCTCCATTTTCCAAGCAGCCACTTCAATTCAGGAAATGACTCTTACTTTCGTTCCTAAATTAATAGCAACAATTTTAGTGTTTATCCTTCTGCTTCCTTGGATCATTGATAAAATGGTAGGTCTTACAACAAGAATGTTTACAATGTTCTTAACTGTACTGAAATGACGGACATATTAGTAAAAGATTTTATTATAGTTGTATTAATTTTCATTCGAATTATCGGGGTATTCTCCACTGCCCCTGTCTTTGGTAATAGAGCAATCCCAATATTTGCCAAAATAGGACTTTCATTGGTCATTAGTTACATTGTTTTCCTTACTATCGATACCGGTAAAATTGTAGTTGATCAAAACCTAATTGCAATCGTAATGTTTGGAGCTAAGGAGTTGCTTACCGGAATCATAATGGGTTTCATTATTAATTTTGTTTTCTGGGGGATTTCATTTGCCGGGTTTTTGATCGGCTTTGATATGGGACTTATGATGTCTGAAGTAATGAATCCATTAGATGACACTCAAGGCAATGTAATGGGCGAAATACTTTTTTATGCCGCAATGATGATATTTTTTATTATTAATGGACATCATTATATAATTACGGGGGTGGTTTCCTCTTTCGCGGCAATACCTATCGGCAAATACACAATTAATGAGCCGGTGGTCAATCTTCTTATTAAATACTCATTTATGGTGTTTACGATTGCAGTTAAAATTGCTTCTCCAATCATGGTATCATTTTTTTTAGTTCATCTTGCTGAAGGAATTATAGCAAAAGTAATTCCGAATATCCAAGTTTTCTTCGTAACGCAACCAATAAAGATTGGCTTAGGATTAGTAGTTATCATAGCCGTAATTCCATTTTATGTTTTAGTTGTTAAATATTTATTGCAGGGGTATGAATATCAACTTCTTGAATTAATTAGAGCGATGGGTGCATAATGGCAGATAATGGCGGACAAGAAAAGACCGAACAAGCCACCGGTAAGAAGCTCTCCGATGCACGTGAGAAAGGACAGGTGGCTAAAAGTACCGAGATTAATTCCCTCGCTGTTTTCGGTACAGGATTAATTATACTATTTATTACAAAAAGTTTTATTGCGGGTGAAATAGGGGATTTTACATCTGAACTATTAAAATCGATAGCTCAAATGAAAATGACTCAAAATATTGTCCAGACTTATTTTTTGAAATGGACGATAGTCTTCTTCACACTTCTTGCTCCCGTATTTGGGGGAGTTTTCGTAGCTGCTTTGGCAAGTAATATTGCTCAATTTGGTTTTAAATTCACTCCAAAAGTTTTTGAGTTCAAATTAAGTAAATTCAATCCCATCGCCGGTCTTAAAAGAATCTTCTTCTCTACTAATTCAATAATGGAGCTCGGTAAATCACTTGTGAAATTATTCATAATTGGATTATTTACTTATTTCATTATTGCAAAGTTAATTGAAGATAGTGTTGCTTTAGTAAATTTGAATCTCTATGACACGGTCGCTTTTATGCTTGATTCGGCTTTTGCATTAATTTGGAAAATAGTCTTATGCTTCACTGTCATAGCAACAGTTGATTTCTTATTCCAGAAATTTAAGTTTAAGAAAGATATGATGATGACTAAGGAAGAGACAAAAGAGGAAAACAAGCAACAAGAAGGTGATCCACATGTTAAGTCACAGATTAGAAAAAAAATGATTTTATCAGCAAGAAACAGAATGATGCAGGATATACCTACCGCTGATGTAATTATTACTAACCCGACACACGTAGCCATAGCTCTTAAATATGATCTACAAAAGGATGCCGCACCCAAGGTAGTAGCTAAAGGTCTGGATGAATTAGCACAAAGAATTAAAAAATTAGGTGTGGATAATAATGTACCATTGCACGAAGATGTACAGTTGGCCCGTGCGTTATATAAAACATGCGAAATTGGGGACTTTATTCCGGCAAAATTATTCAAAGCTGTGGCACAAATTTTGGCGTATATATTCCAATTAAAGAAAACGAAAAAGAGAAAAAGTATAATATAACTTGAAAATCTTCGGTAAAAATAGCGATGTTCTCTTAGCATTTGGATTAATCTTTATGCTCGGGCTTCTTCTTATTCCTCTTCCCGCATATATGTTAGATTTTCTACTTTCTATCAATATTACTTTAGCAGTTTTAGTTTTAGTTGTATCTTTATATATTCAGAGTCCTTTGGATATCTCCGTTTTCCCCGGTTTATTATTAGTAACTACATTATTTCGCCTCGGTCTAAATATCAGCTCCACTCGCTTAATCTTAATAGATGGTTATGCCGGACAGGTTATCGAATCATTTGGGTCTTTTGTAGTCGGTGGCAATTATGTAGTTGGATTTGTAATCTTTATTATTCTTATCGTAATCCAATTTATAGTTATCGTAAAAGGTTCAGGCAGAATATCGGAAGTTGCTGCACGATTTACCCTTGATGCAATGCCCGGAAAACAGATGGCAATAGATGCAGATCTAAATACGGGATTGATTTCTGAATCTGATGCCAGAAAAAGAAGAGATATAATCTCTCGTGAAGCTGAATTTTATGGAGCAATGGATGGTGCCAGTAAATTTGTAAAAGGAGATGCAGTTGCAGGATTAGTAATTAATGGAATCAATATTCTCGGTGGTTTTATTATTGGTGTTCTTCAAAGGGGATTAAGTTTCTCTGATGCTTTGCAGACTTATACAATTTTAACAATCGGTGATGGTTTAGTTTCTCAGATTCCGGCTCTTATAATTGCAACTGCAGCCGGATTTGTGGTAACAAGGAGTGCAGCCGGAACGGCACTCGATTTCCAAATAAAAACGCAACTATTTGCTAATCCTAGAGTTCTTGGTACAGTTTCAGGGGCTATATTTCTTTTTGCATTGATTCCTGGAATGCCCACCATTCCTTTTTTAGTTATAAGTATAGTTCTCGGCGTTTCATCTTATGTGTCTAAAAAAGATAGTAAAACAGAAGCAGAAAGCAAAGCCAAAGAAGAGACTATTGAAGCAGAGCCTGCCGAAGAAAAAGTGGAACAATATTTACAGGTCGATCCTATTGAAGTGGAAATTGGATATGGATTAATTAGTCTGGTCGATGAAAAACAAGGAGGAACTTTATTCCAAAAAATATCTTCGACTAGGAAAATGATTGCTTTAGATTATGGTGTACTTGTCCCTCCGGTTAGAGTAAGAGATAATTTACAACTTTCACCGAATGAATATATAATTAAAATTAAAGGTACGCTAGTTGCCGATTTTGAGATATACCCTGATCGCTTTTTAGCAATGAATCCGGGAATGATTGATGAGCAAGTTCCAGGTATTCCTACAACCGATCCTGCATTTAATCTGCAAAGCTATTGGATTAATCATGAAGATAAGGAACGTGCTGAATTATTAGGTTATACAGTAGTGGATGCCATTTCAGTTTTAGCAACTCATTTACAAGAAGCATTGAAAAAGAATTTTGATAAAATATTATCGCGTCAAGAAGTAAAACAATTACTTGAGAACCTTAAGAAAGAATACCCGGCGGTTGTCGATGATATTAATCCGGATTCTCTAAATCTTGGTACAATTCAAAAGGTATTGCAATCATTGCTCAAAGAAGGTATTCCTATTAAAGATTTAGTACGGATTTTAGAAGCATTAATCGATTATTCTAAAACAACTAAAAATATCGATGTACTTACAGAATATGTAAGACATTCAATTGGGGATACAATTGCTAATCTTTATAAAGACCAAAACGGCATAATTCATGCATTGGCTATCGGCGATCAATTAGAGACTATGATCACTCGATCGCTTCAATCTCAAAAAGATAGTGTAGTTACTCTTGGTCTAAGCCCACAAGTGCTTCGCGGATTGAACCAAAGATTAGTAAGTGAATTAGAAAAGATATTTAAATTAGGTTATCAGCCGATTTTAATAACTTCGGCTGCTATCAGACCCTATTTTTATCGCTTAATAAATACAAGTTTCCCGGAATTAATTATGCTTTCATATAGCGAACTTCCGGCTAATGTTGAAATAGAATTTATTGGAAAGTTAGAGGTGGATAATGCAGATTAAAAAATTTACTGCTCCGACATTAAAAGAAGCTACCGAAATGATGAAAGAGGAATTAGGCGGTGATGCGATTATACTTGGAACGCGTGTTATTGAAGGCGATAGGAAATTCAATGCCAAGAAGATGTTCGAAATTACTGCCGGCGCCGATGAGATAATAAAAAAGAATTCCGGCAAGAATAATGAAATGAAAAAAGAATCAAAAAATATTTACGAAAAAGAGATAGATGGGATTAATAAGAAAATCTTTAATTCATCAAACAGAACAACCGGCTCAGAGATTGAATCAGCAGCTAGTGAACCAAAGCCCGAACATCAATTTAAAAGTGAAAAACTTGATAAGAAAATAAAAGAATATTCAGACCTTCTTTTGGAAAGAGATATTCAAAAACCGATAGTTAAAGAGATAGTGAAACATTTGGATAATTATTCCGGTTTGGTGGAAGAAAAAAATCTTGAATCGTACTTGCTCTCTAGTCTTTCTTCGATGGTAACTACAAAGGAATTTAAGGTAAAGAAGGGTAAAACTGTAAAAATAGCGCTGGTAGGTCCAACCGGTGTAGGTAAAACAACTTGTATTGCGAAACTTGCTGTAATCTCTAAAATAATACATAAACTTAAAGTCGGTCTAATTACAATCGATACATTCCGCCTTGGTGCGATAGATCAGTTAAGAATTTTTTCTGAAATCAGTGATATTGAGATGGCTGCAGCATATGAACCTGGGGATATGAAAAAGCTATTAAATAAATTCAGTGATAAAGATATTGTTTTTATTGATACAGTGGGAAGAAGTCAAAGAAATTCGGATAACTTAAGCAAGATAAAAGAATATTTGGATGTGGCTAAAGTTGATGATGTAATGCTGGTTGTAAGTGCGGCAACAGCACCACGGACACTTAATGACATCTCTACTAAGTTTAAAGTTTTTGATTATAAGTCAGTGATTTTTACTAAAGCCGATGAAGCCGCCTCTTATGGTGCAATTCTTAATTTATCATATAATTTTAATACACCTATTACGTTTATAACAAACGGTCAGGTAATACCGGATGACATTCTTGCTGTAAGCAGCGAATATATAGCAAATCTTATTTTCTCAGGGAAATTATATTAAATGGATAGCCAAGCTACCAGACTAATAGAACTGTTTAATCTCAAGAAGAGAGATTCGGCAGCTAATTCTGCCAAAATTGTCTCGATTATCTCAGGCAAAGGTGGTACAGGAAAATCTTTTTTTGCTCTGAATTTTGCATCCCAATTAGCTAAAAGAAAAAAAAAGATTCTATTAATCGATTTTGATTACAATTTTGCAAATCTTCATCTATTTTTGAATAAAACAGTTGCAAATCCACTCTCACATTTTTTATTGGATCGTACAACATTGAAAGAAATAATTGAACAATATTCTGAAAATTTGGATATTATTTTTGGTGATTCGGGGTTTGATAATAACATCCAAATGAATGAAGAGAAAATTGAACGGACTTTTTTTAACTTGGAAAAGTTAGCAGTTAATTATGATTACATAATATTGGATAGCGCCGCCGGTGGAAATGAATTGACTTTAAGACAAATATCTTTTTCCAACTATAATATAATTGTTACATTGCCGGAGCCTACCTCTATTATGGATGCGTATGTGATGCTAAAATATTGTGCAGTAAACGAATTAAAACCAATAAATACTGTTGTGGTAAATAAAAGTGAGAGCAAAGAAGAAGGAAAAACAGCATTTAGTAACCTAAATTCAGCTGTAACTCATTTTTTATCCATAGACGTAAAATTGTTAGGATTAGTATCAAGTTCTGATCTTGTAACAAAATCGATCAAATCGCAGGAATTACTTTCAAAAACCGCACCGACATCTCAAATAATATCAGAAATATCAGAAATTGCAGAACGATTCATTAAATTCGGTCAATTGGCTAATAATAACCAAAGACTGATATCAAACCTTAGTTAGGAACCCCAAAAACAACCAATTCAAGCTAAAAAGAGCATTTTTTGCTTTGGTATAATGTTTGTTTAATTATCAGAAACAAAGGAGAGATAATGAACAAAATAATATTTCAATTCGGGTTACTCATGTTCTTCTTTTCCATTATATATTTTACTCAGAAAGGGGATTCCCTTCAGCAGATCGTTCTTAATTCATTTACGATCTTCATCATTCTAACAGTAATGTTAAGTCTATTATCAATAATGCTAATTCGTTCAATTAATAAAAATTCGTTTGATAAAATAAACAGCTATTCAGAAGATTTAGCGGGAACTAATAAGAATGAATAATTCAAATTTGTGGACATCGTTTAAAGTTAATCCGACATCTGATTTGAAAAAACAGATTATAATGAATTATGTAAATTTAGTACACTATGTGATTCATAAATCTAATTTCAATTACAATGACATATTTGATCGTCGAGATTTCTTCCAATTCGGCATAGAAGGCCTTAGCGAAGCAATTGACAGATTTGATCCTGATTTTGGTACAAAGTTCGAAACTTATGCGATTCAAAGAATCAGAGGTAAAATTTATGATGAACTCAGAAAATACAGCCCGAAATATGAGACAGCATTAGACAGCGATTCCATCTCTGTCAATACCACCAAAAGAGTTTCTCTCAATAAAACAGTCCACGAAGATGATGGAATGCAGGTTTATGAATTAATCTCCGATAATGGATTAGAACCGGATGACATCTTGGAGAAGAGCGAAACTAAGACAAAATTAATTGCTTTAATTAAAGAACTAAATGAAAGAGACAGAACAATATTAAGTCTCTATTATTATGAAGAACTTAATTATCAAGATATCGCAAAGTTATTAAACATTACAGTTTCGAGAATTTCCCAGATTCATTCAAAAATAATAAAACAATTAAAAACCAAATTGGCACCATATAATGATTGATGTATCTTATGCAGAAACAAAAGGAAAGATTAAACAGCAGCTTTCCAGTATTGGCAATCTTCCTTCGATTCCGCACATAATTACTGAAGTATCGCAGCTTTTGGATAATGAAAGAACGAGCGCATCGGATTTGTGTAAAGTGATTTCTAAAGACCAATCAATTGCGGCAAAGATACTTGCTGTTGCTAATTCTCCTTTATACGGATTGCCAAGAAGAGTAGCAACAATCGATTTTGCAATTGTGATAATCGGTTTTGAACATATAAAAAACATACTCCTTGCTCTTTCGCTTGTTGAAGCTTTCAAGGTGAGAAAAACTTCAGATTGGAATCATCGTGATTACTGGCGCCATTCAATAATGACTGCAACAGCTGCAAAAAGAATTGCAGACGATTTAAGGTATCCTAAGTCAGGTGAAGTTTTTACTGTTGGTCTATTACATGATTTAGGATTAGTAGTTTTACAGAAATATATGAATTTTGACTTCAAAAAAATAATTGAAATTTCTACAAAAGAAAACATTCCTTTATACGAAGCAGAAATTAAAGTCCTTGGTTATACACATGAAAATTTGGCAGAATTTTTATTAGAGAAATGGAATTTTCCTAATTATATCACAGATTCTGTTTTGAATCATCATACACCTTCAAAATCAGAAAAAAATCCTGTGCTCTCATCTTTAATTCATTTAGTGGATTATATGACGCAGAAGATGAAAATAGGTGATTTCGTATGGGATAATGATTACAAATTTGACACAAATATAATTGATATCCTCGGGTTCGGGAATCAAGAATACTTAGATAAATTCATTTATAGTTATGAACCTCTATTTAATAAGCAAATTGAGACAATAATATAATGGCGACTATGTACACAGCAGCATTTGACCAAACCCAGAAAAGAGAAAGAACACAATTAATTCTTAAAAGAGTTAGTAACCTTTCTCCAATACCAAAAATTCTTTCTGAAGTTCTTGATCTGTTAAAGGACATCAATACGAGTCCACAACAATTAGCAAGAGCTATTTCGAGAGATCAAAGTATAGTAGTAAAAATACTTACCATTGCAAACTCTCCTTTTTACGGTTTAGTAAAAAGAGTAGCATCCATTGAATATGCAATTATGATTCTAGGTTTCAATGAAATCAGGAATATAGTAACGGCATTATCACTAATGGAAGCGATGAAAAACAAAAGCGACCAATATTTGGATCAAAAAGAGTTTTGGACACATGCATATATTACAGGGGCACTTGCAAAAAAACTTGCTGATGATATGGGTATTAGACAAAGTGGTGATTGTTTTGTCGGCGGTCTGCTTCATGATCTCGGTATATCTGTCATTCATAGATATATGCATTCCGATTTTGCATCAATATGCGAAAGCGTTAAGATGGGTTCTGAATATAAAGATGCTGAAAATCTATTCCTTGGAATGGATCACCAAGCAATCGGATATTCATTACTTAAGAATTGGAATTTGCCTGATAATTTTTGCGAGATTGTAAAATACCATCATAATCCTAACTTGGCTTATAATACAAAAATATTAAGCTCGGTAATTCATCTCGCAGATTATATGACACAACAATTAAAATTAGGAAGCTTCGCATGGGATACAGGAATGACTCTTAATGAGGAAACTGCAGTTTCGCTTCAGCTTCTTGATCCTGAAAGCATCGAGAAATTTATCGAACAATATAGAGAACAAGTAAAACAACAATTAGAATCTATAAGGCACTTAAGTTGAGACTAATTAAAGAAAATACTTCCAAGTTCGCTTCTTATACGCAGTCGCTCCAGTATTATACAAAGGGGAACGATTCAGGAGATTTAAGAGTAATCACTTTTGATCAGTTTAAGACAAAGAACAATCTTTTTGAAAAATATGAGCTTTATTTTGAAAATATTTCTTCATTCCAAAAAGAAGTTCTAAAATCGAAATCAATTGTTGAAATTAATACTCTTTTAGGAAAGTATATCACAAAGATTCTTGGTGCAAGTGAAGCAGAACTATTTTTATTAGACGAAGGAAAGCAAAATATTATTCCCGCTTCTTCAAAATGTTCTTCGCACCATAAAGGGCTAGTTCAAAAAGCATTTACCGGAGGAATGTTGGATTGGATTTTTGAAACTGGAAAGCCAACTCTTATTCCTGATCTAAAAACAGTTACAAAAAATGGTACGAAATTATTCCAAATAATATTCCCTATACAGAGCAATTACTTTACCGGAATTTTATCGATTTTGGATAGCTCATTAAAATATTCAGATAGTTCATTTGAATGTAAATCGATTCAAATGGCACTTGGAATGATTATCCCGACTTTAGCTTCAATTCGACAGAGAAAAACAATCGAAACATTATATAATGACTTGCATATCTATCAATCGAAGCTTAACAATAATTTCCGTTTGTATGCAGCGGGCGAATATGCCGATGGAATAACAAAAGAGATGTTAGATTCGCTTCAGATTATTTTAAGTAGCGTAGAATTTATTGAAAATGAATATAGTGAAGTTGATTCTGAAATTATTGGACAGGTAAAGAAAAGAGTAAAGTATTTAAGCGAATGTTCACAGCGTTTCTTAAAATTTAATGAAGTAACTGAAAGTTCTTCTAAGGCTAATTTACCAAGTAATATTAATTCGATAGTCAATGAGTTTTATTCAGTGATGCTTCCGACTTTAAAAGATCATCAATTAGAATGTGAACTTGATCTTGAAGATGGAATGCCTCCATTATTAACTGATGCTAAACAGATTAAACAAGTGCTAACAAATATCTTTTCATTAATAAAAAACCACACAAAAAGCGGAAGCGGAATTTTTATTCAATCAAAATATTTAAATGAATCAATTCAGCTTTCATTTTTCATCACAGAGTACTGGAGTGATTTTAATGAAAAGATGGATTATAAATCAAATTTAACCGTAAAAATAATTAATGAATTAATGCAAAAGAGCGAAGGACGTGCGGATTTTAATTCTCTTCAAGAGAATGGCACAAGCATTCGTTTAACTTATCCATTGAAAAGGTCATTAAAATTATGAAATTGTTTTTAGCCCTTTTTCTAATATCGTGCACAATATCAGCACAAGTAAATGATAGTAGTACAGCAGCTGTCGCCGATTCTATTTCGATAAATGATATGGTGCTATCGCAAATGACAAGTGCCTTGGAAAACGGCTCACATTCAAGTATGATAAGAAATCTTCCTGAAAAAATTGAATTACCAAAAGCTGTAATTAAACAGCCAATAAAAAATAATTCGGCATCTATTTTGGATTCATTTTCTTTGGAGATAAAAATATTTATTTCTGCTTCATTATTTATAATCTTTTTTGTTGCATCAAGAAGAATGTTGAGTAGAATAAAACATCGTTCGGGAAGTAAATTAAAAAAGAAGATCAGTTTAATGAGAGAAGAGAAAGTTCTTTCAACTGTCGATCCTAAAAAAGCAAAGATAAGAAGATCGCTTAAAAATAAGTCAGTGCTAAATAATATTGATTCTAAAAAGCTGACAAAGAAAGCTAAGCAATTACAAATCCCTCAGGGAGAATTAGCGTTAGCAGCACATTTGAAATATCTTGAATTAAAAAGAATATAGGCAGAGAAATGATAAAGGGATTATATACCGTTGCAAGAAGTCTTGATTTTAGGACTAAGAATATCGAATTGATTGCGAATAATCTAGCGAATATAAATACTACCGGATATAAAAGAGAGATACCATTTTCAGAGTACTTAAATGAATCGGGTGGAGTGGATATTAAAAAAATTTCAAATATGGATCAGGGAGAAACGATTCTAACTTCTAATCCTCTTGATATGATGATCGATGGGAAAGGATTCTTTACGATTCAAAACGAAGATGGAACAATGGAATTAACAAGAGACGGAAGATTTAAAATTAATGATGAAGGATTTTTAACCGATTCGGTAAATCGAAAAGTGATGGGAAAAAATGGTGCAATAAGTCTCGAAGACACACTTCTTACGAAGGACTCAAAAATCTTAATAACCGCCGAAGGTGAAGTAAAAGTAGGGGATAAGATAATTGATTCTCTTTCGATTTCAAATGTAGATTCACCGGAAGAATTAATAAGAACTAGCGGATCGAATTTTATTGCACCAGATGGTATGATAACCCCATCATCAGAAAATGATTTTAAGATTGTTCAAGGATATATAGAAGAATCAAACACAAATCCATTAATAGAAATGGAACAGATGATTTCAGTAAATAAAAGTTTTGAATCTGCACAGAAAATAATTAGCGCATTGGATAAATCTTTAGATGATGCAAACCAAATTGGAAAAGTTTAATAAGGGAGATAAATAAATGCCAACAAGAGCATTAAGAACAGCGGCTTCCGGAATGTATGCACAGCAAATAAATGTGGAAGTAATCTCAAATAATATTGCGAATATTAATACGACCGGATTCAAAAAGAATAAGGCTGATTTCCAGGATTTAATGTATCAGGAAGTGAATATAAATGCATTATCATCCACCACTCCCGGAGTTAATGAAAATAGTGCGAATAAAATTCAAGTGGGTAATGGAGTAAAGCCGGCGGCTACTCAAAAAATATTTAAGCAAGGAGACGTTACCCTCACTCAGAATCAATTCGATCTCGCAATCCAAGGAGAAGGATTTTTTCAGGTAAGAAAAGGTGATGGAACCTATGCTTATACAAGAGACGGTTCTTTTAAAACCAATTCGGACGGTAAATTAATTACGGCAAGCGGTTATCTATTAGACCCGGAAATTTCAGTTAATAGCGATGTCTTATCGGTGTCAATTAGTAAAGAAGGTGATGTGGAAGCAGTACAGACCGATGGTTCAACTATTTCATTGGGTCAGCTTGAGTTAGTTCGTTTCATGAATAATGGCGGATTAATTGCATTAGGCGATAATCTTTATGGAGAAAGCGGTGCATCAGGACAACCAATTTTAGGTAACCCTAGCGCAAACGGTTTTGGAGCAATTCAACAAGGTTATCTTGAAGCTTCTAATGTGGATATCGTAGAAGAGATGATTGCAATGATTGCTGCTCAAAGAGCTTATGAAATGAATTCAAAAACAGTTAAAACCGTAGAAGAGATGATGACTATGGCCAATAATTTAAAAAGAGGTTAATTGAAGTGAAATCAATTCTTTTAATATTATTCTCTTTCTTATTCGTTTCTCAAAATACAATTGAAAACGAATTGAGAGATTATCTATTGAAACGATTTAACGATTGTGAAAAATTAGAATATGAAATTGCTTCTAATATGAAATTATCATCGATCGAAGGAATTGATTATAGCAGAGAATATTCTGTGAATAAAAATATTGTTACGATTCCGGTTTTATTAAAAAAAAATCAATCAACTACTAGTTCATATTTATCGATAAAAATAAAATTATACAAAACAGTTTTAGTGGCTGCCGAAAATATTGATAGGAATGAGATTTTATTTAGTAACAATTTCAGAAAAGAAGTAAAAGATGTATCGATATTAAATGGAACTCCGGTTACAGAATTAGATAATAATTCTGGTTTAGTATCAAAGTTATATATCAGACAAGGTTCTGTACTGCTTAGGGAAATGACAGAAGGTGTCCCGGATATTGAGAATAATCAGCGCGTAACATTACATGCAGGAAAAAATGGTGTGGATATTTCTTTGGAAGTTACATCAAGAGAAAAAGGTTCTATAGGTGATATAATAAGAGTGGTAACACCTGAGAATAAAATACTAAGAGCAAAAATAATTGATAAATATAACGTAGTAATAGAAGAGTAAAAACAATGAAGAAAATAATTTATATAATGATTCTAATGAGTGTTTACTTGAACGCACAAGATATGCGTAACAGCTCATTCTATTCTCTATTTTCTGATAATAAAGCATCGAGAACAGGGGATGCAGTAACGATAATTGTAATGGAATCTTCGCAGGCGTCAAATAATGCAGAAACAAATTCGAGCAGAGGCAGCGACCTCGGTTTGAACTTTTCCGGTTCATTAGATAAGACTGCATTACCGACTGCGAAGATGGATATGGGAACTAATAATGCTTTCTCCGGTTCAGGCTCTACAAAAACAACCGGTTTAGTAAGAACAAAAATTAGTGCTACTATCGATTCAGTTCTTGCCAATGGTAATATGGTAATTAAAGGAAGCAGAAAAATTGTAATTAATGGCGAAGAACAACTAGTCTCAATTAGAGGAGTTGTTCGTTACTCTGATATAAGCTCAGATAATTCTGTGCTATCTTATAATATATCAGATGCGGAGATAAGTTTTGAAGGAAGCGGAATAATAGATGATTCGCAGAAGCCAGGTTGGCTAACTAAATTTTTCCATTGGATATTCTAAAGAAAATATTATGAAAAATAGATCAAAATATAGTCTCGTGATTCTTTTATTAATAAACTCACTTATCTTCGGACAGAGGATAAAAGATGTGGCTTATTTAAATGGATCTTCAAGTGAGCAGATTATTGGCTATGGTTTGGTAGTAGGATTAGCCGGAACGGGAGATAGTTATCGTTCTTCATTCACAATTCAATCTGTTTCGAGTATGTTAAAACGATTTGGAATTACAGTTCCACAGACTGATTTGAAGACAAAGAATGTTGCAGCTGTAATGGTTACGGCATCTTTAAATTCACAATTAAAAGCGGGAGCGGTTTTTGATGTAGTGGTTTCTTCGATGGGAGATGCTACAAGTCTTCAAGGTGGAACATTGCTGATGACACCGATTTCAGGAGGAAGTGGAAAAGTTTATGGGTTTGCGCAAGGCCCAATTTCGGTCGGCGGATATGACATCAACACGCCATCGGGAAGCAGATTAGCAAAAAATCATTCACTTGCCGGGAGAGTGCCTAGAGGCGGAAGTTTGAAAGAAGATGTTAATTCAGAACAGGTTTCTAATCAGGAAGTAACAGTTTTCTTAAGAAATCCTGATCTTACAACTTCGAGTAATGTCTCAACTGCAATTAATACAAAGTTTGGCGGTGAGATAGCAAAATCGGTTGATGCAGCATCAATATTAATTGTTGTACCTGCCGATAAACAAAATAATTTTGTGGCATTTTTGGCTGAATTAGAGAATCTAAATATTGATATAGATAACGTTGCGAAGGTAGTGCTAAATGAAAGGACAGGAACAGTAGTAGCAGGGAGTAATGTAAGGATACAGCCTGTCAGCATAACTCACGGTAGCCTCAATATACAGATTCGATCAAATCCAATAATCTCTCAACCGAATGCATTCTCTCAAGGTCGAACAGAATTATTTAATAATTTAATCCCATCGGTATCTCAGGATTCAACAAGCACGATAGCAATTCAAGGAGCAACAAACGTTCAGGAAATTGCTGCAGCTCTTAATTCTCTTAAAGCAACTCCACGAGATATAATAGCAATATTCCAAGCACTTAAAGAAGCAGGTGCATTAGTAGCAGAATTAGTGATAATGTAATTATGAATGAAATAGAACTTAAAATATCGAATAGCCAAAAGCACTTATCAAAAATTGAAAATACAAATTCAAGATTTGGTAAAGAAGAAAAAGTAAAACTTGCAAAAGCGGCTAAAGAGTTTGAGAGTATGCTTACACAAATGATGCTAAACTCGATGAGTAAAACAACGGGCGGACTCCTCGGAGAAGAAGGCTACGGTAATGATATGTTTGATACTGTTTTTGAACAGCATATAGCTGGTCAGATTTCTAATAGCAAAAATCTTGGATTAGCTGAATCAATTTATAAAAAAGTTACCGGAGAAGATTTCGATCCTGAATTACTTTCTAAAGCCTTCAGAAGAGAAAATAATATTAATAGAGAAGATATTAAGATAAAAGGGATGGAAAAAATACACGGAATCAAACCAAGTAACGGATCATTGAATAGAATAGAAAAATTTGATCCAATAATTGAAGAAGCTTCAAAAGAATATGGAGTTAGTAAGAATATAATAAAATCAGTAATAATGACAGAATCAGCCGGTAATCATAAAGCAGTATCTTCGGCAAAAGCTAAAGGTTTAATGCAATTAATGGATTCGACAGCTGCAGACTTGGGTGTTAGAAATTCTTTCGATCCGAGTGAAAATATTAATGGAGGGACTAAATATTTGGCTCAAATGCTTCGACAATATGGTGGAGACTTGAAGCTTGCTCTTGCCGCATATAATGCAGGTCCCGGAAATGTTGATAAATTTAATGGAGTTCCTCCTTTTGAGGAAACACAATCTTACATAACTAAAGTTATGGGATATATAAACCATTTTAATAAGAGTGAATCATGAACTTAAAAGAACTTAAGACTTTACTAGAAAATCAAAATAGCACTATGAATATTTTCCATTCTGTTTTGCAAAAAAAGAAAAATGCTATTATCGATAACGACTATAATGCAATGGAATCAGTATTGAAAGATGAACAGACAATTTTGCAAAGAATAGATTTTGAAGATAAAAAGTTGAAATCATTCCTTAATTCATATGATATACAAAATAAATTGACCATTGAAAAAATGTTAGATGATCTTAAATTAAATAATAAAATTGCAATCGGGGATTATAAAATTTTAATGACTCTACGAAACGAATTGAAGGCGACAGCTTCAAAGGTAGTATTGTTAAATGGATTAATCTCGCAATTAGTGGATGTATCTCGTTCGATAATAAAAGAAACTCTGATAGCAATAGTGGGGAATAAGAGAAAAACATTGGTAAATAAGAGAGTATAAAATGGGCATCGGAAGATTACTAGACATATCCGTAAGAACGATGGCAACATACCAGAATGCATTGGATGTTACTTCAAATAACATTTCAAATGCAGGAAATGCTGAATACACTCGTCAAAAAGTGCTTCTTTCGACTGAGATCACTCAAGGCGGTATCGGTATGGGTGTTAAGTTGCAAGATGTTCAGAGGATAAAAAATAATCTTGTGGATTCTCAGATACGCAAATATCAAAGTTCATTATCTGATTCAAATATGAGAAGCGAAATACTTCAACAAATAGAATCTGTTATTGCAGAACCCTCCGATACCGGTATATCATTCTATATTAACGACTTTTTTAATTCATGGTCAGAGCTCTCGACAAATCCTAATTCTCCGCAACTTCGTTCGCAGATTGTCCAAAAAGGGCAAAGAATGAGTGAAAGGTTTTCAGAAGTTTTTGAAGGATTTGATAGCGTTCAAACTTTATTGCAGAAGCAAGCAACAACCACAGCCGGAGAAATTAATAAATCTCTAAAATTAATAAATGAATTAAATCAAAAAATTTATGAGTCTGAATCTCGTGGAATGAATGCAAGTGATTTAAAAGATAAGCGCGATTCTCAAATTGATAGCTTAAGTGCTTTAGTAAATATTAATGTAAGCGAAAATAAACAAGGAGCTGTTGTTGTTTCGGTTGGAGGAGTTCATGGCGCTGATTTAAATGTCGCTAATTCATTTGAAGTAAAATTTATTAATGGGCAGATGAAGTTAGTTTCAAAGACAGATTCCACTGCCACCGTTCAATTAAGCGGTGGAGATATGTATGCAATTGCAGATCTTTATTCAAATAAACTTCCTTCATATAAAAATCAATTAGAAGAACTTGCTCAAGTAATAGTAAATAAGGTGAACGATACACATACGACAGGATTTACACTTGCCCAAAACGGAGTTTCAAAGACTAACATACCATTTTTTGGTGAAATGACTCCTGATGGCACAATAGTTAATTCTTTTGTTTCAGGGAAGATGAGAATTAATACGAGCATAGTAAATGATCCAAGGAATATTGCCGTTTCTTCATCAGGGGCTAATGATGGTAATGGTAATATGGCAATTCAGATAGCAAACTTAAATGATACTACAATTGGTGAATTGAGCGGACGCTCAATCTTGGATGCCTATTCGGGAATATTAAGCGATTTCGGAATGGAGAAATCGAAAAGTGACAGTACGATAGAATCAAACGAATTGATTATACATCAATTATCAACACAGAAAGCCGCTTATTCAGGTGTTTCGCTCGATGAAGAGATGGCTAATGTGATTAAATTTCAAAGATCTTACGAAGCATCTGCAAAATTGGTAAGAGTTGCCGATGAGATGATGCAAGTAGTTCTAAATATGGTATGAGAATATGAGAGTTACTGAAGGATTAATATCCGAAAAATATCTTTTTAATCAGAATCGAATAAGTCAAAGAAAACTTGAACTTCAGAGCCAATTAACAAGTAATAAAAAAATTGAGAATCTAAGTGATAATGTTGGCGATGCTTTAGATATAGTAGCGTTGGATTCAAAGCTAAATAAATTTGATTCTTACAAAAAGAATATCGGTAATGCTAAGAATTTTATAAATAGCTCTATAAATGCTTTTGATAATGCAATTTCTAATATGGAACAAATAATTCAGAAAGTTGAAACAATGGATGATGCTATTAATAAAGAGAATTATCCTACGATAATAAAATCATTAAAAGACTCCGTAGAATCGATTGTTAGAAGTCTAAATGAGAAACATAATGGGATGTATCTTTTTGGCGGAACGAATTTCAATCAAGAACCTTTTGCTTTAGATGCAGATGGAAAAATAGTTCTAAATTCAGCGGATCTTGGTGGTGAGATGAAAGTGAAAGTAGGTGCAAATTTTACTGAAACAATGAATATGTCCGGAGATAAAATCAGTAATTCCGGATTTATCAATTCATTAAATGCAGTGATAGATAAATTAAACACCGGCGAAGCCCCAACAAAAGAACTTAAGGATGATTTTATTCAGGGATACAACGGATTCTTAGCACTTCAATCGCAGAATGGTGAAAAGATTAATAGATTAGATGATATAGCATTGCTATTAGAAAACAATACAACTAATACACAAACATTGTTGGTAGATAAGCAGGCAATTGATCCTGCAAAATTGATAGTAGATTTGCAGTATCAGGATTATCTGCTTCAGATGTCAAATAAATTATCGGCATCAATATTGCCTAAATCTCTTTTAGATTATATATAATGAAAAAATCAGGCGCCATATTTGGATTAATTTTAGGAATAGCATCGATATTTGGTGCATTCTTCTTAGAAGGCGGATCGGTAAAAGCCCTCTTTATCGGATCCGCCTTAATTATTGTTTTCGGCGGCACTTTTGCCGCTATTATTATAGGGTACGGGTTAGACAAGTTCTTTAAAATTTTTGAATTAATGAAGATTGCCTATTTCCCGAAGGAATATGATATAAGTAAAATGATTGATGTATTCATGGAGCTTTCCGTTAAGGCAAGAAGAGAGGGGTTATTGTCTTTAGAAAAAGATATTCAAAGATTTGATGATCTATTCCCTCGTAAGCTTGCAAAATATGCAATTGACGGAACAGATTCAGATATGCTTTACAACCTGGCACATTTAGAGATAAAAGCGATGCAAGACAGGCATAACGCTAATATCTTTATTTTTACTAAGCTCGGTGGTTATGCACCTACAATGGGTATAATTGGAACAGTAATGGGTTTGATAATGACATTAGCGAATGCAGGGTCAGACCCAAATTCATTAATAAAAAATATAGCAACCGCATTTATAGCCACTCTTTGGGGTGTCTTTAGTGCAAACATAATTTGGTTACCGATAGGAGATCGACTAAAGAAATGTCATTTAGAGGAAAAGAATATGATGGAGGTTTCTTTGGAAGCAATACTGACTCTTCAGAGCGGCGAAATTCCTTCAATAATGAAGTCCCGTTTGGTGGGGATGCTCCCCCAAAAAGAACAGTTAAGGAAACTAAGCGCTTAAAGTTTGATGAGCCGGAGCCTTCAGAAGAAAACGATAGAGACCGTTACCTAATTACGTATGCGGACTTGATCACTCTATTGCTTGGTTTATTTATTATTCTTTATGCGATGTCGAATATCGATGCAAATAAGTATAAAGGTGTTGTGGCTGCAATGGGTAATGTTTTTGGAAATGAGACTGATTATTCCTTGATGAATAAGACAAATATTATCCCAAAGCCAAGCGATAATTTAACTTCGGAATTAGATAAGATAATTTCAAATTATAGTTACGAAAATTCGATTCGTTTGGAAGAAAGCGAAAGAGGAATTACAGTTCATATTCTTGATGATGTATTATTTCCTCCTGCCGGAGCTATTCTAAGTGAGAAATCGAAAGAAGTCTTATCAAATCTTGCAAGAGTATTAAAAGAATTGCCTAATGATATCAGAGTAGAAGGACATACGGACAATTTGCCAATAAGTAATTCCGTTTATCCGTCAAATTGGCATCTCTCTGTGGATAGAGCATTAAGTACCGCATATTATTTGATTCAAACCGAAGGACTTTCACCTGATAAAGTTTCGGTTGTAGGATATGCAGAATATAGACCAATAGCACCCAATGATTCGAAGGAATCAAGGGCATTAAATAGACGAGTTGATTTAGTAATATTAAAGTGAGCGAAATGAAAATAATAACAACACAATTTGGAGAAATTGAAGTCTCCGAAGATCGAATCCTAACTTTTAGCGAAGGTTTTTATGCCTTTGAAGAGTTAAAAAAATACGTTCTCATTCAGCCGGATAACAGTTATTTTAAGTGGCTTAACTCGGTTGATAGACCGGAAATAGCATTTCCGCTTTTTGCTGCACGATTGCTTGATGAAAATTATCCGCAAATTAATAATCATGAAGCATTTGGAATTGTAACATTGAATAAGGACCCGCTTAAAATAACTGTAAATTTAAGAGCACCGGTTTACATAAACCAATATGATAAGTCAGGTTATCATACTATCTTAGAGAGTGAAAATTATTCTTTTTATTACAATTTGTTTGTAGAGTAAAAAAATGTTAATACTATCAAGAAAAATCGACGAAGAAATTAAAATCGGGACTGATATTACGATCAAAGTCTTATCCGTATCCGATGGACAGGTAAAAATAGGCATTTCGGCGCCAAATTCTATTCAAATACATCGCGGTGAAGTATATGAAAAAGTAATTCAGAATACTATTGAAGCAACTAAAGCCGGTGCCGAAGTAACTCCTGATATTTCTAAGTTTAAGATTAATAAGGCATCCAAAAATGGATAGCAATTTTAATGAAACCACAATCTTAGTTATTGACGATTCGGATTTCATTAGAAACTCATTAAAGAATTTTCTTTCAGACTATGAGCTGGATGTTATTACATGCAGTGATGGATTGGAAGGAATTCAAAAAGCAATAGAACATAAGCCGAAGCTTATTTTCCTCGATCTTATGATGCCTAATTTAGATGGAATTAGGATGCTTAGAGTCATTAAGATTTTAGATGATTTAAAAGATCTTCCTGTAATTGTTATCAGCGGACATACAGATAAAAATAATGTTATTTCGGCTCTTCAAGCAGGTGCTATTAAAGTAATTTCAAAACCTCTAAATAAAGAAATTCTTATCAAATCAATCAATGAAATATTTGGTAAAGATTTCTTAAAAGAGATAAAAAAATTAAAAAGACTTTCTTCGTCAGAGAAAGAAGAAGTAAACGGCCAATTAAGAAAATATTTTCTATCTAATTTATCCACTCGCCAAGATACAATTGTAAATTCAATAAAAACGAAAAATGCAGAGTTACTAAAGACAGTTGTCCACGAATTGAAAGGCACTGGAGCTATGGTGGGATATAATGGAATATCAGTTTACTGCCGGGAAATAGAGATGATGTTTGATACACCAAAACCGGATTGGGAAGTAATTGGTAAAAGATGTTTTATGTTAATCAACGAATTTCATACCATTAATCAACAAGCAAATTCAGGAAAATAAATGTTTGTAATTATCGGAATTATTGTAGTTGTAGTATCGGTTATCTTGGGATTTTTAATCGCCGGAGGAAATCTGATTCTATTAATTCAGGTTTCTGAATTTATTACTATCGGCGGTGCTGCAATAGGAAGTTTACTCATTTCTGCACCTCCTTCATTGATCAAAAAAATTATGGGACAATTGCCGCAATTATTCAAATCCCATAAAACAACCAAAGAAGATTATATGGAAATGTTAAAAGTATTTACTACTTTATTTCTTACCGCTCAGAGAGAAGGTTTATTAGCTGTAGAGAAGCATATAGAAAATCCGGAGAAAAGTGAAATTCTTTCTAAAAGTAAAAGTTTTATAGAAGACCCAAATAAAAGAAATTTTTTCTGTGATACAATGAAAGTGATGTTGGCCGGTTCAGTACCTCCGCATGAATTAGAAAATATGATGGATGCAGAGATAGAGACATTCGAATCGGAAAACAGGCCTGTAACCGAGACTATCGGTAGAGTGGGAGATGCACTTCCGGGGCTTGGAATAGTTGCTGCTGTACTAGGTATTATTGTTACAATGGCATCTATTAATCAAGGTGCAGAAGTTGTGGGACATCACGTGGCAGCAGCACTTGTAGGTACTTTCCTCGGTGTATTATTGAGTTATGGATTCGTAAATCCGATGTCTGCAAATCTTGGTTTATTGATTCATGAAAAGGCACAGGATTTACAAATAATAAAAACAATAATATTAGCTTATGCAAAAGGTAACCCTCCATTAGTGGCAGCAGAAATGGCACGAAGAGTAATTTTTTCTGATGAAAGACCGACATTCTCCGAATTGGAAAATACACTAAGAGGTAAGAAGTAATGGACCCGAATGTATCTGATGAAAATCAGCTTCCGAATTTAGGCGGAGACGATAATGAATCGCAACCCCCGATAATAAAGAAGATTAAAAAAGGGCACGGAGGACATCATGGTGGAGCTTGGAAGGTAGCTTATGCTGATTTCGTTACTGCAATGATGGCATTATTTATTGTCCTTTGGGTTATGGGTCAAAGTGAAGAAGTAAAAGAAGCTGTAGCAGGATATTTTAAAGATCCCGTTGGGTTTTCTACTAAAAGCGGTTCCATGCTTGATGGTGCAGGAGCATCTCCACTTGATTTAAATATACAGCAGGAGATGGAGAAAATGAAGCAGGAAAAAGAAGACATGCAAAAAATGGGCGATAAGCTTATAGATGAATTAAAAGATGATACGGGTTTAATGAATCTTGCCGATCAAGTTAATATCGAAGTTGCAAATGACGGACTCAAGATTGAACTGATCGATTCAGAAAATGATCTCTTTTTTGAGGTTGGAACTTCGGAACTTAAATCAGAAGCAAAAACATTGCTTTCTAAAGTCGGCACCGAGATATCTAAGATGCCTAATAAAATAAGGGTTGAAGGACATACTGATTCAAGGCAATATCAAAACGATGGAAGTGGTTATTCAAATTTTGAGCTAAGCACTGATAGGGCAAATTCGGCAAAAAGAGCTTTAGTCAGAGGCGGAGTTTCAGAAAGACAAATTGATGAAATAACCGGTTATGCCGATACTCGACTTAGGAATCTTCAAGATCCTTTTAGTTCGGTAAATAGAAGAATTTCTATAACCGTGAAATTTAATTCTAATGTCAGATAAAAAAAGAATATTGATTATAGAGGACGATAGTCTTCTTCAGGAGTTTTATAAAGTTCTTTTTAGAAAACTTGGGAGAGAAATAATTATATTAGAAGATGCAAATATGATTATTTCCGAAATAATAAACGGTGATGTTTGCTTAATTATAATGGACATTAATCTAAAAAATACTTATTTAAGAGAAAAGAGAACTGACGGTATAAAGCTTTCTCATTATATAAAAGTGAAATATAGTAATTTAAAGATACCTATTTTATTAATTACAGCTTATTCCTCGAATTATATTTCGAATAATATTCTGAATGAAAGCCTTGCAGATGATATTCTCCTTAAACCAATTGTAGATTTTGATTTACTTATTGATAAAATAAATAAACTATTAGAGAAGAGATGAAAGATAAAATATTAATAGTCGAAGACGAGAAAGATACTCGTTTTATATTGGATAAGCTACTTACACGAAACAACTATGAAGTTGCTTCAGCAATTAATGGTGAAGAAGCTTTAGAAGTTTTGAAAACATTCACTCCAAAAGTAATTTTGGCAGATTGGACTATGCCGGTATTAGATGGTATTGCTCTTTGTAATATCCTTAAAGGAGACGAAAAATATAAAGCAATATATTTTATTATCCTTACTGCTAGATCTTCGTTGAAGGATAGAATTATGGGGCTTGATATTGGTGCTGATGATTTTTTGGTTAAACCGATTGAAAATCAAGAACTTCTTGCAAGAATTCGTTCGGGTGTAAGAATTTTTAATCTGCAAAGCGAACTAAGGAATATTGAGCATAGTAAGGCTGTTATCGAGATGGCATGTACTATTGGACATAAAATTAATAATCCTCTAAGCAGCTTAGTTCTTTCTCTAAAATCAATTGAAAATGAATTGAATGATTCCGAAAGAGCAAAAGTTTCTGATGATCTAAAGACAATCAGTGATTCAGCCGAAAGAATATCAAAATTTGTTCAAGAACTTATTCATCTTCAGAATCCAAAAGTTGTAGATTATACTGATGAAAATCGTATGATAAAGACAGATTAAGGGTAAAGAAATTACCTTTTCTTTCGATAATACCGTATAGGAGAAGGTATGTTAGAAAAGGTAGTAAATATTGCTCCCGGATCTGATTATAGAAGATCAGCCGGGAATCCGAAACAATTCAAAAGGATGATGACATTTTCTTTTGAACACACTTCAGGAAATGATTCTATCAGTATTTCCCCTGCTACATCTCTCCTTTCCGTATTCGGTTGGAAAGTAAAAAAACTTAAAAAAAATAGTGATAAAATAGAATTAGATTTTGAATTAGAAGATTTTTTATTTGAGGTTATTCTCAGTGCTTTTCAGATTAATCAGATTCCGGTGATAGATTATAAGATTACAAAACAATTAAGCGGATTTACGACAGAACTGATTGTTACTTTATTTCTTGAAGCCCCTGTTAATGCAATAGAGAATAATACACCGGTGAAACTTGATGGATTAAACCGCTTTATCGAGCAATTTAATTCTGTAAGTATTAAGAAACCAAATATTATTACGGATGGCTACGTTATAGAATCGTTATTTATTGACTATCAAAAGATGCTTACAAAAGAGTTTAATTATATAAATAGTTGTTTAATCCAATTTCTTGAAAAACTAATGATGTTCAAATATTCATCAAATAGAAGAACAAACGTTGGGAAATCCTTAATGATAAAAAGTATCCAAATACGCTAAGATAATTTTATGCAAAACAAATATGATTTGTACGGAGGAGATAGCAATTCGATGACTGAGCTAAGCAGTTATAAAGAACTGCCGGATAATAAATCGGTTGTTATATTTAATGGCGGCTTGGATATTGTATATGCTAATGAGACTTTTATCCGAATTTTCAGGTTAGGAGTTTCTGATAGTATTTACAAATTAAATCCTAATGCTGAGCTATTAATGCTGGTCAAAGGATTTTCAGAAAAATCATTTAAGAATTTTTCATCTGAAGTTTTATTAACTATTGCTGAAACTAGGGAAAGTTGTCTTTGTAATGTATGGATTGAGAGAGTAATAATCGCCTCAATTCAGTACTTAGTTGTGAGCATAGAATCGCTCGATCAAAGAAAAATAATCGAAGATAAAATTATTGCACTGCATAATGCTCTCGATTATGGAAAAGTGCCAATAATTATTACAGATAAATATCAACGGATTATATTTGCTACCAAGACCGTTGAGTCATTATTCTCCAAAGATATTGATGGCCTCTATTACCAAACACTTTATGATCTTTTAAGAGATTATATAAGCTTTGAAGAGCATCAGAGGCTTGATTTTGCAATTGAGAAAAAGCAAAGATGGAAATCATTAATTAATATTTCAAAGAGAAACGTTACTGAATATTGGGAATTTAATTTAGAACCATTTACAACGAATGATGAACTTGATACCAGTTACATATTAAGTGCAAGCAATCTAACTGAATATATCTATCAGAAACAGATAATTGAAGAATCGGAGAAAAGACAAAAACTTATTCTTCAGAATATATCTGATCTTCTTCTAATTATTAAAAAGACAAAAGACGATTATTATTTTGAAAATGCAAATGATAATTTTTGCATAGTTTTTAATATCAATAAGGACCGATATCATCTATCTGAAATATCAAAAGTCTTTCCGGAAAAATTGGTAATACCAATTAAGGCGGAAATCAATAATATGATAATTAATGAATCTCCCTTTTCTGAATTTGATTATCTTCATTCGGCAGAACTTGATTACCACTGTAAGATCACAACCCCGTTAGAATTAACTGCTGATACGTCAATGTTTATTGTAACAATGAAAGATATAACAGAGGAAAAGAATTACAGAATCCAGCTCGAAAAAGGTTATATGAAAGAGATGCTATTAAATAAAATGAAGTCCGATTTTCTTGCCAATATATCGCATGAAATAAGAACTCCATTTAATGGTATAGTAGGGTACTCAGAAATTATAGACGATTGTATCGAAAATTCAGATTACGAATCTTTGAAAGAGATGGTGGATTCAATGAAAGAAGTATTAGGACGTTCATTATCTTTATTTAATAATCTAGTGGAAGTTTCTCAAATCGAATCCGGTGAAATTGAAATTGAACGTGTTGACTTAAATGGTAATCAAGTTTTAAGACAAGTTTATGAGAGAAAAATTAAAGATGCGGCATCAAAAAAACTTGATTTTGAAATTGATCTCAGCGAACAAGATTGTATGATTGATGTTGATTGGGTTAAATTAGAAAGGATTTTTGATGTACTAATCGATAATGCAATTAAATACACTAATTCGGGAAGTGTATATATTGGTTCTAAAATTATTGATAAACAGGTAAGTTTAGTTGTCAGAGATACAGGAATTGGTATTGAGAAAAATCAGATTGAACGAGTCTTAGCACCATTCAATCAAGAGATAGAGGGTTATACCCGCCCTTACGAGGGAGTAGGCCTTGGCCTAACCATTGCTTCTAAATTAACGAAACTAATGGGAGGCGATTTTAAAATTGAAAGTGAAAAAAATAAAGGGACTTCAATTACAATAACATTTCAGCAAGTTGATTCAAGAAATTTCTTAAATTACTATTAATATGTACGAAATCGAAGATAAAAATATAGCGGCCGTTGATAGAGAAAATCCAATTGGAAGATTTCTCAAGTCCGGTAAATCTCATTTTGATTTAAATATCAAAGGGGAATTCGACTATATTAATAGTATTAAAGAAAGTATTAAGATTTTATCTTTCGATGTCCCGATAGAATTAAAAGAAATTTTTATTCCTTATTCAAATGCACCTGTCTTTTTCATTTATGATTCTTGGCTTCTAAGTCAAATAGAAGAATATATGAAAGTTCATTTTGTAAGAGCAAAGTATTTAGAACTCCATAAATCAATAAAAGAGAATTACACTAAATGGGTTACTTCAAAGAATAGAAATGAAAAAGAGTATTTCGCGAACTTAACGATAAATTTTATAGAGCGTGATGTTTATAAACACAATTTTTTCAAGGTATTAATCGAAGCTATTTTATATACATATCATGCACCATTTTTTAATCCAAGCAAAGCATTAGAATTATATAGAAATGCATTCGATTTGATTACCGCATCAAGAATGAGCGATAATGTTAAGAATGAATTAAACTATATAATCAAGCTTTTTACTGGTTACCTTGCATTAAAAGAGAGTGATTATCAAATAGCAAACATTGCTTTTAAAGAAGCTTTAGATGCTAAGAAAATTGGTGGGATAACAGCAAAATTTTATCTTGCTCTTACAGAAGTACAAAATGAACAAATTGATGTATGCGAATATTATTTGAAAGAAGTTTTAGATTACGATTTTCATCGACTTTCAATTGCTATTGCCTCCAATAACCATGGGATGCTAGGTTATTTTCTAAAGAATGCTTTTTTCTATAATGTATTTTATGAAAAAGAATTTGCTCACGTACTTAATATTATGGAGTCATTACTTCATTCTTATCGAAGAGAAGAAGGGAATATATTAAAGACAATAGAAGAAAAACTTGAAAGCTTAAAGAAAAAGGAACTCGAAAATTTAGTTACAGAAGAGACTTCAAGTTCGATAATGTTTTTAGAGAAAATAATTCAAAATCATTCTAGTTCGGAAAATACATTTGTATTGGGGCTAAGCAATGCATTTGCTAAAAAATATGATTCCATATTCGACAGCATTATTAGAAACAAAAGAAATAAACTAAATAGTGAAATAACACAATCAATGATTTCATTTGAAGATTTGATCAAAGAAAATATTAATGCAAAAAATCAACTTCAATTGGAATTAGAGAATTTCAGATCGAAACATAGCGATAATCTAAGAAAAAGATTAAATGAATTAGATGAGGAAACTAATTATAATATTACTTTCCTTGAGGAAAGAGCTAGCAGTTTACCAAATATTGACCGATATAATCCACAGAAGACTATGTCGATAAATATGACTTATAATATAATTATAGCATTAATTGTTTTTTTGATAGCGGGATTTTCCAGTTATTCAAATCGAATGGTTTCAAATCCAAACGAATATAATTCAATATTGGGAATGATTCTTTTTGAAGGAGCGAAATGGGGAATAATTAGCTTTTTTATTGGTGGGCTAATCTCTATTATTATATCAGGATTAGTAATGATTGAGAGAGCTGACGAAAAGCAAAAGATCGCTCGTAAAATTATGACTCTTAAGAACCTCAAGGGAAAGAGAATACAAGAAATAAAAAGCGAATTTGAAAGTAAAGAGAAACTAATGGCAGATAATTTTAATTCCAGTATCTCAGTCTATAATATGAAAATAGAAGACCTTTCCAAAGAAAAAGAAAGTAAGAAAAAAATCTTGGGAGATGAGGCTGAAAAACTAATCCAAGAATTTACCGACTATCTAAGAAACTAAAAGCTATATGGGCAAACTTACACTATCTCTAATTGTCAAGAATGAAGAAAAGTATCTCAAGGGATGCTTAGATTCAGTTATGGGTATAATAGATGAGATTATACTTGTCGATACCGGCTCAACTGACAAGACCAAAGAGATTGCTGCAAGATATGAAGCAAAAATATTTGATTATGAATGGAAAAACGATTTTGCCTCCGCACGAAATTTTGCACTTTCAAAAACCACCGGAGATTGGATTTTATATTTAGATGCAGATGAAAGGCTATCGAAAGAATCGATTGCCGAAGTAAAAATGATTATTGCAAATGATAAACGGATAGGTGTTAATTGTATTGTAAGAAGCACAGATCAAAACACTCAAAACACGCATTCTATTTTTTACCCTCGACTATTTAAGTATCATAAATCTATCCGATTTGAAGGGAAAGTCCATGAGCAGATAATTCAATCTTTATTTAGAAGTGGATATAGGATGGTTAATTCGAAGATATTAATTAATCATCTTGGTTATGATGTCGATACAAAAGAAAAGAAAGAAAAAGCTCTTCGAAATTTATCAATTTTGCAAAATGAATATAATGAACTCAATTCAGATTACTATGCCTTTCAGTTAGCTAATACTTATAAAACTTTAGATGATTATAAAAATGCAAAAGAATATTACAAAAAAGTTGTAGATTCAAAAACACTTAATAGGCATTACGTTGCAATAGCCGCTTCATCACTTGCATATATATTATTAAACGAAAAGAATTTTACAGAAGCAGAAAAATTTATCGAAAAATCATTAACGATAAACAACCACAGTTCATATTCAAATTTATTGGCAGCTAAGATTTTATTTGGATTGAACAATGTAGAAGAGGCAATAAAGTTTTCATTAAAATCACTTGAAGTCTCTAAATCTCCAAAAAATACCGAGGCACTTTCTATTCAAATAAATCGTGAAGAAGTGATCTATTTCGGATTATTGATTTCATATTTGTCAAATAATAAAATGTTCTTTGATAGGTTCTGGATGGAATTAAAGCATGAGATAAGGCATAGAATGAATTATGACAAAACAATCACTTATATACAACAATTATTATCGGGCAAAAAACCTATTAGTTTTAGTTATGGCGTTTTTAAGTCTGTTTATAATAATTTTAATTCAATATTTATTTTAAAATTATTGTCACAATTAAAGGATGTGGATTTCAAGATAGAATTATTAGAAAATATGGAAAAAGATTTTAATGAAGATAATATATATAAAGAATTAGCTAAAGCATATTCAGAAAAAGGATTATCAGAAAAAGCAATTAATATATTCGAGCAGAAGGGGAGAGAGAATTTAGATGCGGCAGAACTTTTGTATCTTCTTTCGTTTTATTTGCAATCAAATAATTCTGATGCAGCCGGAAACATAATAGATATAATAGAAGAGAAATATAAATCATATCCACAAATCCTCGAAAAGATTGCACCTCTAAAAAAAAGATTATAAACAGCGCTAAACTTTTTTAAGAGACTTACGATAATATTAGTGAGAGTAAATCTCAATAACAACAGGGTTAAGCAAGGATGCTTGACCTATTAAAAACAAATCACATGGAGGTAGTTATGGCATTCTCAGTAAACACAAACGTCGGAGCTTTATCAGCTTACAATGCATTAGCAAAGGTCAACGCTCAAACACAAAAAGCACAGATCAATGCAACAACCGGAACTAGAATCAATTCAGTATCAGATGATACTTCAGGTTGGAACGTAGGAAAGCAGTTAGAAAGCGCAAACTTACAAATGAAATCACAGCTTTCTAATATCAATAGTGCGAAAAACTTTTTGTCAACAGCAGAATCAGCTTTACAACAGGTTTATGATAAGTTGAATTCTATTGTTTCTAAACAAGAAGATTATAAAGATCCATTGAAAGATAAAGCTGCTCTACAAAATGATGTAAAAACGTTAGCTGATGAAATCGATTCAATATTAACCAACACCAAAATTAATGGCACAGATTTATTAGCAAGTGCTTCTAATTCATTTGGTGCAGGTTCTTCTGCGATTGCAGTTAATATTGGAGCAAAAGTTGGTGATAACTCAACAGCATTAACAGCACTTAAAGCCGGTGATGCAACATCAATGTCAACATCAATTGAAACATTCGCTTCAAATGTCAGAACCGCTATCAGTTACATTGGTAACAATACGCAGACACTTGATTCAAGACAAGCTTTCGTTACATCTGCTATGGCTAACAACACAGAAGCTCTTGGTAAATTATTTGATGCTGATGCAGTTAGTGAACAATTAACATCAACATCAGGACAGATTAAGAGCCAGATCGCTACTGCACAATTATCCCAGATGAACTCAGCTCCTCAGCAATTATTATCGCTCTTCCGTTAATTGAGAATCTATACAAAGCTCCCACTTTTAGTGGGAGCTTTTATTAACTAAAAATGGGTCTTGAAAAATGTACGCCGGAACTAATTACAATCAAAATAATAAATTAAATCCTTACCTAGTTACTGAACTTACTTCAGCTAAACCGGAAGAGCTCATTCTTAAAGTATATGATTTTGCTATTCTTAATTGCAAAAAGGAAAATATGATTAAGACTAATGATGCTCTTCAGGTACTTATTAATTCTCTTAGTTTTAATGATCCGCAAACTACAGAAATATCTATGGGATTGATGAGATTATATGAATACTGTCAGGAACAGATGAGGAAACATAATTCATCAGCAGTGCTTAAAGTACTTACCGAACTTAAAGAAGCTTGGGTAACTGCATTAAATAAAGGGTAATAAAGAAAATGGCTTCCGAACTATTATCTGCAACCGACATCAATGATCTGATAACAAAATATCAGGCAGCAGAATCTAATAGAAGAGTAACACCTCTTGCTACACGGAAGACTAATTATGAAACCCTTAACACTTCTTATTCTGATATCTCAAGTAAACTCAGTTCACTTAAATCAGTATTAACATCTTTTACATCAAGCACTAACTCTGTTTTCAATTATAAAGTTGGAAGCTCTTCCAATACTGATTTTGTTGGAGTATCCTCATCATCTGAATCTGCAACCGGTTCTTTTGCTCTTCGAGTAGATCAGCTTGCCAAAAGTGATCTGGTGCTTTCAAAAGATTTGGATTTAACCGCCGCATCAACGGCAATAACCGTTCCCGGAACGCATACTTTTACTCTTAAAGGAGGGGATAACGTCGGTGATACTCTAGTAAGTCATGTTGAAGTAGAATTTGAAGCTGCCGATTTCGATGCCGGTACAATTACCAATAAAAAGGTAATGGAAAAGATACAAACTGCAATAAAAGATAATAAAGGAAAAATCTCATCAAACTCTGTCTCCGGTTCCTCTGCTTCTGTGGGTACATTTAAAGTTAATTTAAATGGATTTGAAACTGAAATAAACTACACTGCCGGTACTTATGAAGAGATGATAGATAGTATTGTAACACAAGTAAGCGCCATCTCAGGAGTTTCTGCCGAAAAAATTGATGATGGCGGTGGTAATTTTTCTCTTAAATTCAATACTGTAAGTAATTCAAATTATCTTAAAATTAGCAGTGATAGTGGTACATTATTAAATGAACTTGGAATAACATCCGAAAAACGAATAGCAGCAAGTGGATTAGTTACGGCATCTGTATTTTCTCCTGAAAGTTTAAAAACCCAATTCTCATTTACTGCAAAAAATTCTGGTTATGATTATAGACTAACAGAGATGACTGATACAAATGGTGGTTCAGCATTAGCATCTATGGGCCTAAATCTTGGGGCCTCTCGCACCTCATATGTTCAGAATCCCGGTGAAGATACTCCCGGATTTGTCTATGATACCTCTGTACTCAACTCGAAATTTGAATTTAACGGAATTAATATTGAACGTAGTTCTAATATTGTATCAGATTTAGTGAATGGAACTACTTTAAGTCTTAAAAGTACAATGAAAGTTTCCGATCCTGATGTTAGTATTACAGTCGATACAGACTCAAAGAAAATAAAAGAAAAGGTTCAAGAATTTATTGAGAAGTTTAATGGAATTTTCACGTATATACGCGAGAAGCAAAAATCGATCGAAGGAGTAAGGGGAACCTTAACCTCTGATGCCACCGCTGACTCAATTGTAAGTTTATTCAGAACTCTTTCTGTTTCACCTGTTGCCGGAATTGATACTTCCAGTTTGAATACACTTTCAAAAATCGGCATCTCATTCAATTCTAATGATGGTCTTGAAATATCCGATGCATCCCGATTCGATAAAGCAATTGGTAACAGCTTAGATCAAGTAACAACCCTCTTCAATTCTCCCAAGGGAATCGCCACTACACTTGTTGACAGAATTACACCATATCTCGGAGGCGCTGGTTATTTATCTAAAGCTCAAGACAATTTCGGAAGTATGATTAAAAATACCAGCGATAGTATTGAAAGGGCAGAAGCATATATTGAAAAAAGCTCAAATACATTACGGCAAAAATACTATAAAATGGTTTCTCAATATGCGCAGCTTATGACTAATCAACGAATGTTTTCAGCATTCTAAAATGAAAGAATAAAAATGAATAATGAATTAAATAATAAATCAAAAGCAATCAATCAGTTTCTTGATAGTCTAAAAAATCAATTGGAACTTCTGAATGATGAAAATTTTGGCGAGAAATTTCAATTGGCACTTGAGACCATGATGATCATTCAGAAGCTAAAAAATGATCTGATAGAAAAATACGGGACGCCTAATCTTATTAAGTATAATCCCAATATGTTTATCAAGGCTAAACAAATTGAAGAAACTTACGATAATACAATTAGGAAGTTTGGCTTAGAAATTAGTAGATTAGAGAAGGAAATTTCAAGCTTAAATGGTCAAAAGAAAATTGTAAATTATATCAGGTGAATCGTGGAAATCAAAGGAATATCAAACTCGAACTACTTTGTCAAACCAAATCCGGTGAATAAAACAGATGTTTCTTCTTCAACGGAATCGAAAGACAAAATAGAAATCTCTACCGCAGCAAAAGATATAGCAAAATCAGATTTAGGATCTGCTCGGTTAGAAGAAATCAGAACCAAAATGCAAAATAAATTTTATGACAGTCCCGAAGTTTTGGATAAGGTTGCTTCAAAAGTTCTAATTGATATCAAAAAATAGTATTTATTAATTTGTTTTATAAATTTCAAGCAGATGGATTATTCCATCTGCTTTTTTTGTTCCGGTTTTAGAATCTGAATTACTAATTCTAAAATCTCATCTTTATTAAATGGTTTTACCAATATATCCGTCAAACCAAATGCGATAAATTTTTCTCTGTCTGAATTACTTGCATATCCTGTTACTGCAATAATAGGAGTTTTTTCATAACCTCTGATTTGTCTTATCTGGCGCGTTGCTTCTATACCATCCATTCCGGCACCGAGATTTATATCCATTAATATTAATGAATATAGTTTTTCATTAACAATATTAATTGCGCTCCTTCCATCAGAAACGCAATCAACTAATGCTAAGTCTTTTAAGAAAAGCTTTGTAACTTCCTGATTAAGTTTATTATCCTCAACGAATAGAATAAGAGGTTTTCCTCCGGCAGGTACGAAAACTTTTTTCCTGATATCATTAATAGTTGTATTCCATTTCTCTTTCTCTTCCTCTTTTGTTTGTTTAGCAATCTTCATTGCCGGTAAGAGGATTGTAAAAGTGGAACCAACATTCTCTTTGCTAATGACTGAAATAGAACCTTTCATTACTTCGATCATTTTTTTTGCGATCGTAAGTCCAAGTCCGGAGCCCTCATAGTTGCGGCTCATACCTTCGCTTGCCTGTCTAAATTCTTCGAATATAAGATCGAAATTCTCAGGAGCTATTCCTATACCTGTATCTTCAATTGAAATCTTAGCCCAAAGTTTGGAATCTAAATCAACGCTTTCAATAATAACTTTAATATGCCCGGAGGTAGTATATTTAAATGAATTTTCAATGATGTTCGTCAATACTTGCTCAAAAAATCTTTCATATACTAAGAGAGCTAAATCGGGATTTTTTATTTCGTAACTAAAAGGAAGATTTCTTTCTTCAGCGGTTTTGTTAAATTTTTTGAGAAAAGGGATAAAAAAATCATCAATAGAATATTCGGAAAGTTTGAAAAAAGTTCGGTCCGACTCGAGTTCAGAAAGGTCAAGAATTGAGTTTAAAGTAGTCATCAGTCTTTTCCCGGAAGCTCTTACTCTTTCTAACATCTGTTCGTGATTTTCATCATCAATTTCTTCGATTAGGAGTTCGGTCATCCCTAAAATTCCCATTAGAGGAGTTCTAAATTCGTGATTCATATTGGAAAGAATGGAGCTTTTAAGTCGGTTAGATTCCTCAGCTTTTTCTAAAGCATACTTAAGTTCCATCTCCATTTTTTTCTTTTCATTAATATCTTCGCTAACTTTTAGGAAATTGGTAATTCTGCCGGTCTCATCCTTAATTGGAGAAATTGAAGCAGATTCCCAATACAATTCCCCGTTTTTCCTTTTGTTATGCAGTTCACCTTTCCATTCATTGCCCGCTAGAATAGTGGTCCAAAGATCATTATAAAGGGTTCTTTCCATTTTCCCAGATTTTAATAACGATGGGGTTCCTCCTAAGACTTCGACGCTCTTATAACCGGTAATTGTTTCAAAAATGGGGTTTACGTATTCTATAACACCATTTGTATCAGTAATTACATTAATAACATGGGACTGCTCAACTGCAGTGGATAATTTTCTAAGGCGGTCTTCAATTTTTCTTTTTTCTACGATAGTATCCCATTCACGGAGAGTTCTTTCAGCGATGTGTGCCATATCGAAAAAAATATCAGGAGATTTTACAATGTAATCTAAAACACCTAATTTCATTGCTTCTACGGCAAATGTTTCATAACCATAACTCGTCATTAGAATGATAGGAACTTTAAGATAATCGTGGGAATCTTTAATAATAAGATCGGTACCATTTCCATCAGGAAGTTTCCAATCCGAAATGATTAAATTAGGTTGAAATTCTATTATAGCTTTATGGGCTTCTTCAAGATTGATTGCTCTTCTAAGGACGAACTCATTTTTTCTTTTCTCAAAACCCCTTTCAATAAGCTCAAAATGTGCTAATTCATCTTCGACAACTAGAATCTTATTTGCTGACAGCATATAACCACCTATAAATGAGAATTAAGGATTTGGATTTTTATTACAAAAGAGCCAATAGAAACCAATATCATCAAGTAGTTTGCGAAACTTAGAGAAATCGATCGGTTTTACTAAATAGCTATTAACGTAATTTGAATAAGAGCTTTCAATGTCTTTTGAAGAATCGGAAGAAGTAAGTATAATGACCGGAATTTTCTTCAATTCAGCAGTAGTTTTAATTTTTTTTAGGACAGCAATCCCATCTATTTTAGGAAGTCTTAGATCAAGTAATACAAGATGAGGTGCAGGATGAGAAAGAAGATAGTCAATTGCTTTTTCTCCGTCATTTACATGAATCAATTTATTGGCGATTTTATTCTTTTCTAATCCTCGTTTTACTAATTCGGCATGATCTTCATTATCCTCAACGAGTAAAATGGTTGGAGCTTCGATCGTCACTTGTTACCTCTTTCGCTATTAATAGTAAAATAAAATGTAGAGCCTTTATCCAGACCGTCTGATTCAGCCCAAATTTTACCTCCATGTAATTCAACTATCCTTTTTGCTAAAGCTAAGCCAATTCCTGTACCATCGATTGAAGGATTTAGCTTTTCAAATAATCCGAAAATCTTATTTAAATATTCCTTTTTTATTCCCATACCATTGTCTTTGACAAAATAAACAATTTCATCTTCTTTTGATATAGTGCCGATATCTATTTTAAGTGGTATATCAACATTTCTGTACTTAATGGAGTTTTCAACGAGGTTTTGAACTACTTCTCTAAGTCTTGTTTTGTCGGCATAAACCGTTGGCATATTAGGCTCTATAGTTACATAGCTACTTAGAGAACTAAAATTGCCCTGTAAAAGTTCAATAACTTCCTCTGAAATCGACGAAATTGAAAATTCGCTTGAAGAATTTACCAATCTTCCGATACGAGAAAGCTGTAAAAGGTCTTCTAAAAGATTTTGCATTTTATCGGCTGCATTAGAAATTCTTTTTATATCCGATTCGAGTCTCTCGATATTTCCAGCTTTTGCATCCTCTTTGAGCATACCAAGAAAACCTTTAATAGTGATCACGGGACTTTTTAGGTCATGTGAGACAGTATAAGTGAATCGTTCGAGTTCAGCATTTTTATCTTCTAATTCATTTATAATAGAAAGTCTCTCAATCTCAGAAGAAACCCGCGCCGAGAAAAGAGTCATAAGATATTTTGCCGGGGTAATATCCTTCATTGGTTTATTATCGATCCCTACTAATAATCCGAGAGGCTTACCTTGCGAAGATGTAATCGGAATTCCAATATAACTTTCGGCTTCCATAGTCTTTAAGTCAGAATCATTTGGAAAAAGTTCTTGTACTTTTTCGGGATACACTTGAATAGCTCTACCTATCACATTAAAACAAGGGGAATCAGATTTATTATATTCTATGTTTTCAATAATTTTCTGCTTTTCAGAAATTGCCAAAGTTTTTAGAACTCCCGGTTTGTCTTTTGATTCTACTAATAAGAAAACATACTTGAAATTTAATAATGTAGAAAGCTCCAAAACGAGAGAATTGAAAAATTCACGACCAACTGAAGTTGTCCCTTCAATTAATGTTTTTACTGCATCATCTAATAGTGCTTTTTCCGTTACATCTCTTGCATTAATAAGAATACCGTTAATATCTTTATGCGATAAAAGATTTATTCCGATACTTTCGAATATTCTCCAACCGTTATGTTTGGTTATATTTTTGTATTGAGCAGTAACTCTGGCTCCATCGGTTGATAAAATACCTCCGAACATATTAATTATTCTTTCTCTATCATCAGGATGAACAAAATTAAATGCAAAAGTGCCCATTAATTCTTCTTCTTCATAACCGAACAAAGCTTTATGAGATGGTGAGATATATTTAAATAACCCATCGGCAGACAATACAAAGAAACTATCAGTCATATTAGTAATTAGTGTTCTGAAAGTTTCTTCACTTCTAATAATTTTTTCTTCATATTCTTTTTGAAGAGTTACGTCTTTCATACTGCCTAATAAGCGAATAATCTTGCCCGATTCATCTTTAAGCAAAAAACAATTATCTTCAATAAGTATATACTTACCATTTTTATGACGCATTCTATAAAGGGACTGAAAATTATCTCCTTTTTGAATTGCCAATTGCTCTTTGTAATGAGTCTCATATTTATCATCCGGATGAATTAGTGAAGCAAACTTTTCTAAAGAAAATGCTTGATACTCTTCTGCTTCATAACCTAATACTTCTTTTATTGCCCCGGTTCGGATTATTTCTCCGGTAATTAGATTTCGATCGTAAACAATTGTTCCTGTTTGTTCAGAAATAATTCTAAACCTTTCTTCATTTTCTTTAATTTTTTTATTTATAATAAATTGATCTGTAATATCTCTTTGAGCTCCCCATAAACCAACTAAATGATTATTCTCAAAAATTCCGATGGAATTATTAGAGAAATAATGAATATCGCCATTAGAATCTTTCTCGATAGTAATTTTATTGTCTAAACGATAGTTGGCTCTAGGCCAATCCATCATTGATTGAATCATTTCTTCTTGGTCGCCAATCCAAAAATCCTTAAGTGATTTTCCGATTAAGTCGCTAGGGTTTTTTAATCCATACATCTCTGCTAGGGCTTGATTCGCTTCTGTAATAAAGCCATTCTCGATATAATGCTTAGCTTGTTCATAAAAGGAAAGTGAGAGATCAATTGGAGGATAAATAGTCATAAATGAAACACCCTCCGAAGTCTGCTCCAAAAAGATATGTAACTTTTTTTTACTTTTTTCTAATTCTAAGGAGATTCGTTTTAGAGCTGATACATCTCGTATAGTTACTTGCAGAAGAAGTTCATTATCAATTGTAATTGTATTAAGTTGAATAAAAGTGTTAGCAATATCCCCGTTTTTCTTTTTTCCTAACCATTCAAAATATTGTGGTTCACCTTTGAGAGTTGCGAGATTATATTCATAAGCTACCTGCGAAGAAGGTCTTCCATCACTTTGTAAAAGTGGAGCAAAGATTTCGAGAGATTGATTAATGATTTCTTTTTTAGTGTAGCCAAATATTTCTTCGCTTTTATGGTTGCAGTCAATAATTATTCCCTCTCTCAAAATCATTATAACATCGGGGGAATTTTCAAAAAGACTCTTATAAAGGTTATCATCTTTTTTTAGAGCCATTCGAGAGAGTTTATTTTTAGAAAGTCGAAGGGATTTTGTGAGTTTCTCATTCTCTGATTTTAGAATTTCGATTTCATCTAATAAATCTTTCTTAAGTTTTGTTGAGGTATTCATTTTTTTACCGATGTCAATTATAAATTGAAAAGACAAATTCCGAACCTTTGCCGGGTTCGCTAATAAATGATATTTTGCCATTATGTTTGATGATTATATCATGGCAAAGAAGAAGTCCTAACCCTGTCCCCGATTCGTTTTTAGTGCCCGGAGTTGAAAAAGTAGAATCAAGTTTAAAAATCCTATCCTTAAATTTTGTTTCAATACCTACACCGGAATCTTTTATTTTTATCGTAAGTTTATTCCCTGTTAATTCGGAAGCAATAAGAATCACACCACCGGGAAAAGAGAACTTAATTGCATTTGACAATAAATTTCGAAGAACTATCGAAATTAAATAGCGATCAAATTCAAAAAAAGTATCGGGTTTTGAATGGTTCAATATAGTTACATTCTTATTATTAGCAGATTGTAAGAAAAATTGAATAGATTCTGAAATCAGATCAAATATATCTTCACGCTGTGGCTCAAATGGGATAGTACCTCTTTGAAGCCGTCCCCATTGAAGAAGATCTTCCAATAATAGATATTGTGATCTAAGACCTTCAGATAAGTTGTCGATAGATTGTTTTACTTCTTTCTTAGTGAGAGAATCAAATTCAGCGCTTAACAAATTAGAAATGCCAAGAAGACCTTGAAATGGGCTTCTAAGATCATGAGCAACAACCGAAAGAAAAATATCTTTTGTGGAATTTAATTCCTGTAATTTCTTCTCTGATTTTATTAATTCTTCTTGAGCTTGATTTTGGTACTGAAAAAACTCCATGCCGGTTTTCTTAAGTTTTTCCATTGATGTGCGTAAGTCATTTGTAAGGAAGTATACCCCAATAAAAGTCATTATTAATATGATGTTAGCATTTATAACTGTGGCAAAAGTAATCTTGCTAGGGAAATTAGAGTTTAATACTCCATATATTTCCAGTGAAGTGTAAAGAGTAAAAGAAGTAATTAAAATTGTACTGAAGCAGATATATTTTTTTTTATTGAAAATAATTCCGGTAAAGATAAGTAATCCGGGAAATATCAAGACCGAAACATCTCTAATCCCATATTTACCAGTATAAAAAAGAGCAAAAGTAAGAATAAGAATGCTATATACGAGAATATTTGCGGCTAATTGGGTTTTTTCTTTCTTTATTAACCAATAAATCCCCAAAAGAATAAAGTATTCGAAGATAAAAGTTATTGAGACATTATAATTGGAATAAACAACCACGCTGCTATATAAAGGAATTATTAGGGCAAGAGCTAAAATTATGGTAATTGTCTTTACATAATAATTTATCCTTACCTCTAAATCAATCTTATCAAACGATTCTAAAAATTCATTAGTTCTTTTTTTCATTAATTAACGCACCTTAGAAAGATTAGTATTTAGATATAACAATTATCGTGCAAGGATTATTTTAGCTTAAGGGGCAATTTAGATAATTAAAGTGTGAAATTCTATAATGAGCATGGATAATATTAACCATAGTTCAAAAAATCGACACTTATGGAAAATTTAATTAAAAAAATCTTTTTTTCTTTTTGGGATAAACTAATGAGCTAAGTAATCGATAATTAATAAGAAAGCAAATTTTATAAGTAATAAAATGAGGTAAAGTAATGAGTAATAATCTAACACATAAAAAAGATTCTACTGAATTGCTCCAATTAGTAAGTTTTATGATTGGAGATGAAGAATTTGGTGTAGACATACTTTTGGTTCAGGAAATTATTCGGATGCTTCAGGTAACGAAAGTGCCAAATTCACCCGATTTCGTAGATGGCGTTATTAATCTGCGTGGAAGAATTATTCCTGTTATTGATTTTAGATGTAAACTAGGAATTCAAAGAAAAGTCCATGATAAAGATACCAGAATCGTTGTTGTTGAAGTTTCAGGTAAAACAGTTGGATTTATTGTAGATGCAGTTACAGAGGTATTAAGAATACCTGCCGATATAACAGAAGCTCCACCTGAATTGGTAACGGGTATCAATTCAGAATTTATTAAAGCAGTCGGAAAATTGGAAGACAGATTATTAATTCTCATCGATATTGAGAGAATATTGACTGCCTCTGAAAAAGCCGAATTAGCTGAAGTTAATTAATTATCAATTCGATAGGACAAATTCCGAGGTTTGTTTCTATCTCAATTTATGAAAGGAAATTACATATATGAAGTGGTTTTTAAATTTAAAGATCCGCTATAAGCTGGTCTTAGCTTTTTCAATTATTGTTCTCGCAACGATGTTTGTTGGTTATAAAGCAATAAACACTATGAATTCAACAATGGCTGTATTAGACGATGTTTCAGTTAATCAAATTCCATTAATTGAGAATTTCGGCAGTGTGGAATCAAGCATGAATAAAATACTAACAGGTGAAAGAGGATTATTAATTCCTCAACTAACCGGAGAGAAACGAATAGCTCAATATGAATATATTGAAAAGGGTGAGGAGTCCGGTGAATTAGCATTTCAAAACTTTGAAAAAATCAAAATAGATGAAAGTAACCAATTAATAATAGATGAATTAAAAAATAAATATGATGCTTTCTTGAGTGAACATAAGATCTTTATAGCAATGTGTAAAGAGAAAGACAATTCTGTTGATAATGAAGAATTAACAAATAAAATTTTTGAACAGTCGTTAATTGTTCGAGAAAAATTTTTGATGATTGTTCCTGTAGTTGCAAACGGGATAAAAGCAATTAAGGATAATTCAAATAAACAAAATTTAGAAGCAGATGAAAAATTGAGTTCAGCTGAACAATTTTTAATGTTTACAGTAATATTTAGTGTTATAGCAGCCATAGGATTGGGATTTTTAATCTCATTTTCAACAGGAACACCTTTAGATAAGATTGCTCTAAAAGCCAATAGAATAGCAGAAGGACATTATGACGAAGTTATAGATCGTCTTAATAGAGAGGATGAAATCGGTTTATTAAATAGATCATTCCGGACGATGGTAGAAAAAATAAAAATTGCTTTTGATGAGGTTGAGCTTAAAAACAAAGCCGCTCAGGAAGCCGCTGAACTGACAGAAAAAGCAAAGCAAGAGATAGAAGAGCATCAAAAATATCTAGCTAAGAGTGTGGATAAAATGCTTGAAACCATAAGTCAATTTGCAGAAGGTGATTTAACTGTCAAATTGAATGTTGAAAAAGATGATGATGTTGGAAAATTATTTGCAGGATTTAATAAAGCAGTAAAGAATGTGGGTGCATTATTACATAGTGTATCAGAGGCAGTTCAAGCAACAGCAAGTTCGGCGGCAGAGATCTCATCCTCATCGGAACAGATGGCAGCCGGTGCTCAAGAACAAAGTGCACAATCTACTGAAATAGCGGGTGCAGTTGAAGAGATGACTAAAACCATTTATGAAACTTCTCGTAATGCAAGCGAAGCATCAAAGAACGCAATTTTAGCTCGTGAAAATGCAGGACTTGGCGTGGATAAAATAAAAAAATCAAAAGAAGGAATGGAAAGAATCACAAATTCAGCTTCTAAGACTGGTTCTATTATTAATTCTTTGGCAAGTAAAACAGATCAGATCGGTGAAATAGCGCAGGTGATTGATGATATAGCTGATCAAACAAATCTATTGGCACTTAATGCAGCAATAGAAGCCGCAAGAGCCGGAGAACAGGGTCGCGGATTTGCTGTGGTCGCTGATGAAGTAAGAAAATTAGCCGAAAGAACCACAAAAGCCACAAAAGAAATTGCAGAAACAATAAAAGCAATTCAGAAAGAATCCAAAGAAGCTAATATATCAATGCGCGAAGCAGGTGAATCAGTTAATGAAGGAATTAAATTAACTCAAGAAGTCGAAGATGTACTCCTCTCAATTAATGAAAATGCTAAAGATGTGGCAATGCAAATAGATCAAGTGGCAGCATCGAGCGAGGAACAGAGTTCTACAAGCGAACAGATAAGTAAAAATATCGAATCGATTAGTACTGTAACTCAACAATCAGCATCGGGTATTCAACAAATTGCCCAAGCATCTGAAGATCTAAATAGACTTACTGTAAATCTTCAAGAGCTTTTGCTGAAATTTAAGCTTTCAAATAGTTACTCAACATTAGCAGTAAGAAAAAACGGAAAACTAATAAATACATAAGTTGGAAAAAATGATTAAGAAAATAGTATTAATAATAGTTTTATTAAGTACAATCGCAATTGCTCAAAATGAAACCGCCGGATTGAAAGTTCAATTCGGTGGTTTCATTAACTGGAGCGGATATTTAGATTCTCGACAAACCGTTAATTTTAGAGAAGGTCATCTTTTATTATATCCAGCTGCACCTTTATATGATAAAAAGGGTGATGATTTAAACGAAAAAGCAAATCTAAATTTCTTATCAATTCAATCCAGATTGAATAGTAAGATATCAGGTGCAGAGGCATTCGATGCTAAGGTAACAGGATTCGTAGAAGGAGAATTTTTCGGAACTTCGGAATCGGACGTTAATGGTCTTAGACTAAGGCATGCTTATGTTTCATTTGATTGGAATAACACATCGTTATTATTTGGTCAGACGTGGCACCCCTCATTTGTACCGGAGGCATTTTCGCAAGTAATTTCATATAATGCAGGCATACCATTCCAGCCATTTTCAAGAAATCCCCAAGTTAGAATTACACAAAAATTTGGTAGTTTGAAATTAATAGCTGCATTATTAACTCAGAGAGATTTTTCGAGTAATGGACCAAATGGATTTAGTTCTTCTTATCTACGAAATTCTGTATTTCCCGAAATTAATTTTCAAGTTCAATATAATTCCGAAAGTGTTACCATTGGCGCGGGAATAGGATATAAATCACTTACTCCAAGAATTGAAACATCTAAGAAAATTAAGACCGATGAAAAGATCAGTTCTATTACTGCTGTGGGGTATTTAAAATATAGCAGCAATGATTTTACTTTTCTGACAAAAGGTTTTTATGGCGAAAATAGCACAGATTTAATGACCTTGGGCGGATATGGAGTTTCATCCATTGATACAGCTACGGGCAAAGAAACCTATTCGAGTATAAATGTAATTTCAATTTTGACTGATATTTATTACGGTAAAGAGTTTCAGGTGGGTTTATTCGCAGGGTATTCAGAGAATTTAGGTTCCAACGATAAAATAGTAGGGAAAATATATTCTAGGAATGAAAATATCGATCATGTTCTTAGAGTGTCGCCGCGTATTCAATATAAATTTAGTAAAATAACCGTAGCAAGCGAATTAGAGATGACTAGCGCAGCCTATGGTAAGCTGGATGGATTTGCTAAAGTCATAGATTCAGAAATTGTTACTAATACTCGATTGATACTCTCGGTATTCTATAATTTCTAAAAGAAAAAAATATTAAAAAAGACTTAACTAGTTCAAAAAAAATTCGATAATAAATTAAAGCCAAAGGAATGAACAGAAATGGCATTTTTAACTTGGAATCAGAATTACAGCGTAAAAGTGAAGGGTTTTGATAATCAACATCAAAAGTTATTTGACTTAATAAATAATCTTCATGATGCAATGAAAGACGGGAAATCTAATTTGGTAATGGGCCCAATTATTTCTGAATTAGTTTTATATACAAAAACGCATTTTAGAAGCGAGGAAGAGCTTTTTGCTAAATTTAACTATCCGGATCGCCTAAGGCACGTAAGTGAACATACAGAATTTGTAAGAAAAATATCTGCTTTTGAAGCAGAATTTAAAAGCGGAAAAATGGGTTTATCCATTGATATACTAAATTTTTTAAATAAATGGTTATTAGAACATATTAGAAAAACAGACAAAGCTTATTCGGAATTTATGAATAAGAATGGGATTAATTAATTACATGGAGGTAATGTGAAAACAAAGAGTGTTGTATTATTTTTAATTTTTATTCTTCTTGCTGCTATTAAAATGGAAGCAAAAAATGTCTTACCGGGCGGCGAAGAAGAATATTTACCAATGGCAGAAGTAATGCCTGAACCTGTCGAAGGTATGGCGGGAATAGTTAAGAAAATTTCATATCCGCCGATTGCAAAAAGTGCTGGTATGGAAGGAAGAGTAATTGCTATGGCTTTTATCAATGAAACCGGCGGTGTTGATGACGTTAAAATCATTAAAGGTCTAGGCGGCGGATGCAATGAAGAAGTAGAAAAAGTATTAAGAAGCAGCAAGTTCAAACCGGGAATAAATGAAGGTAAACCGGTAAAAGTAAAATTAACTATGTCATTTGTATTTAAAAAATAAAAAAAGATAAAATTATGAAATCGATAACAGATTTAAAATTTAAATCAAAACTGCAGCTATCTTATCTCTTGCTTGGATTTGTATGCACAATAGTTTTGGTGAATGACCTTTATCAAATGTGGCGGATAGATGGAATAAAAGATAATATTTATTCAGAATTCATTGAACCTTCTAATGAAGTAGATAAAATCTATTCTCAATTTGAATCCACAAAAAGTACATTGCTGAAATTTTCAATTTCTACATTTGAATCTGACTTTGATTCTGACTTAAAATCACTAATGAAAACGAAAACTTCCATAGATACTTCATTAGCAAATTTGGCTGAAAAGTATAAAGGAACTGAAGTTGAGAAGTATTTAGAATCAATAAATTCAACTTGGGCGGATTATAAAATGCTTGTAATTGACGGAACTCTTAGTGCTGCGGCAATGAAGGATTTTGAAATTGCAGCAGAAGTGGCTGCTACTTCAGGAAAAGAAGTTGGGAATAAACTTCTTAAAGATTTCCAAAATATCAATGAATTCTTGGATACAAAAGGTGAAACTTTAAATACGAAATTTTCAGATATAATTTCAACTTCTCGTATTATATCAATAATCGGAATGATTCTAGGTTCTTTTTTATTCATATTTGCTTTCACTAAAGTAACAGCAATGCTCACAAAGCCATTAGCGGAATTGAAGAATAAAATTGCAAAGTTTTCTGTCGGAGATTTTGAAGAAAAAATTATTCCTGCTACGAAAGATGAATTTGGCGAATTAGAAGGAATGATGGAAACACTTAGAATTTCTCAAGCAGAAAAAATTAGTGCTGCTTATGAAATATCGAAGGGTAATTTAGGAGTTACGATTAATGAATTATCCGAGAAAGATAATCTCTCAAAGAGCTATAAGGTAGTTATAGAAAATCTTACTAACCTAAAAAAAGAATTATCTTTTGTAACAGATGAGATAGTTGGCGGAAAGCTTACTACAAGAGGAAAAGTTGAAACATTTAATGGTGCTTTCAAAGAGATTGTAGTAGGAGTTAATTCTACATTGGATGCCCTTTTCTCACCGATTAAGGAAGGTGTGGATGTATTAGCAGAAATATCAAAAGGCGATTTTACAGCTCGTGTAAAAGGAAATTATAAAGGTGAACATAGAATAATTTCCGATAGTATTAATACGGTAGGAGAAGCGATTTCGGATATTTTAAGAAACATTGCAGAAATGGTTAATACAACTTCTTCGATAAGCGAACAGATTTCATCTTCCACTGAAGAAATGGCTGCGGGTGCTCAGGAGCAGAGTCATCAATCAACTGAAGTAGCTCTATCGGTAGAAGAGATGACTCAGACAATTCTTAATACATCAAAGAATGCATCTATGGCATCAGATTCCTCAAAACGAGCAGGAATGGCTGCAAGAGACGGTGGACTGGTTGTAGAAAAAACAGTTGATGGAATGATTAAGATTGCATCATTTGTCGATAAAGCATCAGAAAAAATACAAGACCTTGGAAAGAATAGCGAAGAAATTGGCGAAATTGTTCAAGTGATTGATGATATTGCAAATCAAACCAATTTATTGGCATTAAATGCAGCGATTGAAGCGGCAAGAGCCGGAGAACAGGGTCGTGGCTTTGCAGTTGTAGCTGATGAAGTAAGGAAGCTTGCTGAAAGAACTACAAAAGCAACTAAGGAAATTTCTCAGATGATTGGAAAAATCCAATCTGATACTCTTAAAGTAGTTGATTCTATGAAGGAAGGAAGTTCTGAAGTTAATTCAGGTAAAGTATTTGCTCACAAGGCCGGTGAATCACTAAGAGAAATAATAAAAGTGTCCGACGAAGTATTGGATGTTGTTTCTCAAGTGGCTGTTGCAAGCGAACAACAAAGCAGATCAAGCGAGCAGATTAGCCAGAACGTTGAAGCCATTAGCAAGGTTACTAATGAGACTGCTTCAGGAATTCAACAGATTGCTTCTGCGGCTGATGAATTAAATCGTCTTACAAATAATCTCAAAAGCTCCATAAATAAATATCAATATTCAGATGCAAAAGATGATAGTTATAGTTCAATCAAGCGCAGCAGTCTAGTGGCTTAATTTGTAAACGATTCTCTTTTGTAATAAAAGATGGATTGATTTAGTTGACCGAGTTATAATAAATTGACGGTTTAACTGAAGTAAAAATTAGCAGTAAGGTTCTCCTTACTGCTTTTTTATTTTAAACACTCCATGTAAAAAAATACTCGCATTCTTGTAAATTAATAGTTCCATTCGCATCAAAATAATTCCGCTTGCAACAAATTTGTTTTAATAAATCACCAAATTTTTTATTTATGTAGAGTAGTTTTTGTAATACCCTTCATAGATGTAAACCTCGGAAAGATTACTTCCACAATTTGTGGAAGTAATCGGTTATTTATATGTTTGATAATCACAAAAATGATTTAAACGTATTTTTAATTTTCGAGGGCAAGATGAAAAAAGTATTAATCCTTCTTTTAATTTCCACAATAATAAGTGCACAAAACCGTTCAACTGAACAGAGAGTTGATTCAGTATTAGCTCTAATGAATTTGGAAGAAAAAGTTGGTCAATTAGTTCAATATTCGAGCGGATGGGCAACCGGCTCTAAGACAGATCGTCCGGAAGAGAGCAGTTCTGATTTATTAAAAGCAGGAAAGATCGGCTCGTTTTTTAATATTGTAGGAGCAGAAACCACAAGAGAACTTCAACGAATTGCAGTAGAAGAATCACGCCTAAAAATACCGGTCATAATTGGACTAGATGTAATCCACGGATACAAGTCCACATTCCCGGTTCCAATTGCAGAAGCGAGTTCATGGAACCCTGAATTGGTAAAAAAATCAGCACGCTGGCAAGCGATTGAGTCCTCGGCAGCAGGAGTTCATTGGACATTCAATCCAATGGTGGATATAGCAAGAGACCCGAGATGGGGAAGAATAGTCGAAGGGAGTGGGGAAGATCCATATCTTGGAGCTGCAATGGCTGTGGCTCGAATAAAAGGGTATCAGGGAGATGATCTTTCGGCAAGTAATACAATTGCAGCATGTATTAAACATTTTGCGGGATACGGAGCTGCTGAAGCCGGCAGAGATTATAATACAGTTGATTTTTCTGAAAGAACATTTCATGAATTCTACCTAAGACCCTTCAAAGCAGCAGTAGATGCAGGTGCTGCAACCTTAATGTCATCTTTTAATGAGATCGGCGGAGTTCCGGCATCAGGAAGTCATTATTTGCTTACAAAAGTTTTACGCGGTATGTGGGGTTTTGACGGGTTTGTTGTTAGCGATTGGAATTCGGTTGGCGAACTGGTTCCTCATGGAGTAGCCGCAAATCTCAAAGAAGCAGCAGAGCTTGGACTTGAGGCAGGTGTCGATATGGATATGGAAGGTAATGCGTACTTCCGCCACATGGTCGAATTAGTTAATGAAGGAATGGTTTCTATTGAAACAATCGATGAATCCGTTAGAAGAATTTTGAGAATAAAATTTAGATTAGGATTGTTTGATGATCCTTATAAATATAACAACGTTGAAACAGAAAAAAAGAATGTTCTTAGCGATGAGATAATAAAAGCAACAAAAGATGTCGCATTGGAATCGATGGTTTTGCTTAAGAATGATGGATTGCTTCCATTAAAAAAAGATATAAGAAAGATAGCAGTAATAGGCCCGCTCGGTCAATCGAAAGAAGATCCTCTCGGACCATGGAATCAACAAGGACAGAAAGATTATGTAGTAACGGTAGTCGAAGGACTTCAAAATAAACTTGGAAGTTCTGCTGAAATAATGTTTGCTGAAGGATGCAAGATATTAGGAGAGGATAGAACAGGTTTTGCCGAAGCATTAGAAACGGCAAAGAAAGCAGATGTGATAGTATTATCACTTGGTGAATCACTGCATTTAAGCGGAGAAGCTCAATCAAGATCAACATTAGATGTACCCGGAGTACAAGAAGAATTAGCAAAGGAACTTCATAAATTAGGTAAACCGATGGTTTTGGTTTTGATGAATGGAAGACCATTAACTATAAACTGGTTTGATGAAAATGTAAATGCAATTTTGGAATGCTGGTTTTTAGGACTGCAATCAGGGAATGCAATTGCGGATGTATTATTCGGCGATTATAATCCGAGCGGGAAACTTCCTGTTACATTTCCAAAATCATTAGGACAGGTGCCTCTATATTATAATCATAAGAACACGGGGCGACCACTTAATCCAAAAGTGCCAGCATATACTTCTCACTATAACGATGAATCAAATGATCCATTATACCCATTCGGATATGGACTTAGTTTCACGAAATTTGAGTACTCAGATTTAAAACTTTCTAAATCAGAATTTAAGAAAGATGAATCGATAAAAGTTATCTTTACTCTTAAGAATACAGGCAAATATGCAGGAGAAGAAGTAGCCCAATTATACGTGCGAGATTTAGTTGGTTCGGTTACTCGTCCTGTAAAAGAGTTGAAAGACTTTGCAAAGATTAAATTAAATCCCGGTGAATCGAAAATGGTGGAATTTTCAATAACACCAGAAAAATTAAAATTCTTTGATCTGAATATGGATTTTGTTGTCGAGCCGGGAGATTTTAAAGTATTTATTGGTGGTAATTCAGTGGACGTGATAGAACAATCATTTAAAGTGGTGGAATAAACATGAAAAAAATAATTGCAATATTATTAATTGGATTTGTATGGGGATGTTCATCAGTCCCTATGGAGCATCAGGAAATGGGTAAGCAAGTAAAACAAACATTGAAGGCAAATTATATTAAAGAGGTTACGATGGATTATCTTCTCTATTTGCCAAAGGATTATGATACGAAAGTAAAAGTGCCTTTAGTACTCTTTCTTCATGGAGCAGGCGAAAGAGGAAATGATATTGAGAAAGTAAAAGTTCATGGTCTTCCAAAACTAATTGAAGCTGGGAAGGAATTTCCGTTCATGGTTGTTTCACCTCAATGTCCTTTGGATGTAAGGTGGGAGACGAAAGACCTGATAGCATTACTCGATTATATCGAAGCAAATTATAAAGTGGATAAAGATAAAATTTACGTTACGGGATTAAGTATGGGTGGCAATGGTACATGGCGATTAGTAAGTGAAATCCCCGATAGAATTGCAGCCGCAATTCCGATATGCGGATGGGGCGATCCATTTGCTGTTTGTAATATGAAAAATGTGGCTGTATGGGCGTTCCATGGTGCAAAGGATAATGTTGTTCCAATTGCGGGGACAGAAGAATTAGTTAATCGACTTAAAGCGTGCGGCGGTGAAGTGGAATATACGGTTTATCCGGATGCATGGCATGACTCATGGACTGCAACTTATGACAATGATAAAATCTATGATTGGTTATTAAGCCATTCGAGAAAAAAATAGAAATCGGAAGATTAGTTTTGTAAATCATTTGAATGAAATGCAAAAATATATTACATGCTTTCTAAACAACTCGAAATGAAATATGCTCCATCTCATAAAAATTAAATGGTGCAATTAACTTTGCACCATTTAATATAATAAATAGTTTAGTGTTAATCTGATATCGGTACAAAAAAATAATATTATCGATCTAAATAATAGTACACCTATATATTTATTTAGAGGTATATCAATTAGTTATAGTAACCAATTTTATCAAGAATAATCTCACCCTCATGACTTTTATCGAAGACAAAACTGATCTTAGCTAATTTATTTATCTGAAAAGAAGGGTTCAATTTTTGAAAATCCGCAATAGGAATCTCGCATAATTGGAGCACTTTTTCGCCATTATCTCCCGGAATAAAACTAACAAAGAAATTATCCTTTGTCAGGTTTGATTGAAGAACCGGTGCTAAATTATAGTAATCCGAAAGAGTAATAGAAGAGCTATTATTAAAAGCATCAGTTAATACTATTGAAAAATCTGCTGTATCTTTATCAGTTCTATTATTCGCTGCAAAAAAGAATAATTTGGAATTGACATCAAGTGATTCCGGAAGTTTTACTGAATCAGAAAAAATAAAATCATAAGAGGAAACTTTATCTTTATATAGAGAGTCATTTTTATTCCAGCCTAAATATATACCATAATTATTTTGAAGAGAATTACCAAAATCCCGAAGAGTTAAAGAGTTTTCACTCCATACAGAAAGATTATTTCCTTCGATTTTAATTCCCGGTGTATTTGAAGTAGCTAAATTAAGATCATCGTCAAATTCATTAAGATATACGAATTTAGAATTTTCGTATTGTGAGATGTAATAGTCCTTAGGTAAATATGATTTAGCATAATTAAAATTTCTGAAAATAGGTAAATACTCTTTTTCATTTAGTAAAGTAGATTGAAGAAAAGAAGTGATATAAAATTTAGCAATATTTTGTTGTTCTTCTGATTTTAATAATGGTTTAGTATTCATAAAAAATGCAGATGGATATCTAAAATCATTATTGCCCCATACAGTATTAAAATTTCCATGATTTGCTTTATGAATATAGATCAATGACTTAAAGAAATTTGTGCCCTTATCAAAAGTGACTCTGTTATATTGGCGTATTCCATACATTGCACTCACATCATAATCATACCCGCCCTGAAGTAATAGATAATTAATATTCTTCAATTTGATTGATTCACCATTTTTAGGTTGGTATGGGTCGTTTGGTGCAATCTGGATAATTGATTTAATTGAAAAATTAAAATCAAATTTGATTTTACCGTCAGTATAATGATATGGCAGATTATTAATTGCAGAGGCAATAGCCACAGCCTGTCCTCCTCGGGAATGACCGATTAAAGCAATATTATTCAAGTCAATTTTTTTATAAAAAAGATTTGTTGAATCATTATTCCACTTCGTCCAGTTTCTAATATGTTCGAGCAAAAGGTAACCGCGAGTAAAATTTTCATTTTGTTGATAATCGCCATACCAAGTCCCATTTAAGAAATTCTCATCAACTGAAACGGTGATAAAACCTTTAGAAGCTAAATGTCTTCCAAGATATTCATAGCCCGGATCGGAATAATCTTCCATACTATGATTGCCATGAACAATAATTACTAATGGGAATTGTCCTTGAGCCTTTGGATACCAAACTCGTCCATTAATAGGATAATTCTTAGAATTAAATCCCCAATAATTTTTTCTCATCCAGTTAGTAAATCCGGACGATTGATCGAAAAATTTATTTACATCTACCGTATTTGTCTTAATAGAAATGCTGTCTCGGAATTCCGTTCTACGTGAGTCATCACCGCTCCCATAATAAATAGAAGCCACTTTATAATTACCATTATTTAACGGATTTTCAATTTCAATCGATTTAGTAAAGGATTTCCATTCAGAATCAGAAATTGATTTAAGAGCAGGAGTTCCATAAAAAACAAGAAAATATACTATATAAATATTAACTGCTAGTGCGATTAGAACTAATATTATAGAACTAATTTTTTTAAATCCATGATTGTGTGCAAATGCTACAAAGGCAAAACTAATAATCTCTAAACCTATTACAAGTTTTAAAAAGGCGTTCATCGGGAAAGAGAAAGCCATAATTAAAACTGTTATTAAAATCGCAGTGATTTTTAGATCAAATCTCTTTATAGTCTTAAAGAGGAATTTTGTAAAACCATACGTTAAAAAGAGAACGAGAGTGATAAAAAGAAGAAAAAATATAACGTCAACTACTTTACCAAAACCGATAGTAAAATTAAGTGAGATAATTATTGTGTAAATATAAATAGCAGTAATAGCACCGGCAGCAATGCCGGCTTTTATCTTCTTCCAAAAAGAAAATAAAAAATTTGCAATTACATGATAAATCTTTTTAATTAATGCTTTCATTAATTTCTTGCCCCCTAATTATCGAAAAAACAAACTGTTATTGACCTTTCAAATTAATTGCAAGTTGACCCGTGAAATTTTCTAATTTCAAAAAGACTTTAGAAGGGACTCCGGAGAAATTTTCATTAGTAGCAGAAATTTGTGAACCAATAGTTTTTGTATATAAAACTATTCTATTTGGTCCTAATACTGTTAAGGTAACCTTGCCCTGTTTCATACCAACGACAGAGATGCTTGCAGTAATATTATTTTTACTGAAAAAAACAGCAGATGAATCATTGTAATTATAGTCTGAGGTTGTGGCAGCAACGCTATATGAATCGTTTCCAATATTAACTGCCATATTGTCTTTATCTTCAATATTAGTAACCGATGTTTCATCTTCACTGCATGATAAAAGTGAAACAGAAAAAACAATTATTAAAAATGCTTTGAATAATGATTTCATGGAGCCTCCTTAAATAATAAATTAAATTATAACTTTATTGCTAGCTGACCGCATGCGGCAGCTATGTCATCCCCTTGAGTATCTCTGAGCATAACTGTAATATTACTATTTCTTAATTCATCTGCAAATTTTTGTATCTCTAAAAATGGTGTAGGTTCGAGTTCGGAAGAAATTCCCTCTGGGGCCATGTGTTTAATGCTGTTGAATGGGATCAAATTTATTTTTGATGGAATTGAAGAACATAATTGTTTTAATGCACTTAAATCTTCTCTCCTGTCATTAATTCCTTTCATCATTGTATATTCAAATGTGATTCTGGTTTTTGTTTGTTTTGCATAATGCTTAAGCGCATCAATATTTTCTTTTAGCGGATATTTTTTATTAATTGGCATTAGTTTAGTCCTTATATCCTCGAAACAGGAATGCAATGAGAAAGCTAATTTTATTCTTATACCTGATTCCGCTAAATCCATGATACGCTGTGGTACTCCGGCAGTCGAAACAGTAATTCGATTGCGGCTAATTACTTTATTAAGTTCGTCTGTGAGAATTTGTAAAGACTTAATTGTGTTATCATAGTTTATTAAGGGCTCACCCATTCCCATAAACACAATATTAGTAATTTTATCTTTTCCATATTCTTTAGCGGCAAGGAGGTATTGGTCGATAATTTCACCTGAAGTAAGATTCCGTTTGAATCCCATTAATCCGGTTGCACAGAATTTGCAATCGAGCGGGCAGCCGACTTGTGTAGATAGGCAAAGTGTGTTTCTTTCTTTATCGGGAATTACGACCGATTCAATTTTTCGGTCGTCAAAAGTCTTGAAAAGGAACTTCTTTGTTTGAGTGGTTGCGGAATTCTGAAATAATTCTAATGTTAGGGCATCTAAAGAACATGTTTCATTTAATTTTTCTCGAAATGATTTAGAAAGATTATTCATATTGTTGAAATCAAATTCGAGATAGTTATAAATCCAATTATAAATTTGATTAGCTCTAAACTTTGGTTCGCCTAAATCGGTGATAACTTCTTGAAGTTCGGTAAGCGAAAGACCTTTTAATTGCTTTTTAGTTTCATTCATAAAAATAAAAATAAGAAAAAAAGATTTCCAAAAGTATTCAATAATATTTCCTATATTTTATATCACAAATAAAAACAGGGAGAATCAGATGAATTTTGATTTAACTGAAGACCAGTTGATGATTCAACAGGCTGCAAGAGAATTTGCAGAAGCAGAGATAGCACCTTCGGCGGTAGAAAGAGACAAAAAAGCCGAGTTCCCAACAGAGATAATAAAAAAACTGGGTGAGCTTGGTTTTATGGGAATGATGGTCTCTCCGGAGTTTGACGGAGCTGGTTTAGATGCCGTAAGTTATGTACTCGCAATGATAGAATTTTCAAAAGCAGATGCGAGCGTGGGTGTGATATTATCAGTTAATAATTCGCTCGTATGTTATGGTTTAGAGAAATTTGGTTCGGATTTTATAAAAAATAAATATTTACGTCCCCTTGCTAAAGGAGAAAAACTTGGAGCATTTGCATTATCTGAGCCGGAAGCAGGAAGCGATGCCACTCAACAAGCAACTACTGCATTCAAAGATGGCGATCACTGGGTAATAAATGGAATGAAAAATTGGACTACCAATGGAACTTCTGCTGATTATTATTTGGTAGTTGCTCAAACAGATAAAGAAAAAGCTCATCATGGAATTACTACTTTTATTGTCGAGAAGGGAACCGAAGGTTTTACTCATGGCGCAAAAGAGGATAAGCTTGGTATAAAAAGTTCTGATACTTGTTCGCTAATGTTCGAGAATGTAAGAGTGCCCGAAGAAAATATTATTTGGGAAGTGGGTAAGGGATTTAATTTTGCTATGAATACATTGAATGGTGGAAGGATCGGCATCGCCTCTCAGGCTGTTGGTATTGCCGAAGCTTCTTTAGAAGCATCAATTAAATATTCAAAGCAAAGAAAATCTTTCGGAACCGAAATTGCTAATCATCAAGCGATTCAATTCAAATTAGCCGATATGGCAGTGAAGATAGAGAATGCAAAACTCATAACTCTTAAAGCGGCATCCCTTAAAGATAATGGAAAGAAATACGTTAAGGAAGCAGCAATGGCGAAGTTATATGCCTCTAAGATTGCTGTTGAATGCGCTCTCGAAGCGATTCAAATACATGGCGGTTATGGCTACGTAAGAGAATACCTCGTTGAGCGTTATCTTAGAGACGCTAAGGTAACAGAAATTTATGAAGGCACATCAGAGATCCAAAAAATTGTAATAGCAAGAGATTTATTAAAGGGATAATATGGCAAAACTTATTTCTGTTTCACCTCTTGGTAAAGATAAGATATATTTAAAATACGATGATGAATTAGAAGGAGAATATTCATTAGTAAAACTTATGACTAAATTAGAGTATAAAGAACTTTTGGATGAAACTATGTTCAATTCGGTTTCGGTTTGTCCAAAAACAAATGACGTTACATGGAGCAACGGAAATTTGATATGCAAAAATGCACTTCATAAACAATTGGAACTTCTGCAAATGGCTCGTAACATTGGATTGGACTTGAATAAATTATGAGATCTGTTTTTATAATATGGCTTTTGCCTATTTTAATGCCGATTCTAATTTCCGCTCAACCGGAATTAAAAAAATGGGAACCGGTAAAGAGTAGTTATGAATTGAAAACAAATAATGAAGAAACATCATACTCCTCTGATGGCATTTTTACCAAAATGCTTTCAGGGACAAAAACAGCATATAAGTTTTTTATCTCTGATTTAGATGGGGATAATTGTCCGTTCCATCCATCTTGTTCGGAGTTCTATGTCGAGTCAGTTTCAAAGACCGGTATATTCAAAGGGACATTTATGTTTGTCGATCGATTTACAAGAGACCTAAATTTTTTCAAATCACGGGAACAGTATAAAGTTATTAAGAATAATAAATTTTACGATCCGGTGGAATATTATATAAGTAATTAATGCCGGCGGAAAATTGATAAAAAATACTCTATTAATCTTTTTTACTTTTGCAACGATATCCTTTGCTCAAGGTATAAATTATTTTTCTACCGAGAACCGTAAGGAATTTGGAAATTTTCTTTTTGAAAGTGGTGATTTTATACGTGCCAATCAGGAATACCGCGAATTTCTTTCTAAACAAGAAAATGATACGATAAGAGTAAGATATGCGGAAACACTTTTCCAAATAGAACGATTTACAGAAGCTGCGGATTATTTCAAAAGTGCATTTTATAATTCATCATTTGAAGATGAAGCACGTCTCGGTTATTTCAAATCACTTTTCTTTGCCGGACTTTATGATGATTTTAAGAAAGACCTTGAGATAAATGAATATATCTCACCGGTATATAAAAATAATATTATGAAACTCAATACGATGACTTATTACTTAGAGAAGAATCCACTTCCCGATTCTACTGAATTATTAAGCTATTTTGAAGATGAAGCACGCATTAAAATGAGTGAATTTTATTTAAGAAAAGATATACCTGAAAGAAAAAACGGGACTAAGGCAACTCTTCTTTCAGCTTTAATCCCGGGGAGTGGTAAAATATATCTGGGAGAATACGGGGATGGTATTACTGCTTTTATAGCTACCGGACTATTGACCTTTCTGGCGGTGGATAATTTTAATGCTAATCATAAGCTGCGCGGAGCCATGTTTTCAGGTCTTGCATTCCTTTCTTATGTAGGCAATATTTATGGTACAGCATTGGCAGCAGAGAAATTTAATATCGGAATTAAGGTTAATCTTGATAAAGAAATACGGCTTTACTTTAAGGAAAACAATTACTTTCTACCGGAGATAAAATATTGAGAAAAGTAATTTTAGTAATACTATTAATTGCACCATCTATTTTCGCTCAAAGCGAACTTATAATTCAGAAAGAATATGCAGATAATTTATTTAATTCCGGGCAGCTATTTGACGCAATTTCAGAATATAAGCGGTTGCAGTTTTTTGATACCGAGGGAAAATATAGATTTTATTCAAACATGAAGATTGGAGAAGCTTATAAAGGAGGGGGTAGGTTCGATGATGCGGTAACCTATTTCGCAAATGCCGAAAGAACCGCTCCGAATGATTCACTTTTTTTTGATGCGGCAGTAAACGTAATTAGAACTAATATACTAAGAAGAACAAATGACAATGCTCATCAACTACTTGATAAATTGGAAAAAGATTTACGATTTAATGATAGAATGAACGAGATAAATTATTGGCGAGGTTGGAATTATATTTTTGAAGACAAATGGCTAATCGCATCTCTAGTTTTTGAGAAGATAGAAAAAAATCATCCACTTGCTTTAATATCAAAGCAAACCGATAAAAATAAATATTCTGTTAATTTTGCCAAAGTAATTTCTTATATTTTACCGGGATTTGGTCAGTTTTATACAGGTAACTATCTTTCAGGGTTAATGTCGATCGGTTGGGTTGGATTAACGGGGTATTGGACTATAAATTCATTTGTCGAAAAGAGAGTTTTTGATGGATTAGTAATTGGTAATTTACTCTTTTTGCGTTTTTATCGGGGGAATTATCAAAATGCGGAACAGTTTACAATTGAAAAAAATATTGAAGTATCGAATAAATCATTAATAAATCTACAAAACAACTATCAAGGAATTAAACCGTGAAATTGACTGAAGATGAAATCAGGAAGATTACTTTAAGTGCCATAGAAGAGCTTGGTGATAAGGCAACACCGGATAACGTAAAATCAATAGTAAAAAAAGCAGTAGAGAGTTTTGATTCTTCTCCAAGTGATATTAAAATGAATGAATCGAGCGGAAGAGCGATATTAACATCATTCGGATTAAATAAACCGGGAATTGTAGCTTCTATTACAAAAGCAATAAGCCAATGCCAATGCGATATTTATGATCTTAGTCAAAAAATCATGGGGGATTTTTTTACAATGATTATGGTCGTTGATCTTACCAATTCGCCGAGTGACTTAAAAACAGTTCAAGAAGAATTAGCTAAAGTAGCTGAAGAATTAAAAATAAAAATTTATTTACAACACGAAGACGTTTTTCGTTTTATGCACAGGATATAATTATGCCATACGAATTTGATGAAATATTAGAAACAATACGAATGACGGAAGTGGAACATTTTGATATTCGTACCGTTACACTCGGAATAAGTTTAAGAGATTGCCACGATAGAAATATCGAAGTTACAAAGCAGAAAATTTACGATAAGATAATGAAGTACGGAAAGAATCACGTTAAATATGCTCGTGAGATAGAAGCTAAATATGGTATTTCAATAGCAAATAAAAGAATTTCAATCACACCGGTTAGTATTCCATTCGATCCATTTCATGCAGAAGAATTTATTGAGATAGCAAAAATTTTAGATAAAGCAGCAGAAGAAATTGGAATTGATTATCTTGCAGGATATTCGGCACTAGTGCAAAAAGGAATGACAAACGGCGAAAGAGAATTGATTCAATCAATTCCTTATGCACTAGCCTCAACCAAAAGAGTTTGTTCGAGCGTTAATATTGCCTCAACAAAGGCAGGTATTAATATGGATGCAATTTTGATGATGGCAGAGGCAATTAAGAAAACCGCTGAACTTACAAAAGACCGCGATTCTATCGGTTGCGCTAAATTAGTAGTCTTCGCCAATGCAGTGGAGGATAATCCTTTTGTTGCTGGTGCTTTTCATGGAATCTCCGAGCCGGAAGTAACTTTGAATGTAGGTATTAGCGGCCCGGGAGTGGTTCTTGATGCAATTAAGGAAGCAGGATATTGCAATACACAAGGACTTGCAGAAGTAATCAAGAAGACAATTTTTAAGATTACAAGAGCAGGTGAACTAATTGGAAGAAAAGTAGCCGAAAAACATGGAGTTCCTTTTGGAATTGTAGATGTATCACTTGCACCTACACCTGCAGAAGGAGATAGTATTGCAGATATTTTAATGGCGATGGGTCTTGAGGATGTGGGTGGACCCGGAACAACTGCAGCATTAGCAATGTTGAATGATTCAGTGAAGAAAGCCGGGCTAATGGCAAGTGGAGTAGTTGGCGGCATGAGTGGTGCTTTCATTCCGGTAAGTGAAGATATGGGGATGATTCGTGCAGTTGAAAACGGAAATTTAACAATTGAAAAATTGGAAGCAATGACCGCTGTATGTTCGGTGGGACTAGATATGATTGCAGTTCCGGGAGATACTACGGCATCAACTATTGCCGGTATTATAGCCGATGAAGCAGCAATAGGTGTAATTAATGATAAAACAACAGCCGTTAGAATAATTCCGGCTTACGGTAAAAAAGAAGGGGAATCCGTGGATTATGGCGGACTTCTAGGCAAAGCGCCGATTATGAGCGTAAAACGAATTAGCTGCGAGAAATTCATCGGACGTGGTGGAAGAATCCCCGCACCGATGAGAAGTTTAACAAATTAATATCTTTAAATGGAGGGGTAATGAAAAATAAAGGATTACTTATTGGTTGCGGAGCAGGCGTACTTGTTTTGCTTGTTGTAGTCGGTTTCGTCATGTGGGGAGTTGGAGTTTACAATAAGTTAGTTGGTCTAGATGAAGGTGTTAAGCAGGGATGGAGTCAAGTAGAAAATCAATACCAGAGAAGAATAGATCTTATTCCTAATCTAGTTTCTACGGTTAAGGGTGTAGCTAATTTTGAGAGAGAAACATTTACCGCTGTAACCGAAGCGAGAGCAAAAGCGGGACAGACTAAGATTGATGCTACTCAATTAACAGATCCGGTTGCATTCCAGAAATTCCAAGCTGCACAGGATCAATTAAGCGGTGCACTTTCGAGATTAATGGTAACCGTGGAAGCTTATCCACAATTAAAAGCGAATGAAAATTTCCTTCAATTACAATCTCAGCTTGAAGGAACTGAAAACCGGATTGCAGTCGAAAGAATGAAATTCAATCAGGTTGTTCAGGAATTTAATACTACTATTAAGAGATTCCCGGCATCATTGATAGCAGGATTTACAGGATTTAGCGAGAAGCAATATTTCAAAGCAGTAGCGGGTTCTGACCAAGCTCCTAAAGTAGAGTTTTAATGAAAACAATTTATAGAATTCTCTTAATATCGGTTTTCTCACTTAGCATACTAAATGCTCAGGTGGAGATTCCGATATTAAAGAATTATGCAAATGATTATACAGGAACAATTTCCGGTGGAGAACTTGAAACTCTCAATTATCGATTGAAATCGTATGAAGATACTACTTCTAATCAAGTAGTATTCATGATGATTTCCACACTTGATGGGTATCCCCTAGAAAATTATACCTATGAAGCATCGGCAAAGAATAAAATCGGAAGCAAAAAGAATAATAATGGAATTTTATTTTTTGTGGCTAAAGATGATAAGAAGATGAGGATCGAAGTTGGATATGGATTAGAAGGGGTTGTCCCGGATGCACTAGCAAGTTCGATTCTTCGCAATGAAGTTAGACCTCATTTTCGTGATAATGATTATTATGGAGGCGCTCAGGCGGGTATTGATGCGATAATAAAAGCAATTGGCGGCGAATATAAAGCGATCAAGAAGGATGATAAAGAGGATAATATCAAGTTCCCATTTATTTATATAATAATGTTTATTTTATTTATTATTCTTTCGAGCAGGAAAGGTGGCAAAGGCGGAGGTGGCGGCGGTCTTGGAACCCTTCTCTTATGGGGAGCACTTTCGCAAGGTATGGGCGGTAGAAGTAGAGGCGGCGGATTTGGCGGCGGAGGCTTCGGTGGAGGTGGATTTTCCGGCGGTGGAGGTGGATTCGGCGGTGGAGGTGCAAGCGGCAGTTGGTAAAATAATACTTTTTTACCTGTTTTAGACTTGCGCTTAGAATTTTGTTTTGTTATAATTCAGATGATTGAGATAAACTATACCCAAAAATTAGGAGATTTGTAATGGCAATAATGATAACATCCGAATGCATCAATTGCGGTGCTTGCGAACCAGAATGCCCGAATACTGCAATTTATGAAGGCGGTGCAGATTGGAAATTAGCAGATAAAACTTATGGACCAGAAGAAGTATCACCGGAAGGAAGTGTAGGTTTCTATTCAGCAGATTACTTCTATATAGTGCCGGATAAATGTACAGAATGCAAAGGATTCCACGACGAGCCACAATGTGCTGCTGTGTGTCCTGTTGATTGCTGCGTTCCTGATCCTAATCACGTTGAAGATGAAGAAACTCTATTAAAGAGAAAAGATCATCTCGATAGTTTAGGAAGATAATTCTAAATGAAAATGGCTGCCATTGAGCAGCCATTTTTTTTATCATTTATTTAAAGCGGGTTATTACCGGGAAATGGTCTGATGGATAAAGTCCATTCCGGTTATATCGTATTATCTCTGATTTAATCGGAGTGAAAGAATTATTTACAAAAATGAAATCTATTCGCTCATCTGTATCTATTCCTTTAAAACCATTAAATGTACCTTCTCGATCCGAAAGCTTATTTAATGCTCGATAAGAATCGATTAATTTATTATTGAGGACTAATTGAACGGCAGGATTTGTTTCATCGCTATTAAAATCACCGGTAAGAATTATTGGCGACTTTGGAGCTATTTTCCTCATTCTTTCTAAAATTAATTTCACGCCGTTTTCTCTTGCTAATTGAACTTGATGATCTAAATGAGTATTAAAGATGAAAAATTCTTTATTATTAAATTTATCAAAAAGCTTAGCCCAACTGCATATTCGAGGGAATTGATTTCCCCAAGTCATTGAGCCGGGGATTTCGGGAGTATCAGAGAGCCAGAAATTACCCGTTGAATCCACTATGAATCGATCCCTTGAATAAAGGATGCACGAATATTCTCCTTTATCAATTCCATCCTCTCTTCCAACTCCAATTACAGCATAGTTCGGGTGAGATAAGATGATCTCATCAATCTGAAATTTGAATGCTTCTTGAAGGCAGAGGATATCAGGGAAAAATTCACTTATAACTTCTGATACCATTGGTTTACGATTATTCCAATTATTTATTCCATCGTCCACAGTGCCAAGGCGGATATTAAATGTCATTACCGAAAGTTCTGCGGGTTTATCACTTAACTCTTTTTGCTCAATCGAAGAACATGAGTAGATTAGTAAAATAAATAATATTAGATTTGTCAAACGGATGAGTTTCATAATTCACCAAATTTATTAACAAATGTAAAATTGATTATGCAAATAGGCAAATATAAACTTCACAAAATTGAAACCGGCACATTTAAGCTCGATGGGGGAGCGATGTTCGGTATAATTCCAAAACCGCTTTGGGAACGCACAAATAGCTCTGATGAGAATAATAGAACAGTGCTCGCAGCACGCTGTTTGTTATTAGAAAGCGATTCAAAAAAAATCCTTATCGATACAGGTGTGGGGACAGGATGGGACGATAAGTTCAAAAAAATCTATGATTATGAAAATGAAACAGGTATGTTGGAAAAATCATTATCATCGCTCAATATTTCCCCGGATGAAATTTCGGATGTAATATTGACACATTTACATTTTGACCATACAGGCGGATCAACAAAATTGGAAAATGATAAATGGATTCCGGCATTTAGTAACGCTAAGTATCATGTTCAGAAAAAGCATTTTGAATGGGCATTGAATCCATCGGACCGCGATCGTGGAAGTTTCCATTTGAATCGATTTATGCCTCTTTATGAAGAAGGTGTGTTAAATCTAATTGATGGCGAAAAATCTTTTGATGACGAAATAGAATTTATGTTAATTAATGGACATACAATAGCGCAGCAAATGATAAAAATTAGCGATAGCGCCGATACACTCGTATATTGCGGAGATCTTCTACCGTTTGCTTCTCATATTCATCTCCCGTTTATTATGGGATATGATATCCAACCTCTTAAGACGGTAGAAGAAAAGAAAGCATTATACAAAGATGCCATAAAAGATGAATGGAAAATCTATTTTGAGCATGATGAAAATGTACCAATCGGAACAATTAAACAAACCGAGAAAGGTTTTTCGCTCGATAAGAGAATCGATTCAATCTAAAATTCATATATCTGAATAATATTTTATTGATGATTATCTTTCAAAAATAAATGAAGTAATTCTAAAGGCAAACATTTTAGTTTATAGACCTAATTTCTTTTATAAATATATAGAGAATGGATGAGTAGAGAAAATTTTCATAAAGCATGTAAGGTGAGTGAACTCAAAGAGGGAGTCGGGAAAAGAGTTTATCTCGATGATGAAGAGATTGCAATTTTTAAAGTGAATGAGGAAATATTTGCGCTCAGCAATATTTGTCCGCATCAAAAAGCTCGAAAAATTCATGAAGGATTTATTGAAGATCATGGAGTAATATGCCCATTACATGGTTGGAAGTTTGATCTCGCTACCGGTAATCTTGCCCCTGATAGAAGAGGATTGAAAACTTATCCTCTAAAAATCGAAAATGGTTTTGTATTCGTCAATGTTATCAAAAAAGAATTGAGCTGGTAATATTTACCATGATTAATAACAAACTAATTTCAGAACTCGCATTAAAATATGGTTTTGGATTAGTGGGATTCAGTTCGGTTACTTTGCTATCAAAGGAAACTGCTCGATTAAAAGAGTGGATTGAATGTGGTAATCATGCCGGAATGGATTACATGGAACGAAATCTTGAAAAGAAGGAGAACATAAAAGAGATTCTTCGCTCGGCAGAGAGCGTTATATCGCTCGGTATGTTCTACGATTCGGGTGAGAAGCATGAATATAAACCGGGATTCGGGAAAGTATCTCGATATGCATGGGGTACAGATTACCATTTTATAATGTGGGAGCACCTTGAGGAGATGATTGATGAATTAAAAGAGATCGACTCTTCATTTGAAGGAATTTTTTATGTAGATACCGGTCCCGTTATGGATAAGGTTTGGGCTGTAAAATCGGGGCTTGGCTGGCAGGGGAAAAACACAAATATAATTAATAAAGAATCAGGTAGCTTTTTCTTTATTGCAAATATTATCACTAATAAAAAATTCGAATATTCAGTTCCTTCGGCGGATTATTGCGGAACATGTAGAGCATGTATTGATGCTTGTCCCACTAATGCACTAAATCCATATCATATCGATGCTCGCAAATGTATCTCTTATTTAACAATTGAAAACAAGGGAGAAATCAGCAAAGAATTTACAGGCAAATTTGAAAATTGGATTTTCGGCTGCGATATTTGTCAAGATGTCTGCCCTTGGAATGAGAAATTTTCGGTATTCACATCTGAGCCAAAATTTCACTCGGCGGGTAATAAAGAGCTTGAATTAAAACAGGTTCTCAATATGGAAAACGATAAATTTAAGAAAAAATTTGAAGTGAGCCCAATTAAGAGGAGTAAACTTAAGGGACTAATAAGAAATGCTGAATTTCTTACCATTGAATGAGACTAATTGAGAATTATATTTTTGAAGAAATTGATGGATTTTTTATTTCCATTTAGATGTCTTATTGATTAGGAATCCATTTTGTTATTTTTGAATCTAATTAATAATTGAAGAAAATTAATTTAACGTATTGATATAAGGAAAAAAATTATGGCAGATAATCATCACAAAGTAATTATAATCGGATCGGGACCGGCAGGCTTAACGGCAGCTATTTATGCTTCGAGAGCGAATTTAGAACCAATAATATTTGAAGGTAATCAACCGGGCGGGCAGCTTACAATCACAACGGAAGTGGAAAACTTTCCCGGTTTTGAGCATGGAATTCAGGGACCGGAATTAATGGACGTAATGAGAAAACAAGCTTTAAGATTCGGAGCCAAAAGTTTTTTTAAGAATGTTACAGAAGTTGATTTCAGCAAGAGACCATTTACGGTCAAGACCGATAAAGAAACATATACTGCAGATTCGGTAATCGTATCGACCGGAGCATCAGCAAAATTGCTTAATATCGAAAGTGAAAAAAAATATATGGGATTCGGTGTATCTGCCTGCGCAACATGCGATGGATTCTTTTTTAAGAATTTGAAAATTTTAGTTGTTGGAGGAGGCGATACAGCTCTTGAGGAGGCAACTTACCTTACAAAATTTGCTTCTGAAGTAACGATAGTTCATCGCCGTGAAGAATTTAGAGCATCAAAGATTATGGTTGAAAGAGCGAAGAAGAATCCAAAAATAAAATATGCGCTCAATTCGGTTATAAAAGAGATCCTTGGAAAAGAAATGATGGGGAGAAAAAGTGTTACGGGTGTACTTCTTCAAAATACAGTGGATGGTTCGATAACTGAAATGCCGATTGATGGTGTTTTCATTGCAATCGGACATCAGCCAAACACATCTTTATTCGATGGAATTTTGGAAATGGATCAAACCGGATACTTAAATGTAAAACCGGGGACAACTCTTACAAGCATAGAAGGCATATTTGCAGCGGGTGATGTAGCGGATAAGACTTACCGTCAAGCAATAACAGCCGCCGGGACGGGATGTATGGCCGCACTTGATGCGCAAAGATGGCTTGAAGAAAATGAGTTTGCATAGCCAATTAGTATTAATAGTTTTAGACTACAAAAAACTCCCTTCTGAAGGGAGTTTTTTATTCCTTAATACATAGAGTATTATATTAACTCATTAAATGAAAACTAAAGGCAGATTACAAATTAATTTTGTTCTGCTTTATCTTTCTTTTCTAAATTTCTACCTACAAAATGAGCTACTACTAAACCAACTCCTGATAAGGTAATCAATAAGAAAGGAATCCATTCTTCTACATCAGTATAACGGTCTATCAATAATCCTACACCTAGACCTATACCAAAGAAAATAGTAACAATTCCTAATTTTAAACCTAGATAAGGAGCGGGTTTAGATTTATAAAATTCTAACATCTGTTCTGCTGTAAGTCCTTTTTCTAACATCAATGAACGTTCTTTGGAGCGGAAATAGAAAAACATTATCATTACTAATCCGACAACTAAGAACATTATAATAGGTACTAATTCTTCTGGCATAGCTGCCTCCATTTAATTTATTTATTTGTTCTACTTATTTGACTATGTTTGTGGTGTAAAAGGTTACAAAAATCTTTATGTAACCTTTATAAATTATTTTTAGTCAAAAGTAGTGATGAAACATTTAACTGATAATGAAATAATAGAATCTGTACTTAGGGGCAATAAAGGTGATTTTTCGCTTCTGATAGATCGGTATAAGGATAAGGGATTTAATCTCCTCAGGCGTATCCTAAAGAATGAGATGGATGCCGAAGAAGCGCTTCAGGATAGTTTCCTTAAAGCATTCAATAATATTAGTTCATTCAGAAAAGAAGCTCAGTTTTCTACATGGTTCTATAAAATAGTATTTAATACAGGACTTTCGATCTTAGCATCAAAGAAAAGAAAACTTGAGCAGCAGATGATTTCAATCGATGAAACTTTCGATATCGGGGGAATAGATCTAAATGTATATTCATCCACTGAAAACAGAACCGAATATTTGCTTAATATTGTTGATAAACTACCTATTAGAAATGCATTAGTAATTATATTATTTTATATAGATGGATTATCACTTAATGAAATAAGCAAGGTGCTTGATATCTCTTTAGTAAATACAAAAGTGATGTTGCATCGTTCTCGAATAGTTCTAAAAGATCTATTGATAAAACATAATTATCAAAAGGAATACTTATGATACTGCAAAAAGATGAATTGCTGAATAAATATATAGACAACGAGTTGGCCTCGAACGAATTGAATGAATTAAATCGAATAATTTCCGAGAAGCCGGAAATCTCCGATGAACTGCGTTCGATGAAGTTTGTAGATAATACATTAAAGGAGATGGAAATAATTAATGCTCCTGAAGGTATAACTGCAAAGATTATGGATGTTATAAATCGTTCGGCAAAATCGGCAAAGAAAAAAGTGCCTTATTTATTTTATTCAATTGTTACCTTTTTCTCGGTCGGCATTTTAGGATTGGTTGGATATGGAGCATCTCTTTCGACAGGAGAATCTTCTGCGTTATCAGAAACAATTAATAATACTTCAAAAAATATTTTGAAAGAAACAAAAATATTTGATAATTCGATTGGATTTCTCTCGGCAATCTTTAAAAGCAAGGATATTTATTATATCGGAATAGCAATTACAATATTACTTATAATAAGCGCATTTATAATAATAGATTCGCATAGACAGATAAAAAATAAAATAGAGCATTTTTCATAAGTAGAAATATTTTTCACCTTCCAATTCTTTATATTACCTATCTATATTAAAAATCAATGAGTGAAATGGCAGTAAAATCGGGATTCGTATCGATAGTCGGCAAACCCAACGCAGGCAAATCGACATTATTAAATGCTTTATTGGGGCAGAAGCTTTCAATTATTTCCAATAAACCGCAGACTACAAGAAAAAGGATATTGGGAATAATAAGCGAATCGGAACATCAAATTATTTTTTATGACACTCCCGGAATATTAAACCCCGAATATTTACTTCAAGAAAAGATGCTTGATTATATACTTTATTCTGCGAAGGATTCCGATATACTTCTTTTTATGATCGATATAACCGAAGACGATGCGAGAATCTTCGAAGATGAGACGATTAAAAAATTATTAAATAATGACTTAAAAAAAATCCTCCTCATTAATAAAATAGATATAAGCAGCGGTGAAAAAGTTCAGGAATTTTTAGATATAAATAGAGATAATTCTCTCTTCAATGATGTACTTGCAATCTCGGCATCTACGGGATTTAATATAAATTCTGTAATGGAAAAGATATTAGATTATCTGCCGGAGCATCCTAAATATTATCCCGATGATCAATTAACAGATGAAAATGAACGTTTTTATGTGAGCGAAATTATCCGTGAAAAGATTTTTGAAATGTATAGAGATGAAATCCCATATAGTACGGAAGTAGTGATAGAAGACTTTAAAGAGAGGGAGAACGCAAAAGATTATATCTCTGCATCGATAATAATTGAGCGTGATTCGCAAAAGCCGATTATAATCGGTAATAAAGGGGAGAGCATTAAAAGATTGGGAAGAATTTCGAGAGCTGAAATTGAAAAATTCCTCGAACGAGAAGTTTATCTTGAACTCTTTGTTAAAGTAAAAGAAAAATGGCGTTCAAATCCTTATCAATTAAAAAACTTCGGATACATACCTAATAATGATTAACCGTCTCAAAGAACTTAAAGCAGAAGCGATTTTATTTCTCATGACAATTATATGGGGCGGTACATTTATCCTCACAAAAAATGCGCTTAACGATATTTCCTCCATGCTCTATGTCGGTATTCGATTTTCGATTGCGGCTTCTGTATTGCTCCCTTTGGTTTTTCATTTTGAGAAGAAGATTGAGAAGAAAGCATTATGGCACGGAATGATACTCGGCTTCTTTTTATATCTAGGTTTTTTTGGACAGACTTATGGACTGCGTTTTACGTCTGCCACTAAATCCGGATTTCTTACCGGCACTTTAGTCGTATTTATTCCAATCTTCGCGATATTCATAAAAAAGAAATATCCCTCAATAGGCGCAATAATTGGGACGGTAATTGTCTTTATTGGAATTATATTTTTATCTACCAGTGGGAATTCACTTGCGTCATTCTTTGAAGAAGTTGGTCGTGATTTCAATTTTGGAGATCAGCTTACATTGCTAGCTGCAATAATTTTTGCTCTTCATGTAGTTTTAATCGATATCTATTCTTCAATTCATAAATTCTGGTCGTTATTTTTTATTCAATTAACAACAACGGCAATTCTTAGTCTGATTACTGCCTTTGTTTTAAGTGTAACAAGAATTGAATTGCTATATATAAATATTAATTTTGATGTAGTAACAGCACTATTATATACCGCATTATTAGCGACTTTATTTAATATAGGAATGCAGCTTAAATATCAAAAAGTAGTAACGCCGACAAAAGCAGGAATTATCTATTCATTTGAACCGGTATTTGCGGGAGTATTTGCGTTCTTTCTACTGAACGAAAAAATCAGTAACTTTGGATTGTTAGGGAGCGTATTAATCTTTATAGGATTAATTACAACAGAAGTATATGACAGTATTCGTAAATCTAAAAGAGAACGAACCGATAAGAGCTGAAATTGTTCTAGAAGGACTAGTGCAAGGAGTTGGTTTCAGATATTTTGCTTTAAGGAATGCACAAAAATTTGAGCTAAAAGGATTCGTAAAAAACCTTTATACAGGAGATCTATTTGTGGTAGTGGAAGGACCAAAACAACTTATACATGAATATATTGAAGAGATGAAAGTAGGTCCTATGCATGCACATGTAAAGGGGCATTCAATTAAATGGGCAGAACCGACAAAAGAATTTTCGAGGTTTGAAATCCACAAATGAGTTTTCCTTTTAGAATTGGCTCGGGTTATGATGTTCATCAATTTGCATCCGGAAGAAAATTAATTCTTGGCGGAGTGGAAATTCCACATTCAAAAGGATTTGATGGACATTCCGATGCGGATATATTGCTGCATGCTTTATGCGATGCACTACTTGGTTCATTAGCACTTGGCGATATCGGAAATCATTTTCCTAATACCGATGCATCATATAAAGATATTGATAGTAAGATACTCCTTAAAAAAGTTAGTGAATTAATTAATTCGCATGGTTATCTTATCGGTAATATCGATGCCACAATAGTAATGGAAGCTCCCAAGATTGCTTCATACATTCCACAAATTCAAAAAGTTATTTCGGAGATTCTTTCTATTGATATTCAGGATGTATCTATTAAAGCAACGACATCAGAGAGGATGGGTTTTATAGGAAGGGAAGAGGGTGCCGAAGCATTCGCAACAGTTTTAATTTATAGAAAAGAAAAATAATGCTCGAACAAATTGTAGTATTTCTTAATTCACAAAATGTATTAATAGTCTATCTAATATTATTCTCTTTTGCATTTATCGAGAATTTATTCCCACCTTCACCAAGCGATATAGTGGTTGTAATCGGCTCTACGATTTTAGCCAATTCTCCTGCCGGATTTATTCCTTTATTATTAATAACAAGTATTGGCAGTTCACTCGGTTTTATAGTAATGTATTTGATAGGTGATTATCTTGGTCTAAAATTAATTCGTACAAATAGAATTAAATTCATTACTCAAGAATTATTACAAAAAGCAGACAGATGGTTTAATAAATATGGTTATTCGATAATAATAGTAAATCGTTTTCTCCCCGGCACTCGTGCAGTCGTAAGTTTCTTCTCAGGTTTGCATCAGCTTAGAATGCTTCCTACATTTTTATTAGCATCAATTAGCTCTCTTTTATGGTATATTTTATTGGTATTTCTTGGAATGAAACTAGGTCAAAATATTGATAAAATCGATTTGTATCTAAAAACTTATTCTAACGTTGCTTATATCGTGATTGCAATCGTAATATTAATAATCGGATATCGGTTTTTAATAAAAAAGAAAAAGAGTAAAAGTGAATCTGCCTAAATTAAACACTAAACTTATTATAGTAATTTGTGTAGTTAGCGGAATACTAATCGGAATATCTTATCCCCCAATACCATTCCCATATTTTATTTTTATTGCTTTTGTCCCTTATTTCTATGTTTTGAATAATACCGATCAGTTAATAAAAAGGGTACATTTTTCTTATATAACTTTTTTTGTATTCAATTTAATTACAATTTATTGGGTTGGGAGTTGGACGAAAGAAGCTGATCCATTCTTGATGATATCGGGAGGATTACTTTTATTCGTTAATCCTGCACTTTATTTAATCCCGGTCTTTCTTCATCATTATGCATTAAGAACAATCGGAAAAAAAGGGGCACTCTTTTTATTTCCGTTTTTCTGGGTATTTTTTGAATATTTATACACTTTGACGGATCTCCGTTTCCCTTGGTTAACTCTTTCTAATTCTGTTACAGGATTTAATTATTTTATACAAATTGCAGAAATAATCGGAGCTTATGGAATTTCATTATTAATTCTGTTTATTAATCTTCTTATTTATTTATTTATTTCGGACTATAAAAAAAATGGAAAAATAAATTATCTAATTGGTAATGCAATCTTCTCAATTCTTGTAGTAATAATTATTTATGGAGTTATTAAAAATAATGTCGATTATGATAGAGGCGAAAAAGTAAGAGTTGGATTGATTCAGCCGAATTTAAATCCATGGGAAAAATGGAGCGGAGGAAATTTAGAGGAGCAGATTGATCTTTATTTGGAGCTTTCTCAAAAGGCGGTAGATAAAGGAGCAAAGCTAATTGTATTACCTGAATCCGCTCTGCCCGTATATCTTCTCTCAGGTAATTATGATTCTGAAGTAAATAGGATTCGTAATTTCGTTAATAAAAACAATGTATTTCTTTTAACGGGAATGCCCGATATTAATTTTTATAATGAGGGTGAAGAAGCCCCTGACAATGCAAAAGTAACAAAAGTTTCAGGCGCAAAATATACTTCATTCAATTCTATCCTCGGATTTAGTCCCGATAGTTTTGTTATACAGAAATACGGGAAAATTAAATTAGTCCCATTTGGTGAGAAGGTCCCATTTGTCGAAGAAATTCCGATTCTCGGAGATTTAATAAAATGGCAAGTCGGTATATCAAGCTGGAATACAGGCAGCGAGATAAAAGTTTTTGAATTTGAAAAAAATAAAATCGGAGGAGTAATTTGTATAGAATCGATCTATCCTGATTTTGTTGCGGAGTTTGTTCAGAAAGGAGCGGGACTAATATCAGTAGTTACCAATGATAGTTGGTATGGATATTCCAGCGGACCGTTTCAGCATAAAGAGATTAGTCGGCTTAGAGCAATAGAGAATAGGAAGTACGTTATCAGAGCGGCAAATGGAGGAGTGAGTTGTATCATTGATCCTCACGGAAATATCATTTCAGAAACTGAATTATTTACAAGAGACGTATTAGTAGGCGATATAACTTATAATTACGAAAAAACTTTCTATACAAGTTTCCCATTAATAATTCCTAATTTTGTTACCGGAATATCGATAGCGATATTTATCTTGTTTTTACTCAAGAAATATTTCAAAATAAACATATATAAAGAAGATGAAAAAAATAATTGATTTAAGAAGCGACACAGTAACAAAGCCATCTCAAGAAATGAGAAAGGCAATGTATGAAGCAGAAGTTGGGGATGATGTTTATCAAGAGGACCCTACCGTAAACAGATTACAAGTATATGCAGCAGAATTATTAGGCAAAGAAGCTGCGTTATTTGTATCGAGCGGTGTGATGGGTAATCAACTTTGTTTGAACGTACTCACTCAACCCGGAGATGAAGTAATATGCGATAAAGATGCACATATATTTCAGTATGAATCGGGTTCACCGGCAAAACTTAGCGGGTTACAATTAAATCTTATAAATGGTGATCATGGTGTTTTTACGGCTGAAGATGTTGAGCCATTGATACGTCCGATAAGTGCATATTATATGCCTCGCACGCGAGTAGTAGAATTAGAGAATACTCATAATAGAGGCGGCGGAACAATTGTCCCGATGGAAAATATTAAAGGAATAGAAGAGGTTGTAAAGAAACATGGTTTATATTTTCATCTCGATGGCGCAAGGATTTGGAACGCATCGGTTGAGACCGGAATTTCTGTAAAAGAATATGCTTCGCATTTTGATACTGTATCGTGCTGTCTATCTAAAGGACTTGGCGCACCGGTCGGCTCAATCATTGCAGGTGATAAAGAAGTAATTAATGAGGCATTTAGAGTAAGGAAATCATGGGGCGGAGGTATGAGACAGTTTGGAATACTTGCTGCCGCCGGGCTATATGCTCTTGAAAATAATATCCCAAAACTAAAGGACGACCATAAAAAAATTAAATCGATTGCAGAATTTTTAGTTAATCATGGGAAATGCAAGATCGATATGGCGACTGTTCAAACAAATATTTTGATGTTTGCGCCAACCGAGAAATCGGTAGAGCAGGTAATTGACGAATGCAAAGAACACGGTTTAATTGTAAGTACGGGTAGTCCGGGCAACTTAAGAATTGTGGCTCATCTTGATATTTCATTTGAAGAGATAGAGGAAGCAAAAAATATTTTAGCAAAAGTATTATAGGAACTAAATGGAAAAAAGTGAATTTAAACATAAAATTAAAGAGAATGTTCGGTTTCATGAAGTTGATTTAATGGGTATAGTTAATAATGCTATATACTTCACCTATTTTGAAGATGCGAGAATTAGTTATACTAATACATTGAAACATTTATATAAATTCAAAGAAATTTTAGAAGGCGATTCCTTTTTTATAATGGCTAGAAACGAATGCAATTATTTAAAGTCAGCTCATTTTGGTGATGAATTAACCATCTATACAAAAGTGGTATTAATTACGAATAAAAGTTTTCATTTTGTTCATCTTGTGGAGAATAATAAAACGGGTGAGATAATCGCAGAAGGGGGCGGAGTTTTTGTCCATATAAATCTTAAGACAAAAAAATCGCAGCCACTTCCCGAAGAATTTTATCTCGCAGTTAAGGATTATGAAGGTGAAGTAGTTCTAAAAAAAGAAGATGAGAACTTAAGCATCAACCCAGAATAAAATAAGTTAATCCACCGATAAGCAATATATAACCTGCGTAGGTGGTATATTGCTTATAATGGTGTTTCAAATAATTCCATAAATAGGCAGCGGCAATCATTAATACAATAATTAATAACGCAATGCCGCTTGCTTCGAGCAAAGTTAGCTGTGATTTATAAACAGTAATTAGACTATCTCCATTAAAGAAGCCAAGATAAATTAATTCCAAATGAAGGAAATAAACTATCAGAGATTCTTTACTTACCATTACAAAGAATGAATTAGATAAATCAATGAATTTAGAGATCAAATTCATAAAATATAATAAGAACAAAATAATCCCTAGACGTTCAAGAAAGAAAAATGGATGTGGAATAATTCCGACAAAAATTACTTCACTTAAATTCATGTAAACGAAATAACCGATAACAGCGAATAAGATTCCCGTGATAAAAAGTTTGTTAAAATAGCTTTCGGTCTTTTCAGATTTTCTTAGAATTAAATAATAGTGAGCAGCAATTCCACCCGAAAAAATAAATGCAATCCATGGGAAAATGGGAAAGAGAGAACCATTCATTCTATTGAAATAATTAGCAATTCCAACGGGCATAAAATTTTCAAAATGTATCTGCCACATTACAGGACTAATAAGTATTACCGTGAATGTAGCAATGATTAGAAAAATCAGATTCGATTTCTCTTTATTAAAAATAACAGATGAAAGAACAAAGATTAATAATCCCACGGCAATACATTGAAGAATATCCACTGAAAGAAATATTCTCATTTGCAGATCAGTCGATTTAGTAATAAGGTCTGAAAGATTTGGATGAGGGAGGCGGAGGACGTATCCCAATAAGGAGATTACTCCAATCCTTTTTATTTTTCTTAAGAAAATTGTTTTATCGAATTTGGAATTAAAGGTTTTGCTTGTTGAAAGAATAAACGTAAAACCGGAGGCAAAAAGAAATGAAGGAGCAACAAGACCGTTAATGAAATTTATTAATCCAAACCACGGTGCTTCTTTATAAACCGGAAGTAGGAGTGGATTAAATACATGAGTTTCTATCATCATTAAAAGAACTAAGCCCTTAAGAAGATCGATAAAAACCAATCTGTCCGATTGTTTCTTTCCCATACAAATTTGCTCCCAATTAGATTATTAAGTTAATAAATCTTAATCTTTTTTGTATTTTTATTAATTAGAATTTTTTGAGGGACAATTGAAAATTTTAGTTACCGGAGGGGCCGGTTATATAGGAAGCCACTTCGTAAAGTATCTCGTTTTGAATGGAATAGATGTCGCAGTATTAGATAATCTTAGTAGAGGGCACGAAGAAGCCGTCCCAACGCAAGTAAAATTATATCGAATAGATTTACTTGATTACGATAAATTAAGCGAAGCTATTAAAGAATCAAAAGCTGATGCAGTTGTTCATTTTGCGGCGTTTGCTTATGTAGGCGAATCGGTTGAGAATCCGGGCGTCTATTATCAAAATAATGTAATCGGAAGTATTAATTTAATAAAAGCAGTAAATGAAGCGGGTATTAAAAAATTTGTTTTTTCTTCCACATGTTCGTTATATGGCAACCCGGTAAAAGTACCGATCTCCGAAGAAGAAAGTGTAAAACCAATTAATCCTTATGCAAATACAAAATATGTAATAGAAATGGTACTAAGAGATTTTGATTTTGCTTATGAATTGAAGTCGGTTTGCCTTCGATACTTTAATGCGGCCGGATGTGATTTTGATGGAATAATTGGAGAGAGTCACGAACCGGAGCCACATCTTATTCCGATAGTTTTAGATGCTGCATTAGGAAGAAGAAAATCAGTAAATGTATTTGGTGATGATTATAATACTCCCGATGGGACTTGCATCAGGGACTATATCCATGTTAATGATTTAGCAAATGCTCATTTGAAAGCTTTGGAATATCTATTTAATAGTGGGGATTCAACTGTTATTAATCTCGGCACAGGTTCGGGTTATTCGGTTAAAGAGATTATCGATTCGGCAAAGAAAGTAACAGGGCTTGATATACCATATGAAATAGCCGGAAGAAGAGCCGGAGACCCGGATGTGCTTGTGGCTGATAATAAAAAAGCAAAAAACATTCTAGGATGGGAACCAAAGATTGGTTTAGATGAAGTTCTTTCATCCTCATTTAATTGGCAAAAAAATAAAAAGTATTAGAACATGAAAATTGAAAAAACAGATATCAAGGATATATTATTAATTACACCTGATGTTTTTGAAGATAGCCGCGGCTTCTTTTTTGAATCGTACAATCAACAAAAATTTATTAATGAAGGATTGGAGATTAATTTCGTTCAGGATAATTTTTCAAAATCGGTAAAAGGAACAATAAGAGGATTGCATTATCAAATTGAACCTAAACCGCAAGGGAAACTTTGTCAAGTAATTACGGGGAGAGTTTTGGATGTTGCTGTGGATATAAGGAAAAGCTCTCCGACTTTCGGAAAGTTCTTCGCAGTTGAACTCTCGAGTATAAATAAAATGCAATTATGGATCCCGCCGGGATTCGCTCATGGATTTGAGGTGCTCGAAGAGGATACTATTTTCCATTATAAATGCAGTGGAATGTATAGCAAAGAGCATGAAAGAGCCGTATTATATAGCGATCCGGAGATTGGAATTAATTGGTCTTCAAGAGAACCGATAGTCTCAGAAAAAGATAAAATAGCAGTAAAATTAGATAAACAAAAAGATTTGTTCATTTAAGGAGGGCTTAATGAATCTATCAGTAATTGGATCCGGTTATGTCGGATTAGTAAGTGCAACATGTTTTGCCGAGATGGGCAATAATGTAATATGCGTTGATAACGATAAAGAAAAACTTGCCAAGATGAATGAGGGTATCGTTACAATTTATGAACCGGGATTGGAAATTTTATTTTTAAGAAACATAGTTAAAAAAAGACTTGTTTTTACGGACGATTTGGAATATGCTATTACAAATTCCGAATTTATTTTTCTTAGTCTTCCTACGCCTCAATCAGAAGATGGCTCAGCTGATCTTTCACATGTAATGAAGACAACAGATGAAATTGGAGAAATATTGAAAAAAGGGGGCGATAAAGAATTTAAAATTATAGTAAATAAAAGTACCGTACCGGTTGGTACTTCACAGAAAGTAACAGAGATTTTACAGAGCCACGGTTTGAAAAATTTTGAAGTGGTATCGAACCCTGAATTTTTGAAAGAAGGTTATGCAGTAGAAGATTTCATGAAACCGGATAGAATTGTAATAGGAGCAAAAACAAAAGAAGTTTTTCAAAAAATGCGTGAACTTTATGAACCGTTTGTAAGGCAAGGTAATCCGATATTAGAGATGGATCCGGAGAGTTCAGAAGTAACAAAATATGCTTCTAATTCATATCTGGCAATGCGAATTACATTTATGAATGAATTAGCAAATTTTTGCGAAAGGGCAGGAGCAAATGTCGATTTAGTAAGAAGAGGAATGGGTTCGGATACAAGAATTGGTAAACGATTTCTCTTCCCGGGAATCGGCTACGGTGGATCATGTTTTCCAAAGGACGTAAATGCATTAATAAAAACTTCTTCCGAGCATGATTCTACTATGAGTATTTTGGTTACAGTTGATAAAATTAATAAAGCACAAAAACATGTAATAGTAAAAAAAGTAAAAGAGCATTTCGGTGATTTAGCAGGCAAAAAATTTGCGGTCTGGGGATTATCATTTAAGCCAAATACTGATGATATGAGAGAAGCTCCGGCTGTAGTTATTATTAATGAATTGCTAAAGGCAGGCGCAGATGTATCAGTATATGATCCGGCGGCAATGGAAAATTCAAAATTATATCTCAAAGATTCCGTAACATATAATGAAGACCAATATGAAGCATTAAAAAACAGCGATGCACTTCTTGTGCTTACCGAATGGAACGAATTTAGAAATCCGGACTATGATAAAGTAAAATCAATATTAAAGAATGCTGTTTTATTTGATGGACGTAATATTTATGAACCAAACAGAATGAGTGAATTGGGATTTACTTATTATAGTATCGGAAGACAGACTGTAAAATAAATTCGCGGTTTCGACAGTGAAAAATGAGCAGTAGGGATCGACCCTACTGCTCATTTTTTATAAATACTCTCATCTTCCTAATACTTTTTCGTAATACTCAATATATTTTGGAAGGATTAAGTTCTTGTCAAAACTTTCGACAGATCGTTTGCGCGAATTGGCAGAGAAATTTTTGTACTTCTTTTCGTTGGTTAATAGATCAATGCTATACTTCGCCATTCTATCGACATCACCAATTTCAGCAATAAAACCGGTTTCATTATGAATAACTAATTCAGGCAATCCTCCGACACTTGAACTTACGACAGGTAATCCGCAAGCCATTGCTTCGAGCGCCGATAAACCAAAACTTTCCGATTGAGAAGGCATTAAGAATAGATCTGCCGCACTCAATAGTTCTGCCAAACCATCTTGCTTTCCTAAGAAAATCACATCTTTTTGCAGACCAATTTCGCGGGCAAGGCGTTCGCATTCGCTTCTATCAGGACCATCACCTATTAATACTAATTTGGCGGGTATTGAATTTTTTACTTTTTCAAGAATTCTGATTGTATCTGTTACTCTTTTAACAGGTCGAAAATTTGATGTATGAATTAAAATTTTTTCTCCATTAGGAGCAACGTGTGAACGCAATAATTCATTGTCTGTTTTTTTATAACTATCAGTATCTATAAAGTTATAAATTACTTCGATCTCTTTATCAATATTATAATTTGTAAGGGTTTTTTCTTTAAGATACCGAGAGACAGTTGTAACCCCGTCACTTTCTTCTATACTGAATTTTACCAATGGCATAAATGAAGGTTCAAGTCCTACTAAAGTTATATCCGTCCCGTGAAGAGTTGTAATAAACTTAATATCCTTTCCCGATTTCTGAATTACTTTCTTTGCTAAATAGGCACTCATTGCATGAGGAATAGCATAATGAACGTGCATTAAATCCAAATTTTCATATTCAATCACTTCCACCATTTTGCTTGTTAGTGCTAAGGCGTAAAGTGAATGTTCAAAAAGAGGATAGTTGCTAACTTCCACTTCGTGAAAATAAATTTTCTCAACGAAACGGTTAAGTCGATGAGGAAGTGCGTAACTGATGAAATGAACTTCGTGGCCTTGAGCAGCCAAAGCAAGACCTAATTCGGTAGCTACAACGCCACTTCCGCCATAAGTTGGATAACAAGTAATTCCTATTTTCATTTCAACACTTCTCTATTTTTTTCGTAAATTCAATAATTGTATTAAACAAAATAACTGTTTTTAATTTAGAAAATAAATATAAGAATTATATTAAGATATGACATCAGTTGAAAAATTAATAAAAACGAGAGTATTAATTGTAGGCGCAACAGGAATGCTGGGGCAGAGAATTGCGCAATTTTATAAAAATCAGAGTGAAATAGAATTATTATGTGTCTCTGCCGAGGATAGCTATTTTGAATCCGATGTTGAATATAAGCAGATGGATATAACGGATAAAAATAGTGTAAAGAAAATAATATTAGATTTTTTCCCCGATGTAGTAATTAATGCCGCTGCCTATACAAATGTAGATAAAGCTGAAACTGAAAAAGAACTCGCTTGGAAAATTAATGTTACCGGAGTGGAGCATTTAGCTTTGTATTCATGGACAATCGATGCGCATTTGATACATGTATCGACTGATTATGTTTTTGATGGGAAGGAAGGCCCATATTCCGAGATTGATGTACCATCTCCTGTGGGGTATTATGGAAGGACGAAGATGGCAAGCGAGAACTCGATAAAAATTTCGGGAGTTCGTGCTGCTATTATAAGAACGAATGTCCTTTATGGTCCGGCTAAGTATGGGAGAGCTGATTTTGTTAAATGGGTAATCGATTCTCTTAAAAACAAAAAAAAGATTAACATAGTAACTGACCAATATAATAATCCATCCTATATCGATGATATTGTATCTGCTATTGATTCAATTATTGAATTGAAAAAAGAAGGCGTATATAATATTGCCGGAGATGAAGTATTAAATCGATATGAATTTACGCTGCGGATTGCAGATTATTTCGGTTTAGAGAAAAAATTAATTAATCCGATTGAGACAATAGAATTAAATCAACCAGCACCGCGTCCATTAAAATCAGGATTAATCACACTGAAGGCACAGATTGAATTAGGATATAAACCGAGGAAGATTGAAGAAACATTTAAACTATTTAAAGAAGAACTAGATATTTGATAAAAATCAGTTTAAATAATAAAAAAATTATTATATTTGATAGTGTGATTGGGAATCACAAAGTTTAAAATCAAATAAGACAAGATATATTTCAATAACTAAATAAGGAGGGCAAATGAGAAAATTAGTGTTAACAATCGCGTTGTTTTTTGCAGTTGGATACTTTTCACAAGTATTGGCTCAAACGCAGAGTGGGTCATTTTTCTTTAATCAGGAATCAAAAGGTTTTACCTTAGATAAAAATGAAGGTAAGAGAGTTGTTGAATATGAAATCAACTTTAATAAACCTTTCGATAAAAAACCAAAAGTTGTTCTTTCAACTACATTATTAGATGCAGCAAAAGATACAAAGATCAGATACTCGATATCTGCATCAGGTGTTTCACGTGATGGATTTGTATTAAAAGCTGAAGTGTGGGGAGATACACAGCTTACCGGAATCGGTGGCTATTGGTTAGCCCATATTGAAGAGTAATTGATCTATTTTAAGATTGGTAGCCGCATTCTTAAGTAAGTTTGCGGCTATTTTTATTTTAAACTGAACTAGAGTTTGCCTTTTAATACTTCTCAAAGTAATTTTCTATACTAAGTAAAATAGAAAGATTTTATGATCGACGGAAACATAAGATTATTAGCTGCAATAATGTTCACAGATATGGTTGGATATACGGCTTTAATGCAGGAGGATGAAGATAAAGCTATTTTTTTAAGAGAGAAGCATCGAAAAATTTTAGAAAAAACCATTCCCCTATATCAAGGAAGGATACTTCAATATTATGGAGATGGCACTCTTAGTATATTTGGAAGTGCGATTGAAGCTGTCCGCTGTTCGATAGATATTCAAAAGGAACTTCAAATCGCCCCAAAAATCCCTATCCGAATAGGAATACATATTGGTGATGTGGTGTATGAAGACGATGGTGTTTTTGGAGATGGTGTAAATATTGCTTCGCGTATTGAGTCCCTTGGAATTGAAGGAGGGGTATTAATTTCGGATAAAATTTATGATGAGATTAAAAATCATCCTGAATTTCAAACCGTTTCACAAGGTTTATTTGAATTAAAAAACGTCAGGAGACCAATAGAAATATTCGCTTTGACGAATAAGGGATTGGCGATTCCTAAACGTGATGAATTGAAATTAAAAACCAAAACCTCTTTTAAAAGTATTGCCGTACTTCCATTTGTAAATATGAGCAGCGATATTGAGAATGAATTTTTTAGTGACGGAATAACGGAAGATTTATTGAATGCTCTCTCGAAAGTTGAAGGATTGCAAGTTACTTCCAGAACTTCTGCTTTCGCATTTAAAGGTAAAAATATTGATATAAGAGAGATTGGAAAACAGTTAAATGTTAGTTCCGTCTTAGAAGGGAGTGTCCGAAAAGCTGGTAACAGAGTAAGAATAACAGCACAATTAATAAATACCATTGATGGATATCATTTATGGTCTGAATCATTTGATAGAGAGTTGGAAGATATTTTTGCAGTTCAAGAGGAAATATCGAGAAGAATTTCGAACATACTAAGAGAAAAATTAACAATAAATGAATTAGCCCAGCCGTTAGTTAAAAAATATACAAGCAATATAAATGCATATAGTATTTATCTCAAAGGATTATATTATTGGAATAAATTCACACCTGAGATGACCTCAAAAGCGATAGATATGTTTAATCAAGTAATACAAATTGAGCCTGAATTCCCATTGTCGTATGCGAGATTATCGGGATGTTATACTTATTTAGGCGCCACCGGAATAATGAAGCCGGAATTAGCCTATCCGCGGGCAAAGGACTTAGCTTATAAAGCTTTGGATATGGATAATACTTTAGAAGATTGTCATCTTGCAATTGGAATGGTCAAGTTCTTTTATGAATGGGATTTTGACGGAGCAGAAGCCTCATTTCTTAAGGCATTAGAAATAAATTCGGGTTATGGAACTGGATATCTATATTATTCAATGTTTTTGAGCGGAATGTATCGACTTAAACAAGCAAAAAGCTTTGCAGAAAAGGCCGTTGCCTTGGACCCACTTTCACCGGTAATTTTAGATAATTATGCCGATACATTAATGTATAATGGTAATTTTGAAGACGCCAATCATTATTACCAGAAGACTTTAGAATTAGAGCCGTCATTCAGAAATGCACTCTACGGTATTGGTTGGAATCATTATTACCAAGGTGATTTAGAAAAAGCTCTTCAGATATTTGAAAAAGTAATTAATCAAGTTGGACACCCATTAAAGGGACTTACTACTTATGGTTTTATTTGCGCTAAATTGGGTTTGAAAGATAAGGCTCTTGAAATTATTACAAAAACAAAAGAGAGAGAGCGTTTAGAACCGGAAACATCAATGAATATGGATTTTGCAGTTTTATATGCGGGAATAGAAGATTGGGAGAATGTTTTTAAATACCTTGAAAAAGCATTCATTGAAAAAAATGGAGGTTTGCTTTTTCTTTGGTCTCCGATTTATAAGAAAATTCATTATACAGAGAGATTTAATAATTTACTCAGTAGAATAGGATTAAATTATAACCTTCAAGATCAAAGTGTCGATTAATTTTTATGAAAAAATTAATGCTAGTTAAAAACTCTTTCTCCAGCTTCTCATAAGAAATCCGGTTATTATTAAAGCTAGTCCTATGAGAATAATTTTAGCGTAGGCTTCAGGATAATAGTAATAACCACCGATTGCCACAGGAGCTTGTTGAGCTTCAAGGGCATAATAATTTTCTCCTCGAACCACTTCCACTTTGTAACTAAAATTAATGAGTCCATAAAGGAGTAATACACTTCCTTGAAGGAAACAGACTAAATCAACTAAAGCAAAAACAATTGTGGACATAATATGAGTCATTTTATCCTCGCACTAAATGGTTAGTACCCACGAGAGGATTCGAACCTCCGACAAACAGTTTAGGAAACTGCTGCTCTATCCTGCTGAGCTACGTGGGCATAATAATAAAATCATAAACTGTAATATAAAAAAAATCTACTATTTGCACCCTTTTACAAGTTAATAAAGCTAATCAGTAAATAAGATTTCTTTAAATTGAATTTCGATGTCTTTTTTTATAATTTTCCTTATTGAATACAATTAAAATGGAGTAATAAATGACTACAATAGTAGATGTATGGGCAAGAGAGATACTTGACTCAAGAGGAAATCCAACAGTCGAAGTAGAAGTAACCTTAGAAGGTGGAGCAGTTGGAAGAGCAGCAGTGCCGAGCGGAGCTTCAACTGGTGAATTTGAAGCATGCGAGTTACACGATGAAGATAATTCTCGTTATAATGGAAAAGGATGTCAAAAAGCCGTTGATAACGTTAATAATAGAATTGCAGACGAATTAGAAGATTTCGATTCTACCGAACAAGTTGCAATCGATCAGCTATTAATTGAATTAGACGGTACACCAAATAAATCGGAATTAGGTGCTAATGCAATTTTAGGTGTATCATTAGCATGTGCAAAAGCATCAGCAGAAGCTTATGGAATGCCTTTATACAAATATATCGGTGGAATAAACGCAAAAACATTACCTGTTCCGATGATGAATATTTTGAATGGTGGAAAGCATGCTGATAATAATGTTGATTTCCAAGAATTTATGGTTATGCCTGCCGGTGCAGATTCATTTTCAGAAGCTTTAAGAATGGGAACAGAAACTTTCCATGCTCTTAAATCAGTATTGAAGAAGAAAGGTTATAATACAGCAGTAGGTGATGAAGGCGGTTTTGCTCCGAATCTAAAATCAAACGAAGAAGCTCTTGAAGTAATCCTCCAAGCTATTGAAAAAGCAGGTTATAAAGCAGGCAAAGATATATTTATTGCATTAGACCCCGCTGCCAGCGAGATGTGGGATAACGAGAAAAAAGAGTATTATTTCTTCAAATCAGATAAATCATATTTAGCTCCTGAAAAGATGGTAGATTATTGGGCTAACTGGATAAAGAACTACCCAATTATTTCACTTGAAGATGGTATGAGTGAATTTGACTGGGCCGGTTGGAAATTATTAACTGATAAAGTAGGGAATAAAACACAATTAGTAGGGGATGATCTTTTCGTTACTAACACTCAATTTTTAGCTAAAGGAATTGAAACAGGGACAGCAAATTCTATTTTGATTAAAGTTAATCAGATAGGGACTTTAACGGAGACATTAGATGCAATTGAAATGGCTAAAAATGCAGGTTATAAATCAGTAATCAGTCACCGTTCAGGCGAAACAGAAGATACTACAATTGCTGATATCGCAGTGGCTACAAATGCAGGACAAATTAAAACAGGTTCTGCTAGCAGAACAGATAGAATTGCAAAATATAATCAGTTATTAAGAATTGAAGAAGAACTAGGATTACAAGGAATATTCCCAGGTCTTGCAGCAATCAATTGTAAAGTTGAATAAAAAAATAAAGCAATATAAATTAACTGTAAAAAAAGAGCACCAACCGGTGCTCTTTTTTTCCCTATTCATTAAAATGAGGTATGCATGATTCCGAAAACAATTCAGGAATTAGAAAAGTATATCAAAACAAATAATGTCGAATTTATTGATCTGAAGTGCATCGACTTAACGGGAAGACTCCACCATATTTCGCTTCCTACCTATCCGGGTATATTCAAAAAACTCGTTTCCGAAGGTGTCGGTTTTGATGGTTCAAGTTATGGATTTAGAAAAGTAGAAAATAGTGATATGATCTTGATTCCCGATTTAACTACCGGAACAATTGATCTATTCCGTGAATCACTCACATTAAGTTTTTATTCCAATATAGTATTGACTGATGAGAAGAGGAGCCGATTTTCACAAGATGGCAGATACATCGCAGCTAAAGCCGAAAAATTATTAAAAGAAGTTACCGGATGCGATACATCATTATGGGGACCGGAATTTGAATTTTATATTTTTTCTAAGGTGGATTATGATACAAGGACTTCATCATCATATTATAATGTGGAGCATGCCGAAGAGTTTTATAAAAAGGCATATCATGCTGCTAATCCATTTGATATTTATGATGATTTTAGAGATGAGGCATGTAAGCTATTAAAGAAAGCGGGAATTAGTGTCAAATATCATCATCATGAAGTAGGTGAAAGAGGTCAACAGGAGATTGAAACAAATTTTAGCAGTCTTCTTCAGACAGGTGATAATATAGTAACAGCAAAGTATGTTCTTTTTAATTATGCCAGAGAGAAAAATCTTTTTATTACCTTCATGCCTAAACCGATGTATCAGCAGGCAGGAAATGGATTGCATTTGCACATGTATCTTACTAAAAATGGAAAGAACGCATTCTACAAAAAGGGTGAATACGGGAATGTAAACGAGCTTGGCAGATTTTTTATCGGTGGAATGCTTAAACACGCACCGGCGCTTGCTGCATTTACAAATCCAAGTACGAATTCGTACAAGAGATTAGTCCCGGGATTTGAAGCACCTGTGGCTTTGACTTACGGCATGGGAAACAGGGCATCTGCTATAAGGATACCAAACTATGTTTCCAATCCTGAGGAGACACGATTTGAATATCGTCCGCCAGATGCAACAATTAATCCATATTTATGTATGTCGGCGATGCTTCTTGCAGGAATCGATGGTGTGATAAATAAAATTGATCCGGTAAAAGAAGGTTTTGGGCCATTCGATAAAAATATAATGGACCCTTCATTCGAAGGTAAAATAAAATTCTTGCCAAGGAATTTAGATGAAGCGTTGGATGCATTAAACGAAGATTTTGCATTCCTTGAAAGAGGTGGAATTTTTACCGATGAATTATTAAGTCAATGGCAAAAAACCAAGCATGAAGAGATAAAAGCAATTGGTACGATGCCACATCCGTTTGAATATAAAATGTATTTTAATTTATAGGATTTTATGCCCTTTATAGGTGAATTTACCGCAATACTAACGGCAGTATTATGGTCAGGTACAGCGATTGCCTTTTCTGAAGCTTCAATTAGAATTGGTTCTTTTTATGTCAATGTGGCTCGATTAATTTTTGCAGTAGTATATCTTTCAATTACGATATTGATATTTGGTTTGGATATAAGTTTATCGGGGAGCCAAATTTTTTATCTTTTTGGAAGTGGAGTGGTAGGTTTAGTTTTAGGGGATACTTATTTATTTAAAGCATATCAGCATATTGGGGCACGCCTCAGTATGCTGCTTATGTCCTCATCCCCGGCAATGGCTGCAGTACTTGCTTATTTCTTCCTTGGGGAAACTATATCCACTCTTGGAATAATCGGAATGTTTGTTACTGCTGCCGGCATTGCGATGGTAGTATTTCAAAGGCAGGAAGTGCCAAGTACTATATACAAAATAGATTATTCGGGGATTGTTTTTGGATTGATTGGTGCTCTTGGACAGGCGGGTGGTTTGATATTAGCAAAGAAAGCGTTTAATGAAGGAGATGTTAATGGTTTCGTAGCTGCATTTTTTAGAATTATTTCTGCTTTAATTATTTTATATCCACTTACCATGATGACAAAAAAATTCGTAAAGCCGATAGAAAAATTTAGATCGAATAAACCGGCTTTAGTTTTTACAATTATCGGTTCTATAATTGGACCGTTTCTTGGGATTACATTTAGTTTGATCTCTATTACTTATGCAAAGGTCGGGATTGCTTCTACGTTAATGGCAACAGTTCCAATAATTATGCTGCCAATGGTTAAGTATTATTATAAAGAGAAATTATCTACGATTTCGATTGCAGGAGCATTTATTGCGGTGGCGGGAATCATGGTTCTTTTTTTACGTTGAAAATAACTACTTGCCAAAAAGAAACTTGAGAGGTAAATAAAACCGATTTGCCCAATATGATTCAGAGTGTAGAGCGTCCTTTTCAAAATGATATAAAAGGTTTTTGCCACATACCATCCCGTTATTTCTTAGAATTAAAGCAGCTTTCATATTATCAAAAATCAGTTCTTTTTCACCTGTACCACAATCGAGATAAATTTTAAGGCTATCTAAAATTTTCTCTTTTGGTTCAGCGAATATCCTTTCTCTATTTATCCAAAATGAATTAGATAGACAGGCAGCTTTTCCAAAAACATTCGGATAATTCATTACTAATTGATAAGAAAATAAACCGCCCATTGAGGAACCAATTGTGCAGGTATTAGAAGCATCAGTTTTTGTTCTGTAGTTTTCGTCTATAAAAGTCTTTAACTCACTGATTAAAAAGGAAGAATATTTAATCCCTTTTTCGGTATAAAGATTATACTCTTCTAACCGGTCTTTGGAATTATTGATCCCAACAACAATTATTTCCTCCATTGTTTTCTCAAAAATTAACTTAGAAACAGTTTTATCCACTTCCCAAGCGATCCCTGAATAAGAAGTTCGAGGATCAAATAAGTTCTGTCCATCGTGCATATAGATCACCGGATATCTTTTAGAACCGGTTTGATAAGAGGGGGGAAGCCAAACTAAAATATCTCTTTCATTTTTTAGATTAGAACTATAAAACTCATGGTGGTATTTTAGAGAACCAATTATCTCGGAGGAATTATCGTTTATTATCATTTCCAAAATTATACAAGTCAAAATTAAATATCTATTCTAAATCACATTTATTAATAGATTTATTTATTAAATTAAATATGGGATTTATAGAAGTGTTTTGATATATATTAATTGCTTTATTAACTTGGTGTATTATATGAGGTCATTTTCCCAAAAAGAGACGTTTTAGAAAATGGATATGTCTCTTTTAATGTCAAAAAGGTGCTAATTCTTGGTATTGTTTTTGAAAGTAATTATATAAATAATTAAATGAAAGAACCGATATGGAATTATTGGATATAGTATATACTGTATTGATCGGTGGTTTTTCCTTATTAATGACAGTAGTGATAGTGTCGTGGATTTTCTCTAAATCAAAGAGAGTAGATAATCCATTATTGAGGGAACAGGTGAATCCGGCTCCGAAAATTAAAGTAAAGGCAACTCACTCTTCACGTGGTAATCAATATATAAATCCGGGGCGTTCGCCAATGATCTTCCCAATTGAGAATAATACTTCGCGACCTGTGAAAGTTATAAGAAAAGTAACACATTTAACTGAGGAAGAAATTCCTAACCGTTACGTAAGCAGAGAAAATTTGCCTAGTCAAAAACGTTATCAAGTAGTAAATGAAGAGATAAAAAAGTCAGGAATTTCTAAGATAGCTAATTTTTATTTTTGATAAATTAAACTGTACACTAAAGCTCCGGTATCGAACCGGAGCAAAAAAATATAAATCCAATTTTAAGATTAATGATAATAATAATCTTCATCTAACATTCTCCCAAACGAAAATCAAAATAAAATAGAATAAGATTGATAAAACTATCAGTCTTTCTTAAATTTAGACCACATTTATAATCAAATAAAAAGAAGAAGAATGAAAATTTGCGATATATTAAAACCGGAAAAGATAATTGCTTCGATGCAAAGCACCGAAAAGGAACAATCAATAAACGAATTAATTGATCTTTTCATAGGTGATGATAAAGTAAAGGATGTAGAGCAGATGCGATCTGCCGTAATTGAAAGAGAAAAGATCATGTCCACCGGAGTAGGAAAAGGATTTGCAATTCCACACGCAAAAACAAATGGAGTTAATGAAATAGTTGCAGCATTTGGGAAGCTTGATAAACCGATCGATTTCGAAGCTTTAGATAGCAATCCGGTTAATTTGATTTTTCTACTCATAGGAAAAGAAAATCTAGTGGGTCCGCATATCAAATTACTTAGCCGCATTTCTCGAATGATGAACAAAGATGAATTTCGTGAAAATCTATCGAAAGCAAAAACAGCCGAAGAGATATATAAAATATTTGATGACGAAGAAAAACAATATTTCGAAATAGTATAGAGAACTGATGATTAAGGCAATTACCGGAACAAATGATATCCTATCAGAGGATAGTTATAAATGGAGAGAATTAGAAAAACTTGTTAATGAAATAATGAGTTTATATAATTATAAAGAGATCCGAACACCAATATTTGAAGAGACGGCACTATTTTCTCGTGGTATCGGAGATGCGACGGATATTGTAAGTAAAGAGATGTATTCGTTTATTGATAGAAGTGGCGTAAGTCTCACTTTGAAACCGGAGATGACTGCATCGGTTGCACGCGCTTTTATTGAACATTCATTAGATAAAAAACAGAGTTTAAGTAAGTTATACTATATTTCTCCGATGTTTAGACAGGAGAGGCCACAAGCGGGAAGGTTCAGACAATTTCATCAGTTCGGAGCAGAAGCGATAGGAAGCCAAAGTCCTCTACTTGATGCCGAGATGATAATAATCGCTTATGATATTTTTGCTAGACTTGGATTGACAAATTTAAAAGTAAAAATTAATTCTCTTGGTGTAACCGAATCACGTGAAGTATATAAAGAAAAATTAAAAGAATATTTACGCCCCCATTTTAATAATCTTTCTGAAGACAGCAAAAAAAGATTTGATATAAATATCTTACGAATTTTCGATAGTAAAGATGATAGAGATCAATCGATAATGAAAGAAGCTCCTTTACTAATGGAGTATTTGGATGATGTTAGTCTCGAACATTTTAATACAGTAAAAAAAGTATTGGAAAATTCAAACGTACCTTTTGAAGTTGATCCAAAACTCGTACGTGGATTAGATTACTATTGCCATACGACATTCGAAATTATAAGTGGCAGTGTGGGATCGCAGAGTGCGTTATGCGGCGGTGGAAGGTATGATGGATTGATTGAGCAATTAGGAGGGAAACCGGCTCCGGGAGTTGGATTTGCAGCAGGGATTGAAAGATTACTACTCGCTTGCAAGAACGAAAATGTTTTTGATGTAAAAGAAGAACCGCTTGACGTTTATATAATACTTCTTGATTCTGAATTGAAAAGTGATGCTTTTGAAGCAATGCTGGAATTGAGACGCGAAGGATTTAAAGCGGATGCGGATTATCTTACACGAAGCATAAAAGCCCAAATGAGAGAAGCAAATAAATTTAATTCTCGATTTACTCTTTTTGTCGGAGGAGATGAATATAAGAATGGAGAATATTTATTAAAGAATATGTCCGAAGGGAATCAATTCTTGTTTAAGACTTCCGATATGAAAGGATTAATAAAAAAGATAAGAGAATAGAATGCCTCTCAAGAAGCCGACAGATATTCCGAGATTACCCAGGGCAAGAGAAAAGAAAGGAATATCTGCATTAGACTCCATTCCGACAAAGAAACCCGATAAAAAAGAGTATTTAGTTAAGGGATTTTTTAGATATGAACCGATTCCCCAAAAACAATTCCTCATTTTTGCAGTGGAAACCATTACTGAATTTACAAGTTTTGCTTATGAAATTTCTTTAGAAACATTTAAAGAAAATGGCGAATATTATATTGTCCTAATGGGGCTAAAAGCAAAAACCAACATTATTCCGCAAGTAATGCCTGCAAGAACCGAAATAAAGTTAGAAGAGCTTAATGGTGATTTTAAGATAAATGTATTAAAAAAAGATGGGGCAATAAATTCGGCTCATTTCTATGCTAACGTTTTTAATAAAGAATTAGTTTTAATAGAAAAATCAGTTCCGAAGAAGAAGAATAATCGTTTCTTTTGCGATTTTGAAATCACGAATAAAGAATTTTCATTTAGGGAAATTAATTAAAGATGCAAAAAATCTATGGACGCAAACCGGTACTCGAGGCAATACTTTCTGGCAAAGAGATCGAACAAATATATGTAGCTTTTGGTCAAAGAGGTGAAGCGATAGATAAAATTTTTTCTGAAGCAAAGAAGCGTGGAATAAAAATTAGTCAAGCAAGTCTTCAAAAATTCCAAGCAGCTTCGTCGAATCCGAATACACAAGGCGTTTATGCCATTGCCGAAGAAAATAGATATTATGAAGTTGAAGATTTAATCCAATCATCTAAAGATAAAAAATTTCCATTGATCGTGATGTTAGATTCCATTCAGGATACACATAATCTTGGAGCAATTCTTCGGAGTGCCGCATGTGCCGGAGTTGATGGTGTAATTACTACGATAAATAATAGTGCGCCGATAAATGAGACAGTAGAAAAAACTTCTGCCGGAGCAGTGTCTCACCTAAAAATTGCACGTGTCGGAAATTTAATTCATGCTATTGAAAAACTTAAAAGTGCAGGTTTTTGGATCGCCGGTTCTACTCTTGGGAAAGATACTAAAGATTATAGAACCGTGGATTACAAATCCCCGATTGCTCTTATAATGGGCAATGAAGAGAAGGGGATAAGAAGACTTGTAGCAGAAAATTGTGATCACTTAATAAAGATCGATATGCCCGGGAAGTTCGATTCACTTAATGTTTCTGTGGCAACCGGTGTAATCCTCTTCGAAATCCTCCGCAGCCGCTCGGCATAATCATCGAATGGAATGAAAAAAAAGCTTTAATTATTACAAATGCTACTATAGAGGCTGATAAGGAAAAAATATCTCTTCTTTAATCTTGACTTTTTTATCAAGATTCAATAATTTTGGGTATAGAAAAACGAAAGGGAAGCAATGGAAGAAATTAAGACTAATGGTCTGCAAGAAAAAGATGAAATATCTGAAGATATGCAGTTACTCAATGATGTTACGAAAAATGAGTATAAATGGGGTTTTATAACAGATATCGAATCTGATACTGCTCCTAAAGGATTGAATGAAGAGATAGTTCGTTTCATTTCTCTAAAAAAAGGAGAACCGGAATGGATGACTGAGTGGAGGTTGAAAGCATTTAGGCATTGGCAGACGATGGAAGAGCCGAAATGGCCCAATGTAAAATATCCAAAGATCGATTTTCAGGATATTATTTATTATTCAGCACCTAAGAAAAAGCCTCAATTAGATAGTCTAGATGAAGTTGACCCTGAATTATTAAAAACATTTGAGAAATTAGGAATTCCACTTGAGGAGCAAAAAATTCTTTCGGGTGTTGCTGTTGATGCAGTTTTCGATTCAGTTTCGGTGGCTACAACTTTTAAAGAGACATTAAAAGAAAAGGGAGTAATTTTTTCCTCAGTTTCCGAAGCATTAAAAGATCATCCGGAATTAGTAAAAAAATATTTAGGTTCGGTAGTCCCTTATACAGACAATTATTATGCGGCTTTAAATGCTGCCGTATTTAGCGATGGTTCATTTGTTTATATACCGAAAGGCGTTAGATGCCCGATGGAATTATCTACATACTTTAGAATAAATAATGAAGAAACCGGACAGTTTGAAAGAACATTAATAATTGCCGAAGAAGGTTCTTACGTGAGTTATCTCGAAGGATGTACCGCACCGATAAGAGATACAAATCAATTACATGCAGCAGTAGTGGAGCTGGTTATATTAGAAAATGCAGAGATAAAATATTCAACAGTTCAGAATTGGTATCCGGGCAATAGTGAAGGAAAAGGCGGTATATATAATTTTGTAACAAAAAGAGCAGCATGCCGAGGAAATCATTCAAAAGTCTCTTGGACTCAAGTAGAAACGGGATCGGCAGTAACATGGAAATACCCAAGCTGCATTTTGCAAGGGGATTATTCGGTTGGAGAGTTCTATTCAGTAGCAGTAACGAATAATTATCAGCAAGCTGATACCGGGACTAAAATGATTCACTTAGGAAAAAATACTTCCAGCACAATTATTTCAAAAGGTATATCGGCGGGTAAAAGCAATAATTCATATAGAGGATTAGTAAAGGTAGGTAAGAAAGCCGATAACGCAAGAAATTTTACTCAATGTGATTCAATGCTAATGGGAGATAAATGCGGTGCTCATACCTTCCCATATATTGAGATTGAAAATGATACGGCAAAAGTGGAGCATGAGGCAACAACCTCAAAAGTAGGCGAAGACCAAATATTTTACTTGAATCAAAGAGGTATATCCACCGAGGATGCTGTGAATATGATTGTAAATGGATTCTGTAAGGAAGTTTTCAATGAACTTCCGATGGAGTTTGCAGTGGAGGCACAAAAACTATTGGCAATCAGTCTCGAAAGCTCGGTCGGTTAATTATAAAAATTGAAAAATAAGAGGAAAAAATGTTAGTTATAAAAAATCTAAAAGCGAACGTAGAAGGTAAAGAAATATTAAAAGGAATCAATTTGGAAATCAAAGCCGGTGAAGTTCATGCAATTATGGGACCGAACGGATCAGGTAAAAGTACACTTGCGAATGTACTTGCCGGACATGGCGGATACGAAGTAACAGATGGCGAAATTTATTTTGAAGGAAAAGAATTAGTGGAATTAGCTCCTGAGGATAGAGCAAGAGAAGGAATATTTCTAGCTTTTCAATATCCAATAGAAATTCCCGGAATCAGCAATGCGACATTTTTGAAAACCGCTTTAAATGAAGTAAGAAAATATAATGGAAAACCTGAAGCTACCCCGAAAGAATTTATGGAATTATTAAGAGAGAAATCCGGTGTGCTTGGAATGGACCCACAGTTTATCAGTCGCTCTGTAAATGTAGGTTTCTCGGGTGGCGAGAAAAAAAGAAATGAAATTCTTCAGATGCTAATGCTTCAACCGAAACTTGCACTTCTTGATGAAACAGATTCGGGTTTGGATATCGATGCTTTGAAGATTGTCTCCAGCGGGGTAAATGTATTTAAGAATAATGATAATGCAGTATTACTTGTAACTCACTATCAAAGACTTCTCGATTATATAGTGCCTGATTATGTCCATGTCCTTTCAAAAGGAAGAATTATTAAATCAGGTGGAAAAGAATTAGCACTAGAATTAGAAGAAAAGGGATATGATTGGATAAAAAATGATGAACTAATTGAAGAGAATGTCTAATGGGAAATGATTTATTAAATATGATTGAGCTGCGGGATTTTAATCTCCCCACTACAAAAAACGAAGATTGGAAATACACAAATGTAGCTCCTATAATGAAAAATAATTATGTTTTAGGTGCTTCATTAGGTTATGAAAATCATCTTTCGACAGTTTTGCATGATTTTTTCTTCCAAGATTTTGATTATTACAAAGTAGTTTTTATTAATGGAATTTTTGCAGGCGAATTATCAGATTTGACCGGATTAGAAAGCGGAATAATCGTAGATAGTCTTTCTAATTTTCAAAAAAATAATTCCGAACTTTTATCGAGACATTTAAATAAATATTCCACTATCGATAACGGGTTTAATGAAATAAATAATTCTCTTTCTTCTAATGGATTAGTTGTATTTGTACCTAAGGGGAAAGTAGTAGATAAGCCGATCCAGGTATTATACTTAAACGGAGACAAAACTGAGAACGTTTTGTCAGTTCCCAAAAATCTAATAATAGCTGAAGAAAATGCACAAGTATCTATTATTGCCAATTATCATGGTATTGAAGGGAAAGAGTATTTAACAAATATTGTAACAGAAGTTTATGCAGGAAAAAATTCGATAGTTGATTTATATAAAATTCAGTCAGAAGAAGAAAATTCTTACCATATTGAAAAAGTGCAGGCATATCAGGAAGCAAACAGTTTATTCAATCATTATAATTTTACATTCGGTGGCAGCATTACACGAAACGATATTAATACCTGTTTGAATGACGAGAATATCGAAAGCCATTTTTATGGATTGTATTTAGCTCATAAGAAACAACATGTGGATAATCACACGTATGTAGATCATGCAAAGCCAAATTGCATGAGCAATGAATTATATAAAGGAATACTTGACGGCGAGTCTCGAGGTGTTTTCAACGGTAAAATTATGGTAAGGCGCGATGCACAGAAAACTAATGCATATCAATCGAATAAGGCAGTTTTATTATCAAAGAGTGCCGTAATTGATACGAAGCCGCAGCTTGAAATTTTTGCTGATGATGTAAAGTGCAGCCATGGAGCAGCTGTGGGACAGCTTGATGAAAATTCGGAGTTTTATATAAAATCAAGAGGCATTCCTCAGGATATAGCTAAATCGATGTTGATACGTGCGTTCGCAGCTGATGTAATAGAAAAAATAAAGATCGATGAATTAAGAGAGCAGATAAACCACTTAGTATTCGAGCATTTGAATCGAGTGGAAGTAAAAAATAATTAAACCGGATGAATTTTGATTAAGCAAGCAGCGGCAATATTAGAAGCGCGAAAATTTAATCTCGATGAGATACGAAATGATTTCCCGATCTTAAAGCGCACGGTTAACGGGAAGCAGTTAGTCTATTTAGATAATGCTGCAACCTCCCAGAAACCGCAATGTGTGATTGATAGCATAACCAGATATTATTCATTTGAGAATGCGAATATTCATAGAGGACTTTATTTCTTAAGCGAAATCGCCACCGAATTTTATGAAAATGCACGACTCAAAGCGAAAGAATTTTTGAATGCAATCAGTTCTTCAGAATTAATATTTGTGAAGGGAACAACCGAAGCAATTAATTTAGTAGCTGCATCTTTATCTAGAGCAAATTATTTCAAAGAGGGCGATGAAGTAATTATTTCGCATATGGAGCATCACGCTAATATTGTCCCTTGGCAATTTTTAGTGGAGCATGACAAAATAAAATTAAAAGTAATTCCGATTACCGATGAAGGTGAATTAGATATGGAAGCATTTAAATTAATGCTTAATGATAAAACAAAATTCATTTCTGTAGTCCATATATCTAATGCCTTAGGTACTATCAATCCGGTAAAAGAGATCATTACTTTAGCTCATAGAAAAAACATTCCGGTATTTGTTGATGGTGCTCAATCGGCTCCTCACATGAAGATAGACGTTCAAGATTTGGATTGTGATTTTTATGCACTTTCGGGTCATAAGGCATTCGGACCAACGGGGATAGGGGTTCTATATGGTAAGACAGAGATGTTAGAAATGCTGCCTCCATATCAAGGTGGAGGTGATATGATTCGCACCGTTACATTTGAAAAAACTACCTATGATGATATCCCACATAAATTCGAAGCGGGTACTCCAAATATTGCCGGTTCAATCGGATTTGGAACTGCTATCGATTATATTAATCAGTTCGATAGAGATGAGCTGACTAAATATGAAAATGAACTATTAGAATACGCTACCGGTTCATTAAATGAAATTGCCGGATTAAGAATAATAGGGAATGCAAAGAAAAAGGCTTCTGTAATTTCTTTTGTAATAGATGGAATCCATCCTTATGATATAGGGACAATAATTGATACCGATGGAATTGCTATAAGGACGGGTCATCATTGCACGCAGCCATTGATGGAGAGGTTTAAGCTTCCTGCGACTGCAAGAGCTTCATTTGCATTTTATAATACCAAAGAAGAAGTGGATAAATTAGTTCAAAGTTTACTCAAAGTAAAAAGAATGTTTGCATAAGGGAAAAGAGATGATAGATAAAGGAAAATTAGAGCAGGATATTATTCATAGACTAAAAACTGTATTTGATCCTGAAATACCGGTTGATATTTATGAATTAGGATTGATATATGAAATTAAGATAGACGATGAAGGGAACACGTATATAAAAATGACATTAACTTCGCCTGCATGCCCTGTGGCAGGAAGTCTCCCCGGAGAAGTAAAATCAAAGGTGAAGACGGTAAAAGACATTAAGGAAGTTTATGTGGATTTAGTATGGGAGCCGACTTGGAATATGGATATGATGAGCGAAGAGGCAAAACTCGAATTAGGATTTTTATAAATATTATTTTTTAATATTAGAAAGGATATAAGATGTATAACATAAATATAAAACCACCGATATATGATCCTGAGGCAGTTCAGCCGATGAGGGATGAATTATTATATGTTGGATTTAAGGAATTGACTATTCCGCAGTTGGTCGAAGAATTTTTATCTCCAAAAAATAATGAAACAGTTTTGGTGGTAATAAATTCTGTTTGCGGCTGTGCGGCTGGTTCAGCACGTCCCGGAGTAGCGTTATCATTACAGAATGCAGTTATTCCCGATAAATTATTAACGCTATTTGCAGGTCAAGATAGAGATGCATTAGAACTATTCAGAGATAAATATCTGCCGGGTGTAGCTCCGTCATCTCCATTTATAGCATTATTCAAGGAAGGTGAATCGGTTTTCTTAATGCCAAGATATGGTATTGAAGGAAGAACTGCCGAAGAGATTTCAGCCGACTTGGTTGCTGAATATGACAAATTCTGTAAAGGAGTAGGTCCTTCAATTTCTCCTGAAAAATATGCTAAACTAGAATATTTTATTTCATGCGGATCAAAAATTCCATTGAATGAAGAATGAAATTTAGTGCACAAGAAGAATATGGATTAAGATGCTTAATCAGGATTGGTAAGTATTTCAAGGTAGAAAAATCGCTTACCATACCTGAAATAAGCGTTTACGAAGGGATTTCGCAGCACAATGTGGGTAAGATATTACGCATTCTCCGAATGGGCGGATTCCTTGAAAGTGAAAGAGGGCAATCGGGCGGATACACACTTTCGGCTCCTCCCGATAAGATAAAAATTATAGATGTACTTTTTGTACTTGGCGGAAGATTATATGATGATTCTTTTTGCCAAAGTCATACGGGGATGAATGATATTTGTACAAATACTACCGAGTGCTCAGTTCGTTCATTATGGAAAATTATTCAGGACGCAGTGGATAATGTTTTGGTAAATTTGACTCTTCAAGACCTTCTTGGTACAGAAGATAATTTATTTTCACTCTTCGATGTTGCACCCGGCAGCAACTCATCTAATTAATTTTTATTAATATTAAATATCGTTTTTGATACTTAAGTGATAAAATTATACCTTACAAAATAGATTATAAAAATTTATCTTACTTACTAAATTCAGGGCTCACTATGAGAAGAATTATATTTACTCTTTTATTTGCCTTTATTTTCGTATTAATTAATACGGGATGTTCATGCAATTGCGGAGAAAAGGAAACATTAAAAGGGATGGTGGTTGTTGTAGGGAATGAACCATTTACAAAACCGGCATTAAAATTAGATGATGGGACTATCTTTATTATTGAAGGAAGTGAAGAGATTGTTTCGGAACTGCTTAATAATCAGGGTGTAAAATATGCAGTTACATTGGGTACTTTTAGAGATGGACCTGACGGTAAAATTTTAGTTGTAGAACAAGCAGAGAAATTAGACAATGAAAAGGGGATTAAATGAAAAGTAGAATATTTATAGCAATTATATTTCTATTTACTGTATCTATATCAGCGCAGAAACTAAATGTAAACCTAACGGCAGAGAATGGTTTACAAAAAATTGAAGATAGATACAAAATTGATATGAATTCCAAATTAGATAAATTGGTTGATGCAATAGAGGCGAACTTAAAGAAAAATCCTGAACTCAATAAAGTTCAGAGTAGCGCGAATGCAGAAGGATGGAATTTCAGTGTAGGAAGCCAGAAAGAATGGTTTGCAATTAATCATACTGATGATTCTTATTATAAAGTTCCTGCGACTTGCAGAGGCATCGGACAGAATTGTTACATATTCGTAGAAGATGCACAATGGGGCAGTAGAGTAAATCAATCTTCAGTCAATGCTTTTATCGAAGCATTTGATAGTAAAGTACCGGCGAATAACGGGAAAGGCATTTATCAGAATGACGTCGAAACATTTGGAGCACCACCTGATAAAGACGGGGATCCTCGAATAGTAATTCTTTTATTGGATATTAAGGATGGATATACCGGGTCAGGCGGTTTTGTTGCCGGATATTTTTTCAGTGGTGATCAATATACTAAAGCTCAATTCGCGTCAAGCAATGAAGCAGAAATTTTTTATATAGATGCAAATCCATGGGATTTAACAAAAGTAGAAGATCAAGTTAATGCAAGTTCTACTTTAGCTCATGAATTTCAACATATGATTCATTACAATTATTATCAGAGACAAGAAACTTTTTTTAATGAAGCATTTTCTTTAGGAGCAGAATTTATAAACGGATATCCAATTTATAGCCAGTACCGTTTTGCCGGCGAACCTAATCAATATCTATTAACTTGGAGAAGTGACGGTGCGAATAGTATTGTGTTAACTGACTATTCAAGAGGTGCACGTTTTGCACTTTATCTATATGAACAATTTGGAGCTGAGTTCTTCAAGAAATTCCTTGAGACAAGGCAGTTTGCCGAAGGAGCATTAGACCTGGCATTAAGTCGAATGGGTTCTTCGAGAAGATTTAATGACATAGTTCAGGATTTCTTTATTGCTAACGTAGCCAATAAATATCATGTGAACAGCAAATATGGATATTCATATAGCAATAGATATAATGACTTAGCAGTACCTCGTAAATTCAATTTTCTCAATTCAAACACAGGAAGACTCGAAGGTACAGTATATAATTTTGGAGTAGAATATTATCGATTTGTCGGATCTAAAAGTTATTCTGTATCTTTCGACAAAATGAGTAATAATGCACTAATGCTAAAAGCAATAAAATTAGGTCCGAATAGTGTGGAAATTGAAGACGTACCTGCAATAGAAGGACATAAAGTAACACTAAATTCAGATCAGAATGAATTAATCTTAGCAGTGATGAGAATAACAAATAGAGCAGCAACAATAGGGAATCCGGGTCCATATTCATTTGGATTAAATGTAGTAGGAGACGTTTCGAATGCTATCTTCCCATTTTCTTACGATGATACAGAACCTACCGGAGTATTACCATTAACGGATGGTGATTCAGTGGCAGTTGTTTTTCCGGGAATACCGGGTGCAAGATTAGATTCGATAAAACTTGCATTACGACAAACAGGAACAATTAGAGGTGTAGTTTCAAATTATAGTGGTGTTCTTAGACCAAATATTTCCAAAGGTCAATTAGCCTCATTTTCTGTTAATTCTGATGCTCGTCCTCCAAGTCCTTATCCTATTCCATGGACTAATTGGTTCAAGGTAGATCTTAGATCAAAGAATATAGATGCTTCAAAGAGTTTCGTTGTTATGTTGCCTGTTCAAGGCGAGTATAACGGTAATGGCACAGGGGCAAATAGAGTGATGATTACCGGCTCGCCAAATCCGGCTAATCAGATGAATTATACAAGTGCTACTTATACTTCCGGATCGGCAGGAAATACATGGTATTATCTCACTTCAGGGTCCGATAAAATTTACACTTATATGATTCGCGCATATGTAAGCACAGGTGTTACGGATGTAAAAGAAAATGTATTAGAATTATTGCCTGAAACATTTGCATTGGAACAGAATTATCCCAATCCATTTAATCCGGAAACTACAATTAGATTTTCATTACCCAAGAGCAGTAATGTATCTATGAAAATTTATGACATACTTGGAAAAGAAGTTGCGACATTGGTAAATAAAGAGATGGAAGCCGGTGTTTATAGCTTAGTATGGGATGGAAAAGATAATTTTGGTAATGGACTTGCAAGCGGAATTTATGTTTATTCGATCCAATCAGAAGGCGTTCAACTTTCAAAGAAGATGATCTTGATGAAGTAAGAGCAAAGGATATACAAAGAATAAAATTAAAAAACCGGGGCGAACTCCGGTTTTTAATAAAAAATCGTCCAAAATTGAAAATTTTTCGTACAAGTACGATATTTTTTTAGGTAAATATTTACTACATTGAATACATATTGTAATAAATTATTATAAAAATTGACGGCAGAGACATTTTTGAATAGTAGTGTTCGGTTGAGAAATCGAGGGCTTTCAAACTGAAGATTATTGTTCTTTTTAGATGAATCTGCAAAAAATAAACCCCGTTTTAATGACGGGGTTTTTTGCAATAAAACTAAATAACGCTTAAAAGTGCCTACAGATTATTTAATAAAGAGTTTTTGGAGTTCTTTAAATTCTCTCTCCTTCCAAGATCCTTTATGATAAGCATAGCCCGCAATTAATGGCATTGCTAGAGTTGCTTCTGAATAAACCATCTGCTCATAAGTAGTTTCCACTTTGCCCCATGAAGAAGCCTCCTTAAGAGTAGAACTTGAAAGGGCACCGTCTCTAACGTCTGCAACTGTAATCTGAATTGCATACTTGTGCATAGGAGCATCGTCTGTTAATATTTCTGCTGCAACCACAATGTCTTGAGTGAAATTTTTAGGAACTCCACCGCCAATCATGAAAATACCTGTTTCTTTATTATGAAGTTTAATTTGAGTCAATTCAAGGAAATCTTTTCCTGAATCGAAAGAAACGTGTTTATCGGGATTATTATGTTGATGAACTACAATTCCGAAACCGGCGGAGCAATCAGAAAATGCAGGAACAAAGAGGGGAACATTATTTTTATATGCCGCATAAATTACAGAATCATCAACTTTAGGACCTCCGGTTTCATCAAGGTACTTACCGAAGTGCCATAAGAGTTCGCGTGAAGAATATGGACGAGGTTCTAAGCTATTAAAAATCTTCTCAGTTGTATCATCACAAATTCTAAGTTCATCTTCATCAATAAAGGTATCATAGATCCTATCAATATGGAGATCTCTCATTACGTTATCATCAACAAATGGAGTTCCGATATAATGCTTAAAACCAAGAGCCTCAAAAAAATCTTGATCGACCATTAATGCACCGGTAGATACAACGGCATCAACCATTTTATTCGCAATAAGATCATGAACGATTTTTTTAAGACCTGCGCTAAAGATACTACCAGCAAGGGTAAGTATAACAGCACATTCTTTATCTTTAAGCATCATATCATAAATTTTGGCAGCACGATTTAAGTCGCGAGCACTGAAAGCCATTTTTTCCATAGCGTCTACTAAAGGCACTACATTATGTTCTTTAATATCGAAATGTTGTATCACATCTTTTAAGAAATCACTTTTTTTCGGCATTATATTTTCCTTCCAATTAAATTTGATATAAAAAATAAATATAAATATTCTTTATATAAAATAAAATTTTCTTATTTTAGTAGTAAATAACGTAAATATAGTAATAACCTAAAATGTGTAAGAATAAAGCAACTCAACAAAAAAGAGATAACTTATTTATTTACAAGGGAGTAATCTTGACATTTATTAGGGATTAAAATATATTTCGGTTCTTTGTAATAAAAAGTGTTCCCTTTGGAGGAGAAGTAAAGTTGAAACAAGAAAAAATAACACGATTCTATAAGCCGGAAGAAGCCGATCAAAAATGGTATGTAGTAGATGCGACTGATCAGGTGCTCGGTAGATTAGCTGCTAATATAGCTAAAGTAATAAGAGGTAAAAATAAAGCTCTTTACACACCTAATATGGATGCTGGTGATTTCGTAGTGGTTATAAATGCTGATAAAGTAGTTATGACCGGAAAGAGAGAAATCCAGAAAACATATTTTCACCATTCAACATATCCTGGTGGAGTTAAAATAAGATCTTATGCAGAGATGATGGAAAAGAAACCTGAATTTATAATTGAGACCGCTGTAAAGGGGATGCTTCCTAAAACTAAATTAGGAAGAAAATTAATAAAAAAATTAAAAGTGTACACCGGAGTTGAGCATCCACATCTTGCACAGCAACCGGAACCGTTAAGTTTTTAAGGAGTAGTTTTAATGGCTGACAAATTATTCGTTGGAAGAAGAAAAAATGCGGTAGCAAGAGTATTCCTGAGAAGTGGTTCAGGAAAAGTTACGATCAATGATAAGGAATTCGAAAAATTCTTTCCAATGAAAGAACAAAGAGATACAATCTTGCAACCATTTAGTGTAACTGAAACATCAGGGAAATATGATTTATTCGCAAGAGTAAATGGCGGTGGAATTACAGGGCAGTCAGAAGCAATTCGTCTTGGAATTTCAAGGGCCTTAGAAGAAATTAATCCTGATTTCAGAACAAATTTAAAATCAGAAGGATTACTCAAGAGAGATCCAAGAATGGTGGAACGTAAGAAATACGGACAACCAAAAGCTAGAAAGAGATTTCAGTTCTCTAAGAGATAATATTTTAATAAACGTATTAAACAATATTCATATTTCCGGATTTGCCCCCTGTGTCTCATACTAGAAAAGAGACGAAAGGCAAAGATGAAGGGAATAGAAGCTAAACAGGAGAAAAAATGCCAAGAGTAGAATTAACGCAACTCATCGAAGCAGGTGCACATTTTGGGCACCTTACACGCCGTTGGAATCCAAAGATGAAACCATATATTTTCATGGAAAAGAATGGTATTCATATAATCGATTTAAAGAAAACACAATCATCAATAGATCTCGCAGCCGAAGCCATGACAAGAATTGCATCTGAAGGCAAAAGAGTTCTATTCGTAGGTACTAAAAAACAAGCTAAAGGTACTGTCGCTTCCGAAGCTAGAAGATGTAATGCAAACTGGGTAAGTGAAAGATGGTTGGGCGGAATGCTTACAAATTTTTCTACAATTAGAAAAAGCATTAAACGTCTTCAAGATATCGAAAAGAAAGAAACCGATGGTACATTTGAAAAAATTACCAAGAAAGAAAGATTAACACTTACAAGAGAAAAAGATAAATTAAGAAAAGTACTTGATGGCGTAGAAACATTATCAAAAATGCCGGGTGCTATTTTTATAGTTGATATTAAGAAAGAATCGATTGCAATCAGAGAAGCGCTTAGATTAAACATTCCTCTTTTTGCGATAGTTGATACAAACTGTGATCCTGATCCGATTGATTATATTATTCCGGGAAATGACGATGCTTCACGAGCAATTGAAATTATTTCTAAAATTTTAGCAGATGCTATAATTGAAGGGAATGAGAAATCGAAAGAATTAAGAGCAAACGAAGCAGCCGAGAATGAGAAATTAGGAAAGATTAATGAAGATGATGGAGATGGTGATAAGAGAGACGGAAAGCCAAGAGTAAAAAGATTAAAAGTTGATGGAAGAGACGATAAGAGAAAATTTGACAGAAGAGGCGGCGGTGACAGAAGACAAGGTTCAAACCAGACACCAACACCTAAACCGGCACAAAGTGCAGCTCCGGCTTTAGATGTTCCTGAAGTGCCTGCAAAGGAATCGGAATCTAAATCTGCTCCTGAAGAAACAACTGAAAAATAAGTTTATAAATAAGGTAAAAGGAATAAATAGATGGCTATTACTTCAAGTCAAGTAAAAGAATTAAGAGATAAAACCGGTGCCGGAATGATGGATTGTAAAAAAGCTTTAGAAGAATCCAATGGTGATTTTGAAAAAGCAATTGATACGCTTAGAAAGAAAGGTGCTGCTGTAGCTGCTAAGAGAGCTGAAAGATCCGCAAATGAAGGTATCGTATTAACAAAGATATTTAATGATGGTAAAGAAGCTGTAATGGTTGAAGTAAATTGCGAAACAGATTTCGTTGCAAAGAGCGAAGATTTCTTATCATTCGCTAATTTAGCTTTAGAATCGATTATTGCCAATAAACCAAATTCTGTTGAAGAATTAATGAATACAGCATATAACGGAAAGAATTTAAATTCAGAATTAACCGCAATAATAGGTAAGATAGGTGAAAAAATTGAAGTATCTCGTTTTACTTATGAAAAAACCGATTCAGGTTTAATTGTTGATTATCTTCATCATGGTTCAAAATTGGGAGTATTGGTTAAAGCTGATAATGTACCTTCAGAAAAGAAAGATGAATTTTCAGATGTAACAAAAGATATCGCAATGCAAGTGGCAGCAATGAAACCGATGTTTATGTTTAGAGAAGAATTTCCAAGAACAGTATTAGATAAAGAGATTGAGATTGCTAAAGAACTTCTTAGAAAAGAAGGAAAACCTGAGCACATGTTGGATAAAATTTCAGAAGGTAAGTTAAACAAATTCTTTGAAGAGAACTGTCTTGTAGATCAAGTATTCGTAAAAGACAATTCAAAGAAGATTCAAAACTTAATTGAAGATTTCAACAAGAAAAATTCAGCAGAAGCAAAACTCGTTCTTTTCAAGCGTTTTCATCTTGGCGACGAAAAAAAATAACATTTCAAAAAAGGTCTTATAATTTATAAGACCTTTTTTTTATATATTTAAGGGTCTATGGAAAAAAAACTTAAGTACAATCGTGTGCTGCTAAAATTAAGCGGTGAATCTTTAATGGGAGATAATGGATATGGAATTGACCCAAAAAGATTAGATTTTTTTGCAGAGGAATTAAAAGTAACTCATACTTTAGGTGTCCAGATTGGTGTAGTAATCGGCGGTGGAAATATTTACCGTGGATTGAATGCAAATGCACAGGGAATAGACAGGGTTACCGGAGATCAGATGGGAATGCTGGCTACGGTAATAAATTCCTTAGCACTTCAAAATGTTCTTGAGAATAAAGGTGTATATACTCGGTTAATGACTGCAATCAAGATGGAAGAAATGGCTGAGCCCTATATAAGAAGAAGAGCTATAAGACATCTTGAGAAAGATCGGATTGTAATATTCGGAGCGGGTACAGGACATCCATATTTTAGTACTGATACAGCAGCATCTCTGAGAGCTGTTGAAATTGAGGCAGATGCAATTTTCAAAGGTACACGAGTAGATGGTGTTTATGATTCTGATCCTGAAAAGAATCCGAATGCTAATTTCTTTGAGGAAATTTCTTATTATGATGTACTTCAGAAAAATTTAAGGGTAATGGATTTGACGGCAATTAGTTTATGTAAAGAAAATAATCTTCCGATAATAGTATTCAATATGGATAAGCCGGGAAATTTAATGAAAGTAATAACAGGCGAAAATATTGGTACTTCTGTTGGCGATTTCGCAATAAAGAATTAAATTTGTAAATAAAATTGAGGAACTTATGAATGCAATTATTAAAGAAACTAATCATAAGATGGACGTTACCCTTGATGCATTTAGGCAGGAAATAACAAAGATAAGAACCGGTAAGGCAACAACTGCCTTGTTGGATGGAATTAAAGTAGATTATTACGGTTCAATGTCTCCATTAACTCAGGTGGCAAACGTATCTGTATTGGATGCACATACGTTAAGCATAATGCCATGGGATAAGGGTATGGTGCAAGTAATAGATAAAGCAATATTAGCAAGCGATTTGGGACTTAATCCATTAAGCGATGGAACTAACATAAGGGTTCCGATTCCTCCTTTAAATGAAGAGAGAAGAAAGGAATACGTAAAATTAGTTAAGAAGTTTGGCGAGGAATCTAAGATTGCATTAAGGAATGTTAGAAGAGATGCTAATGAGAGTTTGAGGAAATTGGAAAAGAATAAAGAAATTAGCGAAGATAATAAAGCAGATTTAGAAATTGAGATTCAAAAGGCAACAGATGCTCATATAGCAAAAATTGATGAAATGATAAAACATAAAGAGAAAGAGATAATGGAAGTTTAGAAACAAGGCCGCTTATTAAGCGGCTTTGTTGTTTTATAAATAATTATTATTTTGTTCAGGATAAATATATCCTAATAACTAATTAATTCATTGAAGAAAGGCAAACTAAATGAGCGTTACAAAGGAAGAAGCATTAAAATATCACAGTGAAGGAAGAAAAGGAAAAATTGAGGTAGTGCCAACAAAGCCCTGCTTCACAGCCCGCGAGCTTTCATTAGCATACACTCCCGGAGTAGCAGAACCATGCAGAGAGATTGAGAAAAATGATGATGACGTTTACAAATATACCGCAAAAGGTAATTTAGTTGCGGTAGTTTCAAACGGTACGGCAGTTCTTGGCCTTGGTGATATCGGTCCTCATGGCGGAAAACCAGTAATGGAAGGTAAAGGAGTTTTGTTTAAAAGATTTGCTGATATAGATGTATTTGATATTGAATTGAAATCTAAGGATGCTAAAGAGATAATAAGAACGGTACAAATATTAGAACCGACATTCGGGGGGATCAATTTAGAAGATATAAAAGCTCCGGAATGTTTTGAGATTGAAGAAGAACTAATCAAGACAATGAACATACCTGTATTTCATGATGACCAGCATGGTACGGCGATAATCTCATGCGCTGCATTAATAAATGCGGTAGAGATATCAAATAAAAAGATGGATGAAATTCGCTTAGTAGTAGTAGGAGCCGGAGCTGCGGGCATTGCATGTTGTAATATGTATATGACAGCAGGAGTGAAGCAGGAAAACATTGCCATGTTTGATACAAAAGGATTGATACATAAAGATAGAAAAGATCTAAATAAATATAAAGAAGCTTTTGCAATTGAAAATAAATATGCAACACTCGAAGAAGCACTCACGGGCGCAGATGTATTTGTTGGATTATCAAAGGCGAATCTTTTAAGCAAAGATATGGTAAGAAGTATGGGAGATAATCCGATAGTATTTGCAATGGCAAATCCGGATCCTGAAATTACTTACGAAGATGCAATTGATGCCAGAAAAGATATAATTATGGCAACGGGAAGAAGCGATTATCCAAATCAGGTAAATAACGTTCTTGGGTTTCCATTTATATTTAGAGGAGCTTTGGACGTAAGGGCGAAAGCAATTAATCAAGAGATGAAGATGGCAGCCGTTATGGCACTTGCCGGATTAGCAAAAGAAAAAGCATCCGAAGCTGTATTAAGTGCTTATGGCGGTCAAGAATTTTCGTTTGGACCTGAGTATATAATTCCAAAACCGTTTGATCCGCGTGTTCTTTGGACAGTAGCTCCGGCTGTGGCCAAAGCGGCAATGGAAACCGGTGTTGCAAGAGTAAATATTGAAGATTGGAATTCATATAAAGAGGCGCTACAAGAGCGACTAGGTTATTCAAATGAGATTGTGAGAGTTATGCTTCACAAAGCGCAAAAGAATCCTAAAAAAATTGTTTATACCGAAGGTGAAGAAGAAAAAATTATTAGAGCTGCACACTCAATTGTTGAAGAGGGAATTGGTAATCCGGTTTTGTTGGGAAATGTAGAATTAATAGAAGAAAAAATCCTGGAATTGGGATACGATAAAAAACATTTTGAAATAGTAGATCCGCAAAACTCTCCAAATGTGAAAGATTATGCTAATGAATTTTTCAAAATCAGGCAGAGAAAAGGTGTAACACTAAGAGATTCAAAGATATTAATGAAACAGCCAAACTATTATGGAAGTATGATGGTCCGAAATGGTGATGCTGATACATTGATTGGTGGATTGACATATCATTATCCGCAGGTAATAAGACCGGCATTGCAATGTATCGGAATAAAAGATGGACATAATGTAGTTTCCGGATTATATATTGTTGTAATAAAAAGAAAAACATATTTCTTTGCAGATACAAGTGTGAATGTAGATCCAACAGCAGAGCAATTAGCAGAGATAGCAATAATGTCTCACGATACTGTAAAAGAATTTGATATTAAACCACGTTTGGCAATGCTTTCATTCAGTAATTTTGGAAGTGCTGTATATCCGCAATCTAAAAAGGTGCAGCAAGCAACCGAATTAGTAAAGCGACTTCGTCCTGATATTATGGTAGATGGAGAAATGCAGGCAGATACAGCAGTAGTTCCTGAAAGACTAGAACAGGAATTTCCTTTTAGTTCACTCAAGGGAGGAGCGAATGTATTAATTTTCCCCGATCTAAATTCCGGGAATATTGCATACAAATTATTTGAACGATTGACAGATGCTAGTTTGATTGGACCATTATTAATGGGAGTCAAAAAACCAATCCATGTTTTACAAAGAGGGGCAACCGTCAATGAAATCATTAATATGTCTGCAATTGCAGTTGTAGAAGCCGAAAATTTAAAGTAAATTCCTTTCAAATAAAAAAGCACCTTATCGGGTGCTTTTCTATATTTAGACATTCTTTTATTTCTCATTAGGTAAAGTGCTTAAAAATGTATTTTACATAATAGCGAGTATTATTCTTTTTTTTTCGGGACTAATCATTTATGGTATTTTCTTAAGTACCAGAGAGGCACCGCTATCTGAATTAATGAATAGCAAAGGAATGAAGGAAATTAAAGAACCTAATGTTGTTATCGATAGAAGGTCGTATAAATTAGATTTATATTCAGAAGGTGTATTAGTAAAAAGATATCGAGCCATATTTGGTAAAAATAATAACGGACTTAAAACAAGAGCTGATGATTATATAACTCCTGTTGGCGATTATCGAGTTTGCAAAATAAAAGAGGACTCTCAATATTATAAGCTAATTTTAATAAATTATCCAAATGATAAGGATGCGGGTGAAGCATTAAAAAGAGGTTTGATAAATGAGAAGGCATTCAAAAAAATTTTTGATGCAAATGAAAAAGGTTTATGCCCGGAGTATGACCCTGTCTTAGGGGGAGATATAAGTATTCACGGATTAGGTGAGTATGATTTTATATTTAAAAATCTCCCTTTTAGCTTTAATTGGACGGATGGATCAATTGCATTAAACAATTCAGACATACAAGAGCTTGTAGAAGTTTTAAAAGTAGGAACACCAATAAAAATAAAGTATTAGAATATTGAAAACAAAAATTCTTTTAATAATCTTTTTTCTAAGTATCCCGCTAATTGCTCAGCAAATAGGCGATGATATCAAATTTGAATTAGATGGAGTTTTATTCCTAGGAAATTCCACTATTCCGACAGGTGAACTTGAACAAGTCGTGCTCTCCAAAGAATCGCCAAATTGGATTTCGCAATTTATTAATTCGTTTACAAGTTTCGGTGCATCAGCTCTTTATTTTGATTCTTTATTAATCCCTACTGATGTAAGTATTATTAAAGACTATTATAAAGCGAAAGGGTTTTTTAAGACTCAAGTTTTTTCAAAATATGAATTAGATAAAAAAAATAAATCAGCAGTATTAATTTATAACATCCAAGAGAAAGATAGAGCAAGCTTTAGAAAATTTACTTTTACCGGTTTAGATTCGGTTCCTGATGAAGTAAAAAAAGAGATTTCAAATTATATTAAAACAGACACCTCTCAATTTTTTATAAATACATATGTAGAAGAAAAGAAAAATTATGCAATCAACTATTTGAAAAATCATGGTTATATGATGGCAAAAGTTGAATCTCCAATAGTATATATCGATACTCTAATAAACAAAGTGGATTTGGAAATAAATTTTTATACAGGGAACAGATATAAGATAAGTGAGATAAGAACCGTTAGAAGAGGTCCAGGAAAAGACTTAGTAGAAGATGATCTATTAAAGAAATTAGTAAATATAAGACAATGGCAATATTATAGTAGCTATGAATTGCAAAGGGGGCAGGTACGCCTTTACAGATCAAATTTATTTACTTCTGCATTAGTAAATGCAGATATAAATGATACAACGGGAAATCAAGTCCCTATTTTGATAAGTGCTGATATAGGATTAATGAATGAATTGTCACCGGAAATTATTATGAATAATGAAGACAATCAATTTAATCTTGGTTTAAGCGCAAATTATAGTCGTAAAAATTTTCTTGGCGATGCGAGAAAATTCTCGGTGGGGGCTTCAGTAGCGGCGCAAAATTTTACTGAGTTTATTAAGCATCCTTCATTCGCAGATTCTTCTATATATGGATATACAGATACTAGAGTAGGAATTGAACAGCCATTTATTTTCGGTGAACCGATAAATACAAAATTCGAGACATACGTAACATTCCAAAAACGGAAGGCGGAATATAATTCATTTTTATACGGTGGTAAGATAAGCTTAGATTTTGAAGTTCCGCAATATATTTATCTGACAGGATTAAATGCTTATTTGAATGTAGAGCGTTCGGAATATGATTATAGGTTAAGTTATATTATGAATAGTTTTGAATCATATCTTTCTAATTTTATTCCTAAGGAGGATTTAGATTCTTTAATGTCTCAAATATTCAACAATGCTTCTGAAGGTGATTTTAGGTCGAGATCTACAAATATGCTGATGGGTGTGAATCTTATTACAAATAAATCAAACGATTTTTTCTTTCCGACCAGAGGATATTTAAGTGTAATAAATATTGAAGACGGAAATTCGATTCCATATTTAATTACAAAAATAGCAGGGAATCAATTAGATGTGCCAAGTTATATAAAATTGCAATCGACTACTTCGATTTATTTACCTTTCTATAACAATAAAGAGAATGCATTTGCCGTAAAATTAAGAGTCGGACAGATTTTTACCTATTCAGGTGATAAATCAGAAATTCCATTAAATCAAAGATTTTATGCCGGTGGAAGTAACTCTGTGAGAGGCTGGTCATCGAGAGAATTAGTTCCCCTAACTCCAATATTCAATTTAACTCCAACCAACTTAGATCAGATTGAGACGTTTTTGATAAGGAGAACAATACCGGGTGGATTCTTTCTATTTGAAGGATCGATAGAAACTAGGAATCGGTTAATAGGACAAATAGGTTCTGCTATATTTATAGACTACGGTAATACATGGAATGATTATTCTGAATTCAGATTTGATCAAGTTGCCGTAGCCATCGGTTTTGGTATCAGATATTATTCTGATTTTGCACCAATACGAATCGATTTTGGATTTAAGGCTTATGATCCGGAGGATTCGAGAGCATTTTATAAGAAACGATTCCTTGGAGAACTTCTTCAGTTTCATGTAGGCATCGGTGAAGCATTCTAATTATTTAAATTAATAGATTTCTCTTTTCCCAAATAAAATGGTAAATTTAAAATCACTCTTTTTTGAGGTCTTATGATATCAAGTATGACCGGTTATGGCAAATCGGTGGTTCAAAATAATGGTACGTTAGTTGAGACAGAAATAAAAAGTCTTAATAATAGGTTTTTAGATTTATCGATAAAACTTCCGAAAAACTTATACTATAAAGAATTGGAGATTCGAGAAAAAGTTAAGAGCAGAATCTCTCGCGGAAAAATCTATCTTACAATTACGATTACGAAAGAAGGAATAGAACAGAAATTTGCTCCATACAATTCTGAAGGAGTGAAATATGCATTAGATGTGCTAAAAGAAGTAAAGAAAACTGCTGATTTAAAAGATGAAATTACACTTGCAGACTTACTAAATTTTCAGACACTATTTTTTGATGATACCGGAACTCAAGATAATGATGATATAGAACTTGTGCTTCAAGCAATTGGCGATGCAATTATTGATCTTGAAAAAATGCGAAAGGATGAAGGGGCAGAACTTCAAAAGGATTTATCCAATAGGATCAATTTAATTGGTGAGTATTTAGCAAAAATTGAAGGACAAGTAAAGAATAATACAGCTGATTATTTTAATAGGATTAAAGAAAGAGCAAGGGTTTTATTCGCAGATTTGGCCGAATATCCGGAAAGATTGAGTGCGGAATTGGCTTTAATTACTGAGAGATATGACGTTACAGAAGAATGCGTACGACTAAGAAGCCATTTAAAAATGTTTGGTGATACATTATCAAAGCCGGATGATGCAGGAAGAAGATTAAATTTTATTGTTCAAGAGATGAATCGCGAAGCGAATACTATAAACAGTAAATCAATATCATCAGATGTATCACATCTTGGGATAATGATAAAAGAAGAATTAGAGAAAATCAGAGAACAAATACAAAATATTGAGTAAGACTTGAAAAAAGGCAGACTATTTGTTTTCTCTGCGCCAAGTGGTTCGGGTAAAACAACTATTGTAAAAGCAGTAATGGCAGAATATAAAGAATTGGTTTTTTCTATATCAGCGACAACTCGTGCTAATCGGCTGAATGAAAAAGACGGTATAGATTATTTTTTTCTCGATGAAAATAGTTTCAAGGAACTAATTGAGAAAAATGAATTTATTGAATGGGAGCGGTTCTACGATTATTATTATGGAACTTTAAGGAGTTTTGTAGAATCAAATATTAATGATGGAAAATCGTTAGTTCTTGAGGTTGACGTTAAAGGTGCTTTGAAGATAAAAAGCGAATATCCAAATTCGGTATTAATATTTATAGCTCCACCGGGTATAGAAGAATTGAAAAAACGGCTATCGCTCAGAAATACGGAATCGGAAGAAGATTTTCATAAAAGAATCGAAAGAGCTGAACTTGAATTATCATTTAAAGATAAATTTGATTATGTTATTCTGAATTATGATTTGAATTCTGCAAAGCAAAATGTTTTAGAAATAATAGAAAAAGAAATAAATAAGGAGTAATAAAATGGCTATAACACCACAAGATTTATCTGTGATAAAAGGTAGGGTATCAAATTTATATGAAGCAATAATTGTATCTGCAAGAAAAGCTCGTAAAATTAATGATGATACAAGAACTGAGTTCTCTAAAGCACTCGGAGAAGTTTCTACAAAGCTAGATGATGATCATGAAGAGAGAGAAAACCCCGAGCAATTGAAATTATCACTTGAATTCGAAAGAAAAGAAAAACCACATATTGAAGCAATTCATGAATTAGTAAAAGATGGAATTGAATATCGTTATAAAAACGAAAAATAATTACTGATAAAATGTCTGAATCTTTAGAGAAACTTATTATTGAAGCAATAAAAGATCAAAAAGAGATATTCGGTGATCTTTTATTTGATAAATTTGATTTAAGAATTGAGCCGAAGAAATCAAGCACCGATTTGGGAACAAATATGAAAAATAAATTATCTTCAAGTACAATAGACGAATCTTATAAAGAATCAGGTTCAGTTGAAGAGCTTTATGATAAAATTCATAATTGTAAAGAATGTCCTTTGGGTGAGACTAGAACTAAGTTTGTATTCGGAACCGGTAATCCAAATGCAGATGCAATGCTTATAGGAGAAGCACCCGGGGCAGATGAGGATAAGCAGGGAGAGCCATTTGTAGGGCGAGCAGGCAAACTTCTCACTGATATCTTAACTGCAATTCAGTTCAAAAGAGAAGATGTATTCATAGCAAATATTCTTAAATGTCGTCCTCCAAATAATAGAGATCCCTTACCTGAAGAAACAGATACCTGTTTCCCATATCTAGATAAACAGATTGAATTGATAAAACCTAAAATTATTCTATGCCTTGGCAGAGTAGCGGCGAATGGTTTGTTAAATAAAAAGATGACCCTGGGCGAATGGCGTAAAGATGAACATGAATATAAAGGGATAAAAGTTATAGTTACTTATCATCCAGCCGCATTATTGAGAAATCCAAATTGGAAAAGAGGATGCTGGGAAGATGTAAAAATATTCAGAAAATATTATGATGAATTAACTAAATAATATAATGGCAAAGCGAAAACAATCCGAAATAGATAATCCGAATGCAATAATAAGCTCGGCAAAAACGAGCCCAAATGCAGTGGAAGTGGAACGAGCAGTTTTAGGTGCGATGCTAATTGATAATGAAGCAGTCTCTAAGGTAATAGAGGTACTCCGCGACGAAGCATTTTATGATCCGAAGAACCGAACAATTTTCAAAGCAATGCTTTCATTATATGAATCAAGTGAACCGGTAGAGACTCTTACAGTATTTGAAGAATTAAAAAAGAGAGGCGAAGACCAAACAGCAGGCGGCGCAAGTTATGTAACTCGTCTTTCAAATGATGTATCGTCTGCCGCAAATGTGGAATATCATGCACGTGTAGTTCTAGAAAAATGGATATTAAGGAAATTAATTTCAGCCTCAAATAGTATTGCTGAAAGCGCATATAATGGAAGCGAAGATGTATTTGATTTATTAGATGCTGCCGAATCGAAAATTTTTGAGATATCGGAGCAGGGAGTAAAAGAATCTTTTAAATCGATGGAAAGAGCAGTTAAAGAAGCATTGGAACTAATTGAAGCGATCCATTCCAAAAAGCATTCGGCAGTAGCTGTATCATCAGGATTTATAGAACTTGACAATATGCTAGGCGGATTGCAGAAATCAGATTTGATTATTATTGCGGCACGTCCATCGATGGGAAAGACAGCATTTGCTATGTCATTAGCGCGCAATGCAGCCATAGACCATAATACACCTGTCGGTGTATTCAGTCTCGAAATGACCACAATACAATTAGCAACACGATTGATTTCCTCAGAAGCACGTATTAATGCTCACTCAATCCGAACCGGAAAATTTAAAGCTGAAGAAGGCGCAAAGATAAGTAGAACAGTACACAAATTAACAAAAGCACCTATATACATTGATGATACGGCAGGCATATCGATACTTGAATTACGTGCAAAAGCAAGAAGACTAAAAAACGAACATAAAATAGAATTATTGATCATTGATTATTTACAGTTGATTTCTCCATCGGCATTTATGGATAGCCGTGAAAGAGAAATAGCAATGATATCGAGATCATTAAAGGCATTAGCAAAGGAATTAAAGATCCCGGTAATTGCACTTTCACAGTTGAATAGAGGTGTGGAAGGAAGGGGCGATAAAAAACCGATGCTTCAAGATTTGCGTGAATCGGGTGCAATTGAGCAGGATGCAGACGTTGTAATGTTTTTGTATCGACCTGAATATTATCAGATAACACAATTCCCTGATGGAGCACCGACTGAAGGAATGGCAGAGGTAATTGTAGGTAAACAAAGAAATGGCCCTACTGGTGATGTTAGATTAAAGTTTATGAAAGAATATACGAGATTCGAAAATCTCGAAATGATTTACGGACAAATTCCGGAAAATTCAATGAACCAAGAAGAAGAGAAACCATTTTGAGATGTTTTATTTTTATATTATTTCTTTTTTCAATTACTCTCCGAGCACAAGAGATTTATTCAGAAAAAGATATTGAAGTATGCACTTCTAAATACACACTTGCTATCGATTCTGAGATTGCGCAAAAACCAATTGGTGATGTAATAGCTGTAATTGGGAAATCATTTATTGGAACAGATTATGAGGCTTCCACTTTAGATAAACCGGCAGAAGAAGCTGAACCATTAATAATAAGTCTTACAGGATTAGATTGCTATACGTTTTTAGAAAGCGCATTAGTTTTTGGGAGAACTATAAAATCAAATAGTTTTGGATTTGACGCATATAAAAAAGAACTAGTAAATATTAGATATCGAGATGGAAAAAGAACGGATTACATTTCACGTCTCCATTATTTTACTGATTGGATTTACGATTTGCAGAAAAGAGGAATTGTAAAAGATATTACCAAGGAGATTGGCGGTATACGATATAAAAAAGAAATTAATTTTATGTCATCTAACCCGAAATCATATAAGCAATTGAGGGAAACTCCCGCATTAGTAAAAAGAATAAAAAAGATTGAGAACGAAATAAATGGAAGGGAATATTATTATATCCCTGAGGGAAATTTAGCAGAGTTAGAGTGCAATATTAATGATGGGGATTTAATCTCTATCACAACGACTATAAAAGGGTTAGATGTTTCTCATGTTGGGATAGCTGTTCGTAATGATGACGGAAGGATACATCTTCTTCATTCGCCGAATGTAGGATATAAAATACAAATAACAGAAAAACCACTTGCAGATTATTTGGAAGGGAATAAAAAACAAACAGGAATAATTGTAGTACGACCTCTATAATACTTTTACAGACTCACTTCAGACCCTATTTTATAAGTGATAATAATACTTTAATATTCATTAAGTCTTCTTTTTGATCTGGTTCTTTGGGAGTTTCAAGAATTTTAGGAATCGATTCCAATCTTTTATCATTCATAATGTTAGAAAAACCTTCAAGCCCAATAAAACCTTTCCCGATATGATCATGCCGATCTACTCTCGTACCAAGTTCTTTTTTACTGTCGTTCATATGAAAGCATTTAAGACGCTCCAAACCGATAATATTATCAAAATCAGAAATTACTTTTTCATAAGCGGCAAGGTCTTTTATATTATATCCGGCAGCGAAAGCATGAGCAGTATCAATACAGACACTCATTCGTGATTTATCATCAACACCATCAATAATTCTTTTCAAATGTTCAAAAGAATATCCTATTGCAGTGCCTTGTCCGGCAGTAAGCTCTAGCATGCTTCCGGTTATATAGTCTTTGGTTGCTTCATGAGCAAGATTAAGGGATTCAATGATGAGGCGGATACCTTCATCTTCTCCTTGTGAACCGTGTGAACCAGGATGAAAATTTAGATAAGGAATTCCGAGAAGTTCGCATCTTGTCAATTCATCAATAAATGCTAAGCGAGATTTCTCTAAAATTTCAGGATTAACCGCACAAAGATTAATCAAATAAGAATCATGAGAGACTACAAATTTTATATTAGAATTAGAAAGTGCATTTCTAAATTCTTCAATTTCGGAGTCCTTTAATGCGGGCGCTGCCCACCGATTATTATTCTTTGTGAATAGCTGCATTGCAGTAAAACCGAGCTTATCGGAAGTATAGACAGCAGATGCACAACCTCCTTTTACAAAGGCATGTGCACCGATTAATAAATTTTCTTTTTTCATTTTATTTCTTTGCCAATAAGGATTCTTTTAGGATTTTATTAACAATTTGAGGATTCGCTTTCCCTTTAGAAAGTTGCATAATCTTACCTACAAAGAAACCTATTAATTTCTCTTTACCGTTATTATATTCTTTCACCTCCGTAGGATTCTCGTCAATGACTTTATTAACGATTTCGATTATAAATGAATCATCGCTAATTTGAATTAAATTCTTTGCTTTGATTATTTCATCGGGAGATTTAACTGAATTAATTAAATCGGGGACAATATCACGTGCGGTTTTATTGCTGATAATATTCTGATTAATGAGTTCAATAAGTCGAGCTGTTTTTTTAGGAGTCAGTTTTAATTCTAAAGGTGAAAGATTCAGTTCATTTGAAAGTTTTAAAATTTCTCCCATTGTCCAATTGCTAGCTGATTTATAATCCTTCGTATCTAAGGTAACTTCTTCAAAATAATTAGCTAGTTCTCTTGAAGAAGTAAGAACTTCAGCATCATATTGGGGAAGATTAAAATCACTCAGGAAGCGATTGAATTTTGCTTCAGGAAGTTCGGGTAAATTATTCTTTATTTCATTTTTCCATTTTTCATTCACATGGAGTTTCACTAAATCGGGATCGGGGAAATAACGATAGTCATGTGCTTCTTCTTTGCTACGCATTGGATATGCTTCGTTCTTATCGGCATTCCACAATAAAGTCTGCTGAATCACTTTCCCGCCATTTTCAACTAAATCGATTTGCCTTTCTATTTCATAGGTTAAAGCTCGTTCCACGTTTCGGAAGGAGTTCATATTTTTAATTTCAGTTTTAGTTCCGAGAGCAGTTTCGCCCATTGCTCTTATTGAGATATTAGCATCGCACCTTAGAGAGCCCTCTTCCATATTACCATCACATATTCCAAGATATGTAAGTATTTGCTTAATCTTATTAAGATATTGGAATGCTTCACTGGGAGAATTTAAGTCCGGCTCTGTTACTATTTCAATTAATGGAACACCGCATCGATTAACGTCAACCAAAGTGCCATAACCTTGATCGTGAATAGATTTGCCCGCATCTTCTTCCATATGAATTCTTAAGATTCTTATTTTTTTTTCACCCGATTCGGAATTGATAAAGACATAACCATTTTCACAAATTGGTTCATCGTATTGCGAAATTTGATATCCTTTTGGAAGGTCGGGATAAAAATAGTTCTTGCGAGCAAAAGTAGAAAATTCTCGTATTGAACAATTAACGGCGAGTCCCATCATGATAGCAAACTCAACAACATTTTTATTAAGTACAGGTAATACGCCGGGATGTCCAAGACAGATAGGGCATATATTGGAATTAGGTGGGTTACCAAATTTTGTAGAACAACTACAGAATAATTTTGTTTTAGTCAATAATTGTGCGTGGATTTCTAATCCAATCACAGTTTCAAATTTTGTCATATTAATAAGGGATTAATGATTAAAATTAATTGCCACTGCCTTGATTATGGCAGACGCCGACCAGTCGGCTAATTACTTTGATATTATGAGGTACTTTATGAACGCCAATAAGTTCCCATGAATTGTTTTCACTATTTAAATATTCTACTTTATAGTCAAAACCTGATTCTTGATAAGTTAATTGTTTCTTTTGTTCGCTTTCATTTCTTTTTACGACTAGATTTCTTGAAAATGAGATCCCGGTATGAAAACCTGTATGATTTTCAAGTAATAATTTATTTTCTGAATTACTTTCAGAAATAGTAAATGTCTTTTTAGTTATTCCGATTAGATTAGTGCAATCTGCAATGGAAGTAGTAACAACTAGTGAATCTTGGTAAGAATTTTCTAATATTCTAACCGGATTTTCATACCATGCGCGAATATATCCAAATTGTGGAACGTCAACAAGAAATTGAGATGAAGAAGTTTCCCACCTTATAGGAAGTTCTTTGGTAATAGAATAAGTTACCGGGTCCCAGATGCCTGCTTTTATTTTGTTAATATCACCTCGATTAGTAATTCTAGGAATTCGTAAAGTAAGAGGAGACAATATAGAAACATTATTATCAGCTTCTATTAAAGCCCCGCCGAGTTGAAGTTTGTCAGACCAATAAACCGCTGGATTACCGGCACCAAAGAACGGAGTAATTGATATATTAGCATTGCTCGAAACAGAACCTTGATTTATCGTAAGTGATAAACCTTCATTTGTTGTAATAGTATTTGTAGCTGCTGAATTAATTGCTACCCCTGAATTTTTTTTAGTCATACTCATAAAAAGCAAAAATGATTTACCTTCAGATGCATCAAATATATTAATTTGTCTTGTAGTTGGAATGTAACCTGATTTTGTAAGAGAAACTGAATATCTCCCTATCATAAATTTATTGCCATAATCAAAATTGCCAAACGAATCGGAAGTAACAACAATGCTATTAAGAGTAATCGAAACTCCCGATAAACCGAAACCGGTTTCCTCAGAAATGATTTTACCGGAAATAAACTTAATATCGTTAATGGAATCAGAAACCGGACCGGTTGGAGCAGCTTCCTTTAATTCACAACTATTAAATATTCCTATTGAGATTAAAAACAGAATAAAAGAAATACAAATGTTATTTTTTGAATTTCTCATTTAATGCACTTCCGAATGTAATGATTAAATATAATCATACTTTTAGATAACATAAAGAATGATTTTTTTTTAATTTAAGTACGTGAATTAAATCAAAGGATAAAATGAAATTAGATGTGATGGTATTTGCAGCGCATCCTGATGATGCAGAACTGGGAATGGGCGGAACAATAGCCAATTTGACTTCCGAAGGTAAGAAAGTTGGGCTCATTGATTTATCTGCCGGCGAATTGGGTTCGAGAGGTAATGCAGAAACACGTAAGAAAGAAGCTGAGGAATCTACCAAGATTTTGAATCTGACATATAGAGAAAATCTTGGATTTCCGGACGGAAATTTAAAACCGAATTTGGAATTTAGAAAAGTCATCATTTCTCTTATAAGGAAATACAAACCTGAAATAATATTTGCTCCATATAATAATGATCGGCATCCTGATCATATCGGTGTAAGTATGTTAATAAAAGAAGCAATGTTTTTCTCGGGTGTTACCAAATATGAAACGAAAGAGAACGGCATTATACAATCGGCATATCGACCAAAGAAACTTTTTTATTTTATGCAGACTTATGAATTTCAGCCTTCTTTTATAATAGATATAAGTAACTCGTTTAAGAAAAAAATGGATGCAGTTTATGCATTCAATACACAATTTCATAATCCGGATGTTGAGAGCAATGGACCGGAGACATTTATTAGCAGTCCGGAATTTATTAAATTTTTGGAAGCGAGAGCAAAATACTTTGGCTTCAAAATAGGTAAAGAATATGGAGAAGCATTTTACTCGGAAGAATTAATGGAATATGATTTAAATATTTTATTGGAGGGAGCAAAATGAAAATTGCCTTTCTTGGAATAGGATTAATGGGAGAACCATTAGCAGAGAAATTTATTGGTAAATCTAAACAGCTATATATTTATAATAGAACAAAAAGTAAAACGAAAGAACTAATTAAGAAAGGAGCAATAGCAGCCGAAACACCGGCAGAAGCAATAAAAGGAAGTAATATAATTTTTACGATGGTTACTGATTATCCGGCTTTATGCTCATTACTTTTTTCAGATGGACATAATACTTTTTCCGGAAGGACTATCATACAAATGAGCACAATCTCACCGGGTGAAAGTGAGTTATTAGAGGAGAGGATAGAATCATTTGGAGGAGAGTATATTGAAGCCCCGGTGCTTGGTAGTATTCCACAAATTAAAGACGGCTCATTAATGATACTATGCGGCGGCAAAGAAGAATTGGTTAATAAATACAAACCTGTACTTGAATTCATTAGTAATAATATCACTTATGTCGGTAATATTGGAAGTGCAGCGGCAATAAAACTGGCACTTAATCAATTTATCCCTTCACTTGCAGCAATATTTTCGGCAAGTTATTCTTACCTTTTGAAAAATAATATTAATACCGTACCCTTTATGAATATACTTAAGCATAGTGCGTTATATGCTCCGACTTATGAAAAAAAAATTAGTAATTATGATTCAAGAAATTATGACAATCCAAATTTTCCACTTAAGCATATGTTAAAAGATATAAATTTGATTGAGACTCAATTCAAAGAAGCAAAAATAAATACATCTATATTAGAAGCGGTTAAGGAAATACTAATAAATGCAGTCGGAGAAAATCTTGGAGATAAAGATTATTCGGCACTTTATGAGATAATAAATCCGAAGAAATAAGTCTCTAAAAATTTATTGGAGAAAGTATGGAGAAGCGTTCTGTACAGTATGGAATCATTTCTTTTTCGATAGTCTCATTTTTTTTAGTTTTGTTTTTGGTCGATTTTGGACCTGGGAAATTTAATGCCGAGATAGTAGCGGCAGTAACTATAAGTATGGCAGTTCTGTGGATGACAGAAGTAATCCCCTTATCCGCTACATCATTAATTCCGTTAATTGTTTTTCCTCTTTTCGGAGTCTTAGAGGCTAATATAATCGCGCAGTCTTATATAAATTCTACAATATTTTTATTCATAGGCGGGTTCATAATTGCGTTAGCTATGGAGAAATGGAATCTTCATAAGAGGGTGGCGTTGACAGTAATTCTATGGTTTGGTTCATCTCCTTCGGGAGTTGTCTTAGGATTTATGATTGCAACAGCATTCATATCAATGTGGATATCAAATACAGCCACTGCATTAATGGTGCTTCCAATCGGTTTAGCAATTATGCATAAACTTGAAGATGAATATGGTAAGGTGGATATGCTTCCGTTTTCTAAAGCATTAATGTTGGGGATTGCATTCGGATGTACAATCGGAGGGATAGCTATATTAATTGGAACACCGCCGAATTTAGTTTTCTTAAGAGTATATTCAATAAGTTTTCCTGATAAACCTGCTATTTTATTTGGTGAATGGATTAAAATAGCATTTCCTATAAGTGTAGTCTTACTAATTATTTTTTGGTATATAATTGCAAAGGTATTCTATCCGGTCAAAAAAGGATTAGAATTTGACCCGGTGATTTTAAGGAAAGAGAAGGATTCGTTAGGTAAAACAACCTACGAAGAAAAAGTTGTAATGACAGTTTTTGTCCTTACATCGCTACTTTGGTTATTTAGAGTAGAATTAGATTTGGGATTTGTTAAAATTCCGGGTTGGTCGAAATTGCTTCCACATTATAAATTATTAGATGATGGAACGGTGGCGATAATGATGGCATTTCTACTTTTTATACTCCCCGCTAAATCCGATGAATCAAAAAGAGGATATATTATTGATAATGATGTAATAAGAAAAGTACCATGGGATATTATTTTATTATTCGGTGGTGGATTTGCAATTGCCGAAGGATTTATAAAGAGCGGACTTTCAGAAATTATTGGTAAGCAATTTATTGCATTGAATGGCTTTCCGTTAATCGTTATAATTGGAGTTATTTGTTTAGTTATAACATTTCTTTCGGAAGTAACTTCCAATACAGCAACAGCACAGATAGCATTACCAGTATTAGCATCTCTTGCCGTGCAGATAAATACAGATCCATTATTAATTATGATTCCTGCTACAATTGCAGCATCAATGGGATTTATGCTTCCGATCTCAACTCCGCCAAATGCAATTATTTTTAGCAGTGAAAGATTGAAAATTATCGATATGGTAAAACCGGGAGTGTTTTTGGATTTTATTTGCATTGTAGTTATTACTTTGCTATCATATCTTCTATTAACATTATGAATCGTTTAATGAAAATTATCATCTAATTTATATAAATAAAAAAAGGAGAATGATATGTCATATTATAATAATAGAGTATTAAATTTAGGATTTGATGAAGCAATTCTAAAAATCGGCGAAGAATTGAAAAAAGAAGGTTTTGGAATACTTACAGAGATAGATGTTAAAGAAACGCTTAAGAAAAAGCTTGATGTTGACTTTAGAAAATATAAAATACTAGGTGCATGCAATCCACCTTCTGCATATAAAGTATTACAGGTAGAAGAGAATATTGGAGTATTGCTTCCTTGTAATGTAGTAGTTCAAGAGAAAGAAGAGGGAACAGTTTCAGTCAGTTTTATAAATCCTATGGAATCAATGAAGAACGTGAAAAATCCATTACTTGCAGAAACCGCTGCAGATATAACAGAAAAATTAAATAAGGTTTTGAAAAACTTATAAAATAAATAAGATTTTTTTGCCCCCGATTTTGTGTATTTTCAATGTCGGGGTTTTTTATTTTAAATGAGGCGGTTATGGCAAAGATAATACTAAAGAAGAATGAAGAAAGAAGGATTGTAAAAGGTCATTTATGGATATTCAGTAATGAGATACATTTAATTGAAGAAAATCCGGAGAATGGGAGTATTGTAGATGTATATGACAGTAAGAATAAATTTCTTGGGGCGGGATTTTATAACAAGAACTCTCTTATCTCGGTTAGAATTCTAAGCAGAAGAAAAATTGAAAATTTAAATGAATTATTTAAGGAAAGAATATTAGATGCTTATGAATTAAGAAAAGCGAGTCTTTCAGGGAGAGATTCTTATAGGTTGGTTTTTAGCGAAAGTGATTTCCTCCCCGGTTTAATTATAGATAAATATAATGATACATATGTATTGCAAGTATATTCCTTTGGGATGGACAAGAATATCGAGATTGTATGCAATTTATTGAAGAATGAATTAGGAGCAAAAAATATTTTCTCGAAGAACGAAGAGTATTTTAGAGTGCTTGAAGGACTTTCCACAGAAGATAAAATTTATCTTGGAGAAATTACGGATGAAGTAATATCAGATGGTGAAGTTAAATACAATATTAATTTTACTAAGGGACATAAAACCGGTTTTTATTTTGATCAATCTGACAATAGGCATTTCTTAGCAAAATTTGTTTCAGGTAAAACTATCCTTGATTGCTTTTGCAATTCCGGAGGTTTTGGATTGAATGCAATTAATGGAGATGCCGCTTCGGTTTCATTTATAGATTCATCAGAGACGGAAATAGAAAACGTAAAAAAGAATATTGAGCTCAATGGTTTTTCTTCAAATTTTGATTTCGTGATTGGTGATGCATTTGAAGAGTTAGAAAAATATAAAGCAGAGGGAAGAAAATTTGACGTTGTAAATCTTGATCCGCCTGCATTTGCAAAGAATAAAAAAAATCTTCTAAGTGCAATCGCAGGATATGAAAAATTAAATAAACTTGGTATGGAAGTTCTTGTTAATAGCGGTTTTTTGGTAACTTCATCTTGTTCGTTTCATTTAAAGAAGAGAGAATTTTTAGAAGCAGTTCATAGTGCAGCAAGAAAAGCAAAAAAGGAGATCAAATTAGTTTATTTCAATACGGCTTCGATGGATCATCCGTCTCTACCGGAGATGAATGAAACGTCTTATCTTAAGTTTGCGCTCTTTTTTGTAAAAGATTTATAGTTTTCTTTGATTATTTAAAGATTTTAAAGAATTTAGAGAAACTTTTAATTTTTCATTTTGTAAAAATTACGTGGGATTTCATAATTAGGAGGATAAAATTTGGATATTACTGTTTTAAACGAACGGATTAGAAAAGAAAGCGAGTTTATCGATATTCTATTCCATGAAATCAGTAAAGCAATAGTTGGTCAAAAAAATATGGTTGAAAAGTTGGTGGTTGGACTTCTCTCTAATGGGCATGTATTATTAGAAGGTGTTCCGGGACTAGCCAAGACCTTGGCAATCAAATCGCTTTCATCTGTTATGAAAGCAAATTTTCAGAGGATACAATTTACACCGGATCTCTTACCTGCGGATTTACTGGGTACTTTAATATACAATCAGAAAGACGGAAATTTTACTATTAAAAAAGGACCGATATTTTCTAATTTTATATTAGCCGATGAAATTAACCGAGCTCCAGCCAAAGTACAAAGTGCACTGCTCGAAGCGATGCAAGAACGCCAAGTAACAATCAGTGATACGACTTTTAAATTGGATGAACCATTTTTGGTATTGGCAACTCAAAATCCAATTGAGCAGGAAGGAACGTATCCATTACCCGAGGCGCAAGTTGATCGTTTTATGCTTAAGATCAAAATTACATATCCAAGCAAAGAAGAAGAATTAAAGATAATGCGAATGTACACAAATGATATTTCTGAAAATATTAATGCAGTAGTTACAAAAGAAGATATCATACGTGCACGTCAAGTAGTAAAGGATATTTATATTGATGAAAAAGTTGAGAAATATATTCTTGATATAGTATTTGCTACACGAAATCCCGCAGAATATGGTTTGAGTGAATTAACTGATTTAATAAGTTATGGAGCATCACCGAGAGCAACTCTTAATTTAGCGAACGGTGCGAAATCGATGGCATTTATAAAAAGACGCGGATATGTTGTTCCTGAAGATGTACGAAGTATTTGTGCAGATGTAATGAGACATAGGATAGCCGTTACTTATGAAGCTGAAGCTCAGGAAATTAATTCAGATGAAATTATTCAGAAGATATTAAATAAAGTAGAAGTGCCTTAAAATGCCATCTAACGAACAGATAAAGCAGATACGTCAAATTGAGATTCGCGCTAAAGCATTAGTCAACGATATTTTTTCAGGTGAATATCATTCTGTATTCAAGGGGAGAGGAATGGCATTTTCTGAAGTAAGAGAATATCAGCCCGGCGATGATATAAGGAGTATTGACTGGAACGTAACGGCACGGTTTGGACATCCATTCGTAAAAATATTCGAAGAGGAAAGAGAGCTTACCGTTATGCTAATTGTGGATATGAGCAGCTCGATGGGATTTGGAAGTCTACACAAAACTAAGCAACAGATAGCCGCTGAATTAAGCGGTGTACTTGCATTCTCGGCTCTTCAAAATAATGATAAAGTTGGATTGATACTCTTTACGGATAAGATTGAGAAATTCGTTCCACCGAGAAAAGGGAAAAGCCACGTCCTAAGGATTATCAGAGAAGTTTTAACATTTGAACCTCAGGCAAAACAGACCAATATTAAATCAGCACTAGAGTTTTTCAATCATGCAATTAAGAAAAAATCTATTGCTTTCCTTGTATCTGATTTTATGGATTTGGGATACGAAAAAATTATAAAGACTGTAAGCAAAAAACATGATTTAATTTCGATACCAATAACTGACCCAAGGGAATTATCTATTCCTAAGGGAGGACTAATAAGAGTCTATGATGCAGAAAGCGATATAGTAAGGCATCTTGATACAAGCTCGCAAAGCGTTCAAGCATGGTTCAATGAAACACTTAAAAGAAGATTAGAAATCAGAAAAAGTATTTTTATCTCAAGCGGAGTGGATTCAATAGAAGTAAATATCAAGGAAGATGATAATGAGTCGTATATAAAACCAATGATTAATTTCTTTAAAATGCGTGAAAAAAGATGGTAAAAATTTACAAATTAATTCTTCTCTTATTTATATCGTATGTAACAATAAATGCGCAGGATATAACTGTACAAAGTTATACGGATTCTGCTCGCTATTATGTCGGCGATTATATTCAGCTCCATCTTGAATTAAAGTATAATAAAAGGATTAAACCAATCATTCCTGCAGTAAAAGATTCGGTAAAGGAATTAGAATTTATTAAGAATCTACCTATCGAGAAAAAAGAAGATGGGGATAATGTATTTGAGAAGCATACGTTCATATTTTCAAAATACGATTCGGCAGAAATAAAAATCCCTCCAATTAATATTTATTATACTCAAGGAAATAGCGGCGACCAAAAGCTTACTCAAACAAGTGAGATAAAATTAACTGTAAGAAAAATATTGGTAAATGCGGATGAAGAAATTAAAGATGTTAAAGAACCATTAGAGATTAATCTTAGTCCTTGGATAATTGTATTAATTGTAGCCGGAGTATTACTTTTAGCTTTATTGGGATATTATTTATACTCTCGATATCAAAAGAAGAAAGCGAATATAATACCGGAAGAGAAACCAATTTATATACCTGCATATAATATTGCTTTAGAAGCGTTGCAATCCTTAGAAGGCAGAAAATTATGGCAAAAGGGAGAAATCAAAGAATATCACTCAGAGATTACGGAAATTATAAGAAGATATATCGAGGCTGATTTTAATATTCCTGCAATGGAAATTACATCAGGCGAATTAATGATAAGCTTAAGTGAAGTGATTACTGAGGATAAAGAAATTTTAGATTCTGCAAATAGATTTTTTGAGAATGCGGATATGGTAAAATTTGCGAAATTTAATCCGATGCCAAAAGTAAATGAAGAGATGATGAGGCAAGCGTATGATTTTGTGAAGAAGGTAAAAGAGATAAAGGAAAGAAATAATGGAGCTGCAATAAATGGGTGATGTAACGTTTGCATATCCGATATTCCTATATCTTTTAATACTGATACCATTGCTTAGTTATTTTTATTGGAAGAAAAACAGATATCTTTTTACGGAATTAAAATATTCATCATTCGATCTATTTGGAGAAGCAAAGGAAAGCATTAAAGAAAGATTGGCTCATCTACCGTTTATTTTAAGAATGATTGCGTTGTCGCTTTTTTTAATAGCCATGGCTCGTCCCCAATCTTTTTCTTCCGGTGAGAATGTATATACAGAGGGAATTGATATTGCAATGGTACTCGATATCTCAGGGAGTATGTTAGCCGAGGATTTTAAACCAAATAGATTAGAAGCTGCAAAAAATGTAATTGATAAATTTGTTAAAGGAAGGACATCGGATAAAATAGGGTTAGTGATATTTGCCGGTGAAAGTTTTACGCAAGTTCCGCTTACAATCGATTACATGGTACTAAGAAATCTTCTCAAAGAAGTGTATAGCGGAATGGTGGAGGATGGGACTGCAATAGGTAATGCGATAGCAAATGGTGTTAATCGTCTAAAGACGAGCAAAGCAAAAAGTAAAGTAATGATATTACTTACCGATGGTGTTAATAATTCGGGAGAAATAGACCCGATGACGGCAGCACAAATTGCTCAAAAATTTGGCATAAGAATTTATACAGTTGGAGTCGGCTCAATGGGACAAGCTCCATATCCATTTAATACTCCATTCGGAAGAAGATATCAGATGGTGCCTGTGGAGATTGATGAAAATTTGCTAAAGAATATTTCTAAGCAGACAGGTGGAAATTATTTTAGAGCCACAGGAAATAAAAGTTTAGAAAATATTTATAACGAAATCGATAGATTAGAAAAAACGAGAGTGGAAGTAACATCATATAGAAAAGCAGCAGAGCTTTTTTATAACTGGGTTTGGGCAGGATTCTTTTTCTTACTCTTTGAATTTTTTATTACAAAATTATACTTAAGGAAAATGCCTTAATATGTTCAGATTTGCTAATCCGGAATATCTTCATCTTTTATATATTATTCCAATAATGGTATTGATATACTATTATTTTTATAAGAAGGAAAATTCTTTTTTAGAGATGTTTATTGGTTTAGAACTTCACAAACATGTGATATCGGAAAGAAGTACCACAAAGAATCATATAAAATTCGGCATTTATTCATTTGCATTAGTTTTGATCATATTGACTTTAGCGAATCCTCAGATAGGAACTCGAGTAGAAGAAGTAAAACAGCTAGGAATAGATGTATATATAGCATTGGATGTATCGCTAAGTATGAGTGCCGAAGACATTAAACCGAACCGATTACAAAAGGCGAAATTTGATATTTCTAAACTAATACAAAAATTAGAGGGTGACCGGATCGGATTGATAATTTTTTCAGGCAGGGCGTATATTCAGTTTCCACTTACAAGCGATTATGGAGCGGCAAATTTATTTTTAAACACTGTTAATACGGGTTCAATCCCGCAACCGGGTACGGCGTTAGCCGAAGCAATTGATTTAGCATCTGAATCATTTAAGGAAGATAAAGTAACAGAAAAAGTAATTATTGTAATTTCTGACGGCGAAGATCACGAAGGAGATATTGAAAAAGCAGTAGAGAAAGCAAAGGATAAAAATATAAAAATATATACAATCGGCATCGGGTCTATTACAGGAGTACCCATTCCAGTTTATGACGAACGAGGAAATAATCTTGGATTCAAAAAGGATTTGTCGGGTAACACAGTTCTTACAAAATTAGATGAAAATACATTAAAGCAGATTTCAAAAGATACCGGCGGTGAATATTTTAAGACACAGCAGAATTCGGATGAACTAAATGAGATATATAATAAGTTATCTAATTTGGAGCAATCTGAATATGGCACTAAGAAAGTAACTGAATATGAGGATAGATATTATTATTTCTTATTTCCTGCTTTGTTATTGTTATTTATCGATGCGTTCATATCAAACAGAAAATCAAAATTATATCAGAAATTATATAAAAGTAACGGAGAGCAATGACACGTAATTATTTATATATGGTAATATTTCTTATACCGGTTATAGTTTCGGGACAGTCACTAAGAGAATTGAATAATGATGGTGTGGATAAGTATAAAGAGAAAAATTATTCTGATGCGGAAGTAGCATTTAAAAAAGGGATTGAAAAAGATTCCACATCTTTCAAACCTCATTTTAATCTTGGTGATGCTTTATATAAACAGAATAGATTAGATGAAGCAATAAAATTATTTAAGAAATCTTCTGAGATGACTGATGACGATGTATTAAAAGCTAAAGCATATCACAATCTTGGCAATACTTATTTGAAGCAACAGAAATATAAAGAGAGTATAGAAGCATATAAAAATTCACTTAAAAAGAATCCAAAAGATTTAGAGACAAAATACAATTTGTCTTATGCCTTGAATCAATTACAGCAACAGCAGCAACAACAGAATCAAGATAAGAATCAGGATAAAAAACAAGATAAGAACAAAGACGATCAGAAAAATCAAGACCAGAATCAGAACAATCAAGATCAAAAGAAAGATGACGATAAAAAAGATCAAGATAAACAAAACCAGCCGCAGCAACAGCAACAAAAAGATCAGATTTCTAAAGAAGAAGCCGAACGTATTCTTCAGGCATTAAAAAATAACGAAAATGATATTCAGAAAAAGATAAGAAAAATTAAGGGTAAACCTGTTAGAAATGAAAAAGACTGGTAAGATATTATTCATTTTAATTTTCTTTTGCTTTACCTTATTAAAGGCACAGGAATTTAATGCTTCAGTTGATAGAAGCAAAGTCGGATTAAATGAAAATTTTCAGATCGATTTTGCATTTACTTGTGAAGACGTAAATGGTATAAGAAATTTTAAGCCGCCGGTATTTTCTAATTTTAGAATATTATCGGGACCGAATCAATCCACAAGTATGCAGATAATAAATGGGAAGATGAATGGATCGGTATCCTTTTCATATATAGTCCAGCCTGTTGCTATGGGAGAATTTTCTATTGGAGCGGCAACAGTAAATTATAACGGGAATAATTATTCATCTAAGCCTATAAAAATAGAAGTGGTTCAAGGAAGTACAACTCCGCAATCAGGTAAAAAAGACGAAAAAGCTGATACAGAAGATTTGTCTAAAAGTGTTTTTATTTTAGCCGAAGCGGATAAAAGAAAAGTATTTCAAGGTGAACAAGTCACAATTACTTATAAACTTTACACAAAACTAAATATTAATTCACCCCAAATAAGTAAACTTCCAAATTATGAAGGTTTTTGGCAGGAAGAGATTGAATCTTCAAATACAATCAATTTTGATATTGTTATGTATAACGGTGAAAGATTCAGAGCGGCAAAATTAAAACAAGTGGCATTGTTTCCCACAAGAACGGGTACCTTATCTGTAACTCCATTCGAATTAAATATACCAGTAATGATACAGAGGAAGAAGCAGCAGAGGAGTAATTCGGTTTTTGATGATTTCTTTAATGATCCATTTTTTAATAGAACCGAAACTCTTCAACACACTGCGAAATCAAATACAATAAAAATTGAAGTTCTTCCATTGCCTGTTAATAAACCGGATAGTTATAACGGCGCAGTTGGTACTTTTTCAATTAAATCATTTACCGATAAAAAAGATGTAAAAACAAATGAGAGTATAAATCTAAAGGTAGAAATAGAAGGCACGGGAAATATTAAGTTATTGACTCTACCTGATTTAATACTTCCAAATACGGTTGATAAATATGAACCAAAAATTACTGAAACAATAAATCGAACTGGAAAGATTAATGGAAAGAAAATCTTTGAATATTTAATAGTCCCGCGTCAATCGGGTGAATTTAAAATTCCATCGATTGAATTTAGCTCGTTTAATCCTGCAACGGGATCATTTAGCACGAAGCGGACAGATGAAATTAGCATACACGTAGAACAAGGAACAGGAAGTTATGCAAATAGTCCTGCTCCAAATCAAAAAGAAGATGTTTCAATGCTAAGTAAGGATATCAGATATATAAGCAATTCACCTGAAGAATTTGAACCAATTTATACATCACATAAAATCGGAGAATGGTTTTGGATATTGAATGCTTCGATTATGGTTGGTTTCATCGGAATCCTCATTTATTCAAAGAGAAAACAAAAATTATATAGTAATGAATCATTATTGAAATATTATAAAGCAGGTAAGGTTGCAAAAGAAAGGTTGAGAGCGGCTAAGAAGGCATTAGATAGCAAAGATGAAAATTTATTCTTCTTAGAATTATCAAAAGTAATTTATGGATATCTCGAAGATAAGTTGGCAATAGATAAATCGATATTTACTTTGGAATATGCG
>LOEU01000023.1 GCA_001516025.1 bacterium BRH_c32 | reverse complement strand
CTAATAAATATGAAAAGCATTTAATACAAGTCTACAAAGCAATTGATCCACAATTTGGTTATAACAAATTTATTCAAGGACGTAATCATGGATCAAATTATAAACATAGTGAAGAAACCAAAAGGAAAAAAAGAGAAAGGAATAAGGCTATTGCGAATACTGCTGAGCATAGGCGATTCATTGGTGAAAGAACAAAGCAAGGTATCGCTGCTAAAAAAGCTGCTAAATTATTAGCTCTTCAACAAGTTTTAGTTGATCCAATAATATTCTAAAAAACATTCAACAACCGTTTTCAGACTTCACAAGTATTGTTTAGATTAACATTAACAGGACTTAATGTATAATTTAACAATTAATTGGAGAATTGGAAATGTTTGCTACACTCATTACTTACTATGAAGACCATAATTTTTGCGGTTCAGCAGCTTATCACAGGTTAACACTGAGGCACAATGTCTTAAGCACAGATGGTGTTTTAGATATGTGCAATAAGCTGAAATGCTTTTGTTTTATTGATGTAGTTGTGATCTTCCCCCTAAAAAGTAGACAAAAAGAAAAGCCAAATTGTTATATTTATTCTAAGAGAAGTGAGGGAATTAATGGGGGCAAAAAGAGAAGAATATTCGACAAAGAGTTTAAGCAGCGCACCGTAGAACTTATTAAACAAGGTGATAAAAAGGTTAAAGAAGTGGCTCTGGATTTGGGCATAGACTCTGGAGATGTATATCGTTGTATCAGAGAATTTAACCGAGACCCTGAGGATTCATTTCCGGGAAAGGGAAAATTGAAACCGTAAGATGAAAAAATCAGGCAACTAACAAGGCAATTGGCAGATGTAACCGAGGAGCGAGACATATAAAAAAAAGCAGTTGCCATCTTCTCAAAAGTAAAGCGATGAAATACCGATTCATATATGAGAGCCGAGGAGAATTCAGACTTGGGAAGATGTGCGAAATAATGGAAGTATCAAGAAGCGGATATCATAAGTATTTGAAATCGAAAATGAGTCAACGAAAGTTGGAGAATATTCGATTAGAGGCAAAAATAAGTGAGATATATAAAAACAAACAGGGCAGATATTGTAGTATTAGCAATTAAACAGGCACTATTATATCGAATACCGGAAGAAGGAATGATTTTTCACTCAGATCGTGGAAGTCAGTATGCATCTGCGGGAGTAAGAAATATACTAAATCAGAATAAAATTATTCAGAGCATGAGCTGAAAGGGTAATTGTTATGACAATGCAGCAGCAGAATCATTTTTCCATAACCTGAAGGTTGAATTGATTTATACGAGAAATTATTTGAGTCGTGAAGAAGCTAAAACAGAGATTTTCGAGTATATCGAAATATATTATAACCGGCAGAGGCGACATTCATCAATAAATTATTATACACCGGTGGATTTTGAAGTGAGAAACATTAAATTAGTGGCTTAACTATTAGTACTCTTAAAGGAGGGAAGATTATTACTTGAATTTAAGAAAGCGGATAAAATACATTCAACAAAGTCTAACAATGAATTCAATTCTTTCCTGCATGATACTTTTGGTCAACCACCTAGGCAAAGTGTAGTTATCTCAAGTAAATTTTTGTGACGATAAAATAAACTCAAATAAAAGATTTCAGTTTAGCTGGAATTCTTTTTATCTAGTAGCTAATGATAACATTGACAAATTTGTGAATATTTTTTAAGTTCAGGTGGGGTTGTTTTTACTTATCGAAAAACCCTGAACGAAGGAATAAAAGTTTTACCGTATAGATTTTTGTTTCAGGTTTAGGTTTCAAAAACTACTTGTATCGTTCAAATTCTAATTTGAATGATATCAGGTCAAAGTCTTTTTAATAAAATATTCTGAGTAAATCTTAGATGATATCACTATTGCATAAGATTGGCATCTGGTTTGTTAACTAATAATTAAAGTGAGGAACAAATTTGGATAGGATTCCAGTAGCTTCTTCAAATATACTTTCGATTGGTTATGATGAAGCAAATAAAGTTCTCGAAGTGGAGTTTACTGGTGGGGCTATATATCAGTATCATAATGTTCAATCTGAAACTTATCACCAATTTATAAGCGCCCCATCAACTGGCAAATATTTTGTAGAAAGTATTAAAAATCAATACAGCTATACAAATGTTTCATCAATTGATTTTAGAGAAGTTGAGTTTGTTTATGTTCTTTCAGCATTAATGAAGGCAAATGATCGATTTTCTGAAATAAATTTAATGCCTATCTATCGTGATATAAATGGAAAAATGTTGCGACCGGATTTGGTATGCACATTGAACAATAAGAAGCTGTTAATAGAGGTTAAACGGGTATCGCCTTTAATTGAAATGCGTGTAAAGGAATATATTAATCAACTAAATCTCTATAAAGATATTCATAAAGATGCAAAAGTAATTTTAGCGATACCTGATAAATTGCAGCAGAATTACTTAAGTAGTTTTGAAAAACAAGGCATCGAAGTTTGGGATGGAGTGAAAATAGCCGAATTATTTTCAAATGAATTAGAGCAAATAAAAGACCATTCCTTATACGCACATTTCCAAAAACTATTGACAACATATAAAGTTAAAAGCAAATCACAAGAGTTTATAGAACAACTAAATAAAATAGCCCCAGGTAAAAAAGATTGGTCATTATTTCAAAAGCTATGCGTTAATATTTTTGAATATCTTTTTACACCTCCATTAGAAAAGCCTCTTTATGAATTAAGTGATGAATCAAGAACAAATAGAAGAGATATTATTTTCCCAAACTATGTTGATGTTGGTTTTTGGAAGTTCATGAGAGATAAGTATAATGCTGATTTCGTTGTTATTGATGCTAAAAATTATTCAGCTAATGTTGAAAAAAAAGAAGTGCTTCAAATGTCGAATTATCTTAAATCTTTTGGAACAGGTTTATTTGGTATTATTGTATGTAGGAACAATCCTAAATCAAATGCAACTATTACTCAGCGGGAGCATTGGATGGCTTATCATAAATTAATCATATTCATTAATGACAATGATATTATTCAGATGTTGACCTTGAAAGAAAAATCTAACTCTCCAGAAGATGTTATTAGGCAGAAGATAGAAGAATTTAGACTAAGCTTATAAGTCACGTAAGCCACAAATCAAAGTGACTACTTTAACCATTGTGGCAATAAACAAGTTATAGAGGTGAATTCTAAAAGGTGCATTTTTTTGAATTATTTAGAAGAACAAATTTATAAATAATTATCGGCTATCCTGTTTAATGCATCATAGTAGTCATTGTCTGTTCTTTATTTGGAATGCAATTAAGCATTTTCGTAATAGATTATATAAAAACTATTTAAATAAATCTGGAAATAATATGTCAGTTATTAATCTGATTAGAGAAATTCGAGAGTTGAAGACTCAACTTTCTTATTCAAAGAATATCGGTTTCTTTTTTGGTGCGGGTTCTTCTTGTGCTTTAGGCATACCTAATATTGTGCAACTTACAAATGATATAAGTTCATTACTAGAAAAAGATGAACTAAATACATTTAATATGCTTTTGAAAGAACTCAAGACAACAATTGTTGACCGAGAAGTAAATATCGAAGATATATTGAATCATCTACGCAGAATAAGAGAACTAACCAATGAACAAAAGACTAAGGAATATCAAGGAGTTAATGGCGAGTCTGCAAAAAATACTGACATTCAAATTTGTAAAAAAATATATAAAGTAATTTTGGAAAAAGAAGAAAATGCAAATCTTAATTCACCAAAGAAATTTTTTGCGTGGTTGAGTCTTCTAAATCGCGAGTTTTCGAAAGAGATATTTACCACAAATTATGATCTAATAATTGAGAAATCTCTTGAAGCAAATCAAATTCCTTATTTTGATGGTTTTGTTGGTTCTTATGAACCATTCTTTTTACAATCAACCATAGATCACGAAGTATACAATACTGATTTAACCAAAAATTGGATACGACTTTGGAAAATACACGGTTCATTAAGTTGGTTTTGGAAGAATGAAACCAAGCTGAATGCGCAAAGGATTATTAGGATTGGAAAAATTTCTGATATTAATAAATATGAAAATGAGTTAGTTATATATCCTTCAAAGGATAAATATGACAGTTCTAGGAAACAACCATTCATAGCATATTTTGATAGACTGAAAAATTATTTATCAAGTGGTGAGCTTCTTTTTATTTTTGCCGGATATTCATTTTCAGATCAGCATATAAATGATATTATTTTTAGCTGCCTTCGTGAAAATAATCATCTATTTGCTATTGTGTTCTTTTACAAAGATGAGGAAGTTGAAAAACTTCATAAACTAACAGCATCCTACCTAAATTTAAATGTTTTTGGTCCTACTAAGGCGATAATAAATGGAGAATTGGGTGAATGGAAGTTTGACAAAAGTGAGTTAAAGACCAATGAAGAATTTGTACATTATTGGGATGAAGCAAATAAAAAAATGCTAATTGGTGATTTTAATAAACTTGTAGATTTTCTTCTTATCAATTCTGGGAAAAAAGAAACCATAGAGAAATCAATAATATGAAAAATGACATTACATATTTAGGTTCAATTATTCGTGTGGATTCTGAGACAATAGAAGTTGAAGTTTCTAATGATATCCCTTCTGCTGCTCCAATAATAAATGGTAGACTTTATAAAATTGGTCAAATAGGAACATTCGTAAAAATTCCAATTGGTAATATTATTATTTATGGGATCGTTTCATCTGTAAGCAATACTCCAAGTAAATTAAATGAAAATATTCGTTACGATATTGGTTCACGCTATCTGACCGTCCAACTAGTAGGCGAAAAAATTGGCGATAGTGAATTTGAAAAAGGGATTGGAACCTATCCTACAATCAATGACGAAGTCCACTTGGTAATAGAAAAAGATCTTTATGATATATATGGAAATAAAGATGAAGGATCTATCGAGATAGGAAAACATTCCTCGTCAGAGAATCTTTCTGTATATGCTAATCTCCATAAACTAGTGTTAAGACACAGTGCAATTTTAGGTTCTACTGGAAGTGGTAAGTCAAATACAACTGTTAGTATTCTCAAAGCTATATTAAATGATTACGAAGGTTCCAGAGTAATTTTAGTTGATCCCCATGGAGAATACTCTACTGCCTTTCCTCATGCCAAAGTATTTAAAATCAAGGATGATACAAATCCATTGTTTATTCCTTTTTGGTTAATGACTTTTGATGAGTTAGCTTATTTTCTTGTTGGGGCAAAACCTTCTGATGATCAGAGACCTGAACACCGACTATTCCGCGAACTAATAACGAAATTCAAAAAAGAGAATTTCAAATTAAATGATGGTGATATTGACCAAAATTTTATTGCCGCAGATTCTCCGATACCATTTAATATTAGAAAAATTTGGGATGAGATGAATTGGTGGCTAAATGCTACATTCTCTAGACCAAACAAAGACGATCAAACAAGAGAAACGGCTAAGTTATTACAAGAAAGCGACTTTGAAAACTTGATTGGGGCTAAATTTGAGCCTTATACAATGGGGGCATCTGAGCCATATAAATCAAAACATCAAGACTTTTATAATTACGAGAAGAAATTGTTATCAAGGATTAAAGATAGTCGTTATGATTTCTTGTTTAATCCCGGCGATTACAAGGATATTGATTCAAACAAGGATTTAAGTAATTTACTTAATGAATGGATTGGCAGTGAAAATAAATTAGCCATCTTAGATTTGAGCAATGTTCCTTTTGAAGTTCTTGATATCACAATTGGTCTAATAACTCGGTTTGTTTATGATAGTATGTTTTGGGGTAGAAGTGAAACTTACACTGGTAAAAATAGATGTTTGTTATTAGCATTTGAAGAAGCTCATACATATTTAAATAAAAATGAGAACAACTGTTATTCTAAAGAAGCTGTTGAAAAAATATTTAAAGAAGGACGTAAATTTGGTCTCGGTGCTTTAGTCATATCTCAACGACCATCAGAAATATCAGAAACTATATTGGCTCAAGTTGGAACATTTATTGCTTTACGTTTGACTAATTCTGGTGATCAATCAGTTGTAAAGAAATCAGCTCCAGATAATTTAAATAGTCTAATTAATCTTTTACCTGCGTTACGAACTGGAGAAGCAATAATTGTTGGAGAGGCGATAAAAATACCCTCTAGAGTTAGAATTGCATTAAATAATCCAAGGCCAACAAGTTCTGATCCTGAACTTGTTGAAGGTTGGAGTAGAAAGCATCCATATAATATTGAAAACTATAAAACTGTTATAAAAAGAATAAGGGAGCAAAAATTCTAATGGGAAGGCAATATGTTGATTCATCAATGATAACAAGTATTGGTTATGATCCAAACTCTGCTACTTTAGAAATTGAGTTTAAAAATGGTGGAGCTATCTGGCAGTATTATAATGTTCAAGAAAGCATTTATTATGAGTTAATATCAGCAAGTTCAATTGGGAAATATTTTATTAATAATATTAAAGGACAGTATTCTGAAAATAGAGTCGGTTGAAAAATGCTTAACCACTTTAAAAATACTAACCAAGTAGAGAAATAAATCATGTTGGATCTGTTGGAAAGAATTATTAAATCTATTTCCTGAAATCTGAGACAATTCACTTCGATTAATAGTTTTATTCTCCCATACAATAAATGAAGAGAAGGTTATTGTTTAGAATTGTGAAATGCAATCAATAACCAAGTGGTTGTTGATTTTTTAAAAGGGTTGTTGGATGTCCTTATAATTCACTTCTTATATTATTATTCAATCTATTTTGCAAATCACAAAAACTTCTTTACAAAGCTCTCAAATTGAAAATGACGTAAAATGTATATCTGAATAAAATCTTACAAAAATTCAAAATTCTAAAAATATTTCAATAACAATAACTATTCATTACTTCTATATGCTATACACTGCACACAAAATGAATTTGAAATGAAGTAAAAAATTCTGATCAAATAAATTAATAAACATTAATCTATCACTACTCCTATATGTAGCAACGAAGTCATAGATGAACTATCCCCCGTATTGTGGACAAGAGGAAAAGCAAGTATATTAATAAAAATAATATAGGAGCTAAAGATGTCAGGTACAAGAAAAACCTACGACAAAGAATTTAAGATATCAGCAGTAAAGTTGGTATTGGATACAGGCAAATCAGTAGACTGCATAGCCAAGGACCTTGGAATAAGTAGCAACTCATTATTTAACTGGAAGAAGCAGTACTTAGAAGATGCAAAGAATGCATTTCCCGGGAAAGGACATCTAAACCCTTCAGATGAAGAGATCAGGAAGAGGGATAAGGAGATAGCTATGCTAAAAATGGAGCGGGACATTTTAAAAAAAGCCATAGCGTACTTTGCCAAGGTAAAGGAGTAAAGTACAGGTTTATAATGGAACACAGGAAAGAATATCCATTGTCAGAGTTCTCTAAAGTGCTTAATGTAAGCCGTTCAGGCTATTATAACTGGGTAAAG
>LOEU01000022.1 GCA_001516025.1 bacterium BRH_c32 | reverse complement strand
TCATAAATATCCTTTTAATTAATGCTGACTAACAGCGTGGCTGCTAACTGGATTTTTAGTTGATTTTTCAAAAAGATTTGCTATTTCATTTATAGGAAATGGAAGTATCAAGAAGCGGATATCATAAGTATTTGAAATCAAAGATGTATTAAAACATAAGTGCAGATATGGTAGTAAGGGCAATTAAACAGTCACTATTATATCGAATACCGGTAGGAGGAATGATTTTTCACTCAGATCGTGGAAGTCAGTATGCATCTGTGGCAGTAAGAAATATACTAAATCAGAATAAAATTATTCAGAGCATTAACCGGAAAGGTAATTGTTATTACAATACAGCAGCAGAATCATTTTTCCATACACTGAAGGTTGAATTGATTTATACGAGAAATTATTTGAGTCGAGAAGAAGCTAGAACAGAGATTTTCGAGTATATCGAAATATTTTATAACCGGCAGAGGAGGCGCTCGACAATAAATTATTATACACCGGTGGAATTTGAAGAGAGAAACATTAAATTAGTGGCTTAACTATTAGTACTCTTATAGGGGGAAGATTATTTCGTATATTACGAATTGGAAGTATTAGAACAATATTTTGTTACTCGTTCATCATTTTTTCTAAGATATTTACAAAGTTTTGAAATTGATTCATTTGCTATGGCTGGATTTTTGGATATTTTAGTGTAAATTATAAAAATAATTATACAAATAGGTCTTCTTAATGAATAAGCTCTATTTGAAAAGGAAGATGTTTCTTACGATATGATTTCAGATTATAAACTTTCTTTTACGTCTGCTTCTCTTTTTGTTAATGAGACAATTCGTGTCGCAGAATTGTTCACTCTAAATCATGACTGGGATCTATGCCGTCAAATACTTATTAAAGAGAACCTAATTCAGAAGAAAAAAGAGCGGACCATAATTCGGCAATTTCAAGAAATAAGACACCGTCTAAAATCTTTGACCAATGCCCAACTTGAATTATTAGTCGATTCAAACATTGAAACGCAAAAGCTGATTATATTTCTAGGAGTATGTAATGTTTATTCATTTATCTGTGAATTCGTTACAGAAGTTTTGAGACAGAAATATATTTTGTTTGATAATTATTTAACTGAATCTGACTATAACAGATTTTATGAATATAAGGCTGCCAATTCTCAGAAACTCAGCTCGATAAGTGATAATACAAAAGTTAAGATTAAAAGAGTTACTTTTACTATTTTGTGGCAGTCGGGTTTAATTAATTCTGTGAAAGATAGAATTATTACTCAACCATTTCTTACTCCAAAACTTATTGAAGTTGTTGTTCAAGAAAACCCGGAGCTTCTCAAAGTTTTCTTGGTTAGTGATACGGATATTAAAAACTATATAGAAAAATATGGTAAGTAAAAGCGAGAACCTTGAAGAAAAATTTAAACACCTGTATGAAATAATAAGTAACGATGTCTTTCTTAATAAACAAGCAATTGGCGGGGAAGCTCCTTTCTTTATTACTGCATTTCATCCGGCTAATCAACAGAAAATTGATAAATATATTTCATCCTTGATCAAGAAGCTTGAACTTGGTGGTATTTCTGTTCTTGAAATCAATCTCTTTGACCTTAGTATTGGATTAATGGAAAACCGATCTACTGGGGAGCAGAACATACTTGATAAAATTCTGAGCAAAGAAAACTTCTTATCTAAGCAATCTTTGTTAAAACAATTGCAATCTGTTTTGGATTCCGAAACTAAAATCATTCCTGAGATCGAAAGAAGAATTAAGGAAAATGATCATAAGGTTGCATTCCTCACTGGTATAGGTTTAGTTTATCCTTTTATACGATCACATAACATCCTTAATAATCTTCACAAAGTCTTTAAAGTAATTCCCGTTGTTACTTTTTTCCCTGGTGAATATGATGGAACGTTTCTCAATCTTTTCGGACAACTTAAAGACGATAACTACTACAGAGCATTTAATATAGACATCATCAAACTTAAGAACGAGCAATAAGATGAAGCTAAACAAGATTTTCAAAGATGATATTTTTCGTGCTATCGAAGGTGTTATTAAAGCCGATGATAATTCCAATATTGTCACAGAAGTAAAAGAGTACGTTGTCACAAAGGAGATAAGTAAAAAACTGGACGATTTTCTTTCCGCTTATTTAGACTACAAAGGCGCCAACGGAGTTTGGATCTCCGGTTTCTTTGGTTCTGGAAAGTCTCACTTATTAAAAATATTATCCTATGTTTTATCAAATAATCAGATCAATGGCGTTGCACTTGGTGATATATTCCTCCAGAAAATCGAAGACGATATTCTTGAAGCTAATTTCAAGCGAGCAATTTCAATTCCTTCGAAAAGTATTTTATTCAACATTGATCAAAAAGCAGACATTACAAATAAGCAGCAGCCGGATGCAATCCTTTCAGTGTTCATTAAAGTATTTAATGAATTGCGCGGTTATTATCCCAAACATGGATACATTGCAGAATTCGAAAGAGATCTTGATAAACAAGGTTTGTATGTAGAGTTCAAACAGCAATATCTTGAACAAACAAAAACACGTTGGGAAGATGCACGCGAAATTATTCTTTTAGAAAATGAAAACTTTGCCAAAGTTCTTTCAAAAGTGAAGAGCATTTCCTATGATGAAGCGCTGCGGGTTTTAGATGGCTATGAATCCAAGTATAAAGTCTCGATAGAGGAATTTGCTGAAGATGTAAAAGAATATATCGATCAACAGCCAAAAGGATTTCGCCTGAATTTCTTTGTTGATGAAGTTGGTCAATACATTTCTGAAAACACCAAACTTATGCTCAATCTGCAAACCATTGCCGAAACTTTAGCAACAAAATGCAAAGGTCAATCCTGGATCATAGTTACTTCTCAACAAGAAATAAATTCATTGATTGGCGATCTAACTGATAAACAAGCGAACGACTTTTCAAGAATCCAAGCTCGTTTCAAAACACCTCTAAGTTTAACCAGTGCTAATGTGGATGAAGTAATTCAGCGAAGATTGCTGGATAAAAACGATGATGGTAAAAAAGAATTAACAACCCTTTATGATAAAGAAAAGAATAACCTCAAGACCCTAATTCAATTTATTGATAGCCGCCGCTATCAAGATTTCAAAGATGTAGCACACTTTACAAGTTGTTATCCATTACTTCCTTATCAATTCGATTTATTCCAAGGCTCGATCCGTGGTTTATCTCAGCATAACGCTTTCCAAGGCAAGCATCAATCTGTTGGTGAGCGTTCCATGTTAAGTGTTTTCCAAACTGTTGTGCAAGAAATATCCGATACATTGGTCGGGCAGCTTTCTACATACGATCTTATGTTCGAAGGATTAAGAGCCACACTCCGAGCTGAAATTCAAAGCGCAATTATTATTGCAGAGAGGAATCTACCAAATGAATTTGCCATTAAAGTTCTCAAAGTTCTCTTTATGGTTAAATACGTTAAAGAGTTCAAGGCATCGGCAAAAAATATCGCCACTTTATTGATCGATAATTTCAATATAGATGTTCTTGAGCATAATAAGAAAGTGCAAGAAGCGCTTAACCTTCTTGAAGATCAAACTTACGTTGAACGAAATTCAGATATCTATGAGTTTCTAACCGATGAAGAAAAAGACATCGAGCAGGAAATAAAAACTACCCAGATAAACAATTCTGATGTTGGGGACTTGCTCGCATCCATTGTCTTTGAAGAAATTATTAAGGACGGTAAACTTAGGTTTGAGGATAACAAAAACGATTATCCCTTCTGCCGTAAAATGGATGACACTCTCCTAAGCAAAGAACAGCCCATCGCAATTAATGTCATTACACCTTTAAACGACCGCTCTACGGACGAGAATGTTCTTAAAGCAAATTCAATGGGACGGAATGAACTAATAGTTAAAATTCCTGAAGATCGACAATTACTTATGGATCTATATCTTCACAAGAGAACAGAAAAGTATATTCAGCAAACACACTCAACAACTCTCAATGAAGCTACTAATCAAATTCTTCGAAGCAAAGGAACTCTTAATTCGGAAAGAAGAAGAGCGCTAACACAAAAACTTGAAGACTTCTTAGGAAAATCTAAAATTTATCTAAATGGTTCTGAGCTGGATATTACTAACACCAACGCCAAAACAAAAATTTATATTGCCTTTCAATCTCTCGTTAAACATGCTTTCCCAAACATCAATATGTTGCGCACTATCTACAAAGAAGAAGATCTCAAATCAATTCTACTCGGTAAACCGGACGATCTTTTCAAAAATGATGACGCTTCCATGAGCGAAGCTGAAATTGAAATCGTAACCTTTATTACTCGCAACCGGCAATCTGGAGAAAGAACAACAACAAAATCTCTCATCGATAAATTCTCAGGAACTCCTTACGGTTGGCCGCAGATTGGTATTCTTTGTGTCTTTGCTAAAGTATTCTTACGTGGTAAAGTTGAAATCAAAAAAGATTCTAACATTCTCGAGAATAAAGAAGTCTTCGACGTTCTTTCCAGTAACCGTCACTATACAAATACAATTATAGAACCCCAGCTGGATTTTGACGAAAAGAAAGTGCGTAAACTAAAAGAGCTTCATCAAGAATATTTTAATGAAGCTAATACTGGTAAAGAACCTAAAGAGGTTGCTCAAGCTTTCAAAGAAAAACTTTTTGCTGAAATAAATTTTCTTAAAACTATTCTCGTTCAGAAAAACCAATACAAGTTTTTGGACCAGATCGAAAAACCAATCTCAAAGCTGGAAATACTTTCAAACCAAGACTATACTTATTTCATTAACGAAGTCGCTCAGTTTTCCGATGAACTTTTAGATCTGAAAGAACAAACTACCGATCCGATCAAACGTTTTATTAACAGTCCGCAAAAAGCCGTCTATGATGAAATAATATCTTTTGCTGAAAAGAATGAAGAAAATTTCAGCTACCTAAGCAATTCGGAAATAGTTTCTTTTTCTGGAGTTAAAGAAAACCCGCAGCCGTACAAGAATAATGTAATTCAAAAAGCCAAAGCTTCGCTGGATATTATACAGAAAGAAATAGTAACTAAGATTGATGAAGAGAAAAAGATCGCAGTTTCATCCGTAGAATCGTTAATTCAAAAACTTCAACAGTTTGATGGATTTTCTAAACTTACAGACGATCAAAAATCTCAAGTTCTTCTTCCATTCAACAAAGCGATAGAAGAAATCAATTGCCAGCGGCTAATTCCTTCAATCAAGGATAAAGCTAGGATTGCGATTGATAAATACGAACAGCAAGTAACTCTTATAGGAGTGTTATTAAAACAGAATGGCGGTTCAACTACAAAATCAGATCCCGTTCAATATATCAGGAAATCACAAGTTGAAATTCACTATGCGAAACATGAATTAATAGACGCTGCTGATGTTGAAGAATACACATCTCAGCTAAAAGACGAATACCTAAAAGTGATTAAACAAAACAAAAGAATTTTACTTTAGTCTGTCATTCCGGCATGTCTTTAGCCGGAATCTATTAAAAGGATTTTATGAACACCAATTCTCTCAAAAAATTTGCACGTGAATCACGCTCCAAACTTCTCTCACAAGTAGAAGCAAAACTGACTTATATCTTAACCACAGATTCCGTTGAACTCCGCGCTAAAGAAAAACAGATTGCTGAAATCCGTAACCAAGTGAAAATACTTGGCAAAGAAAACTTTGTAGATAAAATTGCCTACACTTGGTTCAACCGTTTTACCGCTCTCCGCTTTATGGACATTAACAACCACACGTTTATAAAAATAGTTTCCCCGCCGGAAGGTTTCACTCTGCCGGAAATCCTTTCAGAAGCTAAGAGCGGACACATAGACGAGAAACTAAAAGTTGACCGCGAACGCATCAACAAATTATTAGATGGCGTCATTCCTACCGCAAACCCGCAGAGTGAAGTTTACAAAACTCTTCTTGCCGCTTCATGTAATTACTATAATTCGGTTCTTCCATTTATGTTTGAGCGGATTGAAGACTACACAGAACTTCTTTTACCGGATGACTTACTTACCGAAGATTCCGTTTTAATGAATGTGGTTAAAAACCTTACGCCGGAAAATTGCCAAGATGTTGAAATAATCGGCTGGCTTTATCAATTCTATATTTCCGAAAAGAAAGATGAAGTAATAAACGCAAAGCAGCGTTATAAAACAGAAGAGATACCAGCAGCTACCCAGCTTTTTACTCCGCATTGGATTGTTAAATACATTGTAGAAAATACTCTTGGCAGAATGTGGCTTGAGGCAAAGCCAAACTCCCAACTTAAAAAGCAAATGGAGTTTTACATTGAACCGGTTGATAAAGATAAAATTCCTCCACGCACATTAAATTCTCCGGAAGAAATTAAATTTCTCGACCCTGCTTCCGGTTCAGCTCATATTCTTGTTTATGCTTTCGAACTCTTTACAAAAATTTATGAAGAGGAAGGTTACGAAAAACCGGATATACCAAAACTGATTCTTGAAAAAAACCTTTTTGGATTGGAAATAGATGAACGCGCAGCCGCGCTTGGCTCTTTTGCGTTAACTATGAAAGCCGCCTCTTACCATAACCGTTATTTACGCAGCCCGCTATTACCTAATATTTTTGTTTTTGAAGAGAGCGAAGAAGTTGTTCAGTTTAAGGATGCAAAAACTCTCGGCACTCTTATCCGTTTAACCAAAACAGAATTTGAAAACATAAAAGTTGAAGAAGGCAGTATCATTTATGATAAGCAGAAACGTATAAAAAATATTGCCCGAATCTTAACACAAAAGTTCGATTGCGTTGTTACAAACCCGCCTTACGTGAATTCATCTTATATGAATAATACGCTTTCCAACTTTGTAAAGAAGAACTACAAAGATACCAAGGCAGATCTATTTGCTTGCTTTATGATGCGATCTTTCGAATTAACTGATGCAAATGGATTGATTGGATTAGTTACACCATTTAATTGGATGTTCTTAAAATCATTTGAATTTATCAGAACATTTCTAGTTAATAATAAAAGCATCTTGTCGTTGATTAGACCAGAATTTCACGCCTTCTTTGATTCAGCTTACGTTTCTCTTTCCAGCTTTGTTTTAAGGAATACTCAAAGCGAAACAGATGGTATTTATATCGATCTAAATCCATTCTATGGAGCGGATTTACAACCAGTTAAAACTCTTGAAGCGATTCAAAATCCTTCGGTTAATTTTTTGTTTTCAGCTAAACAGAGTGACTTCAATAAAATTCCCGGTTCACCTATCGCTTATTGGGTTAGTAATAAAATATTCGAAATTTTTCAGAGCAACGATAAATTAAATAGTATTGCAGAAGCTAGACAAGGAATTATTACTGGTGATAATGACCTTTTCATAAGGCAATTTTATGAAGTAGATTTATCTAAAATTGGATTTGGACAAACTTCGTTCGTTGGGTCAAATAAAAAGTGGTTTCCTCTAAATAAGGGTGGTGAATTTAGGAAATGGTATGGGAATTTTGAGGAAGTCATTCTTTATGAAAACGATGGCTTCTTAATAAAAAACTTTATGAATGAAGATGGGGAGCTTAGATCAAGACCACAAAATATAAGTTACTATTTGAAAGAAGGTCTATCTTGGTCTTTAATCAATAGTTCTTTTTATGCCGTAAGATATATGCCAGTAGGTTTCATCTTCAATGTTGCTGGCATTTCGGCTTTTACCTCCCCAGATAAACTTTTCAGTTTGATCGCCTTATTAAATACGAAATTAGCACAAGAATTTATAAGAATTATAAACCCAACGATGAACAATAATCCCGGTGATGTTTCAAACATCCCAGTGATTTTTCCTAATAGCGACCTTCTTAATCATTTAGTTATTGATTGTATAGATGCTTCAAAAATTGAATGGAATTCCCGCGAAACCAGTTGGGACTTTAAGAAAAACGAACTTCTACGGCTAAAAGAAAACGGGCAACTGCAAACAGCTTATAAAAATTATTGCGGCTACTGGCAAAAGCAATTCTTCCAGCTCCATAAAAACGAAGAAGAGCTTAACCGCATCTTCATAGAAATTTATGGCTTGCAAGAAGAACTAACTCCAAATGTAGAGCTCAAAGACATAACAATTCTAAAACAAGAAACCACAATCTCAGAAGAGGGCAAGCTTCAATTCAATGCAGATGAAATAATGAAGCAGTTCATTTCTTATGCTGTGGGTTGTATGTTCGGCAGATACTCATTAGACAAAGAAGGACTCATCCTCGCCAACCAAGGCGAAACACTAAAAGAATATATTCTTACAGTCTATGGATCACATCCGATTTCTGTCATCTCGAACGAAGTGAGAGATCTTAAAGATTTCTCAACCGATTCAATCCTTCGAAATGACAAATTGAAAACAATAACGCGGTTCCTCCCCGACGAAGATGCAATCATTCCCGTTCTGGAAGAAGATTATTTTGTTGACGACATCACCGGAAGATTCCGCGAGTTTCTTAAAGTAACCTTTGGAGAAGAGAACTACTCAGAAAATATCGCCTTCATAGAAGAAGCTCTCGGCAAAGACATCCGCAAATACTTTGCAAAAGATTTTTATGCAGATCATATTAAACGTTACAAGAAACGACCAATCTATTGGATGTTCTCCTCTCCAAAGAAAACATTTAACGCTTTAATTTATATGCACCGCTACCAATTGGATACCGTTTCAAAATTACTGAATGATTACCTGCGAGAGTTCCAAGAAAAGCTGAAAGCTAAGAAAGAACACTTAACACAAATTACAATCAGTGAAAACTCCAGTCCGGCAGAACGGAACCGCGCACAAAAAGAAATAAACAAAATAGAAACCGCTCTTATAGAGCTTCAAGAATATGAACGAGAAATACTTTATCCATTAGCAGCAAAGAAATTAGAAATAGACTTAGACGACGGCGTAAAAGGAAACTACAACAAATTCGGCTCAGCATTACAAAAAATAACTGGGTTAACAGAATAACAAAGGAGTAAAAATGAATTCGACTATTGAAAATCTCATTGAAGGAAACAATGAAGTAATAATGTGGTATCAAAAAGCTAATCAGATTTGGGATGAAATATTTTCTAAGATTGATCCATCTGATGAAAAAAACATTGACGCTTTATCAGAAGAAATATTTATGAATCAAGGAGTTTTTGAAAGAGATTGTGGTAGTAGATTTGTTGGTCAAGAAATAATGGTGGTAAGTGGAATCGGTAGATTTTATTCAACGAAAGATGGGTTTAATGATAATTATGAAACTGCTATGAATGTTTACAAAGCTTTAATGCAAAGCCAATGTAGTACTGAGATACATTATCATGCAGAAAAGGTAGCTAAACACTATGATTTGTTAGATTAATTTCTAATCGTGAGCATTTTCCTGAGCTTTAGCTTGTGGGCTTAAATTATTTGTAATAAAATTGGAAGAAGTCTGGATATGAAAAAAACTACAACTACCATAGTAAAGAAAGTCACTTTGGTTTCTCTCTACTCACAAATCCGCCAAATTCTGGATACTGCGAGGTCTTCTTCTTATAAAGCCGTAAACTTTCTTATGGTTCAATCCTATTGGCAAATTGGGAAATTGATTGTTGAAGAAGAACAGAACGGAAGTAACCGCGCCAAGTATGGCGAGGAACTTATCAAACAATTGGCAGAACGGCTCAAAAAAGATTTCGGCAAAGGATTTACAGAGACCAATCTTAAATATTTTCGCCAGTTCTATAATACTTTCCCAATTAGTCACGCACTGAGTGACAAATCCAAGATTCAAAAAAGCCACGCACCGAGTGACGAAACTGCAATTCAAAAATCAGATTCCGCAATGCAAATTTTTACCAGTGGAGAATTAAGTCCGCAATTAAGCTGGACACACTACCGTACATTGCTGAAGGTAACAAATAAAGAAGCGAGAGCATTTTATATTAAAGAGTGCATCGAAAACAACTGGTCAACTCGTGAACTTGAACGACAAATTGCCTCTCTTTATTATGAACGACTCCTATCAAGCAGAAATAAAAAATTGGTCATCAAAAATGCTCAAAAGGATTCTCAAATATCTTTACCAATGGATATCATAAAAGATCCTTACGTTCTCGAATTTCTTGAGGTAAAAGAAAATACAACTTGGTTCGAAAAAGATTTGGAACAAGCTCTTATAAACAAACTTCAGCACTTTCTTTTAGAACTTGGCAAGGGTTTCTCTTTTGTTTCCCGTCAAAAAAGAATTACAGTAGATGGAGATCATTTCTATATCGATCTAGTTTTTTACAACTATATCCTTAAGTGCTTCGTATTAATAGATCTTAAAATTGGTAAGCTCACGCATCAAGATATTGGTCAGATGGACTTTTACGTCAGATATTATGAAAAAGAAATTTCGACCAAAGCAGATAACCCAACAATAGGTTTAATTCTTTGTTCTGATAAAAATGATACTATGGTTAAATACACTTTGCTTGAAGGGAACAAGAATGTTTTCGCTTCCAAATATATGCTTTACCTGCCTACTGAAAATGAACTTGCAGAAGAGCTGGAACGTGAAAGGGAATTGATAGAAACGGAAATCAAGCTCGAGAAAAAGTCACAATGAATAAAATAACATCAACTCTAGAAAAAATATTCAAAGATCACCGGCTTGTATTCTGGTATAATACAGATGAATCACTCAGCTTCGATTTTAACGAAATCGAAATTGAAGGCGTAAAAAAAATATTTGTAGATAACAACGAGTTTGGTGTTAAATACCTGGTGGTTAAACAAGAGCCAAATCAAAAATTCTTACTTTATTTCAACAAACCCAAACCGGAAGATTCCGAAAACTGGTTACTCGATCTCAACCTTTCCGGTTACGAATTCTATACGGATCAATCATCTTTGATTCTTCAAGATCTAAAACTCCCTCAAGAGTATAAACAGTTAGTGCAAAATCATATTGCATTTTTCAAGCATGCAAAACGAACCGAGAAACTAGCTGAAATAATTTTATCCGATGATTCTGAAAAGAAAATCCGGATTAAAATGCTTTCTGTAATATGCGGTTCAGAACCTAACGCGCACCAGATCATTCTTTCATTATTCTCAGACCTCTCAAAAGATAAAGACGATAATTACAAATTAATCACCGATTGTAATCTCGCTCCCTTTTTCTGGTCGGAAATCGAAAAACTGTTCAACTACAAATCTTCAAATCCATCCATATTGGATTTTGCTTTAGAACTTTTCAAGTCAAACTTCGAACACTATCTTGATAGATTACCCGGCTTATCAAAAGAATCAATTGTATTTATTAGCCGCTGGCAAGATAGCGCCAAATTCCAAAGAGATTATGATGAACTGGCTGAACGCTTCGCAGAAGATTTGCAGATCGATACAAAAATAAATTCTTTTGATTATAAAAAACTTCTTAAGAATAATATATTCAGCACCACAGAAAAAAGAATCCTCAGTTCTCTCGCTTCCGAAATTCTTAAAGGAATTATCAAACATGAAGAGGCAAAAGAACTTCTTCGAAATAGAGAAGACGGCTACTGGTATAAAGACTATGCAACATACTATCAAGCTTTAGATCATGCTCTCGACTTATTTTATCTGATTGAACGGCTTCAGCTCAACTTTAATTCTCTTGAAGAAGGATATAAAAATTATACAGAATCCTACTTCAAAATAGATCTTGCTTACCGTAAGTTTTTGTTGGAATACTATAACACAAATAACAGTCCGCTTCTTGCAGAAATAGCCGCACAAGTTGAAAAATTATACTCCAACAAATATCTGTTGCCATTAAATGATAAATGGCAGCAGCTAGTTGATTCTTGTCCTCAATGGAAAATCGATAACGCTGATTACCAAAAAGACTTCTATTCAAAATACATTGATCCATTTGTTGTTAAGGATCAGAAAGTATTTGTAATTATTTCGGATTCATTACGTTACGAAATTGGCCAAGAGTTACTCGCACGTATTCTGAAAGAAAATAGATTCTTTGCCGACATCGATTCAATGTTTACTACACTTCCATCTTATACTAAACTTGGAATGGCTGCACTACTTCCTCATTCTAAATTATCTTATAAAGCAGAGTCCGATGAAGTTTTGTGCGATGACATATCATCTAACGGAACGGCTAATCGGTCAAGGATACTACAGAAGAACATTTCGGATTCTATTGCAATCCAAGCCGATGAATTTCTTAATAAAAATACCCGGCTTGAGGGTAGAGAATTTGTAAAATCTTATTCTGTGTTTTATATCTATTCCAACACGATTGATAAAATTGGCGATGATGTTGATTCCGAAACAAAAGTTATTAAAGCGGTTGAAGATGAAATTGAAAATATAATTCGGTTATTAAAACATATTGTTAATTGTAACGGAACTAATGTAATTATCACCTCCGATCATGGCTTCATTTACCAGAATCAAAAACTTGAGGAAAGCGATTTCTCCGAACTTGGCAGATCTGGTGATATCATTAAGGATAGCCGTCGCTTTATTATTGGGAAGAATTTGAAAGAAGAATCTGTTGTTAAAAAGTTTTTAGCAAAAGATCTTGGTATCGAAAGTGATTTTGAATTTCTCATCACAAAATCTATCAATAGACTTCGTGTTAAACGTGCCGGCAGCCGTTATGTGCACGGTGGTGCTTCTTTACAAGAAATTGTTATCCCTGTAATTAAGTTTAACAAAAAACGCATCGGTGAAATTGATTTTGTGGATGTGGATATTATTCGCTCCTTCAGCAAAATTACATCCAACCAAGTTACAATATCATTCTATCAACCAGATATTGTTCAAGATAAAGTTCAAGCGCGCGAACTTCGTGTTGGTTTCTATTCAAATGATAATCATCTGCTTTCAGATCAATCTACTTTGATATTCAATTCTTCTTCTGATGAAGCGACTCAGCGAGAGAAAAAATATAAATTTACTCTAATTAGTAACGTCAATAAATATAATAACCAAGATGTGTTTTTGCGCCTTGAAGAAAGAATCCAAAGCACAAACCAATTCAAACTTTACAAAGAATTCCCATATAAAATGTTTATCTCGTTCACTAAAGACTTTGATGAATTCTAGGAGTGATTATGAATATTCTTGATAAAAAAATTAATACACATTATGCTGGCAAAGTAGTACGTAAGGATTTAACCAAACTATTAAAAAGTAACGCCATCGTTCCTACTTATGTTCTTGAATATTTACTTGGTCAATATTGCGCAACCGATGATGAGAATACAATTAATAGCGGTATTGAAACAATCAAAGGCATTCTCAGTAAGCACTATGTGCATCGTGAACAAGCAGAGTTGGTTAAATCTACCATCAAAGAAAAAGGTCATCATAAAATTATCGATAAAATCACTGCTACCTTAAATGATAAGAAAGGAACCTATGAAGTTGTATTCAGCAATCTTGGATTAAAAAAAGTTGAGATACATTCGCTCTTTATTCAAGAACATCCAAAGCTTCTTGTTGGCGGTGTTTGGTGCCTTGTGGATATGGAATATGTTTCTAATTCGGAAGATCCAAATTCCTCTCCTTGGGTAATTGCTAATGTAAAACCAATCCAACTTTCTTCCTTCGATTACGAAGAATATATCGAATCAAGAAAAAGTTTCAGCTTGGATGAATGGATAGATATTCTAATCCAAAGCATTGGTCTCAAGCCGGAATATTTGAGTAAAAGAAAAAAACTATTACACCTTGTTCGGCTAATCTCTTTTTGTGAAAGAAATTACAATCTCATCGAACTCGGTCCCAAGGGAACCGGCAAATCTCATATCTTTTCAGAATTCTCACCTCATGGTATTCTAATCTCTGGTGGTGAAGTTTCTGTCCCAAAACTTTTCGTAAATAATTCTAATGGTAGGATTGGTCTGGTTGGCTACTGGGATGTCGTTGCTTTTGATGAATTCGCTGGGCAAGATAAAAAAGTTGATAAGAACTTAGTTGATATTATGAAGAATTATTTAGCGAATAAAACTTTCTCCAGAGGTATTGAACAACTTGGAGCCGAAGCTTCTATGGTTTTCATTGGGAATACAAAGCACTCGCTGCCATATATGCTGAAACATGAAAACTTATTCTCAGAGCTTCCAGATAAATATTACGATCCCGCTTATTTAGATCGACTTCATTTTTATCTGCCTGGTTGGGAGATAGATACACTTCGTAGTGAGTTATTTACAGACGGTTATGGTTTTGTTGTTGACTATCTTGCCGAAGTGCTTAAGTATCTTAGAACATTCGATTATTCTCATAACTTCACCCAATATTTCGAATTAGATTCTTCAATCGCTACCCGTGATAAGGATGCTATTCTTAAATCCTATTCTGGTCTCATGAAAATATTGTTTCCTGATGGTTCTTGTTCAAAAGAAGAATCAAAAGAACTTCTCGAATTTGTTATCGAAGGCAGAAAACGAGTTAAGAATCAGTTGTTGAAAATAGATGAAACCTTTATGTCTGTAAGCTTTTCATTTGTTGATAAGGATTCAAATTCAACTTATTCCGTAAAAACTCTTGAAGAAAATCAGTATCCTCTATACGCTTCACCAAATAGCAATCAAGATCCACAAGCCGAACAACCGGAACTTGCTTTGGATTCTATACCTCAACCAATTAGTGTTCAAAAAAAATATCTTGAAGAAAAACATCTGATATTAGAAGAAAACAAAAAAGGAATCAGTTACCAGCTTTTGTTTGCCGATTACCTTAAAGACGCAAAGAACATTACAATTCACGATCCATACATTCGCCATTTCTACCAGACAAAAAATTTGATGGAATTCTGTCAGATGCTTCTAAGACTTAAACCAAGCGGTGAAGAAATTTCTGTTCACTTGTTTACCAAATATGATGATGGTCACGAAGTTGAAACTAGTGATCGCTTAGACAAGATTGTAGATACACTTAATTCTAGCGGGATTAACTTGTCTTATGAATTTGACCAAACAGATTCATTTCACGCTCGCAGCATTACACCAGATAATGGATGGAAAATTATTCTTGATCGCGGATTAGATATTTTTCAACCGTATAACTACAACGACATTTTAAGTCTTCCCGCTAATATGCAAGAAGAACGGTTCTGCAAAAAATTTGAAGTGACATATATATATCAAAAGAATAGTCAGGTTAATTGATCTGACCTGACTTCTTTATTAAGGCTATCATCATAAATAAACTTTATAATACTCCAATACTTAGCTTATGATTTGTTATGGTTGAAAAAGAATATAACATACCAGAATCCAGGAAGCTTGAATTCAAAGAAACTCTTCCTTCCGGCAATAAGATTGAAATAACAGCGGTTGCATTCAGCAACGACGCCGGTGGCGAGATTTATGTTGGCATCAAAAACGAACCAAGAGAAATTACCGGCATACCAGAAAATGAGTTAGTAAAATTAGAAGAACAGATTAGCAATATTATTTATGAGAACTGCAACCCTACAATATTGCCGGATATACTTATTAAAAAAGTTGAAGACAAATATATCCAAGTCGTTAAAATTCCACGTGGTAGTTTACCCCCTTATTACATAAAATCACTTGGTAAAGAAAGCGGAACATTTATTCGTGTTGGCTCATCAAACCGACTTGCAGACAGAGAAATAATAGAAGAGCTTGAAAGAAAAAGAAGAAGAAGCATCACTTACGACTCTACTCTCGTTTATGAGCTTAAACCAGATGAATTAGATTTAAGCTCATTCACTAAACTATATCAAGAAAAAACCGGAAAGAAAATAAACATTGAGTCCTTGACTAAACTTGGTTTAGTAAAAACGGAAAACGAAAAACAATATCCAACTGTTTCTGCCATTCTCTTATCCGAAAGGGAAATTAAACAACGATATTTCCCCTATGCCAAAATAGAGTGTGCCCGTTTCATAGGAACAAAAACAGAAGCAACTTTAGATTCCAAAACGATTGACGAATCCATTTGTTCACAACCCGATTTAGCTGTTGCATTTGTTGAACGTACCATCAAGAAGGGTTCAAAGATCGGAAGAGTTTATCGTGAAGAACGTTGGGAATATCCAATGCTTGCAGTAAGAGAAATAATTATTAATGCCGTTATACACAGAGATTATTCGCTCAAAGGCAAAGATATTAAAATTGCGATTTTTGAAGATATGCTGGAAATTACCAGTCCCGGCACAATCCCCCAAGTATTGATCTAAATAACCTTTCTTCCGGGCAATCGGAAATACGCAACAAAACACTTGGGCCAATATTTAAGGAACTTCAGCTTATTGAACAATGGGGAACCGGCTTTCAAAAACTTTCAGAGGAATTGAAGGAATATCCCGAAATTGAGCTAAAAATAAATGAACCGGGTCTTTCTTTCCAAATTCAGTTCATTAAAAAGGATTATCAATCTGAAAAAGGCGGGGATCAAGCTGGAACCAAGTTGGGACCAAGTTGGGACCAAGTCAGCACTAAGTTGGGACTAATTCGGGACCAAGTTAGTCCCAATTTTGGAGTAGATGAGCACGCAAGTACCACGCAAGCACTACGCAAGTTGAATTGCTAACGTTTTGTTCGGAACCGAGAACACGAATAGAGATTCATTCAAAATTAGGGATGAAAAATCGTAAATATGTACAATCTCAAATTATCAAACCATTATTGGAGCAAGATTTATTATCATTAACAACTCCGGATAAACCAAATAGCCCATATCAAAAATATATTATTACGGAAAAAGGAAAACTGTTGTTGGAGGAATTAAAGTAGTGATATTGCAATTAACCGAGTGTTATAATCAGCATTCATGCAATTATGTAGTCAAGAAATTCATAAATTGACAATCAATACACTAAATTTGAATCAAGAATGGTCGGAAATATATCAAGATTTATTAAAATTACTTACACTCCCAGAGAAATTCATTTTCTGATTTTGGACGAGCACCGTTAAGTGCAATTTTTAACATCATAAATATCCTTTTAATTAATGCTGACTAACAGCGTGGCTGCTAACTGGATTTTTAGTTGATTTTTCAAAAAGATTTGCTATTTCATTTATAGGAAATGGAAGTATCAAGAAGCGGATATCATAAGTATTTGAAATCAAAGATGTATTAAAACATAAGTGCAGATATGGTAGTAAGGGCAATTAAACAGTCACTATTATATCGAATACCGGTAGGAGGAATGATTTTTCACTCAGATCGTGGAAGTCAGTATGCATCTGTGGCAGTAAGAAATATACTAAATCAGAATAAAATTATTCAGAGCAT
>LOEU01000021.1 GCA_001516025.1 bacterium BRH_c32 | reverse complement strand
AAATTCTATTTTTATGATGGAAATTCATGGGTTCAGAAAGAATATAACTTAAAAACATACGACGATTATATAGTGTTAGATAAGGTATGGACAAATGGAATTGAAACATTTATTGTGGGAACTCCTAATAGTGGTAGATATGCACTTGTTTGGCATGGAAAATAATAAATATATTCATTTATTAATAAATGACACTACCTCGATGCCATGATACTGCATAAAGAAGGAGCTGTTGTTTTCCACGGCAGAGTCTGTAAAATAATTTGTGTAAATGGATATTTGAGTTAAAGAACATTTTCAAGTCTCTCATCAAAAATAACTGATAAATGTGATATTACCAAAGCCCAGTTTGAGATTTGGGATGTCCATTTCTTTGATAAATCTCTGTAAGCCAAATAGAGCATTTTCTTGAGTGCTTCATCATTCGGGAAGATGCTCTTGGCTTTTGTAACTTTCCTAAATTGCCGGTGTAGTGCCTCAACCGCATTTGTCGTATATATCATTTTTCTTATCTCTTCGGGATACTTAAAAAATGTTGAAGCGTGAGTCCAGTTGTTTCTCCAAGTCCTTATTGCCAGAGAGTATTTCTTAGACCACGTTTCTTCGAGTCTCTCAAGAGCAAGTAAGGCAGCCTCTTCGGTTGGAGCTTTGTAAACTTCCTTGAGTTCCCTCATAAATGCTTTTTGATCTTTACTGGCAATATACCTTAGAGTATTTCTGATAAGGTGTATTATGCATATCTGGATTTCTGTTTTTGGGAATACTGTATTAATTGCCTCCGGAAAACCCTTAAGCCCATCGACACAAGCAATTAGGATATCTTCAACTCCTCGATTCTTTAGTTCCGTTAGAACAGAGAGCCAAAAATTAGCTCCTTCGGCTTCACTTACCCATAGTCCTAATAAGTCCTTCTTACCCTCAAGATTAAGCGATAAACACGTATAGGCTGCTTTATTTGAAACCTTTCCCTCAGTCGTTACCTTGTAATGTATTGCATCAAAAAACAATATCGGATATATTCTCTTTAAGGGTCGATTATGCCACTCCTTGGCTAAGTCTATGATTTTATCGGTTATCTGTGATACAAGAGAAGAACTTATATCAAGTCCATAAAACTCTTGTACGTGTGATTGGATATCCCGGACACTCATCCCTTTCGCATACATCGATATTATCTTGTCCTCGATAGGTCCAAGGGTTCTTTCGTACTTCTTTACGATTATTGGGTCAAATGAACCATTGTGATCTCGTGGAACGGTTATATCAATTTCTCCATTATCGTTCTTAAGAGTCTTAGGTGTTTTGCCATTGCGACTGTTGCCTGTGTTTCTACCCGTAGGTGAGTATTTGTTATAACCGAGATGTTCTGTTAGTTCTGCATCAAGCATACCCTCAAGGGAAGCTTTGATTATTTTCTTGATGGCTCCATTCTCTCCCATCAAGTCATTATAGGTTCTTGCCTTATTAAGATCAGCTCTAAGCTGCTCAATCATCTCAGGTGTAAGTTCCATAATAATAAGTCCTTTCTTGGTTATTGAAGTTGTGAATTATTTTACCCTTTTGCAAGGAAAAATCCTGAAGCTAAGCTACGTTCGGCTACGCCTCACTTCGCTTTGCTTCTAAGTCTTCTTTAACCATTTACACAAAATTACTTACACACCCCCACGGCAAATAATTTTCTGCTCCTAACCTTTAAAAAGCTGCCTCTAAGAGGCAGCTTTTTTTATATCCAGTGAGTTAAATAATTTTTATAGAAGTAGGATGCTTTTTCCAAAGTCAGTGGCTACGCTTTCTACTGATTTTACTGTATTCAATATCAGTTTTACTGCTAATATCTTAAATTTTTTAGTGAAGGTTTTTCTTGTACCTGGCATCTTTAGCTCCTATATTATTTTTATTAATATAATTGCTTTTCCTCTTGTCCACAATACGGGGGATAGTTCATTATTCATCTTCCTTTCCAGTTGGACATACTTTTATGAACACCCATTATAATTAACATATACTGGAAAAGTTTATCGGGTAAGATACCTCTTAATATCATAGATAGACGTAATGATCTAGGTCTGCGAACTGCATATTTCCCTTTTTTAAGAGCACCATTGACAATAGCTTTTGCAATTACATCATGATCTTTTACTTGTGGGACAATCAAATTCCCTAAGAAACCAAGCTTAGCACCTTCAAACATACCGGTAGCTAAATAGCTCGGATGAATAGAAGAGATTCCAACATTTTTTTTACCCGAATTAATAATTTCAAATCGGATAGATTCGGTAAATCCCCATACTGCCCATTTAGTTGCCGTATATACCGCCAAATCAGGCACTCCAAGATACGAGGAAGCGGAAGAGAGATTTACTATATGACCTCTATCCTGCTTTAATAAAATTGGAAGTATCTCTTTTGTAGTATAGACGATTGCATTCAAATTTATCTTAATCGTCTTATCCCACTTATCGTTATCGGTATCAATTAAGCTGCCGCCTGCTACATAACCGGCATTATTGATAAGTATATCGATTCCACCCATTTCGGTTAATGCTACCTGAGTCATTTCATGTATTTTGTCTTTATCCGAAACATCGCAGTTATGAAGAAATATTCTATTCTCATAAGCTTTGAATAATATTTTACAATTCTCAAGTTCCTTCTGATTAATATCCCAAATTGTAACGATGGCATTCTCGGCGAGCAATCTTTTGGCAGTAGCCAATCCGATACCCATTGCTCCGCCTGTAATAATAACTTTCATATTTTCTAATTTCATAGATACACTTCCACCATTATTTCATAAATTTGCTATCTTTATAATCAAAACTAATCGAAAAATAGTTGATAGTAAATAAAATTAAATATCCCGTTAAACGAATCCTTATAATTAAATTAAAAGGTATAGGAGACGTTATATTGGCTTCGCTTGCCATTAAACCGATTCACGATTTCTTCCCTGAAGCGAAGATTGATTTCCTTGCGGATAAATCTTCTTTTGATCTATTAAAATCGATTCCCCTTATCAATGAAATTTTTATAAATGGGAAAACAGTTTCGGAGAGAATAAAAACCGCTTTGAAGATAAGATCAAACGATTATGATATCGTTATAGATTTATATTCCAATTCAACTACGGCATTGTATTCATATTTCTCGGGAGCGAAACTAAGAGCGGGATTTCCTTATAAAGGGAGAAAATATGCTTATAATATTTTTGGTCCCGCTGAACGAGATAAATATCATAACGCAGAACTTCAATTAAAATTAATTGAGAATTTAGGGATTCCGATAAAAGAAAAATATTTTCCGATTCAAATAAGCGAAGAAGATAAAAACTACTCAGATAGTATTTTAAGTAAATATAGCGGAAATGATATCATAGGTATATCACTGACGGGCGGCTGGAACTCAAAGAAATGTCCTCATGAAAGATATGCCGAGATAATAAAGGAATTGGAGAAGAAGTATTCATTCATTCCATTAATTCTATGGGGTCCGGGTGATGAAAAAGATGCAAATAAAATCGTTTCGATTTTACCTAACGCAGTTAAGATTCCTAATTGCACTTTTATGCAGATGGGTGCAATAATGGAAAATTGTAAATTCATTTTATGTAATGATAGCGGTCCGATGCATTTAGCTGCTGCATTAAATATTCCCCTACTTGCATTCTTCGGTCCTACGAATCCAAAATTTCATGCCCCCTTTAGTGATAATTCATTAGTAATAAATTATTCTGAATTACATTGCATTATCTGTAATTTGTTAGAATGTCCATACAAACATGAATGCTTTAATGAACTGCCCATGGAGCGAATACTTGATCAAATAAATAATTTAATAAATCAAAATAAAATTACGCTTAATGAAAAATATTGAAATCTTCCTGCGCAAATTATTGCTCAAAATATTCTTATTCTTTTCAAAGAATCATAATTCAAATGGTATCCCCGATATATCGAATAAAAAGGTACTGATAATCAGGCTCAATAGAATTGGTGATGCTTTAGTAACTACACCCCTGATCAATTCTCTTAAAAATAATTTCAATCCGATGATCTATCTTCTCGCGGATAAAAAGAATAATTTCGTTTTTAAGAACAATCATGCTATTGAGGAAGTAATAATATTCGATAAGAAAAAGGGATTAAAGGAAACGATAAAATATTTGAACAGCATGGATTTCGATGTAATAATAGATACTCATACGGATGTATCGACAACCGTGAGTTTTTTAATCGCTTATCTGGACGCTCCAATTAAGATCGGGTTTAATAAAGATAACAGAAAATTATACACTCATCTAGTACCGATATTAAATACAAAAATATTTCATGTAATTGATCGGCTTTTAGAGATAACAAATTATTTACTTAATTATAAAGGAACGTTGGAAAAATATAATATTGAATATTCGATCTCTAAAGAGGCTCTGCATTCGGCGGAATCTTTTATATCTGAGTATCAGGATAAATTCATCGTAGGAATAAATATCTCTGCAGGAAGCGAAGCTCGATTTTGGGGAATAGAAAATTTCAAGAGATTGATAATGGCATTGGACTATTCTAATATTCAACCGATTATTTTATCTGCACCGGCGGATTTAGCAAAAGCTGAATCGATTTCAGATAAAATGATTCCGCTCTATTATTCAGAAAGTTTTGAAATATTTTCGGCAATAATTACTAAATTGGATATATTAATTACTCCGGATACATCGATAGTTCATATCGCCTCGGCATACAAAATCCCTGTATTTGGACTATATGTGCAGTACGATACCGAAGATACTATTTGGTATCCTTATTGCTCGGATTATGAAATAGTTTTAACAAAAGAAGCAACTTTAAAGAATATTACTTTTAATGAAGTAAAAACAAAATTGATTCCATTTATAGAGAAATATCATGAAAAATAATTTTGAGACATGTAAAAGATTTACGGGATATAAACCATGCTATCCGGATCATAATTGTTGGGTCGATGGATGTAAAGATCATTTAGAGATGGGAACGAAAATATTAATAATTAATTTAGATGCGATGGGTGATGTATTAATGACCACTGCTCAACTCCCTTTACTAAAAAAGAAATATCCTGAATCAACTATATATTGGATTACTCTTAAAAATGCATTCGGACTGTTATTGAATAATCCGTTATTGGATAAAGTTTATGTATATGATTTTGAATCGCTCTCGATTTTGGAAAATATAAAATTCGATTTAGTGATGAATGTGGATAAATCGCAGCGTTCATCTGCGATATTAATGAAGATGAATAGTAAAGAAAAACTAGGTTTTGGTTTAAGTGAAAACGGTAAAATAATTCCGATGAATAAAGGTGCTGAATATAATTACCTGCTTGGAATGGATGACCACCTTAAGTTCAAAGTCAATCAAAGATTAGGTCAAGAATATCTTGCAGAGACTTTCAATCTAGATTATGAAAGAACAGGATACACTTTTGAATTTACCGATGATGAAAAGCAGTTTATTGCTAATTATAAAAAAGAAGTAGGGATATTAGATAGTGATGAAGTTATTGGGTTCAATACGGGATGCTCAGAGCTATATCCGAATAAGAAAATGACTATCGAGCAGCATGTGGCATTGATTGATAAATTCCTTTCTTTCAATCGTTTTAAAATTGTACTACTTGGCGGACCGGAAGATGCTGAAAGAAACAAAGCGATTGAAAGTCATTTCCCGGGGAGAATAATCAATACGCCGAACAATGACGGAATCAGAAAAGGTGCTTGTTACGAAAGCATTCCGCAATTAATTATAACGGGCGATTCATTCGGAATGCATCTTGCGATAGCACTTAAAAAATATGTTATAGCATGGTTCGGATTGAGTTGCTGGACGGAGATTGATTTATACGATCGAGGGATTAAGCTATACCCCGAAGGATTATTTTGTGCCCCCTGTTGGAAAAAGAAATGTCCATATAATTTAGAATGCATTCAGATGATTGATTTAGAGAGGATGGTTTCCGAAACCGTTAAATATTTCGATGAAAGAAAATGAAAGAATATATAGAGATAAAAGCTCCGGCAAAAATTAATATTGGTTTAAAGGTAGTTTCTAAAAGAGAAGATGGATATCATAATTTATATACATTCTTTTATCCTATATATGGACTATCTGATATACTTTCATTCAAGAAAAATAACGGGGATTATTTTATATCGAATAATCCGGCAATAAAAAATGACGAAAGCAATTTAATTATTAAGGCAAAGCGATTAATTGAATCAAGAATATCAAAAAACTTAAAAACCGGCATTACATTACAGAAGAATATTCCGATGGGTGCGGGTCTCGGCGGAGGAAGTTCAGATGCTGCAGCAACACTCATTTCATTAAACGAATTATATTCATTACATATTTCTTATGACGAATTGATACAGATGGCTTTGGAATTAGGTTCAGATATTCCCTTTTTCCTCAAAGCAAAACCAAGTATAGGGCAATCCCGCGGTGAGATATTAGAACAAATCGAAGTCGATATCGATTGTTTCGTATTAATCGTTAATCCACATATACATATATCGACCGCAGAGGCATTTGGTCATGTTCATCCTTCGGAAAGTAATTGGGATTACAAAAAGATGATTGAAGCAGAGAAATTTAATTTTTCGAGGTTACAAAAAGATACAAGCAATGATTTTGAGGATTATGCATTTACAAAACATCCCGAAATAAAAGCAATAAAAGATATAATGATAGAAAACGGTTCTCTATTTTCTATGATGTCAGGCAGTGGTTCTACAGTGTATGGTTTTTATGATTCACGAGAAAGTGCGTTATACGCCTCGAACAAATTAAATCATTCTTATTTGCGCAGAATATATAATCTTAGTGATTATTAATCTCCGTTATTCCCATTCGCTACATGAATAATTAATCGAACTTCAGTGCCCGGATGTTCCGGCTCACCGATCTCGGATGGACTAATAATTTCCATTGTGCTATGATGCTGTTTCATTATTTCACTCACTAAAGTCAAACCAAGTCCGCTGCTTTCGTTTTGATTATTAAAATCTTTTGCTCGAATATATTCTTTATTAATTCTTTCTATATCTTGCTGTTCGATACCGACTCCATTATCAATTACTTTTAAAAGCAATCCATTTTCTACATTCTTTAGATAGATTTTTACTTTCCCACGTATCTGATTATATTTTATCGCATTGCAAACAAGATTGGAAAGAGCAAGATGAAACAGAAGTTTATCAAATTCGATAAATGGTTTATCGTTTCTATTATCTATCAATTCAATCTTAACTTCTTTAGAATCGCAAAGTTCTTTAGTGGATTTCAGTACCTGCTCCATAACATCAAGAACATCAAAAACTTCAATCTGTTTTATATCCAAAAGACGAAGCTTAGCCATTCTAATTACATTATTGATCAATGTTAGTGCTTCATTGGTTCTAATTCTTGCACGGTCTAATTTATTCATAACATCTTCTTCAACGGTACCCAAGTATTGATTAAGAACTAAATCTAAAATTGAGCGGATTGCAGTGAGGGGGGATTTAATTTCATGTACTAAACCGAGTACATATTTTTGTTTTGATTTCTCGGCTTCATTTAAACGTGCAACTGAATCTTGCAGTTCTTGTTCTCTGATATAAAGTTTATTGGCGATAGTATTTGCAAGCAAAATACTTATGAATAGCATCATGGCAAATATTGTAATAAATATGAGACCAAACATTAATTTATGCTGACGAGGATATGCAAATAATCCTACAATTATATTATTATCAACTAATCCGAAGTTCTGCATAAAAACAAGAATTGAAAATACTAAAACAACTACTGATGCTGATAAATACATTATATAACCGGGAAGAATCATACTGCCAATTACCATGTGAAAAATAAAAAACATATATAATGGAGAATCAATAATACCGGTATAATAGACCAAGACCATTAGTGCCGTTAAATCCAGAACCATCTGAATGAGAGATAAATGAAGACAATTAAATTTATCGGGATTACACGTTACAATATTTTTGACTTTATGAAGTTCAAGATTATAAAACAGAATACAGATTGCAGTAATTGAGATGGCATAAATTTGTGCGGATGAGAATTTGAAACCAAGTAAGAATTGACCGATAAGCAAAAATAGTACAAGTATAACCACAGCAGCATATCTCAGCTTTATAAACCAAAAATTACGCTGAATAACTGAATTCCAAAATTCATTGTAATTAGTTGCCCACTTAGGAATAATTATAAGCATAACGTATTCCGAATATTGTGGTATTCTTATTTAAATATAGAAAGAGATTTTGTTAAAGTAAAATATTTTGTTTCAATGAGATAGAGAAAGTAGTACCGGGTCCAATCTCAGAATTGATTTTAGAAGGTGAATAAAAATTTATCGTTCCATTGTGATTTTCGATAATGCTTTTTACGATATTCAAACCAGTTCCCGTGCCTTCTACTTGTTTTACGTTAGATGCTCGATAATATTCTTCAAATATTTTTTCTTTATCGGATTTTGGGATTCCTATACCTGTATCAGATATATCAATGGTTAGTAATTCATCTTTTATAATAAGGTCTATTAGTAATTCCCCATTTTGATTATTATATTTTACTGCGTTACTAAAGAGATTCGAGAAAACCAATTCAAAAAGATTTCTATCACAATTTAAATAAATATCATCTTCCTGATTTTGCTTTACGTTTATAGATATGTTTTTCTTTTCAGCTAATGGTTTAATAGAAAGAATATATTTTCTAATCATTTCTGATAGATTAACGTTTTCGATTTCAATTTTGTTCAATAATTTAAAACGTGAAAAACGCACCATCTGATTTATCATTTGGATCGATTCACTAATTCTTTCCTTGGCACGTACAACTTTATCTTTAATTATTTCAGATACATCACCTAGATAATCTCCGAGTATTAGATCTAAGATAGAACTCGCTGCGGCGATTGGTGATTTCAATTCGTGAACAACTGCGGCGACATATTTTTGTTTTGATTTCTCTGCCTGATGAAGATCATCCAATACACGTTTTAATTGCTGTTCCCTTTCATATAGATCTTTTACAATCTTTGAAGTGATGAAAATGGAAATAAATATAAGCGAAGCGAATATTCCAAGGAAGACAACAAGATAATTTAGATTATTATAAAACTCGAAATTAAATAGCCCGATAATTTTTTGATGAGGGATTATTCCCATTAATTCAAGACTACTTAGAAGAGTAAAAGCTAAAAGGCATATAGTAGCTAAAGAATAGACCACAGCAACAGGAAGAATAATACTACCAATAATCACATGGAATATATAAAAAAGAAAAATCGGAGCTTCGATTCCTCCAAGCAGATAGACAAGAACACTCAATGAGAGTAAGTCCGCAACAATCTGCATGAACGAAAGAACGACTTGGTCTTCTTTCTTTTTTAGTTTTATAAGATTATTGAAATGAAAATTATAAATAAGAATTACTGCCGTAATAATAATAATAGATATATTTTGAAAAAATGATAATTGAATACCCGGCAGAATATTCAATATAAAAAGCAACATTACAAGAGATAATATTGCGGCATAACGTAATTCAACAAACCAATTATTATAACGTTTTATGGTTTTGAAATATTCGTCATAAATATTAACGTATTTCGGAATTAGTAGCATAAAATATATCTTAGCAGCCAAGTGGCTGCTAAGACCATTAATTAATTAGATAATATATTTACCGCGTTTTAGATAATGAGTATGCAATAATTTATGCGATAAATGACTGCAAGGACCTTCGGTTAAAAATTCTTCATATAATTTAATAACGTTAGGATTCTCATGAGATTTTCTTAATTCAAGAGATTCATCTTCGGCATAGATAGCTTTAGCGCGTTTTTCACGAATTTCCGGAGTTGTTGGAATTGGTTGACCGCCACCGCCGAGACAACCGCCGGGGCATGCCATAAATTCGATAAAATGACATTCGCTAAACTTTCCGCCTGCTTTGATATCATCCATTACTTTTTTAGCATTTGCTGTACCGTGTGCAACGGCAACTTTAAGAGTAGCACCTTTAAGCCAATCCCAATTAGGAACTAGATGACTTATCAATCCGGGAACCGGACCGAAAGTATCGCCGAGCGGAATTTCCATATATTTTATTCCTTCGAATCCGCGTACATCAAGGACGTTAGCATTAGCAAAAACATCTTCTGCTTTAGCACCTGTAATAAATTCTACAATTGTTCTAATCGCAGCTTCCATAACACCACCGGTAGCACCGAAGATTAATCCAGCACCGGATGCTTCACCGAACGGATTATCAAAATGTGATTTCGGCATTTCAGGTAAATTAATTCCTGCTTCTTTGATCATCTTTGCCATTTCACGAGTAGTCAGACCATAATCGACATCCTTATAACCTGAATCGACCATTTCGGGACGATTACATTCAAACTTTTTAGCAGAGCAAGGCATTAATGCAACAGAAACAATATCGGCAGGATCAACGCCATTCTTTTCTGCATAGAAAGTTTTAATTAAAGAACCGAACATCTGTTGAGGAGATTTAGCACTGCTTAGATTATCAAGATATTCAGGATAATAATGTTCAAGGTATTTTACCCAACCCGGCGAGCATGAAGTAAATTGAGGAAGACTTACAGAAGCATCCTTTCCAACCAATGCTTTGTATAGTCTAATTACCAATTCAGTTCCCTCTTCGATGATGGTTAAATCAGCAGTAAAATTAGTATCAAATACTTTATCAAAACCGATTCTCTTTAATGCAGTATTAAGTTCTTGAGTTAAGGATGTACCTGCTTCCATACCAAATTCTTCGCATATTGCAGCTCTTGGTGATGGTGCAGTTTGGATTACTACATGTTTTTTAGGGTCGTCAATTGCCCTCCATATCTCATCTGATGGATCATTTGCTCTAAGAGCAGCAGTGGGACATCTATTAATACACTGACCGCAATTAATACAAATTACATCCGAAAGTGGTTTCTCTAAGAAAGTAGAGATATGAGTTGCGTCCCCTCTTCCGATCGATTCAAGCACACCGACTTCCTGAAGATCGATACAAGTTCTAACGCATCTCTTACATAAGATACATTTACTCATATCTCTGATTACGGAATAGGAAGAGCGGTCAACTTCGTAACGTGGTTTTTCAACATGTCCGAATGTATAGTTATCGACCCCATATTCTTTTGCTAATGTTTGCAACTCACAGTTGCCATTACGCACACATGAATAACATTCACCATAATGTTCACTTAGCATTAAGTCAATTATATGTCTTCTTGCTTTACGAACCATCGAAGTAGAAGTTTTTATTTTTATCGGTGCAGTAATTGGAAATGCACAAGAAGCTTGAAGAGTTCTCATTCCTTCGACTTCCACAACGCATATCCTGCAAACACCTGCTATACATAGATCTTCGTGATGGCATAATGTAGGGATACTGATTCCCGCCATTTTGCAAGCATCTAGGATTGTTGTTCCTAATGGAACTACCACTTTCTTTTCATTTATTTCAACTGTAATAGTACCTCCAATCGCAGTAAGGTCAGTTGGTTTTTCTATTGTCAGTGGCTGTTGACTTAATGGTGCTCTATAATCTTTTCTGCTATCCATTATATCCTCCGTTTCCATTGAAAATTTCATCTTTAAAGTTTTCTAAAATCGATATGAATGGATTTGGAGAAGATTGACCTAAACCGCATTTAGAGGACACCTGCATAGTTCTGCCGAGTTCCATTAATTTTTCGATATAGTCGAAAGTATATTCACCTGATTCAATCATTTTCACACCTTCAAGTAATTTCACATTACCGATTCTGCATGGAGTACATTGCCCGCAAGATTCTTCTACAAAAAACTCCATGAAATTTTTAAGTATATGCACCATATTTCTCGATCCATTAAAAATCATAATTGAACCACCCGTTGCTGCATCTTCATAAGCAAGAGTTCTATCGAATTGAGTTTTATTTAGGCAGATACCGGAAGCACCGCCGACTTGAATTGCTTTAGTATTTTTAGCACCAACCAATGTGAGGAGTTCGGATAATTTAGTTCCCCAAGGCAATTCATAAACACCCGGTAATTCGCAATCGCCAGAAATAGAAAATAATTTAGAGCCGGTTGATTTATCTGTACCGTGCTGTCTAAACCAATCTCCCCCTTTCACGACAATATGAGAAACTGCTGCCAAGGTTTCGACATTATTAACGACCGTAGGTCTGCCGAAGAAACCGGTATTAACAGGGTATGGAGGTTTATTGCGTGCTTCACCTCTATTGCCTTCTAATGATTCGATTAAAGCGGTTTCTTCGCCACATACATAAGCACCGGAACCCATTCTGATAGAAATATCAAAATCGAATCCTTCTTTACCTAGAATATTTTTTCCTAATAAATTATCTTTTCTCATCGATTCCAAATAATCTTCTAATGGCTTCCTGATGTATTCATATTCACCGCGCAGATAAACGATACCTCTAGAAGCACCGATTGTATATCCGGCTACTACCATTCCATCAAAAACCAATTCAGGATAATCGACTAAGAGAACACGATCTTTGAAAGTACCCGGTTCACCTTCATCTGCATTACAAATAACATATTTTATTTCGGCAGTAGAAGCAGCAACGACCATCCATTTTGTTGCAGTAGGAAAACCTGCGCCGCCACGGCCTTTTACTTTAGATTCACGAAGTTCAAGAAGAATATCTTCCCGTTTTTTTTCTAAAGCAGCTTTAATTGCTTCACCTCGTTTATATTCAGAAAATATTACTGAACCTTCTCTTTTAGTCTTAACCATAATCACTTAACCCCCTTTAGAATTTTAACAGCTTTTTCGGGTGTCAGATTAGCATACACCATATCATTAATTAACATAGCAGGACCTTGATCACACATTCCGAGGCAGTTCGCAAATTCCAATGTATATTTATTGTCTTTTGTTGTTTCGCCAAAAGAAATTCCGAGTTCTCGTTCAATAGCTTGAGCAATTCTTTCTTTACCTTTTATATCACAAGTGATTGTTTGGCATAGACGAACAATAAATTTACCTTTAGGTTCTGTATTGAGGAATGAGTAAAATGAAATGACACTAAAAACTTCAACAGGATGTATGTCCAATAAGCGAGCAACTTCTTGTTGAGCAAAATCGGGTATAGATTTATGATCTCGTTGAATGTCTTGAAGAATTGGAAGTAAAGACGACCTCTCGGGTCCATATTTCTCTACTAATTTTTCAATTTCTTCAGTCATTGCATTTTTTTCGAGAATAAGCATTTAACAACCTCCTATTTTTTCTGCAATAAACTTTCAACTTTTTTAACTAATTCTTCAGGTGAGATCGGTTTTTCGACAAAATCATCGACAGGCACCATATCACTTTTGCCAAATTCCAAACCAATGGCTTTTGATACTGAAGTGTACATTAAAATTGGTGTAGTGATTCCGTTTTTTCTAAACTTTTGAGCTAAGAAAAAGCCGTCATCCGGTTCATCCATCATTACATCAAGTATAATTAAATTTGGATTTCTTTCTGTTACAATTTGGTATCCATCGACAGGATTTGTCGCAGTAACGACATCAAATCCTTTAGATTTAAGAACCAAAGAGCTTGCATCGAGAATATCCGGATCATCATCGATAATAGCGATAAGAGCCATAGTTATTTCCCCTTTTTAGTTTGTATTTATTGGAAAATGGATTTTAAATGTCGTACCCGAACCATATTCAGATTCGACTTCTATTTTTCCATAATAAGATTCAACTATTTTTTTTACGATTGAAAGACCTAGACCTGTACCGCTGATCCCGCGAGTCTTTTCATTTTTTGCTCTGTAAAATTCCTGGAATAATCTATTTTTTTCTTCCGTTTTCATTCCTATTCCGCTATCGCTAATCTGTATTAAAACATAGCTGCCGGAATGAGAAATATTGATATCAATTTTACCTTTGTCTTTATTATACTTTATTGCATTGCTAATAAGATTTGTAAATACTCTGTTGATTTCGTTTGCATCTGCCTTAATTGTTGGCATTGGTTCTTCAAAGTGAGTTATAAGAGTAACTCCTTTTTTCTTCAATTCTAATTCTAACATTTGTGAAACTGAATGTACTATTTCATCTAATTTTATTTCTGTAATTTCTCGCTGTTTAGTTTTTAATTCCATTCTGGAAATGTCTAGTAAGTCATTTACTAAATCGGTTAGACTTTTTAAGCGAATAACAGATCGGACTAAATAATCGCGCTGGGTATCATAAGGAATGCTAATCGTATCATCCAAAATAATATTCAAGAAGCCCTGAACGGCCGCCATTGGAGTTTTTAATTCATGAGCTACCATAGAGACAAATTGAGATTTGATCTGCTCAATTTTTTTAAATTCTGTAATATTCTTTATCACTACTACAACACCGGCAATAGACTTATCATTTTGAAGAATAGGCGTGCAAGTGGATTCAACGAATAATGCATTATTAGATTTCAATTCTAACTGGATACTATAAGTTTTTTGAAGTGATTGATCGGGGCTATAGATTTTTTTTATAATTTCGACAATCGGAGCAGGCAGATGTTTGAGTGCTGAATCCCCTATTGAAAGAGAATCGAGATCAAAATATTTCAATGCGGCAGTATTAAAATATACTAATTCGCCAATTCTGTTAATAACTAATACGCCGTCGCTAATTGCTTTTATGATTGTATTAAGACGTGATTTTTCCGAAGCAATTTCAATAAGATTTTCTTCACGTTCTTTTTTTAGAAGTTCCGATTCAACGACTAATTGACGCTGTCTAAAACCTTGTTCTACTTGGTAAATTAATTCATCGGGAGTGAAAGGTTTGGGAATGTACCCATATGCTCCAAGGCGAGTGGATTCTATTGCCGTTTCATAGCTTGCATAAGCTGTCGCTATAAAACAGATTGTATTCGGGTGTATAGACTTGATTTGCTTAAGCACTTCAAGTCCATCTACATCCGGCATTTTAAGGTCGATTATTGCTATGTCGTAATCGGAAGCAATTCCAAGTCTAATCCCCTGTTCACCATTTTCTGCTGTATCAACTAAAAAATTCTCATCTTCTAATAGTCTTTGCGTTCCAATTCTTAAACCTTTTTCATCATCGACAACTAAAATTTTCCCTTTTGTTTCACTCAATTTATTAATTCGTCTTAGGTGTAAAATTTTCCAATTTCGTAATCAATTCTTCTACAACAACCGGTTTATGTAAAATTCCGTCACATTTAATCCACTCTTTCTCTTCTTCGGTAGAAGCACTGAATTTAAAACCTGTTTCATAAGTGGCGGAAGTAAGAATAAAAACAGGAATTTTTTTGCCATGTTCAGTTTTCTTAATTCGGTGAGTTAATACGAAGCCGGAATCCATCTGCTCCATAATTAAATCCACGATACACGCATCCGGTTTTTCTTTTTGGAATAAACTCCATCCTTCAGCTCCGGATTCACCTGTAACCACCTGAAAACCCTTGCTTAGAAGGATTAACTTGTTTTGTTCCAATAAATCGATATCATCATCCACAAGTAATATTTTTTTTACCAATAAATCCATTATTTTTCTCCAAATTCTATTTATTTTTTAATTATTATTTTTGGCAATTTGATTTTGAAATCACTTCCTTTACCTAAAATCGTCTTTACAGTGATATCCCCTTTGTGCATTTTCACAATTCCATAAGTAATTGCTAAACCTAAGCCAGTACCTTTACCCATTTTTTTAGTTGTAAAAAAAGGTGTAAAAAGTTTATTTATATTTTCTTCTGGAATACCAACTCCTGTATCGATAATATTAGTAATTAGATTTTCATCATCTTGATCTATATTAATTGTAATATTTTTTATTGAGCTTGCCTCTAAGGCTTCAACTGAATTATTAAGTACATTAAGAAATACTTGTTTAAGTTGATCTGAATCCCCCTCAATCGCCGCACCTTCAGTATTATCATGCAGATTAATTATTATATCAGAATTATCAGGATTTATTTTAATAGCCGATACAATATTGATAATCAAATCGTTCAATTTGATTATAGATAATTTTATTTTGCCCTGACGAGCAAAATTGAGCAGATTAGCTACAATATTTTTACAACGAGTTGCTTCCTCGAGAATTAGTTGAAGATCATCACTATTCTGTTCTGAACAATTAGTTTTTTCCATTTTACGTTTCATCATGGAAGCGTAAAGCATAATAGTACCGAGCGGATTATTTATTTCATGAGCCACACCGGCAGCTAATTGACCAATAGAAGCCAACTTCTCTGCGCTGTGTAATTGTTCTTGAGTTTCTTTTAAAGCTCTATTGGCATCTTCTAATTTTTCGATTAAATAAGGAAGGCACATATCCTCTTCAGCCAATCCCTTTGCAATTGCAATGGCATATTCTCTGCATGTAGGATATCCGCAAGAGCCACAATTAAGTTCATCGGTAACTAGAAATTTTTCAGTTTGTGCAAGAATTTTTTTAATTTCCTCTTCGGAAGGCATTTGCCTTCTTTGATTTTTATCATCAAATTTTCTTGTTAAGTCCAAATCTCTACTATTGTAGATTTCACTTTTCCAAACTGCTTTATCGATATTATTAATATTATGGTTTATATAATCTACAACTTTAATTTTGCGTGAATAGTTATCAAGATCGCTTCCTGCCGCAGGTCCATTAATACACCCTTCACAGAATAATATATCTACAAATTTTGCTTTAACTTTATTATTGCTTATTTCTTGAATAACTTTTTTAACGTTTTTCTTTCCTTCAACTACAAGAATATCATTCTGAAGAATATCATTTGATAGTTCGGAAGTCTTGAGTAAGCCACCTGTTAATGGATATGTCTTACCCATATTAGCATACGGGGGGTCGAAAGGAACGGTTTCACATTTATTCAAATCGATTCTTAATTCTTCAAATACCTCCTGTAATTCTACAAATGTAAGGACGGCATCAATTACACCTGAAACTTCATCATCTTGATACTCACTTTTCTTTGCAATACAAGGTCCGATAAACACAATATTATAATTTTCGCCTAATTTTTGTTTAAGATATCTTCCCATTGCAATCATTGGAGAAACAATAGTAGCGATATTTGGAATAAGATCGACATAATACTTTTCTATCCAATTAGTAACAGCCGGGCAAGGTGAACTTATGATTGTTTTATCTTTATTTTCTTCTATAAAACTCGGATAAAGCTGGCTTACTAAATCAGCGCCAAAAGAAGTTTCAAACACATGAGAAAATCCTATTTCTTTTAAGCCACCGACAAGATTATCATAGTTATCCGGAAAAGAAACTGGAAAGGAAGGAGCAATCATAGCTGCTGCCTTCCCGCTTGCTAATATCTGCTTTAAAACGAATTCTTTATCATCAACCACTTTCTTGGCATTTTGTGAACATACAGTAACGCAATGCCCACATACGATACAACGCTCTTCAATAACCACTGCTTGACCATTAATTACCTTAATAGCTTGAGCAGGACATTCTCTGACGCAAGAATAACATCTTCTGCATCTTTGCAATATCGTGGTTACTATACCGGTCATTAGTTATTCAGTATCTTTTTTCTATCAACATAAGTCGTATGAAGTACTTCATGTGCCACATGAGAATTTGGTTCGATTAAGAACTCTTTATATAATTTCTGTACCGATTCATTTTCATGTGATCGTCTGTTTTTCATTTTCGAATCTATTTCATAAAGAGCTTGAACGCGTTTTTTTACTTTTTCCGGTTTTTGATGAATAGGTTGTCCGCCGCCATTAATACAACCGCCGGGGCAAGCCATAACTTCGACAAAATGATATTTAGAAGTACCGTTTTTTATCTCGTCAAGAACAGGACCAACATTTCCGATACCATTAACAACAGCCACTCTAACTTCGAGACCATTAATATCAATGGTAGAAGCTTTTAATCCATCATTACCTCTAACATCTTCAAGAGCAAGATTATCAAGCTCAGTGCCTGTAAGTTTGAAATAGGCAGTTCTAAGAGCCGCTTCCATTACACCGCCTGATGTACCAAATATTGCAGCCGCACCTGTAGAATCTCCAAGTGGATTATCGAATTTATCTTCAGGTAAATCATTAAAATCGATTCCTGCGGCTTTGAATAATCTCACCAATTCACGAGTTGTAAGAACAGCATCAACATCTTGCAACTTATCTTGAGATAGTTCTGCTCTTCCGGATTCAAATTTCTTAACTGTGCAAGGCATGATAGAGACAACATAAATCTCTTCCGGTTTCAAACCCATTTTTTTAGCATAATAGGATTTTAATACAGCACCTTCCATCTCGTGAGGTGATTTACAAGTAGAAACGTGAGGGAGCAATTCAGGGCTATTTTGTTCAATATATTTTACCCAACCCGGGCAGCAGCTTGTAAACATCGGCAAGGTGCCATTATTACTTACCCTATGAATTAATTCAGTTGCTTCTTCCATAATTGTAAGATCGGCTGCGAAGTTAGTATCAAATACTCTATCGAATCCAAGTCGTTTTAATCCAGTTACCAATTGTCCCGTAGCATTTGTACCAAGAGGTAAATTATATTCTTCACCGATGGAGGCTCTAACTGCAGGAGCTACTTGAACTACAGTAAATTTCGTTTTATCAGTAATTGCATTCATTACTTCTTTAGAGCTGCTTTTTTCTCTAAGTGCAGCGGTTGGGCAGACAAGAATACATTGACCGCATAGGATACAATCACTAACGTTTAATCCAATATTATAAGGAGTTGTAACAGTGCTATAAAAACCTCTATTCGTAAAATCGATTGCGCCGATTTTTTGGATTTCTCCACAAGTTCTAACGCATCTACCACATAAGATACATTTAGCAGGGTCTCTTTCCATCGAAGCACTTGATATATCAATTGCATGATCTTTTTTCTCGCCGCAATATCTATGTTCTCTTACGTTATAAGTCTCTGAAAGATCTTGTAATTCGCAATTTTTATTACGGACGCAGACCAAACAATCTTGTGGATGATTTTCAATTAATAACTCTACGATGGTTTTTCTTGCAATCCTGACTCTCGGAGTATTAGTTTGAACTTTCATCCCTTCTGTAACCGGATAAGCGCAAGAAGGGGTTAATCCTCGCATTCCATCTACCTCTACAACGCAAATTCTACATGCTCCGGTGGGGAATAAATCTTTCATATGGCATAAAGTTGGAATATTAATACCGACTGATTTCGCGGCATCTAAAATCGTCATCCCCTCTTCTGCTTTTACTTTTATATTATTTATAGTTAATTCTAACATTTTTTTCTATCTCCGGTTTCAAATTAATTAACTGTAATAGCTTCAAATCGGCAAGTTTCTACACACATACCGCATTTGATACATTTTTCTTGAACAATATAATGAGGCATTTTTTTATCACCTACAATTGCTTCGACAGAACATTTCTTAGCGCAAAGTCCGCATCCAGAACAAATATCATTATCAATTGAATAGGTTAATAGTTCCTTACAAACACCTGCTTTACAATATCTTTCATATAGATGTTCTTCATATTCTTCTCTAAAATATCTTAGACCCGAGAGAATTGGATTAGGAGCAGTCTGACCTAATCCGCAAAGAGAAGTATCTTTAATTACATCAGCTAATCTTTGCATGTGCATAATGCCTTTGAATCTCTGAAGTTGTTCGAGTTTATTGGTCTTTTCAGAATAAGCAGTAGGGATTCTTTCAATAATTTCCAATAATCGTTTAGTTCCTTCTCTGCATGGAACGCATTTACCGCATGATTCATCTTTAATGAAATTCAGAAAATATTTAGCTACATCAACCATACAAGTATCTTCATCCATAATTACGAATCCGCCCGAACCCATCATAGCTCCGACGTTTTTCAATGATTCATAATCGATTTCAGTATCCATAACCGAATCCGGTAAGCAACCACCGGAAGGACCGCCGATTTGAACCGCTTTGAAATTTTTACCGTCAGGTATGCCACCGGCAATATCGAAGACCACTTCTCTTAATGTAATTCCCATAGGGACTTCAACAAGACCGCTATATTTTACGTTACCGCTAAGTGCGAATACTTTAGTACCTTTACTTGTTTTAGTACCGATAGAGTTTAACCAGTTTGCACCTCGGTTGATTATAGATGTAACATTGGCAAATGTTTCAACGTTATTAATAACCGTAGGTTTATTAAACAAACCTGAAATCGATGGGTAAGGAGGACGAGGTTTAGGCATACCTCTTTTACCTTCGATAGATGCAATTAATGCGGTTTCTTCTCCGCATACGAATGCTCCCGCACCTTTTTTAATCTTCAGTTCAAAGGAAAAATCTGTTCCTAGAATATTATTTCCTAGAAGTCCATATTCTTTACATTTAGCGATTGCATTTAATATTCTTTCGATAGCGAGCGGATATTCAGCACGGCAATAAACATAACCTGATGAAGCTCCAATTGCATAAGCGGCGATCATAATACCTTCTACCATTTTATATGGGTCGCTTTCTAAAACCGAACGATCCATAAATGCTCCGGGATCACCTTCATCTGCATTACATATAATATATTTTTTATCATTTTTTTGTTTAAGAGCAATTTCCCATTTAAGACCGGTAGCGAAACCTCCGCCCCCTCTTCCTCTAAGTCCGCTATCTTTTACTTCTTTGACAACGGTTTCCGGAGTCATTATTCTAAGTGCTTTATCTAATGCTTTGAATCCGCCATTAGCTATATATTCATCAATAGAATCGGGATTAATGATACCGCATTTCTCTAAAACAATTTTATGTTGGCGTTTGAAGAATGGAACTTGATCAATACTAATATGACCTTCATCTCCCTGACCATGAATTCCAAGAAATTTTCTATCAAAAATTTTCTTTTCAAGGATAGCAGTTTTAATTAATTCAGGAACGTCCTTAGGAGTAACTTCGCAATAAGCGACTCTTTTTTCATTTGGTACTTTTATATCAACAATCACTTCTCTGGCGCAAAAACCGATACATCCGGTGGGGACTATTCTTGCTTCGATATTTAGTTTTTTTAATTCTTCTTCAATAGCAGTTTTTACTTTTTCAGCGCCTGATGCTAGTCCGCATGTTCCCATTCCAATAAAGATAACAGGGATATCGTGTTTCTGATAAAGTAATTCTTTATTAAGATTTTGAAATTTTTCTTTACATTCAGGATTCTGATGGCAAAGGGGACCTTCGGTGCAGCAGAGTACAAACTGTTCGCACGGATTTTCACTAGAATGCCAACATTCATTACAGCAGGTTTCAATAAAATTTTTCATTCTACACTCACGGATTGTTCTGACTTCGATTTTAAAGCTTCTTCTTGACGATATTTTTTTAGAATTTTAGGAATTTCTTTAACGGTAACTCTTCCGAAATATTCTTGATTAATATTAACCACGGGTGCAATACTGCATGCGCCAATACAAGCAACAGTTTCTAAAGTAAATAATTTATCTCTTGTAGTATCACCGGCTTTAACACCTAATTCCATTTCAAGAGCCATTAAAATATTAGCAGAATTTTTTACGTGGCATGCAGTTCCTCTGCAAACTCTGATAACATTCTTTCCTAATGGTTTCAAACGGAATTGATTATAAAAAGTAGCCACTCCATAAATTCCGCTTAATGGGACTTTTATAAATTCCGAAATATCTTTTAATGCTTCCTGAGGCAAATAGCCATAAATTTCTTGAACGTCCTGTAAAAGAGCTATAAGACTGCTTCTATCTCCGGGTACGTATTTTTCAAAAATATGATTGTGCATCTTTTTCTCTTATTTAATTTGATTTTATTCCTTATATAATCATATTGTATGCCAATGTCTTAATTTGTTTTTAAGCTGTTTTCAAGGTTTTTTATATTTTTTACAATGTTTTTTGTTAATTAATTCTAAATATTCCTAATTGTGAGAAACTATTATACTATTTGCAAATCTTTCATTAAGTTTGAGGAAAGGAAATAAGATAAATGAAGCTTGTACAAGAAAATTTACCGGAAAAGAAAAAAGCGGCTTACATCTCTCTTTTTGTAGGAATTGGGATGTTTATATTTAAAATGTCTGCATATCTGATCACAGGTTCAAATGCGATATTTTCTGATGCTGCAGAATCTGTTGTCCATGTAATGGCAACTTCAATGGCATTATATAGCATTTATCTTAGTGCACAACCTGCCGATGAATCCCACCTTTACGGACATGGAAAAATTGAATATCTTTCTGCCGGTGTGGAAGGCTTTCTTATTCTTACCGCTGCTATTACAATCATCTATTTTTCCTTACTTAGTCTAATTAATGGCGTCAAAATAGAGAAACTTGATATTGGTACTTATATAATTGCCGCTGCAGGGATTATAAATTTATTTTTAGGTTATTATCTAATTGCTAAAGGGAAAAAGACTAAATCCTTAATTCTTACAGCAGATGGAAAGCATGTATTAACAGATTCATTTACGAGTATAGGAGTAGTAGTCGGCTTAGTAGTAGTTATGCTCACCGGTTATCAAATTATAGATCCTATTTTTGCTATTATAGTTGCGCTAAATATCCTTTATACAGGATATAAATTAATGAGGGAATCGATCGGCGGTATTATGAATGAAACTGACCCCGAGACATTACAGATTATCTTAGATACAATAAACAGAATTAAAAAAGATTATTGGATGGATATTCATCATCTTCGGTTTTGGAAATCTGCCGAAACATTATTTTTAGATTTTCACATGATACTTCCCTACTACTTTTCCATAAAGCAATCACATCTAGAAGAAGAGTTTATTGAAGCAGAATTTAAGAAATTATTCCCAAACTTTAGCGTTAGGATCCACATGGATTATTGCAAGCCGGAAGTATGTAAATATTGCAACGTAGATAATTGCGTTTATCGAACAGAAGCAAAAGCGATTGACTTTGCTTGGGATGCAAAGAAACTTATCGGAGACCCCGTTTATAAAGTATCAGACTAAGCCCAATTTATCATTTTTAGCCATCGATTCTTTCTCCATTTCCTTCTTAAAATCAATAAATTTTTGAAATAATTTATCATCGGAGGTGGCAAGAATTTGTATAGCTAAAAGTCCCGCATTTTTAGCATTATCGATAGCAACAGTAGCCACAGGTACGCCGGAAGGCATTTGGACAATCGAAAGAAGCGAATCCATTCCATCGAATGATTTGCTTTTAACAGGCACACCAATTACGGGGAGCGCGGTGTGAGAGGCAGTCAATCCCGGAAGATGAGCAGCACCGCCGGCGCCTGCAATAATTACTTTTATCCCTCTTTCATAAGCTGAATCGGCATATTCTTTGACTTGATTTGGAGTGCGATGAGCTGAAACAATTCTTATTTCGTAAGGAATATTGAATTGTTTGCAAACTTCACCTGCATTTTTCATTACGTTAAAATCAGAATCACTTCCCATAATAATACCTACTAATGGATTAGCCATAAATTCACCTAAATTTTTATTTGTCGATCAGCTTTTTTTACTTTAATTAAGAGAGCATCAACGCTATTTCCTATTGCGGTAATATGCCCCATTTTTCTTCCTTCTCGTGATTCATCCTTACCATATAAATGAAGATGAAGATCAGCCTGTTTCAAAATAGTTTTATAATTTTTTATTTCGGAATTGCCGTTTTTTTTACCAAGAATATTTATCATAACAGCTTTAGGTCTATGCATACTTGTATCCCCGAGAGGCAAACTTAATACCGCGCGGATATGATTTTCAAACTGTGACGTTCTGCAAGCATCGATTGTATAATGACCTGTATTATGAGGGCGTGGAGCAATTTCATTTACGATGATCTTATCATCAGAAGTCAAGAAAAACTCTATACCGAATATTCCTTCCCCATCGATTGCATCTATACATTTATATGCAATTTTGATTACTTCCTTCTTTGATTTTTCCGGAATGTCTGCTTCAGTAATAACTAATTTACATATATGATTTTTTTGAATTGATTCGACCACCGGATAGCATACAATTTCGTTTTTACTTTTAACTATTATTATGGCAAGTTCTTTTCTAAAATCAATAAAAGATTCAGCATACAGATCAGAATTTCTTGATTTTAATTTTTTAAGAGCTTTGCTAAAGTCACTTTTATTTTTGACTAAAGCATTCCCATATCCATCATAACCCATTTTTCTTGATTTAACTACAAATTTACTTCCAAGTAAACTCGATATAGATGCGTAATTCGATATAGAATTAATATCGATGAATTTAGCCACCGGAATACTATTTTCCGAGAATACATTTTTTTGAATAAACTTATCTTGGATCAACGAGATAGTCTTTGAAGAAGGGACACATTTCTTCCCTTTTTTCTCTATCGCTTCAATATATTTATAATCAATAAATTCATTTTCTAAAGTAAATATATCGCAGGTATCTATAAATTTATTAAAGACTTTTTTATCATCGACCCAACCGACAAATTCATTTTTAGTTAATTTACCGGCAGGGGAATTGCCAGTTTTTTCTAAAATTGCTACATCGAAACCTAAACGTACAGCGGGGATTAAAGACATGCGTGCTAACTGCCCACCCCCGAGTATTCCTATTTTCATATTCTCTTTCTGTTATTTTTGATTAATTGAGCCGACACCCGAAACATTCGTTCTAATTTTTTCCGGTTTCCCAAAATAATCAATTGAGCCGACACCTGAAACTTCTGCATCAATGTTTTTAGAAGCGAATACATCTGCACTTGCGGCACCACTAACCTTCACTTTGGTTTCTTCTGATTTTAAGTTTTTAGCATCCATACTTCCCGCACCAGAGATAACAGCTTTGAATTTTTTAGTTTTACCTGAAATATCAACATTCCCTGCACCGCTTAGATTTACTTCAAAATATTCTGAATTAATCCCTTCTGCATAAACATTATTAGCACCCGAGCTATTGATATAATTTAAATCAGGTGTGGTAATATATATACTCACTTCTTTTCTCGGAGAAAGAGTTTTTTTAGTATCGATATCTAATATATCGCCTCTGACTCTTGTTCTAATAAGACCCAGTAGATTTTCTTCGGCAGATATTTTCAAGCTGTATTTCTCGGCAATTCTAATCTTAACAGAAAATGCTCCGCCAACATAAATCTTATTAAAATTGGCAACTTTTCTTACTTCTTCATTCACATTTCCGTTACCTCTTACACCCCACATTCGGCATCCGACTAAAGAAGTAGCCATTATTATTGTCAATAGTAAAATTCGTACTCTCATATCTTCCTCTATTTCATTATCTTATTAGACGAAATATAAATGAAAAAGTTAAATTTATCTCTTAAAAATAAATTTAGATAATTAGCAAATCTTTTGATATTTTTTGCTTTCTTACAAATGGATACTAAAAATTAATTTTAGATGAACGAGAACATAAATATATTATTGCAGGAAGCATACGAACATCTTTGGAATGGAAGATATCGATTAGCATTAACAAATGCAGAAAAAGTTATAAATGCTATACCTGATGATTCAGATGCTGCCATCTGTTATGCACTTGCATTATTAGAGAATGGGTATCCGGCAAAGGCAATGGAATTTGCTAATCTTGCACTAGAGCTTAAAGGTGATACTAGAAAAGCACGTTATTATAGAGCATTTATACTTAATCGAATGAGCATCTATGAAGGAGCTATCACCGATATAGACAAGACTATCGAAGAAGAAAAAAAATATCTGGCGGATATTTACATCTCTAAAGTAAGAGCTTTAGCGGGATTAGGAAAATTCGACGAAGCATTAAATGCGATAGAATTAGCAATAATTTTAGAAGACGGAGAAAATGAGAAACTAAATATTACTAAATCCTTCTTAGAGAATGCAATAAGTATTACAAGCAAAAAGACGAAATTAATTTTACCCGAAATTAAAGAGATAATCTCATCACTTGAAGAAGCAATTAAGCAAAAAGAATACTGGTATTCACTTCATTTATCTCAACTATTACTAAAAGAGAAACTTCCTTCGGAATTAAAAGCAGCATTGAGTGTAAAAGAACTCGAATCAATGTTTTATCTTTTTCAGATAAAGCCGGCTCTAAAAAAAGCAGAATCCCTTAAGAATGAATTAGGTGCTAATAACGAGTTCATTAATATCTATAATTTAATAAAAAAACAAAGTGCTAAGAATAGCGAATCAGCATCTGAAAAATCTATTGATACGAAGAGAGAAGAAATTAAACAAAAGAAAATCGGTAAAAGAGAATTACCTAAAGATGAGATAAAATTAAAATCAGAAACTATTATCTATCCAAATGAATTTGCAGAAGTTCTCTCTCTTAAATTATTTGATGCGAATAAGGACAAAAGTAATAGCGAACGAGTATATTATTCTCAATTCGATGAATTGACGAATAAAATTGGTGCTGAAATAATTATCACAAATCCCGCATATAAGAAAAATGATTTATTATATAATTGTTTTGCAGTATGGTATCTTAATGATTTTGAAATATTTAGAAATAGTTTTAGGCTAAACGTAAAAAAAGAATGGGAATCCATAATCTTCGCTCAAGTTTATGGAAACGAAAACGGTGGAACTTGGAAAAAGGGACAGGCAAGAGTAGAAATATATTTAAATGATTTCAAAGTCTGCGAAAGAAATTTTATTATTAATGACCATCTTATTGAGGAAGATGAACGCTTAGCTGAGGATATTAAAAATAAAGAAGAATCGAGTGATAAAGAAATAAAAGATTCTTCTCCTGCACAATTGAGGTCCTTGGATGAATTATTAGAAGAATTAAATTCTTATACAGGATTATCAAGCATAAAAAATTCTATAAAAGATTTTATTACATTCTTGGATTATCAGAAACATAGAAAGTTGCACGGATTAAAAACTGAAGAAAAGATTGCCGTTAATACTGTATTTATAGGTAATCCCGGAACCGGTAAAACAACGATAGCGAGATTAATAGGTGAAATTTTAAGAGCACTGGGATTTCTTGATAAAGGGCATGTAGTGGAAGTGGATCGTGCTGCTTTAGTCGGGCAGTATATCGGAGAGACGGCTCAAAAGACCGATAAGTCAATAACCGAGGCAATGGGTGGAGTATTATTTATTGACGAAGCTTATACACTTATTAAAAAAGGAGGCGGTCAAGATTTCGGTCAAGAAGCCATCGATATTATTTTAAAAAGAATGGAAGATAAAAAAGGTGATTTTACGGTCGTAGCAGCGGGATATCCCGATGATATGGAAACATTTCTTAATTCAAATCCCGGATTAAAATCGCGTTTCACTCACACATTTATTTTTGAAGATTACACTCCTGAAGAGCTTTTAATAATTTTTGATAATCTGATAACAAAGGAAGATTATAGAATTAATGATGAAGCGAAGGAATTATTAAAGAAAGAATTTATTAATCTATATCGTTCACGGGATAAATCCTTTGGCAATGCACGATTAGTAAGAAAAATATTTGAAGAAGCAAAGATCAAAATAAGTAAAAGGGTTTTAAATCTTGAAGATTCAGAAAGAACTCAAGATTCAATAAATCTGTTTACAATCGATGATATTAAATCGGTTATAACAAGAGAAAAAGCGCGAGTAGTCCACCTCCCTATCAATGAAGAAGCTCTTAAGGAATCGTTAGAAGAACTAAATAAATTAGTAGGACTTTCTTCTGTAAAAAAAGAGATAAATGATTTAGTGAAGCTGGTTCGTTACTTCATTGAAGAAGGAGAAGATGTTACACAAAAATTCAATTCACATATTTTGTTTCTGGGCAATCCCGGAACAGGTAAGACTACTGTAGCACGAATATTCAGTAAGATATATAATGCACTAGGAATTTTACCGAAGGGACATTTAGTAGAAACCGATCGGCAAGGATTAGTGGCAGGTTATGTGGGACAGACAGCCGAGAAAACAAGTGCAATAATTGATCGTTCATTCGGAGGAACTCTCTTCATTGATGAAGCTTATGCACTAGTAAAAAAAGAAGGCGGCGAGAACGATTTTGGAAAAGAAGCGATCGATATTCTACTAAAGAGAATGGAAGATGACAGGGGTAAATTTATCTGTATTGCTGCGGGCTATACGGACGAAATGAATGATTTTATAAACAGCAATCCGGGAATGCTTTCTAGATTTAATAAAACTTTTATGTTCGAGGATTACACTCCCGAAGAATTATCAACTATCATTAATCTTTCTTTAGAAAAAGATAAAAAATCTATTTCCGAAAAAGCGAAGGAAGAATTATGTAAATATTTCAATGAAGTCTATAGGAATAGAGATAAGAAATTTGGCAATGCTCGTATAGCGAGAAATATAATTGAAACTGCCAAGACCAAATTATTATTGCGAGTTGCGGACATTCCACAAGCCGAGAGGATCGATGAAATAATAAATAAGATTGAATTGGAAGATATTCAAGATGTTATTTCAAAAAAAGAGAATCAAGCTAAAGAATATGAAGTGAAAGGCGATCCACTAGAGCTTCAAAAATACATTGATGAGCTAAGCCAATTAACAGGACTAGAAAACGTAAAGCAAGGCGTATTCAAATTAATGGGTGGACTTAAAGTTGCTCAATTAAGAAAAGAAAGAGGTCTTCAAGTAATTGAAAAAAATCTTAATTGTGTGTTTATGGGTAATCCCGGTTCCGGTAAGACGACAATCGCAAGATTAATAAGCAAAATATTTAAAGAGCTTGGTCTTCTTCAAAAAGGTCATTTGGTAGAGGTGGATAGATCAAATCTTGTTGCCGGATATCAAGGACAGACAGCTACAAAGACTGATAAATTAATAAAAGAAGCACTCGGTGGCACTCTATTTATTGATGAAGCTTATACACTATTCCGCGGTGGCAATGATTTTGGTCAAGAAGCAATTGATACACTTTTGAAAAGGATGGAAGATTACAGCGGTCAATTAGCTGTTATTATAGCCGGAAATCCGGAAGAAATGAAATCATTTTTAGACTCAAATCCAGGTATTGGATCGCGATTTAATAATTTTTTCGTCTTTGAAGATTACAATCCAAGACAATTACTTAGTGTAGCAGCAGACTTAGCGGAAAAGAATGGTTACAAATTAGATGAAGGCGCACTTCAAATTCTATTAGATATATTCAATGATATTTGCAGTAATAAGGATAAATCATTCGGAAACGCACGCACCGCACGGAATATTTTATATAAAGCAATCAGCAATCAAGAAGAAAGAGTATCGAAACTATTTTCATTAAGCGATGATGATCTAATGACTATCAACTTAGAAGATGTTGATAAAATTGATACTTAACGATTTCTATTAAACATATTTAACTGAATTTCTTTGTCATTAGTACGAAGTAATTCGTTGATATAATTATCCCATTTTTCTAAACTAATCGACAAATTAAAAGTACTATTCAGCAAATTTAGTTCTCTATTCAATCTACTATTAGGAAAGTTATTTGCAGCTTTAAATAAGTCAATTCTCATCAAAATATCTTTAGTAAACATTCTTTTAGCATCACTAAATGTTATTGATTTTAGGAAATTCATTACTTCTTCTGAGTTAAGAATTACTAAAGTATAGGCAGCATATTCCAAATTATCGAATCCAATAAAATAGCAAGTATCATCTAACATAATTGGTTTATTTTCGAAAGGTAGAACTAAGCTAAAATTATAATCTTTGTATAAACCTGAAATAGCTACTTTAAATGGCATAAATGAATAATCACCAATCCCAAAAATTGAAAATTTAGGTTTATTTTTATAAATAATCGATTTTCTTGAATCAAACTGGTCTTTATTCTTATTTAAATAATTAAATAATAATGGATATAATTTCTCTATATATTTGGTTTCATCACCAACATTTTTTTGAGGTACAATTGTAAATTTTCTTGTCTTATCAATTACAAAGTTTTTTAAATCCGAACTCTTTAGTAAGCCATAAATAAGTTCTTCTTCAAGATTTATTTTTTCGTTTATATTATTTAAATAATAATTATCATTTTTATTTAATTCCATTACATTAGAACAATCGTGCTTAATTCCCTGCCTCCAAACTAAAGGTGATCTACCATCAAGAGAATAACTATTCTTGTATAATTCTAAATTAGAAACAAATTTATCCTCCACCCACCCAAATTCTCTTATTGAACTTGAATTTTTATAGATGTCCTTCACGGAACAAAAATATTCCGGTTCTGAATTTAATTTACATAAGAAAAAGGAAGCTTCTACAGAAACGTCAAATTCTTTTTTGCTATCAATAGAAAAGCTTTTAATATCCGCAATAGTGAAAGACCGTGATTTCTGGAGTTGGATAATATTTTTTATTACAGAATTTTTTATTAATAATGAAAAATAACCATTTGATTTTTGGAAAGCGTTTAATAGCATTAATACTATATATTCACCTATATCAAAATTACCTTTACCTGTTATTGCATCGATACCGTTATGATTTTTAAAATTTGATTTTTGAGGTAAATTAGATGAATTTAATGACCCCAATTGAGAATTAGTAACCCAAGGAGGATTTCCGACAATTACTATATTCTCTCCAATATGTTTTTTAGCTAGAACAGAAAAATCAAAATCAAAAACATCATAATGAATAATTTCAATAGTAGGTTTTAATTGTTCCTTGTTAGAAAGAAAATATTCCAAGATATTGAATTTCGTTTCCCATATATAGGGTTTATGAATTTCTATCGCATAAATGTATTTTAGATTTTTAAATTGATTTAAAGCCGATATTATAAAATTTCCTACACCACTTGTTGGTTCAATTAAAATATCCGGATTAGGATACACTTCATTTATGATTGACACACATTTTAAAGATAACTTGAAATTCGTTTGGAAATCTCCATATTCTGTTCTGTCCGGGTCACTAACTCTACTAATTGGTTCTAATATACTATTCTTAAGACATTCAAAATCTTCGGCGTTATTAAAAAAATTTATAATTCCGGAAGATTTTAAAAGAAAAGCATTAGCTATAATAAAATCATCTATGTTCCTTAACTTTGAATTGAGGAATTCGGAAACCTGTAAAGAAATATTTCCATCAAATATTTTCATTGATTTCTTGTTCGCTTTACAATTTGAGTTACCCCGGATATATCCTCTTCCAAATCCACAATTCTTTGATATTGCAATCTCCATTGTAATGCATTGGAGATTGTTAATATTCCTTGTTCCGGAGGCGAAATAAGTATTTGATGGGCTAATTTCTCTAATGTTATTTCATCAGCTGGAATATTTTTATCACTCAAGTATGAAATAATATCATTAAGATTAGCTTTATCACTTACCATTTGCCTTAATCGATATGTAGTAGAATAATCTGCAGTTCTTTCTTTAGATATAAATGCGCAACTCACGAATTGAAGATTTGAGGTTACTGAAATTGGATCGTCAATTTTATCATAGACAAAAAGTAATAAATTGTATCCAAGACCAAATATTTTTTGATAAGCGCTTTTAAATGGACATGATGATTGAGGTTGTTTAATAGAAGTAACTTTTATATCTGTGAGTATGTCGTCCGAAGGTAAATCAATTCCATTTGCAGAAGAACCAATTAATAATTCATACTTGTCAAGGAGTCTTTGTTTAAATCTGTGTTCCATGTAAGTGCCAATAGCTTTACCATCAGTAATTCCAAACAATTCTTTGATTACACTTTTAGATTCACTTATACAAAATTTCTGTGCTTCTTTAATAAGAACTGGTATGGTTAATATTTGTTTCATAATTCACATATATTTTTATATAATATTTTTTAAAGTACATCCAGAAAACAAATATAGATCGAATGTTCAAATCATTTCGCTTAGGAGTTCGGGACGAGGTTGAGCGATGACAACTTTATTTACTAGCAACCCTTTAGAAGCGATTAACTGAGCTCCTGATTCGACTGCGCTTGTAACAGCGGCTACTTCACCTGTCAAGGTACAAAAAGCTTTTCCACCTAATGCCATAGCAAGACGAATCTCAATAATTTTTACATTAGAAGATTTAATTGCTGCATCTGCACCTTCAATTAGTGAAGCAACTGAAAAAGACTCAATAATTCCGAGTGCTTCCAATTTATCGATTTTTGAATGTCCCGCTAATGCAGGAAAAATATCGGGATGGACATTTGGAATAACGAATGTATCAATTACAGCAAAATCAATTTGATTCACCGCTGTATCAACTGCCGTTTGTACTTCTGCAACATCACCGCCGATGAGCACCATATACTTACCCGAACAGATTGTCCTAGAAAGTACTAATTCCACTTGAGATGTTTTAAGCATTATATCTGCGGCTTGCATCCCTGCTGCGATACTCGTTAATTCTATTAAACCTAGTGAATTCATTTCCATAATTGCCTGCTATCTTTCAATTATTATAAAATTGTCATTTGCTTTAGTTACTACACCATCAATTGATGAATGAATATTAGCACCTAACTTACCTGCATCGATTTTTCCGACCAAATCCCCTTTGGAAACTTTATCGCCAACCGATACATTTAATGAAGCCGGTGCGCCTACATGCTGCTTTAAAAATATTTTTACACTTTTAGGTTCCGGTTTAGATTCAGTAAATGGAGTTTTCTGTTCATACTTAAGTACATCCATTCTTTTCATCAATTGTTTTAGTGGAACTCTTCTTCCCTCTTTAATCGGATGTACCTTTACTGGTTTCTTCTGTTCGTAACGTTGGTTATTTTTTCTAAGTTCAGCTTTACCTTGATCGCATGCTTCGCGGGGATATAAATCTTCAGGACATGAATAGAGAGAACATAAGCCGCATGAACAGCAAAGGTCGGCATATTGGTTCCAAACAGCTTCGCCGGTTGAAGTGAATTGAAGAGATCGCATTACTTTATGAGGTTGTACGTCATATCCAAGAAGATATCTTGGACAAAATTCCGTGCAGTAGCTACATTGATCGCATGCTGATTTCCCTATTCTATTCATTCCGCTTAAAGGTCGATTCATTCGAGTAACTAAATAATGATCTTTAGGTAGTAAAATGATTCCTGCAATAGTCTTTGTAACGACTTCATCTAAATCGAATGTTAAGCGACCCATCAAAATTCCGCTTACAAAGATGGCATATTCCGAAAGGGAGGCACCGCCGGCAAATTCAATTAATTCTTTAAATGATGTGCCAATCGGAGTAAAAAATGTTTTCGGTTCTTTTACCAGACCTGTAACCGTTACTAATTTTTCTATGACGGGAATATCTTTAAGAGCATTTGAAATATTATAAAAAGTTTCAACGTTATTGACAACGCAACCTACATCTAACGGAAGTCCATGAGGCGGGATCAATCTTTTTGTTGCCGCATAAACTAATTCATATTCATCACCGGAAGGGTAAAAATCACCCAAGAGACACATTTCAATTCTATTATTTGAATTATTTTTTTCTACCACTTCAATTGCAGCACTATTTTTAGCTTTAATACCGAAGTAAGATTTTTTAGCTTCAGTACTTTTCATCATTTCGCTTACGCCTACCAAAACTTGAGATGGAAAGTTTTTCATAAGTTCATAGTCTTTATGAATAAGTGGTTCGCATTCTGCGCCATTAACAAGAACAAATTCCACTTTTGAATTTGCTTTTATATGAGTTGGGAAACCCGCACCTCCGGCTCCGACAACTCCTGCATTAAATATTTTTTCGGAAAAGCTCATCTATCTTTCCTTTTAATAACTACAATTGTTTTATCATCAACATATTTGCTCTCGGTAGTGGAGAACTTAATAACATCATCCAGAATCAGAGCAACAATTTCTTTTGGAGTTTTATCTACATTTTTTTTAATAATTTTTTCTAAACGTTTCTCTTCATAAAATTCATATTTATGATTGGCAGATTCAACAACGCCATCTGTATATATTACAAGTATATCTCCGTTATAAAAATTAATACTATCGGTTTCATACTTGGAATTAGGAGCAGGACCAACTAATGGTCCGGTTGGTTGAAGATATGAAATTTTATTTTTGTATTTACTATAAAACATTGGAGGATTATGACCTGCACTAGCATAGAGGAAAAGTCCCTTTTTATCGTTAGATAATTCACCATAGAATAAGGTAGCGAATTTATCATCGCTAAATATTTTATTAATGAGTTGATTCAAGCGATTCATCATAGGAGATATTTTCATTTGAAAAGTAGAAGCCATTCTAACGGCACCGGAAATATACATAGCTTCGGCAGCGGCTGCAATGCCTTTTGATGCTGCATCACCGACCACTACACCAAGGCGGTCTTCTTCATCGCCAATTTTGAGATAATCATAAAAATCTCCTCCAATAATTTCTGCGGGGATTGTAACACCAAATATATCATAGTTATGGAATCGGTATTCATGTTCGGGAAGAATACTTTTTTGTAATTGCTTCGCTTTATCGAGATCAGCGATTAAACTTTGTTGTGACTGTGCGATTTTTCTTTCGTGCAGTTTAGAGGTTAAAACAGTAGCAACAATATTTAGAGTATATCTTAAATCATTCCCGATCTCGTTGCTATTGAGAGCGATAAGATATTCATAATATCTATTTCCATTAACTCTAATTTTACTTCCAACTCCTGAGGCAGAATATTTAAATATCCCTTTTGAAATAAGCGTTTCATTAGTTTCGCTAGCGAGAATTGTTCTCTCTTCGGTTATCTTATCGAAAACTGGATAATCTTCAATTTTGAGCGCAAAATATTTAGGAATTTTTTGCACCTTACCGCATTGGAAGTATAATCTATAAGTATGTTCAACCGAATCTAATTGCCAAACCCTTCCACCCAAAATATCAGTCCGAGGATCATTAATGAGTTCTTCGAGAATTTCTGTCAATAATTCTTTTTCAGTATTAAAATGTTTGGAAGCAATATTTTCTAAAGCACGGTATAATTTTTTTTGTATCATTTATTATTTGGAATAGTAGTTAATGAAATCGCTCAATGTTTTTTTACAAACCGGATTAAATTCATTTACTGAAAACGAATTCATAAGAGAATTTACCGAAGGTCTATATACTCCCTTTGCAACATATCCGCCACCTTCAAACACTCCTAATTTCGATTTAAATTTATCAGTTGCCGGAGTAGGTATAGGAGTATCTTTATCAAGCATTGATTTCCATTTACTTTCAAAATTAACTAATGTAGTAACGTTTGGTTCCCACGGTTCAACATCAAGAGGGTAAAAATCTAGGTAAGTATCATCACCGGAATATTCATCCGCAAGACCTGCTAATCCATGACCAAATTCATGAACAAAAACCTGACCTGCTAATTTATGATCGGCACCTGTAAGAGAATAGTAGTTATAAATTGCGCCTCCACCATATTTTGAAGTATTAACAATTATATAAATTTGGTCATAAGGAGCATTAGCGGCGATATCTCTTACATCAAAATAATTACTAGTCATTAAATAACGTTCGCTATCGAAGGTATAAAAGTTGGAACTAATAATTGTATTTTTCCATACATTCTCACCCGGAATATCAGTACCGGAATCTTTAGAGTCTGCTTCAACTCCCCAAATATTTATACTATTTTCATAATTAGAAAATGGTTCATAACTAAATAAAGATTTACTTAATCTTTCGCAATCTTTTTTGAATTTCGTCATCTCTTCTTTAGTATATCCTTCAGGGACAAAAACAATATCTAATTTCTCATTGCTATTACCTGAGTAATGAACTTTGAAATTTGGGAAATTGTATCTCATTTCTTTATGAATAAAATAACTTTGAGGATCAATATTATATTCTAATTTTTTTACAAAATTCCCTTTTTTATCTCTTCTATAAATTTCTAATACTGAATTAGATTTGGGAAACGGAAATCGGATAGAGCCTTCGAAAGATTTTTTAACTGTCTTTGCTTCTTCGGTAGTCTGCCATTCCATAAAGAGAGTGGAAAAACCCATCGAATAAATTTCTTTATTCGAATCGGAGTCTTTCAAAATAAATTTATAATTACCATAACCGAATGGATCGATAAGATTGATTTTAGTTCCTGCCCAATCCCCTTCTTCGATAATTTTATCGAATCCGATCTCTTCGGAGTTTTTATCTCCGAAATGTGTGAAATCGAAACGCATAGTTTTTTCGGTAAAATAATCATTGTACTTAATTTGAGCTATTAAAAGAGTCGGAAGCAAAAAGAATAATTGCCAAAGTTTCATTTTTATCTCTATTTTATTTTACGTGAACCCGGTTTAACAAACGGTATATTTTCTTTACAAAACGGACATTCATCAGGTGAATACGAAATTACATCCAATTCGAGAGTGCTGAATTGAGGAACCCCGAAATTAACTCTCTTATTACTTCTATCGACAATCATACCGACACCGGTTACGACTGCATTATTCTCTTTTACTAATTCCATTACTTCAAATACAGAACCACCTGTAGTAACAACATCTTCGCAAACAAAAAGTTTTTCACCTTCATTAATTTTGAATCCTCGTCTAAGTGACATCTTCCCATTTTCGCGTTCGGCGAAAATAAATTTTTTGTTTAATTGGCGAGCTACTTCTTGACCGACGCAGATACCACCAATTGCAGGTGAAATAACTGTATCAATTTCCAATTCAGTTATATGATTTACTAACTGTTCAGCCAATAAAATATTATACTCCGGATATTGAAGAACTAGAGCGCATTGGAAATATTTATCGCTATGTCTTCCCGAAGTTAATAAAAAATGCCCTGTCAAAAGGGCATTTGTATTCAAAAAAATGTTTAATACTTTATCTTTAGAAATCATTTTTATTCCTAATTATTTTCTTTAGTTTCTTCTTCAGTTGTTTCTTCGGTATCTTCAATATCATTAGTTTTACCGGAGACGAAATATAATTCTTCAGATTTCTTTTTATGTTTAATTACAATTTTATCACCATCTTTAAAGTTAGATAGTAATAATTCTTCTGAAAGCGGGTCTTCGATAAATTTTTGGATTGCTCTTTTCAGTGGTCTAGCCCCGAATTTAGGATCGAATCCTTTTTCAGCTAAAAATTCAACCGCTCCTTTTGTAAGCTCAACAGTCATTTTATTTTCAGCGAGATTTTTAATCAATTCTTTCATCTCAATAAAAATAATTTTCTTGATATCTTCTTTATCCAAGGATCTGAATACGATAGCATCATCGATACGATTAATAAATTCAGGATTAAATAAACGTTTCATAGCATCTTCAACGGTATTTTTGAGTTGCGAATACTCATCAGCTTCTGTCCCTTTGCCGAAGCCAAAACCACCACCAATCTTTATATCTCTTGTCCCAACATTTGAAGTCATAATAATAATTGTATTCTTAAAATCGACTTTCCTTCCGAGACTATCTGTAAGAGTACCATCATCAAGCACTTGTAAAAGAATATTGAAAACATCGGGATGTGCTTTTTCAATTTCATCGAATAGAACAACTGAATATGGTTTACGGCGAACTTTTTCAGTAAGCTGTCCTCCTTCTTCATAACCTACATATCCGGGAGGGGCACCTACTAATCTAGATACGGCGAATTTTTCCATATACTCGCTCATATCGATTCTAATAAGAGCATCCTCTGAATCAAAAAGGTAACGAGCTAATTCTTTTGTTAATTCCGTTTTACCGACACCGGTTGGACCTAAGAAAATAAAAGTACCAATCGGTTTATTTGATCTTTTCAATCCGGCTCTGGTTCTACGAATTGCTTTACTTAGCTTTATAACTGCATCATCCTGCCCAATGATTCTTTGTTTAAGAGCAGATTCCATTTTCAATAATTTTTCTGATTCAGCTTGAACTACTCGAGTAACCGGGATACCGGTCATCATTGCTACGACAGTTGCAATATCTTCTTCTGTTACATCGAATACCAAGTCTTTAGTTTTAGTATCCCATTCACGTTTTGCTATTTCGAGATCGGATTGAAGCGTTCTTTCTCTATCTCTTAGACGAGCTGCTTCCTCATAATCTTGTTTTTTTACAACCAAAACTTTTTGCAGTTTAACTTCTTCAATCTCTTCTTCGAGTTTAAGAATCTCTTCAGAAACAGTAAAATTGCCCATGTGAACTCTTGAACCAGCTTCATCGAGAACATCGATTGCTTTATCCGGAAGGTAACGATCTGTAATATATCGCTCGCTTAATTTTACTGAATTAATAATAGCTTCATCAGTATATCTAACATGATGATGTTCTTCGTATTTGAATTTAATATTTTTGAGAATCTGGATAGTTTCATCGACAGATGGAGGATCGATCATAACTTTTTGGAATCTTCTATCGAGAGCACCATCAGTTTCAATAAACTTACGATATTCATCAAGAGTAGTAGCTCCAATACACTGTATGTCGCCGCGTGCTAAAGCAGGTTTAAACATATTAGAAGCATCCAAAGACCCTGATGCTCCGCCGGCACCAACTATTGTATGAAGTTCATCTATAAATAAAATTACATCATCTGCTTTTTCTAATTCAGTCATAAGAGCTTTCATTCTCTCTTCAAACTGACCGCGATATTTAGTGCCTGCGACCAGCCCGGCAAGATCCAGAGTAACAACTCTTTTATCCTGAAGGATGCGAGGTACTTTTCTTTGAATAATTCTAAGAGCAAGACCTTCTGCAATTGCAGTCTTGCCAACTCCCGGTTCGCCAATTAAAACGGGATTATTCTTTTTTCTTCGAGAAAGAACTTGAGCGACTCTTTCGATCTCTTTTTCTCTTCCTACAACGGGGTCGAGTTTATCTTCATTAGCTAATTTAGTAAGGTCCCTGCCGAAATTATCGAGTACAGGAGTTTTAGTTTTTTCAGTTTTTTTAGCAGTTGTACCGAATGGAGATTGCGGAGCTGCTTTATCACCAAGCCCTGCTCTTGCACTTAGAATATTATTTAATTCAGCGCGGGCTGCATCATAAGTCAAATTAAATTGATGAAGGATTTGAGTAGCTATATTATCCTCATCTCTTAAAAGAGAGAGAAGAATATGTTCAGTTCCAATAACATCTGATTTATAAATTTTCGATTCGATCTGAGTTATTTTTAATACTTTTTCTGCCTGTTTGGTAAGCGGAATATTACCAATAGTAAGAGTACCTCCTGCAGTTCTAACTGTATCTTCAATAGCTTTTTTAAGTTTTATTAAATCGACTTCAAGATTTCTAATAATTCTAACAGCCACACCCTGCCCTTCACGAATAATTCCGAGTAAAAGATGTTCTGTCCCGATATAATCATGTCCCATTCTTAAAGCTTCTTCCCTACTAAGTCTTATTACTTCTTGAACGCGTTCTGAAAAATTACCATCCATAAATTCACCTTCTTTTTATTGGATTCAAATAAAAAATCCATCTTAAATGTTTCCTAAATATAAATAACCATATTGCTGTAATCAAGGCACTAAAATAGTCAAAAATTTAGATATAATACGAATTTATATATCTTGTTTTACGTGATAATTATTGATAACTTTAATAATATAAAAAGTAAGTCAAAAAGGGAGCAATAAATGGACGTGCAAACAGGATTTTCGTTGTTAATTATATTTGCAACAATAGTGATTTTATCATTTTTTCTATATTTCGTACCAGTTGGATTATTTATAACGGCATATTTTTCCGGAGTTAAAGTAAAAATATTCCGTGATTTAGTAGGTATGCGATTAAGAAAAGTATCACCACAGGTTATTGTAAGGAATTTGATTTCTGCAACTAAAGCAGGAATTGAAGTTGATCTATCCTTATTAGAAGCACATTATCTTGCCGGTGGAAATCCTACAAAGGTAGTGAATGCATTAATTTCAGCAAACAAGGCTAATTTAGATTTAGGATTTGAAAAAGCAGCCGCAATCGATTTAGCGGGAAGAGACGTACTCGAAGCAGTAAAAATGTCAGTACTTCCAAAAGTAATTGAGACTCCAATGGTAGCAGCCGTTGCTAAAGATGGTATTCAATTAAAAGCGATCGCTCGTATTACGGTAAGAGCAAATTTGGAGAGATTAGTAGGTGGAGCTACCGAAGCAACGATTCTAGCAAGAGTTGGTGAAGGTATCGTTTCTACTATTGGTTCAAGCAAATCACATAAAGAAGTTCTTGAGAATCCTGATAGTATTTCAAAAGTAGTATTGGCTAAGGGATTGGATGCAGGAACTGCATTTGAAATTCTTTCAATCGATATTGCGGACGTGGACGTAGGAACAAACATTGGTGCAATTTTACAGACTGATCAAGCGGAAGCAGATTTGAAAGTGGCCAGAGCAAAAGCAGAGGAAAGAAGAGCTGCTGCTGTGGCTTTAGAGCAAGAAATGACAGCCGAAGTTTCTCGTATGAAGGCAAGAGTAGTAGAAGCTGAAGCAGAAATACCTCGCTCAATTGCAGAAGCATTCAGAAGTGGCAATCTTGGTATAATGGATTATTACAATTTACGCAACGTTCAAGCAGATACAGATATGAGAAATTCGATAGCAAAACCACCAACCGACAAGAAAGAATAAGAACTGAATATGGATTCTATAATAGATTATTTAATAGCATTTTTCTTTATTGTAAGTATTCTAGGCGGACTTTTTGGTGATAAAAACAAAAAGAGAAAAGCAGAAGAAGCAAGAAAGAAGGCTAGGGCGAATGAGAGACCGGATGGTACAATTACTGAACAAAGGAGTTACCGGAACCAATCGGATGATGATAGATTTATGACATCGGGAGCAAGGAAACCTGCTCCCGATTCTCCTAGAACACCTCAGAAATCCAATAAGGATATTTTGGAAGAGATGTTTGGTGTAAAGATGCCGAAAACCGATGATTGGTCTACAATTGAGAGACCGAACCAATATGGTGAAGTTAATACTTGGGACCCGGAATCCGAGTTTAAGGAATCTGAATTTAAGGTTTCTAATAAAATAGAAGAACAGAAGAAAAAGATAGTTGATTATGATTTAGCACCCTCTTTAGAGACGATTTATAATGCAAAATCGAAATACTCGAACGCATCTAGAACTGATATTTTTAAAAGTAGAGGAGATAGTATTGCCTCTAAAGTTGAACATTTTAGTAGTGCAAAAAATGAAAAAGTAATGGCAATTAGGTCTAAACTCGATAATAATATGGCTTTGAAAGATATGATTATAATAACCGAGATATTAAACAAACCAAAAGCGCTCCGCAGAAGATGACCAAAAGTTTTACTCTCAAACGTACGAATGCATTACCTGTAATAGCTAATGAAATAAATTTTAAGATTGATTATGAAAACTCGTTAAATCCAGCACAATATGAAGCAGTATCTGCTTTAGAAGGTGTTTTTTTAGTTATTGCCGGAGCAGGAAGCGGAAAAACCAGAACTTTAGTTTACCGAGTTGCTCGTTTAGTGGAATTAGGGTTTGATCCGAAGTCTATTCTGTTACTCACTTTCACGAGAAAAGCCGCAAAAGAGATGATGAGCAGAGCGAGTGCTCTATTAGATAATCGATGCTCTAAAGTTAATGGTGGCACTTTTCATTCATTCGCAAATATTACACTAAGAAGATACGCCTCCTATTTTAATCTCAATAGTAGTTTTACAATTTTGGATCAAGGTGATTCGGAAGATGCTATAAATCTGATTCGCGGTCAGCTAAAATTAGCTGAATTGAAGAAGAAATTTCCTCAGAAACAGACAATATTTAAGATACTTAGTCTCAAAGTAAACACCGAAAAAGAGATCGAAGAGATTATAATGGCTGATTATCCCGATTATCTTAATTATATCGATAAAATAAAGGAGATTGAAAATCTTTACATTTCCTACAAGAGAAAGAATCATTTACTTGATTATGATGATCTTTTAGTTTTCTTGCGTGATTTTCTAAAAGCGGACGGACCCGGAGCACGATCTCTAATCGAATCGATAAAGTTCATAATGGTCGATGAATATCAGGATACAAATAAACTTCAGTCTGATATAATTAAAGCCCTATCAAAGCTTAGACAAAATGTAATGGTTGTGGGAGATGATTCACAATCTATCTATTCATTTCGCGGAGCGGACTTTAAAAATATAATTGAATTCCCATACTTATTTAAAGATGTGAAATTAGTTTTATTAGAAGAGAATTATAGAAGCACACAGCCGGTACTAGACTTCGCAAATCAAATATTAGAAAATGCAATAGAGAAATACCCTAAGGAGTTGTTTACTAATAAGTTAGGGGGTGAACTTCCTGTAATTGTTAAAGCAAAAGATGAGAATCTGCAATCAAAATTCATTACAGAGAGAATATTAGAATTAAGGGAGGAAGGGATTCCCCTTTCAGATATAGCAGTACTTTTCCGATCATCTTACACTACTTTTGATCTTGAAATTGAGCTTAATAAAGCAGGAATAAACTACCAAAAATTCGGCGGAATGAAGTTTGTGGAATCTGCACATGTAAAAGATGTTATTGCGTTTTTGAGAATAGCATCAAATCCTTTGGATTTCGTTAGTTGGTATCGCGTGCTCCTGCTGCATGAAGGTGTGGGACCAAAGAAGGCGCAGATTATTATTGAATCTGTATCAACAGGATTAGTATCTCTAAAATCACATCCCGAGAAGATAAAAACATCATATATGAACGACCGTTTGTATCCCCTATTTGAATTATTGCATCAACTTCATACAAAAAACAGCCTCACTGCGGAGAAAGTAGAACTCGTTATGAGATATTATGAGCCATATTTTGAAGAAAAATATGATGACCATAAAAAGCGGAAGAAAGATTTAGACACTTTTCTAAATGTATCGGAGCAATATAAATCCTTGGATGATTTTCTTTCTGATTTAGCGCTGGACCCTCCTCAGAATAGTGTTGTCGATATGGAAGCACCTCCTGAGGATAGAGAATTTTTAACACTATCTACAATTCATTCGGCGAAAGGATTGGAATGGCATACTGTTTTTATTATGCATGTAATCGATGGTGTTTTCCCTTCTGCTCAATCTGAAAGAAAATTGGAATTATTGGAAGAAGAGAGAAGATTATTTTACGTGGCAGTAACAAGAGCAAAACAAAATTTATATATTTCGTATCCCGAATTTATTTATGAAAGATATAGAGGAAGTGACTTTTCAAAACCATCTCGCTTCCTTTCGGAAATAAAAAGTAAATATTATGATGAAGGAATAATTTTAGGATAAAACTCAATGACTCCAATTGAATTAATGAATGAAGCAATCAAAGCAACAAAGAAATCTCATGCTCCCTACTCAAATTTTCATGTAGGTGCTGCATTATTAACCGAGGATGGTAGAATCTATCACGGAGCAAATATCGAGACTTCTTCATATAGTCTTACGATATGTGCAGAAAGGACAGCACTTTTTTCGGCTTTTATCCAAGGAGAACGAAATTTTAAGGCGATTGCAATTACAAGCGATAAGGCCACTTACTGTCCTCCATGCGGTGCGTGCAGACAAGTACTGCTTGATTTATGCGGTAAAGATTTGGAAGTGATTTTATTAGATAATGACAATACACCAAAAGTTTATAAAATATCTGAATTAATTCCACATTCATTTGGCGAGGAGTTTTTAAACAGATGATAAATTATTCGCCTCATTTTACACCGCAAGATACCGGCTGGATTGAAGTTGTAACCGGCTGTATGTTCAGCGGTAAGACCGAAGAATTAATAAGAAGATTACGCCGAGCTCAAATTGCTAAGCAAAATGTCATAATTTTTAAACCTACAATTGACGTCAGATACTCCTCTACTAATATAGTATCTCATAGCGAGTTATCACTCCCATCAATTTTAATAGAAAAACCACAAGAAATCATAAATTTATCAAGAGATTCGTATGTAATAGGGATAGACGAGGCTCAGTTTTTTGATAACAGTTTAATAGATGTAGTAGAAGAGTTAGCAAATTCGGGTAAAAGAGTAATAATTGCAGGATTAGACCAAGATTATAGAGGTATTCCTTTTGAACCGATGCCTCAATTATTAGCAAGAGCCGAATTTATTACAAAGACTTTAGCAATATGCGTGGTTTGCGGTAATCCAGCCGATAAGACACAGAGAAAAACAGCCACCCAAGAAAGAGTTTTAGTTGGTGCTTCTGATAGTTACGAAGCTCGATGCAGAAAATGTCATTATATTCCATAGATTAAAATGTATTAAAGGAGAATTATGGATTTCGTTTCCATTTTAAGGGGTATTTTAGGTTTTGCAGTACTGATTTCTATTGCATATCTTTTTTCTAATAATAAGAGAGCGATTAATTGGAAATTGGTAGCTAAGGGATTAGGTATCCAGTTAATTTTAGCGATTTTTATTTTAAAAGGAGATGAACTCTCAAACTTTTTCGCTCCTTTAGGTTACTTGAAGTCTCTTTTTACATTTATAAGTGGATTTTTCGTATTAGTTTTGAATTTCACTACCGAAGGTTCTAAGTTTATTTTTGGTAATCTGGCTTTAAGTCCCGGTACTGATGGCTCTTTAGGAATGTTTTTCGCTTTTCAAGTGCTCCCAATTATTATTTTCTTCGCAAGTTTAATGTCAGTTCTCTATTACCTTGGTGTAATGCAGAGAATTGTTCAAGGAATGGCATGGGTAATGCAGAAGTTATTGGGTACTTCAGGAGCAGAATCGCTTTCTAATACGGCAAATATTTTTATTGGTCAGACGGAAGCACCATTAATGATAAAACCATTTATAAAGGATATGACAAAAAGTGAACTATTGACTATAATGGTTGGCGGAATGGCTACAATTGCCGGAAGCGTAATGGCTGCTTATATTCAGATTCTCGGACAATCTTATTCAACGACACATAACATTCCCCTAGCACAAGCGCAATTAATATTTGCCAATCACTTACTCGTGGCTAGTGTAATGGCTGCTTTCGCATCGCTAATTATATCAAAGATACTAATTCCTGAAACTGAAGAGCCGGTAACGAAAGGAACGGTTAAGATAAAAGTAGAAAAAAACGGCTCAAACGTAATAGAAGCAGCTGCACAAGGAGCGAGTGAAGGGCTCACTTTAGCATTAAATGTTGCCGCTATGTTGATTGCATTCATAGCAATAATCGCGTTACTAAACTATTCACTTACTGCTTTTGGAAATGTAATCGGAGTAAATTCATATCTAATAGCCCAATTCGGGCAGCCATTAAGTCTTCAGTTATTTTTTGGATTAATTCTTCAATATCTTGCCTTTTTAATCGGCGTTCCATGGGATGCAAGTTTTCAATTCGGGAGTTTATTAGGAACAAAAGTCGTTTTAAATGAATTTGTAGCCTATTTGGATATGGGGACACAAATACAAAATAATGTTTTGATAGATAAAAAAGCAATATTTATGGCTACTTATGCATTATGTGGATTTGCAAATTTCAGTTCTATTGCGATACAAATAGGTGGTTTATCACCTCTTGCTCCCGAGAGAAGGTCTGATTTTGCTCAACTTGGATTGAAAGCTGTACTCGGTGGCACTTTAGCAACTTTATTAACAGCAACATTAGCAGGGGCATTTTTCTCATGATTAATTTTGAACTTAAATATGAAAAAACGATAGAACAATTTTTAGAGAAAATCAATTTCGTACCTGACGTCTGCATTGTTCTAGGAAGTGGATTAGGCGATTTTGCTACTCATTTGGAAGTAATTAACTCGTTTGAAACAAAGGAGTTATCCGGTTATCCTTCATCGACAGTAGAGGGACATAAGGGGAAAATAATAGCTGGTTTATACGCAGGTAAGAAAGTACTTTTATTCCAAGGAAGAATTCATTTTTATGAAGGTTATCAATTATCAGAATGCCTGCTCCCCATTTATCTCGCTTCAAAAACTAGTTGTAAAAACTTAATTTTAACAAATGCAGCAGGTGGAGTAAATGATTATTTTCATCCGGGCGATTTAATGTTAGTAAATTCTTTTAATTATATGAATCTTTATAAAGAAGTTGCAGAAGTTCTTGGAATTGGTTCATTAGAGCAAAAAAATGCCTTTTTAGATTTCCCTTCAAAAGATTTAAGTAATAAAATAAGAACCGGAGCATTGAAAGGAAATGTTATCTTAAAAGAAGGAAGCTATTGGTTTTCAAAAGGACCTTCTTACGAAACACCTGCAGAAATAATGATGTTTAAGCGATTTGGATGCGATGCAATTGGAATGTCAACTGTGCATGAGGCAATTTTCGGAGCATTTCTCGGAATTAAAGTGGGGGCAATATCCTGTATAACGAATTTTGCAGCAGGGTTATCAGATACTAAACTTACACATAAAGAAGTAATCGAAACAGGGCAAATTGCTAAAGAATCATTTGAGAATTTGATTAAATCGACAATCGAAAGTTTATAGTATAATTTGCATTAAGGAAACGGCGGATATAACAGCCGTTTCTACTCTTAGCCTACTTCTATTAATGTAATATTTAGCACCAATTACCATGTTCAACTCTCCTTCGGTTAATCCACCTTCCGGACCATAAATCAAAAGGTATTTTTGATTTAAATTAAATTCATTTTGTAGAAACGTGCTCCATTTTTTTGTACCGTGTAAATCAAAAACAATTAATTCTTTGTCAGAATTTAATAAATCAGGAAATTTTGAAAAGTATTGAAATTGTGGCAAGTATGCTCCCAAATTCTGTTTCATTGCAGCTAGACCAATTTTCTCCCATCTTTCGATCTTACTCCCTTTTGCAACTGTCCTTTCTGATTCGAAAATGATGAAATTAGAAATTCCAAGTTCAATTGATTTCTCAATAGCAAATTCAAATCGATCTTGACTCTTTAAGCGTGGGATAGCAACAGTGATATTCTTAAATGGCGATTCAATTTTTTTAATTCCAGAATTTTTTGACTTTAGAGATGACTTCTCTATTTTTATAATTGAGCTTTCAAATATATTTCCTTTACCGTCAGTAATGAAAAGAGTGTCGTCAATTTTATGGCGCATAACATGAACGGCATGTCGAAATTCATCACCATAAAGAGTTATTAAATCACCTGAAATCTCAGATGAAAAATATAGTTCAATATCAGAAAGAAATTCCTGTATCAATCGAAAATTCTCCTTTATTTTTTTGCCCAAATGCGTATTCGAATCGGATGGAATTATAAGGAAGAATGAGAATAGTAATTCCTGCACCATAACCACCACTTAACATATCTATGGCAATACCCTGATTATTATTATTTAGAACCGTTCCAACATCTGCAAATACACTGAAATAGATTCCAACTCGACCCGAAGTTAAACTTTTGGGAATAAGTGGGAGTTTAAATTTATAATTAAGATTTTCGAGAATTGGTGTAAAGAGTTCCACCGAACCTTTGAAAAGATTATTGCCTTCTCTCTGGTCATCTCTTCTTCCCCTTATTATTTCTCCATAGCCCAAATAAGATAAATCAAAAAATGGAACTGTATTAGATGTCAATCTATTTGTGTATCTAAATTTTGAGAATAGAAAATCGTTTATTGGCTGATAATACCTTACATCAAAATAGAGTACATTGTAATTAATATCAGTGATCCCAAATCCTTTATGCGATACATTAGTATATAGGAAAAACCCTTCTTTTGGGAATTGTTTTAAGTCGCGTGAATCATGGAGATAACTTATTCCAACTGCCAATATTCTATCAATACTTTCACGAGATGCTGTTATACTTCTATCAATTTTATTCGGATAGTGGATATAAGTGAATGAAGTCGGCACACTTATGATATCAAATTGATTAAGTCTTTTATAAAGCATAAAATCAGTGCCATAATTTTCAGTAGTAAATTCGCCTCCTACCGCTTCATTTATAGCATTATTCTTATTATTAGTTTTTGAATAGCTGAGACCGACCCTCATTCCAAGTTCATCCTTAAATAAAAATGCCGGATTATCATACATAACAGAAAATGATGGGTCATACCCAAAAGTAGTTGATCCTTTCAGATATTCATTCCTGCCGCGAAAATTCTTTATCTCGACATTTACACCATAAGAATATGAATTCTTTTTTTGATTAGAACGAGAAATAAAAGGGATCGGATAAATATACCAGCTCTCTTCGACAACTATATTTAATTGATTATACTTAGGGAATTTTTCAATATCAAGATCAACTGAAGTAAAAAGCCCGAGACTAAAAATTCTTTCCTTATTGAATTTTAATGTTCTATTATCTACAACATCTTTTTCTTTAAACGATAATTCTCTTAGAATTATAAAATCCTCTGTGATATCGTTACCGCTAATTTTTATCGAATCGATAACTATTTTTCCGCTTTGTGCATTGAGATTTAACGATAACGATAACAGAGCTATAAGTAAGAATAATATATTAAAACAAGGTATTCTCAAGTGTATTATTTTTTATTAGTAGATTGGCAAAGATTATAATATACCGCAATGCATTTATCTTGAATGACATTAATTCCTGCTTCTTCAGCAGGTTTTGTAGCCATATCATTTCTAATCCCTTGTTGAAGCCATAAAGTTTTCGGTTTCACGGCTAAAATATCAGAAATGTGTTCAGGAATATGTTCCGGTCTTCTAAATACATCAACGATATCTATTTTTTCGGGAATATCTAATAATGACGGATAAACTTTAATGCCATCAAATGATTCTATATTTGGATTAACTCCATATACTTTGTATCCACTTTGAGCTAGTTTTTCGGCTATCTCACGACTTGGTTTATTCGGATTATCAGAAATCCCAACAACTGCAATAACCTTAGCGCTCATCAAAACATTACATATATCAATCAATTCTTCCATATTAAATCTCCTTAGTTATATAATCCGTTATAGGAAGACACGAACATACCAAATTTCTGTCTCCATAGGCATTATTAACGCGCCCGACTGCGGGCCAGAATTTGTTTTCTCGAGTATAATTATCAGGGAAAGCAGCTTTTTCTCTCGAATAGCTATTTTTCCATTCATCGGCTATTACAGCTAATGCCGTATGCGGAGCGTTTTTGAGGACGTTTGACGCTTTATCATATTTTCCTTCTTCAATTTCCTTTATTTCTTCCTTAATTGCAAGCATTACCGAACAAAATTTATTTAATTCATTCAAAGATTCACTCTCAGTCGGTTCTACCATTAAAGTACCGGGCACAGGGAAAGAAACCGTAGGTGCATGGTAACCATAATCCATCAATCTTTTAGCCACATCTTCTACCTCAATTCCTGAGGTAGCTTTAAAATCTCTTAGGTCAAAAATCAATTCATGAGCAACAAACCCATTTTCACCCGAATAAAGAACTTTATATTCTTTTTCCAATTTAGCTTTAATATAATTTGCATTTAGGATAGCTGCTTTAGTTGCTTCAGTTAAACCTTTAGCCCCCATTAATTTGATATAGGCATAAGAGATAATAAGAACATTTGCGCTTCCATAAGGAGCGGAGGAAACTGCATTAATAGCTTTATCACTTCCGATTTTAACGAGAGAATGACCGGGAAGGAATGGAAGAAGTTTTTCATTAACTGCAATAGGACCAACACCAGGACCGCCGCCGCCATGAGGTATCGTAAATGTTTTATGCAAATTAAGATGACATACATCGGCACCAATAAATCCGGGAGAAGTCAAACCCACCTGTGCGTTCATATTAGCACCATCCATATAAACTAACCCACCATTTTGATGAATTATATCGCAAATATCGATTATATTTTTCTCAAAAACACCGTGAGTCGATGGATATGTAATCATTAAGCTCGAGAGAGTATCTTTATATTGTTCTGCTTTTTCTTTTAGATCATTAATATCAACATTACCATTGCTATCACATTTAACTACAACCACTTTATTCCCTGCCATAACTGCGCTTGCCGGATTAGTACCATGTGCAGAAGATGGAATTAAACAGATATTTCTGTTTATATCACCCCTATCTCTATGGTAGGCACGAATAACCATAAGTCCGGTGTATTCACCTTGAGCGCCGGAATTAGGTTGAAGAGAAACTCCTTTAAATCCTGTAATCTCGGCTAATTGTTTTTCCAATTCCTTAAAGATGATTTGATATCCTTCAGTTTGATCCTTTGGTGCAAATGGGTGCATATTAGTAAATTCTTTCCAAGTAATACCGAACATCTCAGTACTTGCATTTAATTTCATTGTGCAAGAACCGAGCGGAATCATCGAAGTAGTTAATGATAAATCTTTCTTTTCAAGACTTTTTATATATCTCATCATATCGGTTTCAGAATAGTAGCTATTGAACACAGGATGTGTAAGAAATTCTGATTTCCTTCCGAATAAAGAATCTAAATCTATTGTGGTTTTTCCGTTTAATGATACTGCTTCAATATTTGGAGTTTCTTTTCCTCTTAATTCAGCAAAGACTCCGAGCAAAACTTTAATATCTTCAATCGTTTTTGTTTCGTCTAAAGAGATACCAATTTCTGTTTCGGATATATATCTAAGATTTATCGATTTTTCTACTGCAAGTATATTTAATTTCTGCATCTCTTCATGCGATGCGAGAGAAACTTTAATGGTATCGAAATAGTTTTTATTAATTTGTTGATATCCTAGATTATTTAAATTCAGTTCCAAGAATTGAGTAAGTCTATGAATTCTCAATGCAATTTCTTTTAATCCCTTAGGTCCATGATAAACCACATACATGCTTGCCATGATAGCCAAAAGTGCTTGGGCGGTACAAATATTACTTGTAGCATGTTCGCGCTTTATATGCTGCTCACGTGTCTGTAAAGCCATTCTAAGAGCCGCTCTCCCTTGCGAATCGATCGAAACTCCAATAATTCTTCCGGGAATCTGTCTCTTAAATTCATCACGAGTAGCAAAATAAGCTGCATGAGGACCGCCATAACCCATTGGTACTCCGAATCTCTGAGCCGAACCGACTGCTATATCAGCACCAAATTCTCCGGGAGGTGTAAGAAGAGTCAGACTTAATAGGTCTGCGGCTACAGCTTTATAAATCCCTTTTTGATTGGCGGCTTCAAATAGATTCTTGAAATCTTTTATTTCACCGTTAGAATCGGGATACTGAACTAAAATACCAAATACATCATCGGTCAAATCTTCTTCGTTAATGTTGCAGACTTTTATTTTAATTCCCAAAGGCTGAGCTCTTGTAATCATCACGTCCAAGGTTTGCGGAAAAACAGTATCAGAAACCAAAAACAGATTTGAATTCTTTTTGTTCGGTTTCCTAAGAGAATAAAGCATACCCATAGCTTCGGCAGCTGAAGTGGCTTCATCCAATAAAGAAGCGTTCGCAATCTTTAATCCGGTTAAATCGGCTATAACAGTTTGAAAATTTAATAGAGCTTCTAATCTTCCTTGAGAGATTTCTGCTTGATATGGAGTATATTGAGTGTACCATCCGGGATTTTCTAAAATATTTCTTTTTATTACTCCGGGAGTAATTGTAGGATAATATCCCAAGCCTATATAATTAGTAAATAATTTGTTTTTAGATGCAATTTCCGATAAATGATTAAGGAATTGATATTCGCTCATCGGTTCATCTAATTGTAATTCTTCTTTTAATCGTATAGATTCGGGCAAGGTCAGATTTATCATTTCATCTACTGATTTTACACCAAGCACAGAAAGCATTTCGTTATAATCTTGTTTGCTGATACCGATATGTCTATCGACAAATTGGTCATTAAATTGGAAGTTATTCATAGTATTCACATTTTATTTAATAATGATAGGTAAATATAAAAAACTTTACTGGAATTTAAATTTGAGGATGAGATTAATTTTTAAGAAAAATCAAATTACTGATTATGCAATATTTCCAGAGCTACTTTTGAAGCTTCTTGTTCGGCATTTTTCTTATTTCCGCCTGTACCGGTAGCATAAAATTTATCCCCGATATAGACTTCAACAGTAAATTCTTTTTTATGTTCCGGACCTTTTTCTTCAATTACTTTATAATGAGGATGCCCAATCTTATTAGCGTGAGCTAGCTCTAATAATTGCCCCTTATAATTATTATCAGCTTTAACAAAATCCGTATTTACGTATGGAGCAATTACATATTGATAAATAAATTTATCAGTTATCTCTTCACCCTTATCAAGGTAGATTGCCGCAATAAGAGCTTCCGTGGCATCAGCTAATACGGTCTTCATCCCCTCTTTTGAATTAACAAGGTATTTTTTGTTTAGTAATAGGAAATTAGAAAGCCCAATTCTTTGAGAAGAATTGAAAAGATTATCTCTATTAACGAGATATGCACGTGCCTTGGTAAGAAAACCTTCGTCTTTATATTTATTGGCTTCAAAAAGGTATTTGGCCACAGACATATTTAAAACCGAATCGCCAAGAAATTCTAATCTTTCATTAGATTTCTCTAATTCAGGGAACAGCTCCAAATAAGAGCGATGAGTAAAAGACTTTAAATAAAGTTCTTTATTTTTGATATTAAAACCAAGTACTTTATTTAATTCCTTTTGCTTCTCTTTATTGAAGTGAACTGCAACAAGTTTAGACTTCTTATTGCCAAAAATAAAACTAAACAATTTTATTCTGAATATTTCTTAAATAATAGTGATGCATTATGTCCGCCAAATCCAAATGTGTTACTAATAGCTATATTTATATCTTTGGGAACAGCTACTTTGGGAGTATAATTTAAGTCGCATTCAGGATCGGGTTCGTCTAAATTGATGGTTGGTGGTATAAGACTATTATTTATAGCAAGGACAGTGGCAATAGATTCTACTGCACCTGCTGCACCTAATAGATGACCAGTCATCGATTTAGTAGAACTTACGGCTAATTTATACGCATGTTCACCAAATACAGTTTTAATTGCATGTGTTTCATTTACATCATTAAGGTCGGTAGAAGTACCATGAGCATTAATATAGTCGACCATTTCGGGTTCCACTTCAGCATCTCTTAAAGCTTCTCTCATGGAGCGAACGGCACCTTCTCCGCCCGGAGCGGGAGCAGTGATATGGTAAGCATCACCGGTTAAACCGACACCTGCTAATTCAGCATAAATTTTTGCTCCGCGTTTTATTGCATGTTCTAATTCTTCTAATACTAAAGTACCGGCACCTTCAGCCATTACAAATCCGTTACGGTCTTTATCAAATGGACGAGAAGCTTCCATATAGCGATCATTCCAGGTCGATAATGCTCTTAAAGCATTAAATCCTCCAATAGACATTGGAGTAATAGCAGCTTCTGCACCTCCGCAAAGCATCAAATCCGCCGATCCTCTTTGCACCAACATAAAAGCATCAGCGATTGCATGTGATGACGTAGCGCATGCAGATGTTGTGGCATAGTTCGGACCTTTTAATCCGAATCTAATCGATATTTGACCTGCAGCGATATCTGAAATCATCATTGGGACAAAGAAAGGGCTAATTCTTCTAGGACCACCTTCAAGAAAAGATGAATGTTGTGCTTCAAAAGTAAACATACCGCCGATTCCGCTTCCAAATACAACGCCGATTCTTTCGAGATTTTCTTTTTCAAGATCTAGTCCCGAATCTTCCATTGCCATAACCGAAGCAGCAACACCTAGTTGAGTATAAGGATCCATTCTCTTTAATTCTTTTTTATCGATATATTGAGATGGATCATAATTTTTTATTTCAAAGGCAAAACGAGTATTAAAATTAGTTGCATCAAATTTAGTAATTAGTCCGGCACCATTACTACCTGATTTTAGACCTTCCCAAAATTCAGTTATATTATTACCTATTGGTGTAAGGGCACCTAAGCCTGTAATTACAACTCTTCTATTTCTCATATAAGCCTATTAAAAAATTGATATTAATTTTAATTAAAAATAATCCCCTGCAAAAGCAGGGGAACTATTTATTATTAAGCTTTTTCAGCTAATTTACTTTCTATATATTTTACTGCATCGCCAACTGTAGAAATTTTTTCTGCAGCTTCATCAGTTTGAATATTAAAAGCACTTTCAAATCCCATGATTAATTCAACAACATCCAAAGAATCTGCACCTAAATCGTTAGTAAAAGATGCTTCCATCGTAATTGCTGATTCTTCTGCACCAAGTTTATCTACAACAATTTCTTTTACTTTTGAGTAAACATCCATTTTATTTCTCCTTTAATGATTAATTAATTTGTTTATAAAATTATTACATTACCATTCCGCCATCAACAGTAATAACCTGACCCGTAATATAATCAGAATCAGAACTGCTTAGGAATGAAACTAATTTAGCAACATCTTCAGGTTTCCCCATTTTTTTCAATGGGACATTTACTAAAATTGCATCCTTTTGCTGATCGTTCAGTTTGCTTGTCATATCAGTCTCGATAAAACCGGGCGCAATTGCATTTACATTAATATTTCTTGAAGCTAATTCCTTAGCATTTGATTTCGTAAGTCCGATTACTCCGGCTTTAGCAGCAACATAATTTGCCTGTCCGGCATTTCCGGTAATTCCAACTACGGAACTAATATTTATTATCTTACCAAATCTTTGTCCCAAGAATGGTTTCAAAATTGCTTTAGTATAATTAAAAACACTTTTTAAATTCGTATCAATTACTGCATCGAAATCGCTTTCGCTCATTCTGAGTAACAAATTATCTTTAGTGGCACCTGCATTATTAACAAGAATAGAAACAGAGCCAAATTTTTCCAAGGCGAAATTTACAACATTTTGAGCTTCTTCAAAAGACGAAGCGTCAGCTTTTATACAAAAAGCTTCGCCGCCATTTTTCTTAACTTCATCAACCAATTCATTTGCAACTTTCTCGGAGGACTGGTAAGTAAAAACAACTTTGGCACCTTCAGAGGCGAGTTGAAGAACGATTGCCCTTCCTATTCCCCTGCTTCCTCCTGTTACAATAGCTACTTTATTTTCTAATTTCAATTTTTACTCTATATTCTTTGTAAAATATTCTTCTTTGTATTTTAGCAATTCATTAAATCCTTCTTCTCCTAGAAGATGTTTTAGCTCATTTTGACAGCAATCGAAAACAGTGGAAGTCTGATTCTCAATTTTGTTACAGTAGTGCATTCTGCCTAAATGGTCTAAATCTACTGTTAAAGCTCCTTCATAAATAACTAAGGGAAATAATATACAATATATGGGTTTATATTTCCACTTATTTTCTCCATCTTCAAAAGCGATTTTTTGCAGAGTGCAAAACCCGACCTTATCAAGAAAGACACATTTACCATTATATACTTCTGTACCGACTGCAACACCGGAATCAAAATCACTATCTTCCTGCGGAGCTTCGAACCATTTTTCAGGATCCTTAATTTGAGAATCATCCATCGATTGAATTATTCTCTCTTTAATCTCCATAATTTTATCATGCTCTAATTTATCTGTATAAACGCCATAGTAACAGCATTCGCCAGAGCAGATACACACATCGCATGATTTCACAAATTTTTGTGTGAATATCAATGGATCAATAAAAAGTCCATTTATTTTTTTATCGAATTTTTGTTCGGACATTAAATAAATTTCTCCAAGTCGGTATATTTATCGATTCCAAAGATATTAACATTAGGATTGATTCTCTTAACTAATCCTTGTAATACTTTACCCGGACCGACCTCATAAAATTCAGTTGCTCCATCTTCTATCATATTTTTAATTGTATCTTCCCATTGAACCGGTGCGGATAACTGTTTAGATAAATTAGATTTAATTTCATCTTTAGAAGTTACAGGTTTTGCTGAAACATTTGTGTAAACCGGAATTTTTCCATCTACGAAATTTGTATGTTCTAATTTTGTTTCTAATTTATCGATTGCACTAAACATTAACGGTGAATGGAAAGCACCGCTAACAACAAGTTCTTTTACTAATTTTGCGCCGCTTATTTTAGCAATTTCCATTGCCTTCTTAACACCTTCGACTGAACCGGAGATTACAATCTGACCCGGTGAATTAAAATTAGCACATTGAACGATAAAATCTTTAGAAACATCGGTGCATATCTCTTCTAATTTTGATTTCTCTATACCAAGAATGGCCGCCATTGTACCGGGCTGTTCGATTCCTGCTGTCAGCATAGCAGAGCCTCTTAAACGCACTAAACTCACTGCTTCATGATATTGAATTGCACCTGAAGCAACTAATGCAGAATATTCTCCGAGAGAATGACCTGCAGCCATATCAGGCCTTATAGTTTTAAGCAAGTTAGATAAGATAACGCTATGAATAAAAATAGCGGGCTGAGTAATATCTGTCTGTTTGAGTGCATCTTCCGGTCCGTTGAACATGACATCGGAAATTTTAATTCCGATAATTTCTTCGGCGGATTCGATTAAAAGTTTTGCATCACCGGAATTTTCATATAAATCCTTAGCCATCCCAATGTATTGAGAACCCTGCCCCGGAAATAAGAATGCGGTTTTACCCATTAATCAATACTCCACTTTAAGTAAGCAGCACCCCAAGTGTACCCCGCACCGAATGCGGCAAGAATCAGGTTATCACCTTTTTTGATTTTTCCGGCTCTATAATATTCAGTTAAGCATAATGGTATAGTTGCAGCAGTTGTATTACCATATTTATGAATATTAATCATTACCTTATCTTTCGAGATTCCCATTCGATTGGCGGTAGCATCTATAATTCTAAGATTAGCTTGATGAGGAACGAGATAAGCAACATCATCTGAATCTAAATTATTTTTTTTCATTACTTCATAAGAGATATCAGCCATACCTTTAACAGCTACTTTGAAAACAGCTTTACCATCTTGGTAAATATAATGCATCTTATTATCAACGGTCTCATGCGAAGAAGGATTAAGACTTCCTCCTCCTTTCATATTGAGAGCATCTTTTCCGCTTCCATCGGTAAATAATAATGTATCAATCAAACCGGTAGAAAGGTCTTCGGTAGGTTCAAGCAATATGGCAGAAGCTGCATCTCCGAATAGGATACAAGTATTCCTGTCAGTATAATCAGAAATTGCAGTCATCTTATCGGAACCGACTACAATTACTTTTTTATAACGACCGCTTTCGATCAATGCAGCACCGGTTTGCAATGCAAAAAGGAAACCTGAACATGCAGCTGAGAGATCAAATCCCCAAGCATTCTTAGCACCAATTTTATCTTGCACTAAGCAAGCTGTTGCAGGGAAAAACATATCCGGTGTAACAGTAGCAACAATTATTACATCAATCTCTTCAGCTTTAACGGAGGTTGTTTTTAATAAGTCTAAAATGGCGAATGCAGCCATATCGCTTGTGGCTCCATTTTCCATCTTTCTTCTTTCTTTAATACCTGTGCGGGAAACGATCCATTCATCGTTTGTTTCTACAATCTCTTCAAAATATTTATTATCTAAAACTTTTTCGGGTACATACATACCAACGGCAGTAATTTGAGCATTTAATTTAGTTGACTGCATATCTATTAATTGCTTCCTCCATTTTCTCGATTAAATTTTTATCGTACATCTCCTTAGCTCGAAGAACCATATTCTTAATAGCTAATGGAGAACTGGAACCATGCCCAACGATTGCGATACCATTAACACCCAAAACGGGAACACCGCCGTGAGATTGGTAATCCATATCTTTTAATGCTACCCTAAGGACATTTTTTACAACTAATGCTTTAAGAGAATTTATTAATCCCTTATCGGCATATTGCTTAATTTTAATTTTCAGGAAACCGATGACACTTTCGGCTAATTTAAGTACTACATTACCTGTGAATCCATCACAAACGACAATATCCACTTTCCCCTTAAAAATATCTCTTCCTTCCACATTACCGAAGAAATTCAATTTAGAATTTTTTAGAAGTTGATGAGAAGCCAAAGCGAGTTCATTACCCTTAGATTCTTCTTCGCCTACATTAAGTAAACCGATAGAAGGATTCGGATAGTTATAAATTTCGCCCGCAAAGATAGAACCCATAATAGCATATTCAAAAAGATGAGATGGTTTGCTATCGACGCTCGAGCCGGAATCGAATACAGTAGTAAACTTTCCGGTTTGAGTGGGATATGAAGCTCCGATAGTAGGTCTCCCTACTCCTTTAATTCTTCCGATTAATAAGGTAGCAGCTGCGAGCATTGCACCGGTATTACCGGCACTTACGAAAGCATCTGCTTTTTTATCTTTTACTAAGTTTGCACCAATCACCAAAGAAGAATTTGGTTTCTTTCTGATTGCAGCGGTTGGAGTATCGGACATATTGATTACTTCTTGAGCATCGACAATGGGAATTTTGGAAAGGTCGATCGATTCTTTTGATGCTGTGTCTCGAATTAGTTTTTCATTACCTACTAAGACTACCTCAACATTATCAATCTCTTTTAATGCTAAAGCGGCACCGCGCAATTCGTTTAAAGGGGCGAAGTCGCCCCCCATTGCGTCGATAGCAACTATACATTTTCGTTTTTGTCTTGGATCAATCATTAAAAAAAAGGATTATTGTTCAGGAACAAACATCGACCTGCCGGCATAATGACCGCAGTTCGGGCAAGCTCTATGGCTTAATTTAATCTCGCTACAATTTGAACATCTGCTTAAGGAAGGAGCAGTAGCTTTATAATGAGTTCTCCTCTTATCTCTCCTAGTTTTCGACATCTTACGTTTCGGATTTGGCATCTCTTAACCTGTATTATTAGTTATTTAATTTATTTCTTAATTTTTCTAATGGTGCCCATACATCATTAATTATTTCTATTGAGCAATTACATTTTTCAATATTTAAATTCTTCCCACATTTCGGACATAGACCTTTGCAATCGTCTTTACAAACAATTTTCATAGGTTTGGATATTAAAATAAACTCTTTTGCATCCTCATCCAAATCTAAAGTATCTGTATCTAGCGTAATATACCGCAGATTCAGTTCGTCAGTTTCGCGAAGTTCTCGGGAAAACATATATGTCATTAAGTATTGAGTATTAATAACAGTATCGAAATCCTCACTACAACGATCGCAAGTAAAATGAGCTTTTACCTCTGAATTACAATTAAGAACAATTTGATGAAGCGATTTGTCCATTTTGCAATTAAGGTTTAAATTCCCAAAGAACTCTTTACCAAGATTGAACTTTTCTACTGGTTCTTGGAAATCAAAGTCATGAACTCCTTCAGTAAAATTTGTATATTTGATTTTCATGAGAAAAAACTTAAAATTTAGTCTGAAAATATAATTATTGAAATTCTTATAAGCAAGAAAAAGAGACAAAGAGGTTTTTGATGCCAATTATGTATTCATTCATCGCAGCACTCATTCCAGCCGTTGGTTACAGTCTTTTTATATGGAAAATGGATAAATATGACCGTGAGCCGCTATCACAAATAATTATACATTTTATATGGGGTGCCCTTGGCGCAACCATTTTAAGCATCATATTCTCTCCTATTTTACTTTTCCCGTTCACATTAGTTTCAAGTAACACAAAAATAATTAATCTTATAAGTACAGTATTAATTGCTCCCGGAGTAGAAGAATTTTTTAAAGGGCTATTTTTAATTTACTCAATCAATAATAAAAAGTTTGATAATCTTACCGATGGCTTAGTATATGGGGGTGCTATTGGGCTTGGTTTTGGAATGACGGAGAACTTCCTCTATTTTATTACTTATGGCGATACATTAAATTCATGGGCTACATTAGTGGTAATTCGTTCCGGGTTCTCTGCCGTTACTCATTTATTATCTACCGCATCTTTCGGAGCCATGCTTGGACTTGCGAAATTTTCTTCTAAGTTTTTTAAATATACTCTTCCTATTGTGGGATTTTCGCTCGCAATATTTATTCATGCAGTATGGAATTTTTCGGTAAGTTTTGAATTTACTTATCTCTTTGGATTTTTATTTATTATTATTTCATTAATAGTATTTCTTGTTATTTTTAATTTATCACTTCGGAGCGAAATAAATCTTATTTTAGCAGAACTAACTGAGGAATCGGAAAGCGGTTTAATACCTTTAGAACATTTGACTCTAATCGCCTCAAAAAATATTTTTAGTAAAAAATGGATTAAGAATAATATCAGAAATAATTATACTAAGTCATTAGTTTCATTAGCTTTCAGGAAAGCGCAATTAAAAAATTCTACAGGGAAAAAGAAAGAATATATTGAGAATGAATTAATGTTACTAAGAAGTTATATAGAAAATATAAATCGGGATTTATGAAAGAGAAAAGAATAGCTATATTTGGCGGGGCTTTTGATCCTATACATATTGGACATTTAATTACATGTCAATCTGTATTGGAAGAACGGAATTTAGATAAAGTGGTTTTTATACCAACACACATATCACCCTTAAAGCAGGATAAGATTCCGACTTCGGATATTCACAGATTGGAGATGATTAAATTAGCTATCTCGTCAAATCCCAATTTTTCTTATTCCGATATAGAACTTCGAAGAGAGAATGTTTCATATACTATCGATACTATAATACAATTAAAAAAAGAGTATAAAGAAATTGAGTTAATTATCGGTTACGATAATTTATTATTATTCGAAAAGTGGAAAGAGCCGGATCGAATAGTTTCTGAAGCAAAGTTATTGGTTATGAAAAGGATTACAGATGTTAAAGATGAAAGAAATCGTTATTTTGATGATGCAATATTTTTGAATAATTCCATAATAGAAATATCATCTTCACAAATAAGAGAAAGAATCAAAAATAATTTACCGGTTGAATATTTTTTACCGGATGCGATAGCTCAATATATTCATGAACAAAAATTATACAGATAAAACATGATCAATTCCGAAACAATAGAAAAAATATCGGTAGAGAATAAGAAAGCGGTTTCAAGGGCAATATCATTAGTAGAAAACGATGATAAACTTTCGATGGAACTCTTAATAAAGATACATCATAAAACGGGAAACGGTTATAGAATTGGGATTACAGGACCTCCCGGAGCGGGCAAATCAACTCTCACAAATCAATTAACAAAATCATTTCGTAAAGAAGGCAAGACAGTCGGGATAATAGCAATTGATCCTACTTCCCCATTTACGGGTGGCGCACTCTTAGGCGATAGAGTAAGAATGAGCGAGATAGGAAGCGATCCCGGAGTGTTCATTCGCAGCATGGCAACACGCGGAAGTCTCGGCGGATTGAGCAAAAAAACAGTCGATGCCGGCGATATACTTGATGCCGCGGGTTATGATATAATTATTTTTGAAACGGTCGGAGTAGGTCAATCGGAATTGGATATAGCGCAGACGGCAGATACAACAATTGTTGTGTTAGTTCCTGAATCGGGAGATTCAATACAAGCAATGAAAGCGGGATTAATGGAGATAGCCGATTTCTTTGTATTAAATAAATCGGATCGACCCGGAGCTGATTCTGCGATCTCTGCATTGCAGACTATTCTTTTTATGAAAGATCATAATGCTGATAGCTGGCTTCCTCCGATTCTTAAATCAGTGGCAAGTGAAAATATCGGTTTAGATGAAATAATGGATGCTATCGATAAACATAAATCTTATCTCATTAATAATGACTTGCTATATAAAAAACGAGAGAAGAATTCTAAACTTAGGGTAATTGATATTGCCAATAATTTATTGAAGCGGGATTTTTGGAATAACGAGAGACTTGAAATCCTTGAGAATGAAAAAGAGAAAATAATCTCGGGTGAGATTTCGCCATATCTATTAGCCGATAACTTACTTTCAGATTATAAGAAGAGATGAAGAAGTTTTTTCTTTTATCAATAATTTTATTTCTTCCTATAAAAATTGATGCATCAAAAAGTTTTATTGACGGCGTAGTTTATCTTTCCAAATATCTTTCTTCAAAAGAATATATAGAATTAAGGAAGAGAATCGGTGATGTGGGTATTACGGATTCTTTATTCGTAAAAGCAAAAAAGTTTTATGACGGTGATAATTCAGAAGCATTATTAGCTCTTACATTCAGTTTACTCCCTTTTAATAATATGGCTGTGAAACTTCCTTATATCGGGATTACGTTAAACTTCCCGTTACCCAATGCAGGCGATTCACTTTATTATACTAAATTAAGACATCAGCCACGTTATTTATTATTCGATTCACCGATGAATAATAGTGGCGATATAGATAAATTAGCTCATTACTTTGCGAATGCTTTCCTAAGTTATAATATTGGTTTTTTTAATTTGTCGAAATTTATGGGTATTTTTGTTGAATACTTTGAGGCAGTTTTTAAGGTGCAAGGAAGTATCGATAAAAAGGATTTAATAGTTAATCATCTCGGTGAGTGGTATGGAAAAAATCTAAAGAAAAATGATAAACTCCTCCCCTCTTCGGGATTTAGTATTTACCAACTTTTATATATGAAAATAAAACTATGAGCAACATTCTAATAATTGATGACGAAAAAGAGATTTGCGAAAGCGTAAAAATGATTCTTGAATTTCAGGATTATGAAGTGGATTACACTACCGAACCATCGATGGGGATGCAAAAGTTAAACTATAACGAGTATGATTTGCTCTTATTAGATATTCAAATGCCGGGTACGAATGGTTTTGAAATCTTGCAATATATTAATCAGAATAAAATAAATATAAACACGATAATTATTTCCGCACATGCCTCATTGGATAATGCCGTAAGAGCCACCAAGATGGGTGCTTATGATTTTATTGAGAAACCGATTGACCGCGATAAACTATTAATTACGGTAAGAAATGCGATCAATCAAAAGCAATTAGTTAAAGAAAATACAACACTAAAAACTGAATTAGAAATAAATGATACTATAATTGGGAACAGTCCGACAATAAAAAAGATACTTGAAACGATCGATAAAATTGCCGTTACGGATGCAAGGGTTTTGATCACAGGCGAAAATGGTACTGGTAAAGAATTAGTAGCAAAACGGATTCATCGTCTTAGCAGTCGATCAAAAAAAGAATTAATCGAAATTAATTGTGCAGCAATTCCGAATGAATTAATTGAATCAGAATTATTCGGACATGAAAAAGGATCTTTTACGGGAGCCGTAAATCAGAGAGTCGGGAAATTTGAAATTGCCGATAAAGGGATTTTGTTCTTGGATGAGATCGGTGATATGTCTTTACAGGCGCAGGCGAAGGTGCTCCGTGCACTTGAAGATGGAAGAATCGAACGAGTCGGAGGAACTCAAAAAATTGCAGTGGATGTAAGAGTGATAGCGGCTACTAATAAGAATCTTGCCGAAGAAATTAAGAACGGAAATTTCCGTGAAGATTTATATCATAGATTGAATGTAATACCGATTCATATTCCACCGCTTCGAGAACGCAAAGAAGATATTCCTTTATTGATAGAATATTTTACAAATATTGTTTGTGCGAAAAATAAAATACCGATTAAGATATTTTCCGAGCATGCAATAAATGCTCTTGAAAAACTTAAATGGAAAGGTAACATAAGAGAGCTTAGAAATATAATTGAACGAGTATTGATTATGGTACCGGGTAAAGAGATAAGCGCGAATGATGTTGCCGAACATATTAATCCGGATTCTTCGACTCAACCGGAAAGTTTACTCAATCTTTCTAATTCATATCAGGAGTTTAAAGAGAAGACAGAAAAGATATTTATTGTAAAGCAATTGGAAATAAATAACTGGAATATTGCAAAGACGGCAGAGATTTTGGGAATGCAGAGAAGTAATCTTTATAACAAAATGAAAAAGTACAATATAGAACGAGATGAGCAATGAGTACAATATTTTCAAAAATTATTAACCGTGAGATACCTGCAGATATTGTTTATGAGACTGAGAATGTTTTAGCATTCAGAGATATCAATCCGCAAGCTCCGGTGCATATATTGATAATACCAAAGATAGAGATTTCAAAGGTAACGGATATCAAAACACCCGAACATTCACATCTTATGGGTGAAATGATAGAAGCAGCGAACAAAATTGCAAAGCAGGAAAATATTTCTGAAACGGGTTTCCGATTAGTATTTAATTGCGGGGATGATTCCGGACAGGATGTTTATCATCTTCATTTGCATTTGTTAGGCGGTAGAAAACTCTCATGGCCCCCGGGGTGAGTATTTGTTTACTTAATTATTATTAATTGTTTTTGAGCAATTGCCATAAAGAAATTGCGCATATCAAAAAGAAACTTGAATACATTAACAAAGAAGAGATGATAGTCAAATAAATAAATTTTTCATCCACAAATCGTACTAACCAAATCGAACCGAAAGTTGTTACAATTGAAATTAACGGTTCAATAAGTAAAAATCCTTTTAGATATTTATTTACTTCACTAAAGAAAAAAATCATACCTAATGAAAAATAAATAAACCCCATTCCAAAAATATGATTATGAGTAGTAATTAAAAGTTCATTTATAGATTTAGGATACTTTTCTTTGAAATCATCTTCATCCGAAATCTCTGTACCATTGATATGTTCAATCGTTTCTTCTTTTGAAATATTAGTTGATTGATAAAGGTAAACTAAGCCAACTCCCATACCGATAATTAAAATGATTATATAAGTAATTAAAAACCTTTTTAATAAAGGTGGAAATGCAGTTAAGGAATAATTCATAAAGAGTTCAACTTTTTTAAAATGAGTAATGTTTTTTTAACACCTTTAGTAATAGAACGGGCAGAGATAGTAGCTCCCGAAATAGATGAAATATCATCTCCCAATTTAAAATTATTACTTACAGATTTATTAATAAACTGATTAAGCCAATTTCTTTGACTTACTTCCCCACCGTGGGATTCACGATACTTAATAATTTCAGCATGTAACACTTCATTTTTTAAATCAATAATAGTAAGAAAAGTAATTGGCATCGTTTTACCCAATACATTATCTAAATAAGCATAAGCAAGCAAGTTATCACCATTATATATTTTCCATTGATAGATATAATCGTTTACAAATTTTTGTTTAATTTCTTTTTCAATTTCGTTGATAAGGGATTTAGATAAAGTAATCCTTTCAAAGATTAGTTCCTGATTTTTACCAAAGAAAGCCGAGATCGATTTCTCGGCTTGTTCTTTAATATTTTCTTGAGGTGAAAGAACTGATAAAAATGTATAAATCAATAATAATTTTAACATAAATACCTTTAGAAATAATATCCTACACCGAGATTAAAGAGTTTACTATTTTCTGTTTCTATTTCATTAATTCTTGAGCCATAATCGGCTTTGAATACAACATGATCAAGAGGTTTAACCGAGACACCAAACATAAAATAATTGTAATGATATTTTAGTTCTGAATTACCACCCAAAGTTGTAGAAGATGCTGTATTGTAATCAGTATATCTTATAAATGGGATAATTCTTGTTTCGATATTTAAGAGATCAGCGAAATCATAACCTAAATCGAAATAGAAACCATTAGATTTCTTTAGTGAATACTTTTCGTAGTTTATTTGTCCATATTCAAATATGGCTAAAATATTATTATTTTTATAAGAGGCATGAAATTCGAGTAGATCGATTTTATTAGATGATGTATCGCCGGAAGCTTTATTATAAGAATATGAAGCTCCCAGTTTAAGACCCGGAATATCGATATAATCTAAGCGAATATTATATAGTAAATTTTTAGCATTCGCCATGAATCCTTTTTTTCTACCGCTTCTTATTCCGGAACTATGAGAGAATTTTTCATTATTTAATCCTTCCATTATTGTAACTTTATAATCGAATCCCTTTAATTTGCCATAGATTGCCATACCATTGCCAAACCAGGTAGTTGGTATAATCTTATTATGGTATTCAGGTCGTTCAACACCCATGAAAAGTACCGGCTCGTGGTTTTCATTTATTAATCCGATTGAAGGTAAAACAACACCGAATTGAAAACCAATCCAATCGGCATAATGATAATTTATGTATGCTTGTTCTAATTCTAATTCGCCCTGTCCATCCTGAACAAAATTATGTTCCAGTTCCACTTCAGATTTAAAAGACCATTTTTCATTCCAAGTATGACTAAAGAATAAAACAAAACGGTGGAAATCTAAAGTTTGTTTTACATCATTCTTAATATTTTTTTCGTGATTAAAATGCAATTCACCATAACCGCCAATAGTAGTTTTCGGTTCAATAAAATCATCGTTTTGAGCTATTATACTACCGATGAATAAAAAGATAAAAATTACTAAGAATTTATATTTCATGAATGCTCCATTTCTAAACATTAATAGGTGAAAAAATATAAACAAAATTATAAATGGAGTTCATGTTTATCAATTCCTATTTAAAGTGAATTTATAGCTCTTTGTACCATTTAATAGGGATAGAAAGGGGTGAGTATATTTGTCAAGAAGGTTAGATTATTTAATTAAACCAGGTCAGCATTCATCTAGAAGTTGGGTGTGTTTTGAATAATACCTTCTTACAGGCGATAAGAATACGAGCAATAAAATAAATAGTCCGTTAATGGCTGTGACATACTGTATAGCCCACTTGAAACCGATCAATACTCCTTGAACAATGAGCCATATTGCAAGCACTACACCCAAAATAACAGTTCCACTCCAAGCCCAATGATATTCTATTTTGTGAAAAAAGGACTCAAGCCAAGCCCAATTTGGGCGGGCGAACAAGCCGTATATAAGAAATAAAGGGAGTACTCCCATAACGAAAAGAAGAAATAAACCAGGCAAGAGATAATTAGAGACGGGCAAAAGTTGTAAAACTTCAGTCATCTGCAATAAATTGCCAGAAGGTTCGAGAAGCATTGCTATTCCGCCATATAATCCCCCAAAGGCAAGAAAGAGTAACCAAAAAATAAGAATCCAGATTGCCATAGGGCGTTTCATGCTGTGGAATTTTCCTTTCTTATATGCTAGATTTTATGATTTAGAAAAAGCACCCTGATCTTTACCCCATTTAGAGTACCATTAGTTAAGCCACTAATTTAACAATTTGCCTTTTCTCGAGGATCAAACCGGCAGCCGAACAGTAAAAGTACTCCCCTTACTTAGCTCGCTTTTTACTGTAATTGTTCCACCTAATTTTTTTATTTCTTTTTTAACAATTGCAAGCCCTAAACCTGAACCTTGAAAATCTCTTGCAGTCCCTTCGCTAACTTGTCTAAATATATCAAATATAAGGCTTTGTTTATCTTCCGGAATACCAATACCCGTATCAATAACTTTTATTACTAAAAATTTTTGTTCATCTGTAACTTCAAGTTCAGAATTAATTTCAATTGATCCTGTCTCTGTAAACTTAACAGCGTTTCTTATAAGATTTGATAAGATCTCTCTAAAAACATTTTCATCTGTATTGAAAATGATTTTTTCAATCCGATTGTTAACCATAAAGCGTAACCCTTTTGCAGCAGTCTGTATTAAAAATTCTTCTGAAAGACTATCTAATATATCTTTAAGATTAACCGGTTTAAAGTTCAATTCAAATTCATCAAATTCATTTCTTGTCAAATTTAATATATTGTCTAATGTACCCAGCATTCTTTTTGAGGCATTTAATATTCCGTTCAGCATCTCTTTATAGTCTTCATTTTCAATTTCGCTTTTCAAGAGATCAGCATAACCCATAATGCCAACAAACGGTGTACGAAGCTCGTGGCTCATATTTGCGAAGAAGTAACTTTTTACCCGGTTCATTTCTTCGGCTTTATCTTTAGCGGCAATTAGTTCTGAAATCATTTCTTTTTTACTTGTTATGTCTTCTTTAATGGCAACAAATTTAGTTAAAACTCCTTGACTGTTTACAATGGGCGAAATAACAGCATTTACCCAGTATAAACCACCACTCTTATTCTTATTTAACATTTCACCCACCCAATCTTTTCCCGAGAGGATGGTTTTCCATAATTCTTCGTAGAATTCTTTAGATTGATGCCCCGATTTCAATAAATTTGGATTTTTCCCGATTACTTCTTCAAAAGAGTAACCGGTCAGTTTTGAGAAGAATGGATTTACATATTCAACAATTCCCTTATTGTTAGTAATCATTATCGAGACTGAGCTTTGTTCAACTGCCCGGGAGAGCTTAAGGGCTGTTTCTATACTGAGTTGCCAGTCAATAAAAACACTCAATTCATTGGCTACCAATTGCATGATTTCAATGCTCGTTTGGTCGTAAACATCGGGATTATCGTAATTTTGAACCACAATAGCACCCAATATTTTATCTCCCACTTTTAAGGGAATGCCGAGCCACGCTTCAGAGGGTGTTCCGACTATCTCCATCAATCCCTCTTCTTTTAATTTTAAAGCATCCTCTCTTTTTAAAAGTACAGGTTGCCCTTTTTTTATTACCAAGCCGGTCGCTGTTTTTTCTACAGGCCATTCCCAGTATTCATCTTTTTCATCTTTAAAAATCGGAGAATACACCATCCTTGTTTCTTCGTTGTATAGTGCAATAAAAAAGTTATTTGCATCAATAATGGTATTCAGTTCATTTCTAACAGTATCAAACAGTTCGTTAAGGTTTTTTATTGTAATCATTGCACTGGCAATGTTGTACAGCACTTTTTTTATCATCTCTGCCCGTTTGCGTTCGGTGATGTCCTGAATTGCACCATGCATCCTAACCGGATTGCCCTGCGCATCGTAAACAAGTTCTCCGGTACCATGCACCCAGCGTTCAGCACCGTCGTTAATCCGTATAATTTTATATTCACGATTGAAAGATTTCTTTTCTTTGACAACAGATTCGTGATAGGCGAATATTTTTTCGCGAAAATCGGGATGAATAAAAGCCGCCCAACCGGCTATTGTATGCGGATATGTTTCATCTATCCCGAATATTTTGTAAAATTCAGGTGAGCAAACCCATTGACTTTTATCTATTTCAGCTACATTCAGATTAGTTGAATATGAACAGATATGAGCTACCGATTGTGAATTGACCATCATTTCTTTGTTTTGGCGAAGTGCATCCTCAGCTTTTTTTCGATCGGTGATGTCGATAGCAGTGGTCAAAAAAGCTTTTTGGTTTCCAAAGTTTATAATTGTTGAAGAAAAATCGATGTATTTGTCTTGGCCGTTTTTGGTGATTGTTTTCAATTCATAAGTGGATGATAATTGTTTTCCTTCAATGCGTTCTGCTGCTTTTTTCAAAAGATTCTGCCTGTATTCCGGGGCTACCAGATCGATAGGCTTCAGATATTGCGCTTCTTCTTTGCTGTATCCATAAACACGCTCCCATTCATCATTCACATAAAGGAATTTTTCTCCGCCGGCATCTGCCACTATAGCGATCATCACTTTAGCAGTATCAGCCAGAATGCGGAATTTTTCTTCACTTTCCTTTAGAGCTATTTCTGACCGCTTGTGCTCTGATATATCTTCGATAGAAGCAATCATACCATTAAATTCGCCATTATGGTCTTTTATCGGGGATGCATTAATTGATAATATTACAATAGTACCATCGGGCCAGGTTATGCCGTGCTGTATATTTAAGGCTGTATTTAATGATTTTTTTATGATATTAAAAGGCTGTTTCTCATCGGGCAAAGGTGTTCCGTCAAGATCAATGTGGTTCCATAAAGGGGCATTGTAGGTTATAGATGTAATTTCTTTTTTTTCAAGCCCAAGTATTTGTTCTGCCCTTTTGTTGGCATAAATAATATTACCGGTTTTATCTACAGAAACAATACCTACTGGGCTTGTTTCCATAATGGTTGATAAAAATGAAGTTTTTTCTTTCAATTCTTTTTCAATGTTCTTACGCCCAGTGATGTCGGAGAATACTGTGGAGAAAAAGCCGGGCTTCGGGCAACCAACTGTTAAATGAAGATACTGCCCGGTTGGTTGAAAATAGTGTTCTAAATCCTGTGGGATTCCTGTTCTGGCAACTTCGGAAAAGACATCCAATAAGGGAGGTTCTTTAGTGTTATAAACCTCTGTAGCGAGGGCACCAACTGCCTTATCGCGCTTGATGCCAAGTATTTTTTCAAAAGCGGGATTGATTTTTAGAATGCGATAATTTATTGGTTCACCGTTATGGTAAACAATCTCATTGAGACAACTACCGGAAGCCATATTCTCGAACATCGCATCGAATTGTGCTACGCTTTTTTTGAGTTCTTGCGCTGCTTTTTGATAGTCTGCTGTTACTTTTGCTTGTTCCAGCGCCCGCTTCACGGCATAGGGAAGCCTTTCGGGCCTGTCTTTCAAAACGTAGTCCACAGCACCCATCTTTAATAATTCAACGGCAGTTTCTTCTCCTATGACTCCTGAAACGCAGATAAACGGTGTTTCGGGAGAAAGCTTTTGGCTTATTTCCAACGCCACGAATGCGTCAAAACCCGGGAGTTTAAAATCAGACAGGATAAGGTTAAAATTATCTTTACGCAAAGCAGCAGTAAAGGCTTCTTTATTGTCAACATGGGTCAGATCCAGGAGATGGCCCGCAGCTGATAACTTATTGCGCATTAATTCCAGGTCCCTGGGTGAATCCTCCAGCACAAGAACCTTAAGTTCTGTGTTTTCGGTATCTGTTTTTGTATTCATAGTTTATTCCATTGGAGGTTTTTCGTTAATCATTGCCCAGAACACACCAATGGTTAGTTCCACATCCTTTGGATCGTCTTCGGTCAAAAGAATTGTTTTTAATTCATTCATAAAATCTTCTACCTGCTTTTTGGTAAACTGAAAAAGAAAGTTGCCCCTTTACCGGGTTCCGCTTCAGCCCAAACCTTCCCGTTATGTTTATGAATAATGCGTTGAACATTAGCAAGTCCGATACCTGTGCCCTCAAATTCGGACACGAAATGGAGCCGCTGAAAAACCCCAAACAGTTTATGAACATATTTCATATTGAAACCCACACCATTATCACAAATGTAAAATATGAAATTTTTCTCTTCTTCTTTATAACCAATCGAAATTTCTGCAGGTTTTTCATTTCGCGAAAATTTAACAGCGTTATCGAGCAGGTTAATACATACCTGTTTCAGTAAGGAGTAATCTCCAAACACTTGTGGCAATTCCTCAACTTTCCAGTTAATTTCTCTTTTTTCTGTATCTTTTTTTAATCTTTCAACTACCTCTTTTACCAGCTCATTCATCTCTAATTTAGCTTTTCGCAGCTCCTGTCGGCCCGTTCTTGAGAACTGTAACAACTCATCGATGAGTGTACCCATTTGTGTGGCGGAATCTGTTATGGTAGCTAGGTAATATTGTGCTTTTTCGGGCAACTCTTCTCGAAAATTTTTATTCAGCAGATCTACATAACCATTAATGTGCCGTAATGGTGACCGCAGATCATGGGAAACAGAATAAGAAAAAGCTTCCAGCTCCTTGTTTGAGGCTTCTAACTGAGCAGTGCGCTCAATAACACGTTGTTCGAGTTCATTATTTAGTTTCAGGATTTCCTGCTCTGTATTTTTACGGCTTACGATTTCGCCAATAAGGTTTGCAGAAACTTGCAACCGATCTTTGGCTGTTTCAATGATGTAAGGCGGACGGGACTCATATTCCTTTGCCCTATTAATCAACTTATTCAACGGGACCTTATATATTTCAGCTAATTCGCTCAATTTATCTTTGTCCTGCGGCGGATCCCCATAGCCAAAGTTAATGGCTCCGATAACTTCATTGCCGGCAATAATCGGCAACGCATAGAGATGAATTCCTCCCTTACATTCAATATCGACAGGCTGTCCGGATTCCATCGCCGGCTGTGATGCTTCTTTCCAGCAGCTATCGTGACAGAGCCATTTACCGCATTCCATTGCCTCCCTGTTGTCGTTGGTATCGCACAATTCGCGAGAGGCCTGATCCAAGAAACGACACCAGCCGGAAGAAAAAAGGCCAAGCGCATAATCGCCGTTCTTTTCATAAATAGCCGATGATGTTTCCAGTAACTTTAAAAAGTCGTTAGCGATATCTTTCAGCACATTTTTTCCGACAGCATCAAGAATTAATCTGTTTGTATTCAACTGCGATAGATCGCCATAAAGCGGAGTCAGTTCACTTTTTACTGCTGTTGATTTTTTACTCAGCATCCATTCGATACGTTGTAATGCTTCCTGTGCCCGTTTGGTTTCAGTTATATCTCTAAATTCAACTGTTCTAACAGTTCTCCCTTTGTATGGAACATTTCTTGCTTCTAACCGCAAAGGAAATAATTCACCATTTTTGCGTATTCCAAGTGCTTCATAAGGTTTTTCGTAGTCTGCCAAAATATTATTCATCACCAAATCTCTTGTCTCCGGCGCGATAAGCAATAAACCGTCCATTCCAATAAGTTCATCATACGAATAACCTGTTATTTCAGAAAGTCCCTGATTACATTCTAAAATGATACCTTTATCATGAATGGTAATACCACCAAAAGATGCATTATGTAAGGCTTTAAAGCGCTCTTCGCTTTCACGGAGTTCTTGTTCGGCCTGTTTACGGTCGGTGATGTCCTGAAACGAACCTTGCACTTTGCCAATCTTGCCGTTTTCATCTTTCACTGCTATGCCGATAGTCCGTACCCAGAGGCGTTTACCATTCTTCGTGATGATCTCCATTTCTTCATCGTAAGGAATGCCTTTTTCGGCGCAATCGGTGAAAACCTGAGTGATCTTTTCCCGCCACTCGGGTGCATAGAAATTAATGCCTTCCTTCACAGACGGCGCATACCCGTGTGGCATCTCATGAATATCTGCTACAGCATCCGACCAATAGGAGATGGATTTCTCCAGGTCAACATTCCAACCGCCAAAGCGGGCGGTTTTTGAGGCGATATGAAGCAGGTCATAATTTACTCTCAGAGCTTCCTCCACCTTCTTAAGTTCACTTATATCACGGTGAGTTCCTATTAAACGTTGTGGAGAGCCTTTTTCATCCCTTTCGACTATTATTCCCTTCCCATGGATCCAGTGCCAGTCTCCTGATTTTTTCCGGAACCTGAATTTAACATCGAAGCGTTCGATCTCTCCTTTCAGATGTTTTTCAACTTCGCTCATCACATAATCTAAATCACCGGGGAAAACGCGTTTTTGAAACTCCTCCAGATTACCGGGAAATTCATCAGCTTCATATCCGGACATCTGATAATAGCGTGGATCAAAATAAATCTGATTCGTTATTAAATTCCAATCATACATGCCATCATCTGATGCCTGCATTAATTTTGAAAGCCTGTCTTCACTTTGGAGCAGTGCTTCCACTGTCAGTTTCTTATTGTTTCCCATTTCGACTTTCTCCTATGATCCTAATTTACTAACTTTAAACCGGATCATCTATTGGGGCTGGAGAACCGACTAACCTTTTTATCTATCGAACTAATGGAAATTCCCATTCAAAATTGACCCACCGTAAAATAAGTTAATTATCATTAAAGTTCTTCATCCTAAAAGATTTTTCTTGAATAAAAAAGAGATGGCAATAATGCAGAGGATGATCAAGTATAGCAGATTAACAACTTCATCAGCAAATATTTGTCCCTATTTTTCAAAGAGGTTATTGAATGCAATTGTATAAGCGTCTTTATCATATAGCTTAACATCGAAACATTGTATTTTTATAATACTTCCCAAACGAGAGTCTTCTGAGAAAAATGGTCGAAATATATTCTTTTATATTTTATTTACCCACTTTGTCGGAGATGTCGGTGCGGTAGTAGATGCCGTCAAAACTAATATATGATAATGTATCGTAAGCCATTTGTTTACATTGTTTTAGGTCATTATCTTTTATAACGGATGTAACACCTAGCACTCTGCCGCCATTTGTAAGGAGTGTACCCTCTTTTTCTTTTGTACCGGCATGGTAGATTATTGATTGGGGGAACTGAGCGAGGGCATTTTCGATTCCTGTAATTAATTTTCCTTTTTCGTAGCCATCAGGGTATCCTTCGGAAGCTGCCACTACGCATACAGCCGATCCGCCATTATAAGCCACAGAATCTTGCGATATTTTGCCAACGGCAGTAGAATAAAACAACTCCAACAAATCACCGGAAAGTAGCGGGAGCACAACTTGCGTTTCAGGATCGCCGAATCGGCAGTTAAATTCAATTACTTTTGGACCTTCTTCGGTTAGAATTAATCCGCAATAAAGACAACCGTTATATTTTGCACCCTTTTTCTTTAATGCCTCAAGAGTCGGTTCAACAATTTTGCTTTTTACTTCATCCAAGATTTTGGGAGTAAGAATCGGAGCAGGGGCATAAGCACCCATACCGCCTGTATTTTTACCCGTATCTCCATCCCCAATTCTTTTATGATCTTGTGCCGCAGGAAGCAATACATATTCATCGCCATCGGTGATAATAAATAGTGATACTTCTTGACCGGTTAAAAATTCTTCAATAACTACTTTCTCTCCTGCCGGACCAAATATCGAATTATCAAAAAAGTTTCTGACTGTATGGGTAGCGGTTTCCAAATCTTCTGGAATCACAACTCCCTTTCCCGCTGCAATGCCATCCGCTTTTATTACGATTGGATAGTTCTGTTCGAGTAGATAATTTAATAGATCTTTCTTTTGGTTCAACTGGAATATTTTATATCGAGCAGTAGGGATATTATTTTCATTCATTAGATTTTTTGCAAAAGATTTTTCTCCCTCAATGCGGGCAGCCTCTTTTGAAGGTCCAAATACGGCAATGTCATTTTTCCTAAGCAGATCAGCAAGACCATCGACCAATGGCTGTTCGGGTCCGATAACAACCAAATCGATTTTTTGAGAAAGGCAAAATTCTAGAATGCTTTGATAGTCCGAAACATTTAATTCAACATTCTTGCCTAATGGCTTAGTACCCGGATTACCCGGCAATATGAATAGTTGAGATAATTTTTTACTTTTAGAAAGTGCGAGAGCAAGAGCATGTTCTCTTCCACCCGAACCGATTAAAACTACATTCATTATGTAAGCCTTAAATAAAATTGAAACGATTTTACTAATTGTTCAGTCAAATATTTGCGATCGTGTTTAATAACAAATTCTTCTTTTGGAGTCGGAAGACTACCTGACTTATAATCAGCATTAATTTTAATAATGGCATTTTTTATTTCATCAATATCGTAAGGATTCGTTATATAAGAAGCACCATATTCAGTAAGAGCAGTTTTAGCAGCTCCATCCGGGACGCAACCTAGAATTGGTTTACGGGATCCGAGATATTCAAATAGTTTGCCCGTAGAAATAGTTTCCGAATTTTTACTTTCACCGATCATCATCCATAAAACATCAGTTGATTTTAACCTTTTAATTACATCGGGATGTTCCATATATCCGAGATCAATGACGTATTGATTTAAACCTAGTTCTGTAATAAGTTTTTTATTTTCTTTTCTAAGATGTCCGATAAATTCCAATTTAATATTAGAAGCGATATCAGGACGCTCGACCGTCAATTTCTTAAATGCTTTAAGAAAATATTCCGGAGTAATAGTTTCATAAAATATACCCGCATAGGATATTTTCATTTTAGTCGGGTCTTTAGGAAGAACCGGTTCTTTATTAAAATCCTCTTGATCGAACCCATGAGGAATAATATTAACGTCATCGAAAGTGAGAAACTTATACATTGTAATAAGTTTCTCTTTAATTCTACGGTTTATTACTATTGCTTTTGTTGATGCCTTAAGTGCTGCATATTCTAATTTTTTATGCTTGTATTTATGAAATGGAGTTGGGTAAAAAGCGAAATGATTGCCGAACCATAGATCGCGATAATCGACAAATAGAGGTATATCAAATTCTTTTTTTAGTTTAGCCGCATAACTAAACGGCGAAAAAGGAGGAATCGTAACATAAAGAATATCAAAATGTTCATTTTTTAATTTTTCGCGTGCGACTTCATAAGCTTTTTTAGCCCAAGAAAATTTATTATCGGGAATGAATAATGCTTTACTGATATTAGACATTAATTTCCGGATAAACTCTTGCGGCATAGTAACAGTTCCATATTTATTACCGAGTACGGAATTAAGGTCAAATGCTTCAGTCCTGATAATTTCCACACCTGCGGCTTCTACTTCTTTTAGCAGAGCCAGATCGTGAGCAAAATATGCAGTCTTGCCAGTTGTAATAACGGTTGGCTGCCAATTGAATTGAGGCATATATTTAACAAATTTAGCGGTTCTTTGAACACCGCTCAAACCCATAGGGGGAAAATAATATGACAATATTAGTACTTTATACATGTTAACCGGATTAATTAGAAGATTTAGAAGATTGATAATTAGGTGATTCTTCAGTAATAATTACGTCATGCGGATGGCTTTCTTTAAGACCCGCATTAGAAATTTTCACAAAACGAGCATTTTTCTTCAGAGCATCGATATTCTTTGCCCCGCAATAGCCCATAGCAGCCCTCAGACCGCCGATAAACTGATAAATGGTCTCTGATAAGGGTCCTTTATAAGGGACTCTTCCTTCAACTCCTTCGGGCACTAATTTCTTAATATCTGATTCCATATCTTGGAAATATCGGTCGCTGCTTCCTTTTTTCATAGCACCGAGGGAACCCATACCTCTATAAATTTTAAAACTTCTACCTTCATACAATACTTTCTCGCCCGGAGTTTCTTCTACACCTGCAAGAGTGCCACCCATCATAACTGAATCAGCACCTGCGGCAATAGCTTTAGCGATATCACCTGTCTGTTTAACTCCACCATCTGCGATTAAAGGAATTCCTTTACCTTTAATACCTTCAGCCACTTCAAACACGGCAGAGATTTGCGGGACACCCACACCTGCGATAATACGAGTAGTGCAGATAGAACCGGCTCCGATACCTACTTTTACGGCATCGACTCCGCATTTGATTAATTCAAGAGCGGCTTCTTTAGTTACGATATTTCCAGCCACTAATTGTAAATATTTATGCCTTTTTCTAACGTCCTTTAGAACTTTAAGTACGCCTGCGGAATGACCATGAGCGGTATCAACGATAATAACATCAGCACCTGCAAGTACAAGTGCGTCCACTCTCTCGATTGTATCTTTAGATACACCGACTGCCGCACCGACCCTAAGTCTTCCGAGATCGTCTTTGCATGCATTAGGGAATTTTTTCTTTTTTGAAATATCTTTATATGTGATAAGTCCTTTTAATATTCCTTTTTTATCCACAACAGGAAGTTTCTCAATTCTATGCTTATGTAAAATAATTTCGGCTTCTTCGAGTGTAGTACCGATAGGAGCAGTAATCAAATTATCTTTTGTCATCATCGATGAGATTAAATTTTTTCTGTTTGGTTCAAAACGAAGATCACGATTTGTAAGAATACCTATAAGTTTTCCTGCATCATCTACGATTGGAATTCCGGAGATATGATATTTAGACATAAGATTTTCTGCTTCTTCTACAGTCTTATCGGCGGAGATGGTGATAGGACGAGTAATCATACCACTTTCTGAACGTTTAACCATATCAACTTCTTCAGCCTGACGTTGGACGCTCATATTTTTATGTATAATACCGATACCACCTTGCGCCGCCATAGCGATTGCCATGGAGGATTCGGTTACGGTATCCATTGCAGCCGAGAGAAACGGAATATTTAGTTTTATTTCCGGTGTGAGATATGTGGAAATATCTGTATCCCTTGGTAAAATATTTGACTTAGCAGGAATTAATAAGATATCATCAAAAGTAATTCCATCATAAGCGATTTTGAATTTATTCATTTCTTCTCCAATTTATTCAAATGCGGGATAACCGGTGATATCTTCGCCAATTATAAGAGTATGCATTTCGTGAGTACCTTCATAAGTTTTAACGGATTCTAAATTTGCCGAATGACGCATAACGGGATATTCATCCAAAATTCCATTTGCGCCAAAAATTTCTCGTGCAATGCGTGCTGCATCTAAAGCCATTTCGCAATTATTTCTTTTTGCCATCGAAATTTGTGTATGCTTTATTGTCCCTTTATCTTTTAGTCGTCCTAATTGAAGAGTCATCAATTGTGCTTTTGTAATTTCAGTTAGGATATTTACCAATTTTAATTGAGTTAATTGGTATCCGGCAATCGGTTTACTGAATTGGATTCGGGACTTAGCATAATTAAGAGCAGAATCATAAACTGCCATCATAGAACCGACAACACCCCAAGCAATACCATATCGTGCTTGATTAAGGCACATTAAAGGAGATTTGAGTCCGCCCGATTTAGGTAACAGATTTTCATCAGGAATAAAAACATCCTGGAAAATTAATTCAGATGTGATCGAAGCGCGAAGAGAATGTTTCCCTTTCATTTCGGGAGCGGAGAATCCTTTAATATCTTTTTCGACTAAAAATCCTTTTACTACCCCATCGAGTTTAGCCCAAACAATAGCGATATCGGCGATAGTGCCATTAGTAATCCACATTTTAGCGCCATTAAGCAAGTAACCGCCATCGACTTTCTCAGCTTTGGTAACCATACCGCCGGGATTGGAACCGTAATCAGGTTCCGTTAATCCGAAGCAACCGATTTTCTCACCCGATGCCAATTTAGGAAGCCAGAAATCTTTTTGTTCCTCACTTCCAAATTCATAGATTGGATACATAACGAGACCACTTTGCACTGATACAAAACTTCTTACTCCCGAATCCCCTCTTTCAAGCTCCTGCATTGCTAGACCATAAGCTACGTTATTTGCCTCGGCACATCCATATTTGGAAGGGAGATTGATGCCGAATAAACCAAGTTCAGCCATCTTAGGGACTAATTCCTTTGGGAAAGTACCATCTCTATAATTTTTTTCAATTATCGGAATTACTTCTGAATCAACAAATTCACGGACAGAATTTCTTATTAAAATTTCTTCTTCCGAGAGAAGTGATTCTATATCAAAATAATCTAATCCATTAAAGCTGCTCATAAATTCCTAATATTTTGTTCTATTAATTTAGTAAAATTTTAATATTCTTCTTCCTGATTTAAATCAAGATTCGATAAAACTTTCTTTATAATATCCGAAGAATATCCCTTACCTGAAAGGAATGAAAATAATTTTGTTTTTAATTTATTTTTTTCGATATCACGATTCTTTAATGATATCAACTTCTTTTTCGCAATTTCAAAAGCGTTTTGCGTCATTTCAGCATCATTATCAAAAGAGTTCATCGCTCGATTAATAATCTCTCTGCTAATTCCTTTTTGATATAAACCGGCAATAATTTTATTAGTACCGCTTTTTTTTCTCAGTACCGCTTCTTCAATATATCTTTTAGCGAAATCTTCATCATCGATATAGCCCTTATCTTTAAGTCCATTAAGGGTTTCGTCTATTACTTCTTTATCATATCCTTTAGCTGATAATTTTTTCCGCAGTTCAAAAAACGAATGGTGCCTTCTACCGAGATAGTTGAAAGCACCATTTCTCACTCTTATTCTTAGATCTTGTTCGAGAAGCTTTTCGCGCAGCTCATCGGATAGATCGTCATTGCTTCTTAAACCACTTTTAGCTGCTACTTCATAATCTATTTTTATTTTAGAATTATCCTCAAAAAAGATAATTACGTTATTACCTTTTTTAAGCAGCCGAGATATAATCATTTTTATTTACTTTTTTTTGATTTTGCTGTTGTTGCTTCTTCTTTCTCTTCATCTTTTTTGACAGGAGAATCATCTTTTATCATACCGATAGCAATCATTACGTCTCTTTCGAGATTATTATATAAGTTCTCGTCTTCGAGCATCTTAGTTTTCAATTGCTCACGTCCTTGGAATCGGTCTTCACCAACAGTAAGCCAAGCACCGCTTTTCTTAATTACGTTTCGTTCGATACCGGTATCGATAATTTCTCCTACACGACTAATCCCTTCATTATAGAGAATATCAAATTCCACTTCTTTGAATGGAGGTGCTACTTTACTTTTTACAATTTTTACTTTTGTTCTATTACCGACTACGTTAGTACCATCTTTAATTGCGCCGATTCTTCTGATATCTAAACGAACGCTTGCATAGAATTTAAGTGCATTACCGCCTGTTGTGGTTTCAGGATTTCCGAACATAACACCAATTTTGCTTCTCAATTGATTTGTAAAAATAACGGTAGTTTTAGATTTAGAGATAGCGCCTGTAAGTTTTCTAAGTGCCTGCGACATTAAACGTGCCTGCATAGCCATTTGCGGATCGCCCATTTCGCCTTCTATTTCGGAGCGTGGTACTAGTGCTGCAACTGAATCGATAACTATAATATCAAGTGAATTGCTCCTGACCAAAGTATCAACAATCTCTAATGCCTGTTCGCCGAAATCGGGTTGTGAGATTAATAAATTCTGTGTATCAACATGTAATTTTTTTGCATAATTGACATCAAGGGCATGCTCTACATCTATAAAAGCAGCGAGGCCGCCCGCTTTCTGTGCCTGTGCTATAATGTGGAGACATAATGTAGTTTTACCGGAAGATTCAGGTCCATAAATTTCAACTATTCTGCCGCGTGGAACTCCGCCAATACCGAGAGCGAAATCGAGTGATAATGATCCCGTTGAGATCGATTCGATTTCGTTTACCACTCCATCACCGAGCTTCATTATCGTACCTTTGCCATACTGCTTATCAATCGTAACGATTGCATCTTCTAATATTTTTATTTTTGAATCTTTTTCAGACATACATCCTCCGTTTTAAATTAATTTCTTTTAATATGTTTTTATTCGTCATACTGGATGCCAAGCAAGTGCCTTCTGAGCATGTCCAAAGCAGATTGCGAAGCTCTATCTTTATTTAATAAACGGTCATCTCCGTGTCGAAATTCTTTTGCGGTGCAAATCTTATCATCGCAAATTCCGACATAAACCAATCCAACGGGCTTACTCAAAGTGCCCCCCGATGGTCCCATGATTCCTGTTATAGAAAGACCTAAGTCTGTACCGCTCGTAGCTTTTATACCTTCAGCCATTTGGCGTGCAACTTCAATACTTACCGCGCCATATTTGTGGATGATATCTTCATCTACTTTAAGTAGCTCCACTTTAGCGGCGTTGCTATAAGCAACTACACCTCTATCAAAGAAATGAGAACTACCGGCAATATTTGTAAGTCGGCTGGCAATCAATCCTCCGGTGCATGATTCGGCAACTGCAATTCTCAATCCTCTATCGGATAATATTTTTCCGACTTTTTCTTCCAAGGTATCGTTATTTTTTCCATAAATAAATCGTCCTACAAGAGTACGAATCTTTTGCTCAATTTCTACAAGTTTATTATTAGCTTGTTCCTCGGTATCTTCTTTAACCGTAATTCTTAATCTCACTCCGTATTGACTTGGGAGGAAAGCCATTTTACCTCCATTAAGAAGAGAATTCAGATCACCAAGTTTTTCAAATAGATATGATTCAGGTATGCCGGTAGTAAGGAGATTTGTTTTTTTAATTACGTAACCTTTATTATCAATCTTTTCAGATAATCGAGGTAAAACAAAATTGCTCATCATTTCCTTCATTTCGTAAGGGACACCGGGCATAGCAATAAATATTTTATTTTCCGTTTCGATAAATATTCCGGGAGCCGTACCTTTGAAATTTCTAATCGGTTCCGCTATTAAAGGTACGAGTGCTTGTTCTTCATTAATTTTAGTTACCACTCTACCGCGCAGATCAAATATTCTCTTTACGTCGCTAAGGACAAGGTCGTTCATTTTAAGTTCGGTATTGAAATATTTCACTATACAGCTTCTGGTAATATCATCATGAGTAGGACCAAGTCCACCTGTAACGATTACCACGTCATTATTATTAAAAGCGTAATCAAATTCTCTAAGTATTGAATCTGCATCATCAGGCACTACATGAGTCTCGGTAATTATAACACCGAGATCGGAGAGGACTTCTCCGATAAATGCACTATTGGTATTGATCGTCTGCCCTATCAATATTTCATCGCCTATCGTAACTAAATGAGCTTTCATAATATCCTAAATAAAGTGATACAAAATATTTGTAAGAATCTGCATAATCAAGAACGCATAGAACCCAGCCATGATATCATCTGCGAAGATTCCAAGTCCCCCCTTTAATTTCTCGAGTCTTCGTGCCGGGAACGGTTTAAAAATATCCAAAGCGCGCCAAATAAAAAAAGCAGGGATTATTAACCAAAGTGATTTTGGGAGAAAAAGAAGTGTAATCCACATACCTGTAAATTCATCTAAAGTAAATTCTTTCGGATCCTTTCCATAGATTTTTTCAAATTTAGTTGCTATCGGAATCCCGAAAACGATTGAAGCAGAGATGAATAAAACTAGAAGAGCCGGATTTTCAAATCCCGGGATAAGATATAAAGCTAAGGCGACGAGACTTCCGAATGTACCTGAAGCTTTTTTAATGAAGCCGGTGCCAAATCCCGAACCGATTAATTTTTCGAATTTACTCAATTCTACCCTTAAAAAGCTTTTTAATTACAATTCTATTTGTAAATATATAAGAAATTCCTGTAAATAGAGTAAATAGTGTAATGAAGAGCATCGAATAATATATTGCATATTCATTGCTAAGTAAGGCAATTATATCGCTATAATCGTTTCTAATCCAATCGACCGATTTAGCAGCATAAATGACTAAGAGATAATAGAGGAAAAACATTTGAAGAAACGTTTTCCATTTTGCACTTTTAGATGTAACGAAATTTACTTTCTTATAATCAGCATAACCTCTAAGTCCGGTAACTGTTATGTCTCTTAGTACAATTAATAAAACCATCCATAAATGGAGAGTACCGATAATTACGAAACCGAAAAATGCCGCCGAAGTAAGAATCTTATCAGCAAGCGGGTCCATAAATTTTCCCCATGCAGTGATGTAATTAAATTTGCGAGCGAGCCAACCATCATACCAATCGGTAATAGCAGCTATAACAAATATTAATAATGAAACCTGTTTTAATTCATCCACGGGAGATAGAAAGAAATAGAAAAAGAAAGGAGTAAGAATTATCCTCGCAACAGTTAATTGATTAGGAAGAAGCATTCTCAGCCAATTTTGCTAAATGATCAAATGTATAAATCCCTGTATTATGTCCATCATCCCAAACAATTAAGATAGCATAAGTACCGATTTTATCAATCGATTTAATTTTTAATTCCCAGTCGGAATAGATAGGAAGATAACTACTGCTCTGTTTTTCTCTTTCGCTTTCGCACACTGCACAGGGGCAGTTGCGCTTTAGATTAGCTAATTTTATTATACTTTCGGAATTGTCATTCCAAACTATTTGTAATTTATTTTCGGGAAGTACTTTAATCTTTCTTGGTGTCATTTTTCTAATTTTTTACCTGTTAATTTTTCTACCGCTTCAAAATATTTATTTGCAGTATTAGTGATTACGCTCTCGGGAAGAATTGGAGCCGGTGGACGTTTATTAAAATTGATCGATAAGAGATAATCTCTAACGTACTGCTTATCGTAACTATCTTGTGCTCTCCCTTTTTCGTAAGAATCAAGCGGCCAGAAACGTGATGAATCGGGAGTTAATAATTCATCGATTAAAATCACTTTATTATTATAGATTCCAAATTCCATTTTTGTATCTGCAATAATGATTCCTTTAGTAAGAGCGTATTCAGAAGCTTTTATATAAATTTCTAATGCTTTTGTTTTAATTTCGTTATAGATATCAAAGCCGACAATTCCGATAGCTTTTTTCTCATCTATATTTTCATCATGATCGCCGATATCAGCTTTAGTGGAAGGAGTGAAAATCGCTTTAGGGAGTTTTTCCGATTCTTCGAGTCCGGGAGGCAAAGCGATTCCGCAGACTGCGCCTGTTTTTTTATAGTCATTCCAACCCGTACCCGAGAGATACCCTCTTACGATACATTCTAACGGAATAAGTTTTGCCTTTTTTACGAGCATCGAACGCCCTTTTAGAATCTCCGAATATTCACGGCATTCTTGAGGGTATTCATCAACATTGGTAGAAACGATATGATTTTCTATAATATCGGAAGTAAAATCGAACCAGAAATTTGAGATATAGGTAAGGATTTCCCCTTTGGAAGGAATTCCCTGCTGCATAATAACATCAAATGCGCTAAGGCGATCGGAAGAAACTATAAGGTAATAGTCCCCCGTTTCATAAACGTCCCTTACTTTGCCTTGTTTGAATTTTTTAAGAGAAGGGAAATCAGTTGATAAAACTACCTTGTCCATTATTCCTCATAATTTAGAAGGGTAATATAACGACACTATTCAGCTTATTCAACTTTCAAAAATATTCTTACATATTTATTTTTATCGGCATAATAACAAAAGGGAGACCCATTTTATAAAGTTTTTTCTGAAGAGTGAATACAATTTGATTGTGAAGCATTTTATTAAATATAGTCTCTTTATGGAAAACTAATTGACCACCAAAATATACTGCATTAGAAAATTTGGTTTGAATTTCCATCAACAATTCTTCGGCGGTTTCAATTACTTCGGTTCCAACTTTAGAGAAACCTTCTGCATAAAATCCATTTCTGTTTATAAATTCGATATAGTTATAAATATCCTTCTTTGTTTTTGATTCGAGTTCAATAAGTTCTGCCGTACCTTTAAAGGAACCTGTATCCACCACACCAACTTGAGCAAACGCAAAATTAGAAAAAGTATTAGGGAAGGTTCTAATAACCGAAAGAAGAGTATGAATACCAAGACCATTAAAACCATTAACAAATATTATTGCGGTTTTATTATTAACATTATATTCCTGTTTTGAATGTTCAGAATTATGAAATACTTCTATCGATTCTGTAATAGCCGGTAATATAGTTTCATCGAGCTCTTTAATTTTTAGATTGACAGAATTATAATGTTTCTTTGTAATTAGAGCAAGAATAATCAAACTACCTGTTATTAAAATAGTTATCCAACCACCTTCAAAAAACTTAATTGAAAGTACAGAAACAAGAATTAAAGAGGTTAGAAACAGCCCTATACCGTTGATGGATATTTTTTTAATCCAATTTTTATTTTCTTTTCTTACTTGCCACCAATGGCGGACCATTCCAAGTTGAGATAAGAAAAATGTTGCGAATACATTAATGCTATAAAGAACTATTAGATATTTTACTGAACCTTTAGATAGAATCATGGTAATAATTGCTGCGGTTCCCATAATTATTACTCCGTTTTGAGTAACAAGTCTGTCGCTAAGAATTGAAAAACGAGATGGGAACCACCTGTCTAAAGCCATATTAGCCAATACTCGGGGACCATCCATAAAACCCGCTTGTGCAGCAACAAAAAGTATGATTGCTTCGGAGAATAAAATTAGGAATAAAAATATAGTACCATAAGTGCCCCAATCAGCAGATATTCTTGAGTATAAAACAGCATTTAGAGTTTTTCCATGTTCGTGAGTAACACCATAAAAAAGATATGAAAGTAAAAGTCCTACAATCATAAATGAAAGTGAAGCAGCCATATATTTCATTGTTGTTTTAGCAGTCTTTACTTTTGGGTCTCTAAGAATGGGAACGCCATTACTTACGGCTTCAATACCGGTATATGTACCTGCACCCATAGTGTATGCTTTTACAATTAAAAAAAGCATTCCGAATATTCCTAATTCATTCGAAGACGAAGCTATGTCTGAAGAAGTGGAAGTAACGAGATTACCAAATTGGAAAAGATGTACAGCGAATGAATAAATAATTGCGAATATATGAGTAGCAATAAAGATCAAAAATATCGGGATTAAAGGTAAAACAGATTCCTTGACTCCTCTCATATTCATAATTATAAGAAGCAATACGCCAAACAAAGCAAAATAAAACTTAAATGGAAGAGAATCGTCAGAGAAAAAACTAAATAGAGCATCTGCTCCGCTTGCGACAGAAATTGTTATCGTAAGAACATAATCAATTAGAAGTGCACATCCTGAAATCATACCGATTTTTGGAGATAATAATTTACTAGCAACAAGATAACCTCCACCTCCCGAAGGAAATAGCTCAATTATCTGCGAGTAGCTCGAACTAATAATCAAAACAGTTAAAACAGTAGCAATGGCAACGAATATACTTAAAAAATGATGTGATCCGAGAGTAAGAAATGCCTCTTCGGGTCCATAAGCAGATGATGAAAGACCATCAGAGCCAAGTCCTACCCAAGCTAGAAAAGCCGTTAATGTAATTTTATGAAAAATAGATGGGTCATTCAAGTCTCTTGAATTACCAAGCATAAATCTTTTTGCAGAATTTAAATAATTCTTATCATGTTCCATTTTGGGGATGTTTTGGGTTGTTGAAGCTATGTGGTAAGTTTAGTTATTTCAATAGTTCTTAATTTTTAACCGGACTAAATTAAGATAAAAAATAATCTTGTCAAAGATAAATTATTGCATAAATAATACCTCTTATACTATTTTACTTTAGCAGGATCATCTTTTTTACCTGAACAAAATCATTACTTATTAACCGATAAAAATATATTCCTGAAGATAGAGAGTTTCCATTACTGTCTTTGCCTGTCCAAGCAATCGAATGATTCCCCGCGTCTTGATAACTATCTTGAATAATATTTACTATCTCTCCGAGTGAATTATAAATCTCTAAACGAACATTTCCACCTTTGGGGATACTATAATTTATTGTTGTCGTCGGATTAAATGGATTAGGGTAATTCTGTTTGAGCAGAAATTCTGTTGGGATTTCTTTTTCGTTTTCTCTATCTATATCTGTAACCAATTCACCGGTCTTGTATAATAGAATTACTTTTGCTGCTAATTCTTTTAGTTTCGTAACACTATTAAGATTGCTATTCCCTCTTGCAACTAAAATTGCATCGAGAATATTAACTTTATCGCCCGGATTGAATGTTATCGGTCCCATATTAATATGGTATCTTCTATCGCTTGCGCTAAAATAATCGGCATTTTCAAACCAGCCTGATTTAGATTCGGGATCACCTGTAAATGGAAATATGGTTGGCTTGTCATCAATTTGAGAAATAAAATACCTTCCGTTATTCATTCTACCGTTTAATAAATTATATATCTCTCCTTTTCCTTTTTCTGTATATGGTGCCATATCATGAGTCCAATTTGGATTATTTTTATAATTCGGCAAAAATGAGGAGATGTTTCTATTCCCATTATATTTTAAAGGGGACTCAAGAATTAAATGACCAACAGCGGGTGGAGCATCTCCAAAAACAGCATCATTATTTTTGCTATTATAAGAAAAACCCAAATTTAATGTAGTATCTACACCGACAAAATCATCCCCTCCATCACCTAAATCATTATCAGAGAATATGCAAAAATACATACTATCTATTCTATTATTACCTTTATTAATTATTACAGTATTCTCGAAAACAACATCCTTAAATTCAGCATAATTAACTGTAAATAATGTTTTTTGTAATTCAATACCAAATGGTTCTGAAAGGAAATACTCATTAGATTTATCGGAATTCATATCATTGACAACAAACCAATGCATCTCATCTTCGATATCTCCCGGAGCATCATTAGATGTGCGTGGTTCATATAATCCATTTTTATCTGAATCATAAAATGGAGCTCCAATATCAACTCTCCAATTATAGAATCCGTTTTCATATTCTTCTTTCTTTTGTGGATCGGTAATATTTCTCCAATTAGGAGAATATTTAAAAGAGTGATTTTGTGCTGCCATTGCGATTGGATTATCATGATATATATACTCACCGGGCTGTAAAGAATTTCTCCAATAAATTGTACCTCCTGTTTCGAATTTAGAATTAATAAAACCACCCCAATACAAATTTGCACAATAAATTGCGGTACCATTATTGTATTGTTTTAATTCTAACCCGGAATTACCTTTTTGATTTATTCCGGTTGTATTATCAAGTCCATACCATAATTTCAGATTATCGGTTTCGATTGTAGAAAAGTAAACATCCTTGGATTGTGCAGAAATGATATGTGAGAATAAAATGATAAGTAAAAAAGCTAAATAGTTAAATTTTGACATGAGATCACCCTTATATTAGGAGGTTATTGGTGAAAATATACTTAATGCAATATAAAAACAATCCCAATATTTTTACCCTAAAATGCTAATATAAAACTCCAATAAAATTCGTAAGCTGTACATAATTCAACTTGTAATACTTAGATGCAATAAAAAAAGTCCGGCATTAAACCGGACTTTAGATTTTCGACTGCTATTTTACTTCTCACCCTCTAACGGACTAAGACCATTTTCTTAATAAGATTAATATTATTACCTGTTAGACGATAGAAATAAACACCCGAAGAAAGATTACTTGCATCGAATGTGTATTTATGTACTCCTCTATCCAAATTCTTACTTACAAGATTCGTTACTCTCTCGCCAAGAGAATTATAAATATCCAGCGAAAAGAAACCCGATTCTGCGATAGAAACTTCGAGAATAGTAGTCGGATTAAATGGATTAGGATAGTTTTGTTTTAATTCATATTCAGATGGAATATTTTCCGATTTTTCAACAGAAGTAACTCCGCTTGATTTGAATTGAGCGATTTCAGAAAATTCTGAATATTCACCGCTATTATTTTTAGAACGAACTCTCCAGAAATATGTTTCTCCTGCATCAAGATTATTGAGTGTAGTATTCGCATCTTCAGTTTCGATTCTGATTGAATTATTCATCTCAGAATCTTTAGAATATTGAAGCTCATAAATAGATGCTTCTGAAGCAGTCGGTAAGAACCATGATAGCATTGGAGTAGTTGCAATTTCAACACCGCCTGAAGGACTTGCCGGGATTGGTACGACAGATGCATTAGTAGCTAGAGTAACAAAAACGCCTACATCAGAGAAACTAGAATAGACAGAGCCATCATAGGAACGAACTTTCCAATAATATGTAGTGCCTGAAGTTAATCCGCTTAATTGGAATTGATTAACGGCAGGATTATGAACTGCAGCACCTGTAAATCCACTATTATTTGCGACCAATAACTGATATGTCAAACCTGCAGAACCGCTATTTAAGAACCATGAAAGATTCGGAGAATTTGTATAAACCGTTACACGTCCAATAGGCCATGAAAGTATTGGCTTTGCTGCAATTGGTGCATTATTTACAGTTGTAAATGTCTGTTCAGAAGACCAAGCCGAATATACACCATTTAGTTTAGAACGGACTTTCCATTTGTAAGTTGCACCTGCCGTAAGAGAAGTAAGATTATAACTTAACGAGGTTATTCCAGTTACACTAGGAGTACCGGTGAGAGCACCTGTTGAAAATTCAATATCAAAAGTATATCCGGCAGAAGAAGTCATCAGATACCAATTAAGGGAAGTAGTTGTTGAATAAACCAACTGACCGCCAACCGGGAATGATGGATATGGAATAACGGGGCTTACCGAAGTAGGAGCAATAGTTTTGAAAGCTGCTGCATTTGACCAAGCCGAAAAGTTTGTTCCATCTGTGGAACGGACTCTCCATTTATAATCAGAACCTGCATTTAGATTGCTCAGAGCAACCGATAATGCATTGATATTTGTAATTGATGGAGTGCCTGAAAATGGAGTTGCAAGACCTTCAACAAATTCCACCTGATAAGTTAAACCGGTGGATGCTGCACCAAGATACCAATAGAGTGATGGAGAAGTTGAATACACTAAGGCATTTCCAACGGGCCAAGATGGAGTTGGAACAACGAGAGTCGGCAATGGAATTGTTTTGAAACTTGCCGGAGCTGACCAATCGGAATAAACAGAACCAGATTTAGAACGTACCTGCCATGAATATTGCTTGCCCGGGAGAAGGGTTACGGTAAGATTTTGAGCATTGACATTCCCGTGAGTTGCCACACCCGTTAATGACGCAGGCATTCCTTCTCTTACTTCTACTTCATAAGTAAGACCTGTGGATGCTTCATTGAGGTACCAATATAAAGTCGGTACGAAAGTATTCAATACAGGATTACCGATAGGATACGAAGCAACCGGTTTTACTGCCTTGCCGAATGATTTGAAAGTACCGACTTGCGAATAAGTAACAACTACACCCGTAGTGGTTTTTACTCTCACTTTCCAATAATATAAAGTGCCCGGAACCAAGTTATTAATTACTTGACTCGTAGAGCTAATATTTGGAATAATTTGCGGAGCGAGGAAATTTGATGTTGTTGATAAGAAGAGATCGTATTTCCAAGAACCACCCATCGGCATATACCATGAAACAGTTGGTGTTAAGGTAAAAAGCTCGACACCATTTACCGGATAGGATAAAACAACTTGGACACTATTTACCGTAGTGAAGCTATAAGTTGAGCTAAAACCATTAGTCAAAGATAGTTCACCAACCGAGGATACTCGCCAGTAATATGTTGTTGCATTATCTAATGTGCCTAATGAGTAAGTGGTAGTTGTCAATCCGGTTTCATTTACCAAAAATGTAGAGAAACTAGGATCGGTGGATACCTGCAAATTATATGAAAGTGCATAAGCTACCGGAGACCATGAAAGAATCGGTTCGATTGATACTCCGGATGCATTATTTAGTGGAGATAAAGCCGTTGGAATTGCAGGAGTATAAACCGGCTCGACAACAATATCTCTTAAATAATTATTGTTATTAAATGAGAAATTTGGAAACTGTCCTGCCGTACCCGGAGCACCGGAGAAAACTCCATTATTGCCAACTACTGTACTTAATATTCCGTTAGTAACAGCATTATCTAGTGAATTTAATCCGACTGCACCATATTCGGTATTTGAATTAACCGAAACGGTATAAGTATTTCCCGGAAAGATATAGAAACTTAGGGGATCGGATAATTGCCAACCTGTTCCAATTTCTGTACTGAACGGTGCAGAAATTAATTGAGTACCGGTGCTATTCCATAATCTTCCGATATGAGCACCCGATTCACCTGCCGTTTTGTAAAAACTAAAATTCTTTACTTTAGCAATTTGAGAAGTAGTGAACTTTACACCCATTTCATAAGGACCGTCATTAAAGGTGCCTTGTGTAGGAAGTTGAGTAGTAAAGATAGTATTTAGCGCGGCTGCCGAAATATCCACATAATAATTTGAATTATTATAAGATTGCGCCGGAAACTGTCCGGGAGTTTCATTGAACACACCATTATTATTATCGGCAATCGTTCTCAAGAACGAATTTGAAATTTGGCTTGCTAATTCATTTTGTGTAATCGGATAGATAACATTAGAATTAACCGAAACGGTATAAACCGTATTTGGCTGGATGAGAAGAGGAGAAGAAAGATTAATCGATTGCCAGCCGGAAGCTGTTTCGTTAGTAAACGTAACTGAAGCTAAGAGGGAGCCGGAATTATCCCATATTTTCCCTGTGTGAGTACCTGTCTCACCCGCCGCTTTATAAAAGCGAATAGCATTGACATTAGCGAGTAGATCAGAGCTAAATTTAGTTCCCAATTCATAATCACTATCATTCCCCGTTGAAGCCGGTACTTGATTTGTGAAGATTGTATTTTGGGAATAAATTATTCCGCTGAAAAGAAAAAATGTAAAAAATGTCAACAGGATATAATTTACCCGTTGTTCTTTTTTCATTCGACCTCCTATATGTTGATTGTATTTATTTTATTAGTATTCTTCTATCAATTAGATATTAATGCAATCGGAATGCCAATAAAAGAAGTGAAAACGGACTTAAAAGAGACTTTGTATCGGAAACATTATCTTAAAATGAGAATCTGTATTGATTTGAGGCGATAAATAAGTCAGAAAAAGATATTATACTTAAGGATGAATTTGAAGCGATGTTAAAGAATGAATTTATTAATATTCTTACAAAGGAGCGTAAGCAAGGTTATTATTTCGGAAGAATCGATGAGGAATATTTGAAGATGGAAATTGTGGACGTAAAAAGAAATTTCTATGTCTGCGGACCAGATGAATTCGTGAAGAGTATTAATTCAATTCTTGAGAGGATGGGAGCTTCCACCGACTTGATAGTCTTTGAAAAGTAGTCTTGATTATTTCGTTAGCTCGAGTAATTTCGTAGAGAAGTTCATTGATTTTGTCTTGCACACACCATCCCTTCCTGTTTATAATCTGATAGAAAGTTGATCGAGATAAAGACTAATAGATCATTTATATTCTTATTCGAGATTTATAGATCCTACGATTTATGAGTTCCCATTTCATCTATTGCCAATGCAGAATGAGCGTAGGCGGCTCCTGCTCTCATCTCTGAGGCAACCCAAATGGCTTCCATGATCTCTTCTTTGCTTGCACCTTTTCTCATAGCATTTGCAGTATGCCCGCGAATGCAATAAGGACATTGAGTTACATGTGCCACTGCCACAGCAATAAGTTGTTTTGTTTTTTCAGGAAGTGCACCCTCTTTAAAAACTGTTTTACTGAAATTATGGAATGCTTCCGTTATCTCAGGTGCGAGAGCAGCTCTCTCTTCAGAAATTTCTCTTGTTGCTTCCGGATAAAGTTGATTATTTTTCATGATTTCCTATTTGATTATTTTTAAGTTTTAGAATGCTTCTTTTATAATCGAATTTTCATCGACATGTAAATTCTTTAATTGTTTTTCCACTGCGTCCATCATCGGAGGAGGTCCACAGAGATAAAACATTTTATTAAGATCACCGGACATTGATTTAAGAAAATCTTCGGTAATATATCCATAGGAATATTTTTCTAATTTTTCGTTTGATAGTATATTTATAAAATTCTTACCCAATATTTTTTCAAATTCATCTTTGCGTATAATATCCGCTTCTGTTTTATTAGCAAATATAAGTTTGTTATTACGAATTTCATTTCTACGTTCAAGACTTCTAAGAATAGCTAAAAAAGGAGTTACACCAGCACCACCGGCTATGAATATTCCCTCGCCTTTGTAACTGATTGAACCCCAAGCCGGACTAATTATAAGTTCATCACCCGGTTTAAGATTAGCAATTTTTTTGGTAACACCATTATGATCGTTATATATTTTTATTGTGAATTCAAGGTAATCCGATTCATTTAAACCTGTAAAAGTGAACGGGCGTTTTTCATTAATTAAATCGGGCTGATTAATAGAAACATCAGCCGCCTGCCCGGGCTCAAAACTAAATCCTTCAGGTTTTTCAAACTTTAATGATTTTACATCGGGCGTTACATATTCTATATTAATAATTTTTACTTTATAATCATCCATAATCCACCTCTCTATTTCATTAATTTTTATTTTTTTTAAGAAAATTCCGTAAAACATATTGGAGTATTCCGCCGTTCTGATAATATTCGATTTCAATTGAGGAATTGAGCCTCATAATAGCTTTAAATTCTATTTTAGAATCATCTATTTTTGTAGCAATAACATTAATCTCTCCATTTGGAGTTAAATTCTCATCTGAGTTTTGAATATCGAATACCTCACTTCCATCAAGTCCTAACGAATCACAATTTTCACCGGTTTTAAATTGCAGTGGTAAAACGCCCATACCGACAAGATTGCTTCTATGGATTCTTTCAAAGCTTTCGGCGAGTATAGCTCTAACACCTAAAAGCGAAACTCCTTTGGCAGCCCAATCCCTTGAGGAGCCGCTGCCGTATTCTTTACCGGCAATGATAATAAGCGGAGTATTATTTTCTTTATACTTCATTGCAGCACCGAATACCGGAATAATTTCACCGGTTGGATGATAGAGAGTCCAGTCTCCTTCTTTATTCACCAACTGATTTTTTAATCGAACATTTGCGAAGATTCCTCGAACCATGATTTCATGGTTTCCTCTCCTTGAGCCGTAAGAATTGAAATCGCTTTTTTCAATTCCATTTAATTTTAGGTATTGACCGGCGGGAGAATCTTCTGCTATTGCACCGGCGGGCGAAATATGATCGGTTGTAACCGAATCACCAAGTTTTAGCAACACCCGTGCAGAAACTATTTTGGAAGCTTCTTCAGGGACAGTAGATATGTTTTTGAAAAAAGGAGCTTCCTTTATGTAGGAAGATTTCTCATCCCAGTTATATGCTTGACTTTTCACAGTCTTAAGTGAATTCCATTGTTCATCGCCCAAAAAGATGCTTTCGTAATTTTTTTTATAATCTTCCGAATTAAGAACCTCCTTCATAACCGTTTGAATCTCCTCGGAGGAGGGCCAAATATCTTTTAGGAAGACGGGTTGGAAATTAGGATCGAAGCCAAGCGGTTCATTATAGAGATCGATATCGATCCTTCCTGCGAGAGCATAGGCAATAACAAGGATAGGAGATGTTAGAAAATTCATCTTAATAAGAGGATGAATACGGGCTTCAAAATTCCTATTTCCTGAAAGAACAGAAGCGACAACAAGTTTATCATCAACTACCGCTTGCCTAATATGAGCCGGTAATTGACCGCTATTACCGATGCACGTTGTGCAGCCGTAGCCGACCACATGAAATCCAAGTGCCTCCAGGAAAGGAGTTAAATTAGCTTTATCGAAATATTCGGTTACAACTCTTGAACCGGGAGCCAAGCTGGTTTTAACCCACGGCTTTGTCTTAAGACCTTTTTCTACAGCCTTTTTTGCAATCAAACCTGCACCGATCATAACACTCGGGTTGGATGTATTTGTGCAACTTGTTATTGCAGCAATCACTACTGAACCATCGCTTAGGAGAAATTCATTATCAGTCATCTTTATTTTTACACTTTTGAGTCCATCTCTTACAATTTTTTGCGTTTCTATTTCTATCCCTGCATTTTCAAGTATTTTAGGATCCTGCTTAGAGAATGATTTCCCGAAATTGCCCCCTTCATTCAGCCATCTCCCTTCAGCTCTTTCTTCCATCGTGATGTAATCTCTTTCAAAATTACTTTTCAGGATATCGATAAATTTGCTTTTAGCTTTACTCAATGAAATTTTATCTTGAGGTCTTTTAGGACCAGCAATAGAAGGGACAATATCCCCAAGGTCCAATTTTAGTATCTCCGAATAGTTTATCAGCTCTTCATTTTCTCGCCAGAGTAAATTCGATTTTAGATAATTCTCGACAACGTCAATATGATCTTGATCCCTGCCGGTAATTTTTAAGTATTCCAAAGTTTTTTCATCAGAGGGGAAATAAGTTATTGTACATCCAAATTCAGGGGACATATTTGAGATTGTTGCGCGGTCGGGGACTGTGAGATTTTTTAATCCTTCTCCAAAAACTTCAACAAACTTCCCTACCACACCTTGTTTCCTCAAAATATCGACAACTGTCAAAACCAGATCGGTGGAAGTTGTGCCTTCACGTAAATTACCGGTCAGTTTCAAACCAATAACCTCGGGGAGCATGATATAAATAGGTTGCCCAAGCATTGCGGCTTCTGCTTCGATACCACCGACTCCCCAACCGACCACTCCAATTCCATTTACCATCGGTGTATGGGAATCGGTCCCGACTAAAGTATCAGGAAAGATAACACCATCACGAATTGTAACGACATTTGCGAGATACTCAAGATTAACTTGGTGGCATATACCCATACCCGGAGGCAGAACTCTGAAATTATTAAATGATGAGCTTGCCCATTTCAATAATGAATATCGTTCGTGATTTCGTTCGTATTCTAACTTAACATTTTTCCGGTAGGAATAGTTTGTGCCGAAAAAATCGACTTGAACGGAATGATCAATTATCAGATCGACAGGGATTTTAGGATTGATCATCTCTGGATTACCACCCTTCCGGGTAACTTCCGATCTGATTGATGCGATATCCACAACTGAAGGAACGCCCGTAAAATCCTGCATTAAAACTCTTGCGGGTAAGAATGGAATCTCTTCTACAGCCGGTTTCGGCTTCCAATTTAGAATTGTTTCTAAATGCTTTTCATTAACGCTAAAGCCATTGTAATTACGGATTACGTTTTCGAGCAATATACGAATGGAGAAGGGAAGTTTTTCAATATTATATTTTTTCTTCTGAAGCTCTTTCAGACTGTAATATTTTATCTCATTCGGTGATGAAACAAATAGCTTTTCGAGCTGAGAAATCTTTTTATTATTTATACCATGTCGATTTTGTTCCATAATTTAGTACCCATCATAAAATTATTTAATCATAGTTAGAAGCATTTTAGATTTTACTTTTGCTAATAATGCATGCGGAACATTTGGAGGCATAATTATTATTTCACCGGCTTTAACATTATATGGATTTCCGCCAATCTTGATTTCCATCTCTCCATCAACTACATAAACTATCGCTTCAAAAGGTGATGTATGTTCTGTTAAAGACTCATCTTTATCGAATGCGAACAGAGTAATGTTTCCATTGGGTTTTTTAATTATCTGTTTACTTACAATTGAACCATTTTGATAATTAATTGAGTCAATTAATTTCTCACTTGAAATTATTTCTGACATTTAATATTCCTCTCTATTTATGATTATGATTATGTCCATCCATTTCACTCTCGCCACCACTATAAAGTGTTTCTATATAATGGATAAAATGGACATAAGATTCAACATATTCCCTTCCGGCTTTTAGATCATTGACATCATAATTCTCTTTTGATTGTACATCGGCAAAATAATCTTTAATTTTTGCATGATATTCCTCATTGAGTCCGGATAATAGTTTATCGATAGAATTAGTTTCGATTGCAACATCAGCAGCCTCAATTCCTTCTTCCGGTTTATATCCGACAGGTTTCAATCCTGTATATGGTTCTCCTTCACCCATCCTGTGTATTCTAACTACATTTTCGAAGAAATATAAATCGGCAAGATCCTTAGCTTCTTTTCCTAATGACCTTACCTTATTGACTTTATCGAACATTTCTTTTATATCTTTTTCATCTTTTTCCTGGACCCAGATTAGCACATAATTGATATTCCCGGTCTCAAGCGCTTTCTGAGATGCTTTAACGACGGGACCTACCATAGAATCACAATGTGCAGAAACCGTGTTCGTATAAAGTAGTGTAAATAGAGATAAAAATAATATCTGCAAAAATTTTGATTTAAGTAACATAACGACCTCCATTAAATAAATGTTTTTAATCGAATTTGAGTTTTAAAATCCCCTAAATTAGTACGAGCGTTACTTTGCTTGAATGATTGTAAGTATGATAGTTGTATCTTCCAAAGCCTCGACATCGTGAGGAATTGCTTTTTCTAATACGATTAACCCATTAGTTTCTACTTTGACTTTTTCTTTTTCCGAAATGAAATTTATTTTACCAGATACAATAAATAAAGTTATTGGTCCTTCAACCTTGTGTTCGCGTAGGGTAGCACCTTTGTGCAGGGACATTAAAACAACACGTAAACGTGAATTTTTCTGCAGGGTAACGGCATTGCGATCTCCGTTAATCCACGCATTCTCTTTTTTTAATCGGGCTATCTCATTGTCGATAGAAAAGGTAAGTAATTGTGCTTTGAGCACTCGATTGTCAAGTTTTTCTCTTTCTGTTTTAGACATTTTTATTACTCCTTTTTATAAAACCTTGTTTACTAGAAGAATATAACAATTTATTTATTTATATTTTATGACTTAAGTCATTCATCTGCCATTTCCTTATTAAACCAATATCAATGGTTTAGCTTGAAAGTGTTAATAAATTGACTGAATACTGCCTATTCAGACAATTCTTTTTTACTTAAAGGATTTAATTTTGGTTTCTCTATTTGACTGAAGAGAATCTTTTGTTTCTTATTTAATTGGTCTTCTATTTCTTCAAGGAGATCTTCAATTTTATCGATTCTTTTATCACGTCCTCTTTTAACTCCAATTTTTTCAAAAAAACCGGGTTCATCATCATTTTTAAATCGCTCTCTAAGATTGGATAATATTTTTTTATCCTCTTCTAATATCGATTTGATTTTATCAATATCTATTTTAACTATCTTAAACTGATCGGTAGATAATTCTAAAAGTTGGTTAACCTTATCAATTTCTAAAAGAGAAATCTTATCCTGCGCTGTTACTGCAAATGTAGAAAGTACTAAATAACCAATTATTGCAAATAATTTAATTTTCATTTTTTCCCTTGTCAATATTATTTTTTTCATTTTTTGAATTAAGATCACTTTTGGGCATGTTCCTCCACACTATTACAAGTACAACTAACCAAATAGCTGCGCGTATAATCATCGCTACAACGCTATGCTCGGCAACTGAACCACGGGAATAAAAGATAAATTCAACAGTAAATAAAACAATGAAATGGAGAAATGTTATAATAGTTGTAATCAAAAGTGCTCGTTTACAATTTATCCAAATTATTACACCCGCAATTATTCCCACCAAAGCCATTAAAACATTATAAATGAGCAAAGGCTTGAGAACAAAATGTTCCGGTACAACCGCTCCAAATAATACTTGAGAACCTTCTACTATCGTTAAAAGACTAAATATTAGAGCAATCGCAGCTGCTATTTTTCTAAATATTACTTTTTTCATTCTGCACCTTTACATTTTTAAGTTAATTAATTTGTTAGATGATTCGATTGATTAAAAACTGTGCTTATAATAAAATCTTACTGCCGAGTTAGCATCTCGAGTATTAGGATAGTCTATATATTCGCCAAATCGTTCATATAATAAGAGGTCCAAACCAATTGAATTTTCAGCGAAAAGGTTATAATTAATTCCGATATTCAATAAGCCAACAAACTCTTCACCATCAGCACCGCTAAGAGTATGAATCCAGTATCGTTTATAATTAATATATAATTCGCCAAAATTCTTTATTAGTAGATGCGCCCCCACTTTGCCACTGGCCCCCGGGCCAATATTATAATCCTTCCCTAATTCAGATGCATATTGCGAATTTGTAGCGCCCATTAGAATTGCCGATAGACCCAAATAGTTCTGCAGAGTTAGTGAGGAGGATAATGGGACAGTATTAATTAATTGACTGCTTAAGCTTGTAGCCGATAGTTTGTATATTGTATTAATATGAATATCTACTTCTTTATAGATACCGATAATATTCTTTGAATTTTCAAAGAGCTTTAATTTACCATCCCATATTACACCGCTAGCGAAGATTCCGGCAATATTATCATCGGGGGCAATATTAAGTTCAACATGAAGAGTAAAATAATCAAATGGGTTTTTATGTGAATCAACATCAAAAAGATCACCATAATTTAAGTCGGCTCTAATTGCTGCGTACGATTTACTATCATTCAATTTGCTGCTAAGGAACAGGTTATGTATTCCGGAAGAAACGATTAAATGATATTCAGCAGGCTCATTGGCTTCTCCGGCTTTCCACATATCGCCGCGCAGTATTCTATTAAAACCGCGCATTGGATCAACGAGCGTGGAGAAAAATTCTCGGAATACTCTTTCGCTGCCGGTGGTACTTTCATCAATTATTAAGTCAGAAATTCGATAACTTATTTCACCGAGAATAATACCGGTTATTGGGGTATTGACGATATCATTATAAGAGGGTGGCTCGTTTTCCATAAAATATTCCCACATCAAACTTCCACCTAATGCATAAGGTGCGGACTCCCAAAATGTAAGTCCATTTGAGCGAGCAATGTTGAAATAATTAGAGCCATGATATGGGTGCCAAAACTGATTCATCAAATATCCATCAACATCCCATTCAAATCCTGATTCAAAATTTCTTTTTATTGATTTCCAACTAATATCGGACCAACCTTCCGCACTCAAATATCGATGATATGCCCAAAGACTCATATTTAGACCGACTACTTCTACGGCAGGCAACCAATAATTTTTTTTCACATTAATATTTTTTATTAACGTTTCCGAATAATTCGATTGCGAATATTCTGATAACCCTGAAGGTAATTGTTCACCATTATTCGCCTGTCCAAGACAGTATTCAAGAGTTCCGGCGAATAAGAAAATCGATAATATTAGAATAATACTTTTATATGAAACGCTATATTTATTTTTTATATCCATTTTCGTTTAATCAATTTTCTTACTAAATCTTAATGAGCTAAAGATTAATAAACTCATTCCCATTGCAAAAAGGATCAATGTTTCTACCCAGAGAGCCGAGAACCCAATTCCCTTGAGTACAATTCCACGGAGTATGGTAATAAAATAACGGAGAGGAATTATGTAAGTTATATACTGTACCACTTGCGGCATATTTTCAATCGGGAAAGCAAAACCGGAGAGGTAAATCATAGGCATCATAACAGCGAATACCGATGCCATCATCGCTTGTTGCTGCGTTTTAGAAACGGTGGAAATAAACAAGCCGATACCCAGATTTGAAAGTACGAATAGCAGTGCAGTGAATAAAAGGAAGAGTTTATTCCCTCTTACTACAATACCGAACCATTGCGTCATAATTACCATTACAATTATTAAAACGACAAAACCAATAAATGTAAAAGGGATTAATTTGCCCAGTATAAGTTGGTAGTTTTTTATCGGTGTTACGATTAATTGTTCAAGAGTCCCGATTTCCCTCTCTCTTACAACCGCCATTGACATCAATGAAATAGTGGAGATCATTAAGATAAGTCCGAGTATTCCCGGCACCATATAGTTACGAGTTTTCATCTCCGGATTATACCATACACGGACTTCGGGTATCAGAGAGCCGCTTAGGGCAATCTTCATACCAATTTTATCTTTAGTTTCAGTAACAATGTCTTTCGAAAATTTTGTAACAATGCCTTGAATATATCCAAGTGCAACGGATGCTTTATTACCGTCCGATCCTTCAAATAGAGTTTGAAGCGTAGCTGTTTTTCTTATATTAATATTTTTTTCAAAGTCTTTCGGAATAATTATTGCGACAAGAGTTTTCCCTTGATTCAGTAGATCAGTTACTTCATTATAATTATCTACATACTGATCGATTAGGAAATATCCCGATTGCTCAAAACGTTCAATAAACTCTCTACTTGTGGAAGTTTGATCCTGGTCATAAATCGTTGTATGAATTATATTAACGTCCATATTGGCGGCATAGCCGAGGAAAATGAGTTGTAAGATCGGCGCCATAAAAATTACAGCGAGCATCTTTCTATCCCGTTTTACTTGTAATAATTCTTTTATAATAAATTGAAATATCGTTTTCATATTGTTCACTTATTTTTTGATTTTTTGTCAGCTAAAGTTGCAAGTATAATAAACACCGATCCGAATATCGCGAGATATATTAATTGATCCCAGAAGGCAGATATCCCGGCACCTCTTAAAAGAATAGATCTAAGAATTACGATATAGAACTTGGCGGGTGTAATATTCGTAAGTATTTGAACTGCGACTGGCATACTTTCTATCGGGAAGATAAATCCGGATAAGATTAATGATGGGAGCAATGAAGTAACATTTGCGGCTTGGAATGCCACCTGCTGTGAATCGGAAATTGTTGAAATAAACACACCCAAACTCAATGCAGCAAATAAAAAGGCGAAAGTACCCAGAAGGAGTAAAAATATATTTCCTTTAATAACAATACCAAAAAGTAGATATCCTGCCAGGAGAACGATTGAAGCATTTATAAGAGAAAAAACGATATATGGAATCGTTTTTCCGATAATGAATTCAATTGAAGAAAGGGGTGATACATTAATTTGTTCGATTGTACCTCTTTCCTTCTCCCGAACTATGGAAAGTGATATAGAAATAACGGCAGTAATAATTAATATCATACCCATCAAACCGGGAATCAGGAAACGAGTGGATTGAAGATCGGGATTAAACCAAAACCGGGGTTGCAGATCGATAGGTACATAAAGACTTTTCCCCGTTACCGCTAAATACTCTTTAGTTAATTGAATTGAATAACTATAAGTAGCAGCGTTAACGTAGTTTTGAATAACATTTGCCGAAGTGCCATCGACACCATCAACTAAAAACTGTATTTTAACTTCATCTTTTGAAAGTAATCTTCTTGACATATCTTTAGGAAATACTACAATTGCTTGTACAATTTTTTCATCTAATAATTTTTTAATTTCCCCTTCATCATCGATATATGAAACAATATCAAAATATTCGGAACTTGTTAATCCATTTAAAAATTCTCTCGAATATTCTGAGCGATCTTGATCATAAACCCCGAGTTTTATATGATGAACGTCGAAATTAATTGCGTAACCAAAGATAGCCAGTAAAACAACGGGGAAGAAAAAGACAATAAAGAGCATTCGAGTATCGCGTTTAAGTTGGCGAGTTTCCTTTTTAGCAATTGCATAAATTCTATTAAACATTTTTCTTACTCTCCCTTTCAATTAAATGAATAAAAACATCTTCGAGAGTAGGTGTAATTTTTTCTACACGATGGAGTTTAATTCCATTTTGCTCTTGGAGTAATCGATATATATGCTGTTCATTAATAGTACTATCATTAAGTATAACGTGGATGTAATTTCCGAATATCGAAGTTTCTCCTACCCATTTTTCTTTCTCCAATATTTCCAAGCTATCTACCACCCGTTCACTTTCAATTTCGAGTATAGGATTTTTAATATAATTTGTTTTTAATTCTTGAGAAGTTCCTTGAGCTACAAGTTTGCCTGCATTTATTAAGATAATATCGTTGCAGTATTCCGCTTCATCTAGATAGTGAGTGGTAACGAGTATTGTTGTTCCATTGTCCGAAAGTTCATTTATCAAGTCCCAGAAATTTCTTCGTGAGATTGGATCAACACCACTTGTAGGTTCATCGAGAAACACGATTTTCGGTTCGTGGATTACGGCAGTGCCAAGAGCTAAGCGTTGTTTAATCCCACCCGGTAATGAACCCGTGATTGTATTTTCCATATTCTCTAAATTTGCTACTTTCAATACCCATTTTTTTCTCTCTTCATATTTTTTACCGTCTAATCCATATATCCCGGCAAAGAATCGAATATTTTCAACTACCGTTAAATCATTATAAAGAGAAAATTTTTGCGACATATAGCCGATATTCTTTTTAACAAGATCGGATTGGCTTTTAATACTAAAGCCTCCTACGAGAGCATCACCGGAAGAAGGTTCCAAAATCCCGATTAGCATCCGTATGGTAGTGGATTTACCCGCACCATTAGCTCCAAGGAATCCGAATATTTCTCCCTGCCTGACATTAAAATTAATGCTATCGACAGCAGTGAAATTTCCGAATTTCTTTGTCAGATTTTTAACTTCAATGGCATTCATTAATAAATTGTTCTCCCTAAAGATTTTTCTAATTTTACTCTTGCAATTCGAAAATCGACTTCAGCAGTTTTCAGATTAGTTTCGGCTTGGAGTTTTAAGGTTTCCGCATCTATTAAGTCGGAACTGGTTGCCAATTGAGTATTATATTTTTCGGATGTAATTCGATAGTTTTCTAATGCTTGAGCTAATGCTTCGTTATTCACGTTTACTTTTTCTTCTATCTTAAGGAGGTTCAAGTAATTAGAATAAACATCCACTTGAACATTATCTTTTATCATACTAAGATTTGTTTCAAGTTGGATTTTAGTTTCTTCGGCTTGAGATACTTGAGAGGAAGTTAAACCCCAATTCCATACATCCCAACTTAAGGTAACGCCTAAATCCCAATTTGAATTAAATTCATCTTTTGCCGGTTGGAATCTCGGGTTAGGATTACTGTAATAATAATTGCCGGTTAAAAATATTGATGGATACCAAGCTGATTTAGCCGCACTTACTCCTTGAGAGCTTGCTGCAACTCGATATTCTAATGATTTTAATTCTTTCCTATTTTTTAATGCTTCATCTAACAAATCTGATATCTGATATTTCTCGTTGAATAACGGTTCCTCATTTGCTGAAATTTTAGTTTTCTCATACAGTTTAAGACCAATTGCTTTATTAAATGCGATTCTGGCAAGTTCCGAATTATTCTCGGCATCTATAAGCATAAGTTTCGTATTAGAATATTGCACTTCTAACTTCAACATATCGTTTTTTGGTATTAATCCGTTATCAAAGTAGCTTCTTGTATCCTTTAAATGGAGTTCCATTTGTTGAAGTGTTTGTTCAATTACCTTTTTAATTTCATCTGCTTTATAGAAATTCCAATAAGCAAGATATATATTAAATGCAGCCTCATTTTTCTCTTTCGAATAATCCTCTTCAGAAGCATTTAGATTTAATTCCGCCAAGTTTCTGGAGGATGATAATTTGAATCCTGTAAATAGTGGTTGGTTAAAACCGAATTTGAATGTATAATTATTATACAGCGGCTCGGAAATTCTAATCGGATTAGGAGTAAATGGCATCGATACTTCAAAAGCGGGAATGTTATCGCTTAGTCGTGTATAATTACCAAATAATTTAAAATTTGGTAAGAATTGGCTGTTGATTTCGCTTAGTTTAGAATCTGCATAATTTAATTTAGATCTCGATACTTTAAGGTCATTGCTGTTTTGAAGTCCTATTTCTAAACTTTCTTTTAGTGTCAGGACTTTTTCTTGAGCAAATATGCTACTTGCGATAAGAATTAATATTAATAGTTTTTTCATCTTTGTTTCCTTTTCAAATTTTTCACTAAACTTTATTTACTCATATAATGGATAAAGACATTTTCTAATGAAGGAGTAATGGTTCGTTTATCTATCTCTTCAATTGAGTTTTCTTCAAATAATTTTTTAATCACTTCATAATCATTTTCATAATCGGTTAATGCAATATTTAATCTATCGCCATACATCTGGACTTCATAATCGGTATTGGATCTTATCAGGTTATATGCTTTTCTAACGGGATTACAAACAATTTCCAGTACCTGCATGTGAATAGAATCTTTAACGTTCTTCGGAGTATCGCAGCTAATTATTTTACCTTTATCCATTAAGGCAACTCTATTGCATCTTTCTGCTTCATCGAGATAAGGCGTTGACATAAAAATAGTAATACCTTCTTTCAATAGATTTGAAAGTATCTTCCAGAAATCTCTTCTCGAAACAGGATCAACACCGGTTGTCGGTTCATCAAGAAAAATAATTTTTGGTTTATGAATCAGAGTGCAAGCGAGTGCAAGTTTCTGCTTCATACCACCGGAAAGTTTATCGGCAAGTCGATCTCTAAATGGTGTAAGTCTGGTAAACTCGAGCAATTCATTTCTTCTTTCTTCAAAGTGTTTTACTCCATGAATATCCGCAAAAAATTCAATGTTTTCATCTATCGTAAGATCGCCATAGAGTGAAAATTTTTGAGAAAGGTAACCGATTTCATCTTTTATTAAATTCTTTTGAGATTGGAGGTCGTGCCCTAAAACTTCTGCGGAACCGCTATCGGGATTAATTAAACCGACTAACATTCTGATTGTAGTAGTTTTTCCGGCTCCATCGGGACCGACTAATCCAAACATTTCGCCACGATTTACGTAATAGCTAATATCATCCACAGCCAAAACCGAATTGTAGCTTTTTTTAAGATTATTTATTTTTATTACTGCATCCATCATTGACTCGTTAGTTTATAATAAAATTATTGCGTCAGCAGGCATACCCGGTTTAAGTTCAAAATCTTTATTAGGTATTTCAATTTTAACGGCAAAAACCAATTTAGTACGTTCATCTTTTGTTTGAATATTTTTAGGAGTAAATTCAGCCTCGGGTGAGATATATGTTACCACGCCATGATATTTTTTATCGGGGTAAGTATCTATAGTAATCTCTGCTTTTTGACCAAGCTTTACTTTGCCCAATTCGAGTTCGGAGATATAAATTATCAGATTAACACTTGATAAGTTAGATACTTTTACAAGCGAGGACATCGGAGATACAGTTTCTCCTACCTCAACAAATTTTTTAACTACGAAACCATCTAAAGGAGCAATTATATAGCTATCGCTTATATTCTTTTTGAGCAGACCTACGGAGGCTTTTGCCTTTTGAGCATTCCCTCTTGCTTGTTCAATCTCTTCGGGTCTGAAGATTTTCTTTACTTTTTGAAAATTCTCTTTTGAAGCAGAATATTGTGCAAGCGCAATCTGATAACGAGCAGTAATATCTTCATATTGCTTTTGAGTTATCGATTTACTCTCCCATAGTTTTGAATATCTATCGAAATCATTTTTTGCTAATTTATAATTTGTCTCGCTTTGTTTCATCATCTCTTCAGCCTGATTGATATCTTCTGAGCGAGCACCTTTTAGCATTAGATTAAGCTGCGCTTCGGCAATCTTTTCTGATGCTTCTGCTTGGAGAAGTTGGAAACCTAAAGCTTCATGATCAATAACAAGTATTGTATCCCCGGCATTTACTTTCGTTCCTTCATCGGCAATGATTGATTTAATTTCGCCGACATTTTTTGAACTGATTGTAACATTTGTTGATTCAATAGTGCCGGTAGCTTCAATTTGCGAAGCATCTTCATTCCCGCCGCAAGCAGAGATAGATAGAAGTAGAATAAGTGCACTGATTATTTTAGTTGTTTTCATTTTACATCCTTTTATTTATTGCTAATAGTTTTTTGCCTTTTTTTGTAAATATTCCATTTAAGAGAATTTCGAAAATTGAATTAAAAACTGATTTATAATCATAACTGTTCTGCATTAAATAACTTCTTTCTGTAGATATTGTTAATGCAGAGCTAAATAATTTTATTATTAGTTCATTTGAGTAATCAATAATTATGTCATGCTTTTTCGAATGATTTAATAAATTATTGATCAATGGTAATACACGTTCTTTTCTAAAAAGAATAATTTCTTTCCAAAGCTCTGGATACTCTCGTTTTAAATTATTGAGTGATTGTTCATTGAATAGGCGAATATAATTTCCAATCATCTCTGATAGTTTTTCTACTTTCTCTATCATTGAGCTTTTTTCCTGCATTAGAAGAATGATACCGTTATAAGCGTTCGTTAATTCATTTATAAATATTGAACCTGCAAGTTCTTTTTTAGAAGGGAAGACCCTATAGATACTCTTTTTACTGATAGAGAGATTCGATGCGATCTCTTCAAGGGTAATTTTTTTATATCCTTCAATCATCATCTTATCTCTTGTATAATTGTTTATCAATATTTTATATTCTTGAATATTCATTGTCCTCTTACTTTAATTAGTTAGGTAACACTCACTAACTTTATTACTAAAAAAATATTATTTAATAACTAATAGTTCTTCAATTGTATGGACAACTTTTTTACCTCGTTGAGAAAGCGAGAAAGCAAAATCGGACATCCTCCATTCAAGAATAACCAATCTAATAAACCCTAAGATTATAGTAACTAATTCTTTCGAGTCAACAGAGACAACTTTTTTGTTCCGGCGAGCTTCGTCAAGAATAGATTTTATTAAGTTTTTTCTTTTTTCTATAATTGACATTAATTTATCTCGTAGTAGATCGCTTTGATTGAATATCTCCTCTGCAAATACGATAGAAGTCATACCGGGATTCTTCTCAAGGAAATCAAAATGGTATTGGATAAAACTTTGTATTTGGTCGATCGGATTTTTATATTTTTTCACTTCTTCGAATAGACTTTGATCAAAATCATTAAATCTGCCCAGAATTCCAAGGATAATATCTTCTTTATTAAGAAAATGCCTATAAATTGCAGGTTCGCTTATTCCGACTCTTTTAGAAAGCTCACGAATAGAAAAAGCTTGATAACCCAATTCATGGATTATTTTTATCGCTTCGTCAATTATTAATATCTGTCTTTCTTCAGTACTTAAACGTGCCATTTTTTACTGCCTGCTATATGTTAGTTATCATTCACTAACAAATATATGATAATGAAATTATTTTGTCAAGAGATTTCTATATTATTTTTTTAACGAATAAAAAATAGTTCAATTAATTATCTTATTTAGAAGAATTATTCTGATAAGTTGGAGTATTCTCATATTTTTCGGAAGGATTCCATTGGTCAACGAAATAAAATATACTCCAAGCCACAATAATTATAAAAATTATCCAGGTCCAGGTAGGTATTGGTGCAGGTGTTTCGGCTCTATGCGGTTCCCATCTTTCAAGATAAGCACCACCATAAGCATTAAGTAATAATTGAAGATTCCCTTCTACCACTTCATTTTCTTTTAATCCATCCACTGAAATACCGGGTCCATTTCTAACAACGAACTTGATTTTTTTTATCGATTTTTTATTGCTCTCGTCAGATGCGATAAATTTTAATAAGTGTTCGCCATCGTCTAGAGTGGTAGTGTCTAATACCATTTGGGCAGGAGGATTATAGACTACTATTGGTTCATCTCCATCATCCAAATAAACTTCAATTTTGCTATGATCTTTTTGGTCCATAATCATTTCTAGTAATTTATAATTATACTAATCATCTGAAAGTATCCTTCGCTTAATATGATCAGGAGATATTTCATCAGGGTGCAGTAGATATTTAATTGTTAAAAAAGAAACGATAGCAACAATTAAAAATGTAATTCCATAAGTGAAATAATAACTAAAATCGCTCCCCGCTTTATTTAACGTTTCATCAATAACAATAGGAGAGCAAAATTGAGCAATAATATTTATCGTAATTGCGAAGAGCATCATATAAGAGCTTCTCCAATAATTCCGAAACAAGGCATTATTTACCTGCCTCTCTAATTCGTTTAACATCGTCCGGTGAAATTGTTTTCCCCTTATTGCCCCAACTCGTTCTCTCATAATTAATTATTTGAGAAATTTCAGTATCTGAAAGATTTCCGCCGAGTGGAGGCATTTCGGAGGCGTATTGAACACCGTTGATTACTTTTCCTTTCAATCCAAAAAGGACAATTTTAATATGCTCATCGGCATTATCGGAATTTACCACTGAAGAATTTACTAAAGGAGGGAAAGCTCCGGGGATACCTTCACCCTTTTGCTGATGGCAGCTTGCGCATGACGAATTGTATAATTTTTCACCTTGATTAAACTCTTTTGGAACTGTTCCCTTCCCTCTTGAAGCAACCGAATTACCTGCTTTTATAGGTGTTTGCCTTAGGTATAATAAATATGCTACAAGATCTTTAGCATCCTGCTTAGCAACAACTACACCATTACGTGGAGCTACATCAGGAGGAAGGGAAACAACATAATCATCGGGATCAATATCATCTTTTATTTCAAAGAGCCATGGATATGCTTGCATAATAGAAGATTTTACCACTGCACGCGGATTATATAGATGGATATAGTGCCAAGTTTCGCTTGGCTGTCTATTCCCTATGTTACTTAGGTCAGGACCTGTTCTTTCGCTTCCGAGTACGGCAGGCGTCATCCTCAAATCGTCTAAAGGTTTTAGATAGGCATAATCTCCGGGTGCTGATGGTCGTCCAAATACTTGATCACTCGCCAGTGGTCTGACTTGCTGTGTATGGCAATATAGACAACCTTCGGAGACATAAACATTTAATCCATTCAATTCATTTGTATTCATCGGTCTTGAACCTTCGATAGGCGGAATATCATTCAGATTGATTGCGGGAATAATTGCTATTATAATCGAGAGTGCAACAAACCCATAGAAAACAAACCCAAAAAGTAACTGATGATTTTTGTGGAAATTAAATTTCATATCGTATCTCCTATCTGATTTTGATTTTGGATCATAATAGGAGCAGGCTTCATTATATAAACATTATATGCGAATATTAAATGAGAAAGGAACATGAAAGTTCCGCCTATAATTCGCCATAAAAGGAAGGGGATCATTAATTCGACAGATTTAATAAATGGCGCCTGTGATATCCATGATTGTCCTTGCATAGTGCCGCCAATCATGAGGGCAAAGCTATAAACCAATAAGCCGATCAAAGCGAACCAGAAATGGATTCCTACAAGTAGGTGAGATGGTTCATTGCCAGTCAACCGAGGAAGCAGTGCATAAATCCCGCCCCAAATAAGGAAGCATACAAATCCATACATTGTAAGGTGTGAATGAGCTACCACATAATTAGTAAAATGCCAGATATCATTTAACGACCTCAATGCTTCTAAAGAACCTTGACCCGAAGCGAGGAAATAGAAAATGACACCAACGAGAAAAAAAGGGAGAGAATAACTTTTGCCTATTGTTCTGAAACTCCCCTTCATGGTTAATAAAAAGTTTGCTGTACCGGCAAATAGAGTTACGAACATTCCGAAACTAAAAACAATTGCAACAGTTTGAAGCGACCAAGGGATGGGACTAAAGACGAAATGGTGCGCACCAATTAAGGAATAAAATACCATTTGAGTCCAAAATGCGAGAACTCCGAGCGAATATGAATAGATCGGTTTATTAAGGAGTTTGGGGAGAAAATAGTAAGTAAGCCCTAAAACCATAGGAGTAAACCACATACCCACTCCCATGTGCATATAATAACCTTGAATTATTGTTTCACCCAAGCTGTATTGATAGAATGGTATGTATGCAATTACGACGACTACGATAGTCCAGATATACGCAGCGAGTATATACCAATTTGATATATATATTTCCTCGGTATTCCTATCAGCGACAGTTTTATAGAGGTTAAATAGATTAGAAGCGATACCTAAGGCGAAAAGAAGCATAACGGGCCAGATAAATTCTCGGTATTCCTGTCCTCCGTTATTAATTCCAAAGGATAAACAGATAACTCCCAAGGCAACCGATACATTTATTACGTAAAGAGCTTGCCTGCTTAATGCAAGGCTGAATAATCTTCTCTGACTAGTTCGAGGGACTACATAGAGGGACAATCCTATCATTGAGAGCGAAGCCCAGCCCCAAAAGACTACATTTGTATGAATCGGTCTTAATCTCCCGAAGGAAAGCACAGAGACTACCCATAGATCGGGATAGGCAAAGCGCAATGCAAGGAACAATCCGATAAGAGTACCAAAGATTAGCCATGCAGTCGAAGAATAGATATAAGAATATATTAATCTCGTTAATTTTTGATCTTCATCAATGATCTCATCTATTTTGCTTTTCTGTGCAACTATCGCCATACAATACTTTCAAGGATTCAAATTAATATTATTTTGTTGTGAATAAGATATTATGTATTATTTATTATAAAAATGACTTAAGTCATTAAAATGTTTTTATTGATATGATAGAGAGTAGGATTTCTCCCGGATACTTGTAATGCGGGGAAAGCAGCAATTTAATGTTTCTATCTTCAAAATCTTTCGGTGAATAAGACAATTATATTGTTTATTTTGGGTATGGTCAAAAATTAAAAGAGAGTAGGTTAATTTAATTCATGATTCTATCTGAGATACCATTATTTTCGGAGCTATCAGTTGAAGAACTAAGAGAGATAACATCCTTCAGCAGATTAGTTAATTATGAAAAAAATCAATATGTTTTTCATGAAGGAGATGAATTTAAAGGAATATTTATAGTTGTAAAAGGACTTGTAAAAATATTTAAGCTCTCCCCTCATGGGAAAGAATATATATTGCATATATTGAGGAAGCCGCATCTATTTGGGGATGTTCCCCTGTTCACGGGTGGTGACTGCCCGGCAAGCGTTCAATGTATGGAAGATACTACATTATTATTCATTCCGAAGAATGAGTTTATGCAACTACTGGAAAAAAATCCGGCTATTAATTTTAAAATAATGTCGGGATTTGCAAGGCGTCTAAAATCGATTAGTATAAAAGCTGAATCCCTGTCATTAAAAGAGGTAATGAACCGGCTGGCGGATTATTTGATAAGGGAGATTGAAAGAAACGGAAGTCAATCATTACCCGAACCATTTGTAAAGCTTGCATTATCGAATCCTACTTTAGCGGCGTATCTGGGTACAATTACGGAGACAATATCACGAGCATTCAAAAAATTAAAAGAGAGTGGAGTGATTGTTACAAAGGGAAAAACCGTATTTGTAAAAGATTATGCAATGCTAAAAAAAATAGCCGAGTGAGATACTCTATCTATTTATTTTCTTTTTTCATTATTTAATTCTTTTAGCAATTCTTTAACACTATGGAAAGGTTTTGAAAGATTCTTATTATCTCTCACATCTTTCATCGTTTTTGAGTCTCAGCATTCGGCGTATATGACTTCTTTTTAATTTCACTTTTATTCATAATAGTTCATTTGTTTTTCTTAAATATATAGGATTGAAATGATATTTGCTAATGTTGAAATTTTGAGAGGGGTTTAAAAGAAGAAATCCGGCTCGGTAACCGGATTTGAGAATGTGGGCAGAGACGGAATCGAACCGCCGACACAAGGATTTTCAGTCCTTTGCTCTACCGACTGAGCTATCTGCCCTAAAAAATAGAATCCAAATATAAGAACATATTTTCTTTAATTCCAAATAAAAATCAGTATTCACAAAGAAAAATTACATTACTAATGCCATTACCGCTTTCTGAACGTGCATTCTATTTTCAGCTTCATCAAATATCACGCTATTTGCCGAATCCGCAACTTCATCGACCACTTCATCACCGCGATGAGCCGGCAGGCAATGCATAAATATATAATCTTCTTTAGCATTTTTTACTAATTCAGGATTGACCTGATAAGATGCGAATTTAGCTTTTCTATCCTGTGCTTCTTTTTCCTGACCCATCGATGCCCATACATCAGTATAAACTACATCGGCATCTTTAACCGCTGCAATAGGATCATCAAGTATTTCCAATTTACTTCCCATATATTTAGCATTAACGAGTGCCGCATCCACGATTTCTTTTTGCGGTTTATAACCCGAAGGAGATGCTATTGAAATATCCATACCTACTTTAGAGCAGCCATTAAGCAAGCTATGAGCCATATTATTGCCATCGCCGATATATGCTAATTTAAGTCCGCGAAGTTCCCTCTTCTTCTCTAAGACAGTAAATAGATCAGTTAATACTTGACAAGGATGTAATAAATCAGTAAGACCATTGATTACAGGTATCGAAGCATACTTTGCCAAATCGATTACGTCCTGATGAGAAAAAGTTCTAATCATAATACCCGATAAATAGCGTGATAATACTTTTGCCGTATCATGAATATTTTCGCTTTTACCGATTTGAAGATCGTTCTGATTAAAATATAGTCCCATTCCGCCGAGTTGATAGATACCAACTTCAAAAGAGATACGCGTACGAGTGGATGGTTTTGCGAAGATCATTCCGAGAGTTTTACCTTCGAGAACACGATGAGGTTTCCCGGTATAATTTTCTTCTTTAAGAGTTTTTGCAACATCAAAAATCTGATAAACTTCTTCAATCGAAAGATCGGCTATCGAAATAAGATCTTTCCCTTTCATATTGATTGCCATAAATAATTCTCCTTTATGGTATAATTTTAGTTCCGAAATTTTCTTTTAATAATTCAGCTTCCGAAGTAATGGTGGCAATCATGCCTCCATTGGAGATAAAATCCATTGCTGCTTTAATCTTAGGACCCATACTGCCGGCAGGGAATTGACCTTCATCCAAATATTTCTTTGCCTCAGCGAGAGTAATAGTATCAAGCTCTTTTTGATCCGGCTTTTTATAATTGATAAATACTTTCGGTACATCGGTAATTATCAAAAATTCATCAGCCTTGATTTCAGAAGCAAGAAGAGCCGAAGCTGAATCTTTATCGACTACTGCTTCGATAGCTTCGAGATATTTATTTTCATGTCTAAAAACAGGGATACCGCCGCCGCCTGCCGCAATGACTATATTCCCCTTCTTCACCAAGTCCCTTATTACTTTTTTATTCATAAGGTCAATCGGTTTAGGAGATGCGACAACTCGTCTCCAGCCTCTTTTACCCGCATCTTCTTTGAATATCCAGCCATTCGCTTTTGATAAAAGATCGGCTTCTTCTTTTAAGTAAAATCTGCCGATCGGTTTAGTAGGAGCTTCAAAAGCAGGGTCCTTAGCATCCACAAGAACTTGAGTAATAACTGCTACAACATTCTTCTTAAATTTAGTTTTAGAAAGAGCATTACGCATCGATCTTTCGATCATATAACCGATACCTCCTTGAGAATCTGCAACGCAGACATCAAGCGGCATCTTTGGAAGATTATACTCTTTATTACCGGCTTCATTACGTAATAAAATATTTCCCACTTGCGGACCATTGCCGTGGGTTATGACAATGTCATAACCCTTTTCGAGCAATGGAATAAGCTTTTCGCAAGTATCGTACGTATTTTGTTCTTGTTCTTCAATAGTGCCGGTTTCGTTGCCTCGCAATAAAGCGTTGCCTCCGAATGCCACGACAGCTATTTTTTTCATAAAATCCCTTTTGCCTTCATCACGGATTCTAAATTGTTTTCACCGATTTCATCTAACTCATACATTACACGAGTAGAAGGTTTATTGATTTTAAGAATACGTCCAAGATCGATTGGAGTACCGATAATCACTGAATCACATTCGGTTTTATTGATTGTCTCTTCAAGGTCTCTCATCTGATCATCGCCATAACCCATTGCCGGAAGAAGAATGCCGATATTAGGATATTTTTCGTAAGTAGCGGTAATCGATTTTACGGTAAATGGACGAGGATCAACTATTGAAGCAGCACCAAGTCTTTCTGCAGCTACTGTACCGGCGCCAAATTTCATTTCGCCATGTGTAAGAGTAGGACCGTCTTCCACTACTAATACATTTTTACCTTTGATAAGAGATTCATCATCGACAGTTAAAGGTGAATTAGCAGGAATAATTATAGCATTAGGATTAACGGATTTAATATTTTCTTTAACGATTTCCACATTCTTAGGATCGGCAGAATCAACTTTATTAATAATAACCGCATCAGCCATTCTTAAAGAAGTATTGCCAGGATAGTATTTCATTTCATGTCCCGGTCTATGAGGATCTGCAACCGTGAAAGTAACGTCAGCTTTATAGAAAGAGAAATCATTATTACCGCCATCCCATAAAATTACGTCAGCTTCTTTTTCGGCTTCTCTTAAGATTGCCTCATAATCCACACCTGCATATATAATACCGCCGAGAGCGATATGTGGCTCATATTCTTCTCTCTCTTCGATTGTACATTCATGTTTATCAAGATCGGAAAGCTCGGCGAATCTCTGAACTTTTTGTTTTACTAAATCGCCATAAGGCATGGGGTGACGGATTGCTACAACTTTTTTACCCGCATCGCGTAATAATTTTACGATCTTACGTGAAGTCTGGGACTTACCGCAGCCGGTTCTTGTTGCAAGTACCGCAACAACCGGTTTAGTAGAAGCCACTTCAGTTTCGGCAGCACCCATTAAACGGAATGATGCACCTGCAGCATTTACTAATGATGCCTTTGTCATTACATATTCAAAAGTTACATCTGAATAAGCGAAAACAACTTCATCAACTTTTAAGTCTTTGATTAATTGCGGAAGTTCCTTTTCTTCATAAATTTTGATACCATTAGGATATAAATCCCCTGCTAATTCGGTAGGATATACTCTTCCATCGATATTCGGAATCTGAGTAGCCGTGAAAGCTACGACGTTATAAGCTTCGTTACCTCTAAACCATACATTAAAATTATGAAAGTCGCGGCCTGCGGCTCCCATGATAATTACATTTCTGCGTTCCATTATTACTGCTCCTTGTTATATTGTTATTATTCAACTGTAACACTCTTTGCTAAGTTTCTGGGCTGATCCACATTCAAGTCCTTCTTAACCGCAATATGATATGCAAGTAATTGCAATGGAATTACGGAAAGGATTGGACAAAGCAGATTAGCCGTATTAGGAATCTTAATGCTATGATCCACGAGTGAATCGATTTCATCATCGTTCTCTGATGCGATAGCAATGATTCTGCCATTTCGTGCTTTCACTTCCTGGATATTGCTGAGTACTTTTTCATAAACAGCATCCTTAGTAGCGATAACAACTACGGGCATATTATCATCGATTAAAGCAATTGGACCATGCTTCATTTCGGCAGCGGGATAACCCTCTGCATGAATGTAGGAGATTTCCTTTAATTTAAGTGCACCTTCTAATGCCACGGGGAAATTATATCCTCTTCCGAGATAAAGAAAATTTGTAACGTCCTTATACTCTTCTGCTATCAATTCAATAGCGTCATTGAGTTTAAGAATTTCTTTTACCTTTTCAGGGATATCTCTCATTTCCCGCATGATATATTGACCCTCAGTGATACTGAGATGCCTTCTGCGTGCAACAAGGAGAGTGATTAGTGCTAATACAACAAGTTGGGATGTAAAAGCTTTTGTAGATGCGACACCAATTTCAGGTCCGGCATGGATATAAACACCTGCATCAGATTCCCTCGCAATTGAAGAGCCGACAACATTACAAACACCGAGACACAAAGCACCTTTCTTCTTTGCCTCTTTGAGTGCTGCAAGTGTATCAGCCGTTTCACCGCTTTGGGATATGAATATTACAGTATCATTCTTATTAATGATTGGATGACGATATCTAAATTCGGAAGCATATTCCACTTCTACGGGAATGCCTGCATATTGCTCGAGCATATATTCGCCTACAAGAGCTGCGTGCCACGAAGTGCCGCAAGCAGAGATAAGAATACGATCAGAATTAGCAATTCGATCTTCAAATCCTTGAAGACCTCCAAGTTTAGAGATACCTTCATCTTCGAGTAAGCGACCGCGCATAGAATTAAAAAGTGAATCCGGCTGCTCCATTATCTCTTTAAGCATATAATGGGGATAACCGCCTTTTGTAATCGATTCTATATCGAGATCCACCTGCTGGATTTCTTTAATAATATCTTCATCGGTGATATTTTTAGCGTGGAAATGATCACGATAAACTTCAACGATTTCATTATCATCCAAATAGACTATCCTATTGGTGTGTGCAATCAGTGCATTTACATCGGAAGCAATATAATTTTCGTTTTCACCAATTCCGAGAACGAGTGGTGAACCTTTACGAGCCACAACTATTTTATCGGGTTCTTTTTGATAAATAACCGCGATACCATAAGTGCCTTCCACTTCATTAAGAGCGAAGCGAACTGCTGTGGCAAGTTTGAAATTCTTTTTTAAGTAACGATCGATAAGATGAACAACAACTTCGGAATCTGTTTCGCTTACGAATGAATAACCTTCTTTCATAAGAGCTTTTTTAATGGAAGCATAATTTTCAATAATTCCATTATGGATTAAGAACAGATTTTTATCGGCATTAAGATGAGGATGAGCATTCACCATACTCGGCTCGCCATGAGTAGCCCAGCGTGTATGCCCTATTCCGAGATTAGAAATAGTTCCTTTTGAATTAACTAATTTTTCTAATTCGCTTACTTTACCTTTTGTTTTTATAGATTCGCAGGAGTCTTCATGAATAACTGCAATTCCTGCTGAGTCATAACCTCTATATTCGAGTCTTTTAAGACCGTCAATTAAAATTGGTACACAATTTTTGCTTCCAATATATCCAACTATACCGCACATAATTTCTCCTTGATTGAAAAAATATTAACGCAATTGCGGCGAAGTTAGAGATCCGGGCAATGGCGCAATAAAAGCCCATTAAGCTTTTGAAAGTAGAATTTGTTTTCTTTCTTGAGGTCTGTCATAAAATTTGTTTATTAATCAATCCTTCAAGTTCTTGAATTTTTAGGAAAAATACAAGGGAAGAATAAAATAATTTCAGATCGCTTATGTTCACTTAATTTTTAATTGCATAGGGATATGATTCTTCACGATTCTGGAATGAAAGAATATCCGGTTTTTGAATAATTCCTTTATCTAAATTTATTGCGCGGCGGATAGTCTCATTTTCTTGCCAACTTTCGTATCCTTTTATTACATCGGGCAAATGAACAAGCAGAGCGGCAGAAATAGAGCGCGAGGCACTTTCCCAAAGATAACTTGGTGTATGATCGACTGCGTAATAATCTATCTTTCCTACTTTGAACATAGGATTCTTAAACGAAGTCGGTTTGGCAAAAGAAAATCCCATACCTTCATCGCAGCTTACATCAATAATTAAGCATCCGGGCTTGAGATCGGATATTTCATCTTCTGCAACGAATAGCATCGGATTACTTGGCTCTTGCAAGATACCATTAACTATAATATCGGATTGATTAATCAAGTCAGCTAATGGATATTCTGTTCCGTCATGCTCGACGACTATCATGCGAGCTTCACCTTCATGTCCATCACGAATACGAACATAATGACAATCAAGTACTTCTTCTCTTACTTCATGATCGGGACGTTGGATGCAAATCGTAATATCGGTAAATCCACGAGCTTTAAGCGCATAGATTGCTCCTCGGCTAACGGCTCCAAAACTAAAAATTATTGCTTTGCGCGAATTTCCGTAATGTCCATCGATTCCTTTTAATTGCAGTGAATGAATCACTCCGCAGTATCCTGCCATTTCGTTATTTTTATAGAATGTATGTCGTCCGATTTGATCATTAGGACCCCAGACGAACATATCCTCAAATGCAATGAGAGTTTGTTTACGGTCGATTGCAGCTTGAGTATGAGCAATCTGTTGGACACAATGAGGATAACCCCAAAGAATTCCGCCTTCTTTCAATTCCTCGAAATCTTCGGTTACCGGTTTGGCGAGAATCACATTACCGAGATCGGCAAGTAATTCATGTCGTGAGGCAGTGCCACCTGAAAGATATGCTAATTCCTCATCTGTGATATCAAAAGGTTTGCCATAACCCTCCTCAAAAATCAATTGTCGTCTTATATCTTCGGGAAGGCGCATTAGGTGATCGGGGTGAATCGGGATTCGTCTTTCATCCTCTTTTTTCGATGTACCAATTACTCCAAATTTTAATTTATTCATATATTCTCCTATTTTAGAAATTCATAATCAATTGATATTCATTATTTCACGTATATCGGTGTTTAACTTTAATATAAGATAATTATCATTCAAATGCTTCATTTCAAAGGGATTATTTTTGTTAGGTGATTTCGAAATTCTATTTCGAGTAACATCCGGAGTAACCCCTCATTCATTTTATGTTGAGACATATAAGATACGCTACTTACTATCCCCTGAGAATTACCATCTGACTCATAATCAGATGGCTAATAATTATTTCGATATGAAAAAGAATGGAGTGATTTTGAATTGCAAGTTCTAATAAGATGAATTATATTTGTTGACTAAATAGTTTTAAGAAGTAATAAAATGCACCCGTAGCTTAATTGGATAGAGCATCTGACTACGGATCAGAAGGTTCGGGGTTCGAATCCCTGCGGGTGTACTAAATAACCTCGTTTTTTATCCCGAAAACGAGGTTTTTTCTTTTAAACCCTCCTATCATGTCCGAGATTGTTACTAAAATTGTTACTAATCTTACATTGCGAGATTTGTTTTTTCATCTCTCTTTTCGATGCCTTTGAATATATCCAGTTTATTTAGGTCTTCTTCTATTCTGAATAATTTTTCTGACATAAAATTCCGGTATCCCAAGACCGTTTTCAGGAACCGATACTTCAATCGAGTTGTTATCATTCCAATTTGTTCTTGTCTTTAATTACTTTGATTGACTGTCTAATATTGTAATCTATTTTGCTTTCGTTTATAGGAATAGATTTTTCATTTGAATTTCCTTTTTATTTACTTCCTATGTTAGGAATATACTTAACATAATACAATGAGCTTTTACAATTCTTTTAACAATAAACAAACTTAAAATAAATGAGAAAAGGAAAACTTGTCTATTCCGGATTAGAAATTTCTGCTCAGATAGTTGAACAAGGACCTTCAAGATCAAGCCATTTTATAAAAAGGATGTAACCCATTTTTCATCCTTATGATCGATAGTTTTCCTACTCTTTATTCCGCATCTTACATAATAAATATAGAAAGATATGGTGAGAAATTGTATTGGTTAATCATTGAATTAATCATTGAATAAAATTAGATCGAAAAGGAGGAATATATTTGTCAGAAACTCAGGATGTAAATATTGAAAAGGGAAAAAATGATAGTCAAATTCTCAAGACGGATTCAATCATTGGAAAATTCTTTTCAGAAGCCTATTCAATTACTTTTTTTACTATTCGATTCTTAAAAGAAGTTATAAAGCCGCCTTATGAGTTTAATGAAATTATGAAACAGTCTTTTCTAATAGGTTATAAATCACTTCCATTAATTGCTATAACGGGATTTATTATAGGGCTAGTCCTTACAATACAATCAAGGCCTACGCTTGCAAAGTTTGGAGCTGAATCGTGGCTTCCTGCAATGGTGGCGGTTTCACTAATTAGAGAAATAGGGCCTGTTATTACTGCATTAATCTTTGCAGGAAAAGTCGGTTCCGGAATAGGAGCTGAATTAGCTTCAATGAAAGTAACCGAGCAAATAGACGCGATGCAGGTATCTGATACAAATCCATGTAAGTATCTTGTAGTTACAAGAGTTCTATCAGCGACATTAATGCTTCCAATATTAGTAATCTTTGCAGATGCAGTTGGATTGCTCGGATCTTTTGTAGGGGTTAATAAAAAGGGAAATGTAAGTGCCTACTTTTATTTTTCTCAGGTATTCCAAAGTCTCGCATTCGCTGATCTTTTTCCAGCGATAGCTAAAACATTTTTCTTCGGATTTGCAATTGGACTAATAGGTAGTTATAAAGGATACAATTCTACTAAAGGTACAGAAGGTGTTGGAAAAGCGTCTAACTCGGCAGTAGTATTTGCATCCTTGATGGTTTTTATAATTGATATGATAGCAGTTCAGATTACAAGTTTACTTCAATAAAATTTAATCGGTTTAATAATGACAGATAGCGAGATAAAAATAAAAAGCAGTATCGATAATAGTCCGGAAGAAATAGTTGTTGAGATGCAACATCTAAAAAAATCATTTGGTAATAATGATGTGCTCAAGGATATCAATCTGTGTATTAAGAAAAGAGAAAACCTGGTAATACTAGGACAATCGGGAACGGGTAAATCTGTACTTATTAAGTGTATTGTAGGATTAATAGAAATTGATAATGGCAAGCTTATAATATTTGGCAAGGATGTATCGGAATTAAAACAGAAAGAATTAATTAAAATTTATAGAAGAATCGGGTTTCTTTTTCAAAGCGGCGCATTATACGATTCAATGTCGGTAAGAGAGAATCTTGAATTTCCTTTAAGACGGCAGATAGACTCAATGAAGAAAGAGGAACTGGATATTCTAATTCAAGAAGCTTTGCATGAAGTAGGGCTTGATGAAGCAATCGATAAGACGCCTTCGGAACTTTCCGGAGGTATGCGCAAAAGATTAGGTTTAGCCCGTACCTTGATTTTAAGACCAGAAATTATGCTTTACGATGAACCTACAACGGGACTTGATCCCATAACATCAAAAGAAATAAGCAACTTAATAATTGCAGTACAAGAAAAATATCATACTTCATCTATAATTATCACACACGATATTGAATGCGCCAGACTTACGGCAAATAGAATTATTGTTCTTAAAGATGGCGTATGCGCTGCAGAAGGATCGTTCGAAGAACTAGAGAAATCAACTTACCCATGGATAAGATCCTTTTTCGAATAACATTTAAGAGATAACTGAAGGCAAATAAAATGGAAAAAAATAGTACAAATAAAATTAAACTAGGAATATTTATTTCTCTGGGAATGCTGATTCTCATTTTAGGGGTCTATTTTATCGGGGAGCGTCAGCAGATGTTCAGAAGCACTTTTCGTTTGAATGGAGTATTCAAAAATGTTTCCGGACTTCAAATTGGTAATAATGTTCGATTGTTGGGCGTTAACGTCGGAACCATCGATAATATTACAATTATTAGTGATACCTTAGTAAATGTAGAAATAATGATTGATGAAGATGCACGGCAGTTTATAAAGAAGGATGCCATAGCAAGTATCGGTTCTGAGGGACTTATGGGAAATAAGGCGTTAATAATAAATCCCGGAACAGGGAGAAAAAAGAGAATAGAAAACGGCGGTTTGATTGCTACAAGTATGCCAATTGACATCGATAGTATATTGTCAAAGGTAAAAACAACTATTGATTACACAGCTGAAATCACCGGTGATTTAGCAAGTATGACCAAAAATATTGAATCGGGGAAAGGAACAATAGGAAAATTAATAATGGATCAGGAGTGGAGACAAAAATTCGAATCTACTTTCACTAATTTGGAAAACGGCTCTGATGATTTTAGAACCCTAATGGCTAAAGCGAATGATATTGATGATCTATTATTATCAATTAAAGAAACAATGGCAAATACCTCAAATATCACAAAAAACCTGGCGAGTATCACAAATAACCTTGAATCGGGAAATGGAACTGTTGGGCGTTTATTAATGGATCCGACAACTGCCAATAATATTGATTCAACTTTTATTAGTCTGAAAGATAGTGCGGTAGGTTTGAAATTACTCATGGAAAAAGCAAAAAGGAGCTGGCTGCTATGGGGTTTTTAGTGGGATTTAAGGTTACTGAAAAGTTCTTTATAACAAAACTCAGAATTGATTGGAGTCGACATTATCCCGGGTTATTATCGCACCTTCCAGAGGCATTACGCACTTTGCCCATATTATTTCAAATACGCTAAGAGCTTCCATCAGATCTGGTAATCTTTGATATCTTTTAAGTACTGTAATTGCTCTTGAACAGTATTTTTCTTGCTCACATAGTTCAATGTTAATTCGTCTTGAAGAATTAGATTTAATCGATAATAAAAAACGAAAAGAACTTACTATTGATATTATTAAAGAAGCTAAAAATTTTGGTTATGATACTTCTATATATTTAGCCTGAAATGACGGACTTGTTATTGGTGATTATGGAGTAAAAGCAATAGGACTTTTCGATAAGGAGATATATTCTTATTCTCACAATCTTAGCTTGATGAAAGATCCAGGAATCGATTTAGCAGCTTGAAGAATATGTTTTGATATTTTTAATGAAGAATTAAATTCGCATTATTCTCTCCTTCCGTAGTTATTATCTATTAAGAATTTTTCTGTTGCTATCCCCTGTTTTAGAAATGATTTATTTTACCTTATTTCTTTTTTTTCTATATAATAGCTTTTCATCCGATTGCTTCCATTTTAATAGAAGCTACTCTCTTATTAAGTTTAATATTCATTAGATTTATAGTTTTCTCTAATAAGTAAATCAACTTACCAATTAAGCATAACCGATGCCTGAAGCATACTATCATTATAATTGAGTCCCCCGCCTGAAAGGTCTTTATAGTTGGAAATATTTCCTTGCAATTGGAAACGTAGCAATTTTGAAATCATAATATTAGTTCCAAGAGTAACCATCACGCGCTTTGTTAAGCTTTCCTCATTAGAGATTGTTCCGCCTAGATTAGCGGAAATACTTTCGCTTAACTGATAACTCCCATTGAGATCAAATTCGGTTAAATTACTTGAGATAGAGAGTATTTTAGATTGAGACAAACTAAAGGTCGAGCTCAGTGAAAGCGGAAATTCAAAATTAAGATTTTGATTAATCATATATGATGTATTTGAAAATTCGGTAGAGGTATTACCGAGCATGGAGTTCTGCGATTGAGTATTAAATGAGAACATTGTTGATGCATACATACCTGAAAATTGATAGGAATAACCGGTCATGAATGAGAACGAATCGAATGTGTTTTTCATCTGTAGCGTAACGAGAACATTATCGTTTCTTTGTGAATATGGGGAATAATTAATTTGGAAAAACGGCAGCTTTGGGAAATAGAATCCTAGATTAATTCCGAACGATGTTGTAGTCGTAGTAGATTGTTTCCAATTGATTAGATTATCATGATAAACTCTAAAGAATGTTTTCAACGTTATTTTCTTTTCTGCTATTTTCTGATCGAACTTTGCATCAAATTGAAATTGATCCTGTCGTAAATTTGGTGCTCCCAGAGATATAAATCCGGGACCGATTCTATTTACACCTAATGAAAAATATGTGGCAGTCGCCTGATTATTAAAAGCAATTTTCCCTTTCCAAGCGTAATCAAATGAGGTACTTAGCTTCGGAGTTAATAGATCGTTAATAAAACCCGGAATCGATCCGCTTGTAAAATCTGCATCATTCAAATTTCGTGTTAATCCGGATACCGCTCCCTCTCCATCAATCTCAATTAATTTATTAAATAAATTGAGTTTACCTTCAGAACCGAGCACCACATTTTCTTGAGGTGTTAATGATAAATTGGAAGGACTTACTTGAATCGAATTGGGATCATCTTTCATTTTTACGGCAGATAAAAAGAAATGAGTATTTTCTTTTTCACCGAATCCAAATTGACCGGATAAAAATGATCTTTTAAACGAAACATCATTGATACCATCCAGATTATTTCCCACTGCCACAGCGAAGTATAATATTCCGAGTTGGTAACCAAGATCCAATCCATTAACGGGCACACCATTAACTGTGAAATCTGAATATGTTGGATATGTTCTTCCAATTCCGAGCGTTTTAATATTTAGAAAAAACTTCTCCGCCGGAGAAATTAGCCCAAGTTTTTCCGCATTATCAACAAGTTTAGAAGGATCATTTAATGTAGCGGGATCAATTTTTCCTAAAGTTGAATCGGCTGAAGAGATAGCCGAACTTGCTTTCTCTGAAATGCGTTCTTTAATCTTTGATTTCAAGCGTTCGATATCAAGAATAAATGAAACACTGTTCAAACTTTGCCGGCTCGAATTATTTAATGAACTCAAATAGATATTGAGCCCGAATGGAATATCGTAAACTGACAGACGGGGATTAATTTCAAGAGTCTTATAAGTAGAAGGAAGCTGGGAAAATTGTGGCGGTTTGCTATTCGATACGATTGCCAATTTTGCATCACCCGAAAATACCAATGCACCGGGAGTGCTTAAGATATCTATTGGAGGAGTGTTCCTAAACATGCTTAGAGCAGAAGCTCCTGAACTTCTAATTGAGAATGAGGATAAACCTGAAGGCAAACCCGATTTATCAAAAAAGCCGGACGAACTGTATTGAACAGTTCCGGCATTACTTACATCATACCTTATCTTACTCTCCTCCCCACCCTGAATTTCAAATGATCTTACTTCACTCTCCTGAATTTTGAAATCACCTGCAAATGCTTCCACTGACCAAGCGTATTTTCTGCCCGGCATTAATGGTTGTGCGGCAATCGGATATCGTATTGTGGTTGTGGATAAATTAAACGATTGATAATAAAGAGGATTTGAAGCCATTGCCGAATGGACGGATTGATTCCCGTAAATTTCCACAATTTTTAATCGGTAGCTAATTCTTGCACCGGGTGGAACGGGAATGGGCGGAAGCCATGAAAAAATAACGATGGGGCTATTTTTGCTCCTATTAACCGGCTTCTTATTATTATCTGTTAACTTCTTTGGGTCACCAACAACTTCATCCCAATCATAATCCTTTTTCTTTTTCAAGTCGCCAACAGCTTCATCCCAATCTCTATCTTTTTTCTTTTTAGATATTTCTGATGTAGAATCTTCCCATTGTGTATCCGTAGTTTGATCAATTTCTGCATCTTCATTGAAATTATCTCCTAAAATCTCACCATCCATAGGAGAAACCAATTCCATACGATTAAAATTTTCAATATTAACCGAAATGCAATCAGTAGCAATCTGCTTTCCATCTGCTGCATCTATAACGGCGATGCAAATATTATAGCTACCGGATGGCAGTCCGCCGGTGTTAAGAATAATATCTTTGTAGCGGCTGTTCGATTCGCTTACGGAGAAAGGACCGAGATCGCGTCCTGAGACAGCTTTCACTCCTTTCTGAAGTGTGATTATAGAAGAAGTAGCTTCGATAACCTTCCCCTGCAAAGATTCCGTAGCAGTTCCTATTAAATAAACATTTATGGGTCTATCACCGCCATTGATAAGAACAATTTTCCAAAACTCCTCCACTTTAAACTGATAAGGCGGGGGCTGCTGAAGTTTAACAGAAACTTGAGCAAATGTCGATATGGCAGCTATAAAAAACAGTAATAAAATTTTATATATTTTCATTTCATTTTCCTTAAATATTTATGATGTCAGAATCCGCATTATTCTCCGACATTGAACTACTTCCCCTACTCAATATTTTTACCAAGTACATTACTCATTTTAGATTGACCGCCGTCTTCCGTAATAACTTTTATTGCATAGTAATTTTCTTTATTCACGTTCTTATCGGTATAAGATTTTTCTTTAGTCGTATCATATTGTTGTAATTTCCCTTTATCGTCCCTCTTATAGATCATAAAAACGTGTTCTGCCTTTAGAGGAGGATATTCCCATTTAAGAATGATATTTTTCTTTTCCACATCTATACTAAATTTTTCAATTGATGGTCTTAGACCTGTATCGTAAGGTTTTCCATAAACCGTAGATGAATATTTTGAAAAGAGTCCGCTTATGTCTTTAGCCCTAATTGAATAATAATATGTTGTTCCGGTTGTTACGGTAGTATCAACGTATTTTGTCTCCTTTGGTCCCGTGGTATTAAGATTTTCCCATTTGGATTGTAAATCGGTCTTTCGATAGATGATATGCTCATTAACATCTTCGCTGCTGCTCGGTACGAATCGGAGTTCAATCTTTTTTTCTCCTACAATCACATCATTAAATAGAGGAATAACAGGTGGGATAGTATCCGGTCGAACTACTTTTAGTACATTTGAAAATTCTGATTGATTGTAATTAAAATCGAGGGCTTTAATTTTATAGTAAATAATAGGGGTTAAAGAATTTAATGAAACAGTATCTTTAAACTCCGTCAGAACTTTTTGATCTAAGGAATCGTTATTCATGAATCCCTCATAAATAGTTGAAAATTCGTGCTCTTCACTATTTGATCTAAAAAGTCTATAACCCATCAGGTCTTTCTCTTTATTTTTCTCAACTATAATCGTAACAACTCCTAATGAATCTATTTTACCGGAGATAAAAATCGGTTTAACCGGAGGTATAGAATCGATTAGAGTAACTGAAACAGGAAATGAAGAACTAACATTATTAGCTGTATCGACTGCCTGAACCAAATAATAATTTGGTTCTCCGGGGATAAAGGTAGTATCGATAAATGTTCTTGAATTTTTCGGGAGCATAGTGTTGTGAAGTACTTTAAATTCTCCTTCATTTTTATCTGATCGAGCAACAAAAAAACCATTTAAGTCAGGTGCGGAAGTCGGATTCATTTTCCATGTAACCAAAACTTCCTTATCTTTTACATGTTTCGGTTGCGGCAGGAATGGATTTTCGGGAGGTTACACCTAATGAAAAATATGTGGCAGTCGCCTGATTATTAAAAGCAATTTTCCCTTTCCAAGCGTAATCAAATGAGGTACTTAGCTTCGGAGTTAATAGATCGTTAATAAAACCCGGAATCGATCCGCTTGTAAAATCTGCATCATTCAAATTTCGTGTTAATCCGGATACCGCTCCCTCTCCATCAATCTCAATTAATTTATTAAATAAATTGAGTTTACCTTCAGAACCGAGCACCACATTTTCTTGAGGTGTTAATGATAAATTGGAAGGACTTACTTGAATCGAATTGGGATCATCTTTCATTTTTACGGCAGATAAAAAGAAATGAGTATTTTCTTTTTCACCGAATCCAAATTGACCGGATAAAAATGATCTTTTAAACGAAACATCATTGATACCATCCAGATTATTTCCCACTGCCACAGCGAAGTATAATATTCCGAGTTGGTAACCAAGATCCAATCCATTAACGGGCACACCATTAACTGTGAAATCTGAATATGTTGGATATGTTCTTCCAATTCCGAGCGTTTTAATATTTAGAAAAAACTTCTCCGCCGGAGAAATTAGCCCAAGTTTTTCCGCATTATCAACAAGTTTAGAAGGATCATTTAATGTAGCGGGATCAATTTTTCCTAAAGTTGAATCGGCTGAAGAGATAGCCGAACTTGCTTTCTCTGAAATGCGTTCTTTAATCTTTGATTTCAAGCGTTCGATATCAAGAATAAATGAAACACTGTTCAAACTTTGCCGGCTCGAATTATTTAATGAACTCAAATAGATATTGAGCCCGAATGGAATATCGTAAACTGACAGACGGGGATTAATTTCAAGAGTCTTATAAGTAGAAGGAAGCTGGGAAAATTGTGGCGGTTTGCTATTCGATACGATTGCCAATTTTGCATCACCCGAAAATACCAATGCACCGGGAGTGCTTAAGATATCTATTGGAGGAGTGTTCCTAAACATGCTTAGAGCAGAAGCTCCTGAACTTCTAATTGAGAATGAGGATAAACCTGAAGGCAAACCCGATTTATCAAAAAAGCCGGACGAACTGTATTGAACAGTTCCGGCATTACTTACATCATACCTTATCTTACTCTCCTCCCCACCCTGAATTTCAAATGATCTTACTTCACTCTCCTGAATTTTGAAATCACCTGCAAATGCTTCCACTGACCAAGCGTATTTTCTGCCCGGCATTAATGGTTGTGCGGCAATCGGATATCGTATTGTGGTTGTGGATAAATTAAACGATTGATAATAAAGAGGATTTGAAGCCATTGCCGAATGGACGGATTGATTCCCGTAAATTTCCACAATTTTTAATCGGTAGCTAATTCTTGCACCGGGTGGAACGGGAATGGGCGGAAGCCATGAAAAAATAACGATGGGGCTATTTTTGCTCCTATTAACCGGCTTCTTATTATTATCTGTTAACTTCTTTGGGTCACCAACAACTTCATCCCAATCATAATCCTTTTTCTTTTTCAAGTCGCCAACAGCTTCATCCCAATCTCTATCTTTTTTCTTTTTAGATATTTCTGATGTAGAATCTTCCCATTGTGTATCCGTAGTTTGATCAATTTCTGCATCTTCATTGAAATTATCTCCTAAAATCTCACCATCCATAGGAGAAACCAATTCCATACGATTAAAATTTTCAATATTAACCGAAATGCAATCAGTAGCAATCTGCTTTCCATCTGCTGCATCTATAACGGCGATGCAAATATTATAGCTACCGGATGGCAGTCCGCCGGTGTTAAGAATAATATCTTTGTAGCGGCTGTTCGATTCGCTTACGGAGAAAGGACCGAGATCGCGTCCTGAGACAGCTTTCACTCCTTTCTGAAGTGTGATTATAGAAGAAGTAGCTTCGATAACCTTCCCCTGCAAAGATTCCGTAGCAGTTCCTATTAAATAAACATTTATGGGTCTATCACCGCCATTGATAAGAACAATTTTCCAAAACTCCTCCACTTTAAACTGATAAGGCGGGGGCTGCTGAAGTTTAACAGAAACTTGAGCAAATGTCGATATGGCAGCTATAAAAAACAGTAATAAAATTTTATATATTTTCATTTCATTTTCCTTAAATATTTATGATGTCAGAATCCGCATTATTCTCCGACATTGAACTACTTCCCCTACTCAATATTTTTACCAAGTACATTACTCATTTTAGATTGACCGCCGTCTTCCGTAATAACTTTTATTGCATAGTAATTTTCTTTATTCACGTTCTTATCGGTATAAGATTTTTCTTTAGTCGTATCATATTGTTGTAATTTCCCTTTATCGTCCCTCTTATAGATCATAAAAACGTGTTCTGCCTTTAGAGGAGGATATTCCCATTTAAGAATGATATTTTTCTTTTCCACATCTATACTAAATTTTTCAATTGATGGTCTTAGACCTGTATCGTAAGGTTTTCCATAAACCGTAGATGAATATTTTGAAAAGAGTCCGCTTATGTCTTTAGCCCTAATTGAATAATAATATGTTGTTCCGGTTGTTACGGTAGTATCAACGTATTTTGTCTCCTTTGGTCCCGTGGTATTAAGATTTTCCCATTTGGATTGTAAATCGGTCTTTCGATAGATGATATGCTCATTAACATCTTCGCTGCTGCTCGGTACGAATCGGAGTTCAATCTTTTTTTCTCCTACAATCACATCATTAAATAGAGGAATAACAGGTGGGATAGTATCCGGTCGAACTACTTTTAGTACATTTGAAAATTCTGATTGATTGTAATTAAAATCGAGGGCTTTAATTTTATAGTAAATAATAGGGGTTAAAGAATTTAATGAAACAGTATCTTTAAACTCCGTCAGAACTTTTTGATCTAAGGAATCGTTATTCATGAATCCCTCATAAATAGTTGAAAATTCGTGCTCTTCACTATTTGATCTAAAAAGTCTATAACCCATCAGGTCTTTCTCTTTATTTTTCTCAACTATAATCGTAACAACTCCTAATGAATCTATTTTACCGGAGATAAAAATCGGTTTAACCGGAGGTATAGAATCGATTAGAGTAACTGAAACAGGAAATGAAGAACTAACATTATTAGCTGTATCGACTGCCTGAACCAAATAATAATTTGGTTCTCCGGGGATAAAGGTAGTATCGATAAATGTTCTTGAATTTTTCGGGAGCATAGTGTTGTGAAGTACTTTAAATTCTCCTTCATTTTTATCTGATCGAGCAACAAAAAAACCATTTAAGTCAGGTGCGGAAGTCGGATTCATTTTCCATGTAACCAAAACTTCCTTATCTTTTACATGTTTCGGTTGCGGCAGGAATGGATTTTCGGGAGGGGTTAAATCCTTCGGCATTCCTTTAACTTCTGCAAACTGCACTTTTTCTCCAAATAATGTGTAGCCAAAAAATCTATATGTATATGTTTTGTAATTAATTAGGTTTTTGTCATTATATCCACTTCTTGATTCGCCGGTTGGAGAGCTGCCGCCTAAGTTATATATTGGTGCTTCATTTAATTGAATAAAAGTGGATTCACCGGGATTAGCCCGCTCTACAAAATAACCGGATATCTCGGGTATTTCTATCCAGCTAAAAAATAATTCTGTATCTCCTTGTTTAACATATACTTTATTATCAAAGCTATTACGAGGCTTATCAACTAAAATTCTATAATCAACTGAAATGATATCATAGATATTCGATTTACCAATAGGTCTGACTCTATATATATAAGTTTCTCCTTTTTTTACAGTAGTATCTGTATAAGCTAAGCCCAATGCAATAGCTACTTTTGCATTTTTTATAGCCGAGAGAGCAAATATCATATACTCAAAATCCTCTTTACTTTTTTGCTCCTTTAATTCAGCGATTCCCTTTTCAAAATCAAAAGCTCCCCCCTCTTTCTTATCAATATTTTTCAGGAAATCGCGTGCAATTTCGAGCTCACTCCTAGAGTCTGTGTTTTTCTCATTACTAATTGTAGTTCCCCACCGATCATCATTAAAGGGGAATACTCTTGCTATCTCGTTATAGACCGGTGTTTCGGTTTCGTTTCTTTGATCTGTTGAATCGAAAAGCATTCTATCAATGATAAATCCATTTTTTAATCCGACCTCTAAGACAGACTTTTTATTAGGGAAAAATCGCAATTCAACACCTTTGCCATCAGTATATCTGCCAACAATATTTATATAGCTTGTCGGGATCAATGTAGAATCCGTCTCTTGAGCAAATGCGATGTTTGCTAATAAAAATATGGCGACTATATAAATTAATTGTTTATTGTGATTTTGTTTATTTGGTATTATTAAGTTTTTCATAGTCATCTTTATTTTACTTTATTTATTTGAATACTATTTGTATTACCTGAACTTGCAACTAGAACCATTGGTCCTGTTCTGAATTTTTTGGTAACAGATTGAGTAACCGCGCTATTATTTTTGTTTTTCGCATCTACCCAAGTATTACCTACAAATTCTTTTAATGTAGCAGTTACAGTAAAAGTATAATCCTTATTTATTGTTAAGGTATTTTTAACCTCCGGAGGTTCGGGAGGTAAATTATTATAAGTGTTACTTGCAGGAGGCAATGGATAACTAGTAACTATTGGTTGTCCAATGCTTGCGCTATTTTTTGCAGTCATCTTCCCTGAATTTAAGAATGTATTAAGAGTTTTAGTTTTATTCAGAGTTTGAGCCGAACCTAATGTTTTTGGTGTTGCAGTATTTATAGAGATTGGGTTTAATACAGTATATAGAAACTCTCCGAGATTATTTTCGTTTTTCTTTAATGACACATTCGAATTTGAGCCATCATCATTATGAATTTTCATATTGGTGGTAATTACCATCTTAAAGGTTCTATTTTTTATTGAACCATCGGATTGTTGTTCCGAAACATCAAAAATATTATTAGGTATTAATCCGAACTTAACTACTAACGGAGAAAGAATGGGGAAACTATATTGCTGAATTGGATTAACATACTGAATTAATAATTGTTTCTGATCTTCTGCAGCATCTCCTTGAGCAACAGTTGCACCACCGCCGGCACTTGTTATCCCTGTACAATCAGTACCATATTCAAAATTTTTATCAAAAGAAGTATTTACTAAATAATTAGTCTGTAAATGAGGGCACCATTGATGCTTAAATTTATGTCCACAACCATTTTTGTGTAAAAGGGCACCACAATTATCCCCCAAAGCTCTGCCGCAAACACTACAGCAACCCAATAGATGAATACCTGTTGTTATACCTGCAATTTTAACAGAACCTTGAATTGCTCCGACAACATAAACCGGATTAGGGAATTTTCCTTGCAGCCAACCCCCTGCTTTAATATCGGCTATATTCCAAGAAGAGCTTCCCTTTTTTACAGATGCTAAAACAGAAGCATAAAAACCGACACTTCCGGAAGCTTGCCATCCGTTTATTCCAATTCGTTGAGAAGGATTCTCGCAGTTATTGCCAAGATATTCGGCAAATGCCAGATTTAATTCTGCACCGGCGTCTAATTCTAAAGACGCAGAATAACCGCTAATTAAACTAAAATTAAGGTCTTTATTAAATAGGAATCCAATACCTAAAGCAAAACCTCTGCCGGTTGCCGTATTAGTATTTCCGATTACTCCGCTTGTAGTTGTAGGACCGGGATAGTTGCCAAAAACGCCATGGTAACCATTTTTAAATGTTTGTGTAAATCCGGAAGGTGGTGTAATATCATTCCCAAACATTAAATATTCATATAAATGAGCAGTTACTCCGAGAACACTAACATCCACATTGACTAATGTATTTTCATTTGAAGTCGGCTCGCCAAATTTGAAGAACCATTTATTAGTTTTTCCTCTGATATCCAATACAAGATTAGCCGGATTTGGAGTAGTAATTGGAGGAGCGTTTACATTTACGCTTGCCGATAGATTAAAATGTTTATCGGGGAAATTATAGCCCACATTGACAGAGCCATTAATCTTTGCCTTAGGACGTTTATCAAATCCTGCAGCAATCCAGAAATCTCCGTTAAAATCGATATTAGTCAAACCTTGACTCTTTGAGAATTGTGCCAGGAGACCGACATCAGCATTAAAAGTTTCTTCCTTTGGTGTAGTGGCAATTGTAGCGGCTACCCTTAAACCCATAGTAGATTTCAAAGGTGTAAAGGTGAATTTCTTACCTGAAAGAGTTTTAGTCGATGTTACTTGAGTTGCATTCATATTATAATAAGCACCTCCGCCAAATCCTCTGAATGCGATTCCGGGCAAAAATGGTACACCCGGTGGCGGCAGGAGAAGATCGGCTTCTACACGCCAATATCTATATAAACTCCCATATTGGTAGGTGGTATTGCCAAACTCGACTAATGCTCTTGCTTTAAGACCGACCGAAGTAAAATTGACCTTTAATTCACCAAGAAAACCATTGCCAAAAATCGGGTCTTCATTCCTAATACTAATGTTACCATCGATTTTAACTGCGGGCATATCTGCATGAACCGAAATACTATCAAGAAATACTTCTATGAATTTAGGAGTAAATTTTCTATTGGATTTATCAAGCTCGATTGCGAACGATGCTCCTAAAGTAGTTGCCCCGCCGATATCTTCAGTGAGGTTAGCAACAATATCGATCATCAAGGCGCCTCTTAAAAGCTCCATTTTAGGAGTTGGTAAACTTGCCTTGGTTAACGATTTAAAATAAACCTTTTTAATCGATACCGGGAAATTTGCCAACCATTTCGGAGGACTTGCGAAGCTCCATGAACCCGGATTAAAACTGAGAGTATTAGTTGTAGAGTTATAAAAATAGTTTAATCCAACATTCTCAAAACCCATCTCCATTTTAATACCCTTTATCGGAAAGTTAGGATTATCCCATTCAAAGGTACCGTTCAGATTAATCGCGAGAGTGTTTGAGTTAGGAGAAAGATTCGCTGAAATACTTGAGGTCGGTAGTAATGTCATCTTCCCTTTAAGTACATCAGCATCAATGGGACCAATCGGGAGGACGGCTATTTGGAAATTATTTCCTCCTGAGACCTGATTGAATGTTGCTGTGTATTTTAAACTATTTTGAGTTGTTACTTCACTAACCGGCAATACAAGAATTCCTTTAGCTTTACCGCTAACCAAGGAACTGCTGATAATAGAAATTTCAACCGTATCTAAACTGGCGCTTAAATCTGCGATCCGTCCGGATTGAAGATTGAAAACATTCACTGCTTTTATTTTTGTCGTAAGACCAAAATCATCAATAATAAAATTATTCGCAGAAACTATAACAGGATTCATATTCGTTCCTGTTTTCCATGTCTCCGGTAAAGAGACATCAAAAGATTTTACGTAAAATCCTTTCCAAGTTATAGTTGAATCGTTTGGATAGTTAGTAGGGAAATTCATATTCAATGGATTTCTACTATCGGAGAGATCGAGAGAAATAGGACTAGACTGAATCTTAATTCCGTTAGTACCCACAATCTCGCAAGTATCTAAAGTTCCGGTAAGCAGAATATCATGCATACTCGTCCCATTGCCTACCAATGCAGCTTTGACTGTATCGGTTGATGTCGGGACCGGCAGTAGCCAATCTCTCGTGAAATTAACATCGAGTGCAAGACTTATATCTTTAATTCCGGTGCTATCCCATTCGACGTAGCATCCTGAATTAGATGTTCCCTTAATAAATTTAAAAATCATTTTTGGATTTGAAGATGTATTAGGAATTTTAATATCTTGAACGAGTTCCACACGTCCGCTGCCGAAATTAATACCGGAAGGATGAAACGGAAAATATTTTCCCGCAAATCCTAATGTATAAGGAGTGCCTGATTTTGTAAATTTCACTTGAGCCAGAAAATTTACTTTAGATGTATCTTTCTTGAAGACCATCTCGGTAATCACCAGTTTCTGATTGCCATTACTGAATTGTAATCCGAAAGGCATTTTGAGTGAATAATCAGGTAGAACCGGAGGAGGTATATTCCCATTGTAATTTATTTGTGGCTGACCATAATTAAGACCGTTTATCCAATTAACAATATTATCTATTTTGCCGTTGCTCCAATTGACTGTGTTATCTACAACATTTGCTATACCCGGGCCGTTTAAAAGACTCTGTGCCCATGCGAGAGGATAGGTTGTATAAGAGGTACCGGAACTTCCGCTCTCCGTTGTAACTATTCCCCCTGAGGTCAATCGTTTTGTGGTATCAACCAGAATTTTTTTAAACTCGACCGCGACATTTGTCCCCAACCAATTAATTCGGACTCTTCCTTTGCCTGTTAATGATCCGTCAGATTCGATGGTTGCATCTGTAACAACTACCTTAAATTCTCCATTGCGTCCGGCTCTGATTGTATCTCCAACAGCTACTGAATCACTTCCGGCTATTGAATTCGTGCTATCCTGAGGAGTAGGGATAGTTAAGCTTTTTGTAACGCCATCTGCTCCGACATCAAACATGAATGCTTCGGATGAACTTCTATCGTCATCAACACTTTGATCGCCAACACTCATTACCCGAACAGTCCATGCGTATTTTTTCCCTATTTCTAATTTCTTTGCTGATATAGGATATTGAAGAATAGTGGTTTTTATATCACTTTTTTCAAAGAGTGCCGGGTTCCCTAAAATAGCCGCAATGGGTGACTGTTTGTTGTAAATCTCCACTACTTTTATTTTATAAGTAACGTCCCTTCCGGCTTTAACTGATTGTAGCATCCAACTGAATAAAACAGGTTGATTCAGGAGCAGTGTTGATCCATCAGCCGGAGTCATAAGTTGCAGATTCACCATTTCAGGAGCTAAATCCACATTAACCGGAGTTATGGTTTCAATAATCTGATCGATGCAGCTACTGCCGATTTCTCTACCGTCTTCGGCTTTCACAGTTATACAAATTGTATAATCTCCCGCCGGGGCAATACCAGTGCGGTTAAATGCTTCGCTCCAAGTTCCCTGCTTAAAATTCATATTGCCGGTTTTAACATCGTCATAAGTAATCATTTTTGTGCCGGGGGGTAAGCTAAGGAGTCTCGAAGAACCATCGGCAACTATCCCTTCCCCTTTAACTTGGAGAGTTCCGGATAATGTTACATGCAAAGTAATTTTTGAAGTATTTATCAGGATTGCCCGCCATAGATCCGTTACTCGAAGTTGATTTGGCGGCGGTTGTGAAAGTGTTACCTGGACTTGGTCCTGTGCAGCGCATAATCCCGAAATGAAAAACAAAATTAATAGAAATATTATTTTTCTCATGATATACCTTCATAGTTCCTTATTTGTAGATGATTCTATTATTTCACCATTTCTGATTTTTATTACTGTTTTGTTCTTAAGATTTTTCAGAGATGATCTTAATTTTTCAATTTTAGCTTTGGAAACATTCGGATCATTTTCAAGCTCTGCTAATACTTCTTCAATAGATCTATATTCTTTGATTTCATAGTCATCTATTTCCGACTTAATTATTATCAGAGGCGTAGATTTAGGGTGATCCGATTTGAAGATTGCAATAAGCTGTTTTAAAATATTCAATTTTTTTAGCCAAAATTTTATACGAATCTACATCTGATAGAATATTACTACAATAGCAAATAAGCAGACTGCATGAATGGCTAATTAAACGGTATGATTTTTAATTAAACGGCAAGCTTTTCGAAGGAGTTTTATTCTTTTTTAGAAATTTTATAAAGAAGCGGTGGAAGGGAAATAATTACATCTGTCCCTTGAGAGCCATTTTTAGAGTCGCTCAAATCTTCAAATATAATCGGCTTAGGAAGCTCCATCTTTGTACTCAGTAATCTGAGGCGCTCTTCAATTATCTGAATTCCTTTAGAAATGTGATCTTCTTTCTTATTTTTTTGTGCTAATTTGATGCCTATTCCGTTATCGGTTATCTTGATTATCAATGTCTTATTTATTATAGATTCCACCTCAACATCTTCAAACGAGAATGTAACTCTTAAAAGCCCTACTCTGCCGGAATTAATTATCCCATGCCAAAGAGAATTTTCTACGAATGGCTGAATTATCATATTAGGTATCATAATTGAGTCAGAATTAATTCCGAGTCTGGTAATAATCTCATAGGAAAATTTATCCTGAAATCGAAGTTTTTCAAGATCGAGATAAAGTTTGAGTCGGTTAATTTCCTCGGATAGGAGTATAAAACCCTGCCTTGCAGTATCGAGGTTTTTTCTCATCAGAGTAGCCATCATTGCAATATAATCATTTGCCTCTTCCAACTTATTGGTATTTACCAAATGCTGAACGGAATTGAGAGAATTAAAAATAAAATGCGGATTCATCATTGCAGAAAGTGCCTGATGTTTAAGTTCATTTATTCTTTGCGTTAGCGCAAGCTCTTCTTTTGCCTTATTAGTTGCGTGTTTGGTACGCCTAATAAATATTAGAAGGGAAATACAAACAAAGCCTGCAATTACCAAAAGTCTAAACCAGAGAGTCTCATAAAACTTAGGTAGAACTTGAAAGGTTAAAAAGCACGGCTCACCCCAAGATGTATTCTGTAATCTAGCGATGATTTGGAGTTTGTAAGTTCCACTCTTTAGAGACCTATAATCAAGAAAATCATTATTAGTTTCTTCCCATTTTCCATTTAAAGAATATTTATATATCACGGAGCCGTGTGATGCAAAATTAATAGCCATAAATTTTATGTAAATATTATTTTGTCCCGGTTCAAATTTCAGATTCTCAAATGATGAATAGCTCTTAATACCTCCCTTTATACTTGATATTTTTACGTTGGGTAATGAAATAGAGTAATTATCGAACGATCTTATATCCAGAACGGAAATACCATTACTCGTACCGGCATAAAGGATTTCTTCTTTATTATCATAGAAGAGCGACAGTACTTCATTTGAAGGGAGACCGGATTGACGGTTTAAATATTTAATTGAATTCCCGTTATACAGATAAAGTCCATTCATATTGCCGATCCAGATTCTCCCTTTTCTCCCCGATACGATGGAAGTTGAAGAAGCTAAATCATGTCCAAGAATATTTTCATAATTAGTAATGGAGTCATTTTTAAGATTGTATTTAGCAATCCCTTTTTCACCTGCAAACCAGATATTATTTTCACTATCTTGCATAATCGAGACAATCTTAGAATTCAAAACCGGATCATTTGGATAAAATGTTTTTTCTGAAAAATCATTTAACCTGCATAGACCGTAATTAGTCCCCACCCAAATATTTTTTTGAGAATCTTCGAATATTTCATTAATGGTATTTAGATAAGAACTATCTCCAAAAATGGGATGATATGCTATTCCATCTTCATAATTATTAAATTTTTTCTTAGCAAGAATAGTATTTAGATTTGTTCCGATTAGGAAAAGTCCGCTGCCGGTTTTACACAAAGAAGGATAATTGGATATATGCAATTGAATTCCTTTGTATTCAAGATTCAATTTATTCTCTCCTCCAATCGAAGCGCTAACATAATACTCGCCATTTATGTTTTTAATACCGTATATATATTCCGTTAAATATTCCTTTGAATGAACTTTAATCTTGGTGAATATTCCATTATCTAAAACATTAATACCATTAAAAGTGCCGAGAAATAATTTACCGGATTTATCTTTAATTATTGACTGTATGCTATTACTGCTTAACCCATCTTTTTCATTGTAGTTTTTTATATAGAGATTATTCAAGCAATAGACACCTTTGCCATAAGTACTTATCCATATATTTCCTTCATTATCTTCAAGGTAACTATTAACTAATGTATTCTGAAGATCCATCTTGCTGCCGATATCGATCGGTTTCTCTGAAGCATTAGGGATCATAAAGAAACCCTTGTTCATAATTGAGAACCATATATTATTCTTCGAATCAATTAGCATCGCCGTAACTTCATTATTACCTGCCAAGTCTATTTTGTAACTTTTTATTACTTTATTATCTTTTATTCCGAAAATCATCCCTTTGGTACCTATCAAATAGCTCCCATCTTTATATTTCGCAAGGCAATAAACAGGGAGAGCGGGCAAGCCTTCTATCTCTAATCTTGTTAATTTATTATTGGTGAAATTAGAGAGTCCATTTTTGGTTAATGCGATTATATTATTATCCAGTAATTCTAATTTGTTTATAAATATTGGGGAGAGAGGATGATAAATACTCGATTCAATTTTTCCATCTTTTTCACTGAATGAACTTACAGCGCCGTAACCGGTATAAGCGTATATTTTTTGCTCTTTATTATTCGGATTTACAAGCAATAAATATGAAATGGAGAAACTATTACCATTAATCTCACTATAATATTTTTCGATCTTACCGTTTCTAAGGAGATTAATCCCCTTTGTATAATTGCCAAGGAATAATTCACCCTTTTTCCCCTCTGCCAATGATATTATTGAATTGGAATTAAGACCATCTTTGGTTCTGAATGTAGTAAAGTTTTTACCATCGAACTTACTCAAACCGTTTGCCGTAGCAATCCAAATAAATCCGTTTCTATCTTGAATAATTTGATATACTGTGGAAGAGGCTAATCCATCGGCTGAATCATAATGGTAATAAGGAGGGGTCTGAGAATAAAGGTTGGAATATAGAAGAAGATTAATTACGACTAGTAATAAACAGCACTTAACATATTTAGACGGCATTTAAGACGGCTTTTATTCTTTGAATAAATTCAGGGGCTTTACGGCGTGATATCTCCACCCTGCTGCCGTCCGTCATAGTAACGTAATTTCCGCCGATGTTAGAATATTCTTTTATGTACTTAAGATTAATTAGGTTGGCTTTGTGTATTCTGAAAAAATTGCACTTTGGGAGTGAGCCCTCAAAATCTTTTAATGTGCGCGAAATGATCCTGTTCTTGCTCTCTTTAATTATAATTTTGGTATAACATCCATCGGCTTCCAGTCTTATTATGTCATCAATTACAATCACATCGAATCCATGAGAACAAGGGAGAACTAACCTTTCATTTTGTAACTGAGAGGAAATTTTATCCGACTTTTCATGAATCGATAGAAGATGTCTAATGGTCTTCTTGAGTTCTTTAATATTGATCGGCTTAAGGAGATAATCAGCGGCTCCGGCTTTAACTGCTTTGATTCCGAATTCTTCATGAGCACTTACGAAAACGACCATAAAATTTCGGTTCTCAAATTGGTCGAGAAGATCAAAACCATCGAGCACCGGCATACTGATATCGAGGAAAACAAGATCCGGATTATGAGCAGATATAAGTTCTTTCCCTTTGAGAACAGATTCTGCTACATCAAGCACCTCAATTTCAGGGCAATATGATTCTACGATTGCTCTGAGATTTTCTCTGCCGGCGAGTTCATCGTCAACTATTATCGCCCTTAATTTAGTCAAGGTGCGTAATAAAAAATATTTTAGCTTTATTATTCATGGAAGACGAGCACACACTCCGGTGTTGTTTAATGAAAGCTACATAGAAATGTATAATAAGTCAAGAGGTATTATTTAGTATATTTATTCCGGCTTCATCAGGGATTGATTAATTTAATCTGCTACTGGAAATTCTCATTGAAAATTGACCCACCCTTTTCCTTTAAATCTAACTACTAATTCGGATTGCTCCTACTTATTAGCTGAATGATTTTTCTGCTTGATAATTTACCAAATTCCGCCGAAAACTGACCAGTATAACGGATTGTACTTATCTGTTTTTAAGCCGATTAGCAAGTTTTAAAATGGGTAAAAAAATCAATATAAATTTGATAAGTGGAATTAGATTGCTTAATTCAAAATTGTCTTTATCAGTCAATCGACACTGAAGCTTTTTCAGTGTAAAATACTTGGAATACCACCAAAGTCATTATTGCTGCTACATATTGTTAGCGTTTCGTGCTTTATTTCTTTTTAGTCGAGAAAGGAATGTGTGAGTCATGAAGTATAATTTTCAATTTTCCTTCTTTATCTTTCGAATAAGCAAAAGAATACTCTACCTTTACTTCATCACCACCTTTTGCAGGTGTGAAATAATAGTTACCCATAGCTACTGCCATATTGCCAATGATTTTTATCCCAATACTTTCCCAGCGAACACTACTCCATGGTTTTATAGCAAAGCCATGGTCTTCCGGGTAATTAGCGTTTCCAGCTATGAAATATGATAAAGCTCCTTCAAAATCGGTACGGAATTGCTTTTCGGAAGCCATAGTCGGTTTGAACAAAACAGTACCTTCCTGATAATTATAAAAGTTATTGATATGTTCGGTGGCTGCGTTTTTGAAGTCACCTTTTTCAATAAAAACTTTTCCAATCTTCACAATTCCATCACCCCATTCTTTCTGTACATCCAATACTTCTTGTTCTGCAATAACAACATTTATCTCTGTTTGAGAAGTAGTAGTATTTTCTTTCTGCGTGCTTTGTTTACAGGAAGTAATTCCTAACGAAAAAATCGCTGCAAAAACTAATGCAACTAATGTTGTATTTATTTCCATTTTAAATTTTGTCATTTGTATACTCCTTGTTTAAAATTTATCTCTACTCTTTAAAGGATTTTCGGGCATCTCCATTCTATTTCTTAGCATGAACGCTATTGGATTTCGGAACTCTACACTGATAACCAAGCTCATATTTTTAATATTATTAGAGACGTTCAATTTACCAAGTAACTCTCTGTAAATTCCCATTCGTAATTAATCCACCCTAAGATAAGTTAATTATTATTAAAGTTCTTTATTCTAAAAAATTTCTCTTATTTAAAAAGTGGATTGCTTAATCTTTCCCCCTTTAACAGTACCGAGAGGTAAGCCACTAATTTAATGTTTCTCACTTCGAAATCAGCCGCTGTAAAATATTTCGATATTGTTATATTAAATAAATTCTCTGATCCAACGATATACATTTTTAGAGTCTTGATTTTATTCATTTAGGCTCAGAGCTGCTTCCTCCGGTATTGGTTAGCCGGGAAGGTTGCTGACTTGAATGGAAACAAAATAGAAATAGAAAGGAAATTTAGTAATATATCATCATCTTATTTGTGGTTGAATTGCCGGATTATACTCATAAGGGAGTGTTAAAGTAAATTTAGATCCTTTGCCGAGGATGCTTTCAACAATTATATTTCCACCGAGCATTTGAATGAATTCTTTACATATTGCAAGTCCAAGTCCGCTGCTATGCTGTGTTTCTTCTACATTACCGGATGAAACAAAAGGATCAAAAATATAATCAAGTTTATCTAGCGGTATTCCTATTCCTGTATCTTCTATAATTGTCGTAATCATATATTTATCTTTTTCAACGAGAACATTTTTCAAAAAAACCGTTACATTACCAACTTTAGTAAACTTAAGTGAATTAGCAATTAGATTAATCATTATTTGCCTGTATTTCACTGCATCTGTGAAAGCCAAGTTCAGGCAGTCATCATCAATTCTAAGATATAGAGAGATATTTTTATTAAACGTTAGGGGAGTTAATAATTGTATGACACCGGTTATTTCTTCCTTAATATTAAACAGCTCCTCCTCCACTTCCATTTTACCTGTTTCTATTTTTGCGTAGTCAATGAAATTATTAATAGTATTAAGCAGATGGCTAGAAGATGTTTTTACAGATTTGGAATATGTTTTTATTTCTTCAACTGATTTAAGAATATTATCTCCAACCATTTCATGGAATAAAAGAATTGCGTTAAGAGGAGTTCTTACTTCATGGTTTATCTTTGCAAGTAACTGAAGTTTTTGATTTTTTTGTAGTAACGCTACTCTTAATATTTTTTCTTTCTCGGTTATTTCATCAAGTAATTTTTTATTTGCTCTTTCTTTTTCGTGCTTTGCTATTATTACTTCAGTATTATCCTGGATAATAAATCCATATGATTTTGCAGATTCATTATCAGTAATAACATCCGCAATAACATTTAAGTGTCTTATCCTGCCTTCTTTTTCATACTCAACTTCCATCTCAATATTTTTCGTAATTCCTTTTTCAAAATTCTCTTTCAGTGTATCACTTAATAGATAATTAAATAATTTATTCTCTTTATCATTTATTCCGAGCAGCCGATTTAAATATTTATTAGCTGATATTATGTTGCCATGAATATCAGTTCTGCAAATACCTAACGGGAGAGAATTGAACAGGAAATTATTTTCATCACTCTTTTGCTTATATATTTCCCGCAGTTTATAATTTATTGCGCTTGCAACAACGCTAAGTAAACTAATAAGGGAGACAAAAATGGTAATTGAGAATAGATCTGGAAGAAGAAAAATACTTGATCCATTAAATATTATAGATGCTGCAAAAAGAATGTTATAGTAAATAGCGACAATAATTTGATTTTTTACTTCCCAGCTAAATATTAGTGCGGTTGTAAATATTAATAAAGAAATAATCTGAGAGTTGATGAAAAGAGTAGCAGGAATTTTATAAATAGTATAAATAAAGGAGCTGATGAGTGATATAATCAACAAATGAATAAGGATAGTTGAAACTAGTCCGGAAAGTTCCTTAAATGAAAACAAAAAGATAGTCAAAGATATTATTGTAAAAGAAACTCTTGCAAAATAGATGTCCAATACAAAATAGTGAAAATAGAATATTTCAAACAATAAAGACCACGTACCTGCAATTAATGCAATTGCAGATGCAATCTTCAATGATTTTGAATTATACTCGTCTAATGAAGCAGTTTTTATTTCAGATGTAAGCATAGTAACTTTTTGGCACCTATAATGGTCACTAAAAATATATCTATTGAATAAGACATTTTTCAATAGTTTCAATTAGCAATGTTTTTGAAATTGGTTTCGTCAAATAAGCGGCAGCTCCAGCTTCTGTAGCAAGAATTCTCTGTTTTGAGTAAACTCTTGATGTTACGGATATTATTGGAATGGATGAGTATTTTGGAGTAGACTTGAGTTCCCTAATTAACATTAGTCCATCTTTCGAACCGGCAAGCCCAATATCCATTAGAATCACCCCATATTCAGATTCTCTTAATTTTTCCATTAAAGTCATTTCAGATACACAAAAAGAAAGGTCGTAGCCAACTAACATTCTTCGAAATATCTTCTGACTTTCCTCTTCGTCCTCAACTATTAATATTTTTTTATTACTTACTGATTTCATAATATTCTCAATCAATTATATATGAATTGGAAGCGAAACGATAAAAGTGCTTCCTTTGGTTAATTCACTTTCTGCCCATATTTTCCCATTATGGGCTTCAACAATTCTTTTTACAATAAATAATCCTAGACCTGTGCTTTTTTCTCCGGCAGTGCTTTTTGTGCTAGTCTTCTTAAATGGCTTAAATAAAAGATTCAGTTCTTCTTTATCTATTCCTTGACCTTGATCGGTAACCGAAATAATCACATTTGTCTCGTCTAATTTAAGACCAACATTAATTATTGTGTTTGCCTGCGAAAACTTAATAGCATTTGTAATAAGATTTGTCATTACTTGCTCAATTTTGTTTTTATCTATTTGCATCATCAGGTTTTCACAGTTCGTCGTAAAATTTATTGTTATATTTTTCTTCTGAGCTAAAAATCTATTACGTTTTACGTTTTGATCTATAAAATAGATTAAGTCTATTTGTTCCAGAATTAAATTAATTTCACCGGCTTCAATTGAAGAAACATCCAATAGATCCGTTACCAGGTTAAGCAGAAATTTGCTTAAAGATTTTATCTGTCCAATAAATTCGATTTGTTCTTGAGAGAGATTTTCTCTTTCTTCTTCAATAAATTCTACGAAATTATAAATAAAACCGAGTGGATTTCTTAAATCGTGAGCAGCCATTCCAAGAAATTGATTTTTAAGAGTATTTAATTCTGCCAACTCAATATTCTTTTTTGTAAGCTCTCTTTGCGTGTTTACCAATTCATTATTTAACCGGCTTATTTCATCAAATAAATAACTGCTTTTATCAATCTTTGATTCTTCCGGCCCGGTTTGAACTTTCTCTAAAGCTCTTATTTTATTTATCTGCTCATTATTCATCTGAGCTATACCGGATAGAAACTTATTAAAATCAACTTTATTTTTTGAAGCAAGAATTGTAATAGAATCGTCAATTAAAACACCGCCAAAATAGTACGGTTCAAGTGAAAATTCCGGTTTAAGAAACAACTCCCAACCAAATGAAGCAGATCTTTTCTTAATCTCGACAATAAAATCCAGCACCTTGCCAATCGATTCTTGATTGAATAGCTCTACAAATAGTTTTCCATTTGTAACCGTCTCGCCGGATTCGAATTTACTGTAGTGAACCATATTGATTCTTCCGTCAAGCTCACATGTAATTAACAATCCTTTGTCTGTGTAGATCATATTTCATTCAATTTAAGAATTCATTTGCAAGATTTATTGCGCTTAGTGCATCCATCGCATGCCCATCTGCGCCCACACTTTGCCATAGATTATCTGCCAGATTAAAAGGATAACCGCCCACAAGTATTTTAACATAATTAGTCTTAGGATTCTTTCTTACACTATTAATCAAATCTGAAACAGTGCTAAGATTAAAAGTCATAGTTGTAGATATAGCAATCACTTCCGGTTTATAAACTTCAATGGCTGAAATGAAGCTATTCTGTGGAGTATTAGCTCCAAAGAAATAGGAATTCCATCCATCCATTTCAAATAAATCCGCTACCATTCGGGCTCCTATTTCATGTAGTTCGCCTGAGGCGCAAGTAATAATAATTTTCTTTTCTTTTTTAGTTGAAGAGAATAGATAGGGATAAAGCTGAGACATAATAAGCTGGGTGGCTGCGGTAATAAAATGTTCCTGCGCAACGGTTATTTTGCCCATCTGCCACAATCTTCCGGTTTCCTTTTGTGTTGCCTGAAAAATATTTAAGTAGATATCTTTTATCGAAATTCCCTTATTGACAATTTCTAATATTAAATCCAGCGCATCTTTTTTGTTTCCATCTATTAAGAAATTTAAATAGTCGGATGCAATAGTATTTAACGGATTAGATTCCAGAATGAAAGATGCAAGCTCAGCGCTTTGACTTTTGAATTTATCAATTCCTTCATTTACATACCTGTTGGTTAATGCTGCCATCTCAGAATTCATGTTCGAAGCGAGAGTATCTCTCAAAATTTCTAAATTCAGAATAATATCATTTAGATCAATAGGTAAAGTAGAAAAAAATATTTTAGCCCAGCTCAAATATTCGTTAAAGAGAATTGGTTCATCGGCAGCAATTGATTCCGCCAAATAACTGAAATGAAATGCAGTATCTTCTAAGTATAATTTTTTGTGCCTTTCACTATACTGCTCTTTTAATCGGGGTTGAAGTAAAAATTGTTTTTCAAGAATTATCAGCGGCAAACTACTTTTTAAATCTAGGATCTTTTGCGAAGTTTCTCTATTAAGGTTTTCCATACTGCCTCCTCTTAAAATCAATCGGAATATAAATATACTGCCCCATCATTTTCTATATTATTAATGGTTGTATAAAATGTTTCATCCATCTTCACTTCAAAAGTTTTAGGTTCCAGATACCTTGCAATTATCTCAACCGATTCATCTTCAAAGAAGCGCAACTTGACATAATTATAAACATACCCATAACGCGGATGAGAAATAAGAATATTTTCCGAAGATGAAATGAATGCTTTTTTATTATTAACGGCACCGACATCAAAATATTCAAATAATTTTAATTCCATACCGCCAATAGCTTCCGGAGCTTTTTCATCTTTACCGGCAATCACTAATCTGCAATTTGAATAATGAATAATAACTTTAACACTTTGCCCTGATTTGAGGGCCGTTAATAATTCTTGAAAACTATTAATCTTATTTGGCGTACAAAATGCAATGCCGGTATAGGTTGCCATTATTGCAGCCGTTAAACATATTTTTCGCGCTATTCGATAACAAACGTTATTAGAAGTTCTCATAGTTACTCATAATCATTTTTATTTTACTTGCTCCGATTTCTCTGAATAAAAATATAATTATACATTAATCAATTAGTATAGATTATAAACTCGAATAATATTTTTCCAACAACAAGGTAAATTCAGCAACAGAAATGGCTGCTGAATTATCATTGGTAATTACGTTCGCATGATTAAATACGTAATTGCTTCTTTAAGTGTTTTATTCAATACAGGCTTTGTAATAAAAAGGTCTGCACCTGAATCCAATGCCATCTCCCTCATTTTTGTTTGAGCATGTGCTGTCAAACAGATTATTGGCGTATTCTTAGTAGAAGTTATTCCTCTAATTTCCTTAATAAATTCCAATCCATTCTTTCTTCCCTTAATGGATACGTCTATTATCATTACGCAGTATTTCTTATCTGAATATTTTTCGTGATACTCTTCGGAAGAGCTGCATATATCAGTTTCAAAATCTTTCCTAAATATTTTTCTCATCAAATCTTGGGAATATATATCATCTTCAACAATAAGTATCTTTTTCATTTTATCTCCGGGTTGCTAAACGTAACTTTAAAAGTAGAACCAATATTTTTTTTACTTTCAACTTCAATTACGGCATTATTTATTTTACAGTATTTTTCCACTAGTGCTAATCCTAACCCATTTCCGTCATAACTTCTGGAATATCCATGCTCTTCTTGAACAAATGGTTCAAATATATGTGAAAGAAATTCCGGACTCATCCCTACGCCTGTATCTTTTATTTGCACAAAGATGTTTCCTGTTTCATTTATATCCAACAGAATTTCAATGTAGCCATGATTTGAATATTTAATAGCGTTGTCAATCAAATTAGCAAATATCTGTTTGATGCTGTATTCATCAGCTTGAATCTGCCGGGCATCCATCTTATTGGTAAATGTAATTCTCAGACCTTTTGTTTCAGCTGATCTTTTATGTTCAGCAATCAATGGGTTAATAATATCCTTGCCCAAATCAATATATGTTAAATCTGGTTTATACCCGCCGGTTTGTAATTCGGAATAATTCAGAATTATCTCTATTGTTCTTATTATTCGTTCAGATGCTAAGCCTATTGCATTGAAACATTGCTTCACCTCATCATCTATATTGTCATTTAATATTTCACTCAGGTATTCAACGTTTCCGTTAATAACATTTAAGGGCGTTCTAACTTCGTGAGACATCTGAGAAAGGAATTCCGTTTTTAGTTTATCGGATTGCTCAGCTCTTTCTTTTGCAATAAATAATTCTTTCTCGTTACGTTTGCGCTCGGTAATATCACGGAATGACCAAACACGTCCATAAATAGAATTTGCCAATATTAAGTGATAAGAAGATCTTTCGATTATTCGTCCATCTTTAAATAATAGAGTATCGTAATCTGACTCTGTAGTATTATTTAACTTATTTACTTTATTTAAAAATTCTATGGGATTGATTAATTGTTCGAGAATAAAATTTAAAAGAATATTTTCATCTTTAGAATCGATAATTTCTTTTGGAATGCCCCATAATTCAGTAAAGCGTTTATTTGTTTTTATAATCTTATTGTTTTTATCAACAGCTAAAATACCATCATTTGTAGATTCTAAAATAACTCTAAGATTTTCTTCACTCTCTTTTATCAATTTTTCATTTTTCATTCTCTTAAAAGCAATCCCTAATGACATCGCTATTTTTTCAAAGAAATGGATCATTTCAAGTGTGAACTGGTTTGTACGTTTATCATTCAGCTGGAGAATGCCAATTGTTTCATCACTATTAATTAAGGGTATTAAAGCTACAGATTGATAACCTGCTCCATTGCAGTGGTTACGTGTTGTTGCCTGCAGTTCTTCTTCTGTGCTATTTGCTAGTAACTCTGTGGTATTGTTGGACCAGAAACTTCCTTTGGTAGTAAAAAATGGTAATAATGGATCTGTTCGCTTAGAAATGATGTTCCCACACATACATTCTAAATGTGGTTTTCCATTATCATCATATATAATATCCCCGTTTTTGTCCCTAGAACATAGGAATCTTTCCTTCGAAACAAATATTTCAGATAACCCATTAACAGCATAGTACGGATAGTCATCACCTTCTTTTAAACGAATAGCAACCGCATCAAAATTTGTAAATTTTTTTATCTCTGTTAGAATATCATTAATAATTTTATGCCAATCATTTGGCCGGTTTAAGATTGCCAATATTTTTGCTATAAATATTTGTCTATGCTTTGCAAGTAGTCTTTCTGAAATGTTTCTAATATTACATTGAATTACTTTTTTTTCATTTACTAAATAAACATTGCTTATAAATTCAACATTTATCTTTCTCCCATCAGCCGTTTCAAGCGGCAAATTTTCATAACGAATATATTCTTGCTGCTGTAATTCTAAAAAATTATCATAGTTTGCTACAACATCTTTGAAGAATCCAATTTCCCAAATTGCTTTCTCAATAAATTCTTCACGCGAATAACCAAGTAACTCAATCAGAAATGGATTCACATCCACAATCTTTCCGGTCTCGGCATCAAGAATTAGAATTCCATCTTTTGCAGATTCAAAGAGCCTGCGGTACTTAATTTCTGAAGCCATTATTTTTTTTTGTGCCTGCTTATATTCAGTAATATCGCGCACAACAGAAACAGCACCAATAATATTGCCATCTGAATCTTTTACCGGTGCAGCATTAATCCTACGGTATCTAAATTCACCCGTTGTTGGTATTTGAACAATCTCCTCATGGTTGAGAACTGTATCACCTTTAAGTGCTTTCAACGTTGGATGTTCTTCTACCAATAGTGGAGTTCCATCCGGCCGTAAAATATTTAGACTGCTGATAAATTCTTCTACTTTTATCATCACATTAGAACTTAGTCCAAAGGTTTTTATAGCAATTGGATTGGCAAGCGTATATATTTTGTCTTTATCTGCAAACCACACTTCAGCTGTCATACTGTTAATTAAAGATTCCAGCATGCTTTTTTCTATTTCAACACTATTTAGAAGTGACTTTATTTTCTCTTCTGCTAACTTTCGTTCTTTTATTTCATGATTAAGTAGATCGTTTGATTGAATAAGAAAGTCGGCATCTTTTTTAAGTTGAGTTCTTTGGCGAGTAATTTCTAAATGTGTTTGAACACGGACAAGAACTTCTTCGACTATAAAAGGTTTTGTTATAAAATCCACTCCGCCAACTTCAAACCCGCGAAGTTTTTCTTCGGTTTTATCTAGTGCGCTTAAAAATATTATTGGGACTAAACAGGTTTTTTCATTTGCTTTTAATTGAGTGCATACTTCGTATCCATTTATATCCGGCAGTATAATGTCTAGTAAGATTAAATCCGGCAGTTCATTATTTACAGAGGCAATTGTTTCATATCCTGTTTTTACTGCTCGCACCTTATAACCGTGGTCGGTTAGTATTTTTGAAAGTAGATGAAGATTTACCAACATATCATCTACGATCAGAATTGTTTCTATCTCATTATCAGTGCTCATAATTTTCCTCAGATTTTCAAAAATCTCTATAATGGCTTTTAGAATTATTATTAATTCCTTGACTGATTGCTAATCCTAATATTATTAGCTCAAGTCACTAAAAATCTTAGCAATGTACGCGAAGTAACATTTTTCCATTTCATCTTCTTCCTTTACCATCTAAACTCAGCCTAAAATTATCAATATCAAATAATGAAAATTATCAGCACAGGATACCATACACTTTTTTATTACCAATTGCAAGTACCCGTTTAAAAATGAACGTCCTAAAATGACTCAAGCACTATTATTGCACGTTCACAATCTGCGCAATTATCAGAAATAATTAGTTTAATATTCATTTTCTATTTAATACAAAAATGGATATTTCTTGACAAAAACTTAATTCTGTTCAAAAACTGACCACTATTATGGATTCTCCATATCTGTTTTGGACTTGATTTAGTCGGATATAAAAATGGTTAAAGTGAAATTAAAATAGCTTAGGGTGGGTCAATTATGGTGGGAATTTTTATAATATTTTGAATGTTATGATGGTCAGTTTTTGGCGGAATTGTGGTCAATTTTCAAGTAGAATTAACATCTATTGAGCTGTAAAATAAGATTATACTGAAATGCGTTGAGATCGAGACCTCGCATTTTGGGAAGATATTAAGATCGATGGAGAAACTGCCACCATTAACCGACCTGACGCGAGTATATCTCTATATCTAGGTTTTTCTTATCCATTTTTAAATTAGTTTATTATATGATGATAGTAGCTATATATTCAAGAGTTTTAACTAAGAACAATGGACAAGACACACAAAACCAAATTATTCAGCTAAAAAAGTTTTGCAAATCAAACAACTATCAGATTTACAAAATCTATGAAGACCACGAGTCGGGCTCCAAAGGAAGAAAAGAAAGAGCTTCTTTTGATATGTTGTTTAAGGAAGCCCATCAACGAAAATTTCAGATGATAATCTTTTGGAGTATCGACCGATTTTCGCGCGAAGGAATTTTTAAGACGATGATGTATTTAAAGCAGTTGGATGAGTATGGTATAAAATTTCATAGTTACACTGAAGAATATCTCACAACCGATAACGAGCTTGTCTCAAACATTCTTTTATCGGTAATGAGCTACTTTGCAAAACTTGAAAGAGAAAAGATATCCGAACGAACTAAAGCCGGATTAGAAAAAGCCCGTCTTAATGGAAAACAGATCGGTCGCCCTGGAAAAGAAAAAATGAAGGAAAGGATATTATTAGAGCTAAGAAAGAATAATTCAATCCGGGGAGTAGCAAAACTTTTGAATATTTCGACCGGAACGGTGATGAAATATTCTACATAAGGATTAATTATTTTGATTTAGCATTATCAATTCTCTTCTTGATATAATTTGTCTGTTTTACATAAGAAAACAAAAATAAGAATCCTACCATGGCAACAACCAATAGAAGAGAAATTTTTGTATCAATTAAATAATATATTTCGATAATATTCCAAAGTTTGGATAAGAATAGAAGGACAATTGCGGATAATATAGTTCTATACATATTATTAACTTCTGATAATAAATCTATTTTGGGATCCTTTTTTGAAGAGCTAATGAAATCTGAATAATCGGCAAACTTTAATAGCTTGGTTTTTCTTAAAAAAGGTTCAATAACTATCGACCCAAAGCGACTGATAACCAATCCAATAAAGTAATATTTGAATAATTCCGTTACAATATCATCACCGATTAAATTATAGGGGGTAAGTGTATTCAGTACCTGTGTGAATATAATTCCTGGGAATAAATAGTTGAAAATGTTATACGATGAAATCTTCTCGATTATTTCTTTCATAAAAAACTCCTTTACTATTACTGTCCAAATATATAAGGGTGTAGCTTCTTAGTTGTTACTACAAGAATGAACGTAGGGTATGGAATTCTATCCAAGCTTTTACGCAATTCTTTAATCGCTTGTTTATCAACGATACTTAACGAACCATCTTTCCCTGGGTGTGTATGCCACTCTCCAACAAAATCTATCATATTACCAGTCCTTTTTCTAACTTTTTCTAATATTTCTGGAATATCTTTTACTCCTCTTTTAAAACAGTATGGTTTTTTTACGCTATCTTCAGGAGCATCAATGACTCGAGTCACATAAATAATCTTTCTCTTAAAATCTATTCTACCAAGCAACAATCCCCCTGTTTCGTTTGGAATATTTTCAAAGAGTTGCTGTGATAAATAGGAATAACTTTCCTCAGAAATTCTCAACTGCCAACTTCTATCATTGTCAAACCATCTCTCCATTACTTTACCGAATTCTATTTTTTCAGTTAGAAGTTTTTTGCTACCATGCTCATTAAGTCTTTTTGTTAAGTAAATAAAGCCCCTTTCGCTTTCTTCTAGTTCTTTTATGCCAAGAGAAAACAAAGCAGTATGTAACGAAATGATATCATCAGACATTCTAACGGTTTCAGAGTTACAGCTAGCACCAACATTTATTTCCTCGAACTCAAAGCCTCCGCTTTTAATGTTATCATAATATTGTTTCAACCAATTTGCTAGGTAATCATCTTCAACAGCTCTGTCATAAAGTTGAATTGTTAAATCATCAAGCCGTGGGCTTCTTTCCTTACCTTCTTTCTTTAGGATTCCAATATTACCATTCCATGCAATTTCACACCTATATACATGCTTCGAAATTCTTCTATGATCAGATATATAGTTTTGAAATACATGGGAAGCAGTAGAATCTATTATTCTTTCAACTTGATAATCTTTTGATTCGAACTTTTCAAGAAATTCTTCTCCTTTTTTTTCGATAATGTCAAATTTAAAATCGTGGTCTGCTTTATAAATGTCATCAATTTCTTTTTTTATTGCCTCACCTTTATTTTTCCCTACACTACGAGAAAACAAAGCATGACGAACTAGGTTATGGGGAGATAATTTATCATCATCAACAACTACTATGTTATTTAGCCCGCCCCTTGCTAGGTGCATAATTAACTTGGAACCTACTGCCCCGCACCCAAAAACTAAAGTTTTATTTGTGTCCGCTAGTTCTGAATTTGACAAAAACTTGGACAGTTCTAATGTTACTGGTTTTCGGTTTGAAAGCATCGAAACAGTGCTATCACCATTAATTGATAACTCCACACTATTATTCTCCAATGAATTTAATACTACAAAATTCAAGAACTCTACATTGTATTTGTATCCTATTAGTTTTCGTGGTCTTCTAATCGCAATAGTAATAGGAATTCCTTTTAGGAAATTAAATCCTAGAGATAAATATTCATTTATTGCTTTTTCAATGTTAATATCAATTCTGTTACAGAATTCTATTAAATCCGAATATTTTTCTGGCATTTCTCCGAAATAGTCGGTTGATACAAAGTCCATTTTGGGATATAAAAGAATTCCAAACGTAACTTTAATTTCTTTACTTAACTCTTCAAAGAATTGTTTCGCTTCCTCATATTTATCTTTTGCGAGTATTCCATTTGATTTAATAGAATAGCTCTTATTCTCTTTTTCTAAAAGACTGTCTTTTGAGATTTCATACATAATAAATCGAAAAGATTCTTCCCCATTCAAAGCGTGATTATTAAACTCTTCATAATCATAGACTATATAACCAATCGAATTTTCAATCCGAGTAATTTCGAATTCGTCACCTTGACCCAATTTTATTAATCTATCCGCAGAAGCATCTCTTAACCACTCTCTAATCCTTTCAATATATTCTGTGAGTGTATGTTCCGCATACCACTCATTAATGCTTCCCCGATGTAAACAAAAAGAAGGAGGCGAATTTTTCCATACTGGATTCATGTGAGACAGTTTTGACATTGGAAAGTCTCTTCTGTCACTATATACCTTCGGAGCCTGTTGTCTCCATAAATCATGTTTAATTCTAATAAATACTGGTTCCACTTCCCTGATATCAACGTTGTTAAATGTTCCCCTCGTTGGTAAGGGTATTCTTAAAGAAAAGGATATTCCTATATCGCCACAATATGAAAATACGTTATAGGCTTGTTCAATAAATAATGTTGAAACCTTGTCCAATTCCTGTTTTAATCCTACTGGATAGTGTTTCTCTTTTATATTTTCATATTCAGAAGAAAATAATTTAGTTTCCATAAGTCTTGGGTTGGCTTACTGCTTCTCCAATTAAGAGAGATTTCGTTCCGCTCTTTGTTTTTTTGTTTGTTCTTTGTGGTCCAGTGCTTTTAATTTCAAACTCAATTGGTTCTGGAGGTTTTGTTCCAGAATCGGTTGCCGTATTAAGAAAACATTTTTCTCCTACTTTTTTTACATATTGACTTTTGGCTTTATAGCTAGGCGGGTTGTCGTCATTGTTCTTGATTTCTTTGCTTGATGAGATTACTACTGGATTCGAACCTAGCTTGTTATCAAGTACCTTCAACGAAGACTCTTTTGGTTCTTTTTTCCCCTCTTCCGTATTATCATTAAAAAACGTCCATGAACAATGATGTGGGGCTAGAAATAAATCCCAGTTTACGTCTTCCACATTACTAACATCTAATATTTTTTCCCAAACTCGCCATCCTGCGTCACCACAAAAAATTGATAGACCAGCATCCACTTTTTTATCTACATCAAATTTTGCCTGAAAAACTATACTTGTTTCATTTCTGTCATCATCTTTAAAAGCATCTTTAAATGGTGCGTGAATGAATAAACGAAAATCACTTTTTATTTTACCATTGAATTCAGAAATTAGACTCCCGGGAACGACAATTCTTTCTTCCAACCCTTCAAGTTCTTTATTTTCAGTATATCCAATTATTCTAATTCTATTCCCGTCTTTATTTCCTTCTGATTTATCCTCTTTGAATAAATCCATTCTTCGCTTGGCTTCCTGTTTGAAAATTATTGCATCTTCACATAATTCCGCCGTATATCGATCAAATAGAATTGGAGTATACCATAGTTCACCGATAACTATTTTTTCATTTTCCTTATCCTTTGCACCGTAATTTTCTGGTTTTCCACTATAGAAATAGTCGTTATAGCCCCTAATATGGTCTTCATCAGGATGGGTGAGAATGAATACATCTAAAAATGGGATTTCTTTTTCTTTTTTAAGTTCATTATCTAATATGTCTCTTCGAACATTATATCTGTCCTTGTTCTTTTCATCCTCTGCATCAAATGTAATAGAAACATCAATTAGAATTTTCGTTTCATCCGTAAGAGTAATCAAAGAACAATCAGCATTGTCTACTGGGTAATATTTAATTCTTGGGTCAGTCATTTCTTCTCCATTTTATGTTTATAAAGATTTTTCTCAAAAACGCAAAACGTAATAGAATTTTAATACATATCGTTTTCAATTATCAACACATACCCATCAACATTCCCAACATCATCAATCTTATTCCAATATTATCTTGTCTCAGGACTCTACCTCATTACCTTATCTCTCAATTCCTGATAAGTTGAAACTACATCATACTTTATATCAGAATCTCCTAAAGCTTCAAAATGCTTTCTTGCATAATTTATCTTTCTCGTTTCTATCTCTTTCAACTGCAAAGTTTCCATCGTTCCTTTGGTTTCTGCAATAAAATAAACATACTTAAATTCCGTGGTATCAAAAACAATCGCCCAATCAGGATTGTAATTCCCTACCGGTGTAGGAATTTTGAATCCCGAAGGTAATTTCGCATATACCAATACTTGACCACTCTCTAATTCACTTGCAAAAGTCCGCTCTGTTTTGGAATCGGTCTTTACATAGTCATAAACATGCTTCTTAACTTGCAAAATATTTTCAGTAAGCGAACCCTTAAAATTATTGATAGTAAAAATACTATCATCATAAACTTTATCGGTCTTCGAATATATAATATTATTAATTAATGTGGCCGCTTTTTCACCGTTAATAATCTTGGAAACTTCTTTTATAAAGCTTTCCGGGTTTACCCTAAAATTGGCAAACTTTATTTCTTTAATCCCTTGGAGAATTTTTACAACAGTTTTCCTGGTCAAATTTGTTTCTTTAGTAATTTCTCCGACCAAATCATATTTCAAAGCTCCGAGTAATGCTTCCGTCTTTTCAACCACTTCTTTCTTTTTAGTCATGCCACCACCCGATTTGAGCTCTTTCTCATCTAGGTGGTCTTTTTGTTCCCCTTCAGTGATTGTTACCAACACCTTTTTAACTTCTAAGTGCCCATTGATAGCGTTAATACTTTTCTCAACAAGCTCATTAGTATCAAAATCAACCTCGTAAACCGTTTTCACCTTTATTTTATTCCATAAGTCCTGGAATTCTTTTTTGGCGAAGTTTTCATTTGGTTTTAGTTCGGCTTCATTGATACTATTTTGATTTTCATCAGTAGTTGCTTTGAAATTAGCTGTTGTATATATGCCTTTCATCAAATCAACAATAGCTTCTTTGAATTCTTTGAGCTCTTCCGGAATCTCTACTTTATTATTCTCTATAGCTTCCATCAATTTATCTGTGAGCATATATTCTTTATCAACATATCCCTTTTCACGACAACCAAAGATCAAGTCCATTGCTTTTTGGTTATCTAAAACAATACTCTTTCCATCCTTATTCTTAAGAACTCTTCCTACCAAAACATCAGTAGTGAGTTTTGTTGGTCTTTCGGATAATGATTCAACAATTTCTTTCTGTAATTCTCTAGCGAAATTATCATATGATTCACTTGCAACTACCGTTAACGTGTTTATATCGAAAAATTCGTTTTCAAGAACAGAAGAATCCATTCTATCACCGTTGTTATTAACGCAAATTCTTAGACCTCTTCCTATTTCTTGTCTTTTGCTAATCGTGGATTGACTATGTTTCAAAGTGCAGATTTGAAATACATTTGGATTGTCCCAACCCTCTCTTAATGCTGAGTGAGAAAAAATAAATCTTGTTGGTTCGCTTAGACTTAATAATCTTTCCTTATTCTTCATAATTAATTCATATGCGCTCTCATCATCACTTCCATCTTCTCCCCTCTTCTCAGACGAATTAACAAACCTTCCCTTTTTATCAATCGAGAAATAACCCTTATGTATTTCATCAACCGAAAGACCATTTATGTATTTATTGTAATCCTGGTCAAAGAAACTTTGTGTTTGGATAGCCTGTTTATACTCTTCTTCAAATACTTTGGCGTATTCGCTATCTATTGGATTATTATTATCATCATAGAGACGATATTTTGAAACTTCATCAATAAAGAAAAGCGATAATACCTTAATACCTGTTTTATAAAGCTTCTTTTCTTTTTCTAGGTGAGACTTTATCGTTTCCCGGATTTGAATTCTTCGAACATGCTCTTCATCTACATCCCCAACAGTTTGACCAACAGAAATTTCAATTCCATTTATAAATGAAACTTTATTCTTTTTCCCATTAATTTCTTTTACAACAAAACCTTTGTATTGAGCTAACTCTCCAGAAAGTTGATATAAGTCGTCTCTCTCAGAAATCTTTTTGATTTGCTTCTTTATTCCCGACTTTTGATCAACTTCTAATTCAATGTAAGCGACCGGATAATGTTTTGTGCTTATTTGAATACTATCTAAAAACAAATAGCTGTTTGTTCCACTATTTCCAACAACCTCAATACCCTTCACATTAATTTTCTTAACGAGCTTTTGATTATAAGCATCGATTGCATCGAGACGATATATTTTATTGAATTCTTTTTTATGAGTGGCTGAATAACGAAGATTAAAAAGGGGTTCGAACACATGAAGAAGTGATTCCGCTTGTGCGCCAAATCTTTGAGGCTCATCTATTATTAGAATCGGTCTAGCACGTTTTATAATATCTATTGGCTTCTCTGATTGAATACTATCGAGCTTTTGGAATATCTTTCTGGACTCTTTGCTCTTAGTCGCAAACGCCTGATAATTCATAATAATTACTTCGATATTTGTTGTATTTGCAAAGCTCTTGATATTAACTAGGTTTGATTTCTTTTGAGTGTTATAGATACTAAACCGAATTTTCTTTCCATAAATTTCTTGAAAGTGGTCTGCTGTTATTTCCAATGATTTATGAACACCTTCACGAATTGCAACCGATGGAACCATGATGATGAATTTACTCCAACCATAGTGAGCGTTCAATTCATACATGGTTTTTGTATATACATAAGTTTTTCCGGTTCCGGTCTCCATCTCGATAGTATAATTCAATCCTTCGAGCGTTTTATTAACCTTTAATCCCTGGTCTCTCTGAACTTCTTGAAGATTTTTTAGTAACTCATCTTGAGTAAGGTCTAGCTTGCGATTTGAAAATATTTCTTCCGGCAAAAAACCAGTTCGGGCAACAAGCTCTTTTCTTTCACCCTTGCTCAGTCCCGAAAAGCAATTAACAACCGCCATCGTTGCATCATACTGATATTGTTGTTGCTTAAACTTTAGTTTCATTGTTTATCGTTCTTTTATCAATAAGAAATATTCTTGTGTGGTGTGTCGGTATTTCCGATTTACCACTTTTATTCATATCTGAATTAAATAACTGAGATAATTGTTTCCGGTGATAATCTTTTGAACCTCTCTTCAACATTAACCCTATCCTTATCATCTTTAAAACTTGCATCCTTGAACACAACTTTAAGCGGTTTTAAATCCGCAATCTTATCAACTATTCCAAAATCAATACTATCATCAAAACAGGCAACTAAAGCATTCTCTTGAACAATGAAAACATTGTTTCCAAGAATTTCTTTTTTCTCAATTGGAAGAGATAACTCAAGACCAAGATCAAGTATAACTTGAGTTAACAGGTCTTCCGGAGTTCTATCTTCTTTTATATTGCTTTCAAAAGCGGATAGTTGTAGTTGGGTTAAACTAGTTGGATGATAGAAAATATCTTTCATGTTACTGGAGTCTGTTCTATATACTCTAAAACCAATATCTAGATTATTTATATGCTCAATCTTTGCTTCTAGTTCTGCTTTTTTTTCTTTAAGCTCTTCACTACCATCTAAAGTTTCTTGTTCAAGTTGCTTGTTAATATCTTCCAGTTCTTTGTTGTATTGAGCCAAGAACTCTTCTTTTATCTTTTTCCCGGCTCTTCGAATTCTTTCCTTACCTATATCAGAAATCGTTTTATATCCGACTTTATTTGCTTCTGATTTTTCATCAGTCTGCTCCTGAATTTGAACCATCACATATTTTCTATTTCCCCCTTCTACTGCATTTAATTGGATAACAGCGTGAGCAGTTGTCGCAGAACCCGAAAAAAAGTCGAGAATTAATCCATCTTTTTTTAGCATCAGCTTAAGAATGTCTTCCATGAGATAAAGAGATTTAGGAAAATCAAATGTTTTATCAC
>LOEU01000020.1 GCA_001516025.1 bacterium BRH_c32 | reverse complement strand
TCTTTTTCAAGTGGATAATCTCTTTAGTACGGGATTGGTAAATGTAACTCTCGATAAAGAGGGGAACGCATTTTACGAAATTGTTGCTCCCGCGGCTTGGGATTATATTGAAGCTGATGATCAATTAATGAAGACTGCAGAGAAAGCGGATATAATTGTATTCGGCAGCTTAGCTCAAAGGAATAAGAAAACGAGAGAGACAATTCAAAAAATTCTCGATCTTAATAAGATAAATATTTTCGATGTTAATCTTCGTCCCCCTTATGATAATCATGATGTAATAAGTGATACTCTCTATAAAACGAAAATTTGCAAGCTCAATGATCTTGAGATATTAAAATTAGCGGAGTGGTACGGATTTGAAAGTGATCTCCATGAAGCTGCTATCGGAATCAGAGAAAAATTCGGCTGCGAGATTGTCTGCGTAACACGCGGTTCTCATGGTGCTTCTCTATTACGAAATAATGAGTGGGTGGAAGATCCCGGATTTAAAGTGGTAGTCAAAGATACAGTAGGCGCAGGGGATTCATTCCTCGCCGCATTAATTAAGGGATTTTTAGAAGATAAGCCGAATGATGAATTATTAGAAGATGCTAATTTGCTGGGTGCTTATGTGGTAACGAAGGACGGACCCACACCGATGCTTAATTTCGATCGAATAGAAAAAATCAGAAAAGAGAGAAAAGAGAAGAAGTAGTAATATTCCGTTAAAAAATAATGCGGCAGTTTGCGGAGATTCTACAATGAATTATAAAAAGCCGTCCCTGAAAGGGACGGCAATTATTCTTGCTATAAACTATTTATTTACTTTAAAAAAGTCATCTTTTTTACCTGAACAAAATCATTACTTATTAACCGATAGATATATATTCCTGAAGATAGAGAGTTTCCATTACTGTCTTTGCCTGTCCACATTATCGAATGATTCCCTGCGTCTTGATAACTATCTTGAAGGATATTTACTATCTCTCCGAGTGAATTATAAATCTCTAAACGAACATTTCCACCTTTGGGAATACTATAATTTATTGTTGTCGTTGGATTGAATGGGTTAGGATAATTATTCTCTAAATTATATCCTTCCGGTATTTTATTCTCTTCGATATTTATTTCTATCAAGGGTTTGTTCAAACTAAGAGTTTCTTCTGATTGAAAATCATTTAGATAAAACGCAGCTTCTCCTTTCATTTTACATACTACTCTTAATATATAATTCCCTTCCTCAATATTATTAAGATTTAGTTTAAATCTCGTTCTATCATCAGTAATTTTACTCAATTCATATTTTGAGCCATTAAATTCTTTCACGATCTTTTTATTACTTACATTCACTAATTCTATCGAATATGATATATCATTTTCCTTAACTTGACTTAACTCGCTATTATCAAATCCATAATACGAATTATTAAACTCTATCTCACTCTTCTTATTTAATGTAAATGGTTCAGTAACAAATATCTCATTCAGCATATTACTGTCTTCTATTTTCAGTGAATCGATATAACTCTTAAATTTTATATTCTCGCCATCGATTTTTATATCGCCAAGATAATAAGCGTAATTTTTATTGTTCTGCTGTACTACCGCCATTCTGCCGTAATTATTGAACTTATCATCATTTTTTTGAAGTGTTAAGAAATTATAATTCACAAACTTGAGTGGATATATTCCTGAAGTAAGAGTTTTAAACACAATCGCTTTCATATCTGAAAAGCCATCTCCATTTCCTATCTGCATCTCATTTCCATTGCCTTCAGGAAGCGTTTTTATTGTAGTATAAGTTCCATTCTCTAATTTTACAAACTTATTGGCATTATATATATCGCACCATGCTATTATGCTCCCTTCACCATTATCCCGCCTTGAATTATTATTTGAACTCCGTACAGTTCCAAGTCCAAATGAATTAAATCCCGACCAAGTACTTCCGGTTTTTCTCCTTACTACAGCAGCTGGTATTGATGATGAATATCCCGACCAGCTTACTACCGGGTTTTCTGCCTGCACTGATATTGATGGTGATATATTATTTGTAAAACCCGAACCCGATGATACTACCGTGCTTTCATGAATATACTCATAATCCACACCTGCTGTAAGTTTTGCATATCTTATCTCTGTGCCATTCTGGAATGCAAGAAACATTCTCTGTGAGTTATATACAAGTGAGGGATTTGTACTTGTTGTTGTAGAATAGCTTATTACAAAATCACTCCCTACGGTTCCTTGTGTACATGTTCCGGTAGTACATTTTACGTTTATTCCTCTTAATTGTGATGTGGAAGTTGGTTTGAATACTATAAGTGCTCCTTCACTGCTATATGCCGCTATTACTGGTCTTGTATCATAATCATAACTCGATAAAGAATATACATTTGTTATCCAGCTTCTTTGTCCATTACTGAAGCGTGCTGCTTTAATTCTTGGTCCCTCATTACTTTGAAATGCAATAAAAATAGCATTTGAATTATGAGTTATTGAAGCGTTTTTTGTATTTGCACTTGCGATATCCACTAATTGTTCAGGCTGCCATGTAACTCCGTTATCCGTACTATATGTGTACCAGACTTTATCGATTGATTCATAAACTATATGAAGCTTTCCATCGTCTGTTTTTACTACTTTCCTTTGGCTGTTGGTGGAAAATCCTGAGTTGTAATTAGAGACTAAGTTTCCTTTATATTTTGCATTCAGGTTTGTAATGCCTGTTACCATAAAATCAAGTTGAGTTGAGGGATTAAAATCCCCGTCATACCAATTATAATTTATACCGCTCGCTGAAAATGCTGATTTAGCTTTCACTGCGTATTTTTGATCAGCTAAAGTTCCTACTTGAATATTTAAGCCGGTAAATGCTTCATTCTTTATAAACCCATTCCCTGCGGCAGAATATAGATAAAATTGGTTATCAGTTGTGGGGTCTTTGAAATATATTTCTCCTTCGGTTATGTTACTTTTCTCCGGAATTAAGTTCTTCACTGTTAAAGGATAGACAGGCAGAAATTTTCGTGTACTAATTTTATCTTCAGATGAATAATCTACATATACATTATTGGAGAAGTTATAAGAATTATTTAAAGAAGTGGGAGTAACATTTACGTATTCCCATTTAAAAGAATAATTTCTTTGGCTATTATAATTTATTTCGGTTGTTAAATGCTCGACTTGATTTACATCAAAAAACCTTAAATAAGTTAAAGAATCAGAATCCACGATTATATTATTTGCTTTTAATTGTCCGAATGCAAAAGTCTGATTCTCTATTCTGTTTTTCATTACTACGGGGATTGTAAAATTAGTTTGTGTTGCATACGAATTACCCCAAAGTTCCCATATTGTATATTCCGCATTATTAGTAATTTCAACCTCTACAGAAGCCGTGCCCACTTGATAATATATTTTTTGAGAATCATGATTTATTAGTATGTATAAATCATGATTAGGATATTTTACCACGTTCCCTGCCCAATCCTCGTCTCTAAAATCAATTGTGAAATTTATAGTTTTTGTACCAAATGTCACTTCTATTTCCATTAGACCCCAAGGCATTACCGTATCGGCAGTATTAATATTGTCGGGAGAGTCAAAAAAATAGTTTGTATTATTTGAATAATACCTAGGAAAATTTGATGTATTCCCGATTACAACCTCACCATTATTTTTATACCAAAAATATGACGAAGTATTTAACTTTATAGAAAATGGTCTTACCGTTGAATTCTGCTGTGTCTTAAAAAGAACTTCTCCAGTTATTGCAAAAATATTATGAGTTACAAAAAAAACAGCTACAAAGAAAAAAACTTTTAAGTATTTCATTTTTAGTTTCTCCTAATTTTTGTTAAGAAAGCTTTGTTATTATGAAAACCTACTGTTACACAAATATTGCCATCTGTATGTGCTCCTCCATAATTTTCAGTACTTGATAGCTCGTCTTGAAATCTTTTATATGTTTTCCCATTAAAATGAACCAATGCCCCTTTCCCAAAACTTCTTCCGACATAATAGATATCATTATTTCTTATCATGGCTATTGAAAAAATATCTATATTTAGTTCTGTCCCTATAAAATCCTTTTGTAATTCTGCTTTTTTTGTTTCCAAATCATAATACCAGACTTTTGTACTTCTTATGTCCGCCCCTCCTAAGTAGAGTTTACCTTCATAATATTTCATCCGGCGTGATCTCAATGAAGGTTGATCTTTGCTTCCATCATAAATAACATTTGCACCTTCTTCGCTTAATTCTACTATTATAAATCCATCTTGTGCACTTCTTGCTAATGCATAAGCAATTCCAGTTCCTTTGTTTCCTGTTATACCATAGAATATCCATTTATTATCAAAGTCGATCTTCTTCCATTCTTTTCCGTCAAAATGAACTATCGTACCCCACCATCCTACTGCCCATATATTCTTTTCACTCGATCCCCATATCTTTTCTACACCCTGATTATTTGTAAAGTTTAATTTGCTAAAATCTTCCCACGCTATTGTTCCATTTTTATATTTTAATACCAATCCTGAAGCAAAATAAATCTCTGATGTGTCTTTTGCCCAAATCCCGGAAATCCCGTTTGTGTTAAATTGTCTGCTATATGGAAACCATTTCTTTCCATCCCATCTCATTATATTTACTGGTTTATTTTCCAAATAGAGAAATCCTACCGCCCAAATATTATTCTCATCAAATACCCATACATCATTAAAATCACTTGACGCATACCCATCTCCGAACTCTACTGTCTCAAAGCTAAAGTTTTGACTTGTTGTGTCTGGAGGAGACACTTTCTTTTCTTCGGGTTCCGTTGGACTGCATGAATATTGTAAGATTAGTAAAAGAAGTAATAAGGATATAATAGTTTTCATAGTTTACCTAATAATGAAAGAATTTCCACAAATAAAATAAACAAATTAATCTCGGCTCAATAATACCTTGTGGTCTTAATATTATCAATGCACAAATTTTGGTACTGTCTTATTAAAAAAAGAAATACTATCTTAATAAAATTATCTTTTTTACTGCATGATAATTGTCTTTTTCAAGTGGATAATCTCTTTAGTACGGGATTGGTAAATGTAACTCTCGATAAAGAGGGGAACGCATTTTACGAAATTGTTGCTCCCGCGGCTTGGGATTATATTGAAGCTGATGATCAATTAATGAAGACTGCAGAGAAAGCGGATATAATTGTATTCGGCAGCTTAGCTCAAAGGAATAAGAAAACGAGAGAGACAATTCAAAAAATTCTCGATCTTAATAAGATAAATATTTTCGATGTTAATCTTCGTCCCCCTTATGATAATCATGATGTAATAAGTGATACTCTCTATAAAACGAAAATTTGCAAGCTCAATGATCTTGAGATATTAAAATTAGCGGAGTGGTACGGATTTGAAAGTGATCTCCATGAAGCTGCTATCGGAATCAGAGAAAAATTCGGCTGCGAGATTGTCTGCGTAACACGCGGTTCTCATGGTGCTTCTCTATTACGAAATAATGAGTGGGTGGAAGATCCCGGATTTAAAGTGGTAGTCAAAGATACAGTAGGCGCAGGGGATTCATTCCTCGCCGCATTAAT
>LOEU01000019.1 GCA_001516025.1 bacterium BRH_c32 | reverse complement strand
GGTATCATACCCACCGTATGCCACATGAACGAAGGTCATTCCGCATTCCTATCCCTCGAACGAATCCGAATGCTGATGAAAAATCATAAACTCTCATTCACCGAAGCAAAATCGATCGGCTTCTATTCTAATGTGTTTACTACCCATACACCCGTACCCGCAGGTATCGATATTTTCCCGAATGAAATGATCGAAAAATATTTTGGACACTATTACCGTAATGAACTTCATATAAACGATAAAACTTTCTATCAGCTCGGCACTCTTGATAAAGATAAACCCGCAGCTAATTTTAATATGGCGCATCTCGCTATGAATATGGCGTCTTTCGTTAATGGTGTATCTAAACTACATGGCACGGTATCGAAAAAAATGTGGCAGTCCGGTTTCAAAAATATCCCGTTCGATGAAATCCCGATCGATTATGTTACCAATGGCATTCATACCCATTCGCATCTCTCGGGCGATATGTTTGAACTCCTTTATCGATATCTCGGCGATAAGCTCGTTCAGAATCCCGCTGATGAAGAACTGTGGCAGAGAATCGATGAAATCCCTGATGAAGAACTGTGGCGTACTCATGAACGCCGCCGCGAACGCCTCGTTGCCTTCGCAAGACGCCGTCTTGTTCAGCAGATTACTCAACGCGGCGGATCGGCTTCCGAACTCAATTTCGCTAAAGAAGTACTCGATGCCTCCGCACTTACAATCGGATTCGCACGCCGCTTCGCTACATATAAACGCGGTAATATTATCATGCGCGATATCGAACGCCTCGCATCTATCCTTTGCAATACCGATCTTCCCGTACAAATTATCATCGCCGGTAAGGCACATCCTAAAGATGAAGAAGGGAAAAAAATTATCCAAGAACTCGTGGGTATCGCTAAGGCGAATCACCTTCGTAAAAAAATCGTATTTATCGAAAATTACGATATGAATATCGCTCGCTATATGGTCGAGGGTTGCGATATCTGGCTTAATAATCCGCGCCGCCCCTTAGAAGCATCGGGCACCTCAGGTATGAAAGTAATCGCTAATGGCGGACTTAATTTCTCGGTTCTCGATGGCTGGTGGGATGAAGCTTATACTCGCGATACGGGCTGGAAAATCGGTAATGCCGAAGAATATACCGATCTCGATTATCAGGATGAAGTGGAGTCGCGCTTAATTTATGAAGTGCTCGAAAAAGAGATCGTCCCCTTATTCTATAACCGTGCCGAGGATAAACTTCCGCGCGGCTGGATTGCTATGATGAAAAACTCGATGAAGAAACATGGTCCCGTATTTAATACATCACGAATGGTAGAGCAGTACGCACAGAAATTCTATTTCCCTGCAATCGAAAAACGTACCCATCTCCAAGCAAAAGATTGGGAAAAGGGGAAAGAATTCTCCGCATGGCGCGAAAAAGTCCATCGCAATTGGGATGCCGTCCGATTCAATAAGATCGAGGAAGAAAAGAAAAATGGCGAACTTAAAGTCGGTAAGAAATTCGCAGTCTCCGCCGAAATATCACTGGGCGAACTCACTCCCGATGATGTGGACGTGCAGATCTATTATACCAAGACCGATACTAATGAACTCATTAATAAATCGGTAAAAATGAATTATAAGCCGAATAAATCGAAAGATAATTTGTATTTTTATATCGGCGAAATAGAACTCGATGAAACGGGATTATTCGGATATACACTTCGTATAATGCCAGATAATTATATCTTAACAAATAATTTTGAACTCGGACTCGTAAGGTGGGCATAAATGCTGCTTGAAACACTCGATCTGCGGAATAACGATATTCTGATCTATTCACAGAATATGTTCAATTTTAATGATAATTTTAAGATTGTCTTTAAGAACGAAAAGATCAAACGCCCTAAACCCGTTTCCTATTTCGATGTGTGTAATTACGTTAAAGACCCGTCACCAAAAAATCTTATTGCATATCGGCTATTGACTAATGTGCCCAAGCTTGATGCTTATAGCACCAAGTTTGGGTATTTTATTAGAGTCAATGATAAAATGGAACTGATTTATTTTGACCCGATTTATGCAATAAAAGATCTAAGGCACTTGCGTTTTGAGTTAGATCCTGCTAAATTTCGATTTAAAATTCAGCAAGTTGGATTAACTTCTTTGACGCGAAAAGAAAATGAAGCAGATTTCGCAGAAGTATATTCATTTGATATGAAAGCAGTAGAAGCACAGAATCAGAATGATAAAATATTTTCCGATGCAATCTTCGCATTCGATGAGAATTATATCGATGAAGAAATAGATAATAATTCGATTGCATCCAAAGAGAAAATAAAAATTTCGGAAGATACCGGAGCCGATAGGCAGAAGTATGAAAGACCCGTTTCGAATGATCAGGAAAAGATTCAGATAGTAAGAGAAGAGCTGGTTACTCTTCTCAAAGAAGCACTCGGAATTCAAAATATCAATCAGTCAAATCCGCAGCCCTCCGGTTTCTCTGATTTCATTAAAAAAGCAAAAGACCAGAACGCAATGGACTTATTTAAATCGACAATGAAATCAAACGAGCTTATGAACAGATCAGTAGTACTAAAATTAGACGATACGACAAAAGAAATAAAATAACTTTTAAAGTTAGTTATATTGTAGTATATTAGAGACTGTAAAAAATACACCGTATCCTGTTTACAAGAGGGCATTAATCATAGAGAGAAAAATTCGCAGTAAAATTTTATTTGGTAAGTACAAATGGGACTTACGGAGCGGAGCTTTAAATAAAAATACCCCCCAGATTAACAAATACGCATTAACTGAATGATTTCCGATTAAAGTAAATAATTTGAATAAAAAATGAATAATAACTTTATATTATTAATTACCGGTGGTAGCGGTTCTTTTGGGAATGCTGTATTAAAACGTTTTCTTAAAGAAGATGTTGGTATTAAAGAAATTCGTATCTTTTCTCGTGATGAGAAAAAACAAGATGATATGCGTAAATTTTATAATGATTCTCGTATAAAATTTTATCTCGGTGATGTTCGCAGTTATGATTCTATCGAACGTGCTTTAGATGGAGTTGACTATGTTTTTCATGCAGCAGCATTAAAGCAAGTTCCTTCATGCGAATTTTTCCCTATGGAAGCTGCCTTTACCAATGTTCTCGGAACTGAAAATATGCTGAATGCCTCCATCAAAATGGGTGTGAAAAAAGTTATTTGTCTTAGTACTGATAAAGCAGTTTATCCAATTAATGCAATGGGTATTTCTAAAGCACTAATGGAAAAACTCTATGTTGCGAAATCACGTCTATCCGATAAAACAACTTTTATTGGTACACGCTACGGTAATGTAATGGCTTCCCGTGGTTCAGTTATCCCTCTTTTTATTGAACAAATTAAAGCCGGTAAACCATTAACTATTACTAATCCAGATATGACCCGCTTTATGATGTCTTTGGATAATGCAGTAGAATTAGTTTTATATGCTTTTGAGCATGGTTATTCAGGTGATCTTTTTGTTCAAAAAGCTCCCGCCTCGACTATTCAAGAACTTGCAGAAGTAATGATAGAAATTTTTGAAGCAGATAGTAAAATAGAATTAATTGGTACTCGCCATGGAGAAAAACTATTTGAATCTCTTTTGACTGATGAAGAATGTCTTGCCGCTCAAGATATGGGGGATTATTTCAGAATTAAGCCTGATGATAGAGACCTTAATTATGGCAAATATTTTAATGAAGGCATAATTCCTAATAATGGATTAAAAACTTATAATTCACACAATACTAAACGGCTTACTAAAGAAGAATTAAAAGAGCTTATACTTTCCCTTGACTATGTACAAAAGGAATTGGAATCTTGGAATAATAGTAAATTAGTCCGAGACCGTAAAAAATGAAAAATGTTTTAATTACGGGTTCAAAAGGATTTGTTGGCAGAAATCTAATCGAGAAATTAAGTCAATATAACTGCTTTTCGATTGATGAATTTGATGCCGATAATGATATTTCTGAGTTAGCAGAAAAGGTAATCAAATCTGATATTATTATACATCTTGCGGGTGTGAATCGCCCTCAAAAGATCGAAGAATTTGCAAATGTTAATACTGGACTTACTGAATCATTAATTGAGATTATAAATAAAAATAAACTTAACCCCAAAATTATTTTTTCATCTTCAAGCCAAGCACTTCTTGATAACCCTTACGGCAAAAGTAAAAAGGAAGCAGAAGATATTTTAATTAAACTAAATAAAGAGTTTGGAACAGATATAAAAATATTTCGTTTTCCCGGATTATTTGGTAAGTATTGCAGACCTAATTATAATTCAGTCGTAGCTACATTTTGTTATAATATTTCTCATGATATACCAATTCAGATTAGCAATCCCGAAAATATAATCACTTTAGTTTATATTGATGATGTATGTAGTGGCATTATAAATGAAATGAAAGATGAATCTAATAAATTATTCCTTGATATAAACCCTAAATATGATATTAAACTCGGAGAATTAGTAGATATACTTACATCATTCAAAAATGGAGAAACTGATTACATTACAGATGATTTTAAGAAAAAGTTACTAAATACCTATCATTATTATGTTACAGCTCAATTCTAAATTATGAAAAAATTAAAAGTTGTTACTGTCGTTGGTACACGTCCTGAGATAATCCGTCTTTCGAGAGTACTGGCAAAGCTCGATGAATCTAATTCTATTGAACATATTCTTATTCATACAGGTCAAAATTATGATTATGAATTAAATCAGATATTCTTTGAAGATTTAGAACTTCGTAAACCTGATTATTTTTTAGATGCGGCGGGAGCAAATGCAGTTGAAACCATCGGGAATGTAATAATTAAAATCGATCCGATACTTGAAAAAGAAAACCCGGATGCGTTTTTAGTTCTTGGTGATACAAATAGCTGTCTATGTGCTATTCCTGCAAAGAAAAGAAAGATTCCGATTTTCCACATGGAAGCCGGAAATCGTTGTTTCGATCAGCGAGTCCCGGAAGAAACAAATAGAAAAATTGTTGATCACATAAGTGATATTAATATGCCTTATTCATCGATCGCTCGAGAATATCTTCTTAAGGAAGGAATCCCAAGCGATAGAATCATAAAAACGGGCAGTCCGATGTTTGAAGTAATTCATTACTTCAAAAAGAAAATTGAAAATTCAAAAATTCTTTCGGAACTGGAATTAGAAAAACAGAAATATTTTATTGTTTCCTCTCATAGAGAAGAGAATATTAATTCCGATAATTTTGAGAAACTTGTTATTTTATTGAATAAACTTGCTGATACTTATAAATTCCCTGTAATTGTATCTACTCATCCACGCACTATGAATATGATTAAAAAGAATGATATTAAATTCAATCCATTGGTAAAAATAATGAAACCGATGGGATTTATTGATTATAATCATCTACAAATGAATTCTTTTATTGTTATTTCAGATAGCGGAACGATATCAGAAGAATCCTCTATTCTTAATTTTCCTGCATTGAATATCCGAGAAGCACACGAAAGACCTGAAGCAATGGAGGAAACCCCTGCAATACTAACAGGATTCAATATAGAACGCATTCTTCAATCGATTGAACTGATTAAGGATCAGAAAAGGGGAGTAGAGAGAGATTTGCGTTTGGTCTCAGATTATTCAATGCCTAATGTTTCCGAGAAAGTAGTGCGTATTATTTTATCTTACACTGATTATATAAATAGAGTAGTCTGGTCTAAATAGAGAGTATTATGCAAAAGAAAATATTAGTCCTCGGTGCAACAGGTATGATTGGAAGTGCAATATTTAAGGTGCTTTCTAAATTTCCTGAATATGATGTCTATGGTACCGCAAGGAAAAAAGAGGGATTGGAACAATATTTCACACCTGAATTATTTTCTAAAATCAGAAAGAATGTTGATGCAGAGAATTTCGATTCGATTATGAGATCTCTTGCTTCTATTCAGCCCGATATTGTGATAAATTGTATCGGAATAATAAAACAAAAACCGCTTTCTCAAGATTCATTAATAATTATTAATCATAATGCTCAATTGCCTCATAGAATCTCAATGGTTTGCAGGGCAGCCAAAGCAAGAATGATTCAGATAAGTACTGATTGTGTTTTTGAAGGGACTAAATCCAATTATACCGAAGAAGATATCCCCGATGCTCATGATATTTATGGAAGAACAAAATATCTTGGTGAAGTTAATTATCCTCATTGTGTTACAATACGGACATCTACAATCGGTCCCGAATTAAAAGGGAAATTTGGTTTATTAGAATGGTTTTTAGCTCAACAAAATGAAGTGAAGGGTTTTGCTCACGCGATATTTTCAGGACTTCCAACTAATGAATTTGCAAATGTAATTGGAAAAAATATTATTCCGAACGACAAATTAAGCGGATTATATCATATTTCGGCAGAACCGATTTCAAAATATGACCTGCTAAAGATAATCGCTGAAGAATTTGAAAAGAAAATAACAATCAATAAGAACGACTCTTTTTATCAAGACAGGTCATTAAATAGTGATAAGTTCAAAAAAGAAACTTCCTATGCACCTGCGGATTGGAAAACCCTTATAAAAGAATTAAAAGTATTTTATACTGAATCCCAGCCCTATTTTATAAATAAAAATTTTTATAAAGAAATACTATAAATAAAATTGTGTAAATGAATTACTCATATTCTCTTAGGGTGCATGAATGAATAAAGAACAATTCTTATCTAAAATCAATCAAAAAGAAGTAGTTATTGGCGTAATCGGCATGGGATATGTCGGATTGCCATTAGCATTAGAATTTGCTCAAAAGGGCTTTAAGACCATCGGCTTCGATATCGATGAAAAGAAAATCCCATTACTAAATAAGGGCGAAAGCTATATTAAGCATATTGCCGGTGAGCGTATTAAAAAAGTTGTTGATAACAAAACCTTTGAAGCTACTTCTGATTTCACACGATTGCCCGAAGTTGATGCAATACTTATTGCCGTACCTACTCCATTGAACGATCACCGCGAACCTGAAATGAAATATATTGTCAGTTCCGGTAAATCAGTTCAGCAGTACCTTCGCAAAGGACAGCTTGTCGTTCTCGAAAGCTCCACTTATCCGGGTACTACAGATGAAATACTTCTTCCAATTTGCGAAAATCCGGGCGGAATTAATCAAGGTGAAAAATATGTAGTAGGCAAAGATTTTTTTCTTGCATTTTCACCTGAAAGGGAAGACCCGAATAATCCCGATTTTAATACCGCTACAATACCTAAAGTAGTTGGTGGAATGACTGAATCATGCCTAGAAATTGCCTGTTCTCTCTATAATCAGGTTATTGTTAAAACCGTTCCGGTTAGTTCTCCACGAGCAGCTGAAGCTACTAAACTTGTCGAAAATATCTATCGTGCTATTAATATTGCATTAGTAAATGAACTTAAAATGGTATTCGACCGTATGGATATTGATGTATGGGAAGTAATCGATGCGGCAAAAACAAAACCATTTGGCTTTCATGCATTTTATCCGGGTCCGGGACTAGGAGGACATTGTATCCCAATCGATCCATTTTATCTTACCTGGAAAGCACGCGAATATGAGATTAATACCAAGTTTATTGAATTAGCCGGTGAAGTAAATATTTATCAGCCCTATTATGTTATTGAGCGGACAATGGAATTCATGAATAACGTTAAGAAAACCTTGAACGGGTCTAAAGTATTAATACTTGGTGCATCATATAAAAAGAATATTGATGATATGAGAGAAAGCCCTTCGCTAAAATTGATAGAGATACTACACGAAAAGGGTGCTGATGTTGATTATAACGATCCTTACGTTCCCAAATTACCTGCCACTCGTAAATATAAATTTGATATGTCAAGTGTGGAATTGACCGCACATAATTTAAGTAAGTATGATCTTGTATTATTAAGCACAGATCATGATGATTACGATGCCAAACATATTTCAGACCATAGCAAATTAATAGTCGATACACGTAATTTCTTTGCACGTAATGGTATCATTGCTTCTCATATTTATAAGGCATAATTAATGGAAAATATTAGATTACTTATTGTTGGAGCGGGCAGATGGGGAATGAATCATGTTAAAACTGCAGCTTCAATTTTGCCGCATGAAAATATCACAGTTTGCGATTTTGATCCGGCTTCCGAATCAAAAATTAAAAGTGTTTCTGAAAAAATTACCTTTGTAAATAATATTGAAGATGCAAAAAATATTACTTGCGCTATCGTTGCCACACCTGCTGAAACTCACTTCAAAATTGCAAAGGAGTTATTAAATAATGGAATACATTGTCTGGTTGAGAAACCGATTACACTGAATCTTGAAGATGCCGAGGAATTAAATAAGATTGCAGAAGAAAAGAAATTGAAACTTATGGTCGGACATGTATTATTATTCCATCCTGCAGTTAAGAAAATGAAAGGAGATATAGAAAAGGGAAGAATCGGTAAACTGCAATATATTTATAGCAATAGATTGAATCTCGGAGCTATCCGCAGCGAAGAAAATATATTATGGAGCTTTGCTCCACATGATGTTTCAGTTATTCAATATCTCGTTGGTGAAAATCCGATTGAAATTACAGCAAAAGGTGCAGATTTTGTTCAGAATGGAATTGAAGATACAACTATTACCTACCTGAAATACCCAAATGGAGTGAATGCACATATTTTTGTGAGTTGGCTTCATCCCTTTAAGGAGCAAAGAATGGTAGTAATTGGAGAAAAAGGAATGTTTGTATTTGAGGATAGCTTAAAAAGTGAAAAACTCAAATTCTATAAAAAAGGCTTCAAAAACGTAGAGGGCAAAATCGAAAAATTTGAGCAGGATTATGAAGTAGTTGAGTTTGAAGAAAAACAACCACTAAAAGAAGAACAACTGCATTTCTATAATTCAATTAATAGCAATATAGAGCCCTTAACTGACGGTAAACATGCGTATGAAGTTTTGAAGATATTAGTAAATGCGACTAATAAATTAAAGATTAATTTGTGACAAAGTTTGATTAAAATACTAAATGTTTTATTGGAAGCGATTAAGAAATTATTAAATCTAAACTCTGGCCACGAAAGAACAGTTCGTGCAAAAAAAAATATTCTTGGATTGATTGTTATAAGGGGATTAAATATTGTTATCGGGCTTTTGATTGTCCCGATGACAATTCATTATCTCAATCCTACAAAATACGGTATATGGATAACAATAACTTCGCTAGTAGGGTGGTTTTCATTCTTTGATATTGGACTTGGTAACGGTTTAAGAAATAAATTTGCGGAAGCCGTTGCAAAAGGGGAACATTCTTTAGCAAAAACCTATGTAAGTACAACTTATGCAATACTCATTTCTATTATTTCTGTATTCTTTGTCCTATTTATTATCTTAAATAATTTCTTGAATTGGAATAATATTCTAAATTCAGGAAATGATCCTTTATTTCAAAGAGAACTAAGTGTTTTAGCCATCATTGTTTTTGCTTCCTTTAGTATGACCTTTGTCCTAAATTTGATTACTACTATTCTGAATGCAGATCAAAGACCTGCTCAAAGTTCTTTGTTTGATTTTATTGGTAAAGCGGTTTCTTTATTATTTATTTTATTACTTACAAAAATTGGAGATGGCTCACTTTTATCTTTGGGGCTAATTTACTGCTTTATATCACCATTCGTTTTATTTATTGCAAGTATTTGGTTGTTTAATGGAAAATATAAGATTTATAAACCGTCTTTTAAGTTTATTGATATAAAAAAAGTTCAGAATCTCTTTAATCTTGGTGTAAAGTTTTTTATAATTCAAATAGCAGCAATACTTTTATATCAAACTAATAATGTTATAATCACTCAATTATTCGGTCCTGAAATGGTTACTCCATACAACATTGCTTTTAAATATTTTAGTATTTTGATGATGGGATTCTCGATAATCATAGCCCCTTTCTGGAGTGCTTTCACTGAAGCTTGGGCTAAAAAAGATATCGATTGGATTAAAAATATAATGGATAAACTTATTAAAATGTGGTTTTTATTTGTGTTAATAGGTATAATTATGTTACTCAGTTCCAAATTTTTATATAAATTGTGGGTAGGAGAGTCTATTTCTATACCATTTGAAATTTCAGTTTTAACAATGATTTGGGCATTAATAAATATATTTAATGGTATTTTTAGCCAATTCTTAAATGGAGTGGGTAAAATTAAATTACAATTATTTATAGGAATTGGAATTGCTTTAACTAATGTTCCTCTTACATTAGTCTTAGGGAAGCTATTTGGAATTACAGGAGTACTTTTAGCAAATGTCGTGTTATCATTAGTGTTTATTTGGATATGGCCCATTCAGTACAAAAAAATTATCTCATTAAACGCTACTGGTTTATGGAATAAATAAAAATAATGAAATTTTTAATTCTAACTACCAGTCATCCCTATAAAGCCGCTGGAATAGTAGCGATTGACTTATACAAAACTTTGAAATCGTATGGTCATGAAATTCAAATTATTACAAAAGCATTTGATAGATATAATGATGAAAATATAGTCCCGATTAATTCTATTTATTACGAATACTTTTTCAAACTATATAGACTGCCTTTAAGAATTTATAAAGCATTATTGAGAATCTTATTCAATTATGTGCCCAAAGAAAAGACAAATTCTGATTACGCAATGTTAAGCATAAATCTGACAATAGATCATTATAGTACCAAGAAAATAATGCAAAGAATGACGTTTATTCCTGATGCTATTATTGTGTTATTTATGCCAGATTTTTTGACGTTTAAAAATTTATATGAACTTAATGGAAATACTAAAGCAACTATTTTATTATATATGATGGATATGGCACCGATGACTGGAGGATGCCACTATGCTTGGGATTGTATTGGATATACTAAAAATTGTGGAAAATGTCCTGGTATGCTTTCAAGTGATCCAAATGATCAAACTCATTTAAATTGGAAATTTAAAAAGGAATATATAGATAAAACAAATATTATTCCTATTGCCGGAACAGAATGGCAATATAAACAGCTTAAAGAAAGTAGTCTTTTTAAGAATAAACAAAAATATAAAATACTTCTGAGTATTAACCCCGATTTGTTTTTCCCTACAAATAAGAGTAAAGTTCGAGAAAAATTTAATTTACCCCATAGTAAAAAAATAATCTTCTTTGGCGCTGTTTCAATAGATGAAAAACGTAAAGGGTTCAAAGAATTAATTCAAGCTCTCAAAATTTTCAATAAAATTATTACTGAAGCTGAAAAAGAAAATATTCATCTGATAATAGCCGGAAAAAAAACAGATAATTTTAATGACTTACTTGATATTCCAGTTACATATTTAGGTTATTTAAATCAAGAAGAACTTCCTGCTGTCTATCAAGCTGCTGACTTGTTCATTGCTCCTTCAATAGAAGACTCAGGACCAATGATGATTAATCAATCCATTATGTGCGGCACTCCGGTGGTTGCTTTTGAAATGGGTGTTGCGTTAGATTTGGTGATTACCAGAAAAACGGGTTATAGAGCAAAATTAAAAGATAACACAGATTTAGCAGAAGGGATAAAATATATTTTAGAATTATCTAAAACTGAATATGATAAAATGAGTGAAAATTGTAGAGATTTAGGTCTTGAATTACTCCATCCACAAAAGCAAGTTCAAGAATTTATTGATATCTTGCAAACTAATGGTAGATAATTCTGTTAATGATGAAATTTAGATTTTATTTACTAGGGAATAAAGGCTTTGAAGTATTATCTAAAGTTTTAGAGAAATATGGAAGTGAATGTGTTGAGAATGTGATTATTGCAAATGATAAAAATATTTTAGATGATTTTAGTTCTAAATTAGAAGAATTATGTATTCGTAATGACTTAAAATATTTTTCAAGAAATGATATTGTTGATAATAATGTCTCATATGTATTTGCATTTGCAATTGGATGGCGATGGATTATCGATATATCGAAGGTTAAAAATCTTATCATCCTTCATGATTCAATTCTTCCCAGATATAGAGGATTTAACCCTCTTGTTTCAGCATTAATTAATGGTGATTCCGAAATTGGGGTTACTGCATTATATGCGAGTGAAAAATATGATGAGGGAGATATTATATTCCAATCAAAACAAAATATTTCTCATCCTATAAAAATAGATGATGCAATAAATATTATTTCAAAATCTTATAGTGAGTTAGTTGTAAAAGTTATTGGAAGCATTCTTGAAGGTAAAGAGCTACCAAGAATCACTCAAAACCATTTTGAAGCTTCATATTCTTTATGGCGCGATGATCAAGATTATTATATTAATTGGAGTTGGGAAAATTCAAAAATATTAAGATTTATTTATGCGACTGGATTGCCTTACAATGGTGCTAAGTCTATAATTAATAATCAAGTAATTCGTATTATTAGTGCTGAAGTTTATAATGATGTTAGAATTGAAAATAGGACTCATGGTAAAGTTATCTTCATAGAAAACACTAAACCCATTGTTGTATGTGGAAAAGGTCTACTAAAAATTCATGAAATGGAGACCGTATGTGATAATAAAAAATTTATTCTTAAAAAATTTAGAGTGAGATTCCAATAGAAAATTATATCATCCCTTTTAACAAACCATACCTGACCGGGAAAGAGATGCATTATATGTATCAAGCTGTATATTCTGGTAAAATATCCGGCAACGGAATGTTCACTAAAAAATGCCAATCATTCTTTGAAGAAAAATATGGTTTTAAGAAAGCACTCCTAACAACTTCTTGTACTGATGCATTAGAGATGTGTGCTATACTTGCTGATATTAAGCCTGGCGATGAAGTAATTGTTCCATCATATACATTTGTATCAACTGCAATTGCTTTTGTAAGGCAGGGAGCCAAAATTATTTTTGCAGATAGTCGCTCTGACCATCCTGGAATCGACGAGAATAAAATTGAAAAATTAATTACTTCAAAAACAAAAGCAATAGTTCCTGTTCATTATGCAGGTGTAGCTTGTGATATGGACAAAATTATGATTTTGGCAGAAAAATATAATCTTCTGGTAATAGAAGATGCAGCACAAGCAATAGATTCATATTACAAGGGTAAACCGCTTGGAAGTATTGGGCACTTAGCGGCATTTTCTTTTCATGAAACAAAAAATATTAATTCTGGGGAAGGTGGTTTACTCGCCATTAATGATAGAAGGTTTGTTAATCGCTCTGAAATTATTTGGGAAAAAGGAACTAACCGTGCTGAGTTCTTCAGAGGTGAAGTTAATAAGTATGGCTGGGTTGATATAGGATCATCATTCTTACCTTCTGAAATAATAGCAGCTTACCTATGGGCCCAATTAGAAAATTTAGAACAAATTCAAAAACGTAGAAAAGAGATATTTGATCTTTATTATAATGGTTTAAAAGACTGGACAGTAGAGAATAAAATACAGCTTCCTTTTTTACCGGATTATGCAACAAACAATGGGCATATGTTTTATTTAGTTTGTAACTGCATTGAACAGCGTGATAAATTATTAATGTACCTTAAAGGGAAAAGAATATATAGTGTATTTCATTATTTGGGTTTACATAAATCAAAATTCTATAAAAATATTTATAATAATGGAGATTTAATTAATTCTGATAGATATACTGATTGTTTGATTAGGTTACCGTTTTATTATGAACTAAAAAATGATGAAATTAAATATATTTTTAAATCAATATTGGGCTTTAATGAAAAAGATAATTAGTAAAATATTTAGAAAATTAGGATATGAAATTAAAAGAATAAAAAATAATACTGATATTGTGTTTCATAATGATTACAATCATAAAATCGGTTACGAATTTGAAAGTGAGGCAAATGAAGCAATAAAAATAGTGAGAAAAAATACAATGTTACCATATACAAACTTGGTAACGCTGTATGAGCAAGTGCTTTATTGCGAAAAGAATAAAATAGAAGGGGATTTTGTTGAGTGCGGGGTTTGGAAAGGAGGGGCAGTCGGTTTAATGGCTTTAGCAAATTTAAAACACGGAAGTAATAGACGATTGCTACATAGGTTCGATGCCTTTGAAGAAATCCATGCCCCAAATGAGAAAATTGATGGAGAAACGGCTATTAATGAAATAAAACAAATATTGGGCAAAAATGCTTTAACAAAAGGAGAGCTTAAACCGCTCAAAGGTATCTATGATAGATTTGGCGGACCAAGTGATATCAATGATTGTAAAGATTTGATAGAGAAGAAAATTAATTTTCCAACTGAGTTAATTAAATATCATAAAGGCTGGTTTCAAGAAACTGTTCCGGAGAAATCTAAAAACATTAATAAAATTGCAATTTTGAGACTAGATGGTGATTGGTACGAATCAACAAAAGTTTGTATAGAAAACTTGTATGATAAGGTAGTACCTGGTGGATTCATAATTTTTGATGATTACGGTTTGTATGAAGGATGTAAAAAGGCTGTGGATGAGTTTTTTGATTCAAGAGGTGAAAGTTATTATTTGCATTATTCATCATGGGCTTGTAGATATATTAAAAAATAATAACTTATAGAAAGAATTAGTTTGAAAAAATACTTGACAATAACAGAAATATTGAAAAATTTTACGCTGATATTAAAAATATAATAAATCCAGAAATTATTCATGTATGTGGTTTAAAAAGTCCCTTTATACGACTATTCATATATTGTGATTTTACAATTATAATCCATATTTAAGTCTTAATCGCTCTTTACATTATAAAATATTTCCATCATTATAGGAATACTCAAACATTCTTTAAAAAAATGATTTAAAAAATTTTAATGGGTAATTATATTAAGTAGAATAAAAAAGATGTATAAACATTTAACTTTGGTAGCATAGATTTTTAACTTATGAAAATGAGTTATTGGGTGAAAAGATTGGAACAATAAGGTGAAAAAGCTCTTTTCCCTACTACAAATTATTTTCATTTTCAAGAAATTATGCATTGGAATTTATATAATATTACTTGGAAACTTCCAAAAAAGAAAAAAACTACTTATATACAACAATTAAGAATAGATTTTATCAGTACATCGATATCTTTTGTCCAGTAAAAATTTATATTAGGTAAAATAATTTTGAATTTGAATGGAGAATAGATGGTGTTAAAGAACAAAATACATATTACAAAAATGGAAAAAACTATCCAACAGTAGTAATTTAATTCTTTTTGAGTCTTAATTTCAGAAGAAATACTTAATTATTTAATGGAAGCAAATTAATCCGTTTTAATTAGTCGCCTTGAAAATTCTTTAATGCACTTATGGATCAATACTGATTGTAATACCAATAATTTCAACGTATTTGAATGTAATTAGTCTAATTATTGAAAATAAAGAAACTGATATTTTAATAATATGGATACTCCATATTCTTTAAATGAAGCTATTTTAAAGAAGGTATAAAATGGAAATGCTTTAGTGATTGGTAAGAATAATAGAGTAATTGCTTTATGTGGTCATGCTCCGAATAAGGTTGTTTTTAGATCAATGAACAGTTATTCAAAAATAGTTGATAATTAAAATGAGTCAAAATTAAATGAGAAGTATGAATTTGCAAATAGATCAAAATAGTAATAAAGTTATAAACTATTTACTTGTATTTTTATTAATTGGTGTTTCTGGTATCCCATATTTTATGGCAAAACCATATTTATTTGGTTTACAAACACACCTTCTAATGCTTCAGAATATCTAAATTCTGAATTGAAAGAAACTGGTGGATGGTTAAGCTCATTAGATAAAGCAATACAATCAAAAATCGACTTGTATGTTGCTTTTCATGGTTGCAAAAACGAAGAATTTAAATATAAGGGTACAACTTACTTTTCTATAAAGCTAAATAGATCTATCTATCAAAAAATAGGAAGAAAAATAGGAAAATCATTTGATAATAGAGAAAACTTAAACCTATATTTAACAGTAATTGATAAGGTTAAACCTGATGTAATTCATATTCATGGTACAGAACAATCATTTGGCTGTATTATTAAAAATACGATGCAACCAATTGTTGTTTCAATACAGGGAAATTTAACGGTTTATCATCACAAATTTTTTTCAGGATTTGAAAAAAAATATCTAAAAATAAAGAAAAGAACTATCAAATGGCCATTAAGTTTTTTTTCTCCAGGTAATTTTAAAAGTATTTATAAAACTTACTCTAAATTGAGATTTAATGAACAGGAATATCTTAAAAATTGTAAGTATGTTATTGGTAGAACAAGGTGGGATTATAGAATATCAAGAATTCTTGCACCTCAAAGTAAATACTATCATTGTGATGAGATATTACGAGATGAATTTTATGATAAATGTTGTAATGTCAAGGTTGAAAAAGACGAAAAAATATTTTTTACCACGAGTTCTAATAATTTTTATAAAGGGATTGAAACTATATTTGAAGCAGTAGAACTATTAAATAAAGGTAAATTAAATTTCAAATGGTATATTGCTGGTATTTGTAAAGATGATTTAATTGTACATATATTAAGAAAAAAATATGATAAGTTAATATTGAATGAAATTATTTTTTTAGGAAAATTGAATGCAAAGGAAATTACAAGTTATATGGCAAATACAGATATCTATATAATGCCTTCACATATTGAAAATAGTCCAAATAATTTATGCGAAGCTATGCTTTTTGGTTTACCTAGTATTGCAACGTTTGCTGGTGGCACAGGCACATTAATTGATGATAATGTAAATGGTATTCTAATACAGGACGGTGATCCTTGGGCAATGGCAGGTGCAATTATAGAAATTATATCGTCACCTAATTTAATATCAAAACTTAGAGTAAATGCAAGAAGAATTGCACTAATTAGACACAATAAAGAGAAGATTGTCACTAATCTAATTAAGATTTATACAAGTATAATAAATGAGGCTAAAAATTAAATTGCAATCTAAGTAATTTTTCAATCTCACTTCTACTATAAAATGAAAGAACATACCTTTACAAAAATTACAAAAGTATTTCTATTTGCAATGCTTTTTTCTCCATTAATTTCTTATTTTGTGTTAATAGGAACTGCTGGTGATAGAAGTTCTACTTATTATTTCTCGGCGTATTCAATAATTTTGGGCTCTATTTATTTAGTATTATTTGCTGACAAAATCAAACTTCCAAAAGAGTTAATATTCTTGATTCTATATATTATTTATGAAATATCATGGACATTCTTCAATGGAGAATATGAAAGAAGAGGTTTATTTAATCAATTAATCAACAATCTTCATATAGGTACATTTTTTATAATTCTTATTATTTATAATATACACTTTAGTGATAAATTTATTAATAATACATCAAAAATCTTTAAACTCACAGTTGTTTTGGCTGTATTTGCTTCAATTTATCAAGTTTTTAACAATTCATTTTTAGATGCTAATCCATTTTGGCAGAAGAGTAATGTGAGCGATATTATTGGAGATATTTATCAGGATAGGCGTTTGTCGATTTTTGGATTTGTTAATCTAAATGAGTTGGGGTTATCATTTTTACCGTTTGCATCCGCTATGATTGGGTATTATTTGTATTATAGAAAGGAAGGCAATAGTCCAATATTTGCGATTTTTGTAGGTATTATCTCACTTTTATCCAATAATCGATATGTTATTGTTGGATTTATTTTATTATTAATACAATTTTATATAATAAAAAAAGATAATACTAGTAATATTTTAAAAAATATATTTATAATAGTTATTGGCTCAATTTCATTATATATAATTCTAAATTTAGTGGGCTATAACTTTGACGAGTGGTTCTCAAATCGATTATTTAAAGAAGGCTCGATTACGAACACAACACGATTCGGTGCATTACAAAACTTCATTTATTTTTTCCCTGAAGTTCTATTATTTGGAACAGGAGTACATCTAACTGCTCAAATAGCTCTAGCTTCACATTCAATTGGTAGCAGCCAAATACATGTTGGGTATCTTTCCCACTTGTTAACATATGGTCTTTTAGGTAGTTTTCTTCTTTTTGGTTTTTGGTTTATGTTGCTTAAACGTCTGTATAAGAATGCAAAAAAAACAAAATACTGGGGGGCTTTCTTTGGTGTCCTTATCTTCATGTGGGCTCAAGCAACTTTGGTCTACTACTTTATTTTTTTCTATGGTATAATCTATTGTTTAATTATGGATAAGTATATGGGCGATTCAATAAGTAAAAATAAAATCTAATTTACGATTATTTAAATGATTGATTATAATCCTAAAGTTTCTGTTATTATTCCGGTCTACAATGGTTCAAACTATCTGTCTGATGCTATAAAAAGTGTATTATATCAGGTCTATGAAAATAGAGAGATTATCGTAATTAATGATGGGAGTAATGACCAAGGTAAAACAGAAAAGGTAGCACAATCTTTTGGTAATAAAATAAAATACTATGAGAAAAAAAACGGAGGCGTTTATTCAGCTTTGAATTATGGTATTGAAAAGATGAGCGGCGAATTATTTTTATGGTTAAGTCATGATGATCTGTTAAAAGAATCCATGTTAGAAGAGCATATTAAATTACGCTCAATGCTCGATAAGCCAGACGAATTAGTAACTTATAACTTCCATCAAGATATCAATGGAAAAAACAATTTAATAAATTTTGGTGTTGAATTCAATGAACCAAATAAATTACTATTTGCCTTAACTCATTCTTTCCCAATTTATTTTTGTTCATTGTTATTGCCAAAAAAAATAATATTAAAAAATAATTTATTCGACGAAAAATTTATTTGGGCTGATCACAAATTACTCGTTGACCTTGCTTTTAATTATCAGATCGTGAGCATCCCCAATATTCTAACGCTCAAAAGGGTACATAGTGAACAAATAAGTTTACAATCAAAGTATAATGATGTCAGTAATTTATTACATACTAACTCAGCGTTATGTTATGCCATTTTCGCATATGCAAATAAAGTAAAAATTAACCAAAGGGAACTAGATACTATATCCATTTTGCTAGCTAAAAAGGGTTATTTTTTAGCATCTATGTGTGGTTTTTATCATTTTAAAATGGATAATAGTATAATCAGTAATTTCAAACTATTGCTACTTATCAAGTTTTTTACACTATATAAAGTGTTTAAGAAAATGATTAAAAGGAGCATTTCCAAGATTAAATTTATCGCTAAATAATGGTAAAATTAAAAATTCTTGTTGTATTAAATGATCTTGATATTGGCGGTGCACAGAATTATACTATTAGTCTAATGAATGAATTTCTTAAATTAGGTAATGAAGTGCATTTAAGAATTCTCTCCCAAAATGTTCCATTATTGGAAAGGTTGAACAAAAATATTAATGTAAAAATCTATAGTAGAAATTCAAAGTTAGATTTTAGAATAATCAAAAAAATACGAAATGAATTAAAATATGAAAATTATGATGCTGTTATTTCTTCTGATATTCATTATCAAAAAATTGCAAATTATTTTATAAATAAAGATTATAAAATATTATATCCTATTCATTTTACTATTGCACGAGGTTCTAAATCCTATTTTATTAATTTTATTACATTTAGGTTCAAGAAGAAAAATGAAATTTTTATTACAAGTATTGAAAGACAAACAAACTATTTAGTAAAAAAATATAAATTAAATAAGTCATTTTTTACGCAGATACATAATGGAGTTGATACCAACAAGTTCATATTAGCTCCTAAAAGTTTTTCTAGAAATGAATTTCTTTTGAGAATTGGAATCGATCCAATTAGTAAAGTTATTTTAATGGTTGCGGGTTTTAGAGAGGAAAAAAGGCATATTGATGCAGTTAAAGCGTTCAGTAAATTATTTAATAAAAGAAAAGACGTTTATTTAGTTTTAGTTGGCGATAATCGAATCTCAGAGCAAAATTTACTTCAGGAATTTGTAGATATAAATTACATTGATAATGTAAAGATATTTTCTGCAGCTGAAGCAGGGAATATTATTGATTATTACTGGGCGGCCGATTTGTTTACTCTTACTTCTGATAAAGTTGAAACATTTCCCATTTCTGTTCTTGAAGCAATGTCATGTGGTGTCCCATGTGTCTTAACTGATGTAGGTGGGGCGAAGGACATAATTGTAAATGATACTTATGGGAGAGTTGTCCCTAAACATGACCTTGACGCTATTTCGAAATCCTGGATAGATATACTTGAAAGTAAAATAGATGCTAGAAAAAATCGAGCACATATTGAGCAAAATTATTCATTGACAATTGCAGTGGAAAAGTATCTTAATTTAATGAGGCATTCAGATGTTAATTAACGAAGCAAAATGGCTTGGAACGCAAATTATGTCAATCGAGTTAAAGACTGGTAGTAGGTTTTTAAATTTTGGGTCTCAATCAGAAAATTACAATAAAACTAATGATCATATTCTTAAATACTTTTTAAATCCCATTAAAACTAAACACACCGTAATTAACTTAGATTTAGGTCCAGGTGCCGGTGTTGATATTGTAGGAAACATTTATGATAATGATTTTTTTGAAGAGCTAAAAAAAGAAAGTTTTGATTGTATTCTATTATGTAATGTTTTAGAACATGTCGAAGATATTGAAGAAATATGTACAAGACTAAATTTATTGTTAAAGGAAGGGGGTTTCATATTATTTTCTGGACCGAAAGACTATCCAACACATTTTGACCCTATTGACAATGGTTTTCGCCCTTCAATTGAGGACGTAAGTAGATTATTTCCGAAATTTGTTGTTGTAAAAAGTGAGATAATAACAGATTATAAATTTTCTTACTATGTATTAAGAAATCCCAAAAGAATAATTATCGAAATTATCAGATTATTAACCCCATTCTATAAATTTGAAAAATGGAAAAATGCTGTTCTTCCAAAATATCGATATTGGAATAAAAATTTTAAAGTTACATGTCTTATTTTAAAAAAGAAAAAATACTCAAAGGAATCAATATGAAAGTTGTTATACTGGCAGGCGGTTTTGGAACAAGAATAAGTGAAGAGTCTGCTAACATTCCCAAACCAATGATTAAAATTGGTGATAAACCCTTACTTCTGCATATTATGAAACTTTACTCACATTATGGATTTAATGAATTTATGATACTTGGTGGTTATAAGTCTTATGTTATTAAAGAGTTTTTTGCAAACTATTTTTTACATCAATCAGATGTAACGTTTAATCTAATTGATAATAGTATTGAAATATTAAATAAATACGTCGAACCTTGGAAAGTTACGGTTTTAGATACCGGTTTAAATACCATGACAGGGGGACGTATCAAGAGAGCAGAGCAATATCTAAAAGATGCTTCCTTCATGCTTACTTATGGTGATGGTTTGAGTAATATCGATATTGGGAAACTTCTATCTTTTCACAGGTCTCATGGTAAAACATTAACTGTTACAGCAGTTCAGCCAGAAGGGAGATTTGGTGCGTTAGAGATTTTCGAAAATGATAAAGTTGATCACTTTATGGAAAAACCTAGTGGTGATGGAGCTTGGATCAATGGTGGTTACTTTGTTTGTGAACCTGGAATTTTTGATTATATAAATGAAGGTGATGATACAATCTGGGAGAGAAAACCTCTGGAATCTATTGCTAAGGATGGTGGGCTTTTTGCCTACAAACATTTTGGTTTCTGGAAACCTATGGATATGCTGCGCGATAAAATACAATTAGAAGAAGCATGGAATAAAGGAGATGCAAAATGGAAAGTTTGGTAATTGACAAATTATTTGGTGGTATCTATAAAAATAAGAAAGTTTTAATTACAGGGCACACAGGTTTTAAAGGTTCTTGGTTAGCACTTTGGTTACAAAGGATGGGTGCCCAAGTTTATGGTTTAGCTCTGGAACCTGAAACTAATCCAAACCATTACTCTTTATTAAACTTACAAATTGAAAGTTCAATCCAAGATATTAATGATTTTGATCAAGTTAATAAGATTGTAAAGAGAATAAAACCGGATATTATTTTTCATCTTGCTGCTCAACCATTAGTTAGATTATCATATCTTGACCCGGTGAATACCTTTCAGACAAATGTTATGGGTACTGTTAATATTTTACAGGCATGCAGAAACGTGCCAAATTTGAAAGCCATAGTAATAATTACAAGCGATAAATGCTATGAAAATAAAGAGTGGATCTGGGGATATAGAGAAAATGAAACAATGGGTGGTAGAGACCCATATAGTGCTTCAAAAGGTTGTACAGAACTTGTTGTTTCAGCATTTCGCGAATCTTTTTTTGACCAGCCCGATATGCCATTGCTTTCAAGTGCTCGTGCCGGTAATGTTATTGGTGGAGGAGATTGGGCAAAAGACAGAATACTAACTGATTTAGTGTCTGCTACTTCAAATGCGGAATCTCTATTTTTAAGATATCCCCACGCGACCAGACCTTGGCAGTTTGTATTAGAGCCGCTAAGCGGGTATTTGACTTTAGGATGGAGGATGCTCGAAGGGAAAAAAGGTTTTGATGGGGCATGGAATTTTGGTCCAAATAAGGAGAATAATGTATCTGTTATTGAATTAGTACAAGAAGCAAAAAAAAACTGGGATGAAATTAAATATGATGTTGATCGAGAAAATCACCCTCACGAAGCCGGTTTTTTAATGCTTGATAGCACAAAAGCAGATAAATTATTGAACTGGAGACCAGTATGGGGTTTTTCTAAAACAGTTAAGCATACAATTGATTGGTATAAAGAATTTTATCAGAATAATAAAATTATCTCAGATGAAATTCTTCTCAAATATATTCATGAAGCAACTAACCAGGAATTAATTTGGTGCAAAGAATAGATTACTTCGATAATAAAAAAATTTTGATTACTGGTGGTGGGGGTTATCTTGGATCTAAGCTTGCAGTAAAACTTGCAGATTCAAATGCTCGCATTTATTTACTAGATATCAATTTTAATTCTATTTCCCAAAAATTAATTAGTCAATCAGACCAAATTTTTAAGTTAACGGCTGATTTAACAAATTATTCCGAAATAGAAGATTCCTGCAAAAAAGCATCTCCCGATATTATATTTCATTTCGGTGCACTTTTGAACCGTGAACGAAATTTTTCTCTATATGATAAACTCTATGAGGTAAATGTTAAAGGTACTTTAAATCTTTTACAAAGTTTAAGGCAATGTGATTATGAAGGATTTTATTTTGCAAGTACTAGTGAAGTTTATGGTACAAAAAATAGTCTATCATTTAATGAAAAAATGATTCCATCTCCTGTTTCACCGTATTCCTTAACTAAAATAATGGCTGAGTTTTTAATCTCTACTTTTTCTGAGAAAGAAGCTAAACCTTATACAATCTTAAGGATTTTTAATTTTTATGGATCTGATATGCCGGAGAATTTTTTCATAAGTCAATTGCAAGCGTCATTAAATCGAAATGAAAAGTTTAAAATGACAAGAGGTGAACAAAAAAGAGATTTTTTACACATTGAAAAACTAAATGAATATATATTATTACTTAGCCAGTTGAACGAGTCCAAGAATCAGATCATTAATATTTGCAGTGGTGAAGGGATTGAAATTCGACAGTTAGCAATGAATATAGCCAAATCACAACAGAAGGAAAATCTTCTTGAAATAGGTGCCTTAGACTATAGAGAGAATGAAATATGGGAAATGATAGGTGATAATACTAAACTTAAAGCATTATTACAAGGAATGGAATAAGCTTGATATTCATTAAGAATGAATTTGACGTATTGGTAATTCGAGATCACTATCCAAGTGAAAATAATCCCTCGAGTTCTCCATGGGTATATGATCAAGTGATTGGCTTACAAGAAATGGGATATAAACCTTTAGTGATCTCACCAACCCCTATTAATCCATTTAAGAAATATTTTAAAAAGAAATTTAGATTTTATGATTCACCTTGCAAAGAAATTGAATCTTATAAGAATACTAACGTTCTTAGACCCCCGTACTTAAAAATACCAAACGATTACTTCATAGGTGTTACATTAAAGAATCTTACAAACTGTCTACTGAGGTATAATCATCTAACCGATATAAAAATAATACATGCTCATTTTGGCCAGAATGGATTTGCTTCATTAGTATTGAAGAAAAAGTTAAATGTTCCGCTAATAACTTCCTTTTATGGCTATGATTCGGGAAGACTTAGCATTAGATACAAACCTTTCTACAAATATCTCCAAAGGGAAGGTGACCTTTTTTTAGCCTTAAGCAAAGATATGAAAAAAGACTTAGTCAGTCTCGGTTTTAATGAAGAAAAAATACTAATTCATCATTTAGGTGTTAATTTAGAAGTATTTAGATTTAATAATAAATTAATAAATAAGTTTACTATATTAACCGTTGCAAGATTAGATCAAGTTAAAGGTATTGAATATGCTATTAATGCGGTTCATCTGTTTTTAACAAAATATCCGAAAATAAAAAGCGATTTTTTATATAAAATAGTTGGAAGTGGGCCTCACGGAGATGCACTAAAACGATTAGTAAATAAATTGCAAATGAATGAGTCTGTAGTATTTATTGATAATCTTTCTCAGAAAAATTCAAGGGATATAGTATTAAAGGAGATGCAAGACTGTGATCTATTTGTCTTAACTAGCATCAAATTGAAAAATGGTACCAAAGAAGGTACTCCAGTAGTTCTAATGGAAGCCCAATCTTGTGGTAAACCATGTATTACTACATTTCACGCTGGTATTCCTGAGGTTGTTTTAAATAACAAAACTGGACTATTAGTTCAGGAAAAATCAAGTCTTGATATTTCCAAAGCAATAGAGCGGTTATATTTTAATCGGATTTTGTTAGAAAAGTTGGGTAGTAATGCTAGAGAACATATTAATAGAGAGTTTAATCAAAAAATTCAGATGGAAAAGCTTGGCAATATATTCAAGTCTTTATTTGACTGAATATTAAAAATTAATTTGTTAGGAGTATAATGAAAATTAATAAATATTTCAATATGAAAAAAAAAATTATTAATAATACATCAGAAAAAATAATTCTCAAAGCTAACGATTTACTATTTGGCTATAAAATTTCCAAATATCTTCAACTATTGTTAGACAGTCAATGGTGGGAAGAACAAAGACTAATTGATTATCAGGAAAAAAGATTAAGAGAATTAATCAAACATTCTGTCGAAACAGTACCTTATTATAAAGATCTATTTAAAGATCTGAAGTTAAAAATCGATGATATAAAAACTATTCGTGATCTTCAAAAGTTACCAATTCTTAATAAATCAATAATAAAATCTGAAGGTACCTCGAGATTCTTATCTTCTTCTTTTTCAACTAATGATTTAATTAAAAGCAGCTCAAGTGGTTCTACTGGTGAACCTTTATTTTATTTTCGGACTAAGGATGCATATTCAATGAACATTGCTGCCAATTTACGTGGGTGGTATTGGATGGACTATAGATTGGGAGATAAATTTATTAAACTTAGTAATGGTTTAAGGGAAAATAAGCTAAAAAATATTCAAGATTTTATAACAAGGAATTTATATCTTAACACCAATCCTCTTTCAGATGATAATTTTGAAACCATTTTACAAAGAATTGCAAAATATCAACCTGCTTTTTTAAGATGTTACCCCGATCCTTTAATATATTTATCCAGGTATATTAAAAAATATCCAATTAATTCTTTTAATATAAAAGCTATAAATACAACTGGTAATACTCTATTTCAAGAAAATAGAAGAGAAATTGAAGAAGCATTCGGTTGCAAAATATTTGATTCATATGGGAGCGAAGGCAATTCTACAGTATTTGAGTGTCCAACGCATAGTTGTTATCATTCGGCAATGGAATATGGAATTACTGAAATACTTGACAATTCTGAAAAAATTTTAAAAAACGGCGTAGGCAGGTTGATATCAACCGATTTATGGAATTATGCTCATCCGTTCATCCGTTATGATACACAGGACTTAATAGAAGCTTCAATTAAGAAATGTACTTGTGGTAGATCATTGCTGCCAATCACTAAAATAATTGGAAGAGATAATGATGTATTGGAATTTAATAATGGGCAGAGATTTATAGTTCATAATTTTACTGTTTTTTTTCAGAATGATAACCAACAATTAAATAAATCAGTAGAACAGTTTCAAATAATTAAGCATAAGGAGTGCTCAGTCACCTTGAACTTAATAGTTAATAAAAATTTCAATAGGTCTGTTCAAAAATATATTGCAGATTATTGGAGCAATCAATTTGAGACAAAAGTTGATATAAATATCGTAGATAATATACCACTAACAAAGTCTAATAAAAGAAGATTCATAATCAATGAATAGGCTACAATGAGAATAATTGTTGACTTGATACACCCGGCAAATATTCACTATTTTAAATATTTTATAAACATCATGAAATCCAAGAATCATGATATTTTAATTACAGCAAGAGATAAAGATGTTTTACAACAGCTTTTAAATGCTTATCAACTTTCTTATATAAGCACAGGCAGAGGAACAATAGGAACAGGTGCTATTATTGGTAAAGCATTATATTTGCTCATAACCACAGTACGTTTTTTCTTTTTTTATTTAAAGAGGAGACCTGATTATGTCTTGAGTTTTGGCTCTACTCCTTGCGCTGTTGCATCATACTTACTTAGGATTCCTCACATATCATTTGAAGATACTGAACATGCAAAATTGAATAGAAAATTATATAAACCTTTTACTAATTTTATTTTAACACCTTCTAGTTTTTACGAAAATATTGGGAAAAATCATTTTCGTTTTAATGCATATATGGAGTCTTTTTACCTTCATAAGAATAGATTTACTCCAAATCCAAATGTACTTAATCAATTAAATATACCTCCGCATGAAAAATTTATTTTTTTGCGATTTGTAAGCTGGGAAGCGTTTCATGACATTGGTCAAAAAAAACTAAATGTTGAAGAAAAAATAAATTTGGTGTATGAACTCAAAAATTATTGTAAAGTTCTAATTTCCTCAGAGGGTGCCATTCCTGAGAAATTAAAAGAATTTGAAATAAAAGTCTCACCAGAAAAAATTCATGATGTATTAGCCTATGCAGCCTTATATATTGGCGAGGGCGGAACCATGGCATCCGAGTGTGCGCTTTTAGGTGTGCCTGCAATTTATATAAATAGTCTTCCTCTAATGGGTTATCTGGATGATGAAAGGAAAGCAGGTTTGCTTTTTTATTTACACAATCAACATGATATTCTAACCAAAGCAATTAAAATATTGAGTGGCGGTATTGATTATATGAGATTGCGTGACAAATTATTAGAGGATAAAATTGATCCGACTGCATTTCTTGTATGGTTAATAGAAAATTATCCTCAGAGTAAGAAAATACTTCAGAAAAACCCAGAGTATCAATCTAAATTTAGGTAGGTCGTTAGTATGTGTGGAATATTCGGCGTAATTGCCAAAAAAGAAGTATATAATACTGAAGAACTCGTTAATGTTCTTGAAGATATTGCAAAATTATCTCAAGTTAGAGGTAAAGATTCTTCCGGATTGGCTTTTAGGTCTTATTCACAAAAGAGTATTAATGTTCTTAAAGGACCTATCTCAGTTGATAATTTATTAAGAACAAAAGAATATGAAGTTTTTAAGAATATTATTCTTGAAGATATTTCTGATCGAAATAATACAGGAATATTTGCTGCTTTAGGTCATGCAAGATTAGTTACAAATGGTTCACAGCTTGAGGATGTAAATAATCAGCCAGTCGTAAAAGATGGAATTGTAGGTGTTCATAATGGTATTATCGTTAATGAAGATATACTTTGGAATAAATTTCCATCCTTGAAGAGAGAATATGAAATTGATACTGAAGTTATTTATTCTGTTTTTAGATATTATTTAAATGAACTAGGTAATTCTATCGATTCAATAAGAAAAACAAATTCTGAATTACTTGGAACTGTTTCGACAGGATTTTTTATAAATAACAGAGATGAATTTTTAGTTTATACAAATAATGGTTCCTTATATATTTTGACAAACCACACTGATATTTTTATTTATGCCTCTGAAAAAAATATACTTCAAAAATTAGTAGATAAAAATCAAAAGCTATTTAGTCAGTCGTTTGAATTAACACAAGTATCTGCAAATCACGGATTCATAGTCAATTTAAAAATGTGTGAAATAAATCATTTTGATTTAAATGACGAAAAGCAAAATATTATTCCTGCCAATAAATCAGATAATTATCAAATCAATATAACAAATCACCACCCGGTGAATAAACAACTTCATGCAGTAGTTGATCCTTCTAAATTTACTAATGCATTAATAGATGATACTGAAAAAAAATTGCTTGAATATAATATTGATGTAATAGATAATATAAAAAGATGCAAAAAATGTCTGCTCCCCGAATCATTTCCTTTCATTGAATTTGATATAAATGGTGTTTGTAATATTTGTAATAATTATGTGAAGAAAAATCAGCCAAAACCAATAGAAGAGCTGAAAGAATTAGTAGAACCATATAGAAAAAAAGATGGTTCGCCCGATATTTTAGTCCCTTTCAGTGGGGGTAGAGATAGTACTTATGTTCTTCATATTGTTAAAAATATTCTTAAAATGAATCCGATAGCTTTTACTTATGATTGGGGAATGGTAACTGATTTAGGCAGGCGAAATATTGCGCGTGTTACCGGCAAATTAGGTGTCGAAAATATTATTGTTTCAGCCGATATACGATGGAAAAGAAATAATATTAGAAAAAATATATTAGCTTGGCTCAAAAATCCGGAACTTGGCATGATACCACTTTTCATGGCGGGGGATAAATTCTTCTTTTATTATACAGATAAAGTAAAAAAACAAAATGATATAAAATTAAATATATGGGGAATTAACCCATTAGAAAATACTGATTTTAAAGTGGGATTTTGCGGATTACCTCTAAGATTTAACAAAAAAAGAATTTATTCAATCTCTATTGCAGATCAGTTGAAGTTATTCGGATACGTCGGAAAAAACATTATTAAAAGTCCGTCTTATATTAATCAATCAATTCTTGATACACTTGGGTCTTTTGCATCAAGGTATATGGCAAAAAAGAGTGATTATTATTCGATGTTCGATTACTATCGTTGGGATGAAAAAGAAATTGAAAATCTAATAATGGATGAGTATCAATGGGAAACAGCCATTGATACTAAAACTACCTGGCGTATTGGTGATGGAACCGCAGGATTCTATAATTATGTTTATTATACTGTTGCAGGTTTTAGCGAATATGATACATTCAGAAGTAATCAAATACGTGAAGGAATGCTTACCCGTGAGGAGGCATTAAAATTAGTGAATGAAGAGAATAAACCTCGATTCGAATCGATCAAATGGTATTTAGAAATTATTGGTCTCGATTTTGAAACTGTTATCAAAAAAGTGAATCAAATCCCAAAATTATATTAGTGTGCTTAGTCTCTATATCTCCGAAATCTTTATTTATTTTTTCTCCTTTGTAGCAGTTTATCTCTACAAAAGGGGATTGGTCGCTCCCACTTCTGAATATTACTACTACCTATTATTTTATCTAATCTCCGCTGCCTCTACTTCTCTTTTTACTCAAAAATTCAAAGTGAAATCGTTCTCCGGTTTCGCCGATGCCACTAAATCCTATTTTATCTCCTTCTTTCTTATGCTTGGTCTCCTCGCATTTCTCGCTAATTTTTTCCAAATAGGTGATATTTCCCGTACAACTTTAATTTTATCTCTACTCTTTGCTCTCATAATCGAACTGATCTGGCTCCGCCTTCGTCTCCGAAAGGAGATAAAAGCTTCTAAATCGCTTAAAATTATTCTCTCTACTCAATCTTTCTTCATAGAAATAATTCTATTCATTGCCGCCCTTTTTTACCTAATTTTTAACCGCTTCCACGGTCTTGATTTCTTTCTTAATAATGCATATCTCATATTCGGATTCTTCGGTACTTGGTTCGCCGCCGTTTCAATTACTCATCATTTCCAACCGATTGAACTTTCCCGCGGTTTCTGGAAATCCTCGTGGGGACACATAAAGTCTTATGTAATTTGGCTCGCTCTTACGGGTTTTATGATATTCATTGTTCGACTCGATGAAACGGTACGAGTAAATTTTTTCCAATCGGTATTCCTTTATTCCGGTCTTTCATTTTCGTTCCTAATCTATTTCTATATAAAAAGAACTCCAGCCGATACCGATGAAGTGAATCTTAAATTCCTAAAAGCAACTACCTATCAAGAATTTGATAATTTTACTATGCCGGAAGAAAGCGGGAAAATATTACTCGAAAATAATGGTTTCTCTTCTCCTCAATTCGATGAAAAATTAAAAAATGTTTATCTAAAAAAAGATATCGGACTTTACTATTTTATCGCCAATAATATCGAACTCAATTCGATCGATATAATGAAATCAATGGTAATCCGGTCATCTGATCTTTATAACGTAGAAGTATTCCCCGATGAATCGCTCGATTTTTTCCTTAATCTTCATCAGATGAATGATATGCGCCGGCTTAATCTTTATTTCATTGAAGTAAATAAAAAATTGGTTAATAATGGTGTTTTTATTGGTCGATTTGAACCGATACGTTTTCGATATAAGCGCATCGTAGAATCATATCCCTTTTATCTCGGGCATTTTTTCTATTTCTTTGATTTTATCTGGAAACGTGCATTCCCAAAACTCCCATTCCTAAAAAATATCTATTTTGAATTAACAAAAGGGAAGAACCGCGCTTTTTCATTAGCCGAAGGGCTCGGAAGATTATATTATTGCGGCTTTGAAGTAACTAATTTTGCTGCAATGAATAATTATCTCTGGTTTATTGCTAAAAAAGTAAAAGAACCATCTAAAGATAAAAATCCATCTTACGGACCATTATTCAAAATGAGACGGCTCGGAAAGAATGGAAAAATGATTTTCGTTTATAAAATGCGTACTATGCATCCCTATGCCGAATACCTCCAAAAACTTGTATTCGAGAAGTTTAATCTGCAGGAAGGGGGGAAATTCTCTAATGATTTCCGAATTACTTCATGGGGTAGATTCCTCAGAAAATTATGGCTTGATGAATTTCCAATGTTTATTAATTTCTTTCGAGGTGAACTTAAATTGGTTGGCGTCAGACCATTAAGTCAGCATTATCTCTCTTTATACTCCGCTGAACTTAGGGAAAAAAGATTACGACATAAACCGGGACTCATTCCTCCTTTCTATAAAGATATGCCAAAGACTCTCGAAGAAATTATGGCTTCAGAAATGCGATATCTAATTGCTTACGAAAAAAATCCTTTTTTGACGGATATTAATTATCTTTTCTCTGCACTATTTAATATTTTTATTAAACGTGCTCGTTCGGCTTGATATAATTTTATAAATATAATGAGAAATAATTATATAAATGAAGAAATATAAAATAATATTAGTGTTAATCGGTTTTCTAATATCATCAGATATTATTACGGCGCAATCTCTTTCGGGTATGTCAGGCTTATTTTCTATTCCGACTGCAGATATGAATCAGACAAATTCTGTGTGGTTTGGCGCTAATTTCCTAAATAAGAAATATCTAGATTATGGCGGAGGCACTCGAGATGTTTTTAATGCTTTTATAAATATTAATTATCTCCCATTTTTGGAAGTTGGTTTTCGAATCACGAGACTAATGAATATACCTGTTAAATCACGTCATACAGTAGATCGCATGGCAAATTTCCGGCTTCGTTTCATAAGCGAATCCGCTTATACGCCGGCAATCGCTATTGGAGCTAATAATCCTATAAGTACACTTGAAGCTGCAAATCATTTCAATTCACTTTATATCGTTACAACAAAAAACTTCACTTTTGATTCACCTGTAAATAATATTCAGACCACTATCGGTTATGGTTCTGATATTATAAAAGCATCTGACTATGAATTTATTGGTGTATTTGGTGGCGTTTCTGCATCATTTTTTAATTTCGCAGAAATATTATTGGAATATGATGCCGAACATTTTAATGGAGGCATTCGTTTGAGCCTATTAAATAACCATATCAAACTCTTAGCCGGCTACCAAAACTTCACCGCCTTCAACGGCGGCATCGCCCTCTCCTTCATTCTTTAACCGCACGTTGATATTCCTTTTGAGACAATTATAATCGTAAACAGCGCCCTCTAATTCATCCAATAGCCTCATCCTTTTCCGGACTAATATCTAACATACTTTTCATTTCCTTATCAAAATCCAAATACATTGTCATACTTACATTCAGCCCATCTTAAATTATTCAGTTATTCGGATATCCCGAACCGCTCTTGATATTACTCTTAGTGATATCCCCGGAATGCCAAGAAATGAATATTTCCCAAAGGAAACCGTTTATCCAACTGAAACTGAATCTTACGGTAGAGTCAGCGAACCGAAACCAGAAGATGGGAAACGTGAGTAGTTTTAATTTTCTGCGTTATTAGAAATCCAAAATTTATGGTGAAAATCTAAAAATACAATATAAAAAACATTTCCGACTATATGACCTGCTAAAATATGCTTACCAGTTATATGTATTCTTGCCCATCTTGCATCTTCGGGTACATGCTTTGGATGATGGAATTCTGTTTTATCAGCCGGAGGGAAATCTCCATAAATAGTGAATTTATTTTTATCGACTTGGGACTTTAATGTGCTGCAGCTATAACCTTTTAATACATTCATTAAATCAGCTAATATCAAATTATCTTGCCAAAATTTGAAAGTTTCTCCTTGAGTTGAATCGAATTGTCTAAGAGAGAATAGGAAATATTCATCATCTACGAGGTTTTCTGCTTGAGCTTCTTTTATGGAATTTATCGCACGTGTAATTGAGCTTTTTTTCGTATGCGGCTTAACTTTCGATTTCTTTGCCATATAATTGCTGCTTATAATACTCCTTCATTGATTCCTGCGAGATGATATTTTCGCATCTTTCGGAGATAGAAACGCCCTCTCGAGCTTCTAACCATGGAGCTTCAGAATGAGTTAAACTTTCTAATTCAAATCCGCTCATATCTTTTAATTCATTTATTACATCGTCAATTAAATCTACTTGTTCCTCTGTTAGTTTATTTTTCAAGTAAACTTCAGGATTCTCTTTCCCATTTTCATTATCATATCCTACTTCCTTATATAATACTGATGACCCTTTTACATTATTATATAATTTTCTTGAAACAGGTCCATGAACCCATGCCTCAAATTCATCGTCAATCAATGGCATTTCAAAATAGGCTAAATGATAAGCTTGGATATAATATAGAATTTTTTGGAGTTTAAGGTGCGACATTGCACCGCCCTTATAAAGTATATATTCGCTCAATTTTAATGAGTCAATCTTTTCGATATTTTTTATTTCTTTTATCATTTTTTTATTTCTGTTCTTATCGTATTCTAAATGGAACTTAGTTGCAAAAATTAATTCACAACGTTGCTATAATATAACATATTATATTGAAATTTGTCAATAATTAGCTTATTCCAAATTCCCATTGTAGATTAACCCGTTTTGCACACCAAAATTGACCCACCTAATTTTTGTTCTTATTTCAAATCCCCGATTAATCTCTGCTCCCACCAAAATATTCTAATAATTTTGTATATTAGTTCCTATCAATCAGGTATCATGATGAAGAAAACTTTAGAAAAAATTTATAAAAGTAAGATTGAGTTTCATAAAAAAGCTGCACAAAAACCGTTCGAGGAAAAATATCTTGATATGCTCGAAATGCAGAAGATTGATATTGAGTTTTCTAAACATCGCCCAAAAACAAATGATCCGAAAAATAAAATTAAGTGGGTCTGCCCACTCCCGGATTAATGTTTACTCTTATCAAAAAAGAGGATTCAATTAGTACTTTTTACTCTCGATAATTTATTAGAGTTTGAATTCTTAGAACAGGGAGACTGTTAGTTATGCTAGACTTAAAAGAAATGGAAAAAAGATTAGATGATGCTTTGGCTAAAGAAACCGAAGAATCATTGACTATGTGGTTATTAAAGAAACGACATAAAAATTATTTTTCGGGTAATGGTAAAATAGAATTTTTAGTATCATCCAAGTCAAGATTTATTTTAAAATCACAATCCAAAATTAAATTTAATGAAATAAATCAAGATTTCAGTAAGAATAACCCTTTATTAGAAGCAGCATAATGGAAACTCAAGATCAAAAACTACTTAAATTTCATGGTGTTGATATTGTAAAAGTTGAATTTGTCTCCGAGGACGAGTTTGTGGCAGGGAAGTGTGCTATTGATTTAAATATTGATGCAAAAGTTTATTATCCTAAAGAAAGACCTAATCATTTTAATATTATGATGAATGTAACTGTGGAATCAGAGAATGTTTTTCTTCTGAATATTTATTCAATTGCATCATTTGAATTTGCTAAAAACATTGATGAAGAAATAAAAAAGAATTTTATCAATGTTAATGCCCCTGCTATTGTATTCCCTTATCTAAGAAGTTTTATTACTTCTTTTACTTCTAATCTGGGGAGCACAATTCCCCCTATAACTATTCCTATCCGGTTTTTTAAAGGGAAAATGGAAGAAATAAGTTCAGACACTACCGAACAAATAAAAGAAGCTTTTTAAAAAGTTAAATGTGTTATTATTTCCCAAAACTTTAGAAAAAATTTATAAAAACAAGATTGAGTTTCATAAGAAAGCGGAAGCTCTCACTCCCGCTTATGTGTAGGGGCTAACCGAAAATTAAATGTAAGCGCCGGTTTCTTCACTAATAGACGCAACATTATCAAATTATCCGGATAAAACCGGCACCATGCCCGCTAAATCGGCTAGCTGTACTTCGGTTGGTACTCGATATGGATATGATCCTTCTCCATTACTACATCGTAATCCTTCGTCAATCGCTTCCTAATCGTTTCAGTTATCTTCTTGATCATCGCCGCATCCTTTATGTCTCGCGTCCTTAAATCCACCGCACCGCCTGCGTAATGAAGCGATCCGGGCGCATGCCTCGAATCCGTAATTGACGTTATCACCATCCCATATCCGAAATCCTCATATACTCTTTCTGCTACGATTATCCCAACGAGCAGCTCAGCCCTAATTCCATTTAGCTTAATTGTTTCCTTGAGTTCCATTCAACCCTCAAATTTGCTCGGCTCGGTTAATGCTATCTTTTTATGCTGAATCAATGAAGTTGCAACTCCCGCAATGATCGATAGCACCGCCGTGATTATCTCTTCCCATGAATTTTGAGATATGCCGATGGTTAATAAAATTCCACCGCCGACTTTCGCTATCCATCGAAAGATTAATCCGGTTAAGTGGTTCTTGATCGTGTTCCACATAGCTTTTTTCTGTTCCTCCTTTCGTTTATTGAACTGATATTTAAGCCGGCATAGAAAGTTCACCCTCGTATCGGGTATCGGTTTCTCAGGTATCTTTACCGGTTTCAATACTTTTCTCGTCCCCATCTCATTCATCCTTATTAATTATACTAGCCTTATCCGTATCATATTATTAGATCCCGCTGCGGCATCGAGCGCATATCCCATTATGTGCTTCGTATCGACCGCTCCCTGAACTACGGCTCTACCCATCATATCGCTTATTACCGGATCGCCAACCGCAATCGCTCCGCCCGATGTTACCATCGCAATTCCATTAATCACTACCGGTGCCGCATCTCCCGCACTCGTATCCGCTATTACGACTCCCAGTCCCTTTACATTCATCGGTACTCCGTCTCCTGCAAGATTGACGAATGCTCCCTTGCTCATTGCCACTGTTACTTTATGATTCACTACTATTCCCGGCTGCTCCGTAAACATATTCTCCTCCTATTGCGGTATGTTTAATACCACTCTAATTAATATTCCTGCCGTCTCTGCTCCGTCTAATGCCTTTCCCAGATAATCATTATAAAAGGGGAAGGGGACAGCTCTTCCCAAACTATCCGGTCCGATCTTCTCACCTGCAAAGATCGATTCACCGCTCTCTATCGTTGCTATCCCATGTGTGATAATCGGAGCGTGCTCCCCAAGTTTCGTATCTGCTGCGCATACTCCCATAGGATTCGTCATTCCATGTGCTCGATTGAAACAGACGATCCGATTCTTACTTAATGCCACATAAGCTTTAATACTTGTTACCAATACCGGCTGCTCCGTTACCATACCAAACCTCCTGCTTGAAGAACTCCCGTGCCACCGGAATCTCCCTGCCGAATCTTGCGTAGCATAAATCTGCTCCCGTTTATATTAAAATATTCTCTCATCTAAAACCTCCTAAGTATTAGTATCACAAATAAGATAGCCCGCTTCGTTACCAACTACCTTTGGTACAAAAATGTCCGTGCTCCGTATTATCTCTACCTTACCGTTCTCATCATAAGTATCCACTATCGGCATCCCTTTCTTCCTGAGTGTGTATCCGAATGACGGTTCATAATAACTCCTGCTCCCATTTTCAGTCGGCTGCGGTACGTACCCTATTATCATATTATCTGTCCATATATCGGAGAAAATTCCTCCGTCATTCGCATATACCGCATCCCCAACAAGTAATTTATCGAATCCGAATAACTGCCTCAATATCTCTTCGCTTACAACTGCCCGTTCCGTATATTTTATTCTGTCCAATATCTTCGAGTGATTTTTTAATGCCTTATATGTGGATGCTCCCATAATGCAGACATTCGGTCTTTTACCAATCTTGCTCCGCACCGCATCTATTGCCGAATCGATTATCAAAAATGGATTCGATACCTCCTCATCGAATTTATTCCCGGTCGAAAGTGTGATCTTATTACCGGTAGGGAATGTGCTTAAGTTCTGAACCAATTCCGAAATCTGCTTCTCCAACCGGAGCAAGATTCCATCGCTTACTACCGTTGCCGCATGGAGTTTCATCGGCGTGGCACTCTCCTCGATCTCCCTGTAATCCATCGGGTATTCTAAATCGTGCTCCGTCAATACGAAATCGATCGTGCTCTGAAGTTCGGGACTGATCCTGTTCGATCTTGCTCTTATCGCACGTTCGGTATTGTAGATTTTGAATGCTTCTTTTGTGAATTGCGGAATTTTGCCCCCTTCTTGCTCCACTTCTATCACCGGGAATAGTTCCGTGCCGATTAATCTTGAATTCGTGTAGCCCCTTGCTATCTGAGTTAATACCGGGTCCACAATCCTCCGTTTCGCTAATGTACTCATTTAGATCTTTCCTCCTCTCTTAATGCTAATTTATTCATCGTCTCTTCCTCCGTTAAAAATATTTTCGTTTTCATCTTCACCCGGCTCCGCAATAATTTCCGGCATAATCTTAATTACCACTCTCTTGTAAAATACGCGGTTTGTCATCTCCTCCTTGCCTCCGCTGTTATTTCTAAAATCGCTCTGATATACGGTATCCCTTTTTCTTTCGAGAGTGCAATCCCTCTGCGGTGAAGTTTAAGTGCCTCCTGATCGGTCTCGTAATGCATGAAATCATCTTCCGGATCGATGAATTTTTCTTCCTCCTTTTTTACCGCCTCGTTAAATAGTTTCACTTCAGGTATCGATTCAATAAGTGCCACGAGTAATGCAGTCGCTTTTCCGATTCCATTATCACTGATTTTGCAATCAGCATTAATTAAGTCAATCAATGGAAGTAATTTTTCCTTAATCGCCGGTACGGTCTTTCCTTTACTGATTCTCTCATCCAATAATGCTTCAATTGCTTTGCAATCGAGCCAAATATGCGGTGTAGGGGAAGCACCAACACCGGCAACAGAAGATTCCGCCTCGGAGGTAGGCGAAGCACCTACAGGTGAGTGAGTTTGTGAGTGGGAACTTGATATCGGGTCATTATATCCGCTCCCTTCCGCTGCTGTTGTTCCGTTTCCTCCTGCTATCGGTGCTTCTTTTGTTTGTGGTGATTCGGTGTGTGTTGCTGCTGCTGAATTTACTACTGTCATTGAGGGTGTTTCCGTAGGTCTAATTTTCCCGCTACCTCCGCTCAGTTCGGAATACGATTCGGTCAAAAGGGAATTCTCGTCATTTATCAATTCATCCAATCGAGTTCGATCTTCTCTATCCAATTTCCCAGACCGATTAACACCAATCTCTCCAATCCCTTTCCCCGATTTGCCATATCCAATATCTCCAATCGATTTTTCTAAACACTCATTTCCTTTACTTCCGGCACATTTCATCGATATACCATTCCCATCATTATTATCGGAGAATCTTCCGGAACTTCCAAAACCAATTGTCTCAGAATCTTTCCCCGATTTCCCAAAATCAGTATCGGATTTTTCCGTTTTCCGCCCGCCTTTTACTCCCGTTAATATCCTCTCTACACTCCCTAATAAATCATATTCCATACAACCTCCTTATAAAAAAATAATATTTACACGTGAATATGTATATAAATTTAATTATATTAGCAAGAAAAATAATAGGATACACTTATAAGTGCAAGGGAGTGCAAAGAAATGCAGTTAAAATTTCGATTTCCGGACGAGGAAATCAAAATCGATTATCACCCGAATCAAAAAAAGATCTTTTTTGAGAGTGACGCACGCTTCAAAATCATTGCTAAAGGGAGACGTTTCGGCTTCACTCGCGGTCTCGCTAATTTCGTTATCGATAAAATGTATAACGAATCCCTATCACCAATCCTATGGGTCGATACCACATACTCAAATATCCAACGTTATTTTGATCGCTACTTTTTCCCGCTCCTCAAACCGATCGATAAAAATCAATGGTTCTTTAATCGCACACGTACCGAGCTCAAACTCAATGACACCGTATGCGATTTCAGAAGCGCCGACCGTCCCGAAAATCTCGAAGGTTTCGGATATCGATTGATCATCCTTAATGAAGCCGGCATCATTCTCAATGATTCCTCACTCTGGAATGAATCGATCCGTCCAATGGCTCTCGATTATCAAGCATCGGTTATCATCGGCGGCACTCCAAAAGGTAAAAGAAATAAAAAAGGGGAGCAGCATCTTTTCTTTGAACTTTTTTCACGCGGCAATTCAGGCGAACCAAATTGGCTCTCATATAATTTCTCTTCCTACGATAACCCACTTATCCTTAAATCGGAAATCGATGACCTCGCAAAAGAAATTTCTCCCGCTCTCCGCGATCAAGAAATATTCGGAAAATTTATCGATTCAAATACCACCGCTATACTTAAACGCGAATGGTGGAAATTCAAAAACTGCTCCGATATCAAACCCGATAATATCATTCGCATTATCCAATCGTGGGATACCGCTTTCAAAAAATCGGAGGAAAACGATTTCTCCGTCTGCACCACTTGGTTCATAATGAATGATTATTATTTCCTCGCCGATCTCTGGAGGGGAAGAGTCGAATTTCCCGATCTCAAAAGAAAGTTTATCGAACTCTATGAAAAATTCCATCCGTCCGAAGTGCTTATCGAAGATAAAGCCAGCGGAATCTCACTCATTCAAGAACTCGAATCGGGCACTCGAATTCCCGTGAAGAAAATTAAGATCGATTCCGATAAAGTCAGCCGATGCCATTCGATCACTCCACTCATCGAAGCAGGAAAAGTTTTTATCGATAATCTCGCCGATTGGAAAAATGATTTTATCGATGAATGCGAATCATTCCCCGAAGGGCAGTTCGATGACCGTGTCGATTCAGTTACTCAATTCCTTAATTACGCACGTGTAATTCAATTCCGCTATGAACTTAAAGACCTCGTCCGCACTAAACGTTATATCCCCGATCGATACAAAAATTTTAGAATATAAATGGAAAATAAAATGCCACTCAAAAATCAATCCGCTAATTACCCGGTATTAACAAGCGTTTATATCACTCGCGAAAAATATTCACCGTATAATTCCACATTCGGATATCTACCCGATCCCGATAAAATCCTAAAGAATAATAATTACGATTACACGATTCTACGCGATGTGATGAACGATCCTCACGTGATGGCTGCCGCTCAGCAGCGCAAAATGCAGGTGCTTCAAATGGGTTGGGAGCTTGAATACGATTTTTCTCGAAAAATTAAAAATGAAGTTTTCTCTTTCCTCGATTCATTGGAGATTCAGCGAATTATCTCTTCAGTTCTCGATTCTCTTTTTTTCGGTTTTTCCGTCAGCGAAATCTATTGGAAAATAATTAATAAAAAATTCGTGCCCTTTGATCTGATCGATAAACCGCAGGATTATTTCCTCTTCGATAATAATAATAATCTCAAACTCCGTCCCTTCGCCTCGGGCATTTATCATTTCGGTGCGGGAATTGATCTGCCCGATTATAAATTTATTCTTTCACAAAATAAACCGACTTTCGATAATCCTTACGGTGAAAAATTATTAAGCAGATGCTATTGGAATGTCTCGTTCAAGCGCGCCGTTATTGAGTATTGGCAGCTCCTCACCGAACGCTACGGCGTTCCATTCCTCGTTGGGCGTTATCCATCAGCCGCTTCCGAAGAAGAAAAAAATTCGATGCTCGATCAACTCTATTCGATGATCGAAAATAATATCGCCCTATTAAAAGAGGGGAATCAAGTGGAATTTCTTTCTAATTCCAAAAATGATGTCGGCGGTCTCTTCGATCATCTTATCTCTTTCCATAATCGAGAAATTTCTAAAGCAATTTTATCCGTTACGGCAACCGTGGAGGTACAGCAATACGGCAACTATAAAACTTCCCAAGTTCATAAAGAGATGCTCGAGTATCTCGGTATCGCCGATAAAAAGCTCGTGGAGAAAGCTCTTAATAAACTTATCGAGTTCTATGTTCAATTAAATTATGGAGATATCCCTCAGCCAAAATTAAGGCTTTTAAAAAAGGAATCAATTATCGAAGAAAGCTCCGAGCGTGACGTTAAGCTTACTCAAATGGGTATCAAATTCACTAAAGATTATTTCATCAAACGCTATAATCTTTCAGAAGGAGATTTTACTTTAGCATAATTTACGTCTGATATGATTCAATCATACCGCAATTAATTTCGAGCGCACTTTACTGATTACGCTCTTTATTAATGCGGTGATCAATATCATCAAGATGAATTATCATGCCCTCCGCTAATCGAGATGCAATCCCGGGAATAATTTTATTGATCTCCACTATCGATCGATTCGATGTGATTATCATTGGCTTCCTCCCGGTATAAAATTCATCTATCAACATATAAAAATAGTGCTTCACGCTATCGGTAAAATTCTCCATACCAAAATCATCTAACGCAATGCAATCATAATTCATAAGCGAATTAATATAATCCATTTTCGATTTCGCCTCATATCCTGCATAACTTGATATTTCTGTTGTGTAATGAAATGACTTCAGGAATAATGCTTTAGCCGGTCGGAATTGCCATTGACCGTTCTCGAAAAACTCTCGATTACGTTCCGCTTCCTCTTTCATTCCCTTAATCATTTCGTAATACTCAATCATATCACGCAGTTGTCTTTCTTTTTCTGCAAGGACATTTTTTGGATACCGGACAGGATGGAGCGATTTTAATATCGATACTGTCAGATGCGTCTTGCCGCAGCCCGGCTTTCCATAGAGATATAAAAATCCCTCCGGATTAGATGAATACTCTTTTGAAATTTCATAAACTTTTTTATTTCGCTTATTGATAACGAAATTTTCAAAGCTCATATTTCTATGAAGGGGAGTCAGACCTACTTTCGATAATAATCCGGGATATATCCGAACCATTCTTCGATCCTCTCCTTTCTTCTCTCACACTCTTTTCTTTTCTCTTATCTTCTCTTCTCTTATCTTCTATTCTATTATCTTCTCTTCTCTTATGTGTAGTTTCGGAAGCAGAAATTTTATTTTTTTCGATATTTTTCTTTTTTCTGCCGCCGAAATTACTTCCGGTTTCGTATTGCATTCTCCCTTTAAGCCGCTTCTCCATTAATGGCTCCATCCGCTTTTTTAATCCTTCCGAATAGATAGTTCCATTATTCCGTTTCAATATCGCCACTTCCGGATTAATGCAATCCTCAATTATATCATTGAATCGATCTGCTTCGATACCGAACCTTTTTGCCAATGCATTCAATGTTATCGCATTGTAATGAAGCTCGAAATTATTCGATCTCGTTAATGCTTCTAACATCTTAAAATAAAATGCATATCCCTCGATTCCATATTTCGATTCGAGATATAATATTTTTTCATCACTGCTTGCATCTGCTTCATGAAAAAAAAAGACAGCGTTCATCTTAATCGGCCTGCCCATCGTATCCTCCATAATTAATTAAATTTTTCTTGTCCTTTGCTCGGCGATAAATCTGTTGATATCATCGGTACTGACTTTGGTAAACTTATAACCGGGTATTACTATTACAGGAATAAGGTTCTCTTTGATTAATTCTGCTAATTTGTTTCTGCTTAATCCTACTTCTTGAGCAGCTCGTTTAATAGAGAGTAATTTCGGAACAGAATTTTCTTCCATCTTATCTCCTTTATATGCACTAAGTTGCACTATCTTGCAATTAGTCGCATAATTAATTAATATTATAACAATGATATAAGCGAATTATCTTATATACACTTTACAAAATTAAAAAATAGGTCTTAAATGACAAAGAAAAAAAGTATTGGCGATAGATTAAGAGAAGAGATACTTAAGAAATATAAATCGGTCAGATCATTCTCTTTATCGATAGACATAATTCCGCAGCAGATGCAAAATTATCTTACATCCCAATTTGTGCCCGGTGGTTTAATACTTCAAAAACTTGCCGATATGGGTATAAATATTAATTATGTTCTTACAGGCAATCAATCCGCCGGAGGTAAATATCCTTCTCGATATAACGATTTCCCCGTACTCTCTAAAATCGGTCTTATACCTTTAGATCGGTTAGATATTCATGCCGATGACCGCGCATTTTTTAATCACCCCGTAAAAGAAAAATGCTTCTCAACTATTGTCAGAGGTAATAGTATGCAGCCCGTTTTGGAGGATGGCGACCTCGTACTTATTGACGCTAACTTAATTCCTAAAATAGATGATATTGTGGCTGTTCGATTTACCGATGGTGATCAGGTAATAAAACGATTTAAAGAATCTTCCAAAAACGAGATACATCTAATTTCCGAAAATAAAATATATGATCCGCTCGTTATTAACAGGAATAAAATCGATCTCCTAGCTCCCATCGTCCAACTCCAACGCATCATCAAAAGGGGATGATTATTACTAAATAAATTATTCTTAAATTTGGGGAATTAATTTTTGGGACTTTCTTGAAATCATTCGCACTTATCGGTACTGCCGGATATGTGGCTCCGCGCCATCTTAAAGCTATTCATGATATCGGAGCTAATCTAGTCGCTTCGTTCGATCCGCACGATTCGGTCGGTATTCTCGATCACTATTTCCCCGAGTCCCTTTTCTTCACCGATTATTCACGCTTCGAACGATTTATCAATTCACACATTAACAAAATCGATTATGTCTCTATCTGTTCGCCGAATTTTTTGCATGATACACATATTCGACTTGCTCTTAATGCCGGCTGCGATGTGATTTGCGAAAAGCCGCTTGTGATTAATCTGTGGAATCTCGATGCGCTCGAACTTATTCAAGAAAGAACGGGTAAAAAAGTTTTCTCCGTGATGCAGCTCCGCTATCATCCCGAACTCCTGTCCCTCAAAAATAAACTATCTCAATCCGGAGCTTCTATTATTGGCGTTGGTCAATCTCCGGATAGAATTTTGAATGATCCTCAGAAATCTTCTGAAACCGAAAATTTCAATATCCCTGCGATAGACCAGCAGAATAATTTCCAATTATCTCCTAGTAAGCCACGGCTTCACAAAGTGAAACTCACTTACATCACTAAGCGTGGAAATTGGTATCACTATTCATGGAAGGGGAATGAAGAAAAATCGGGCGGCATCGCCGTTAATATCGGTATTCATCTCTTCGATCTGCTTATATGGCTTTTCGGTCCGGTTAAAGATTCCAAAGTTTTCATTCGCAATTCCGATAAGATGAAAGGTGAACTTACTTTCGAGAATGCTTCGGTCGATTGGTATCTTTCTATCGCCGGAAATGATCTCCCTTCAGAGGCAATCGAAAAGGGAAGCCCCACTTTTCGCTCACTCACGATTGACGGTCAAGAGATTAATTTTACTGATGGTTTCACCGATCTTCATACCTAAGTCTATCGCCGTACTCTTGCAGGCGAAGGTCTATCGATTTCCGATGCCCGCCCCTCGATAGAACTCACTCACTCCATCCGCACCGCAGAATTAGTCCCAAAGATTATTTAACTCTATTTCAAATTTAGCGGGCACCCCGAGAGAGGTTCAAACTCTCACACAACACTTAGTCAGAATGTTACTCTATCCATTGAGCTATCAGGGCTGAATATGCAAGGAATTTTTAAAAAGCATATTTCAATTCTGACTATAAACTATTTCAATAAAAAAAAGCGAATAACTCTTTAGGGCTATCCGCTCGAATTTTGTAGCCCAAAATAATAGGAACGTTCTGACTACTTAAATAATGGAAAAATAATTGAATTGTTCAAGGAATTTCTCCCACTAAAATATTTGAGAGTTTCCACCCACCAAAACCTTATTCGGCGACAATTATTTTCTTATATTTAATCTTTACATATTTTCTAAAATATTAATAGTAATTAAATGAAAAAAATTATCTCAGTTGTCGGTGCTCGTCCTAATTTTATGAAAGTTGCTCCGCTGCATAAAGCATTTGCTTTATACAATTCCTCAAACGGAAATTCCATTCAACATCTTATCTGCCATACCGGTCAGCATTATGATGAAAAAATGTCGAAAGTTTTCTTCGATGATCTCGAACTTCCCAAGCCCGATTTTTATCTCGGTATCGGATCGGGATCGCATGCCGAGCAGACCGCACGAGTGATGATCGAGTTTGAAAAAATTCTTCTCTCTGAAAAACCTGATTTGATAATCGTAGTCGGCGATGTTAATTCCACGATCGCATGCTCGCTCACGGCAGTTAAACTCGGTATCAAAGTCGCACATGTCGAAGCAGGTCTCCGAAGCGGCGATCGAGCAATGCCCGAAGAGATTAACCGCATCCTTACTGACTCAATCTCCGATCTTCTTTTCGTTACCGAAATCAGCGGAATGCAAAATCTCACGAATGAAGGTGTGCCTGAACAGAAAATTCACTTCGTTGGAAATTGCATGATCGATTCGCTCATTCATTATCTCCCAAAGATTGAACTTTCTTCAATAGGCGAGGAGCTTGGTCTTGAAGGCAGCGATTATGTAGTAGCCACTTTCCACCGTCCCTCTAATGTTGATAATGCCGATCAGCTCCTTGCAATGACTGCGTTATTAAACGAGACCGCCGAAAATTTAAAGATAGTTTTTCCCGTTCATCCGCGCACTATTAAGAATCTCGAAATTAACGGATTGCTTAACGGACTCTCGAAGAATATTATCCTCACTGATCCGATCGGCTATCTCGATTTTATAAAATTAGTGAAAGATGCAAAATTTGTCCTTACCGATAGCGGTGGAATTCAGGAAGAATCGACATACTTAAAAGTTCCGTGTATCACGATTCGCACTACCACCGAACGCCCGAGCACTGTCGAAATCGGTAATAATTATCTTATCGGAGATCGATTCGAGGATGCTAAACCCGTAATTGAAATCATTATGAAAGGGGAGAATAAGAAAGGAAAAATTCCCGAACTCTGGGACGGCTCCTCCGCCTCCCGCATCATCCAAATTATAGCAACTACTTTTAATATCAGATAAGATGTCCGTAAAAGTGTATTGATTCTTATTACAAATATGTACATATTTGTAACAGTTTCTATTACAAATCGGTAAATAAGATGAAAAAACGTTTCCTATTTACGGAATTAAAAAAATATCTAGTTCATAAAAACGCCTTGATCATTACCGGTATGAGGCAGGTGGGTAAAACCACTCTCATTAAACAAATCTTTGACGAAACAGAAGGCAATAAAATCTGGTTCGATTTCGAGAATCCACTTCATACATTGCAATTTGAAAATATCGATTATGACGCAATCTATACTAACCTTACTAAGAAATTCACTAAACCTAAAAAACGTCTTTTTGTTTTTATCGATGAAATTCAAAATTATCCCCCGATAACAAAAATAATTAAGTACTTAATCGATACTTATAATGTAAAATTTATTCTCACCGGCTCGTCGAATTTCTATATGAAAAATCTTTTCCCTGAATCACTCTCAGGAAGGAAATTTCTTTTTTTCTTGCCTCCCTTATCATTTTCGGAATTCCTCTATTTCAGAAATAAGATTCATAAAAATATTGGAGAAGTGAAAATACACTTCTCCGATTTAACGAAGAAATCTCTTTTGGATTATAAGGAATATGAAACCGATTATAATGATTACCTGCAATTCGGCGGATTCCCAGAAGTGGCTCTTACAAAAGATATAAAAACTAAATCATTAGTCCTTAATAATATTTTTAGTTCGTTCTACGAAAAAGATTTGAAAATATTATCTGACTTCAAGGATGTGAAAGAACTGCGCGATCTGATTTTACTGCTTGTCCCACGCACCGGAAATATTCTTGATATAACAAAAATATCTTCCGAGCTTTCCGTTCCTCGCACTAAACTTTATTCATTTATCGAATTTCTTGAAGCAATATTCTTTATAAAATTAATCCCAAAATTCACCTCATCAATCGATCGCTCCGTGGCAGGTGGTAAAAAAATCTATTTCGCCGATAATGGTTTGCTTAATATTATCGCACGTGTAAATGAAGGACAACTTTTCGAGAATGCGATTGCCAATCAACTCTCTCACTATGGCGAACTCTCATTTTATAACAAACGAAATACTTCGGAGATCGATTTTATATTAAATAAAAAAACCGCTTTTGAAGTAAAACTTAATGCGGTGGATAAGGATTTGACTAAACTAAAATCACTCTGCACCACGCTCAATATTAACGAATATTATCTGGTAAGTAAAAACTATTCTAAAACCGACTGCACCATTTACCCTATGTTCATTTAACTTGATAGAGTTAGGCTTATTTATTAAATTAAATTATGAAGAAAACAATAAATCTACATATCGAAAAACTTCCCGAAGGTTACTACTTAGCAACTTCTAAAGATGTCCAAGGATTGATAGCACAAGGGAAAACACTCGAAGAGACAATAGAAATTGCAATTGATATTTCCGAAAAACTTCTCGAAGCCCAGAATAAAAAAGCAAAAATTTCATACGGCATCACCGAGAGTATGTTGAAATTTGATCTCCCTTTAATAATTGAGACTGCATAATCATAAATGGGAAAACTTTCTGGTTTTAAGTACAGAGAAGTAATAAAAAAATTGAAGCGATTTGGATTCGTTTTCCTAAGAAGCGGAAAAGGAAGCCATCAAATATTTTTTAATATATTAACTAATCGATACATTACCGTACCGAAACACACAGGTGATATTCCTGAAGGTACTTTAAAATCAATTTTAGACCAAGCTGATATTTCTGTTGATGAATTCCTCGCTAACTAATTAGATAAAATATTCTAATCTGATATGACATCCCTAAAAGTGTATCGAAACTTGATACAAATATGTACATATTTGTAACAGTTTCTTTTACAAATCGGCAGGTAATAATTCTATTCCAAAACCGACCTCACCATTTACCCTATGTTTATTTAATATGGTCTCCTTCTATTTATTTTTATGAATTGTTTATGTTATATTTCAGCAAACGTATTTAAGGTAAACGAATGCTATTATCATTTCTCATTAATTCAGTCGATAAGGAACTTATAGAAAAAGATTCTATACCGAGTTCCGATACCGAATTAATTAAGCGAATTAATGATAACGATATCGCCGCATTCGAATTTATGTTTAAATCTTACTTCGCTCCGCTCTGTAATTTCGTTTATATAAGAATAAGAAATAAAGATAATGCCAAAGAGATTGTTCAGGAAGTATTTGTAAATATCTATAAAAACAGGGAGCATTGGTCGCCTAAAGGTTCCATCAAATCGTATCTTTATAAAGCCGTAAAAAATCAGATGATTAATTGGCTTAAATATGCCGGTAATTCAAAAAAGAGCGATATCGAACCCGATGATTTGAAAACTAAAAATGAGCCTAATCCGCTCGAATTATATATTCAAAAAGAATTGAGAGAGGCATACCAAAAGGCAGTAAGCGATCTTCCCGAAAAATGCAGAGAGATTTTAGTGCTCGTTAAAGACCAAGGTTTTTCTTATAAAGAAGCGGCTGCTTTGCAAAATCTCTCAATCAAAACAGTCGAATCACAAATGAGACTCGCTTTTCAGAAACTCCGGAAAGCACTCAAAAACTTTAATTAGTTATTGCTTAATGGTAGCTCTCTAATTAAGTGTACTAATATTTAGAAAAAAGAAAAAAAAGGTATAAAGGACTTTTGTAGATGATTAAGAATGACGAAATGGATCGCCTCCTTCGATATTTGGCTAATCAATCCTCTTATGAGGAGATGAGAAATGTGCAATTATGGCTGGAGAAAGATCCCAAAAATAGATCACAGTTTGAAGAACTAAAAAAAATATGGCTTCTTACTCCCGATAATCTAAATTGGAATACCGATTCCGAATGGGCGAATTTTAAAAATAAAATTGAGGCACAACAGGAAATCAGTAACGAATCAGCTCCGCAATCCGCAGCCGAGAAATCTATCAATTCTTCCTATATCCCCGAATATAGACCAAGTTTACTAGAATCGCTTTCATTCTATTTCAGAAGATACTCATTTGCATTAACGATCGTTTTAATTGCACTTATTGCCGGTTACGCGGGATATAATTATTTCAATTCACCGGTCGGTAATTCTTCGGATAGTATCATTTGGAATGAGAAAATCACTCTTGCGGGAGAAAAAGCAGAAATATTACTCCCCGATAATTCCAAAGTTATTCTTAATTCCGAAAGCAAATTGAGATATCCCAATTCATTCTCCGGAAATTCAAGAGATATTTATCTCACAGGTGAGGCATATTTTGAAGTCCGCAATAGTAACGACAGGAAGTTCAATGTCCATTCAGCCGGATTCTCCACTACCGTACTCGGCACCAAATTTAATGTCTCCGCATTCCATGATGAAGAAATTATCTCCGTTTCACTTCTTGAAGGAAAAGTGAAAATCACACCCGAAAATGAAAATAGCAATGATACTAAAAACGCCCGCTCTTCTACTATTTTATCCCCTAATCAGCAATGGGTCTATAACTATAACAATAAACGATCAGAAATAAATTCGTTCAATCACGAAAAAGCTATCGGCTGGAAAGATAATATTATTGTTTTTGAAAACACTCCATTAATAGATGTATTCAAAAAATTAGAAAGAATTTACGGAGTGGAATTCCGAAGTGAAGGCAATTTCAAAAATAAAAATATTACAACCAAATTTAATGGCGATTCTATCTGGCTCGTTGCCGAAGTAATTAAAAAAACTACCGGATTGAACTATAAAACAATTACTAAAAACAATCTCCCCGGTACATTTATTTTTTATTGATGTTATCTAATGAGACTATTTCTAATATTTCTCTTTATCGCATTCGGAAATCTATTTTCCCAAAATCTTCTTGATCAAAAAATTGATATAGATATTCAAAATTCCTCGCTTCAGAATCTATTCAAGGAACTTGAATCCAAAACGGGTTTTATTTTCAGCTACGATAATTCCATCATTCCCGATAATGAAAAAATATCCCTGACCGAAAAAGATAGATCATTTATCGAAATATTAGAAACGATAACGAAAAAATATAAATTCTCTTTCTACCGGATAAACGATTATATAATAATCAATCGATCATCAAGCAATCAGGAAGCAGATAAACCGATAACCGGAACTATAACGGGAATTATATCCGATATATACACGGGGGAGCCGTTAATTGGAGCGAGCGTTTATTTCATCGATTCGGGAATCGGCTCGGCATCTGATCGCTTCGGAAAATTCAGAATTGCTCAAATCCCAAAAGGAAGATATACTCTCAAAGTATCGTTTATCGGTTATATCACACGCGAGCTCCAAATCGATTTTACCGATGAAAGAATTCAAGAACTATTTATTGAACTTTCTCCGGCTTCGGTACTCACCGAAACAATTATTGTAAGCGATCAGGCATTCGGACAAGTTTCTGCCATTAATCGCCAGCTAAAAGCAAATACAATTAAAAATGTTGTCTCCTCCGAAAAGATTTTAGAACTGCCCGATGCTAATGCCGCCGAAGCTGTCGGTCGCCTTCCCGGAATTTCTCTTATCCGAAGCGGCGGCGAAGGGAGTAAAGTGGTTATCCGAGGACTCGGACCCACTTATAATTCAATCTCTATCGCAGGAATAAAAATTCCATCTACCGATGCTTCCGATCGAAGTGTCGATCTAAGTATTATCCCTTCGGAGATACTCGCAGGTATCGAAATAATTAAATCGCTTACTCCAGATATCGATGCCGATGCACTAGGCGGAAATATCGATTTTCAACTTTCTAAAGCTCCTCATACCGGTTTCAAATCGCAACTAAGATTGCAAGGCGGATATAATAACCTCCGAGATGATTTCGGTAATTATGAAGCTACTTACACTTTTAGCGATCGATTCTTAAATAATAAACTCGGTCTTATTGTTGCCGGACATATAGAACGCAATCAAAGGGGATATGACAGTTTCAGAGCGTTATGGGAGATCCCTCGCGAGAAAAGAATCAATGAAAAATTTGCTCCGATGCGAGCCGCTCAAGTTGATCTCGCTTACACTCTCACCGATCGAAAAAAATATGGCTTTAATGCTCTACTCGATCTAAATATCCCGAATGGCTCTTTATATCTTACCTCTTTTTTTAGTTCCCGAAGCGATAAAAGTTCAGTCCAAAATGTAAATTATTATTTGAAGGATGTTACAATCGGCAGGCATCTCATTAGTTCCGAATCCGAAATCTCGATCGGCTCATTTTCGATTGGAGGTAAGCATCTCCTATTCGATTTAATTAATTTCGATTGGGGAGGTTCTCTCTCTAACTCTCGCTCGGCACTCCCATTTTCTAATTCCTATGGTTTTATTCAGCCCGATGCTTACTATTCGGAAAACCTGCCTCAGTTTCCTACTGCCGATGATATTATTAATGCTCCGGCACGCGATTTATCAGGATTTTATGCTAATTCATTTTACCGAACTTCCTCGATTACGAAAGACCATATCAATTCCTTTCAACTCAATTTTGAAGTCCCTTTTTCTTATTCCAAAAATCTTTCGGGCAAAATTAAGTTCGGCGCTAAGACCAATATCAATCAAAAAGAGAGGGATAATTCCTCCTTATATAGAAGTATGTATAACTATACGAATAAAAATTACGTCAAGTACCATAGCGGATATGGAAAACCGGGATTTAAGTTCGATTTCGTTCAATCCAACGGTGCGCCTTCGATCCTCAATTATCTCGATCTCTCTTTTAATGCCGGTAAATTCCTTAACGGTGAATATCTTTTCCCGATTGGGATCTCCGAATATGAACTTAACTACCTGATGAATAATTTTCTTATCGATTCTGCGATGGTCTCCCAAAGAACTGCCGATCTCTCCGACTATGACGTTAATGAAAAAATTTATGCAGGGTATCTTATGACTGAATTAAATTATGATAATTTAATCGAGATACTATCTGGTGTTCGTTACGAAAATACAAACGATCGTCTTTCGGGTAGAAAAGGTATTGTCCCGAATGAAATTACAGAATACGATTATGACCAAAATCCGGTAAGTTTATCATACGCAGATAGGAATTATTTTAATTGGTTTCCCGTAATTCATTTTCGCTTCCTGCCTTTAGATTGGTTCGATCTTCGTCTGGTTTACAGCAGATCGATTTCAAGACCGAGAATGGATTGGCTCCTTCCAAATACAGCAATTAACGGTTCTTCGTTCTCGGTGGAAACGGGTAATCCCGATCTTAATCCGCAGCTATCAGATAATTTTGATGCTTTTCTCTCTTTTTATTCCAACGAGATCGGACTTTTTACGATCGGCGGATTCTATAAGAATATTAAAAATCTGATCTATTATCGAACGGGACATAAAATCTTAAGTCCCGCTAAAGAAGGATTTCCCGATAATTGGAGAGGACTTACACTCAATTCGCCGGAAAATAATCCTTACATCACAAAACTATCCGGAATTGAATTCGAATGGCAGAGCAATCTATGGTGGCTCTCAAAACCATTTAATGGGATAGTTATTAATATAAACTATTCCAAAATCTGGTCTGAATCGCATTACCCGATTTCATATATTAAGAACACTACTTTACCAAAATTCCCTTATTTAAGTTCTGTGGTGATTGATACCGTTCGATCGGGAAAGATGCCCAATCAAGCCGATAATATTCTTAATATTTCTTTAGGATATGATTATTCCAAATTCTCGGGGAGAATTTCTTTAATCTATCAAGGACTTTCTCTTTATAGGATCGGAAGCAGGGAAGAATTGGATATTTTTACATCTCCGAGCACTCGAATCGATCTTTCGCTTAAATATCAATTGCTCGAATATTTAGGCATCTATTTCAATATTAATAATCTTCTTAATACTCCCGATAAAGCATATCAGCAGAGCGAAGATTTCCCTAATACACTTCAATACTTTGGTCGAATAGTAGATCTGGGCGTAGTATTAGAACTCTAAAACTCCCATTCCCGAGATTACTTTATTAATTACAAACCTATTTACAATATCTATTAACAAAATGTCCTTTTGCAGACACTGATTCATAATCTCCCCGCATACTCTTAAAATAAGATTTCTCCCTCCTTAAGGGTAATTTCCCTTAGGCTTGTAATACATCTTAGAATCGTGCATACTTTTTAAACAAGGTATTATAATGAAATTGAAGCATTTAATTTATGTCAGCGTTTTATTACTATTTGCTTTTAATAATTCGCTATTTGCATCCGGAATAATTAAAGGTACTATTACAGATTCGACAAGCGGCGAACCCCTTTACGGCGCATCCGTTTTTATTATGGGTACCGGATATGGAAGTGCCACCGGTTTCAAAGGGGAATATAAAATCGTCAATATCCCCGCAGGCACTTACACTCTCAAAGTCCAATATGTAGGCTACAAAACAATCCAAATCGATGTAACAGTCCTTGATAATAAAACCATGAATTTAGATTTCAGAATGTCCACCGCAGTAGTTCAAGGGCAGGAAGTTATTGTTACGGGACAGGCAGTAGGTCAAGCCGCGGCTATTAATCAGCAACTCACATCCAATACGATTAAAAATGTAGTTTCCTCCGAAAAAATTCTCGAATTACCGGACGCTAATGCGGCGGAATCGGTCGGCAGACTTCCCGGAATTTCCCTTATCCGCAGCGGCGGCGAAGGTAATAAAGTCGTTATTCGCGGTCTCTCTCCCGCGTATAATTCCATCGCTATCGGAGGTGTTAAAGTGCCTTCTACCGATGTAAGCGATAGAAGTGTGGACCTTAGCATGATCTCTTCGGAAATCCTCGCCGGTATCGAAGTTACAAAAGCTCTCACGGCGGATAAAGATGCCGATGCGTTCGGAGGTATTGTCGATTTCCGTCTTGCAACGGCAAGAAAAGGGGGATTTTATTCCAATGCCCGAGTTCAAGGCGGGTATAATGCTCTTAGAAGCGATTATGGTAATTTTAAAACAAGTTTTATTCTAAGCGATCGCTTCTTTGATGAAAAATTAGGAATTATCGTTACCTCGAACTTGGAAAGAACTCAAAGAGGCAATGACCGTTACACCGCTTCATGGTCTCTGCTTAGAGAAAGAAGAGAAGGAGAAGAATTCGCTCCGATGACTCCAACAAGTCTCGGTCTCCAATATCAAAATAATGATAGAAGAAGATATGGATTTAGCGCACTTATCGATTATCTGATACCTAAAGGTAGTCTCTCTCTTAATACATTTATCAGCAGAAGACAGGATAAGATTTCTACTCAAAGAATAAGTTATAACCTTAACGATGCTTCGATCGGGAGAACTTTAGATAATTCTCAATCGAGTGTTGAAATCCTTTCATCTGCTTTGGAGGGTTTGCATAATTTCGATTTTATCGATATTAATTGGTCGGTATCATTCTCTTCTTCAGAATCACTTACTCCATTTGCCAATTCATATTCATTTAGCCAAGCAGGTGCTTTTGATCTGAAAACATTGCCAAATAATCCAACTCCAAACGATGTTTTTGACGCATCTACTAAAGACCTTACATCCGCTTATTTTAATAAAATCGATAGAACAGGAAGAAGTTCCTCCGAAAATAGTGCGGCATATAAGATCGATTTTAAGCTCCCTTATTCTATACTCAATTTTGTGGGTTACTTGAAGTTTGGTGCAAAGTTCAACCATAATACCCGCGATAGAGTAAATAATTCTTCATTTAGAAGTATGTACACTTATTACAGCACTAAAACGGCTATCTATCATCCCGATTACGGTAAAGAAGGATTTGTATTCCAATTAGTACCCGGTACGGGCGGAAGAGCTTCTATTCTTAATTATATCGATCCGTTTTTCGATGCAGGTAATTTTATGAAAGGTGAATATCTTTTCGCTCAAGGTCTCAACGAATATAATCTCGACTATTTGATGAATAAATATATTGCCGATTCTTCGATGACTTTTCAGAGGAATGCTTCTCTGAATAATTATGAAGTAGAAGAAAATATCGGTGCTGCTTATGCAATGACTGAACTTAATTACGGTAATTTTATTACAATCCTACCGGGTATAAGAATGGAACGTACTTATGCTTATCTTACCGGAAGGAAGGGCGTGGTGCCTAATGACGTGGTGGAACTAGATTATCAGGATAATCCTGTTCATGATACTCTCGGAGTTGCTTCTTATCTAAATTGGTATCCGATGTTTCAAGTGAAAATTAATCCATTGCCTTGGGCGGATATCCGTTTAGCTTATACTCAATCGATCTCAAGACCACGACTTGAATGGATGCTTCCTAACGTAAAAATTGACGGTACGAGCAATACGGTTGATATCGGAAGACCCGACCTTAAACCGCAGATCTCTCATAATTTTGATGCCTATTTATCGCTTTACAGTAATAAAATTGGTCTCCTCTCGGGCGGTGGATTCTATAAAGATATTAAAGACCTGATCTATATGCGTAACGGTCATAAAATATTAGACGCCACTAAAGAAGGTTTTCCGGCTAATTGGAAAGGACTTATACTAAATTCACCCGAAAATAATCCTCGCAAAACAGAAGTTTACGGACTCGAATTTGAATGGCAGAGTAATCTCTTATGGCTTCCCGAACCTTTTAATTCACTCGTAATTAACGTAAACTATGCTCATGTTTGGTCTAAGACTTCATATCCTATTTCGTTTGTAAAAACAACTAAAATCCCTACTTATCCATTCCTGAAAACAACCGTAATAGATACTTCTCGCTCGGGTAAAATGCCAAATCAAGCCGATGATATCGCGAATTTCTCCATCGGATATGATATCGATAAGTTCTCAGGTCGTATCTCTCTTACATATCAAGGGAAATCTCTTACAGGTATCGCTGAAAGAGAAGAACTCGATAGTTATACTTCACCAATTACTCGTTTAGATTTATCGCTTAAATATCAGTTTACCGATAATTTCGGATTATTCTTTAATATGAATAATATTACTAATGATGCCGATCAATCGTATAAACAAAATGAAACTTTTATCGATAACACGCGTTATTATGGAATGACGGCAGATATCGGTATTATTGTCAAACTATAATCAATTTACAAATCCTTAATTTTATTAGGAGAATTAGTATTATGAAAAATAATTTTTACTTTTTATTAGTTCCGGTATTACTGGTTTTATTGCTGTCGAATAATAAAGTCTATTCCCAATCGTGGGACTATCTGGATATCGAACCGGGATATGAAACACTAAATCTTGCAATCGAAGGCGATACATTAAATGGTGCTCCTATCTCTATGAATCGTGTCTATCGTCTTCAAAGAGGCGGTATGTATCTTTATAACGGCAGCATTAAAAATAATTATGGTGCTACTCTTAGAATAGTGGCTAATGAAGGTACGGGCGCACTTCCATTAATTATTCCTGTTGCCGATCAAACCGGTGCTTCAAGAAGATTTTATCTCGGGAGCGGTGATGCTTATTTTGAAAATCTCGCTATATCAGGAGTCGATAATCTAGGTAACGTTGTTGCCGAAGGTAATATGTTCCGTCTGAATAAAGCAGGAATGAAACTTCATATCTCAGGATGCTATTTAGATTATGATCTCCAATCTTTTATCAGAATGAATGCTGCGGGTCAATCCGTTTTTGTTCTTAATTCTGTTCTCCGTAATAGCGTTAATCCTGTTAGTACAGGTAATGGACGATTTGTAGATACTCGCGGTCTTAATCAAGATACTATCTCTTTCAGAAATTCTACTTGCTATGTAACTTCTCAGAATCTTCTTAGAAGTACAGCAAGTCTAATTAATGTATTGATTTTTGACCACGTTACTTTCTGGGCAGGTAATGGCAATAATGGCGGGTATAACGGAACTGCAACCGGTTCAATTCTTAAAACAAACGGTATAATTCAGATTCCAAGGGCAGTTGATGCTCAAATTACAAATAATCTTTTTATCGATTGCGGTTTTGAAGATAGCAGAAGATATAAATCAAATCCTGAAGACACTATTAAAATGCCTCTTATACCGATCGATTCACTTAGAACAAACGATCCTGCTTTAGAAGGGGAACGTGATTGGATGATTAAGAATAACGTTTATGGCTGGTCTCCCGCTCTTAAAACTTGGTTTAGTTCCACAGATTCATCTTATACTCCCGTATTCCTGAATCAACATGCAGACCTTATGTTCTCCCTATATCCAAGAATGAAAGCATCTAATAACGTAGAAGAATATGTTAATTTTACCGATGCGCCTAATCCTGAAACATTAGCAGCATTCTCGATGCATAAAAGAGCTACCGGTAATTCGGACGTGGATAATCCTGTAATTACTGCCGATAAAAACGGTAAAAAATCTTTGGAAGAAGACCCAACCTCATTCGGTCCCGCTGCAAATGAATATAATTTTACCTATAATACAAATTCAGTTGCTTATACTATTGCAAATGGAAAACCGGCAGGCGACCTTAATCCTTGGGGCTTGGAATATATCCCTACTTCCATTAAAGAAGAATTTACTAATGAAATTCCTACGGATTTCTCTCTATCTCAAAATTATCCTAATCCATTTAATCCTACAACTAATATTCAATATTCCTTATCTTCCGATTCGAAAGTTACTCTTTCAATTTTTAATATGTTAGGTCAGGAAGTAGCAAGATTAATCGATAATAAAGATCATAGTGCAGGAAAATATACAGTTACTTGGAATGCAGCATCCGGCAGTAAATCTCTTGCAAGCGGTATCTATATTTATCAACTTAAAACTGATAAGATAACAATTTCAAACAAAATGATTCTTCTAAAATAATTTTGGCTTTTATTTAATGAATATTATTGAGATGGCAATAAATTATTGCCATCTCTCTATTTCCAAAATGAATATATCGGAAATGATTATGAAACAGATAAAATATCTCTTATTGATTTTATTAATAATAAACTTCGGAAGTCTATCGCTCTTAAATGCACAGAACGAGAAGGCATCTTTAGTAATTAAAGGCGGAATCTCTATCCCTACCGGCGTCTATTCCAATTCCATCGGCGAAAATGCTTCCATTTCCAGAAGAAGCGGATTCGATTTCGGTAATGATGTGGGTCTCGCCACCTTAGGTCCCGTTTTTAGTATTGAACTTACTAGTCCAATCACTAAAATTAAAGGACTCGGTTGGCTCTTCAGCGGAAGATTAATTATTAATCCTACTAATTCAGATGACCTTCAGAATTATTATCAAAATACATTAAAGAATACTACCCGCGATACTGCGGTCTTTAGTTTCGATATCGGCAATTGGGTGCATGTTCCCTTTATGACCGGGTTTAGTTATGGCTATAACCTATTCGATGATATTAATGTCTATGCTACTATTCAAGGCGGTATCGATATCTCGCAACAACCTTACAGGAAAGTGGATGCCTTTTTCACGAGATCAAAAACTACCGAAAATATAGAAGATACTAAGTTCGATGTCGCCGTAAGTTATGGACTTTCGGCATCACTTGAATTCGAGTTCTTCGAAAATTATAATCTTAGCTTCAATTATCTTAATCTCGGTGTCCCTTCATTCACCGGCAAGAGAACTCTAAATCCTAAATTCTTTAACGGTATATTTGATATTACTACAAATATTGCGGGCGATAAACGTCCCGTTAATATGTTTCTAATTTCATTCGGATATAAATTTAATATCTAATTCGGCTATTTCTGATTATTATGAAAAAATATAACTGCTCCTTTTTAATTATTGCTTTATTACTTATTTCTTCGGGATTAACTTATTCCCAGGGAAAAGTAGTAAGAACTATTTATGTATCTCAAGCTACCGGAACAGATGAAAATAATGGGGGCACCGATATTAATAATCCCGTTAAAACGATCTATTATGCCGAACGCATTGCACGTAATGCCGTTGTCGATACTATAAAAATTCTATTTAAGGGGGGAGAAGTATTTGATCAATTCACTTCTCACTCCAATTCCGCAATGACTAGTTACGATAAAGATAGAAACCAATTCGCTTTTGTCTGGGATACTAATCGTCATCTGATTTTATCGACTTACGGATCGGATGAAAAAGCTATTTGGTACTCGGGGAAATATACTCACGAAGGTGGTCCGCAAACTGCAATCGTAATTAATAAAACTTCTGCTTCGGTTAAGATCGAAAATATCCATTTCTTAAGATGGCAAATCTGTGCTGTGATGACTTATGATGCTAAAAATGTATCGATACTTAATAACAGAATTGAAGAGATCGGGACTCTATATTTCCCGGACGAAAAAACAAAAATGTCCGATGGCTCTTTGCTTTATGCCGCAGGGGCAATCTATCCTAAAAATTCATCTAACATTTTGATTAAAGGAAATTATCTAAAGAATCTTCATAATTCTTTTAATAATTTAAGTGAGCTGCATGCTTTCTATATGACTAGATTAGATAATTCCGAGATATGCAATAATATTATTATTAATGCAAGCGGTTCACCTTTGAAAGTAAGACGTTCGGGAGCCAATAATATTTATATCCATGATAATGAGTTCTATTACGTGAGTCCTTCCGAACAAATTAATTCTTCGCAACCCGGTTTTTTCCGATATAGCGGTGATGCAGGGGAGGGGTGCCCTTATGCTATCACAATTGAAAATAATAAGTTCCATTATCCTTATGTATGGTCGGGTAAGGAAAATTCTTCCACAGCAGTGGCACTTAAATATTCTATCAGTAATACCACCGTATGCGGCACTGATGCATGCGAAGATACCAATAACGTCAAATGGATTAATAATGATTTTAAGTTTAAATGGGAACCGGGACAATTGCCAACTTCTGTTTCCGACGAGAGTTCGGAAATAGTCTCTTCATTTAAGTTATTCCAAAATTATCCTAATCCATTCAACCCGTCAACTAAAATATCATACCGGATATCCGAAGCCGGACCGGTTACTCTAAAAGTTTTTGATCTTCTCGGAAGAGATATCGCCACTATCGTTTCGGAATTTAAATCGGCGGGATTATATCAAGCGGATTTTGACGCCTCTCATCTCTCGGCAGGTATCTATTTTTATCAATTAGTTACTCGCGGGCTAATTCAAACAAAGAAAATGCTCTTATTGAAATAATCTTTTAAGGAAATAAAATGAAAAAATATTCATCAGCTTTTTTTATTCTGATATTCTCTGTGTCGCTTATTTTTGCAGGTTCGGAGAAATCGATCTATAACATCGGCGATTATAAAATTGCAAATGACGGTAAAACAAATGTAACGAAAGAGATCCAAGCCGTAATCGATGAATGCACCGGCGCCGGTGGCGGTACTGTTTATTTTCCTGCCGGTACTTATATGATCGCTGCACTTCAATTAAAAGATAACGTCTATCTCGAACTCTCCGCCGGAGCTACTCTATTCGGCTCGCCGGTGATGGATGATTATAACCCTAAATATACTATCTATGCAATGAAAGCTAAAAATTTTGGTATTAAAGGGGAGGGAACAATCGATGGAAACGGCGAAGTATTCTGGAAAGGTAAAACGGGGGAATTAGTTCGTCCCAATCGGCTTTTATTTTTTGATGAATCTTCCTATATCCGAATTGAAGGAATAAAGATTTTTAATTCTCCAAATTGGAATATGGAACTGCAATTTTGCGATTTCGCTTGGATTGACGGAATCACGATGATCAGTCCACAAGATGCTCCTAATACTGATGGTATTGATCCTACATCTTCTACAAATATCTTTATAAGCAATTCCTATTTCGATCTTGGTGATGATGTGATCTGTCCCAAGTCACTTAAAGGGAGACCGACAGAAAATTTAGTCGTTACAAATTGCGTTATGAGAAGCGATGACTCCGCAATTAAATTGGGCACTCGCTCCGAAGCTCCTATCCGTAATTGCATCTTTAGTAATATTATCATAAAAGATACTCAATATGGATTAGCTTTCTTCGCTAAGGACGGAGGTACTTTCGAGAATATTAGATTCTCTAATATCTCAATCGAAACGGCACTTAAGGATGATAATTCAAACGATCGACCGAGCGGCAGTTATGCGATCTTTCTTGATATAGAAAAGCGAAAAGAGGAAGGTCCGATCAGTTATATAAAAAATGTTTATTTCAATGATATCACAATCAATAGCAATGACGGTCATATCCTCGTAGCAGGATGGCCTGAACAAAAAATTGAAAATCTATACTTCTCTAATATTAACTATAATCTCTATAATCATAGAACATTTGAAGGAAGCAAGAAACCGCGTGGAGTGAAATCGCTCAAGAATAAGGCAATAAATGATTATTCGGATATCCCGTCTAATTTTACATTCGCTTATGTGAAAAATCTTAATATCGATAATCTCGTTATCACAGATTACGATTCATCGGGTAAATATGAAAGACATATGATCTGGGGTAAGGATATTGAAGGTGTTCATATTAATCAATTTAAGAACTCTGTTGCCACTCCAAATAAAGCATTATCTCTATTCCATTTTGAGAATAGCTCGGCTATTTCTATTAATTCTTCTTCTGCCTGCAAAACCGATTCACCGTTTCTTTCACTCGGGAAAAATGTTTCCGATGTAACATTAATGTATAATGATTTTAGAAAAGTGAAAGAGATTTATAAATCTGTTACTGAACTTCCAAAAGGGGAAATTTATATAGAAAATAATAGAAGATAACTTATTTGATTGCTATTAAAATACTTGCACAATAATTTCTAATTTATTATTATTGTGTATATTACCAACATATACAGAGAGTATGGAAAATATCTTTGATGTTGTAGATGGATTTGAGTGGGATATACATAATATTGATAAGAACTGGATAAAACATTCCGTTACTTTTCAGGAGTGTGAGCAGGTGTTTTTTAATAAACCCGTCTTAATAGCCGATGACATTAAACATTCAGAAAATGAAAAACGATTTTTCATTCTCGGACGCTCCGATATTGATAAAAAGTTATTTATTGTCTTTACTATAAGAAGAAATAAAATTAGAGTTATATCTGCAAAGAGGTTTATGATGAGCAAATTAAAAAAGATTCCTAAGTTTAATAGTATTAAAGAGGAAAAAGAGTTTTGGAAAAAGAACGACTCCACTAAATATATCGATTGGTCTGAATCTAAAACTGTTACTTTTACTAATCTAAAACCATCGACTAAAACTATCTCTTTAAGATTACCGGAACATTTAATCGAGGGACTAAAAAATATGGCGAATAAAAGGGATGTCCCTTATCAATCTTTAATAAAGATTATTTTAATGGAAGGAATTAATAAGGAGTACTCCAAGAATATCCCTCTTTCAGAATAACTTCCAAAATTCACAATAAAAGATATAGCATCCGTAAAAGAGTATTTGCTGTTGTTTACAAAGTATATTAATCTGTATCAAATGAAAATTCTGATTAGCATTTTTTATTAATAAATACCCGATAAGTTATTATATTTATGAATGAATAAATTTATCGGGTTCAGGGTATTGAAGTTTTTTGTATTAATATTTTTTATTCTTTCTTTTTCGATTGCCTCGGGACAAACGGGAAATATAAATACTCCCTCGCATGACAATGCTGTTATTCTTGGTAGTCGTTATTCTATAGTTGATACCTATAATATTTCTGAGAGTGATTTTATCCGTGGAGCGGATATCTCTACATTCCCGCAGATTGACGCATTCGGCGGGAAGTTTTCCGTCAATGGTAAGACCACAAATCTCCTTGATATACTTAGCGATAATGGTGTAAACTATATCCGCCTTCGTTTATGGCACACTCCGCGTGATTGGTATTGCGGACTTGAGAGCACACTTGAGATTGCGAAAAAGGTTAAAGCGCATGGATTCAAACTTCTTCTCGATTTCCACTATTCCGATTGGTGGGCGGATCCCGCTAATCAGAAAAAACCGACCGCTTGGGAAAAACTCCCTTTCGATCTTCTCAAAGATAGTGTTTACGCATATACATACAAGGTGATATCGCTATTGAAAGCCGAAGATGCTCTCCCTGATATGGTGCAAATCGGCAACGAAATCTCTCCGGGAATGCTTTTCCCCGATGGTGCAGTAAGCGGTTCGACTGGCTGGCAAAAATTAGCTCAACTCCTCAATAGCGGAATCTCAGCCGTCCACTCTGCCGCAAATTCTCCCGTCAAGATTATGCTTCATATCGATAGCGGCGGCGATAACGCAAAATCACGCTGGTGGTTCGATAATATAATGGCGCAAAATGTCCCCTTCGATATTATCGGACTCTCATATTACCCTTGGTGGCACGGTACATTAGTCGATCTCAAAAATAATATGAACGATCTCGCCGTCCGCTACAATAAAGATATTCTCGTTGTCGAAACCGCTTACCCGATGACGAATAAATATCTCAATGACGGAATGGATAATGTCGGCTTCGACGAACAAAAATTGATTCCCGGCTATCCCGTTAGCGTCAAAGGGCAGACCGACTTCCTTTTCACACTCAAAAATTTGATCAAGGATACTGCCAATAAAAGGGGAATCGGATTTATCTATTGGGAGCCCGCTTGGATTTGGCAGAAACCATTCGGCACGGCTTGGGAATATTTTACACTCTTCGATCCCGTTTCGGGCGAAATGCTTCCATCACTCGAAGAATTTATTGAAGATGATTCCACTGCCACAGGAATTGATGAGGGAACTTTTGAAAACGGAAATCCGCAATTCCCTCAAGACCCGAATAATCCGAAATATCCCGGTGCGAATGCAATCCCGACCGATATAGTGCTCTATCAAAACTATCCGAACCCGTATAATCCGACTACTATAATACAATACTACCTGCCCGAATCGGCACTCGTAACATTAAAAATCTACGATCTTCTCGGAAGGGAAGTAGTTCAATTAGTAAACGACACCCAATTCGCCGGACTTCATCAAACCGAGTTCAACGCAATCCGCCATCAACTTACAAGCGGCGTTTATATATATAGCATAACAATATCCCCCAATTCCGATGGAGTTTCTCCCTCCCATTCCGTAGAGTTAAACTCAGGTTCCGGCGAAAAAATTCTGAAATCAGGTGAAGCCTATTTTACCCATTCCGGTGGCATGAATCCCGCCTCTCATTCCGATGGCATTTCTGCCTCCCATTCCGATGGCATGAATCCTATTTCAGGGAGTATAAATTATAAGTCCGATGCAATTAATTACAATTCCGGTGCTGCATCTTTATCACATTCCGGTGCTATGAATCCCGCCCCTCATTATAGAACCTCCACCCCTCGCACAATCTCCAAAACAATGATTTTAGTAAAATAAATCACTATCTTCTTTATATCAATAAGATATCTTGACGCTGTCAAGAAATATCTTGCAAGTGAGAAATGTATTTTTTAATTTAATAATGGAATAGGGAATTAAATTAATAGGTAGCGAAATGACTACAAAGATTAAACATAAAAATAAAAAAGTTAAAATCGGGACTGTTATCGATAGTGAACTTCTTCAAAAAGTTAAAGAAAGAGCAGTGAGAGATGGTAGAACTATAAGTGACATTATTCAAGATGCACTTAGGAACTATAATGAATTAGACCATCAGGATATAAAACTCCGTGTTGAAGCGGCGAGGAGATTTTGCTCAAGACCATTTAATTTGAGTCGTGCTGAAATAGAAGAAATTATGGATGAGGATATCTACGAAGTATGAACCTAATAGATGTTCCCAAAAATGAAAATATAATAATTGATGCAAATATTCTAATTTATGCAAATAATAAATCCTCTATTCAGTGTCTTGATTTTGTTGAAAGATGCGCTAGAAAAGAAACGTTTGGGATTATACCTACCCATATTCTCGCAGAAGTAATGCATAATTTTATGATATCAGAAGCTCGTGATATCGGAGCACTAAAAGGCTCTAATCCTGACAAACAGCTTTCGGAAAATTCTAATTTGATAAAGTCCCTAAGCAGATATAAAAGTGTAATTCGCGATTTAATTTCATCGGGGTTTAATTTAGAGCCGTGCATTAGAGAAGATTTCATTACTGCAATGGTGCTTCAAGGAGAATATGGTTTACTTACAAATGATGCACTATTCTTAGCAATTGCAGAAAGATTACGAGTGAGATCGATAGTCTCTGCTGATGCGGTATTTAAAGATATTAAGGGATTTAACATCTATCGCCCCGATGACCTTTAATCAACGAAAAAGTACCTTAAATATTACCTATCCCTAGTTTACCCGATCGAACTGGTTCAAATTCCGGATGATGAAGGAGGTGGATTTTCAGTCTCCATTCGGCAACTCGGACGCCACGCTTTTATTATTAAAATTATTGGTGATAGTTTTAGAACTAAATTGAGGAGGATTTTTGTAGATTTTTATGCTTATTTCTGATCTTTTCATTACTTGTAAAAATAAAATTTTTGATTATAAGAAAAAACTTTGTAAGTTTGTGTATTCTAAAACTTAATAAATTCGGAGTATAAAATTTCTGAATTATTTTTACATAGAATAAACACCTCGAACGATATTTTGCAATCTACTGTTTTGGATTCGCAGAAAATTACCCCCGATATTGACACAAATAATAAAATTAAATTATTAGATAAAGTTAGAATTACTCTCCGCACCAACCATTATAGTAAGAAAACCGAAATACCTGAACTTAAAAAACATTTATATGAACTTTACAAAGAGCATAAAACTGATTTATTAAAAAATAAAGGGGAAACAATTCTTCTTTATTCTTTAGCAAGAAAATATCCTAATGCAGGTAAAGAATTTGGGTGGCAGAATGCTTTTTCTGCAGATAAATTTATCAAAGACGAGAATAGCGGACTCGGAGTTAATAGTCCGTTAGATTAAAGAATTGAGGGAATGATATAAATCAGACCCTATTTTAAATTATTTAGATTTTTGAACAAAACAGAACAATTGGAATGATATCCCGCACCTACACGCAGCATATCATTCCTAAACAAATAATTCAGTGCTGTATAAGTAATAGTTAGGCTGTATTTAATATTGAGGTAATAAATGGCTGTTGAAGTATCACAAGAGTTTGATGCAATGAAAAAATTATCAGATGAAATTTCATCTGATATTGAAAAAAACGTTTTTAATAAAGATAAACTTCTTGGAATTATTGGAGATAATATTGCTAAACTTGAAAATCTAAATAAAACAATTGATTTTCAATTACCTGTTGCCGAAGAGAAGGAAAAGGAAAAATCAAAAGAAATTAAGGATAAAATACAAGCCATATATTCCCAAGCAAAAGAAAAGATAGAAAGTGTAAAAGATAATAAAGACGAAATGTTCAAAATATTTGTTGACAATCTTGTAGAAGTTAAATTTTTCAAAAAAGAGGTTGAGCTTTATCAAAAGTCTAATTCTATTGCAATAACTCTTAATAGCTACTATATATATTGCTATTCAATATTTGATTCATTTATCAACGAATTACTCAGATATATTTTCATAGAAAATAATGATTATCTAAAATCTGATGAGAAATCAATCAGCCACTCAAAAATACTCAGTATTGGTAATCATGATAAAATTATTACCTATATCATCAATAAAGATATAGAAGATATTCAAAGGAAAAGCTACATAAAGCAGTTTCTATTATTTGAAAAAATGTTTGAACTCCCATTAAGAAAATTCGAGAATTGGTCAAAATTTGTTGAAAATTCTCAAAGGAGAAATATTATTGTTCATTGTAATGGAATAGTTTCCGAACAGTATATCTCTGTATGCAAAGAAAATAACGTTGATGTTGAAGACAATATACTTGGACAACAACTAAAAGTTGACAAGAATTATTTAATGGAAACGATTGAGCTTCTTACAGAAATAATTTTCAAACTTGGCCAAACCTTATGGCGAAAGATTTTTCCCGAACAGATGAAGGAAGCAGATATTTATTTGGCTAATTATATTTATAACTTACTTCAAAATAAAAACTATAAACTCTCGCTTACTATTGGGGATTTCGGAGTAAAATTACCAAAATATTTTAATGATCTTACAAAGAGACCAATATTAGTTAATTACGCCATAGCATTAAGAGAAACTAATGAAGTAAAGGAATTAAATTCATTACTTGATAGATTCGATTGGTCCTCAACTATTGATGATTTTAAAGTAGCTTATTCTGTCTTAAAGGAAGATTACAACTCAGCTTATAGATTGTTAAGAAAAATTGGTAAAGTAGGAGAATTTATATCCGAGAGTGCATACTTGGCATGGCCATTATTCATACCACTTCGTGAGAAGCCTGAATTCCAAACTTTATTTGAAGAAGTATATGGAAAAAGTATTGAAGCAGCCTTAAAAGATGGCTTTGAAAAATCTATTGATGAAAATATTGATATTACCGCCTAACCAGCCAATCAAGACGGCCGCCGTTTTTCAGTGCGGCATTTTTCTAATTATTGTTGGCGGTTAAAAAACAAAGTTACTCTTTGAAGTTGGTAGTATTAAAAAACATTTTTATAAATAAAAAATTGTTGCACTATTCGGCATCGTTGTTATGGGGCGCCGCTTATCGGCGGTAAATTAGAAAAGAAGGTCTCACTTACTTAATTGGTGCATATTCCGAAGAATCGGAATAAATTATGGCATCTCAAACAAAGCAAGGAGACCTAAAAATGTTTACGAATAAAATAGTTGTAAAAAGTAAGAAGAACAATAGTTCTTTGACATCACCAGAAAGTTACGACCATTACATA
>LOEU01000018.1 GCA_001516025.1 bacterium BRH_c32 | reverse complement strand
CTATTTTAACACCTCAAAATTATTTGCCAAATTAAAAATGGCTAAAGCTGATGGTTCTTACCTCAGAGAACTAGCCAAAATTGAGAGGCAAGATGTTATTATTCTTGATGATTTTGGACTGCAAGCACTTGACAGCCATAACAGAATTACGCTTTTAGAAATCATTGAAGACAGGCACAACAATGGTTCCATAATAGTAACATCACAAATCCCAGTGCAGGGATGGTACGACATAATTGGTGAAAAAACCATAGCAGATGCCATTTTGGATAGACTTATACATCAATCCCATAGAATTGAATTACACGGAGAATCGATGCGAAAGAAAAAAAGCCTATACAAGGGATAATTTTTAAGTATATTTGAGTATAAATTAACAGATGAAAAAAAGTAGTTTTTAAATGAAAAATGGAGGTGGTCAATTTACTCCGAAATTAGGTGGTCACTTTGAATTGAAATTGGGTGGTCAATATCACTGGAATTTGCATTAGATATTGTAGGCAATGAATTAAGATATACCAATAGATTCATTCCTGAATTAACCCTCATTGGGGATGGTGGTTGGCCAACTTCCCTTTACGGGGATAACGATACCGTAATTGAGGGGTTGGATGAAGAATCCATTTATTATTTCCGAGACTCAATCCCTCACAAAATGGCAGAGATAGAAGATGAAGATGGCAATACAGTTGAAGTACTGGAATCCAACTTAATTTTCTTCTTAAGTATTCGGTAACTAAACATAAGCACCAGTTTATCAGATAATTAAAAAGCCAAGACAATCTTGGATAGCGATAGCTGTGCTTTCTAATAAGTAATTAATAATTAAAAAACAGTAAAATTATGAAACAATTAAAAAAACTTGTATTTGAGTTACAAAAAACTCAATTGCCAAATTACGAAGAATGTCACAATTTCTTAGGATTCGAAAAAATTGAAATCCTTGAATTTAATTATGATGGCAAAGGCAATGCCTTAGTTTTTGAAGATGAGGAAATTAGTTATATGGGTCCAAAATGTTTACGATTTCTATTCTTTTCAGGATGGTATCAACTTACCGAAGGTGGAGCTAATTAATTTCCATCAAAACTTAGCTTTTTTTCAATGTGGAGCATATTTATTATTGAATGCCTTGGGTATTCAACTGGATGCTGAGAGAATTGACTGCTCTCAGCTTCTGCTCCAGTTTAATAAGCAGAAAAAAAAGAACATAACATATAATGCAGAATAAAAAAATGAGTATGAAATCAATTAAATCACTAGAATATGGATTAATACCAATTAATCAAATTCAACCAATCCTATCAAATATTAATACTAATATAAATCAATTAGATAGTATTAAACTCAATAATAGATTAAATAATAAATCTAATAATCAATATTTATATATAATTAACAACCAATCTCCCTTCATTAATGATGTAGTAATATACAATGAAGTAATAGATAAAGAATCATTAGATATAACAAGGGATGCAGAGTGTTTTGATGACAATATTACCACTGATATTTGCACTCAATTCCCCCTATTTTTTATCAATAGAAATATCATTAAGATTCCTACAAAAATAGAATCTGTTATTAGAAAATATACACCGAGAAAGTTGCTTAAGGAAATTCACCCAGATATTGATGTGGCAGTAGAACTATGCTTATTGTTCACCACCCAACTAACATCTACTTATTTTGAAAGATTAGATGAACCAGAGAAAATGGGATGGAAATCTCTTCATGCTGAGTATCTAAGAGATTTTTTAAGTATTGACCCAATGGCTTATAAAAATGTTAGAACAGCCTTGGAACATCCAACAAAAAGAGGTGCTATTATAGAGTGTGACTACAAACCAATTAAAGGGGAGAAGAACTTTCACTATCGCTTTGGAGAGGCTTATATCGGCAAAGGTATAGTGAGCTATCATTTGCAAACAAAAGAGGCTCAAAGACTCTTAAACAAGCATTACATAAGGGTTTCTGGGAAGTCTCAATCAAATCCAATTGTCCAAAACTTGATACAGTTTTATGAGGATGTTTCATTGCCAACAATAGACCAAATATGGGAAGAAGGAGATAGGCTTATAAAATTGAAGTATAAGACAAAAAAAGGCAAATTATTAAAAAAATTAGGGCATCATAGTAGGGAATATTTCAAGGACCAACAAGAGCTTTCCTTTGTAGAAGATTCAATTAAAATATTCAAATACTTAACCGAAGATGGGTTGATGTACCCAGATGTTGGAACTGAAAAAAGTGGAGGTAGAATTGTTGATTCATTTACTTTGATGCCTTCTTGGATTAGACAAATGATAAAAATTAAAGACAAGTTCAATGTAGAGGCTGATTATAGCTGTCTGCATCCCAATTCTGCCATAAGTCTTTATGGTGGCTCAAAAGAATATTTAACTCATAATGATTTGGCATTGGCAATGAGTACAGATATCAGTGTAATTAAGGTGGAGCATCTATCTTTTTTCAATAAGAAAGAACGGCAGATGAAAGCATCCCCATTATACGATTATTATGAAAAGAATGAGCCAAAAATGCTCCAAAATATAATTGATGAAAAATGCGCAAGTGAATTTAAGCACAAGATTACCTCACGAAGATTAATGGCAAAAGAAGTTGAAATTATGACTAAAGTTGTTGAAATTTTGAATCAGGAACTTATTTATGTTGGCTATGTATATGACGCTTTAATTTGTCACCCTAATGATGCAAATAGAGTAAAGGAAGTAATGGATTCCATTATTTTAAAACAAGGTGTTAAAACCTCTGCGAAGCTCTCAAGTGAAAATAATCCTATTGTAGTTAGGTTAAAAGATTCCAAATCTGATTTAGACAACAAGGAGTCCATAAATTCTGATGATGAAGTTGATGATAATTATATTAAAGTTGAAGCTAAGCTAATTAACTTCAATGATAGAATCAGGTCTATGGTTCTAGAGAAAATTAATAATGGAAATGAAGTTGTGTTTGAACATGCTATCATTGAATTTCCCAATAAATATAAATTTAAGGATAGGGTGTTACGAATATATGACGAAATAAATCCAGAGTTGATATATGTAATCGAAAGCCACATTTTTAATCCTTTAGTTGGTTGATTATTTAATATTCCAAGAAATTAGAAATCACTTCTAAGCATGGTGATGGGTGGAGGCTGACTAATGTGACCCAACAGTTTTTGGGCCTCTTAGAGGGGTCTAAATCGGCTACAAATTAGAGTCGATGGATGTTTATTTATTAGTAAAAATTTTAATTATATTATCAGATGGAAAAGTATGTTATAACAAAATCAATGAATCGTGATGAGCGTTGCGCCTTGATAATGAAACTCTATAATGAGTTGCTTGATAATGGTAAGTTTGTGAAGGTTTTTGGCGAACAAGAAAATGAAATCAAAGCAAAAAAGAAATCTAGATTATACGGAAATAAAAAAATCGAAAGTGTGAATTCTATCGCAAATATTAAGCATAAAGGTATTGATGTATATAATGTCATGGCAGAAAATAAAGGCATTGATATCATATTTAATACATCTCCAATTGATGCGCCATATGTTGAATATATTAGAGTGTCACCAAGTAAAACTCCCATAATATATACTCAACATTTACTAGCCAGATATAATGAAAGGGCATACAATAGCGAATATCAAAACTTCAAAAGTATTATTATAGCATTGCATGTTAAAAATCCAATTAAATCCAGTTTGATTGATAACGAAAATGGTGATGTTATTCAACGTATCAAAGAAGGTTTTTTATTGGGCAGATATTATGACAAATATTTAGTGCTGAATACATTCTACGATAATCAAGAAAGTTATGATAATGACATAAAAAATAAAGCTAGGGTAGCCAAAACAAAAAGTGATAGCCTAACCTCAAAACAGTTAGAATTAAGGGATGCGCTTCTGTTTAAACATGCATCAGGGGCAATCAGTGATGAAGATTATGCTTATGTATTAAATTTAAATGGATTGGTATAATGGGCAAATCATCTATAATGGCTTTACTGAGCCTGTAACATTTGCTTTTGGAAACATCAATCTAGCAATAGCCAAGGCGCTACTTGCAGTATAGGCTCCAATTCGAATTTCAGCGGGCATGCCTTGGAACCAAACGGAAACAAGATACTCCTTCAACCGAGATTCATTGATAAGGTTTTTTCCATTTTGGGACAATCCTTTACCCTCAATAATATGGAAGTTATTTGTCAGTAAATCGAGTTGGTTGGGGTTTATAATTAGTTTCATTATTTGCGTTTTTTGTTTTTTGGGAGCCAAGATTTTAATTGTTTGTCTATCCAAAGCAATTCCATCTGGTCCACCGCCTCTATTAATTCAAGTAATTTTTTCATTTTATTTATGTTTTTTGAGAACCTTGAGCCATTCAGAGAATTCAAAGGCACTTGTATATAAATATGTAAATTTAGAATGAAGTTTTAAGTGTTGAAGGATTATTTTAATGAAAAACAAAATTAATCATAACTAATAAATGCTGTTGGCTGCATAAACATTTAAAGCATTGTTTAAGTCTTATTATTTTTCATTTGTAATACTAAATTGAGATAATAAAAACAGAAGGAAGTTGTTATGTTAATTATGAAAAGATATACACTCATAATTATTGTGATTCTTATGTCACGTTTTCTTGGCTCTGCTCAAGAAAACGAATTCAACTTTGAAAAGGCTTTATCTGAAATCAAAGGTGGAAATTACAACGGAACATTGCTTAACAATAAACTTGTTGAAGAATATTTAAAAGAATATGTGTTTGAAGCCGAAAAGAGGGCCTTGGAAATGAATCCTTATATCGAAGATATAAATTTTATTGTTGTTGAACCTGAATCAAATATACCAAGGCAACTGGTTGAATTCAATCTTGGAAAGGTCGATGAGGAAAGAAAAATGATATTATTATCAAGGTCATGCCTTTTGGATAGCAATATTTTAAAAGCAACTCTTTTTAGAGAGTTAAGTCATTATTTTGGAGTTCCATATGAAAATGAAGGAATTAGAATCATGTCAATAAATAAGCCTAAGGATTATTCCTATGGAGGTTTTTCAGAAAATGATATAAGATGTATTGAATATGATTATTTATTTTCAGAGGTTAAAAAATATATTAAATAGGGGGTAAATCTAACGTGCTATGAATACTTAAATAAAAAACCTACCAAAGGGGAATGTGGTAGGTTTTTGGTTATCAAAGTTAATATAAAGGCTATGAAAGCTATGTGAAGTGATTACCACTCCAAAGATACTTAAAAATATAAAAATGAAGCAGAAAAGTAAATGTCATTATTGCGCACATTTATTTTACATAGATGAGTCTATGATAAGAAAAAATGGTGATATTATTAAATCAGATGAGATACAATCTTTTACACAACTTGACTTAAATAAAGATGTCATTCAATGTCCTAAGTGTAACTCATGGCTAGAAATAAAAGAACTTTAGACACAACGGATTTTAAATTACACCAATTATTCATTCCCTAGATTATATCCCTCTGTTATATCTATCAATCTCATTGTTATATCTATCAATCTGAACCTTCCTTATTGTAATTAAGGTATTTTCTAAACTTTCCATCATCTCAATTTGAGTATTCCCCAAATATTTAACCTTCAATTTCAAGCTATTAATAGATGATGAGATAGTATTTAATTTTTCAATATGTACTTGTTCATAATATGTAAAAAATATACCCGTATCTTCAATATCTGCTTTAAATATTAAATATTTCAGTTCAGGTTTTGATGCATAGTTATGTAAAATATTTTTTATCAGAGAATAAATATTTAACAAATTCTCAAGAGTATCAACCAAAGTCTTAAAAGATTTTATTATTTTAGTTTGAAAATCATAAAGGTAAAGAACAGTACGGTATTTAATATTTTTAATATCTTTAAAATTATTCTCCAATTCAATAATTAATTTTGATGAATTTCTTATTAAGTTATAGATATCCATTTTTATAATTTCGCTTTGAAATATTGTTTCAGAATATTCCTCTTTCAAATTAAAAATTAATTTATTCACTTGTTCCCTTAAGGAATCAACTTTAGAATTAAAAAAACTATGTTGTTTTTCGAATATATATTCCATATCCTGAACATAGGAACTATTATTAATGATAGAAGAAATTGAATTTAATCTTGATAATTTTGAAAATTCTTGATTTAAAATTTTATTACTAATATTCTCATTAAGTGAGTTAAAAAAAGAATTCTCACTTAATTCAGTAAGAATTCTAATTACAGCATTATAATCCGTTAATTTCGTAGAATAATCATTTCCAAAAATTTCTTCAAAATTATTAAAAAAATCTTCTATACTTTTATCCATATTTTGGTCTAAGTGCAAATTCCAGTGATATTGACCACCCAATTTCAATTCAAAGTGACCACCTAATTTCGGAGTAAATTGACCACCTCCATTTTTCATTTAAAAACTACTTTTTTTCATCTGTTAATTTATACTCAAATATACTTAAAAATTATCCCTTGTATAGGCTTTTTTTCTTTCGCATCGATTCTCCGTGTAATTCAATTCTATGGGATTGATGTATAAGTCTATCCAAAATGGCATCTGCTATGGTTTTTTC
>LOEU01000017.1 GCA_001516025.1 bacterium BRH_c32 | reverse complement strand
TGTTTTTGCTTAAATGATAGTATTTCCTGATCAAAGCCAGGTATTCCCGTTCTTCTATTTTTCTCTGGCTGTACCTGTGCTTTACCCAGTTATAATAGCCTGAACGGCTTACATTAAGCACTTTAGAGAACTCTGACAATGGATATTCTTTCCTGTGTTCCATTATAAACCTGTACTTTACTCCTTTACCTTGGCAAAGTACGCTATGGCTTTTTTTAAAATGTCCCGCTCCATTTTTAGCATAGCTATCTCCTTATCCCTCTTCCTGATCTCTTCATCTGAAGGGTTTAGATGTCCTTTCCCGGGAAATGCATTCTTTGCATCTTCTAAGTACTGCTTCTTCCAGTTAAATAATGAGTTGCTACTTATTCCAAGGTCCTTGGCTATGCAGTCTACTGATTTGCCTGTATCCAATACCAACTTTACTGCTGATATCTTAAATTCTTTGTCGTAGGTTTTTCTTGTACCTGACATCTTTAGCTCCTATATTATTTTTATTAATATACTTGCTTTTCCTCTTGTCCACAATACAGGGGATAGTTCAATCAGACAACTTACTCACAATGGGAAAGACAAAGTAATTTTATAACTACATGGGGAAATGGGTTTGCAATTGATGCCTGCGATTCTAATAATGCAATATTTTCGGCACTATTTAATTCCCAGGGTGAAAGAAAAAATATAGTATATATCACGCATGATGGTGGAAAAATCTGGAATTCAATTACTACTCCTTATGTTGGTTATATGGACGTTGTAATTTTAAATAATAATAAAATTATTTTATGCGCTGATAATGGAGTAATCAATAAAAGCATAGATGGAGGTCAAAGTTTCATTACGAGCTATAAAGAACCTCAAACAACAACTTTTATGAATTACATTAAGTTTTTCGATATGGATAATGGAGTGGCAATGGGCGATGCAGTTAGTCCATCGCAAAAACTGGTTTTTTTAAGAACAACAAACGGGGGTGATACTTGGGAAAATTATACAGCTAACCAATCTATCGGCGGTACATCCGGAGATATGTGGCGAATGGTTGACTTCATTAATCCTAATATTGGTTATTATTATCCTGTGGGTGTACATCCTGAAATATTGCATAAAACTATTGATGGAGGGAAAAATTGATTTCCTCTAAATAACGCGCCGACTAATCTTCATTTTATAAAATTCTATAATGAAAATATTGGATTTGCTTTTAGCCGACTTTATCCTAATTTTATTTCGACACTATATCGGACAGTTGATGGAGGAAATAATTGGGTACAGGTAAGCACATCAATAAAAGGTACAAGTGCAAGTGATTTAGAATTTGTACCGGGTGATTCATCCAAAATATGGTTTGCTCCTTATGATAGAACACATGCTTATTTATATTATAGTGAGGATATGGGGACAACATGGACAGAAAAATTTCTTAATCCATCTACTTCTTCAATAAGAGATATTGTATTTACAGATAAAAATCATGGCTGGATACTTTGTAATGATGGAGTACTATTTCATTATAATAATAGTGGGGTAGGAGGAACATCTATTGAAGAGATTACAAATATAACTCCTACAGAATTTTATCTTGAAAATAATTATCCCAATCCGTTTAATCCGAGTACTACAATAAATTACACTATTCCAAAAGGGGAGAATGTTCGCTTGGAGATTTATAATTCGCTCGGAGAGATAGTAAATACTTTACTCGATGGTTATAAAGATGCAGGCAATCACTCGATTATTTGGAATGGGAAAGATTCTAATGGTAATTCGCTCTCTTCCGGAATATATTTTTACAGATTAATTAATTCCTCGAATACTATTTCAAAAAAGATTATTATGCTAAAATAGGTATCAGCGATATTGTCATTACAAAAAATAATTTTACAAGAAATTATCTTTTTACGTCTTTGTAAATTATAGTTTAATAACTATTTTCCTTTTGTAAAATTAATATAGGTGTAAATGAATAGTTTCGGTGCAGAATTTTGGAATGAGAGATATTCGAAGGAGGGTTTTGTCTATGGAACTGAACCTAACGAATTTTTTAAAGAGACATTGACTAATTATACTAACGAAAAGATAAAAACCGGAAGCAACTCTTTTAACGATAACAATACCAAAGAACCCGAACCCTTAGACTCCGGGAATACTGAGAATAATTTAAAAACGGTTCGGGTTGATTACAAAAATAGTTCTGATGAAGAATTTCAAAATGAGAATGTAACTCATTATAATGGACTTATGATCCTTCTTCCTGCAGATGGCGAAGCAAGAAATGGAGTATTTGCTGCCACTTTAGGGTGGGATGTAACCTCTGTTGACCAAAGTTCTACCGCGAAAGAAAAAGCTCTCAAATTAGCCGCTGAAAAAAATGTGAATATAAATTACCAAATCGGTGATTTAACCGAAATGACATTCCCTGATAATAATTATGATGCTATCGGTTTAATTTTTTTCCATCTGCCCGAAGAAAATCGGCAATTAATCCATAAAAAAATGATTAATACACTAAAACCGGGTGGGATTATAATACTCGAAGCTTATGAAAAAGATCAATTGGGCAGAGATTCGGGCGGTCCGCAGGATTTAGATGTATTATATTCACTTGAAGATATCATAACTGATTTTATTGATCTCGATATAAAGATATTTTCAAAAGAGATAATTACTCTTAATGAAGGCGCACACCACTCCGGCGAGGCTGCAGTAATACGTTTAGTGGGAATAAAAGTGTAGAAATTAATATGTCCGAAAGAAAACACACCGCTTTAATGAAACTACGGGGTCTTGAAATAAAGCCAATTCATTATGATTATACTCCATTAGAAGAGTTTTAATGAAACTACGGGGTCTTGAATTCCGTTATTTAACCCTGCCTCAACTTTTTAACTAATTAATAAAAGACCGAAAAAAATTACAAAGCATAGTTAATACAAATCCACAGAATTACAAAAAATTCAAGAAACTTTGGAAACTATTTCTTGACTTTTTAGTTTTCACACAGTATTATAGAAACTATTAAAACAAAATTAGTTTCTATAATGGACGAAAAAGAAAAAATATTACACTTCACAAGAGAACTGTTTATAAAAAATGGGTTCTATAATACCTCTATGGATGAGATAGCCAAAGAACTAAGAATGAGTAAGAAGTCTATATATAAGCATTTCCCTACTAAAATGGCACTTGTAGAAGAGGTGGGACAAAATTTCCGCGATACTGTAAAGGAAAACGTATTAAAGCTATTAAATGAACAGACCGGCAGTTCAATTACAAAAATTAAAGCAATAGTTCGTTTTTTCTTGGAAATGTCAATAAAAGTGGATAAACGATGGATTGAAGATTTACAAACTCACGCTCCTCATTACTGGAATGACATTGACAAAACAAGAAAAGAAGTTATTCTCGGTAATCTATCTAAAATAATTGATGAAGGAAAGGTGGAAGGATTAATACGTGATATACCTACTCCAATTTTAATGACAATATTTCTTAATTCCGTTACTTCTGTTATCAATCCGGAATTTCTTATTAATAATAACTTTTCTTTGAACGAAGCATTTAATCATACTTTTAATCTATTACTAAATGGTATTCAGACAAAAAAAGCAAAAAAATTACACCAGAAAGCGCAAAAGAGTGAAAAATGAAAACAAAAATCGGATCAATATTACTTTTATCACTAATTATTACCTCCTGTTCGGGTGATAACAATAATGAATATATAGAAGAATCGGGAACGATTGAAGCCACCGAATCTATAATCAGTTCGCAGGTTTCGGGAAAAGTTCTTTCAATAAATAAAGACGAGGGGAGCAATGTGAGCGAGGGAGATACTCTCCTAATAATCGATCACGAACTCTATGAAATTCAGCTTCTTCAGGCAAATGCGGGACGAAATATGGCTAAAGCGCAGTATGATCTATTAGTTAAAGGGGCAAGAAGCGAAGACATTAAGTCTTCTTACGAAATGCTCCTCCAAGCCGAAGCAAATTATAAATTAGCCGAATCCGATAAAGAGAGAATGGTAAATTTATTTGAATCAAATTCGATTACGAAACGGCAGCTCGAAGAGACTAATACACGTTATGAAGTAACTAAAGCGCAATACAATTCTGCTAAAGAGAACTATTCTAAAATAAAAAATCTTGCGCGTCCCGAAGAGATAGCTCAAGCAAAAGCTAACTACGAAAAGGCGGATGCCGCATCAAAATTAATTGAAAAAAATATTAGGGATTGTTTCGTTACTTCACCAATAAAAGGAACAGTTGTAAAATCATACATCGAAAAGGGAGAAACGGTTTCCATGCTTTCTTCTCTCGCTAAAATAACCGACTTAAGTATTGTGGAATTAGTAATTTACGTTCCCGAAAACGTTCTCGGAAAGATTAAGACAGGGCAAAAAGCCGAGATTACAACCGATTCTTATGCCGGCAAAGTTTATGAGGGAAAAGTAATTTTTATTTCACCCGAAGCGGAGTTTACACCAAAGAATATTCAGACTAAAGATGAAAGAACGAAACTCGTATTCGCAGTTAAAATAGAAGTCCCCAATCCAAATAATGAGCTAAAGGCAGGAATGCCCGCAGACGCAAAAGTAATATTTTGATCAGAACTATTCTCCCCTAAGTTATAGTGATTCTTGGAGGCGGGGTAATTTTTTGTTTATGAGAGTTTTTTGCTTTCGGAAGGGTTTTTTGTTCGAGGAAAGTAGTTGTTAATTTGTTGATGGATTTTCTGAAGTGAAAATTTATTTGCCGGGTGTGGTGTTTTTGAAGATTATTTTTCAGTAGTCGGGGATTTACAATAATTAAGAGACCGTATTAAAAGATGAGCATTATTAGTATAAATAAACTATCTAAAAACTTCGGTGAAATTGAAGCCGTGAGAGATATCTCTTTCGATATAAAAGAGGGGGAGATGTTTGGATTTGTCGGTCCCGATGGAGCGGGTAAAACCACAACTCTTAGAATTATGTGCGGACTCCTTAATCCGGATGGCGGTACGGTTTCTTTATTCCAGAAAAACATAACCGAAGAGCGAAAAGAGATTCAATCGCAGATCGGTTACCTTTCGCAAAAATTTTCCCTTTATGGCGATTTGAGTGTCGATGAAAATATTGAATTTTTCGCCGAGATACATAACGTAAAAGATTATAAAAAAAGAAGAGATGAACTATTAGATTTTACAAAACTAAAACCGTTCAGAGATCGATTAGCAGATAAACTTTCGGGAGGAATGAAGCAAAAACTAGCTTTGGCTTGCAGTTTAATTCATCAGCCAGAGATTTTATTCCTTGATGAACCGACTACCGGAGTTGATCCTGTTTCGAGACGTGATTTTTGGAAGATCCTTTCTAATCTTCTAAAAGAAGGGATAACAATATTTATGACTACTCCCTATTTAGACGAAGCCGAAAGATGTAATAGAATAGCACTTATGAATAATGGAAAAATTATCGCCCTCGATACACCGGCAGAAGTAAAAGAGAGCACTGGGATAAAAGTAATTGAATTAGTCCTCTCCCCACTTCAAAAAGCAATTAAAATTCTCAATGAAAATAGTTGGCAGGTGCAATCTTTTGGAGATCGACTTCAAATAATTACTCAATCACCGGAAGAAGATTTGAAAAAAATTCTCGAATTGCTAAGACAAAAAAATTTAGAACTTATAGACAATAGAATAATTTCTCCAAGTCTTGAAAATGTATTTATACATCTGATAAAAAAATGAATAGTATAGAAGTATATAATCTTACAAAAAAATTCGGGTCTTTTATTTCGGTAGATGATATTTCATTTACGGTAAATGAGGGAGAGGTCTTCGGATTTCTTGGTTCTAACGGAGCGGGAAAATCGACTACAATAAAAATGCTCTGCGGCATTATTTCATCGACATCAGGCGATGCACTTGTTGGCGGGTATAGTATTAATAAAGATTCCGATAAAGTAAAACTTAATATCGGATATATGTCGCAACGGTTTTCCCTTTATAACGATTTAACAATTGAAGAGAATATAAACTTCTTCGGTGGAGTCTATGGATTAACCGGTGCTAAATTAAATGAAAGAAAAAAATGGGTCTTAGATATAGCCGATTTAAATGGAAAAGAAAAAATTCTTACAGGTTCTCTACCGGGAGGAATTAAACAGCGTCTTGCTCTCGGCACGGCAGTAATTCATTCTCCTAAGATCGTATTTTTAGATGAACCGACAAGCGGAGTTGATCCATTATCACGAAGGAATTTCTGGGATTTAATTAATCTCCTTTCAGCGCAGGGCACAACTGTTTTCGTTACCACTCACTACCTTGAAGAAGCGGAATATTGTAATAATATTATTCTAATCGATGCAGGTAAATTAATCGCCGAAGGCAATCCGAAGCAGCTCAAAACGAAATATATCACTGACCCGATTTTTGAAATCAATTGTTCCAACCCGATTGAAGCGATGGATCTGCTCTCCAAAAATAGAAATGTTTTGGAAGTATCTTTATTTGGAAATAGTCTGCACGTCTTAGTAAAAGACACCTTCGATGCCAAAGAAAAATTAATTGAACATATAAATCCAGTTTCGGAAATAAAAAGTATTGATAAGATAGTCCCTACACTCGAAGATGTTTTTATTCATTTAGTCGATAAGAGAGAAGCGAATGATTAATAGAATAAAGGCAGTGGCAAAAAAAGAATTAAAGCAGATAGTTAGGGATAAGCGTTTGCTTGCAGTTATCTTTTTCTTCCCTGTGTTCTTACTCGGAATTTTTGGCTATGCGGTTAATTTCGATGTAAAGAATATTCATCTCGCTATCTTCGATCAGGAAAAATCCTCCCTTAGCCGAGAGTTTATTAATACTCTTACTTCATCCGAATATTTTGTAGTTACCGAAATCATCAGCAGCGATACACAAATAAAAGATATACTAAACGAAAAGAGAGCTCAGGCAGTTTTAGTAATCGATAGAGATTTTTCAAAAAATCTTTTCTCTGCAAAGCAATCGAAAATTCAAGTTCTTGTAGATGGTGTCGATGGCAATACTTCTTCGATAGTTTATAATTATATAAACGTTGCGGTATTTTCATTTAATAATAAAATTCAAAAGCGACAATTTGAGATACGTGGCTTAACTCCGCCAAAAGGGATTGAAGCAGAGCCGGTGTTTTGGTTTAATCCCGATTTGAAGTCAACTCATTTTCTAATCCCCGGATTGATCTCTATGATATTAATTGTTACGGCGGTAATTTCGGTATCATTGACTTTCGTGCGTGAAAAAGAGAAGGGAACAATAGAGCAGATAAATGTTTCGTCAGTTTCATCTTTTGAATTAATTACGGGTAAATCGCTGCCCTATATTATTATCTCTTTGATTAATGCAGCGTTTATCCTTATAGCCGGATATCTGCTTTTTGATGTGGTGGTAAAAGGGAGTTATATTCTGCTATTTCTTACAACTTTAGTATTTATAGTAGCATCGGTAAGTTTAGGAATTTTTATTTCGGTCGTATCCGATAGCCAGCAGGTGGCTTTTTCGATCTCCACTTTCGTCTCTCTTCTTCCTTCTGTAATACTTTCGGGTTTTGTTTTCCCGATTGAAAGTATGCCTTTTTTAGTTCAAATAATTACAAATATTACACCCGCTAAATTTTATTTAGTAATTCTACGTTCCATTATATTAAAGGGAGTGGGACTTTCGGCATTTTGGGATCAGTTAATTTATCTATCGCTATTTATTGTTCTCTTTACATCACTCGCATTAATAATAAGTAAAAAAATGGAACTCTAAATTGAAGACGATAAAACATATATTAATAAAAGAGTTTCAGCAGCTTAAGCGCGATCCTAAAATGTTTATGATCGTTTTAATTGCGCCGATTGTTCAATTAATATTTTTAGGTTATGCCGCTAATCTTGATGTGGAAAAAGTGCATATTGCTTTTTACGATATGGATAAAACTTCCGAAAGCAGAAATTTTATCCGTCAATTCGATGGCTCCACTTATTTTTCTAATGATTATTCGATTAATAGTTATGAAGAATTAAATGAACTAATAGACAAAGGAAAAGTGATAACGGGAATAGTAATTCCGAAAGATTTTGAAAAGAAAGTTGCACGCAGAGATGGCGTTAAGGTTCAGGCAATTATTGACGGTTCCGATGGAAACACCGCGTCTATCGCATCGGGCTATATGATGAATGTAATCAGAAATTATAATCAAGATGTACTATTAGAAACGATGGGACGATTAGGAAGAAAGTTCGTTCCCGTAGGATCTCTTGCGAGCGAAATCCGTGTTTGGTTTAACCCCGAACAGAAGACTCGCATTTTTATGGTGCCTGCAATTGTGGGACTTTTATTAACAATTGTTACTATGTTATTAACATCACTTGCGATAGTAAAAGAAAAGGAGATCGGCACTTACGAACAACTCGTTGTAACGCCAATAAAATCGTATCAATTAATAATCGGGAAGCTCCTTCCGTTCGCTATACTAGGATTTATTTCTGTCCTAATTATTTTATTGGCTCAATATGTTATTTTCGATATTGCAGTTAGAGGGAGTGAATTCTTTTTAATTTTCGCATCGTTTTTATATGTACTTTCCACTCTTGGACTTGGGCTGTTTGTATCAACTATTTCCAAAACTCAGCAGCAGGCGATGATGCTTGCGATCTTTGTTGTAATGCTTCCGATGGTTTATTTATCGGGATTTGTTTTCCCTATCGAAAATATGCCTAAAATAATTCAATATATCACTTATATTATTCCGCTAAAATATTTTCTTATAATAATACGCGGAGTGATCTTAAAGGGGATTGGTTTTGGAGAATTGTGGTCTCAAACGCTTATATTGTTTTTAATGGGTGTATTTATTCTGCTTGCCGCATCAATCAGATACCATAAAAAATCTGAGTAACTGACTTTTTTATCACGCTGGTATTCTTTTTCCACTTTCATAAAAAGATATTTTGGTGTAGTTTTGTAAGATTAATTTTTTAGGATATCTTATGGAACATACCTCTGTTTCAGTACCACTTATAACCTTGGTGCCATTCATCTTAATGCTCGGTTCAGTTGCAGTTTTTCCAATATTTTTCAATCATTGGTGGGAACATAACAAAAATAAACTTATTGTGGCGGTGGTTTTAAGTATTCCAATTTTGATTTATTTATTCTCCGCAGGATTAGCCGTAGAGCTAGAACATGCAATGCTATTTGATTATGTTCCTTTTGTAATTTTGCTCGGTGCATTGTTTACAATTACGGGTGGAATTTTGCTCACGGGAGATATCGAAGCAAAACCTTCTGTTAATACGCTATTTCTCGGAATTGGAGCAGTTTTAGCCTCGTTTGTGGGTACTACGGGAGCGGCAATGCTTTTAATTCGTCCCGTTATTCAGACAAATAAAGAAAGAAAATTCAAGGTACATACAATATTATTTTTTATCGGAATAGTTGCCAATTGCGGTGGTCTTCTTACGCCACTCGGCGACCCGCCTCTTTTTATGATGTATCTTCGCGGTGCACCTTTTACATGGTTTTTACATTTAGTGCCTGAATGGCTTTTTACTAACGCTGCATTATTAATAATCTATTATTTTGTTGATAGCTATTATCATAAAAAAGAACCCGTAAAAGCATTATTGCGCGATAAAACCAATATCAAGCCGATAAGAATTCAAGGGAATATTAATTTTATCTTTTTGCTCGGAGTGGTTCTTTCGGTAGCTTTTATTAATAAACAATATTTACCTTTTATCGAAACCAATCATTATTTCGGATTTTTACGCGAAGCAGTTATCTTTTTAATGGCAGCATTATCGCTATTCTTTACTACCAATTTATTAAGGGAAGAAAATAATTTTACTTGGGAGCCGATTAAAGAAGTCGCTTATTTATTCTTAGGAATTTTTATTACGATGGTCCCCTGCCTGCTATTCTTAAAAGCAAATGCAGCACATTTGGGAGTTACCGAGCCTACTCAATTTTATTATTACACGGGTTTATTAAGCAGCTTCCTTGATAATACACCGACTGCCGTAACGTTCCACTCGCTTGCTTTAGGATTAGGGACACAAGTTCCACCTATTGTAGCAGGTATCAGCGAACATATTCTAAAAGTAATTTCTGTTTCGGCTGTATTCTTTGGCAGTATGACTTATATCGGAAACGGTCCTAATTTTATGGTTAAAGCTGTTGCAGAAGAAAACAATATCGAAATGCCAAGCTTCTTTGCATATATGTTTAAGTTTTCATTACCCGTTTTGTTGCCTATATTTATAATAGTAGATTTATTATTTTTATAAAATAATTGTAGGAGAAGTATGAAAGGCGATATATTAAAGCAATTCAAAGCATTTGCAATGCGCGGCAATGTAGTGGATCTTGCCGTAGGTATTATCATTGGCGGGGCATTCGGTAAAATAGTCTCATCTATCGTGAGTGATATTATAATGCCGCCGATTGGAATTTTACTTGGTGGATTGGATTTTAAGGATTTGGCTATTACACTTAAAGAGAAAACTGCTGAAACCGCCGCAGTTCAAATTAATTATGGCGCTTTTATTAATACCATAATTGATTTCTTAATTATTGCATGGGCTATTTTTATGTTAGTGAAACTACTCGATGCGATGAAAAAGAAAGAAGAGGCAGCTCCCGCTCCGCCTGCACCATCGCCTGTACCTCCTAGCGAAGATGTATTATTGCTAAGAGAAATCAGAGACCTTCTTCAGAAGAAATAGGACTTATATAACTCTATTAGATGTATTTTTATTATAAGAAATTAGAGCCCTGCTTCAGAAAAACAGAATATACATAACACTAAATCGGTCTTGATTTACAAGACCGATAATAGCGCAATAATTATAGCAAATATTTTTTGAGAAATTCCGAGATAAGTTGTAATCACACCGAGATCGTACTTCATCATTTTTTTATATTCTTCCGAATATTGTCGATTTAGAAATGCCTGTAAAGATTGATACTTTATAAGTGTATCTTTTTCGATAAAATTTTCTCTCATAAATAATTTTGATGTGAGCATTTTTAATTGATAGAGTTCTAAATCTTGAGGAAGCTGCGGAAGAGGGCTTAATTCCAAATTGAAGTTATTAAAGGGTTGAATTCTCTGTTCATTTAACTGAAGTACTTTTATTGAATCGGGAATTTGAAGATTTTGTGCAATCAGCGGAATTGATGAAATGAAGATAATCCAAAAATATACTAATATTGGAATCTTAATTTTCACATCAATCCCTCTGTTATTAATCTTGATAAAAAATCACTAAAAGAATTTTACATTTCTCTCCATTAATAGTTCCTTTTCACACCTTATATACTATTTTACTTTAGCAGGATCATCTTTTTTACTGCTCTAAAGTTACCCGCTTCTATTGAATAAAAATAGATGCCGCTTGATAAGTTTGTTCCATCTACTTGTACTAAATGCCGACCAGCTACTTGGAAGTTATTTACTAAGGATATCATTTCCCTCCCTAATAGATCATAGACTTTTATCTTTACTAATCCATCCGCAGGAAGCGAATAACTAATCGTTGTTACGGGATTAAATGGGTTCGGATAGTTTTGCTCTAACTTATATTCAATCGGGATTTCGTTTTCTTGCGATTCTTCCACATCGGAAAGTATATTATAATAATACGTGCGAACAGCTTTTACTTTTTGTCTTATTGTAAGACTATTATCACCATAAGTGATCATAAATGCGGGATGAATCGTTTCGCCCGCGGGAATATTATATCCCATCGAAGAGACCACAAAGGAGATATCGGTAGGACCGATATATGTATTTGCCTCTTTAGAACTTATAGTAAGCCACTTTTCATCTTTGGTAAAAGCATCGGTCAAAGTAACGTCGCCTTTAGAAAGACTATTATCTATACCATAATAACCATAACTCGCCATTGAAGGAAGATGCATAATTGGTGCTACGGCATAATATCTTCCATTCGCTTTACCATTAACGTCATAAGCATAAGCAAAATAATCAAGTGCATCCCAAACCGCCATATCGTTTCCATAGTCGCTTTCGGGAACGTCAAAATCCATAAATAAACCAACTTTTAAGTTCTCAATAGAAGCATTGCTAAGATTCGTTAAATCGTATCTAAGAATTATTACTTCCTCTAAATCAGGCACAGAAAATGAATATGCACGGCTTTTGGTTTTAATGCCAAGCTTATTATTCCCGCCTCCGTCATCATTAAATTCAGCAATTGCTTCTTCTAAAGTCGATTCGCTATTTTCGTTGACCTTTAATGGATTAATCACTTTAAAATCTGTACTCTGATTGGTCTCCACTCGAGCGGCATCCATTAGTTTGGTACTATTAACTCCATACATAAGAGCACCTTCAAAAAGGACATTCTCTTCCGAAAAATATTTTAATCCGATTCCTGCTTTATTATCGGGGAAGTCATTAAATCCGATTACTCCCTTGCTCGTAACGGTGAGATTAAGTTTTCCTTTAGTTAAGTTTTCAAAAGAGTAATTGACTTTAAAACTAACCCATTGGAAATCGGAATAGCCCGGAGCGGTGTATGTGATTTTTATTTTTATTACATCATCATAAGGAGCATTATTAAGCAGTTCCATAAGAAGACCATCGCCAAGAGAGAACGATTGACCCGTGGCTAAATTAATTCCGGCGACAATCGGTTGATGAAGAATTATATCATTATTTTCGGTTTCTAATTTTATCTGCAATCCTGAAACATCTTTAAGATAATTAGTAAAGATTCCGGTAAGATAAAATTTTTCATTTCGCTCGGGGACACCATCGCCATCGGTATCATTTATAACCGCAAATTCACCGCCTCTAACGGAGACGGAATTTTCGTTAATAACTGCATTATATGCATTAATTCTACCTCTTCCGAGCAGAAATTCTTTACCCTGATTAGAGATATCAATATTATCGGCATTTACTCGTATCTGTTCAGCAATTTGTAAGGGAGTATAATTAGGAAATTTAGACCAGACCAAGGCAGCTAATCCGGCTGTAAGTGGAGAAGCCATAGAAGAGCCGCCAATCGAGCGATAATATTCTCCGTTCGGTCCTGTATAAGTCCACGTGGAGAGTATTGAGCTTCCGGGAGCAAATACATCCACGGTCATTCCATAATTAGCCGCACTGCTGATTACATCGTTTGTAGATTGAAGCCAGCCGACAGATAAAACTCCGGGATAACTTGCAGGATAAAAGGCATCTAACTTACCTTCATTTCCATTTGCAGCTACAACCAAAGCACCCTTAGATATTGCGTAATTAATAATTTCTAATTCATAAGCTGATGCACTATAACCACCCCAACTACAATTAATTACTTTAGCACCATTATCGGCGGCATATTTTATTCCTTCAAATCCATATAAAATAAAAGGGTAGCCATGCATATCTCTTCTGCTATCGCTTGAAGCCTTAACGCAAAGAATTTTTGAATTAAATCCGAGCGATGCAATGCCGATACCGTTATTAGTAACTGCCGAAGCGATTCCGGCTACATGAGTGCCGTGGTACCCATTTGAAGCGGAATAATCTTCGCTAGGATCGTTATCGGGCGAATTATTAAGTCCGCCAAAATCCCAACCTCTATAATCATCTATATACCCGTTCTTATCATCATCAACAACATTTCTCGGAATCTCTTTTCGGTTTAATTTAATATTCGCGGCCAAATCGGGATGAGACCATTCCACACCTGTATCTATAATTGCAATTACAACATTCGTATCGCCTTTGGTAATTTCCCACGCCTGAGGAGCAAAAACTCTCTTTAGATGGTCTTGCTTGCCTTGATTATAGAGTGAATCATTAGGGTCGTAAGTAACACGGTAAACATAATGTGGTTCGGCATATTCTATCTCTTTAATTTTTCTTAGTTTTTTTGCGGCTTCAATAGGATCTATATTATTATCCAACTCGGCTTCATAAATGCGGCTAAAAACATTTTCACCTTTTAATAATACATTCGCTTGTTCGGTGAATTTATTTTTAATCTCGCTTATACCGAAGGATTTTAAAGAGGGGAGAATCCCACTAGGATTCCCCTTTTTCAATTTTATGATGAGTTTTCCGGAGAGGTAATAGATATCGCCTTTTTGAATAATCTCTCCCTGCCCATATATAAACCCATTAATTAGCAAAGAAAAAAAGAAAAAAACTAAAGCGATACGTAAAACTGCATTCTTACTTGACTTCATATTTATTATTCTCTTTAAAGGAATCGGGAATTAGTTCACTTCCTAATATAAGAGATTTTATTTTTTTATTTTTGTCTAATTGCAGGGTAATAATTTTTGCATCTTTCCAGACCGATAATGGTTTATCAATTTTCTCTTCCGAACCATCAGCATAAACTACATTAAGAGAAACAGGCAAGGGAAGTCCGCTTTCATTTGAAATGACAACCGAATTATCGGATTGCTTAATTTCTTTAATTGCGAGATCAGGTAAGATTTTCTCAAAATACCATGGTTTCCAAAACCAGCTTAAATCCTGCCTTGAAATATTATCGATTGTATTAAAAAAATCATAAGGGATAGGATGTTTACCGTTCCATCTTTCGATATATTCTTTAAGACCTTTTTTGAAAAGATCTTCACCGAGAAGTTCTCTAAGCATTTCATAAGAGAGAGAGCCATGCTGATAAGCAACAACTCCATAACCGGGACCTCTACCTTGATGAGATGTAATCATAGGAGGTAGCATGTTTTCAGTGGCAAGTGCGGTTTCAAATCCTTTTACAAAATCGGGATATTCATCTTCTTTAGCGTCAAATCTTCTTACAAGATCGAAAGTCAAAAATGCAGCCCAACCTTCATCCATCCAAGCATATTTACGCTCGTTAGTACCCATAAAGAAGGGGAAATAAGTATGAGCAATTTCATGAACTGTAACGCCAAGTTGACCCGCTAAAGATTCATAAGTGCCGTTATTAACCATCATTGGGCTTTCCATGCCGCCTCCGCCATTCGGATCTCCATTAAAAACTGTCATCTTTGGATAGGGATAAGGCACACCGGGATATTCCATCGATAAATAATTAATAGCTGATTTAGTGAATGCCGCAACCATATCTTGATTCTTGTTTCCATAAGGATAAACCGCATCTATTGCCGTTCTTCTACCGGTTTTATTATCTACAATCGTAGAAAGGGCATCCCATACATATCCACTTGATGCTGCGAATGTAATATCGGGCGTTTCGTAAGCAATAAATTTCCAAACATTTTTTTCTTTATTCTTGGTTACTTTTTTGTTTTCTAAGTCGTCTTTTGTAACTACATTTATTACAACATCAGAAGTTTTAGATTTCTCGAGGCGATCAAAAACATCGGGGTTAAGAACCTCTTTTCCATTTTGAAGTTCGCCGCCTGCCCAAACTACATAATCACCCGGAACCGTAATCTCTATATCAAAATTATTTTTATCATTATAAAATTCCGTAAGACCTTGATATTCATTCCTATCCCAGCCATCGATATCATCATATACTGCAACCTGCGGATACCAATAGGCAACATAGAAAGTGGAATCACTATATGCACCCATTCTTAAACGTGCATATTTTGGAATTTTTATTTCCCATTGAGTTTCAATTTTTGCCGAAGCACCGGGAGCGATCGGCTCCGGAAGTTTGCCGATTATCAAATTTGTGGAGGTCTTGAATACTCTGAATTTTTTCATGTCATCTTTAATAGAAACATTATTGAATAGGAGAGTATCAATCTTTACTCCATCGGTTAAATCCATTTCGGGTCCCGGAAAATCTCTTGCCGCTCCTTTCTTAAAAATATCTTGATAAAGGCGCAACACAAGATTCTTTAGAGTATCGGGGCTATTATTATAATACGTAATCCAAGCATGACCCGTAACGGTGGCTAATTCCGGATGAAGTTCTGCTCTAATTTTATAATCTGTTTTATTTTCCCAATAATTTTTCCCCGGTTTACCATCCCAACTTCTTGTTCCTTTTTCTACTGCATCTCGAAAACTTCTTGGTACGAAATAATCTTTAGATTGAGCTATTAATGACAACTGCAAAACCAAAACAAACAACAAAACATATTTCGCTTTCATTACTCCCCCTTAATTGGCTTTAAACGAATTATTTTTAGTATCGATATCAGAATATTTTGTACTGCCTAATTCTACTGATTTAATTTTTTTAGTTGTATTAAAAACCGCTTCATATTTTTTATTTCCGGTTTTCCATACTGCGGGAGATTGAGTTTGAGTTTCATTTGTTCTATCATCATAAGTAACTTTTAATTCCACAGGTATCGGCATTGTACCTTTGTTTTCAATGATTACCTTTTGCGAATTCTCACTTGGAACAATTGAACTGATTGCGAGATCGGGATAGCCCGACTCAAAGAACCATGGCTTCCAGAACCACGATAAATCTTCTCCGGAAACATTATCGAAAGTATTGAAAAAATCGTTGGGTATAGGGTGTTTGCCGTTCCATCTTGATATATATTCATTCAATGCTTTCTTAAAAATCACTTCTCCTAGGAGTTCGTATAAAACATTATATGCAGCTCCCGGACGACGATAGGAAGCCGTGCGATAAGAAGCACCATTTAATAAAAATGAAGGAACGATTGGGGCAATATCTCTTTCGCTCCCCGCAAATTCATTATATTGCTGTGCATTACGAGAGATAGGATCGTATCCCGGTGCAAGCTTGCTTTGAATGCGAGATGGAAGGAGAGTTGCCCACCCTTCATCCATCCATGCATATTTTCTTTCATTAGTTCCCATAAAGAAAGGGAAATATGTATGTGATATTTCGTGAGAAGTAACGTGTACTGTTCCGGCTTTTCCATCTGCAGAACCGTCATTAACCATCATTGGAAATTCCATTCCTCCATCACCATTGAAGATAGTAATCTTCGGATATGGGAAAGGATACCCGGGCAGATCATTAGAAAGCATATCCACCGTTGTGCGCGCTATCTTAGCAACAAGTGGAAAATCTTTTGAATCTCTGTTATAAGCAGCGTCCACAAAAATTTTTCTTCCTGTTTTTTTATCAACTATTATACTTGATCCATCCCATAAATAATGGTTGCTCGTGGCGAATGCAAAATCGGGTACATATTCAGCCTTGAATTTCCATACGTTTTTTTCATGATCGGAAGTAACTAAATTTTTATAATCTTCTGCCTTAATGATATGATAAATGGAATCCGATTGATTAGCTTTTTTATATTTCTCATAAATAGCGGGAGCGAGAACTGATTCAGGATTTTGCAAAACACCCGTAGCCCAAACTACAAAACCTTTCGGTAGTGTAAGCTCTAAATCGAAATCACCAAAATCATTATAGAATTCCACTTGTCCTGTATAATTAAGATTATCCCAACCATCGATATCGTCATAAACTGCAACTTGAGGATACCAATAAGCAACGAAAGCAGAAACAGAATCATAAGTGCCCATCCTTACTCCCGAATAGCTTGGCATATTAAACTCCCAATCAAGCGAAATGTTTACTTCCGATTTTGGATTAAGCGGTTTTAATAAATTATAAAATAGATTTGTTCCGCTCCTGTTAATATTAGCGATAGGTATAGATTCATTATCTAATTTTTGATTTGAAACTTTTACTCCGTCGTTTAATGATCGGGGATCGAGCTGGAAATCGCGTGTGTTCCCTTTCTTATATATATCTTGATATAAGCGGATTGTAATTTGTTTAAGTGTATCAGGGCTATTATTGTGATACTTTATTTCGGCATGACCCTTTAATAATTTTGTGCGTGGATTATATTCGGCTTTTAATTTATAGTCCGATCTGTTCTGCCAATAATTCTCACCGGGCTTTCCGTCAAGCGAACGCGTTTTATTATTAAATGCACTTTTTATATTAAGTGGTGTATAATATTTATCTTGAGCAAAGAGGAGTGAAGAGATGACAAATACCATTAAAAGGGGAAAGATTTTTTTCGACATGGCAAAACCCTTATTATTTTATATAAAAAACCCCCATTTATCTTAGGGGGAAAGAAACATTTATTACTCTACGAAATACCGCCTCAATATTGCCTTGAGGCGGTTCAATAATTTTATAAAAATATATTAATAGATTTTTTTAGTTTAGTTTAGTTTACTTTACTTTCAATCGGGACTTCTACTTTAGCTAAAGCCTGATCTAAATCATCTATAATATCTTTTGCGTTTTCAATACCAACTGATAGGCGAACTAAACCATCTGTAATACCTGCAGCTTCTCTATCTTCTTTACTCATTCCCGAATGAGTCATACTTGCCGGATGCTGAATTAAAGATTCAACGCCTCCAAGACTAACTGCTAATTGACAAAGCTTAACGGAGTTCATCGTAATCTCACCGCCTTTAATACCGCCGGCAACTTCAAACGATATCATTCCGCCTGCGCCTGAATGCTGTCTTAATCCGAGTTCATATTGAGGATGTGATTTCAATCCCGGATATTTAACCCATTTTACTTTAGGATGATTTTCTAAGTATTGAGCTACAAGGAGAGCATTTTCGCAATGTTTTTCTATTCTTATCGATAAAGTCTTTAATCCTCTATGAACTAAAAACGAATTGAAAGGGTCAATTACTCCGCCGAACATATTAAGCGTTTTTTTAAGTAAAGAATACATCTCTTCATTTTTAACAACGATAATACCTGCTACTACATCTGCATGACCATTTAAAAATTTTGTCATACTATGAAGAGAAATATCGGCACCTAGATTCAATGGCTTTTGTAATGCCGGACTCATAAATGTATTATCAACAACCAAATAGGCATTATTTGCGTGAGCAAGTTTTGCAACTGCAGCAATATCAGTAACCGATATTACAGGATTTGCAGGACTTTCAACATAAATCATTTTTGTATTCGGTTTTAAGGCGGCCTCTACATGTTCCATATTTTCAGTATCAACAAAATCGGATTCAACACCAAACTTTGTAAAAAAGTTTTTTAATAAAATAAGAGTTGGTCCATAAACCGAATTAGTGCAGACAACATGATCGCCTTGTTTAAGAAGACCGGCAAAGACTGTACTAATTGCAGCCATGCCACTTGCACAGCCAAGTGCTTTATGACCTTCTTCTAATTCAGCCACTGCATTTTCCATTGCTTCGATTGTAGGATTTTTCATTCGAGTATAAATAAATCCTTCTTCTTCACCTTTAAATAATCTTGCGCCATGAGCGGCGTTTTCAAATTTGAATGTGGAAGTTTGATAAATAGGAGGAACTACTGATCCAAATTCATATTCGCCAATACCGGCATGAACGCATTTAGAATCGAATTGTAAATTCTTATTGCTACTCATCTTTGTCTCCGTTTTCTTCTTCGTCAGGCACTACTCTTGCTATATCAGCAATTTCATCACCATCATTTAATTTAATTAGTCTTACTCCTTGAGTATTTCTACCCATTACTCTTAGTTCTTTTACGCTTTGACGTATTACCATTCCTTGCGTTGTGATAATTACAAGTTCATCATTATCATTAACTTCCATCATCGCAATCATAAGACCATTTTTATCTGATGTTTTAACTGTAATTACACCTTTACCGCCTCGGCGAGTAATTCTATAATCATCTATTTCAGTGCGCTTTCCATATCCCTTGTCGGTTACAACAAGAAGTGTATCGCAGTTCTTAGTTACAATCATTCCGATTACAATATCATTTTTACCAAGATTAACACCTCTTACACCGGTAGCAGTTCTACCCATATCACGAACATCTTTTTCGTTGAAACGAATCGCCAAGCCATGTTTAGTGCCTATAATAATATCGCTGCTTCCATCGCTTAACTTAGCTTCTACTAAGCGATCACCTTCAACAAGATTAATAGCATTAATTCCTCCTTTACGAATATTTGAATAAGCTGAAAGAACCGTTTTCTTAATCGTTCCTCTCTCTGTTGCCATTACTATGAACTTATCTTCGGTATATTCTTTAACCGTAATGAAGGCAGATATTTTTTCATCTTTATCTTTTTCCACTAGGTTAAGGAGAGATCGTCCTTTGGTAGCTCTTCCGCTCTCTGGAATCTCATGCACCTTTAACCAATAACATTTACCTTTATCAGTGAAGAACATGATATAATGATGAGTGGAGGCAATAAACATGTGTTCAATAAAATCCTCTTCTTTAGTGCCAGAGCCAATTACTCCCTTACCGCCGCGTGATTGTTTTCTATATCCGCTTACAGGAAACCTCTTAATAAATCCTTGATGTGAAATAGTAACAACCACATCTTCTTGAGCAATGATATCTTCTAAAGAGAAATCTTTATAGTCATAAATAATTTCGGTTCTTCTTTCGTCGCCATATTTTTCTTTTAATAAAAGAAGTTCTTCTTTAATAATTTGTTTTCTCTTCTTTTCTGTATCGAGTATATATTTTAATTTTTCAATAAGTTTTATTACTTCTTTATATTCATCTTCAATTTTCTTTCTTTCAAGACCTGTTAATCTTTGCAGACGCATATCAAGAATGGCTTTAGCTTGAATTTCTGAGAGTTTGAATTTCCGCATTAAATTATTTTTTGCGGTTTCTACGTCTTTCGACTTTTTAATAGTCTCTATTACTTCATCAATATTATCAAGAGCAATAATATATCCTTCTAAAATATGTGCTCTTCTTTCGGCTGAATCAAGATCATATTTTGTTCTTCTTATCAATACTTCCATTCTATGATCAAGGAAATGATCGATGCATTCCCTTACGGTTAATACTTTAGGAGTGCCATTAACTAATGCAAGCATAATAACACCGAAAGTAACCTGCATCTGAGTATGCTTAAACAATTGATTAAGAACAACTGCGGGCTGCGCATCTCGTTTTAATTCAATTACAACGCGAAGTCCGTCTCTATCTGATTCGTCTCTTATATTGGAAATATCTTTTAATTTATCTTCTCTTACGAGCTCTGCCATTTTGGTGATTAAATTAGCTTTATTTACTTGATAAGGAAGCTCGGTAATAACTATGCTTTCGCGGTCGTTCTTATGTGTTTCTACATTCGCTTTAGCTCTAATTACTACTCTGCCTCTACCGGTAAGTAAAGCTTCCCTTACACCTTCATAACCATAAATAATTCCGCCGGTCGGGAAATCGGGAGCTTTAATAATTTTTATTAAATCTTCCGGTTTTAAGTTTGGGTTGTCTATTACATTTACGCATCCATCAATAACTTCTGTAATATTATGAGGAGGAATGTTTGTAGCCATACCCACTGCAATACCGCTTGATCCATTGATCAATAAATTCGGAAGGTATGAAGGCATTACGGTCGGTTCTTGAAGTGATTCATCGAAGTTATTTACAAAATTAACAGTGTTCTTATCCAAATCCCTAAGCATCTCTTCTGATATACGTGCCATACGTGCTTCAGTATAACGCATAGCAGCAGCGGAATCACCATCCACCGATCCAAAGTTACCCTGCCCCTCTACCAATGGATAACGAAGAGAAAAATCTTGAACCATACGTACCATTGTATCGTATATAGCACTATCACCATGAGGATGGTACTTACCAAGAACTTCACCGACAATTCTTGCAGACTTTTTATAAGGTTTATTATGAGCAACTCCCAATTCATGCATTCCATATAAAACACGGCGATGAACCGGTTTTAATCCATCTCTTACATCGGGCAAAGCTCTAGCTACAATTACCGACATCGCATAATCGATATAGGAGGATTTCATCTCCTCTTCGAGCGATACCGGTACTACTTTTTCAAAAATTGTTGTCATTATATTTCCTAATTAAATATCTAATTTAGCGTATTTAGCATGTTTCTCTATAAATTCACGTCTTGGTTCTACTGCATCACCCATTAATGTTTCAAAGATTTTATCAGCAGCCATTGCGCTTTCTAAATTAACCTGCAATACAACTCTTGTTTCCGGGTTCATTGTAGTATTCCAGAGTTGTTCCGGATTCATCTCTCCAAGACCTTTATAGCGAGTGATAGTTACGCCCTTAACATTTATTTCTTCGCTGCCTTCTTCGAGTACTACCACCGGTATATCCTCTTTTCCCTTTACATCAGCTTTAAGACGTTTTAATATTTTATCTCTTTCGTCGTCATCGAAAGCATAAAATTCTTCTTTTCCTTTTTTCACTTTATATAATGGAGGTTGAGCTATATATACTTTTCCTTCGGTAATAAGTTCTTTCATGTGACGATAAATAAACGTTAATAACAAAGTACGAATATGGCTTCCATCAACATCGGCATCAGTCATTAAAATTATTTTTCCATAGCGTGATTTACTTGCATCAAATTCATTACCGATACCTGCACCCACAGCAGAGATAAGAGCTAATATTTCGGCATTTTCAAGCACCTTATTAATTTTAGCTTTTTCCACATTAAGAATTTTTCCTTTTAGAGGAAGAATAGCTTGGAATCTTCTATCGCGTCCTTGCTTAGCAGAACCACCTGCGGAATCACCTTCGACTATATAAATTTCACAATGCTCCGGATCATTAATTGAGCAATCTGCTAATTTACCCGGTAAATGCATTGAATCGAGAGCATTCTTTCTTCTTACTAAGTCCTTTGCTTTTCGAGCTGCTTCTCTTGCTTCAGCTGCTCTCATACACTTTTCAATTACTTTTTTTCCAATCGCAGGATTCTCTTCGAGATACTCTCCAAGCTTTTCGCCTACAAGTGTTTCTACAATTGATTTTACTTCACTATTTCCAAGTTTTGTTTTTGTCTGCCCTTCAAACTGTGGTTCCATTACTTTAATTGATATTACTGCTGTAAGACCTTCTCGGAAATCGTCTCCGGTTAAAGAAATTTTATTATTTTCTTTTATTAATCCATTCTTATATGCGTAATTATTGAATGTACGAGTAAGGGCTGTCTTGAAACCAACTAAGTGAGTGCCTCCCTCGATAGTATTTATATTATTTACATAAGTGTGAATATTTTCTGAATAGGACTCACTATATTCAAAAGCAATTTCAACAGGTGTGTTTTCTTTTTCACCGAAAATATATATTGGTTTGTGAAGCGGTGTTCTTGTTTCATCTAAATATTTAACAAATTCTATTAAACCGCCTTTGAAATGGAATATCTCTTCCATATTTTCATTTTCATCTTTAATTGTAATAGTAACTTCTTTATTTAAATAAGCGAGTTCACGCATTCTTTCAATAACTGTATCGAAATTAAATTTTGTGGTTTTGAAAATTGTTCCGTCAGGTTTAAATGTAACGGTTGTTCCTGTTTCTTGTTTTTTAGTTTTTCCAATTTCTTTAACCGGTGCTAGTGGAAAACCTAATTCATATTTTTGATAATAAATAGCTCCATCTCTTTTTACTTCAACAGTCATCCATTCAGAAAGAGCATTAACTACCGAAACACCCACACCATGCAGACCGCCTGAAACTTTATAGCTATCTTTATCGAACTTACCACCTGCATGAAGAACCGTCATTACTACTTCAAGGGCGGATCGTTTTTCTTCAGGGTGTAAATCCACCGGAATTCCGCGCCCTCTATCTTCTACCGATACCGATCCATCTTTCTTTATCGTAATGTTTATTCTATCATTATAACCGCCGAGAGCCTCATCGATACAATTATCAACCACTTCATTTATTAAATGATGAAGACCTCGTGAGCCTACATCTCCAATATACATTGCGGGTCTTTTTCTTACCGCTTCGAGACCTTTTAACACACTAATATTTTTCGCGGTATAATTATTTTGAGTTGTCATTTTTTATTATTTTTTCCGAATTATTTTTACAAAAATTTTATCTGTTTTATTATTTCTTCTTTATAGTAATTATTTATTTTTTCTATTATCGTCACTTTATGAAAGTTCAATTCACTTTTCCATACTGAATTTTCTGCATGCAAAAAAAGAATATCTCTTTCTACTTTTAAGGGTGAGGCAAGAATCTTAAGGTCAGGGAATATTTTATAAAAATCTTCAACCACCTGATAGATTCTTGCGGTACTTCTTAATTTTTCAAATTCTTTTTCTTTTTCTATTACTTCGCTTATTTTTCTAAAATTAGTTTTAAGCATTTAAAACTGCACCGCCGTTGATATTAATTATTTTATAATCGGTTTCTTTATTAAAAAGATCAATATTCGTTAAGTCGGTCATGGTAATAAAAGTCTGTCCGAGTTCACTTAAGTATTTGCTTATTTTATAAGCACGACTCTTATCTAATTCGCCAAAGACATCATCCATAAGGAAAATAGGTTTTCTTCCCATCTTATCAAGCATATAAAAAAACTGCCCGAAGCGAAGCGCAATCTGGAATGTCTTATGCTGCCCCTGCGAACCAAACCGTTTCAATTCGAGATCATTAATTTTAAAAATGAAATCGTCTCTGTGCGGACCAATCAAATTAGAAGCTCTTCTTATCTCATCGTTTTCGGCTTCTTTTAGTAATTCTATATAAATTTTATCTATATCGTCTAAAGGTAAATTTTCTTGGAAAGATTGAAGAATAATTTCAGGAGTTTCTCTTTCTTCCATAACGTGCATATAAGCATTTTTTACATACTCATTAAAACCTTCAATAAACTTAATTCTATGACGGATAATTTCGGAGCCACTTTTAACTAACGCTTCGCTCCATGCATCTAATTGACTGACAAGCGCACTTCTTCTAAACTCTCTAAGCTCACTTAGAATTACGGCTCTTTGTTTTAATATCTTGTTGTAATCAATAAGTATCTTTAGGTAAGTGTTACTTGATTGAGAAATTACAGAATCGACAAATCTTCTTCGATCTGCAGGACTTCCTGAAGTTATCGAGTGGTCGCTTTGGATTAAAGTTACAATAGGAAATTTACCTATTAACGATGCAGATCTATTTATATTTTTTTCATCTAAGAAGCAGTTTTTTCTGTTTGATTCTGTATCGAAAAGGACTCTGATTTTATTATCAGTTAAATCTCTAAAAACACCTTTTACATCAAAGAATTTTTCGCTGAATTTAACTGCATCCGCATCCGAAGATGAATTAAGATTCTTAGTAGTACACAAGTAATAAATTGCCTCTAAAATGGAAGTCTTACCTTCTCCATTACCCCCAATTATGTAGTTAATTTTGTTTGAAAAATCTAATGACGTTTTAGAATGAAGTCTGAAATTCGTCATTTCTATATTCTCTAAAATCATTTTAATTATTCAAACGAACCGGCATTAAGAGCATCGTAAGATCGTAATTATCTTTTTTCTCTACCGGAACAACTATTACTGCTTTTGTTGGGGAATGAAGCTTAAATACAATTTCATTTTCTGCGCTTATATGATTCAAAATATCATTCAAAAAAGCACTGTTAAAACCAATTTCAAGATCATCACCTGAATATTCACAAGGCACATTTTCTTCACCTGAGGCGCCAATACTTGCTTCTTCTGCTGATATATTTACAACATCTTTTTTAATTGAAAATTTCACTTTTCTGATGCTTGATACCGAGAAAAGCATCATTCTCTTAATTGCATCCGATAATTCTTTTGTATTTATCTTAAGCGAGAATTCATTCTCTACAGGAATTACGCTAGCATAATCGGGATATTTTTGACCGATAACACGTGTGATTAATTGCAACTCACTTAACCTAAAAGAAACATGCGTTTTGCTTAAATAAACTTTTACTTCACGTTCATCTAAAATTTTTGATAGAACCGAAATAGCTCTTTCCGGAACGATATATTGCTGATTTATTTTTGTAGCAATTTTTTTATTTAATAAATTCACGAGCTTATGACCATCGGTAGCAACGAAGCGCAATCCATCATCATCAAATTCAAATAGCGTTCCCATCATTGCCGGACGCATCTCTTCTCTACTCATAGCAAACGAAGTTTTATCGATCGATTCTTTTAATTCGTTTCCTTGAATTGTAAATTCGTTAATATCTTTTGTATTTTGTTCATCGGTTTTGATTGAAGGAATTTCAGGAAATTCAGTTGCTTCGAGATAACTTAAGGTGTATTTACCGGTGTTTGTTGAAAGTAATAATTTTCCGTTATCTTGTACCTTGAATTGAATTGTTGTGTCTTTAAGAGTTTTTACAACATTAAAAAGAAGATGTGCAGGAACAACGATTTTAATGTTCGAATCAGAAATTACATTCAAAGATGTTTGAAGTGAAATCTCTAAATCAGTCGCATAAATCGTTAATAATCCGTCAGTAATTTCAAACAAGAAGTTTTCTAAAATTGTCATCGGTGTTTTTGTTGGAACACCCGGAATGATTTTAGAGAGATGTTTTTCTAACTCTTTGCTGTTTAATTTAAATTCCATTTTTATCTCCAATTTAGACTTTAAAAATACCAAAAATCGAAAGTAATTTCAATCTTAACTTATACACACACTTTATTATTATTCTTTTATATAAGGTAATTTATTAACAACAATAATAAAGATGTTAATATGTGGATAACCAATTATTTACTGTGTTTTGACTTCTAAACGAACTTTTTAAAACTTCGTAATTGTGAATAACTTATTTATAAAACTACTCAAACAAACATGTGAAGATTAAAGGCAAGTTATTAACATATTAATAACGACTTATATACAAATTATCAACACTAAGAAACGCTCACTTCAATCTTGTTTTTTATATTCATGACCGATTCATTTAACTGATAATCGTTAGAAATAGCCTCTTCAATTGTGGAGCAAGCATGAATAACCGTCGAATGATCTCTTCCGCCGAAATGTAATCCGATAGTTTTAAGAGAAGACTTAGTTAAATTTTTTGCAAGATACATTGCCACTTGACGAGCTAAAACCACCTCTTTTCTGCGGTTCTTTTCTCTTACTTTATTCTCTTCAACTTTGAAAAAGTCACACACTATTTTTGTAATATATTCAATCGAAATATTCACTTGTCTATTAGTGGAAATTTCTTTAACAACCCGTTTAACCATTTCAAAATCGATCTCTTTTGAATTAAGAGAATGAGTGGCAAGAAGACGTAGTAGAGTTCCTTCGAGCTCTCTAATATTAGATGTTATGTTATGAGCAATATATTCAATTGATTGAGGAGCTAGATAAAGATCAAGCAAGCGAGATTTATTGTTTAAGATTGCCAAACGCGTTTCAAAATCAGGAGGTTGAATATCCACCGTCAAACCGCATTGAAATCGCGATACAAGCCGCTCACTGACACCTTTTAAGTCTTTCGGAGGTTTATCGCTCGAAAGTATTATTTGCCTTCCTGAGAGATGAAGCGTATTAAATATATTAAAGAAAAGATCTTGTGTTTTTTCTTTTCCTACTAAAAATTGAATGTCGTCTATTATTAACGCATCCATCCCTTTATAAAAATTAGAAAAATCATTAACTGAGTTATTTTGAATAGCTTCGACAAATTCAACCGTAAATAGATCAGATGAAACATAAATAACTTTTTTGTTTGGATCTTTTTCTAAAATTTTATTTCCAATTGCTTGAATTAAGTGAGTTTTACCGAGACCTACACCGCCATAAATAAATAGTGGATTAAAAGAAGTTAGTCCGGGATTTTCTCCGATTGCAATAGAAGCGGCTCTTGCCAATTGATTTCCTTCGCCTTTAACAAAATTTTCAAAGGTAAATTTGGAGTTTAAGAAATCATCAAAATTTTTCTCTACCGGCTTTACTTCCGTAATTGGTGCAGAATTAGATTTTGTTTCACTTCTTTGATCAAATAAAGTGTCTTCTTGTTCTTCAATAATTAAATAGATTAATTTACCGTCGTTTCCCAGAATATTATGGATAACATTTGTAATTAGAGTCTTATGATGTTCTTCAATCCAGTCGATAAAATAATTATTCGGAACTTGGAGCTTTAGAATGTTTTTATCTAAATTAAGAGGTTTGAGAGGCAAAAACCATGTATTATAGGTTAAAAGTGAAACATTTTCTTTTATTAAGCTTAAACACTCTTTCCAAATAGTTATATGTTCATTAGAGGAATCGAGTTTTAGAGCAGCTTCAGCCATTTTGAATTATCCACAATTATAGAAACAAAAAAATAAATTTAAAAAATGAATTAGAATCTTGATTTTCTTCTTGTAACCAACTTATAAACATCTTATCCACATTAAATAAGGTTTGTTAAGTTGTTTTATTTCAATGGGTTAGAGTTATCTTTTTCAATTAAACAAACAAATGCAGTGCAAATATTAACAACACTTTGGGTATTGTGAAAAGTCGTGAAACGTTTCACATACAAAAGTTATTAACATATTGTCAACATAGTTTTTAATCCCAGAACTTATGTGAAATTAAGGTTTACTCACGTCTCTTGCAAATTAATTCTATTTCAAAATCGATAACTTTATACTTATTTTGCGAAGTAAAAAGAAAAAACTATGAAAAAAATTGTAATTGTATTTACCGGCGGAACATTCTCAATGAAGATCGATGAATCATCTAATGTGGCGGTTCCGCATTTTCAAGGGAGCGATTTATTAAATATGATGCCCGGAATAAATGAGCTTGCCAAAATTTCGTTTTATGAGTTTGGAAATTATCCCGGACCACATATAGGCCCTGTTCTAATGTTGGAGCTTTCAAAAAAAATTAAAGAGCTTGTAAAGCGTGATGATGTTGATGGTGTTATAGTAACTCATGGTACTGACACATTAGAAGAGACTTCGTATTTTCTTGATCTGACAATCAACACCGAAAAACCGATAGTTGTAATTGGAGCTATGAAAACAAGCTCGGAACCCGATTGGGATGGACCAAAGAACTTAACCGACGCTATTCATATTTGTAATAATAAAAATAGTTCGGGACTTGGGGTGTTGGTATGCCTTAATGGAGAAATAAATGCAGCAAGTGAAGTAACAAAAACTCACACCGAAGATGTGGAGACTTTCCATAGTCTTGATTTTGGTGCTCTCGGTTTTGTTGATCGAGGTACGGTATTTTTTAATAGAGCCCCAATAAAATTGGAGGTATTAGAAACAGATAAGATTGATAGTAATGTGGATTTAATAAAAGTTTATGCCGGTATGGATGATAAGTTTTTTAAATATTCAGCAGATACTAATACTCATGGATTAGTTGTAGAAGCAATGGGAGTGGGAAACGTTCCGCCAAAAGTTTTTGAAGGAATAAAATATGTTATTGAGAAAAATATTCCCGTTGTCTTAGTATCAAGATGTCCGGCAGGCGAAACATTAAGTATTTATGGTTATCCCGGAGCCGGAAAATGGCTTAAAGAATTAGGAGTGATTTTTTCCGATTACCTAAACGGTCAAAAAGCACGAATTAAATTGATAATCTGCTTGGGAATAACTAAGGATAAAAATAAATTATCGGAAATGTTTGATTGATGAAAGAAGCGATAAAAATATGGATTTCATCTTTGATACTTGTTCCGGTGGTTTTATACTATATTTTTAATGGCGGCGAATTTACATTTATCGATTATATGAATCTATTGATACATGAAGGGGGACATGGAATATTTTCTATTTTCCCCCGATTTTTATATATGCTTGGCGGAAGTCTTACTCAATTACTTATTCCTCTTATGTTTGTTGTTTTTTATTTCGTAAGGAAACAAAAAGTATTATTTCAACTTTCTACAATCTGGTTTGCAGAGAGCATGATGAATGTGAGTGTTTATGTATCGGATGCAAGAGCTATGGTTCTTCCGCTTCTAGGTGGAAATAAAGTGATTCACGATTGGCACTATCTTCTTGGGGAATTGAATTTATTGGAATATGATACTATCTTCGGAAGTATTCTTTTTGTTTCAGCGGTAATTATTATGATTATTGCTTTACTTGCACCGTTTTACATTACAGAAAGAAAATATGCTAAGGTAGAACTTAATTTGTAAAACAAATAAATTCTTTTTAATGACGATTGATCTTTCTAAAAGAGTAATTGAAATTTTTGTATCATTCGTACTACTGATAATTACTCTTCCTCTATTAGTAATTTTGCTGTTTATAAGTTTTTGGATTCTGGGCGAATTTCCAATTTATAAGCAGGAACGTTGGATAACATTATCTAAAGAAAAAATTACTATATACAAAATTAGAACAGTATCTAAAAAGGAATTTCTTAAATCAAAACTCCAAAAAGCAAATCATTGTTTCCTTAAAAATGATCCCAGAATAAAAATAGATAGATATTCACTATGGTTAAGAAAAACTCATTTAGATGAATTGCCCCAACTCTTTAATGTTTTGATAGGGAAAATGAGTTTGGTGGGTTTGAGACCATTAAACAAAAAAGACCTTAAGTATATGAAAAAAAACTATCCAGCTGAATATAATCTTCGAGATAGTTTTTCTTCTAATATCGGTATTACAGGTACTTGGCAGCTATACGGGGAGAAAAATATTTCAAGCCTTATAGACTGCGACACTTATTATGAAAACAACAAATCATCCCTCTATGATTTATCATTATTAATAAATAGAAACTATTTGAAAAAATTATTTGTCCATTCAAAAGTTTTTTTCACGCCTGTATCTAAATCGGTTTCTGAAAGAAACCCAAAAGTTGATTTAAATTTATGACCATCCAAAACAAGCTTTTCTCTCTTTAAATAGAGCATCTCTTTTAGCTCACAAATATTCTTATTTAATAAGCCAAGAATAAAAAACAAGATACCGGAATTAAGGAAATGAGTTTTAGATTTTTTGCCCGAGACTTTAATGATAGTATCAAGATATTCCTTATTAGTGCATGGGGAATTAGAAGGGAAATTAAATTCTTGATTATCGCCTTTATTTGAAAGAGCTGCTTCAGCTAAAGCTTTACCGGCATCTTCAACAAAAACATATTCGGTAATAGTTTTGGGATTTCCGATCCAAAGAAGTTGCTTTCCTTTCTTAGCATTTAAATAAAGTTTTTCGGAGAAACCATTGACAACATAAGGACCATAAAAATCAGGGAAACGGACAATACAATATTTGCCATGTCTTTCATTTGCCCTTTCTTTAATTATATTTTCCATTTCAATACGGATTTTTCCTTTACGAGTGTGTGCGTTCCATGGATGATTTTCTTTTACGGGATTGGTTTGGGCTTTGCCATATACATATACGTTGCCGGGAAAAATGAATTTTGCTTTTGCTATAATTGCTGCGTGGAGTGAAATGCGAAGAAGTTTTTTAGCATCAAATTTCCATTCGGGATATGGAATATTACAACAATAAAAAACATTTTGTTTATTAAAACATGCTTGTTCAACATCAAAACAACTAAAAGCATTTCCTTCGATAATTTCTATATCGGGGAATTCAGAAAAATATTTTTCAGCTTTTTCCCTTTTGCGGACGAAAACAGTAACCTGTTCTCCTTTTTCAAATAATGCTTTTACAACTGCTCTACCGATCCCACCGGTAGCACCAATGACTAAGTTTCTCGATTCCAATTAGATTGCCCTCTATTTGTTATTGCTTGTTCATACATCTGTTGATACAGCTTTGCTGATTTTTCCCATGAATAATCTTTTTCCATTCCGTTAAGTTGGATTTTTTTCCACACCTCTTTATTGTGGAAATCGCCAACGGCTCGCTTTACAGAATGAAGTAAAGCCGAAGGAGTATAATCACTAAAAGAATATCCTGTTCCTATCTCCATATTTTGAGCAAGATATTCGTTCCAATCAAGAACTGTATCTGCAAGTCCACCGGTTTTTCTTACTACCGGGACCGTTCCATATTTCAGAGAATAGATTTGATTAAGACCGCACGGTTCATATTTTGAGGGCATTAGAAATATGTCCGATGCTGCTTCAATCAAATGAGAAAGTTCATTATTAAATCCTATATAAGACCACACTTTATTTGGGATATAACGAGATAAATCGTAAAACATTTTTTCATATTCCGGTTCACCGCTTCCAAGAATTACCCATTGTGCATCTAAAGAAACTAAATCATATAAAACCGATTTAATAAGATCAAATCCTTTTTGACTCACTAATCGTGATACAATTCCAATTAAAGGCTTGTTTTCGTCAAAAGGAATATACGATTTTTTGAGAAGAAATTTTTTATTTTCTAGTTTTCCGGAGAGATCATTTATCGAAAAATGATGAGGAATAAATTTATCGGTTTCGGGATTCCACTGGTTATAATCGATACCGTTTAATATACCCCAAAGATCAGTTTTTCTTTTTTGAAGAAAGGTTTCCATACCGTGACCAAATTCACTCGTCAATAATTCATGAGCATAAGTATTACTTACGGTATTTATAATATCGGAAGTAAGAAGAGCCGTCTTAAGGAAATTAATTCCGCCTTCATATTCGCCGAGTCCACCATGAAGATAATATTCATCTTTAATCTCTGCTTTGGTAAAAGAAGATTTTTTAAATCTTCCTTGATAACCGATATTATGAATAGTAAATACAAAGGCGGTTTTATCAAACATTTTATCCCAACCGTAGTTATCTCGCAATAGAAGAGGAAGCACACCGGTCTGCCAATCATTACAATGAATAATGTCTGGAGCAAAACCGATCCTTTGCATCACTTCGATTACACCCTTTGAGAAAAGGAGAAAACGTTCATCTTCATCTATATCGTTAGTATAAATTCTAAAACGATGATAATAATAAGGGCAGTCGATAAAAAAAATTTTTACGTTTGAATCAGGAAGAGAAGCTGTATGAACATGTACCGAGCGGACTTCTCCTGCTAAGCGGATAGGAATTTCTCCTATATCCCAACTGTAATGAAGACCGTATTCTGCTTCGCCGAATGTATTATATTTTGGCATAAAGACAATCACTTCATCGCCAAGTTTAGATAATTCTTTTGGAAGCGTTCCCGCTACATCAGCTAATCCGCCGGTTTTTGCATAAGGGAATACTTCGCTCGAAACAAACGCTATTTTCATCTATTCTCACTTAGTTTTATTCTAATATCAACAACTGAAAAATTTCCTTCTTCTGTATATATCATCGGATTAAAATCGAATTCAATTATATTTTTATTTTCTACTAACATCTTAGCCGAAGAAAATATTATCTCTTTAAGTTTTTTTATTTCGGCAGGTGCTTCTCCTCTTACTCCTTTTAATATTTTTCCCATCTTTGTAGAGTTAATCATATCATCAACATCCTCTTCGGATATAAATGCAGATTTAAGAGAAGTGTCATCATACACTTCCACATACTTTCCGCCACTGCCGAACATTATCATCGGACCAAAAGAGGGGTCTCTAAATCCGCCTATTAAAATTTCATGTTTCGGTTTTAAGAAGGACTGAATTAGATATGAATCCACTTTATAATTTTTGATGCTAAAATTATTCTCTATTGCTTTAGCTGCGTTTAATAATTCTTCTTTGTTTTTTATGTTAAGTTTAACCGCATTTAATTCCGATTTATGAATTACATCACTGCTAATTCCTTTAATTACAATAGGATAAAAATCAATTTCAGATTTATCTAATTCGGCGACGGGAATTGATAAACTCTTAACGGCCGGAATAGAATATTGATTAGCAAGATCTAAAGATTCTTCTTGAGATAGGAAAATATTGGTTGATATAATTTCTTTTGAATCCTTTAGTCCGAGAAGTTCAATGCTTTTTGATCTGTCTTTCTTTTGCGATATTGAATAGAACAAAATATTAGAAATAATTTTTGCAGGGTCTTCCGGATTTCTAAAAATCGGTTTTTCTCCTTTGTATCTACTCCAAAATTCGGGCAGTGGCATTATAATTTGATAAATCGGTTTTTCGCTATCGATCGCATTAACTGCTTCGACTATCGGATCAACTGAGACCATTACGGGTTCAATAAAAATAGAGATTACAGAATCAACATTTTTATCTTCGAGGACGGTTTTGATTACCGCAGGAAAACTTTCAAAATTTCCTCCGGGAAGGAGATCGATCGGATTTTCAGCACTCCCTTCGATGTGAATAATTTCTCTTACTTTACTCTTAGTCTCAGCGGAGAGTTCTGATAATTCTAAACCTGCTTTTGCAAGTGAATCAACAGTTAAAATAGCGGGACCGCCTGAATTAGTTACTACACAGACTTTATTCCCTTTTGGAAATGGAAAATTTTCCAATCCTTTAGAATAATTAAAGAGCTCATTTATTGTTTCGGCTCTTATGATACCAAATTGTTTTAGTACGGAATTAACAACTTTATCGCTGCTTCCAAGAGCGCCTGTATGAGATGATGCCGCTTTCATACCGCTTGCGGTTCTGCCCGATTTTAATATGATAGCCGGTTTTGTAATTTCACCTTTTATAAACGGTTCAATAAATTCTTCGCCATTAATAAAACTTTCTAAATAGAAAGTGAGAGTTTTTATATTATCATCATTTTGCCAAAAATGAAGGAAATCATTTTCATTAAGATCAGCTTTATTACCTACGGAAATAAAGTGTGCGAAACGAATATCGGTTTCACGAAGCGAATTAAGTACTGCCGCCCCGATAGCACCGCTTTGCGATAAAAACCCTACTGCTCCAATCTGCGGCTCTTCGGCTACAAAAGTTGCGTTTAGTTTTGTACTCGAAAGGGTATTAATTACCCCCATACAATTCGGACCGATTAACCGAGCTCCTGAGGATTTAACTTTTGCCAATATCTTTTTCTCAAGTTCTTCACCCTCTTTGCCGGTCTCTTTAAATCCTGCAGTTATGAGAATTATCGATTTTACTTTTTTAGCTAAAAGGGAATCGATCGATTCTTCCACATAAGCTTTTTGAACTACGATAATTGCAAGATCAATTTGTTCGGTAATGTTATCAATTGATTTGAAGCATTTATAATCGAGAACGGATTCGGCATTGGGATTAACGGGAAAAACTTTTCCGGTATATCCATATTTTTTAATACATTTAAGTAGTTCGTAACCGATACTTTTTTCCTTGGTTGATGCACCGGCAAGACATAGTGATTTTGGATAAAAGATATTTGATATAGATGCGGATTTCATATTTGGAGTCATAATTTTGCTTATTTTTAATTATAAAAATATAAAAAAAAGTAACCGATTCCATTAAAATAAGGATGATATGAGTAAATTTAAGTTGCATATTGAATATGAAGGTACTCGATACAGCGGTTGGCAGATGCAAAAAAACAGCAAGACCGTTCAAGGAAAAATATTTGATGCGGCAGACGAGATTTTTGGAAGAGGTAAATGTAACTTAATGGGATCGGGAAGAACTGATGCGGGTGTTCATGCTCTAAATCAAGTGGCTCATTTGGACGTAGATACAATGCTCGGACCTGAAATCATCAGAATGAAATTAAATGATCTTCTCCCCTTCGATATAAATATTTTAGAAGTGGAAAAAGTGGATAATAAATTTCATGCTCGTCATAGTGCCGAAGAAAGAAGTTATATTTATCAGATTGCCAAAAGAAGAACAGCATTCGGAAAACCGTATGTTTGGTGGATAAAAGATGATCTTGACGTTCAAAAGATGAAAAAAGCGGCTATATTATTTGAAGGTATGAATGATTTTGTTTCTTTTTGCGATATCGACGATGAAGAAAAATCAACAAAAGTATTATTAAATAAAATTGAATTTCTCGAAACCGACAGCTTAATTGTATTAAGAATTTCAGGTTCGCATTTTTTGTGGAAGATGGTTCGTAGAATTGTAGGAATGCTTGTCGAGATCGGAAGAGGGAAACAAAATGAAAATGATATTATCTATTACCTAAAAAATAGAAGTAATGAGCCGGCTAAATTTACCGCTCCACCATCGGGACTATTTCTTGAATCTGTATTTTATGAGAAGAATCCGGTTTATAAGGAAATTAAGCCGACAATTAATCTGGTTCCAGTCGTTTATAATAAAAAAAATAAAAAGAGGAAATAATGAAACTGACAAAATTAATTTTATTGTTTGCATTAGCTTCACTGCTTTTTAATTGTGGAGGGAATAATTTGGAAAAAGCTGACCTTGTATTTATAAATGGTAAAGTTGTAACAATGGATGGAGATGTAATCTCTGAAGCTATTGCAGTCAAAGGAGATACAATTCTTGCAATCGGCTATACGGACGATATTGAAGATTATATAGGAGACTCAACTAAGACAATAGATTTAGAGGGTAAATTCTTAATGCCCGGATTTTATGAAAGCCATGCTCATTTTCTTGGATTAGGGCATTCATTAATGATTTTGGATTTAACAACTGCAAAAAATTGGGATGAGGTTGTGGCAATGGTAGCAAAAGCAGCCGATAATTCCACTCCCGGAGAATGGATTGTTGGAAGAGGGTGGCATCAGGAAAAGTTTGATCCTAAACCCGAAATCAATGTGGAAGGTTATCCCGTCCACGAGGGTCTTAGCAAAGCATCAAAACTAAACCCGGTAATGCTATCTCATGCAAGCGGGCATGCAGTATTTGCGAATAAAAGAGCAATGGACTTAGCGGGAATAAATAAATCCACAGCCGATCCGGCAGGCGGAAAGATTGTCCGTGATTCACTCGGTAATGCAATCGGAGTCTTTGAAGAAAACGCCGAACTATTAATTTCTAAATTATATGATGATTATAAGGATAAATGGACTGATGCACAGAAACGTGATTACGACCGGAAAGGATATTTATTAGCATCCGAAGAGTGTATGAAAAGAGGTATTACTTCCTTCTATGATGCAGGTTCTACATTCGACGAAATTGATCTATTAAAAGTACTCGTGGATTCAAGTCTAATAGATGTTAGACTTGATATAATGCTGCATGAACCCAATGATATATTAAAAAAGAAAATTGCCGATTATAAAATTAAGGGTTATGGAAAAAATCATCTTACCGTAAACGGAATTAAAAAATATGCAGATGGAGCACTCGGCTCAAGAGGCGCATGGATGTTAGAACCTTACGATGATCTTCCCGGTGCTTATGGCCAGAACGTTACTTGGATGGAAGAATTAAAAGAGACTGCTCAAATTGCCAAAAACAATGGTTTTCAATTAATGATTCATGCTATTGGCGATAGAGCTAATAGAGAAGTACTTAATCTATATGAATCGGTATTGGGAAAAGATTCAAAGAATTATAGATGGAGAATAGAACATGCTCAGCATCTTAATCCGGCTGATATTGGCAGATTTGGAGAGCTTGGAGTTATTGCGGCAATGCAATCGATCCACTGCACTTCTGATGCATCATTTGTTGTCAAAAGAATTGGTGAAAAAAGAGCCGAAGAAGGAGCTTACATTTGGAGAAAATTAACCGATTCGGGTGCAATAATTTGTAACGGTACAGATTCACCGATTGAAAAAGTTAATCCGATACCTTGTTTTTATGCTGCCGTTACAAGAAGTACCTCAGATGGATCTTTGTTTTATCCTGCTCAAAAATTGACACGTCAAGAAGCATTAAAGACATATACAATTAATGGTGCTTATGCGGCATTCGAGGAAGATATTAAAGGAAGTTTGAAGCCAGGTAAACTTGCAGATTTTGTTGTGCTTTCTAATGATTTACTTAAATGCAGCGAAGAGGAAATACTTAATACTCGTGTGCATTATACAGTTGTAGGCGGAGAAATAAAATACAATCAAAAATAAGGTAAAGATGAAAAATATATTATTCTTTTTGTTGTTTAGCAGTATAATTATGTCGCAATCAAATAAAGAGATTTGCGTAACGATAGATGATTTGCCATTCCAACAGAATGGCACTACATCAACCGAAATGCAAAGTTATTATACGCAAAAACTTCTAAAGAAATTAAGTGCAGAAAAAATTTCGGCAATTGGCTTTGTAAATGAAAATAAATTGGAAACAGATGGAAAAATAAATCCGGCGAAGTTAGAGTTACTAAAATTATGGCTTGAATCGGGAATGGAGTTAGGCAATCATACATATTCTCATAAAGGATTGCATAATTCTACTGTTAGTGAATTTGAGGCAGATATATTAAAAGGTGAAACTCAAATAAAACCAATGATAAAAAAAGCAGGCGGTCAGCTCCGATATTTTCGGCACCCTTATCTTCATACAGGGAGAAGTTTGGAAATAAAAGATAGTGTTAATAACTTCTTAAGAGAAAATGGATATAAGATAGCTCCGGTTACAATCGATAATTCAGAATGGATTTATGCCTTTTCGTATCAGAAAGCACTTCTCGCAGGTGATTCTCTCTTGATGAAGAAAATTGCAAAGGATTATATTCCTTATATGATTGATAAGGTTAGGTTTTATGAGAAGCAATCCGAGAAACTTTTCGGAAGAAATATTAAACATATTCTACTCATTCATTCTAATGCACTCAATGCTGATTATATTGATCTTCTTTTATCGCAAATTGAAAAAGAGGGATATAATTTCATTTCGCTTGAAGAAGCATTAAAGGATAAAGTTTATCTATTGCCTGATGTATTTACGGGCAGAGCCGGCATCTCTTGGATGGATCGATGGGCATTAGCCCAAGGAAAGAAAAAGGATTTCTTTGCAGGTGAGCCGAGAATAAGCAGTTGGATATCCGAATACTCAGGATATGATGAATAACAACTTTTCTATTTTTTTAGAGAGCTAAGTAGATGAATATTTTTGAAAATAATCCGATTGTTCCGATTCAGCAAATTAAATTTCCGGGAAATAATATTCCCGTGAATGTATTTATGAAGAGGGACGATTTAACGGATATTTTTATATCAGGAAATAAATTCTATAAATTAAAATACAATATTCTATATGCTCTCGAAAATAATATAAACCGCTTGATTTCATTCGGCGGAGCATACTCAAATCATATACATGCTTTTTCGTATGCCTGCAAACTTTTTGGTTTTGAAGGCATAGGGATCATCAGAGGAGAACTTACTTATCCGATAAATCCCACTCTTAAATTCGCAGCACAAAATGGAATGAAAATAGAATACGTACCAAGAAGCGAATATCGATTAAAACACACCGATGAATTTAAGGCTAAGCTAAAAGAAAAATATGGAGAATTTTTTTATGTCCCCGAGGGGGGAAGCAATAAACTTGCAATTAAAGGGGCTGCGGAAATTTTGGATAATATCGATATTGATTATGACTATATTGCCCTTGCCGCCGGGACGGGAGGTACCGCAGCAGGAATTATCTCTTCTTTAAGAGGAGAAAAATTTATTTATGTTTTTCCGGTTCTAAAAGGTGCTGAATTTTTAAGAGGTGAAATAAATAATTTTGTTAATCTTCATTCCTCCTCCTCGTATAATAATTTTGATTTGATAAAAGATTATCATTTCGGAGGATACGCAAAAACGAAACCGGAATTATTAGCTTTTATAGAGGAGTTCTATAAATTAAATGAGATTCAGCTTGATCCCGTTTATACAGGTAAAATGATGTTTGGACTCAATGAATCAATAAAGTCGGGTTTTATTCCCGAAGGAAAAACGGTTCTGGCGATCCATACCGGTGGCTTGCAAGGGATTGAGGGAATGAATCATAGATTAGATAATCGCAAGATAAATTATTTCTAACGAGCTTTTCCTAAAGCAGTATAATTACCTTCCATTACGGCAATTAGCTCTTCGCCGCAATATAATTCGGAGCGCATCATCTTTTTTGCTTTTCCTTTAAGAGCGAAATCATCCATAAATTGCTGCCAAGAAGATTCATCTAATGAGTTACATCGTGCTTCAAACTCTCCGCGTGCAGGTCTCAAAAATTCAGTATTGCTTTGTTGAATAACTAATATACCCTTAACGGAATCATCAATCATTTTTTGATGGAGCAAAGCCCAACAGGAGACAATTCCTAAAGTAGAGATACTTCCTCCGAACACTGTTCCATAATGATTGCCATTTGGTTTTAATGGTGCGGAAACAATAATGGAGTACGGTTTTAGTTCTTTTATCGAAATATCTAAATAATCGGTCATAGGAATATTATAGCGGATGAAATTCTCTAATTCCTTTGCCTTTAATTTCAACTCATTTTTATTTTCGATTACATTTTCTTTTTGAACAAACACGACAGTCTCTCTTATTTTGGTTTATATTATAAGATATATTATCGAATTAATCCACTTAATAATTTAAAATATTGATACGATGTCGCATTGTTAAAGACGCTTGGAATGGCAATTGTGCTTTATGGTTGCTTTAGTGAGCGAATAATATTCATTGATGAAATCAGGAAGGAGGGCAGAATAAAATCCCCCACATTAAATGCGGGGGGTTTAAATTATGTTTAAAGGTAGCGTATTATAAAACAATCATCTTACATGCTTCCACCAAGAAAAGTATTTCGTTTCGAGTTCGTTTAAAGATGGCATTGGGAAGAATTTAATTTCGTCATCACCAAAGAACCAGAAACCATGACGCAATAATTTATATGATAAATCGCGCAATAAGCTACCTAAAGTCAAGGTTTTTGTAAGTTTTTCGGGTTGTTCTTTTAGTTCATTTAAGCAGTCATATATGCGATAAGGATTAACCCCCGGAAGCTCAATATTGAATATCTCTTTATTCTTATTTTCTCGAATAAAATTTTCGATATCAAATTCAATTTGAGTAAAACAGATTTTTGGAGCACCCTTAGATTTTGAACCGGTGGTAATAAACTTACCAAATTGTCTTTGATCTTTTGTGGAGGCAACAAGAGTTTCGAGTGGAGTTATCTCTTGATATATCCGAATTTTTCCCGGCTCGTTATATGCTGTATATTCTTCCGGCAGAATAGGCAAGACTTTCCCATTTGTTGTGCATAGATGTAGTGTTTGAATCGCCGATAATTTGATGTTCTCTAAAACATTATAAGATGAGATGAATTTAGTTTTTTTAGGTTGACCGTCGTCATGCGGAATAGTTTGAGCGAGATACTTATCGATATCGAAATATTTATTTCTGAAATTTATATCAATTTCGGCAAATATTACCTTACCGCTGAAATGTTTCGCGCTCCCAATTGTATAGTGTTCGCCGAACTGATCCGGTTCGAGTTGTGAGGCTACTAAAGCATTGATCGGGAAGACTATCATATACAAATGTTTTTCGTATGATGTCATTTGCGGCTCCGGTCTTAATTATTAAAATTAATTATCATAAAGTATCAAATCAGTTATATAAGAGCAAGAATAAGAATTGAAACTAAATATAAATTTTAGCATCTAATGAAAAATAGATATTTGATTAAAGAAGGAATTTTTGTGTGAATTATAAAATTGTGCTAAAAAAATCTTTTCCGGTTCTTCTTGGAGCGGTTCTTGGGTATTCTTACTATTATTTCATCGGCTGCAATACGGGCACTTGTCCAATTACGAGCAATCCTTGGATTTCTACAATGTATGGCGGTTTGATTGGCTTAATTTATATATTCCCCTTAACGAAGAAAAAGGAACAAAAAAGTGAATCAGATAGTTGAAATTAAAAAAGAGATAGAGATCGAAGACCTTATAAAAGAAGTTCCCGAATCAGTTGCCTATTTAATGGAAATGGGCATTAGATGTTTAAGGTGCGGCGAGCCAATTTGGGGTTCTTTAGAAAATGCATGCAAAGAAAAAGGATTTTCTGATAAAGAAATTTCTATCTTTGTAGATGACCTTAATAAATTATTGAATAAAAAATAAGGATTGGAAATAATGGTTGATAAAAATAAATCAAAAAAGAATGAAGCTACGGGCTTAACTAAAAAACAGAAGAATTGGATCTATACCGGTTTCTTTATTGGCTTAGTTGTTGTCTTATTCGTACTAAATAATACAGGATCAGAACCGGAGAAAGGTCCATATCCTCCAAATTATCTCGCTGCTTCTGAACCACAGAGTAAATCAACACCGGCACCTGATTTTAATTTACCGACATCGGATGGAAAAACTCTTAAACTTTCCGATCTAAAAGGTAAAGTAGTAATTATTGATTTCTGGGCTACATGGTGTCCCCCATGTCGTAAAGGTATTCCTGATTTAGTTGCTCTTAAGAAAAAATATGGCAGTAAGGGTGTGGAGATTATTGGTATTTCTACCGATTCCGATACCAAAGATAAAGTAGTTCCATTCATAAAAGAGTATGGAATTAATTATCCGATTGTTTATGGCAATATGGGTGTATATCAGTCTTATGGCGGAATTAGAGCTATACCTACATCATTTATAATTGATAAGAAAGGTTCCGTTGTAGCAATGCACGAAGGACTTGTATCCATGTCTGTTTATGAAAATCATATAAAAGAGCTATTATAATTTTATTTAGCAGGCATTAATTTAATCCATAATGCCTGCTGAAAATTTCACTACTCTTTAAAATGTTTTTACCAAACGTCTTTTCCTACATTTTTTCCTGATGATATTTCGTTGTGAAGATTAGATTTATTAATGGCAGAACCCTTTTTTTCTAAACTAATCTTTACCTTTTCTATCTTTACAACTTTTATCTATTTATTCATTATCTAAATCTTTGCGGAGATTGTTTTTTACTTCGATTAAATCTCCCATTTGCACAAGCAGATCCCACGAATAGATGCCATCGTCATTACCATCTTTCCATTTAATTTGGATTCCGTAATTACCGACCTTGTCGATTTTCTCAATCTCATATTTTCCCGGTTTATCCGGACCTTTTGGTGGTGGCGGATAATGCTTCCACATAATCGTTTCCCCTTTATTGCCGGCATCGGGAGATTCATCTCTTAAAAATTTTAATGGGAATCGATGAACAAAATCATTATCCCAAATGATCTCCAATATCGATTCGTCTTTGTGTAATTTTATTTTCTTTGGTTTCATTTTATAAATCCCTTTTAACCATGAATAACGGTTTTTATTAATTTCGGTTTTTTGGTTGCCTTTTTTGAAATACCAATGGAAGCACCATAATCATTAATAGCTTTTTCAATTGCATTTTCTTTATCAGTAAAGAGTTGAGCAATTGAATCGCCTTTCTTTACTTTGTCGCCAATCTTTTTATTTATAATAATTCCCGCTTTAGGATCGATAATATCATTCTTGGTTAATCTTCCTGCGCCAAGTTCAAGTGATATCATTCCGATTTGATAAGTATCGTAACTTGATATATATCCCGATTCATCGGCAGTTATATCAACGACATATTGAGATTGCGGATATAGAGATGGATCCCTTAAATATTGCTCTTCACCATTTTGAAGTCTTGAAATTTCGAGGAATTTATCAAATGCTTTTCCGTTCTTAATTAATTCTTTTGATATATCTATTCCTTCTTTAATTGAACCGGCTTTTTTACCAAGATAGATCATAGCACCTGAAAGATTTAAAGACACTTCGAGAAGATCATCTACTTTTTCTCCTTGCAGCACTTGAATCGATTCAAGGACTTCAAACCAATTACCGATATAATTACCGAGCGGCTGATTCATATCTGTAATAAATGCGATTACTTTTTTATTAAATGAAAGGGCAGTATCAATTAATGATTGAGCGAGGGCTTTAGAATCATTTAATGTTTTCATAAAAGCACCGTTACCCGTTTTGACGTCAAGTACAAGTCCATCAATACCTTCGGCAAGTTTTTTACTCATAATACTTGCGGTAATTAATGGGATTGATTCTACGGTTGCAGTTACATCTCTAAGCGAATAAATTATTTTATCAGCCGGAGCAATCTCTTTTGTCTGTCCGATTAAAACAGCACCGCAATTTTTCAAAACGGATTTATATTGTTTTAAGTTTAGATTCGTTTTAAATCCGGGGATAGCTTCGAGTTTATCGAGAGTGCCGCCTGAATGACCGAGTCCGCGTCCGCTAATCATTGGCACGGGAACGCCTGCGGCAGCAACAATAGGAGCAATAATAAGAGATGTTTTATCACCCACTCCGCCTGTGGAATGTTTATCCACTTTAATACCCGGAATTTCAGATAGGTCGAGCACCTTTCCGCTATATAACATCGATTTGGTTAATGCGGAAGTCTCTTTTTTATTCAAACCATTAATAAAGGACGCCATTAAAAATGAAGCGAATTGATAATCGGGAATTTTTCCGGTTACGAAATTTTCGATCATATACTCGATTTCTTCAGTTGAGAGAGATTTAGCTTCTCTTTTTTTACGAATTAATTCAATTGTGTTCATCTATTTTCTATGTTAGTTGATATTATTAGCGTAATTAGATATTATTCATAAATCAATATTAATGGAACTAAAATAAATAAAATAATGAGGAATTTATGTTTAATCCTAACTACAAATTTACAGTCGTAGAACGATTTCTAAAATATGTAAAATATGATACGCAATCTAATGAAGATTCTACTTCTTTTCCGAGTGATTTAAAACAATTAGAACTTTCTAAAGATTTAGTGAAAGAATTACATGAAATCGGATTAAAAGATGCGACGATGGATGAGTTTGGTTATGTAATGGCTACTCTTCCGGCAAACAGCGAAAAGGATGTACCGGTTATCGGTTTTATTGCACACGTTGATACTTCTCCTGCAGTATCGGGCAAAGATGTTAAACCCGTAATTCACGAAAATTATCAAGGCAATGATATTGTTCTTCCCGGCGATACAACAAAAATAATTGATGTAGCAAATAATCCCGAACTTTTAGATATGATCGGTTTTGATATTATTACAACCGACGGCACTACTTTACTTGGAGCTGATGATAAAGCCGGCATTGCAGAAATTATGGATGCGATAAATTATTTGATTCAGCATCCCGAAGTAAAACATGGAACAATAAAAGTTTGTTTTACTCCTGATGAAGAAGTGGGACGTGGAACAGAGAAATTTAACGTTGCAAAATTCGGTGCGAAATATGCTTACACAATTGACGGCTCATCGAGAGGGGAAGTAGAAACAGAAACATTCAGCGCAGATGCAGTAGTAATAAAATTACATGGAAAGAATGTTCATCCCGGTTATGCAAAAGGGAAGATGATAAACGCAATTAAATTAGCTTCCGAATTTTTAGAATCACTTCCGAAAGACACCTTATCTCCCGAAACTACAGAGAAGAGAGAAGGCTACGTTCACCCTGTCGGAATTGAAGGAAACGAAACCTTAGTAACACTAAAATTTATCATTCGGGATTTCGATGCAAAAAAATTGAAAGAATATGAATCGCTATTAAAATCGTTAGTAGAAAAAACAGTTGCCAATTACAAAGGCGCAGGATTCGATTTCCAAGTGATTGAGCAATATAGAAATATGAAATATATCTTAGATGACCATCCTGAAGTTCAAGCAAATGCCGAAGAAGCATTAAAAAGATTGAATGTACTTCCACTTAATTCTGCAATTAGAGGTGGCACTGACGGATCAAGATTAAGTTATATGGGTTTGCCCACTCCAAATTTATTTGCCGGCGGACATAATTTCCATGCGTTTTATGAATATGTAGCTATTCAGGATATGGAAATGGCTGTAAAAATGATCGTTACTTTAGCTCAAGTTTGGGAAGAAAAAGCGTAACATTTTTATGCTTTTTTGCGTCTTATTAATAAAGGAAAGTTATGTCTTTATATACAATGATTTTTATACTCGTAGCCGTTTTGATCTTAATCGGAATTGCTCTAATGGGCTTTTTGATTAGCAAGTTAGACAAATGGATCGATAAGCGCGATCGAGTAGGACAGCAGAGTATATATAAAGCGAAGAAAAAAGAAGATGCGGACAAGAAAGGAGTATAAGAAATATTATCAATATAGTTAGAATTAATTAAAAGCTGCCTGCGTTAAGGCAGCTTTTTTTATAAATATTGTCCTAAAATATGTTGATAGTTTAATTTATAAATAAATAGCAGTAATAATATCCTTACTGCTATTTTTATAATATTGAATTAGAGATTTACAAAATTATTTTTGATACTTTGGAAGTTCGGTTGACTTGCCAATTAAGTGCTGGAATAATATTCCTTTTTAATTTTCTTTTTTAAATTCAGTGATTTCCTTGTAAAGCTCCATTGACTTTATTACCGGAGTCCATTCTTTTCCACTGAAAATTAGTTTGAACCATTTCTTGTCTCTATTCTTATATTTAATATTTACAAATAGCCAAACCGCTAAAGAAGAAAATAAAAGTGTAATAATTATTTGAATTATGTTTAAGAAAATATTTCCGCTTTTAAACATCCCCTCGGTCAAATAAAAAGTTGTCCAAACCGGAAGCTGTAGAAAAAGGACCCGGGCAGTCCAAAGTGTCGATGACTTTAAGCTTGCTAACTTTTCTTGTGTTTCAACTATTGGCTTACTGATATCTACTTGATTAATAAGAATCAGCTGATAGAGATATATTACAAGTGCAATTGCAGTAAGGAGCAACTGAATAGAAGCTGAAAATAAAAAAAACGGGCTAACGTAATTATAGCTGTGGATAAATAAATTAATTATTATTATACTGCCAAAACCTACCCACAAAATTCCAACCACAATTGTAAATATCTTTAACGGTTTCATAGATGATAATAGAGTCTGCACTTTGATGTTTGTGATATCTTCTGTATTCTTCTTGTTAAGCAAAATAATCTGTTCCAAATCATCATTTGTAGATTGCCAAAGTTCTTTTAATTTATTTTCGTCCATTTTATTCTTTGTTTAGTTGTGAAAAACGGTACTTTATTTTCTCTTTAATACGTCCTACTTTTGTTCCAACATTGCCTACCGAAATACCCAAAATATCAGCAATTTCAGAGTGGCTTTTTTCTTCCAAATAGAGCAACATCAATGCTTTATCAAATTCTTTGAGTTCGCTAATAAACTGTTCTAACAAATTTAATTGTTCTCGTTTTTCATTCGTATCATCATTTTGAATGTGTGAAATTTGTTCGTTAAAAGGAACGTTATTTTTTTTCTGACAGTATTTTTTCTATAAAAAGAGATTGCAACATTTATAGAAATTCGATACAACCAAGTAGAAATTTTGAACTTACTATTGTACTTATGTAATGATTTCCAAATTTGTATCATAATTTCTTGAATAAGGTCTTGCCTGTCTTCTTCGTCTTGGCAATATATTCTGGCAACTTTAATTAATATGCCTTTATGTTGCTTAATGAGTTCTTGAAAGTTTTGGTTTTGTTCTTTTATTTGCATTAAAGTTTTGAAAACCATTTAGTTATTAATTGAAAAGCTTTTTGATTAAGTCTTAGTCCGTTGTGTGTTGCCCCTTCAATAATTTTTACTTCTCCTTTGCTATTTTCCAAAACTGCTTTTTGTTGTTCTTCTGCAACAAAAGCTTCATCTTTATCGCCCACTAAAACAAGCAGTGGAACTTTTACACTTTTTAAGCCATCAATATAATTATCCGGTGCCATACTTGCATTTGCTCGGTAAGAATATTCTCTTAGTGGTGTTCCTATCGGTAAATTGAAAAATAAAACAGGCAAACTATCATTATCATGTCTATTGATTTCATTTAACATTTTCAATCCAATAATTCGAGCAATATGGATTTTCATAAATGCTTCAGTGCTGTCATTATTGGAAGCTTCTTCTTTTTGAAATGCCGGCGAATTATTTCCAAGCAAAGGAGCAAAAAGTAAAAAGCCATCAACTTTATCATTGTAATTTTCCATTGAGTATCGTAGAGCTATACCACCACCCATTGAATGACCTGCAATAATAATTTTTCCATTCGGTTTATTCTTACGAATAGAGCTAACAATATTAGCTAAGTCATCAGCATATTGATTGATATAGTCCACATCGCCCGGTTTGCCTTCCGATTTTCCATGTCCCCTCAAATCTAAAGCATAAACTTCGGCTTGCGTTGCTTGTTGCAACATTTGGGCCGTTTTTTGGTAATTAATAGCACTACTTTTTACTCCGTGAATGAGAATAATAGTGTTTGGTGATTTATTGGTAAATTTGTAAGCAAATATTTTATGATTATCTCTTATCGAGAAATAATAATCGGTAGCATTGTTTGTTGGTTCGTTGTCAGATGATGCAGTTGTATTAATTTGATCAGATTTGAATTGACTGAAAGTGGGATTTGGCATATTGATTAGATTAGTAGCCGCCGCGACTAAACTATCCTTATTTCCATTGAAATATGTATTAAGTAAATCCTGTGCCGAGACCGTTGAGACAGCTATAAGACTAATTGCGAAAATAATAATAACTTTTAACCTCTTCATAATTTTTGATCCTTTCATCTTCTGGATAATTAATTTGAATTTTTCTTTCTCAATTATTCGCACAAGGATCAAAAAAATAACAGGTATATCAAAATAAATTATGCATAGGTTTAAATGGTTTTGTAGTTTTATAAAATTGTCGAGGTAGTATTTCAATTAATACGATTCTTGAGTGTACTTGATTTTGAATATTTCTATTCTTTTACTAAGGATGTTTTATTCACCGCAAGAAGGAAATAGAGAACTACGCATACAACGGCTATGGCTGTGGAGATAAATAAAACCTGTGCGCCGAACTCATACCATATAAATCCGGCAAGTGAGCTTGCAATCATGGTAAAGAGGCTTTGGAATGCTGTGAAAGTACCGATAGCGGTGGCGGTTTCTTTTTTATCCGTAATATTACTTACCCACGCTTTGGAAATTCCTTCCGTTGCAGCGGCATATATTCCATATAATAAAAAGAGAAATAGATAATAATAGATCGATGAGTTTATAGACATACCAAAATAAACTATCGCAAAGATAATAAGTCCGCCCACCAACACTTTTTTAAGTCCGATCTTATCGGCAAGCATCCCGAGCGGAAACGATACGAGCGCATAAATGAGATTATAAAAAATATATACTCCGATAACAGAAGTATCGTTCAAGCCCGCATCTTTAATCCGCAGCAATAAAAATAGATCAGAACTATTGAAAAGTGTGAATGCCAATAAACCGATGACAATTTTTTTATATAGAGCAGGACTCGTCTTCCAATATTTTAAGAATGAAAAAAAAGAGGGGATCTTTTTCCGCTCACTCGAACTAAGTGCACTTTCTGAACCGGTTTTCTTTTTATCCTTAATAAGGAAAGAAGAAGCGATAGCCATTAAGCCCGGAATGAAGGCAATAAGAAAAAGTGTAGTATAATTTTCGGGATAGTAGTAAAGATAGATTAAAGCGAAAAGAGGACCTATGACCGCACCGAGTGTATCCATTGAACGGTGGAATCCGAATATTTTTCCTTTTGTTTGCGGAGTTGCTTCATCGGAAAGAATTGCATCACGAGCGCCGGTTCTGATTCCTTTGCCGAATCGATCCATAGTCCGAGCAATAAAAATTCCGATCGGATGAATAAATATTGCCATCATCGGTTTTGCAATAGCACCGAGGGAATAACCAAGTTGAACAAATGGTGCTCGTCTTTCTAATGAATCAGAAAGTTTACCGAAATATCCTTTGCTTAATCCGGCGGTAGCTTCTGCCGCTCCTTCAAGTATTCCGATAAGGAAAATCGTAAATCCAATACTCTTTAGATAAATGGGCATAATGGGATAAAGCATCTCACTCGCCATGTCGGTAAATAAACTAATTACCGATAAAATCCAGACCGTGCGGGTAATGTATTTCATTTTATGCGAACGCCTATATCGTGTCGATGTTTATGTAGAAGATAACTAATATAAGTATTTTGGAAAAAAAGATAAAATATCGGTCCGAGCGCTGCTAAGGGACTTAAGAAAGTTAAAGCAATCCAGATTGTAAATGAATTATTTTTTTGACCGAGACCCTGACCGCATTCTAATCTTAGATCAGAACCGCCAATTTTTTTACCGATTGCAAAATTTATAAAAGCGATTATCGAAATTGCGATTCCAATAAAAAAGATAAAATAGATGGGACCGGTATATTCGGTAACAATAAAATGGGATGCCTTTGAAGAGGCGAGATATAAATTTATTATTAATAGGAAATATGCATTCCCTTTTCTTTGAATCATATAATTTGCGAATGAGGGGAGATATTTATCGATAATAAGCGCAAGTATTAAGGGATATCCCACTACCTGAAGCGAAGGTAGCAGAACATCAATTACGGATATTTGAATCGATTTTGAAACTACAAGAGGAAGAAGAAACGAAGCACCGATACTCATTGCAAAATTTGAGATCATTACATAAACGGTAGTGAACTTTATATTTTTATTGAGGATGCTTACAAGAGTAGCCGATGCTATTGCTGTAGGTGCGAGAGCTGCAACAAATGCGACCAATGCCAATGTGCTATTAAATGGCATTATTATATAATACCAAAATAGGGGAGTAATAATATTGGCGGCAACAAGATAAAATTGTTTTCTATTGAATGGATTACCGGAAAAATCGATTTCGAGAAAAGCCCAAAAGAGCATTACCATAAGAAAATATTGAATTAAATAGGTATAGGAATGCCCAAAAGGAAAGAGCACTCCTATAATAATCGAGATAAAAACGAGAGAATTTTTAAGCAATTAATTTTTCCTGAACTCTAATTTACCCGCTCCGGGATATGTTACGGCAATAGTATCGCCGGCAGTATAGTTGTTCATTAGCAGTTCCGCTGATAATGGATTTATTAAATATTTCTGTATCGTTCGTTTTAATGGTCTTGCGCCATAAGTGATATCATACCCAATCTGCAATAGAAAATCTTTTGCTTCTTCATATACTTCTAGTGATAGATTTTTTTCGGCAAGCATTTTGCTTACTCGTGTAAGTTGAATATCTATTATTTCTTTTAATTCCGATTTCAATAATGGTTTAAAAAGTACTATCTCGTCTATACGATTAAGAAACTCTGGACGAATAGTGCGTTTGAGCAATTCGGAAAGATCAATACGAAGCTCACCCATTACCTTATCAATATTTTCTTCTGAAATTAAACTAAGTTTTTCTTGAATTAATTGCGAACCGAGATTTGATGTCATAATGATTATCGTATTTTTGAAGTCAACCGTTCTTCCTTGATTATCGGTCAAGCGTCCTTCATCCAAGACTTGAAGAAGAACATTATAAACATCGGGATGCGCTTTTTCAATTTCATCAAGCAATACAACCGAATATGGTTTTCTTCTTACTGCTTCGGTTAATTGACCACCTTCATCATAACCGACATAACCGGGAGGGGCACCAATAAGACGGCTTACTGAAAACTTCTCCATATATTCTGACATATCTATTCGAATCATCGAATGCTCATCATTAAACAGAAATTCCGCTAATGCACGGGCGAGTTCGGTTTTTCCAACTCCGGTGGTACCGAGAAAGATAAAAGAACCGATCGGCTTATTTGCGTCCTGCAATCCCGCACGCGATCTTCGTATAGCGTTTGATACCGCATAGACAGCTTCTTTTTGTCCGACAACTCTTTTATGAAGTTCATCTTCGAGACGAATTAATTTCATTCGTTCGCTTTCGAGCATTCGGCTTACGGGTATTCCAGTCCACTTAGCAACCACTTCTGCGATATCTTCGGCATCCACTTCTTCCTTAAGCATTTTTGTATTCTCTTGGATCGATGCGAGCTCTTCGGTTTCTTTCTTTAATTTTTTTTCAATATCATTAATTACACCATATCGCAATTCGGCAACTTTACCAAGATTGCCTTCCCGTTCGTATTTATCAGCATCGATTTTTACTTTTTCGATATCGCTTTTCATTTTACGGATTGTCTGTATTCTCTCTTTTTCTCTCTGCCAATGGAGACGGAAAATATTTCTTTCTTCTTCGAGACCACTTAATTCTTTTTGCAGTTCAGTTAAGCGAATTTGCGAATTTTCATCTCGTTCTCTTTTTAATGCTTCTTTTTCGATTTCGAGCTGCTTTACTTTTCGTTCGATAGTATCTAATTCCTCGGGCATAGAATCGATTTCAATTCTAAGTTTAGAAGCCGATTCATCGATAAGATCAATTGCTTTATCGGGCAGAAATCGATCGGAGATATATCTATTGGATAATTGAACTGCTGCTACGATTGCTCCATCGGTAATGCGTACTCCGTGATGAACCTCGTAACGCTCTTTCAATCCTCTGAGAATAGATATAGCATCTTCTTCGCTTGGTTCATTTACTATTACGGGTTGAAATCTTCTTTCTAATGCAGCATCTTTTTCAATATATTTTCTGTATTCATCAAGTGTGGTGGCTCCGATTGTATGAAGCTCGCCTCTTGCTAATGCGGGTTTTAATATATTAGCCGCATCCATTGCGCCGTCAGTTCTGCCTGCACCAACAAGCTGATGAAGCTCATCAATAAATAGAATTACTTCACCTGCTGAATCTTGAACTTCTTTTACAACGGCTTTAATTCTTTCTTCAAATTGTCCGCGGTATTGAGCACCGGCTACTAATGCACCGAGATCGAGAGCGACTATTTTTTTTGTTTTTAATGATTCGGGAACGTCTCCTGAAATTATTCTATGCGCAAGTCCCTCTGCAATTGCGGTTTTACCCACTCCGGGTTCCCCGATTAATACAGGATTATTTTTTGTTCTTCTCGAAAGCACTTGAAGCACTCTTCTGATTTCTTCGTCCCGTCCGATAACGGGATCAAGTTTTCCTGAGCGGGCAAGTTCATTTAAGTCTCTTCCATATTTTTTTAATGCTTGATAAGTTTCTTCGGGATTTTGAGATGTTACTCTTTGATTGCCTCGAATATCTTTTAATGCGGCAAGAATTATGTTCTTTGTAATTCCATTATTATTTAGAAGCTGTGATGATGATGTACCCGAATCGGCTAATGAAATTAAGATGTGTTCAGTCGATATATATTCATCTTTCATTGAGCGCGATTCATCTGCGGCTTTATCTAATATTTTTGAGGTTATTTGTGAGAGCTGTGGCATACTCGTGCTTGTGCCTGTAACCTTCGGTAATTTTTCCATTAATTCGCTAAGCTTAATTTTAACGGTGGATATATTACCGCCTGATTTTTGTATCACAGAAACCGCGAGATTATCAGGATCTTGAATCATTGCTGCTAATATATGTTCCGGTTCAATTGTTGGGTTATTGTAGTTTTGGGCTATCTCTATTGCGTTTTGAATTGTTTCTTGCGCTTTGACAGTAAACTTATTAAAATCAATTGCCATATTATCCTCCTATCATATTACCTACTTCATATAATACAATTTATGAGTATTAAAAGTTTCTATCCATAAAAATAGTCAATTGATTAATAAACTACATTAAATTGATTTTCTTTTATAATTCTCTTTTATTGTATTTCCTCGAGCAAAAATTGGACGTAACTTATTACGATTAAATAAGTTATAGATATATGTAATTTGATAATGGTGGCGAATTTTGTTAATTTAAAAGATTTTCTTAAAAGAGAAATATGATTTTAATCGAAGATACAATAACTGCATTAGCCACTCCGGCGGGAGTAGGAGCTTTATCTATTATTCGTGTTTGCGGTCCTCTTAGTTTTGAAGCAACCGATAAAATATTTAAAGGAAAGAAATTAATTTCTGAATCTGATTCTCATACCATTCATTACGGTAAAATTATTTCATTAGATGGCGATCAGATTGATGATGTACTGATCTCTGTTTTCCGAACTCCACATTCATATACCGGAGAAGATTCAGTAGAAATAAGCACTCACGGAAGTCAATTAATCGTACAAAAAATTATCTCTTTATTTTTAGATAATGGAGTTCGTTTAGCCGAGCCGGGAGAATTTACTAAGCGTGCATTTCTAAATGGAAGAATAGATTTAGCTCAAGCCGAAGCAGTAGCCGATATAATTAATTCAAGAAGTGATGCATCGCTTCGAGGTGCGAGAAATCAGCTCAATGGTTTGCTTTCGCAAAAAGTTGATTCACTTAGAGAAGAGCTTATAACAACATCATCACTTATCGAATTGGAACTTGATTTTGCCGAAGAAGAATTGGAATTTATTTCACTTTCGAAAGTGGCTGAATCGATAAATAGTATTATTTATGAAATTTCCGAACTACTGAAAACATATTCTTTCGGAAGAGTGATGAGAGATGGCGTGAATGCTGCATTAGTCGGCAAGCCGAATGTTGGCAAGTCATCTATTCTTAATTATATGCTAAAGGAATCACGCGCAATCGTAAGCGAAATTCCGGGAACTACGAGAGATGTAATTCGCGAAGAAGTAGTTATTGATGGAATTTTATATAAATTATTTGATACTGCGGGGATTCGCTTTACTGAAGATATAATCGAGAAAGAAGGAGTATTTAGAAGTCGAGATGCAGTTAAAGCCGCTGATGTTGTTCTTTTTATTAACGATATCGAAACGGGATTCTCACTTGATTTGTATAATGAGTTGTTGGAATTAACAACCGATGATAGAATTATTAAGGTGCTTAATAAAGTTGATTTAATGCACGGTGAACATTTTAATGCAGACGTAAAGATTTCGGCTAAAACCGGAATAGGAATGGATGAATTGTATCGCATTTTGAAAGAGAAAGCGATCGGTTCTTCTAATTATAGTGAAAAAACTGCGATAGTATCAAACCTTCGACATTTTGAAGCGCTTAAATTAGCAAAGAAGCAATTGGAGACAGCATTAGTTTCAATCGACGAAAAATTATCAGGTGAGTTTATAGCTGTCGATTTAAGAAATGCTGAAAATTCATTGAGCGAAATTATAGGTAAAGTTACAAATGATGATATATTAAATAATATATTCTCAAAGTTTTGCATTGGGAAGTAGCGATTTATGCGTAAAATGAGACTATTTGCATAAACACTATACACTAAACTTATAAAATTAATACTTAAGCGAGTGGGTTTGTCTAAGAGCTGTTTCACGTGAAACGAAATATATTATTTCAAAATTTACTTTTTTCATAGAAAATTATTGTTGTAGAAAATAGATTATTCTGAGAATTGAAATATTGGAATAAGATATTGAACAAATAAACCAGAATTGATTTAATAACGTGAAAGATTTTAATAGAAGTCGATACTATTAAGAAGAGTAAGAATTATTTCGCTTTTTTAATAAATAACTTGAATACGAATTTGTTAGTGAATTGCCGAAGGGATATTAACTCGTTTCAGATAAATAAATTTTGATTTGCGCTTTGGATTTTAATCGAGTGATATTATCTCGAATCATTGGTTATTAATAAACTAGGTTTATTGATGAGCCGTTTGTTTCCGGTTTAGGAAGATTTAATAAAGAAAAAAAATAATATCTTCCTAAGTTGATATTACGTTCAGTATCGTATCTTTTTGAAGAGGACTTAGTTTTATTCAAATAGTCTTCATCATAACTTCGTGGAAAAGCTCAAAGTAAAATGAATGAGCTAAATTACTTTGTGGTCCGGATAGTGTGGATAGTGATGTTTGTAGGAATAAAATAATTTTATATGACAGAAGATATAAGTCGAAAAAATTAGTAAATAAAAAAATGTAAAAAAGGTTTCACGTGAAACCGAAAGGAATAAATGAGGTATTTTGATGTAATAGTTGTAGGTGGCGGACATGCAGGAATTGAAGCAAGTATTGCCGCTGCTAAAATGGGTTGTTCGGTAGCACTTATAACAATGGAAAAAGAAGCGATTGGAAGAATGTCGTGCAATCCCGCGATAGGGGGGAGTGCCAAAGGTCATTTAGTTCATGAAATTGATTCACTTGGCGGTGCAATGGGTTTGATTGCCGATAAAGCAGGAATTCAATTCAGAACACTTAATAAATCCAAAGGTCCGGCTGTATGGGCCGGAAGATCGCAGTCCGATAGAAAATATTATACAAAAGAGGCAATAAAAGCAGTAAGTGAAACCCCCAATCTCGAGATCATTGAAGATTCTTTGATGGACGTCTTTGAGGAAAATAAAAAGATCACAGGGATAAAGATTAAGAGCGGTGAAGAGATAAAATGTAAAGCAGTTGTTATATGTTCGGGTACTTTTCTAAACGGATTGATGCATACTGGAATGACTTCCACGGAAGGGGGAAGGTATGGTGAACAAGCTTCCAAGGGATTAACTGAATCTTTTAATCGTATGGGTTTTGTAGCCGGGAGACTTAAAACAGGAACGCCTCCACGTCTTCATAAGGATTCAATCGATTGGGACATTTTAGAAGTTCAACCGGGAGACGATCCACCACTTCCATTTTCGCGCAGAACCGATAAAAGTAAATTCCCTTTTCTACGTCAAGTGCCGTGTCATATAACTTATACGGACTTAGAAGTTCATAAAATATTAGAGACCGGCTTCGATAAATCGCCCCTTTTCACGGGTGTAATAAATGGTGTCGGTCCAAGATACTGTCCATCGATTGAAGATAAGATTGTTCGTTTCGCAGATAAAGAACGTCATCAGTTATTCCTTGAACCCGAAGGCCTGGATGACGATTTAATATATATTAATGGTTTTTCCACATCTCTACCTGTGGAGGTTCAGTACAAAGCATTAAGAAAGATCAGGGGATTAGAGACTGTAAACATGGTCCGACCCGGTTATGCTGTCGAGTATGATTATTTTCCTCCGTACCAAGTAGATTTAACTTTAGAGACAAAATTGATTGAGGGATTATACTTTTCGGGACAGATTAATGGTACTTCGGGATATGAAGAAGCCGCTGGTCAAGGAATTATGGCGGGAATTAATGCCGCTCTAAAAATTCAAAAGCGCAAAGAATTCGTACTAAAAAGGAGCGAGGCATATATCGGAGTTTTAATTGATGACCTTGTAGGGAAATCGACAAATGAACCATATAGAATGTTTACTTCACGAGCCGAGCATCGCCTATTAATTCGACAAGATAATGCTGATAGAAGACTTTATAAATATGGTTATGAATTCGGATTGATCTCGAAAGACCTATATGATGAGATGAAAGTAAATGAAACATCCATTGCCGTAGCTAAAGAATTTTTTACTAAAACTAAGCTAACTCCTGAAATAATAAATCCTATACTCGAAAATTCTGATAGCGCTAAATTGCAATTTTCGGAAACGGTGGATAAGCTCCTTAAGCGGCCTGAAATTTCATTATCGAGCATTATTATGCATCTTCCTCGCAACGGAAAATCAGAAATAGTCGAGACTTTAGAAGGGAACCCAATTCTTGCAGAGCAGATTGAAATAGAAATAAAATATGAAGGATATATTAAAAGGCAGGAAGAATTAGTGTTAAAAATGGATAAATTAGAAGACGTTCAAATTCCGCTTAATTTCAACTATGTAAAATTAAAAACTTTATCTACGGAGGGAAGAGAGAAATTAAATAAGATAAAACCGAGGTCAATCGGACAAGCATCAAGAATTTCCGGAGTTACTCCTTCTGATATTTCGGTTTTATTAGTATATTTGAAGAACTAAAAATTTGAGGGTTTGTTGGATCTTCAAGAACAATATTTACGCGAACTTAAAAGTTACTTTTGGGACAATGGTATCAGTCCCGATGATTATCAATTAGAACGTTTTGCTAATTTTGCTACTTTAGTAACAGAAAAAAACGATCAAGTAAATCTGGTTTCGAGAAAGGATATTCAGAAAATTGTTGAAAATCATATTTTCATTTCAGCATTTATGACCAATTTTATTCCCGAACGGATTTCTAAATTTTTGGATATTGGAACGGGGGGTGGCTTCCCTGGAATTCCACTATCTATAATTCGACCAATGATGAAGGGCGTTTTGGTTGATTCTACTGCAAAAAAAATTGAAGCAGTAAAAGAATTTACAAATAAACTTAAACTCAATAATCTTACGGTCGAAAATGATCGAGTTGAAAGTGAAGAATTTATAGCAAAATATGCAAATTCATTTGATCTTATTGTAAGCCGAGCTACTGTACCATTAGTTATTCTATTCCGTTACTCGATTCCGCTGATAAAAGATAAGGCCTATTTGGCAGCGATAAAAGGGGGAGACCTATCTGACGAATTTAAAATCGCCGAGCTTAAATATAAGCCATATATAAAAAAGTCAACAATATTTGAATTAGCATATAAACCTACAAATACACGAAACGAAAAAGATAAAAAGCTTATTTTAATAGAGTTAAATAAATAGTTTGAATAGTTCAGAGCGATATTTAAATTATCCAAACCAAAGAGATGTATTATTTGTCCTTGGCGCAGGTACTTCCTTCGCCGATGGTGTTCCGCTTCAAAGGGCGCTTCTTCCGATGATTCTCTCCGGTGGAATCGATGAGATCGATAACTCCGAAATAGGGAAAATATTTAAAGAATTTATTCAAGAAAATTTCAAGTATAATTCCGCATCCAACACATATCCTGCATTAGAAGCTGTTTTCGGTTTTTTTGATTATTTTATACAGCATAATGAAAGTCTTAGCTCTAAATATCCCCTAGAAAAAATTGTTACTTTAAAAGAATATTTAATAAAGCTTATTCATTATGTAGTTAATATTCAAACCGATAAATCAAGCACCTATTATAATCTTTTTTGGAATTCTATAATTGAGAATAATAAAAATATCTCCATTCTAACTCTAAATTATGATGATTTATTGGAGCAGTCGTTTAATTTTCTTTTCAAAAAGCATGGTTATATCGATTATTGCATTCCACTAATGAACTATGAGGATCTGCCTGAGCTAAAAGAATTTAATTTTTGGGTTAATCCAAGAAAACCTTTATGCGTTAAGGATGGAGAAGAGCCATCGCCATTTAAGATTATAAAACTTCATGGGAGTCTAAACTGGAAATATTGTAATTGCTGCAATCAGATGCTCCTTACACCATGGGATCGAAAAATTGATTTGAATAAAGGAAAACTGCTCGGCTACACCTATCCTGAAAAGATGGAGTATGAATATAGGTGTCCATTAGACGGAACAGAATTTCAAACTCTAATTGTTCCACCGTCACATTTAAAGAGTTTGCAGCACCCGATAGTTAGCCAACTATCCAGCGAAGCATCACGCGAAATAATGATAGCTAAGAAAATAATCTTTATCGGTTATTCTATGTCCAGTTCTGATATTCATATTAAGGCACTCTTCAAAAAAGTTATAAAGCCGGATCAAAAAATAGTAGTGATCAATCCGAGGCAGAAAGAATCACTAGAATTAAGCTACGAATCGATCTCCGAGAATGTCGAATTTATTTTTAAATCGTTTGAAGAGGTAGTAAGCGATAAAAAAATAATGCAAGAATTATTGACTTCATAAAATATTTTGATTATTCTGGTATATCATTAGACTACTATATGGGAATAGTAAGAGATATGCAATCAAAATTAGCCACTCTAATATTGGGAATACTCTCTGAAGAAGAGAGAGGACCCTACGAAATAACAAAGATGCTCGAAAATCTCAAGACAAAGAAATGGCTACCAATGGCGGATTCCACCGTCTATGCCGTAATAAACGGTTTACGTAAAAAAGGATTGATTGAGGGGAGGAAAGAGAAACAAAGTAATCTTCCTGAGAGAACCGTTTATAATATTACAAGAGAAGGAGAATATGAGCTCGAAGAATCGATTACAAATTTTCTTACTGAAGAGAGCTCGATTGCTACGGAATTTGATATCGGGATTCTTTTGATGAACAATCTTAGCAAATCAGAAATCTTATATAAACTAAAAAAGAAGTTAGAGCGGTTGGATAATCATCAGTATGAAATTAGGAATCAATTATTAAATTTTGAAAGAGATAGAAATAAGGTTTCCTTTGCGGCTCTTGCTTTGGTTAGACACCGTTTTCATATAATAGAAGCGGAGATTAAAACTGTCAAAGAGTTAATTAAAACGTTAAATTTAAATCAACATAATGATTCTCATTCCCCATTTGATATGCGTCTGATATAAAAAAAATCCCGATACATGTTCTACGCATGTATCGGGATAGACTTTTTTATAATAAAGGGAATTTTTGCAGGGATTTCAACCACCTTCTCAAAATTTTATTTGTTCTATTTTAATTCCTTAATTTTTATATCGCCGTTAATTGTCTTTATTTTTATCAAATTTTTACCACCGTTGAAATTGCCGGTAGCTCTAATATATTTTCGTGGATCACCGTTTGAATCATCCCATTCTTTAGATTCTTCGCTTTGCAGATTAAAAGGTGTATTAATTTCCGGTTTAGAACTGCGATATTTTTTTGTGTATGCGATTTCAAGTTCTAATTTAACGGAAGCATCGTTAGGAATAATTAAATTAATATCGCCTCTCAAAGAAACAAGAGTGATATCATTTCCTGATTGTTTCAGATCGCCAGTCGATCTTATGTCGATATCACCGCCCATAGTTTTAGCTTTTACCCAGCCATCAATCTCTTTAATGCTAATATTGCCTCCCATCGTTTCTACTTCTGCAAATTTTCCTGCTTTATTAATCTCGATATAACCACCCATAGTTTTGAGTTTAGCGCCATTTGGAGCCTCATCGATAGATATCTCTCCCCCCATAGTTGAGATATTTACCTCTTTACCGATTGATTTACCGGAACGCCCCTTAACGTTCGATTGAATTACATTTCCACCCATAGAACTTGCATCAATATCACCGGTTACGTTTGTTACTTTAACCCGACCACCCATAGTTTTTACTTTTCCATCTAAATCAGAATCTCGAAGATCAATTTGACCGCCCATAGTTTGGAAATTAATATTTCCTTTGAGATTAGAAAAATCAAGATGTCCACCCATCGTACTTCCTTTAATTGTTCCATCCACTCCATCAATCTTTACATGACCTCCCATAGTAGAGAGATCCAAATCCTGTTTTCTCGGGACTTGAACAGTTACTTGGATAGAACCATCCGTATTTTTACGGTTTTTATATTTTGAAGAAACTTCAATTCCGTTTTCTGTTTCTTCAAATGATACATCGATAGTTTCATCACTACTCTTCAAATATTTTATCTGCAAATAAACTGCATTCTTATCCCATGATTCAATTTCGATCGAAGCACCGGTCTTTAAATCTAATGTGAGACTGTTCCCCGGTTTGGAATTAAATTCTTTTTTTAATTCTCCATTATTAAAGCTTTTTATGACTTTGAAAATAGGCGTACCTGATACTATTGTCCCTAAAAGAAGGAGCGAAATTATTAATAAAATCTTTTTCATATTACTTAGGTCCCCCGTGCTCATTTTATTTTTGTGATTTTCTTATTGAAATATCTGAATTAATTGATTTAAGAAATATCTTAGTACCGCCGCCATTAATCAAGAATACTGATGTAATTTCGTTATTATTTCCTTCTTCTTCTTCATCTTCTTCACTTCCAACTTTATTAACGGTAGTTACTTCAAAATCAGAATGAATCTTGTAATCATCTTTCATATTTTTCCACCAGCCATTTACTTTAATTGTAGCTTGAACAGTCGCTTTAGCATTAGCAGGAAGAATTAATTCAATTTCTCCGGTATTTGTAGAAACACTGCTTTTGTTTCCGGATGGATTTAGTTCTAAAGAGATATCGCCTGCCATCGTCCGTGCTTCCACCGAACCGGTAATATTTTTTAGATTAATATTTCCACCGTTTGTTTTGGCAAGCACTTCTCCATTAGCGCGGTTTAGAAAAAGGTTTCCGCCATAGGTTTCTAATTTAGCGCTTCCGCCGACAGTATTAACCTTAATATTTCCGCCATAAGTAACTAAATCGACACTACCACCAACATCTCCAATTTGTATATCGCCACCGTAGGTCTTGGTTTTAATATCGGAAGATGAACTTTTGATATTTATTTCTCCCCCCATTGTATAAATCTGTGCATCTTTTCCATTAAGTTTACCGGTTTGGATATCACCACCCATTGTATTAAGCATTATTGTGCCTTCGAGATCTCCTGTTCTTATATCGCCGCCTTGAGTGGATAAGTCAACATTCCCTTTTATATCCTTAACTGAAATATCTCCGCCCATAGTGGATGCTTTAGCATATCCGGTTAGATTACCTTTTATTAGTAGATCGCCGCTTGTAGTTCTAAGATCGAGATTATATTCTTCGGGAACGGTAATTATAAAATCACCATCGCCGCCCCAGCCAAATTCCGATTCATATTTAATCTTAATGTCGTTTCCATTCTGGGTAATATCGATATTTTCAATATCGCGTTTATCAAATCCATCAGCTTTTATTTCTACCTTATTTTGATCCCATGTTTTAATGGTCAATTCGCCGGGACTTACATTCACGGTTAATTTCCCCCCTTTACCAACCGTGAAAGTTTTATTAAGTATTCCATCCTCGGAATCAAACTCGGAGTCAGAATCTGAATCCCAATTATCATCAACGATTTTGCTAGGCGGAACCGGTGCTTTTGGTGGTTTTATCGCTTTTGGTAGTTTGCTCAATTTTTCGACTAATTCCGGTTTATCGGGCTTCATTGTTTTTGGCTGTTTGCTACCATCTTGAGCAAATAGTAATAACAACGGTATTAATACGAATGCGATTATTAGCTTTTTCATTTTATAACTCCTTTAGTAAAGATGCAGAACGAATCTTAACAAAATCATTGTCGTCCTGATCGGCTTTTTTATTTAAAGTTTTTCTTATCACTTCATCGAGTGAGATGCCCTTAGTTTTGATATCAGCTAAAGCATTAATAGCCGCTACTCGAAGACCTGAATTTTTATCATTTGAAAGTGTATTAAGGAGACCATCTCTAATCTCTTCATCATAAGGGAACTGCATCAATGAATAGAGAGCTTCTTTTCTCACAGCGGCATTATCGTCTGATTTCAATGCCTTTAGTAATGCTGCTTTAATTTTCGGATCATCATTAAATCCTTTGCTCTGAACTTGAGTAGAAATCTTATTCACGGTTCTTATTCTATCGCCGGGATTTGATGAATTTAGTAATGCTTCCGATAATAACTGTTTTACGAACGGATCTTTCTTTTTCGCTTTATAACTGATCGGTTTGAAAGCATCGAAACGAATCTCGATTTCATCCGGTTTTGTTGTTGATTCATTTACTCGAATATTGGATATCTCGGTATCTCCTTCTTCCTGTAATTTGTTTATATCGATCGAAGTAGAGTCGGTCAATATTTGTTTATTTATTGGTTGTTGACTGAAGAATATATATCCGACAAAAATTCCGATAAATAAAGTGGTTGCTCCGGTGAAAGCGAATCCGTATCTATTGAATAAAGCGCCCTTTAGTGAAGCAACGAATCTCGAGAATGAAGATACCTCTGCTTCTTGAGTTCTAATTGAGCGCAATAAGTCTCGACGGGCAATAGCTAACTCGTCATCACTAGCCGGTGAAGGTTTGTTAGAACCTATTGCTTCGCCGAGATTTATTAATTCATCAAATTCTTTTTTCAATTCTAAGTCTTCACTCAATAGATTTTCTATCTCTTTTCTTTCTTTTTCAGAAAGTTCATTTATTGAGTAAAGGAATAATTTTTCTTTTAATTCATTTTTCATCTTAAACCTCGTGTTTGAGATTTTTTAATTGTTCTCTCAATTTTGTAACGGCTGTGAAGAGATACCGTTTAACCGTTCCTTCATTACAATTCATAATTTCGGCAATTTCTCGGATCTTTAGTTCTTGAAAATATTTCATAGTGAAAGCTAATTTCTGCTGCACCGGAAGTTTATCAATTACTTTATTTATCTGTTTATAAAAATCTGTTTTATTAATAAGCGAATCAGTTGTTAAATCCCCCGGAATAGAATCCGATACTTTTTCAATTTCTTCCCCATCATAAGTAACCACATCGTCAATTGATTCATGATTATTTCTTTTCTTTTTCTCTGCAAAAGTCAGACAAACATTAGTTGTAATACGAAAAAGCCAAGTCGAGAATTCACTTTTAAACTGAAAATTTTTTAATCCGTTATAAACACGAATAAAAACTTCTTGATAGATATCTTTTGCATCATCGCTATTGTTACGGAATGACTTAGCGATGTTTAGCACTTGATTATCATATCGATAAATAAGTTCTTCGAACGCTTCCATATTTCCTGATTGAGCTTTTAGTATTAATTCTTTATCGTTTAATTTCATTCTCTCTTCACCGGCTTCTGTTCGGTTAGACTAATCGATTATTAGAAAGGTTGTACTAAATTAAAATATTTATTTAAATAAAATTATACGGGATCAATATGGACAAATACTTTTTGTACAAGGTCATGATTTTCAATTTGGAATCGGACTTGATTGCCGATATCATGTGAGAATTTTGTGGCGAGATTTTTATCGACTTCGATATGAATTTCTATGTGGAATTTATCACCGACATAATGTGAGCGAATATCATTTAGACCCACTACCCCATTTACTTTTCGAGCAATGATTGAGATTTCGTCTATCAATTCCTTCTCGGCTGATTTACCCATTAGATAGTCAAGATTCTGCTTCCCCACTTCGTAGCCGGTTTTAAAAATAAATAGAGCAACAAGAATACCTGCGATTCCATCAATAAAATTATATCCGAGCGAAACGCCAATAATTCCGAGAAGAGCAATTGCCGAAGCGAGTATATCATTAAGAGAATCAACAGCGGCAGCTTTAACCGCCGGACTTTGATATATCCTTCCAACTTTTCGTTGATATGCGCTAAGGAGAACTTTAGTAATTATAGTAACTAAAAGAACTACATATACAGCCGGCATTGGATCAATTGATTGAGGTGATAAAATGCGGTTGATCGATTCTTCAATAATATTAATGCCCACTACAAAAGCAAAAACTGCTACGATGAAAGCAGCAATCGGTTGTGCGGCACGGTGTCCGAAATTATGTTTTGCATCCGGTTTATCGGATGATAATTTTACTGCGTATCGAATTGCTATTGAGGAGATTATATCGGTAAGTGAATTAACTGCTTCTGAGATTACGGCAATTGAATTAGATAAAATTCCTATGACTGCTTTAATAATAAATAAAAAGATATTTACAATTAACGCAATGTTAGTAGCAGTTTTTAATTTATAAGGCATAGCTTCCTTTAATCTCTATAACTAAAATAATGAAAGAAAATCAATTGATAAAATTTTTTTTATTGACCATTTATCTTTTTTCTATTACATTGCAATACCTACCAAGTGCGTTAGGAAAAAAACCTTATAAAAAGGAGATACAATGAAAAGACTACTCTACGGAGCGGTGCTTTATAGTCTTATATTAACTATAAGTGTAGCAATGCCGCAAACATCTTTGCAAGAAGAGCCGGAGCAGCCTCTTTCAGATAGTGTAACAGAAACTTTCAATCCTGTTTTTGAATGCGAAATTGATGGAAACACTTTCCTGGGAAAAATTGAGGAAGCTGCCCTGCAGAAAAGAAATGATCTTGACTACGTTCAGATTAAAGTAGCTCAAGATAAAAAAGTTCTATTTCTCGTATTCAATATTTCATTGCTAAGCGGAAAAGAATTTCCCGCAACGCTGGAATATCTTACACCCGATTACGATAAGGGTATCTCCCCTGAATCCGAAGCAATTTGGCTTCCTGAAGGTGTTGAAAATGCGCAATGGAATACAATAGATGGAAAAAGTGTAATTTTGAAATATGATCCTGTCACTCTGGTGCTTGAAGGAGAATTTGAGTTTGAAGTGCAGAAAACATCATATAAATATCCACCGCCTAAAGATCTTCCCACAGAAGACATTAGTAAAGGTAAATTTTCTGTTAAATTAACTCCAATCCCGGTTACTTTAACAGATGGGAATTAGTGGTATTTCAAAATCTTCTTGATTTAATAAGGAGACAAAAATTTTATAAAGAAGGCTGCCTTTAAGCAGCCTTCTTTAATTACTGTGGAGCGGCGGAGGTATATTTTTCCTTTGCTGTTGATTCTTCCATCTCGTCCGATAAATCGGTAATCCCCGAAACTTTCACCGCTAATGATTTTCCATCAAACCCATGAAATTCTAATACTTCTAATGGAGTTCCGCATTCCGGATAATCAGTCAGTCCGATTTTCTCAAATGTTTTTCCTTTTATAGAATCGGTTTTTACCAGTGATTCAAGAATTCTTTCGCCTAACCCACCAATTACCGAATGATCTTCCAGTACGAAAACTTTTTTAATTCCCTTTACTTCCGAAGCAAGCCATTCATCATCGATTTTATTAAGCCATGGCATATTAATCACTTTAAGTTTGAATCCGGCTGATTTCAAAATTTCGGCAGCCACTAGAGCTTCATGAAGCATAACGGGACCATAAGCAAATAAAACAGCATCTTTTCCCTTTGTTAATGGAGTGCCCACACCAATCTTGAATTCATAATTTTTGGGCAGTTTTATCTTTTCCGGCGAAGGACCAATGACCAAACGGAGCATGCAATTTTCTTCTGCTTCATTTACACAATACTCGGTAGCTAGTTTTGTTTCCAATGCGTTGCATGGTTGAATAATCGTCATATTAGGCAAAGCATTAAAAAGAGAGATATCTCGAACGCTTTGATGTGATTTACCCGGTCCCGCAGGTATCATTCCGGCAAAATGGCATGTATAGATAATCTTAGTTTTCTCGCCTGCATTATTATAAATCTGTTCGTTTGCTCGTGCGGCAAGAAAGCTTGCGAATGTATTGACTACGGGAAGAAGTCCCATTCTTGCTAATCCACCTGCCATCGAAACCATATCCTGCTCTGCGATTCCATTTTCAATAAAGCGATCAGGATAAGCATATTCAAACTTTCTTAATTTACAGTCCGCAGCCAGATCTCCATCTAAAACAATCAGTTTATCATTTGTTTTTGCCAATTCCACTAAAGTATCGCCATAAGAGTCTGTTACAAATTCTTTATCTGATTTCGTAGCTATCTTTCCTTCAGCTTTATTGATCGGAATAATTAGTTTATTCATTCCGAGTTCATAAGAAAGAATATTGATACTTTCGGAGAGTTCTTCGAGGCCGAGTTCGTAACTTACATCATCGGGTGCACCTGAGTGCCATTTGTAATAAGTTTTTCCGGAAATCACCTCTGCCGCAGGAGTTTCCATAAAAGAAACACCCTTCCCTTTTATTGTATCAGCTATTACAAATTTGGGACGGTCATCAATAATTTTAAGTTCCTTAAATGTATCACGCATTAAATCGAAATTATGCCCGTCAATTCTGATTACATGCCATCCGAAAGCGGTGATTTTATCCACTAAATCTTCAATATTGTTTACGTCTTCTACAAGCATATCGGTTTGATATTTATTATGATCCATAATAACTGTAATATTTGAGATATCTTGATGGGCGGTTGCCTGAATCGATTCCCAAATTTGTCCTTCCTGAAATTCACCGTCTCCCGTTAGAACATAAACATGCCCCTCTTTTTCGAGATAGGTTTTAGCCCAAGCCATACCGCGTCCTTTAGAGATTCCCATGCCGAGCGAGCCGGTGGAAGCTTCAATTCCGGGAATTCTTACCTCCGGATGACCATCGAGTCCGTGAAGCCGCCTTAACATCAATAATTTTTCTTCGGGCAGAATACCAATAGAATATAAAACAGAATATAGCCCGGGGACGTCATGACCTTTAGATGAGAAATATATATCACGGTCTTCCGAATCGAGACCTTTGCTCTTAATATTGAGTTCGTTTAAGTATAAATAAGTTACAATATCCATTGCAGATAAAGAGGAACCGAGATGACCCGAACCTGCTTTTTTAACTGCAATGAGTGTATTAAATCGGCACATTTCGGCGTATAATTCCATTTTTAGAACCCAATCGCCCGTAAAAGCCCTTACTTTATCAAATTCTTCTTTTTTGATAATATCGTAAAACATTAAAACTCCTTTTTAACTCAAATTAGAAATCTTAGGTAAATCCATAAAATGATGATTCTATTAAGACTATTCAATTAAATAAATTCTATTTTTTCATAGCTTTCAAGGCAAAGGCATACATTTGAATCTGTTTTAACATTGCACCGAGCCCGTTTTTGCGTGTCGGAGAAAGATGATTATCAATTCCTATTTTGCTTAAAAAATCAGGCGGATTAGTAAGAATCTCATCGGGAGTGGAACCGGAATAGACTTTTATTAAAAGGGCGATAAGACCTTTTACAATTGCAGCATCGCTATCAGCTTCTAAAACAACCTTTCCATCATTCTGTTTCGCATTAATCCAAACCTGAGATTGGCAGCCGTTTAGCTTATATTTCTCAGTTTTAAATTCTTCAGGAAGTGGTTCTAGTTCTCTCCCTAGTTTAATTAAATAGGCGTACTTATCGTCCCATTCGGAATAATTTTCAAATTCTTTTATTAATTGATCTTGTTTTTCTTTTATTGTCATAATTATAATATTGTATAAACAATTCCCATTTGTAATGTTTGTTTTATTTGAGTGTAAGGAGATTGAGCTTTTTCGTAAACCACTAAATAGGTAAAATTAACCGATAGCCAGGAATTAACCTTCGCGGTAATAACATTATCAAAAAGCACATCCCAAGTATCGGGGTGTTCAAATCGAGTAAATAAACGCAATTTTGTCTTATAAATTAAGTTATCGTCAAGATTAATAGCTCCATCGGTGATTGATTCGAGACCGGTTTCAAATTTGAATGCTTCTTGTTTATCTTTTGTATCGGGATCGTCCGAATAGGAACGGTATTTATTAGTGAATGTCTCTTGAAAGGCAACACCTAACCTCGTTCTAAAAAATGATAATTTATCATATGTGAAACCGATTGATTGAGTAACATATCCCGGATCGAAGAAATCGGCAATCTTTTGAGCAGGCGTGGCTTTATAATCGTAACCGGTAGCAACCGCGGTTCTGATTAAATTACTTACATAAGGATCAACAGCCCAGCCCACTTTAAGAGAAAGAACTTTTTCCCAATAAAGATCATTGTCGGTTGTTCTATAATCGGCAGATCCGATTTTAGTTCTTCCATAAGCTATTTTTAGATTGCTTCTGAAAGTTAAGGAATCAAATTCCTTCATCAATCTACCATCACCTAAAAATGTCCAAGCGATTGCATTCTCGCCCCCTTTAGCCCAATTGGAAAATGCTACTTGAGAGATATTAGCTCCCGCAACCAGAGAAGGATTCCATGAATTGTTTGTAGAATCGGGAGTTTCGGCATATATTAAGGTTGTTAAGAAAAACAAAATTAGGAATGGTTTTTTCACTTTCGCTCCTTTTAATTATTTTTGGAAATAAGAACTACTAAAATAATGCTTTTATAGACAATTTAAATCGTTTTTGAAATAAAAGAGGAAACATAAAATGAATATACAGAAATTAGTACTACCCGGATTAGTCATTTTAGCAGTAGCTTTATTGTACTTTAATTACTTCAGTCCGACTGATGATCTCGGAAAATTTTCCGATTTTGATACAAATTCAAATTCAAATCGAGATATAATTGTAAAAGTATTAATCGATAGAGGATTTGAAAGAGATCCCGAAGCAGGGGGAACAATTTTTTATGTTGAGGATGCAATGGGATTGCAGGTAAAAGTAGTTGGACCGCTCTCTCTCCCACCGGGAATGGACGTTTCGGGAAGAGTAACTTTAAGAGGTCATTATCACGGTGATTATTTTCATGCTTCGGAAGTTAGGATAAGAAATTAAATGCCTGATTTTCAGATAGAATCAAGTTATAAACCTTCGGGGGATCAGCCCGAAGCAATTAAGCAACTTATTGCAGGAATTAATGCGGGCAATAAACATCAGGTATTGCTCGGCGTTACCGGCAGCGGTAAAACATTTACGATATCGAATGTAATAAAAGAGATTAATAAACCGACTCTTATTATTTCACATAATAAGACTCTTGCGGCTCAGCTTTATTCGGAATTTAAGTCGTTCTTCCCGAATAATGCGGTAGAATTTTTTATAAGTTATTATGATTATTATCAACCCGAAGCTTATGTGGTGCGCAAGGATCTATTTATCGAGAAAGATTTTTCGATAAATGAAGAGATCGATCGTTTGCGACTAAAGGCAACTACTGCATTAATTGAAGGAAGAAATGACGTAATAATAATTGCAAGTGTAAGTTGTATATATGGTATTGGCGCTCCGGAGGAATATGCGCGGCAGATTATTTTTATCCGTAAAGGGCAAAAGCTTGAGAGAAAAAAATTGCTCCGTAATCTTATAGATATCTATTATTCGCGCAATGATGTTGAATTTACAAGAGGAACATTCAGAGCACGGGGAGATGTAGTGGAAGTAATTCCCGCATATCAAAATGAAGAAGCCGTACGGATTGAGTTTTGGGGCGATGAAGTAGAACGTATCTCGATTATCGATTCTATTACAGGTGAAATAATTCAAGATTCTGAAGGTGTTCCTATTTATCCCGCTAAATATTTTGTTACTACTAAAGAGCAGGTTAATCGTGCAATTGTAACGATAGAAGAAGAATTGAGAGAGAGGCTGCAATATTATTGGAAAGATGAAAAATATGTAGAAGCGCAAAGATTAGAACAACGGACACGATTCGATATAGAAATGATTCGCGAAATCGGTTACTGCTCGGGAATAGAAAATTATTCGCGCCACATGGATGCTCGTCCGCCCGGTTCACGTCCATTCTGTTTATTCGATTATTTTCCCAAAGATTTCCTATTAATTATTGATGAATCACACGTTACCATTCCGCAGATTAAGGGAATGTTCAATGGCGATAAAGCAAGAAAAGAAGTATTGGTCGAACATGGTTTTCGTCTCCCATCGGCAATGGATAATCGTCCTTTGAAGTTCGAGGAATTTGAAGGGATGGTTTCTAAAGCAATTTATGTAAGCGCTACTCCGGCAGATTATGAACTTATTAAATCGGGCGGATCATTTGTAGAGCAGATTATCAGACCAACGGGATTGCTCGATCCTAAGATTGAAGTTAGACCGATTACGGGGCAGATTGATGATCTAATCGGCGAGATTAGAACGCGTGCTGAATTAAAGGAACGCGTGCTCGTTACCACTCTTACAAAAAAGATGGCAGAGGATTTGACCGATTATCTTGAGAGATTAAATATTCGTGTGCGGTATATCCATAGCGATATCGATTCGCTTGAGCGAGTTGAAATTATCCGTGATCTTAGACTTGGAGATTTTGATGTCCTTGTTGGTGTGAACTTATTAAGGGAGGGATTGGATCTTCCGGAGGTTTCGCTTGTAGCAATTATTGATGCGGATAAAGAAGGGTTCCTTAGAAGCGAAAGATCTTTAATGCAGACAGCGGGAAGAACAGCCCGTAATTCCAATGGCTTGGTGATTATGTATGCCGATAAGATTACTGCTTCAATGAAAAAAACAATTGATGAGACCGAGCGAAGAAGAATACTTCAAATGGAATATAACAAAGTACATGGCATCACACCGCAGACGGTTTTTAAAAGTCTAGAGGAAATTATGTCATCGACTTCGATAGCAGACGTAAGAAAGAAAGATATTGAAAAGGAAGTTTCGGCATTTATGAAGGTTTCGGAACCGGTTGTAAAATATATGACGAATGATCAGAAAACTGATTTAATCGAACAGCTTAATCATGAGATGATTAATGCAGCGAAGGATTTAGAATTTGAAAGAGCGGCATCGCTGCGCGATGAAATAGAAAAATTAAAAAAATTGGTTAAATAGATGAAAGCGATAAAACCGGGAATCTCCTTATTTTGGTACGGTCTTGCAGCTCTTTGGCTTTGGTTTATTATAAATTTCGGAATGCCATTTATCAGAGGTACGTTTCAGATCGGTTATCTTCTCGGATGGATTGTAAGTGCATTTTTTATTTATGTACCAATTTTCGCTGGTTCATTGATTGCCATAAAAAAAGAAGGGATCCAAATTTCCTTAAAAATTATCTCGCAGCGGTTTCGATTGAAAAAATTAACGAAGCAAGATTGGGAGATGACGTTTATCGGATTAATGTTAATTCTTGTGTCGATGGCGATTATAATTTATCTAACAAGTATAGCAACAGGCAAAACAATTACCTCACCATATTATTTAAGGGCGCGGGCACTATATCCGTGGGAAAATTATGTTTATGTAATTTGGGCTTTTCTATTTTTCTTTAATATCTTTGGAGAAGAATTTTTATGGCGCGGATATTTTTTGCCTCGGCACGAATTGACTTATGGAAAATATGCTTGGTTTATTAATGGTCTTCTATGGATGCTTTTTCATATTCCTTTTGGATATCAATATGCACTTACATTAACACCACTTTTTTTTATACTCCCGTTTTTGGTACAGAAGCAAAAAAATATATGGATAGGGATTATTATTTATGCGGCGATAAACGGACCCGCATTTGTAATGGTAGCGCTCGGATATGCTATTCCTAAGTAAAAGTTCAAACTGAATGAAAAACAGAAATTTCGTTTGACATTAAGAATCTTTTTATAATTGTTATTCTAATGTAACTTGTTATAATTATCCTTTCAATGTTTCTATTGTCTCTCTTTTTCTCACATCTATTTTAATTCTGATCCAACTTAATTATCTGTGTGGAGCTTCCCTAATTAAATCTCTAAGCGTGTAACCACACCGTGAAGTTTGTTATATGGCAGTTCATAGAACTGAACAAAATTAGGAGTCGCTCTTTTAATAACTGCAAATAGTTTCATCAAGAAACGCTTAGCATGAATATCATCCACTCCATAAAAAATCACTTTCGGATCAACATCTAATTCTTTAATAATTTTATGTACGTTGGCTAACTGCATATAACCAATCTGAATCTCAACGCCCGAAAGACCTTCCGCTATATCGGGAATAAAAAGTTTTTGAATGCCGAATGGTTTATCCATTGTAACAACCGATACAATAATATTATGTTCGTAAATAATATTGCCTCTAATAATTGTATGTACGATATAAGGAGGCACCATATCAAGATCACGAGCAAAAAATACAGCCGTTCCCTTAATATTATTTCCAAGTTCGTAAATCTGTTCGTAGCTTGTAAGGAAAGTATCAATTGGCAGAGAGCGGAATGATTTTCTCATTGCATTATTGCCATAAGTCCATAGCCAGATTGTAAATAAAGGAATGGAAGCAATAATAATAGACCAATAACCGCCATGAGGAATTTTTGTAGTAACTGCGGCAACAAAGGCAACATTAACTATAAAGACAATGCTAACGAGAAATAATTTTAATTTATTACGCAGCATGCTGAAAATAAAGATCATAAAAAGTCCGCTTATTGCCATTGTAGCAGTAACAGCGAATCCATAAGCGGCGGCAAGATTAGATGATTTTCTAAAAACTAAAATCATTAAGATTACTGCTGCAAGCATACCCCAATTAACCGCATTAATATAGATCTGCGATTTTAAGTCTTCTGAGGTATATTTAATCTTCATTAATGGCATTATATGGGTTCTAATGCCTTGATAGACAAGTGAGAATATTGCACTTATCATCGCTTGAGAAGCGATGATTGTTGCCAATAAAGTAAGTATAAGAAACGGAATATATAAAAATTCCGCCTGCGATTTTATCATACTAAAAAGAATATTTGTAGGTTGAGCATGACTTAATGCAAAAACACCCTGACCGAAATAATTTATTATAAGTGCGAAGAAAACAAAGTACCACGCTTTTCTAATTGGTTCGCTTCCGAGATGACCCATATCGGCATAAATTGCTTCGCCTCCCGTAGCACATAATATTACTTCCGATAAAACGAAAAATCCTGACCAGCCATTATTGATAAAAAATTCAACTGCATAGTGTGGGCTCATCGCAAAAATAATTCCCGGATATGATGATAAAGAAACGATGCCCGATATAAAAAGAGCTAAGAACCATATAATCATTATAGGCCCGAACGATGATGCCACTTTATCCGTACCCTTCGATTGAACTGTAAAGAGGAGTATTGTAATTGCAATAGTAATAATGATAATGGTATTTTCACTTATATGACCTATACCGGGAATGAGTTCAAGACCTTCTACCGCAGAAAGAATTGAGATTGCCGGAGTAATAACTCCATCGCCCATTAGAAGAGAAACACCTATAAAACCAAGAAATGTAACGAATGCAATTTTGCGTCCCGATTTAATTTTACTTGTAAGAATTTCTTTTAATACAATCGTTCCTCCTTCACCTTTGGAGCTAAGACTCATTGCAAGAATCGCATATTCCAATGTAACAAGAATGATAAGAGTCCAGAATATAAGAGAGAGTATTCCCATTATATTATCGTGAGTGGGGGCGGTAAGCAAAAGAATAACCGTGAGTGTATATATCGGACTAGTACCGATATCACCAAAAACAAGACCCATAGCCTTAACTATCGATCCGAATCCGGTATGAGAATGTGATTTATCCATGTTATTCTATTTTGCTCAAATTTATTTCATTTTCAGATGTGGCAATTGCAGCAGCAACGGCTGCATCACCGGTAATGTTTGTAACCGTCCTGCACATATCTAAAATTCTATCTACTCCGATAATTAAAGCAATACCTTCTTCGGGAACTCCAACTGACTTGAGAATTATTGCAAGCATAATTATTCCCACGCCGGGAACAGGTGCTGTTCCGATAGATGCTAATACGGCTGTAAAAACAACGGTCGCCTGTTGAGCTAAATTTAAATCCATTCCATAAACTTGTGCAATGAATACGGCAGCAACACCCTGATATAACGCCGTGCCATCCATATTAATTGTTGCGCCAAGCGGTAGAACAAAGCTTGTAATGCTTTTCGAGATACCGAGATTTTCTTGGCAGCATTCCATATTAACGGGCAAAGTGGCAGCCGATGAACTGGTACTAAATGCAATTGCATGAGCTTCACGAATTGCTTTGAAAAACTTCAACGGCTTTATTTTTGTAAATATTTTTATGATAGATGAATAAACAACAAATGTATGAATAGCAAATCCGATCAATACAGTCAACGAATACCAAATTAAGGTCTGAAGAATTTCATAACCAAATTGAGAAACTGTGGCAGCTATTAATGCAAAGACTCCGATGGGTGCGGTGTACATAACTAATTCTACGAGCTTAATCATTGCTTCGCTAAGTCCATCGAAAAAATTAATTACAGGAGAAGATTTTTCTTTATTAATCATTGTTAGAACCATACCGAGTAAAACAGCGAAGAAAACTATCTGAATCATTTCACTTTGTGCAATAGCTCCGAATGGATTTTTAGGTACAAGATTTACGATCTGATCGGTAATGCTATAATCAATTTTATTATGGAGAGTATTAGCGGCATCATTCTGATAAGCAGAGAAAAGATTTTCTTTCGTATCGGCATTCATTATCTCGCCGGGACGTATAATATTCGCCAGTACTAAACCGATTGTAACAGCAATTCCTGTAGTAATCATATAGAAAGAGATCGTCTTTCCTCCGATGCGGGTAAATTTTCGGATATCGCCAAGACTTGCAGAGCCGACAATTAATGAGGAAAGAACCAAAGGCACGGCAACCATATTGAGGAGACGAATAAAAATATCTCCGAGCCATTTAATTTCAACGCCATAATCAGTTATCGAACCAAACAAAGCCCCTGCTATTAATGCAAAAATTATCTGATTATGTAGCTTGGGCATTTTTATTTTCATAGTATCATTTTTTATTTGAGTAGTTAATTTAATTTTTCCTTATCTTCAAAACAATTTTTTTGAAGAAATAAATATGATTAAAGGAAATTCAAAAAATGAATTGGTAAGGGGACTTGGTCTCGTTGCCGCAATTATGCTTGTAGCTGGATCGATGATTGGCTCGGGAATTTTTAGGAAGCCGTCTTCAATAGCAGAGCAATTAATGTCCCCCGAACTTATGATACTTGTATGGGTAGGTGCGGGATTAATTACATTAATCGGTGCTGCAATCAATGCCGAGATATCGAGCATATTGCCGAATACAGGCGGACAATTTATTTATTTCAAAGAGATGTATGGCAAGTTTACTGCTTATCTATACGGTTGGTCGGTGCTTGCAGTTATCCAAACCGGCAGTCAAGCAGCTATCGCTTATGCCTTCGCCGAATATGTCGGTTACTTTATAAAATTCCCCGAACTCCCCAAAATTTTTACCGATATGCATTTCTATTTACCTGCAATCGGAGAAATTTATCCATTAGTTAATTTTGGAACTAAGTTTATAGCAATATTAGTAATACTATTTTTAACTGCCGTTAATTATGTCGGTGTGGTCTTCGGAGGCGGAGTTCAGACTTTTGTTACTTTTGTAAAAATCGGGACAATATTAATTTTATCCTTCCTTCTTTTCTTCTTCGGTCAGGGATCCTTATCGAACGTTTATAATAATTTTGCTCTTGAGCCGCACGTAAGCGGTAATTTAATATCGATGATTGGGTTAGCACTTGCCGGTGCGTTCTGGGCTTATGACGGATGGAATAATTTAACTTTTGTCTCGGGTGAAGTGAAAAACGCACAAAAGAATGTTTCGCTCGGTTTATTATTCGGCACTCTAATTGTGATTGGTGTGTATGTTATTATTAATCTCGCTTATCTATATGTAATGCCGATTGAAGAGATATCAAAATCGCCTTTAGTAGCTGCATCGGCAGCAGAAAAGATATTTGGAAGTTCGGGCGGATCGATAGTCTCGATTGCAGTTATTATCTCTACGTTCGGCGCATTAAACGGAAGTATCTTAGCAACAGCCCGTGTTCAATATGCAATGTCTGAAAACAAACTATTTTTTAAGGGATTAGGAAAGATACATCCAAAATATAATACCCCTCACGTTTCGCTTGTAGTTCAAGGTATCTGGTCTTCAGTATTGGTTTTATCGGGTTCGTTTGATACCATTACCGATTATGTAATTTTTGCATCGTGGCTTTTTTATATGCTCGGAGCTTATGGCGTATTTGTTCTTAGAAAAAAGATGGGAAGTTCAGAACGCTACTATAAAGTATGGGGATACCCATATACCCCGATGATTTTTGTAATCTTCTCTTTCTTGTTTTTGCTTAATTCTGTCTATGCAGATACAGAAAATGCAATGATGGGATTAATGCTTATAACTATCGGACTTCCATTCTATTTTTATTGGAATAAGAAAGACAAATAGCGGATTTACCAATTTTGCCCAGGTTGGTAATCTACAATGTTATACTAATTCAGCAAAACACAAAAATCATTTAACCAATTAGAGCTATTTGGCAATTTTACAAATAATGGATAGTAGCTGAGAACTAGCTCTTATTGTACTCCAAAGGTTTCATTATAAAGAGCAATTCCTTCTTCAATAACTTTATATGCTTCCTCTTTTCCAAGGAAACGATCTACAATCACATTCTTATGTTCTAATTTTTTATAATCTTCAAAAAATCTTTGAAGCTGAATAGTAGTATGAGGAGGAAGCATACTCATATCGTCTATATAATTAACGGAGATATCGTTATTTGCTACGGCAATAATCTTATCGTCTTTTTCGTTCTCATCAATCATCTCCATCAAGCCGATAATCTTTGCTTCGATCATACAAAGAGGATCCACATCGATAGAACACATCACAAGCACGTCAAGCGGATCGTTATCATCACCGAGTGTGCGTGGAATAAATCCATAATTAGCTGGATAATGAACTGCGGAGAAGAGAACTCGATCGAGTTTTATTAATCCGCTCTCTTTATCTAATTCATATTTAGCTTTTGAACCTTTTGGTATTTCGATTATTGTATTTACTACTTGAGGGGCTAAGTTACCTACTTTTACCGAATGCCAGGGATTTGAAACGCTTATTTCTTTCATATATTAGAATTATTTGTTATTATCAATGTTCAAAAAATAATCAAAAAAAGATTAAGAATCTTTTATTTGTGATAAAGGATATATAAAATACTGTTACTAATTGTTATTATTAATTTCACAAACAAAACTAAAGGTTATGTTGAAAAAAATTCTTCTTTTAGTCCTTGCGATAATATCTATAATAAGCTGCAAAGAACAAAACTCCAAAAACGAATCAATTAAACCGAGAAATGAAGTTTGGTTTATGCAGTCTTCTTTGGATTTAGGTTCAAAAATAAAAATGTATAGCAAAGATTTTGGAATTGCAGTCTCAAGAGGAAAGGGCGAAAGTGTAAGGGGAGTTTTATATCGTTTCGATGGAAAAAGCTGGGAACCAATATTTGATTATCCTTATTCTGATTCTCCTCAATTAGGGATGCTGCCCGATAGTTCGGTATGGGTAATTAATCATCTAACTCATTTGGGAAAGTATCAACCAATACTAACATCAATTAAAAATGGAAAAGAAGAGAGAATTAATCTACCAAAAATGATGTGGGATACTATTGATTATGCAATGTTAATGGGGCTTTCTATTACTAAGAGTGGAAAGGCGTGGGCTGTTGGTCAGCAAGGGAATATAGTTTATTATGATGGTAAAAAATGGGTTACTCAATTCAGTCCCGTTCTTAGAAAAGAAGGGGAAAATTATATGCAGGGTGATCTCGAAGACATTGAAATGGTCTCCGATAATGAAGGGTGGGCAGTAGGAAAAAGCGGAGTAATACTTAAATACGAAAACGGAACTTGGAGAAAATATAAATCACCGGTTGAAACAGGGTTAAGTAAAATTTCAATGGTGGATAAAGATTTCGGTTGGATAGTAGGTGATAAAGGTATTATTCTTAATTATCTCGATGGTAAATGGGAAATTGTTGAAAATAATTTTCGCGTTGGGTTATATTCTATAAAAGCAGTTAGCAGAGAGAAAGCCTGGATAGTAGGCGATCGCTCAACACTATTAGAATTAAAGGAAGGCAAATGGATTGAAAATGAATCGATAAAAGTGTTTGATGATTTTTTCTCGGATATAGATATAATAAAAGATAATGACGGTTCATTTCGTATTTGGGTAATAGGATATAACGGGATTTATACCAATTCACAGAGTATAAATTTTTCTTTTACCGACGTAACTTCTCAAGCATCTTTAAGGAGAGATGGAATAGCCGGAATATTTTTTAGTAATAGCATTGATGAACCTGCTGATCTCTTTGTAATTTCTGAAGCCGCTCCGAATATCGTATATAAAAATCAAGGTGATGGAATCTTCTCGGAAATGGCTCGCGATATGAATAAAAAAAATCAAATTAAAATGAGTCATACCGCATTAATCGCTGATTTCGACAATGATGGAAATAAAGATTTAATCGAACTCCTTGATGACGTTAATTATACCTATTCATTTGGAGATGGTGATTTAGATTTCGAGCCGAGCGAAGAGAAATTAATTGATTTCGATTATATACAAAATAATCTGCCATTAGCGGGTATGAAAGCCGCCGATTTTAATAATGACGGCTATCTCGATATATTTCTATATAACCACAATTATGGCGATATGCTTTTTCAAAATAATGGTGTTGGTAAGTTTAAGAATGTTTATAAAAATTCGGGATTGAAGAAATTAATCGATCATCGTTCTTATGGGGCTAATCTTGCGGACTATAATAATGACGGACTTATCGATATTTTGCTTACATATAAAGCAGGTGAGAAAGATCAACATCTATTCTTTTTTTTGAATAAAGGGGATTTCAAATTCAAAGAGAAGAAAGATGAAACATTTTATGCTAAAAACGGGATTGCCGGAAATTTCTATTCATCAATATCCGAAGATATTAATAATGATGGATTTATTGATATTATTGCATTCAGTAACGAAGACCGGCTTACGGTACTTATAAATAAAGGGGATGCATCGTTTATTGATAAAACGGGAATTGGTCTCGATATGGATCTTATGCATAAAGATCCATCAAACGGAATTTTGAATGCTGAAGATATTAATAATGATGGCTGGTTAGATCTTTTTATCGGGGAACGATTATTTATTAATTCTCCCGAGTTCTATTTTGAAGAAGTAGGTAAAGATGTCGGTATTTCATTTATAGGCAATCCTTCTTTTAATGATTTTGATAATGATGGTGATCAAGATTTATTTATCGGGAGCTCTCGTGAATCGCTAGGTAAAGGTGATAGAGCAATTCTTTACCGCAATAATTTAACGAATAGAAATTTTGTTAAGTTTGGCATCATTGCTGATTTAAGCAATAGGGACGGCATTGGGACTTCGGTTATCTTATCGGCATTTAATAAAGAGAATAAATTGATATATAGTTCGCGTAAAAGTATCGGTCTTGGCGATAGCCCTATCTCGCAACAAAATAATCCCGTTGTTCATTTTGGAATTAACCCCAAATATAATTATAAAGCAGTTGTAGAATTTCCATCGGGAATAAAAGAAAATATTGACGTAGTCGATATTGGTAAATTATATAAAGTAACCGAGTCGAGTTTTATTTCTCATAATTTTATTCAAATATATAAATCATTGAGTCGGTCTATACTAAAATTAAATTTTGTTCAAGAGATAATTAAACTACTGCTATTGTTGCTAATTACCGCTGGCATCTACTATTACTCAAGGAACAAAGTGATTTATAAAACTATAACTAAATGGTATTTTGTATTAGTTCTCGTATTCGGTTATTTATTATTGATTCATTTTACGATCGATTATCGTTTTGTTTTTTCGCTTGTTTTTAATCCTCTTTTTTTAGGTGGAGTCCTTGTTGCCTTTATTTATTATGGTTCCCAATATATTGATAAAAAAGAGAGCAGTTATATTTCGCACTATAAGGTAACGGAGATAATCGGAATTGGCGGAATGGGAAAAGTATTTAAAGCCATTGATTCGCAAAATGGGAACACTGTGGCAATTAAAGTTCTTAATTCACAATTAGTCTCGGATGAAGAAAATAAGAGAAGGTTAAATTCGGAAGGACGCCTTCTTTCATCTCTCGATCATAAAAATATTGTTAAAGTTTATGAATATGGCGAGACGCAAAAACATAGCTTTATTGCGATGGAATATTTAAGTGGCGGAACTTTAGATGATTATATAAAGAATAATTTTCCGATTCCCCCTACTGAAATAATTAATATATTAAAACAAATTAGCGAAGGGATGGAATTAATTCACGAGAATAATGTTTTGCATCGTGATCTGAAATCACAAAACATAATGTTTGATGAATCGGGAAATATAAGAATAATGGATTTTGGATTATCAAAATCGCCATTAGTATCGACTATGACATCGCTCGGAACGGTTATAGGAACTCTCGGCTATGTAGCCCCGGAACAAATAACAAATGTTCAGGTGGATCAAAGGACTGATATTTTTTCTTTTGGTGTAGTAGCTTATCAAATGTGCACGAATAAACTTCCATTTACCGGAGAGAATGAGATTGCTCTTATACATTCGATATTTAATACCGTACCGCCTGAGCCAAAGGAAATCAATCCCGAGATTCCGCTTGAACTAAATTCTTTTGTTAAAAAATGTTTAGAAAAAAATCCTGATGATAGAAACGGATCATTCAAAGAAATATTAATTTTGTTAAATCAATTTTCCTAATAGTTGAGAATATGGATACTAAAATAAAAAATCAGCAACTGAATAAATCAATCGGTGAATTTGTCTCCCAACTTTCGCAAGGTTTCGTTGATCTTTCTAATAAAGTGAAAGATACTCCTGAACTCGGAAAAGATATCGATCGCCTATTCAGAAAAATTATGGATTTTAATAGAGGTATAAGCAACGATATAAAAGAGCTTATTGAAGAGTGCGAAAAAATTGAATCGAATTTTTCAAAGCTTAATAATGAAAAGATTCGTTTGGAACGGCTGTATGCTTCGGGAATTCAATTCCAATCGGAAACCGATATGCGAAGACTAATGGAAACGGCAATCGAAACTGTGGTTAAGGAATTAGATGCTGATGAAGGTTTCATTGTATTAATGGACGAAATGAAGCAGATAGAAAAGATAGTAGCAAAGAATCTCGATCCCGAGAATGATCCAACAGCAAAAGAATTAAGCACATCAATTATCGCCGAAACAATAGAAAAATCAGAACCTTTAAAGATAGATGATATTAATACTCACCCTGATCTTGTAAATAAATTAAGTGTTATATCGCTAAAACTTTCATCGGCATTAAGTGTCCCCTTAATTTCAAATAATAAAATTCTTGGTGTGGTTTATATCGATAGAAGAAATAGGAATATACCGTTCAAAGAAACAGATTTAACATTTCTAATTTCATTTGCTCGCCAGATAGTAAGAGGAATGGAAGTCTCGCTCGAGATAAATTATTTAGAAAAGAAACTTCAAGAAAAAAGCTGTATCGATTTTATGGAACTAAGAAGTCAATTCAATTATGACAGAATAATCGGGTCGAGCAGAAAACTATATGAAATTCTAAAGCTCTCTGCAAAGGTAGCCGAAAGTGATGCTTCGGTTTTGCTACTAGGAGAAAATGGAACGGGTAAAGATTTATTAGCACAGGCAATTCATGAAAATTCACCTCGTAAAGAGAAGCCCTTTGTAGCCGTTAATTGCGGTGCTATTCCCGCTGATCTACTTGAATCGGAGTTATTCGGTTATGAGACGGGTGCATTTACCGGTGCTATTAAAAGCAAGCCGGGACGATTAGAAACCGCTGATGGAGGTACGATATTCCTCGATGAAATTGGCGAAATGACAATCAATCTTCAAGCAAAACTATTGCGTGTAATCCAGACTCGAGAGATCGAACGTCTCGGCGGAATTACATCAAAGAAAATAAACGTGCGTTTTATAGCCGCTACCAACAAAGATATATCGGAAATGATAGCAGATAAATTATTCAGAGAGGATTTATACTATCGTCTTAAGGTAATTGAAATAAAACTTCCTTCGCTGCGTGAAAGAAAAGATGATATTGAAGAGCTGGCAAAATTTTTCTTACTTAAACATTCCGAAAGCGGCAGTAGATATACAATTGGCGATGAAGCTCTTGATGTATTAGAGCAATATTCATTTCCCGGAAATATTAGAGAATTAGAAAATATTATTCAGAGGAGTGTAATTCTTTCCAAGACCAATGAAATAACAATAGATGATCTTCCTCAAGAGATTGTCGATTTGAAAGATGATACTGTCAGTGCTTCGTTGGAAAAAACATTATCGGAAGCCGAAGAAGAGTTTCGGAAACTTTATATAGGTAAAATATTAAAAAAGGTTAAATCGAAATCCGATGCGGCGAAGATACTTGGTATAAACCGGAGCCACCTGCATAAGCTCCTTTCTCAGCTTGGAATAGAACCGTAAAAAAATCTGTTTAAATGACTAGAAGGTTATTGTTATATCGTTTCTAGTTTTGAATTCTCCCATGTAACAAATTACAATGGAGACTCGACGCTGTAATTCTCGACTATACTGCATTTTCCATTGCAATGCTTACCTCATCCTTTGTTTTTCAAAACAGCTCACATTTTTCTATGATTTAAACCGGATAATTAATTTTCCTAATAATTGACACTGTATCAATTGAGTCGCTGTCGCATAAATGCAACACAGTTAAATCCGACACGTTGTCCTGCTGCAACAAATAACCCACAATGTCCCCTTTTTAAGCCAAATTGAGATGGCATGTCCTTTGTTTAGTGTAGTCTATAAATAAAAGAAAATGGATGAACGGAAATATACTCATTATCGATTCTGGCAAAGAACGGTTAAAAAAATTAAGAGAGCTTCTTTCGAAAGAAGGTTTCAGTTTGATTACCGTAACGGATAAAACCGCCGCCGAAAGTATATGCGAAAAAATGGATATAGAGTATATAATCGCTAATCCGCAAAGTTTCGAACTTAAAAGCAAAGAAAATAAAAATTCGATTCTAGACTGAAAAAGGCACACAAAAATTTCAACATATATAAAATTATGAATTATAGGAGGCAATATGAAGCATTATAAATTATTTTCAGTTTTATTACTAGTTGCTGCAATCACTTTTACAGGATGCAAAAGTGAAGACAGTCCCACCGAACCTTCAACTCCGAGCGGTTCTTCAAATGCAAGCGGACAGCCGCTGCCTAAAATGGACGGAAGCAACGGCGTTTTAGCTACTATACAATATGAAATGGCAGCACCCGTACCCGGTTTCCCTGCGATTCAGATGCAGATGGCTTTCGCTTCATTGGCAGAAGGTGCCGATGCTGGAGCAGTTTCTGTTAATAGTAATTCAATCGCAACAATGAAAACCGGCGGCAAAACTTATTATATGGCACCCAACCCAAGCAATCCAACGGCTACTTTAAGCGGCGTAAATTTTAATGGCTCTGCGCATACATGGACTGTTGCTGGTGGCAACGGTGTCTCGGCAATAAACGGATCAGTTAATAGTCCCACAAATTTCACACTTAGCGCACCCGTTAAAGATGCTGCCGTAAGTAAAAATGGTTTTCAAGCGACATGGAGCGGTGGAACAAGCAGTAAAGTTTTTGTAGTTATCTCGCAAGTTAGCAATGGCAAAACTTTTTCCAAAGAAGCACTTTCTGATAATGGGAATTATTCTTTTACTTCTTCCGATTTATCGGGCATTTCAGGACAGGCACTTCTTCAGGTAGTGAAATATAATTATAACAAGGTTTCATCGGGCGGTAAAGATTATTACTTAATCGCTGAAATAGTAAAATCTGTAAATGTTACAGTAAACTAAAAATTATCAAAATCGATCGAGTGTTTCTGCGGCGGGGCTGGCTGCAGATTCACTCTTTCCGTTTATTAACTAGGAGGGCAACATGAAAAAATATATACTACTTTTATTGGTAATCGCTTTTACGAGCACTTACGCTCAGATTTCATTAACGGAAGCAGATGTTATATTAGGATTACAGCAAGACTATAATTTTATTACACATGCTAATACATCAATGACCTCTGCAAATATCGGAAGTACGGGTAATCAAGTTTATGATTTTAGTAATTTAACATTCGATTACACATTTGTATCGAATGGTAAATCAACTTCTAGCTCACCATATCAATCAGATTTTCCGGGCACACAATATTCCCTATACTATGAAACTGTAAGCATGGGAGTTCCGGCACAATCTTGGGTTCATACATCTGTAACGGGCGGAAAATATCTGCTTAATGGAGTTGGTACGGCTACTACAATCTCGGGTATGAATACAGTAGTGAAAATAAAATACAATCCCGCTCGCGTTCTTTATAATTTGCCTTTGACATATAATTCCTCGGCAAATATTACAGTTAGCGGAGTTACGGAAACAACAACATCGGTTTTTGGTAATAATATTGTTAATTCTATCCCTCTTAATTCTACCGAAAAATATACAGTCGATGGTTATGGCAAATTAAAAACACCTGACGGAAAAACATTAGACTGTTTAAGAGTTAGAAGCGAAGAGACTCAAACAGTAAACGGAACGACTTCGACGTCAATTTCCTATGCCTTTATTACAAAAACAGGCGAATCAGTAACGGTATCTTTAGCTGATGGCGTTACTAGTAATTCAGGCGTAGTTAATGTTTCGGGTGTAAGCTATGCAGAAGGACGTGGAAGTGCTACAAGCGTAGCTGATGAAATGGCTTCTATGCCGGTCGATTTTAAATTATATCAAAATTATCCGAATCCATTTAACCCAACAACCAACATTACCTATGCACTTCCTAAATCAGGAAATGTTCAATTGAAGGTTTATGATATACTTGGTAATGAAGTAGCGGCATTAGTAAATGGAACAAAAGATGCCGGTTTCCATACGGTAAGTTTTGATGCTTCAAATCTCGCAAGTGGAATATATATCTATAGCTTGAAATCAGAAGGAATAAATATTAATCAGAAAATGCTTTTAATGAAATAACGGTGATTGTCGCCTCAAAATTACTAGAATTAGCTATAACCACAGAAGCAACAAATGTCGTTATAGTAAATAAAAAGGAGTAAGAATATGAAATTAATTACAAGACAGATATCGATATTGTTTTTTGCGGTTATTTTATTAGCAGGATGCAGTAAAAGTGATGATCCGGCTTCGCCTGATACCGGAAACGATGCCGATTATAAAGGTGATCCAAAAATTAGTGAAATTTTCCCCTCGGTTGCTTTAGCTAATGGATATATCTATATCAAAGGAGAGAATTTCGGAACGAAAGCTTCAAACGTCAATGTGTTTTTTAAGAGCAGGGCTACTTCTCAGCAGATTGCCGGTATAATTGAATTGATCGAACAATCGAAAATTACAGTAAAAGTTCCAGCGAATATCGATACATCTCCACAAGGAAACGATATCGTAGTAAAAACTCCAAAGGGAACTACAACAAATACGACTACTCAGGTTTATGGAATAACTACATCTGCGTTCGGCAACAATTTGCTTGCAGGAAAAGGATTAATTGGTAGAGTATATGAACTTCCTGCCAATACTGCAAAATTGCCCGATTTCGCAACAATGCAAGTAAAAAGTATGGTATTAGCTCCGAATTTAGATGTTCCCACTCGTTCATTCAGCGATGGATTTCCGGGTGTACCGGGCGGATTGGTAGAGTGGTTCGGTATCCGTTTTGACGGCAAACTTGTTATTACAGAGGCAGGCGACTATTCATTCACTCTCGGCTCTGATGACGGTTCTAAATTATACATTGACGATAAGTTAGTTGTCGATGCCGATGGAACTCACGGATATTATGAAGTAACATCGAATAAAGTGGCTCTAACTGCCGGAGAACATAAATTAAGAGTAGATTATTTCCAAGGACCGCGTTTTAATATAGCAATGAGATTATTCTGGACAAAACCTTCGGGAACAAAACAGATAGTTCCTGCAGAATCGATTAATCTCCCCGATTCATTCTAACGTTTTTATAATATTTCTCCGTCCCCAAAATAAGTATCTCCTTGGGGCGGGGATTTTTCACTCACCGCTTATAAAACTTTCTTTGTAAAGGAATCACAAAAACCATATTTTACGCTTTCGTTAGGAAAATAAACTATAACTTATAGGAATTGTTTATGAAAAGAGTAAAATATATTTTGTCATTTATCTTAGTGGGATTAATAGTTATGAATTGCAGTAAGCCGGAACCCGCAGTAAAGGAAAAAGATTTTAAGTATGTAACGGAGCAATTTGCCGATCTCAAAATTCAACGGTATCAGATACCCGGATTTGAAGAACTTTCGCTCAAACAAAAAGAACTTCTCTATTATCTTTCAATGGCAGCTCAAAGCGGCAGAGAGATAATCTTCGATCAAAATTATAAACATAATCTTTATATAAAACGAACACTCGAAGCTATTCTAAAAGATTATAAAGGAGATAGAACCGATCCTGAATTTGCAAAATTTGAAGAATACACAAAGCGAGTTTGGTTTTCAAACGGAATTCATCATCATTATTCTAACCGGAAATTTATGCCTGAATTCTCTTATCCTTATTTTGAAAGATTAGTAAGAGGAACTAATGATGAACTTCTTCCGCTTCAATCGGGCGAGGATGCAAGTGCACTTCTAAAAAAACTTAAACCGATTTTATTTGATCCAAATGTGGACGCTATCAAAACCAATCAAGCACCTGATATTGATTTAATAAAAACTTCTGCAATTAATTATTACGAAAGCGTTACACAGCAGGAAGTTGAGAACTATTATAAAGCGATAGTGGATCCGCAAGATTCCACGCCTGTTTCTTACGGATTAAATTCCAAAATGATTAAAACAAATGGGAAAATTCAAGAAAAAGTGTGGAAAGTAGGCGGTATGTATTCAAAGGCAATTGAGCAGGTAGTTTATTGGCTGGAAAAGGCAGTTACGGTAGCCGAAAACGATCAGCAGAAAAAAACTTTAGAGCTTTTGATTGAATATTATAAAACAGGAGACCTCAAAAAGTTTGACGAATATTGTATCGAATGGGTTAAAGATACCGAATCGATGATCGATATAACGAATGGATTTATTGAGACTTATGGCGATCCGCTCGGGTATCGTGCTTCTTATGAATCGGTGGTTTCGTTTAAGGATTTGGAGGCAACAAAAAGAATTAAAGCTATAAGCGATAATGCACAATGGTTCGAGGATAATTCGCCATTAATGCCGCAGCATAAAAAGAAAAATGTAACCGGTATTTCAGGTAAAGTAATAACGGTGGTTTCGGAATCGGGCGATGCATCTCCATCTACACCAATAGGAATCAATCTACCAAATGCCGATTGGATTAGAAAAGATTACGGATCGAAATCGGTAAATCTCGGTAATATAGTTCATGCATATAATATGGCATCTGCCACGAGCGGTGTTTTAGAGGAATTTGCTTATAGCGATGAGCAGATAAAAAGAGGAAAAGAGTTTGGGGCTTTGAGCGATGATCTTCATACTGATATGCACGAAGTAATCGGTCATGCTTCGGGGCAATTAAATCCGGGCATCGGACAGCCGAACGAAACTTTAAAAAATTATTCTTCCACTTTGGAAGAAGCACGTGCCGATCTTGTTGCATTATATTATATCTTCGATAAAAAATTAGTTGATATCGAAGTTATGCCATCGCTCGAAGCCGGCAAAGCTCAGTATGATTCCTATATACGAAATGCGCTCCTTACTCAACTTGCACGGATTAAGCCGGGTGATAATATTGAAGAAGCACACATGCGTAACCGTATGCTTATTGCTCAATGGGCTTATGAAAAAGGAATGAAGGATAACGTTATAGAAAAGAAAATCAAAGATGGAAAAACATATTTTGTTGTCAATGATTATGAAAAATTAAAAACACTATTTGGTGATCTGCTTCGCGAAATTCAACGTATTAAATCAGAGGGTGATTTCCAATCAGGTAAAAATCTTGTTGAGACTTATGGAGTGAAAGTAGATCCAGTAATTCATAAAGAAGTATTGGAGCGTTATGCTAAATTAAAGATTGCTCCTTATGCGGGTTTTATTAATCCGGTATTAAAACCTGTTATGGATGGCAATACGATCAAAGATATAATTGTGGAATATCCCGATGATTTTACTAATCAGTTGATCTATTATTCAAATAAGTTTTCGTTCCTGCCGACATATAATTAATAGGTAATTCGCCCAAAGATCATTGCCGTGAGAAATATTCTCACGGCAATTTATAATTCATTGATACTACTTCACTAAAATCATTTTTTTAGTAATAATCGTGGCAGGAGTTGTAATGCGGTAAAAATATATTCCTGTTGAGAGATTACTTCCATCAAATTTTATATTATGCTTTCCCACTTCAAACATTCCGTCTGCAAGTATTGCTGCTTCTCTTCCTAAGGCATCATAAACTATAAGTTTTATATTACCGCTTTGAGGCAGAGCAAAACTAATTGTAGTAGTGGGATTAAAGGGGTTTGGATAGTTCGAGATGCTTATCTCTTCGTTATTGTTTTCTGTTTCTGATTTTATTTCAGGATTTGGTAATATTATCTTTTTATCACCTGCTAAACTATTACCCATTCGCTTTATTATCTCTATCTGACTCGTTAAGTCATCTTCCGGATATTTTGCTTTTAGTGTAATGAAATAATTATCTGCACCTGTTTTGTTATCTGCGAAAAGTGTATAAAAACTACCGAGTGTAAATAATGTATTCTTCTCTATGTTTTCATTTAAGTTATACTTTGATAGGATAGTAGTAAGATTATTTATAGCACCGGAATATTCACCTGCATTTACCATCTGATGTGCTTCTAATTCAAGAGCAATTACATAAGTTTCAGTTCCTACTGTAATATTTGGTTTTATCTCTTTTTCAGAGAAGTTTAAATAATCTTTCCTTCCGGATTGAGTAAAACATTCCTCTATTTTTGTTAGAGCATATTTACCAACGAGTTCTTCTTTATTCTTCTTAAATACCTCAAGGAAAAGAAGAATTGCTTCATCATATCTTTTCTCTCTCTGTTTATCTAATGCTTGTGATAAGTCATCTTCTGCAATATCGTAAGAGATTGTTTCAGAAGAAGCAATCATATTTACCGGCATACCTTTTTCGACTATCGAACGGTTGGGATTGGGATTTGTAGTAAGTGGATTTGAGGCATCAACGGTAGATTGATATGTTGATATTTTTGTATTACCGTTCCAAAATACTCTTTGCGCATTTATATTACAATTATAATTTGCTTCTATATTATAAAGAGTATTGTCAAAAACACTATTCCCATAAGTCACATAACCTGTTAGTGTAGGATTAGAACTATAAACCACATAAATACCGGTCAAATTATTCCTAATAACATTTGAACCCGGATAACCATTATCAGTAAGATTTGGTGAGCTATAGGTATTACAACTAATTCCATGTGATGAATTAAATCTAAAATTATTTCCTACAAGAATAGGACTGGAGTATTGATTACAGCCAAGTCCTGTTCCATTATAATCGAGTGTAGAATGTTTAATAGTTGGAGATGAATTATAGCAATAGATACCGTTATTTGCATTTGTTATCGTGCAGTAATCTAAATTTCCTATACTGCCATTATTAAACTGAATTCCTCCCCACGTTCCACTACTTGTTAATGTTGCACTATTTGCAATCAATTCTCCATTTACTATTAATGAAGCTCCATTAGCGAAATTAATTACAGCATTAGGCTCGATGGTGAGTTTTACTCCTGAATTTACAGTTACATTTCCGGTTATATTTAATGTGCCTCTCCACCATTCATTTACTGAGATTGTTCCCGATGTGGTATATCTTGGCTGAAACGCTGCTATTGTAGATGAATAATCTGAACTATCCCCCGTATTGTGGACAAGAGGAAAAGCAAGTATATTAATAAAAATAATATAGGAGCTAAAGATGTCAGGTACAAGAAAAACCTACGACAAAGAATTTAAGATATCAGCAGTAAAGTTGGTATTGGATACAGGCAAATCAGTAGACTGCATAGCCAAGGACCTTGGAATAAGTAGCAACTCATTATTTAACTGGAAGAAGCAGTACTTAGAAGATGCAAAGAATGCATTTCCCGGGAAAGGACATCTAAACCCTTCAGATGAAGAGATCAGGAAGAGGGATAAGGAGATAGCTATGCTAAAAATGGAGCGGGACATTTTAAAAAAAGCCATAGCGTACTTTGCCAAGGTAAAGGAGTAAAGTACAGGTTTATAATGGAACACAGGAAAGAATATCCATTGTCAGAGTTCTCTAAAGTGCTTAATGTAAGCCGTTCAGGCTATTATAACTGGGTAAAGCACAGGTACAGCCAGAGAAAAATAGAAG
>LOEU01000016.1 GCA_001516025.1 bacterium BRH_c32 | reverse complement strand
TGCGTGACTCTAAACTATATTTTTAACGAACTATTGAAACTAAGAATTACCACAATAATAAAAAAAGAAAATTATGTTGAATGTGTTGAGCTATACTACTCCAAACTGGAACTAAATCTAATATCTTTTCTTTTACCTGGAAAAGGATGTCAATTATCACAACGAAATACTAATTTAACAAAAAAAATTAAGGCATAATTTAAATATATTTCATTCCATAAAAACTGAACAATAGTAAGTGGGTTATGAGTAGCTTTCGAGCTGCAAAACAAAACGAAGCAAATCAAAAGTAAAATGAAAACATTAAAAAGATTCAACCTCTCTAAAATCAATGAGGCTAACCGATAAAAAAAGCAACAACGTTTAATACTGGGTGGTTGGGGCTGTGTTTGTGGATCATGTGGAGCATGTGCAACAGCTGAACAGAACAAAGTTGCTGTTGCGGAAATTAGTACAACTGATATACTAGAGTCGATAAACATAAATGACACAACTATTTGTTTTACGGAAAACTAAGGCAATAAATCAAAGATTTTTTCTCTATAAACTTATAATCCACAAACACTGATTTCACATAAGAAACAAAATAGATGAAGTAAGTACAGTCAATATAGTTTTGTCCATCATTCACAAATTTTGAAATGAGTCTAAATCAAACAGATTTATGCTTTAAATAATTGTAAAATACAATTCAATTCTATGGAGAAATATGATACAAAAGAAAATAACAATCTACTAAAAAGAATAGCCAATCATCTTATGATAAATAGCAGCTTTTTGGAAAACCTGGGATTATTCCATGGAAAGATGGGAATTGTGATTTTCTTTTACCATTATGCACGTTTTACTAATAATCCTATCTATGATGAATTTGCAGGCAAATTATTAGATGAGATTTTTGAAGAGATTCATGATAATTTACCGATTGATTTTGAAAACGGATATTTAGGTATTGGTTGGGGGATTGAGTATTTAGCTGAACAGAAATTTGTTAACGGAGATACAAACGATATTCTTGAAGATATTGACAAAAAAGTAATGGAAAGAGACATTAGAAGAATATCGGATATGTCGTTAAATACCGGCTTGGAGGGGATTTTTCATTATGTTCTTGCAAGAACACACAAAAATAATGATATAATTCATCTTTTTGATAAGGAATATTTGAATGATTTATCTAAAGCAATAAATCATATAGACAAGAGAATGATGTCAAATTCATTATTAAGCCTCATACCTCATTTTCATCAGTATATTACCCTAAAACCATCGAATTACAATCCATTAGATTATTTTGCAAGTATATATTGTGATGTGATACTAAAAAATGATAAAATATATGAGTGGAAGTTAGGACTAATAGATGGTTGTGCTGGAGTTGGAATAAATCGCATGAGTATATGAAAAAAAAGATATACATATTTAATGAAGATGGAATTGCTGCAATGTATGGAATTGGCACTTTTGTGAAAAATTTAGAAAGATGCTTTAGTGATGCTTTGTACAACTTAACCTTAATAAACATCAACTCAAACGCTAATGAAGTACGTTCATACTCTAAAGAGAGTGTCAGTATAATAGATATACCTCGGACAAGATATTCTTCACGAAAAGAACAGATTATTTATTATGAAAATTTGATTTACGTATTAAGACAGTTAATTCCTTATTACGATAGAGAAAACGTTTTTTTCTTCAACTATCTATGTAATGGACAAATGATTTCATTATTGAAAAAATATTATCGAAAATCTCAGATGATATTTATTATCCATTACTTGAATTGGACATTAGAAATACAAGGTAATACAACCTTTTTTAAACACATAATAAACAAATGGTTGCCAGATTTGGGGACAGAAAAAGAAAATAAAATTTATCGACTGTATCAAGAGAGTCTGAATGTTTTTAATCAAGCAGATAAGATTATCTGTTTATCTCAATATACAAAACATTTATTACGCGAGGAATATAGTATTCAATGTGAAAAAATTTATTTAATACACAATGGACTTCAAGATAATGCAACTATCCTATGTGAAGAAGAAAAGAATAATCTGAGAAAGAGTTTATATTTTAATGAAGATGAGAAATTAGTTTTATATGTTGGTCGATTAGATAAATATAAGGGGGGTCTTGAATTGATCGAAGCATTTCGAATTCTCTTAAATGAAAACATAAATTGCAGATTAATTATCATTGGAAGTGGTGATGATAGTATATATTTTCAACAAACTGAATATATTTGGTCGAGAGTAATATTTACAGGAAGAATCGATAAAGATTTGGTTTACAAATTCTATCAAATTGCAGATGTGGGAGTTATGCCTTCATTTTCGGAACAATGCAGCTATGTCGCAATAGAAATGATGATGCATGGGTTGCCAATTGTAGGAACAGATTCAACAGGGTTGTCGGAAATGATATTGGATGGGATTAATGGATATAAGGTAAATCTAAAAGAAAGTGAAGATAGTATTATATTAGATTGCTCAGAATTAAGTAAATCGATAAAAAAAATAATCAAAAATCCTAAACATCAAAAACAGTTGTCCCAAGGTTCCAGAAATCACTATCTTTCAAAATATACTTTTGATTCAATGAAAAAACAATATAATAAAATTTTGAGGAAATAAGCCATCCTCTTTAATTATTTATAGAATAGTCTTTTAAAATAATCGCCGGCTACAAATTAGTAAACTAATCCAAAAAGAATCATATGAATGATTCAAATTTAAATGTAGAAATTCAAACTATGTGAAATTTAAAAACAAATCATTATGAAAGAATTAAAAAAATTAAAACTAAATCATCTACGCGAAGCGGATTTGAATTCTAGAGAAATGTCCCAATTAAAAGGAGGACTATGCTGCGGCTGTAGTTGCTATGGACCATCTTCAACTGTAGATAACCAAAATGCCAATGCTGAAAGTGGATATGGCTCTGTGGGTGGGAGTATATACTGTTGGTGTTGGAATGGCACTAGCTGGGACTATGAAAATACTGTCTAGTCCTGAAATAGGCTTACAGAAAAAGTAAATCCAGTTTTAAGTTTGCCTTATATGTAAAAACTATAAGGCAAACTTTCAGTACCATAACAACCATAAAAAATGAAATTACTCCATTATTTCTTCGTCACAATTTCTCTAATTATAATATTAGGCATAACAAATTGTATCTCTTCAAAAAAAACTGACAAAGATGCCAAGATAGAGAAAGAAATCCCAATTATTGATTTGGCAAACGCTATAGAAACTTCAGGAAAACCACTTAACTTAAGTGATTTTGTAGAATATATTGAATATATTCGTCCCGAATACCCTGCAACTTTGGTTGATGTTATCTTTGGTATATCAGTCAATGACGATTATTTGTTATTACAGATTCGGGATAGGTTATTATGTTATACCCCTGAAGGAAAATTCATCCGTGAAATCGGGCGCAAAGGGCAAGGTCCAAAAGAGCATTTGGGTATCCGCTCTCATGCGTTATACAATGACCTTGTTGCTATTAACAGCAATTACAATCGTAAAATTTTATGGTATAATATCAATGGAGATTATATAAATCAAGCTCCTGTGTCAAATAGTGTTTTTAAGATAAATATTTTGGATACAAACAGAATTGCCATACATCTGCAGCACGGTACATCTATGGATAATCCCGACCTTTTCGTTACCGGAATTATCGATAATAACGGCGACACCATTCAGTTGAAAAAAGATGAACCGTACTATCCGAAAGGAATAGCATCAAGTCCCTCTATATGGAACTATAACGATACTGTGCGTGTATTAACATGTATAAACGACACGGTGTATTCTGTTACCAAGAATGAAATTACCCCGGCATATATCGTAAATTTTGGAAAATACAAAGTTACTCGGGAGGCTTTTGCGGATAGGCGGTTATTGCAGGATGAAGAGAGTAAATATATTCAATCCCTTTCTTTTTATGAAACATCTCGTTATGTACTCACCATGTTTCGATATGATAATAAACGTAGGGTTGTAGTGTATGATAAACAAACAGCAGAAATTTCTGCTTGGAGTATAAAGCCGGAAAATGTTGATAAATATGGCTTACTTGAAGGCGGTGGGTGGATAAACGACATAGATGGTGGAGCTGCTCCAACTTATTTTAATTCTGTTTCTAACGATTACTTTGCAATAAATGTACAACCGGAAGACCTAAAAGCTCAATTTATAGAGAATAAAAAATATATCAGTGTTAAGTACCCCGACAAACAACAGAAATTAGAGAAGCTTATTGACTCTTTGAACGATGATGAAAACCCCATTATAATACTTTATAAACTAAAAAAATAGCAACGGATGAAAGAGTTATTCCCTATTCATTTACAAAACAAGAATACATATTTATTTGTCAACAAGCTTGATTTCAAATATGTTATGCTTGTGCATCCAGAGATGATAAGATATCTTTTTGAAAATGAAACAGAAGATACTATTTCTGCCGATGATGTGTCTGATAAGATTTACTATAAAAGAAAAGCAGCATATCTAAAATCTAAATTACCTGATGAGGATCATTCGTATTCGGGCAGATTGCATCCTGAGCAAATTGAAGACGCTTTCTTGAATGTAAATCAGATAGTCTTCGAGGTTACTGATGGGTGTAATTTAAACTGCACATATTGTGGATACAGCGATTTGTATGGGAATTATGACAAAAGAGAGGGCAATTTTTTGAAAATAGAAGATATTACCCCCTTGTTTTCTTTTCTTGATAAGTTGCAACAAAAAAAGAATAAATCGATAGACGATACTGTTTATATCAGCTTTTATGGCGGAGAGCCTTTACTGAATATGCCATTTATTAAGGATGTTATTTCATATATACGTAGTCACAGAAAAGATGAACATAGATACGAATTTAGTATGACAACTAATGCTGTTCTGTTACATAAATATATGGATTATTTGGCAGCAAATAAAGTTCATCTCCTTATAAGTTTAGATGGTAATGAAAAAAATAATTCATATAGAGTAACTAAAAGTGGGGCAAGTTCTTTCAATAATATAATCAAAAATATTGATTTACTACAAGATAAATATCCAGAATACTTTAAAGATTTTGTAAACTTTAATGCAGTGCTACATAATCGTAATTCTGTAGAGGATATCTATAAATATATTTATACTAGATACCAGAAAACACCAAGAATCGGGGAGCTTAATAATACGGGAATTTTACCGGAGAAAAGAGATAAATTTGAGAAAATGTACCGAAATACATCCGAAAGTTTGTATAGCTCTGAAAATTATTCAAAATTAGAACATGAACTTTTTACATTGGTGCCGTCATATCATAATGCGTGTAACTTTTTACATACCTATAATATTGGGGTAATAAAGACATATAATGAGTTCTTTGTAAATCATAAAAAAGAAAATTTCATTCCAACCGGGACCTGCATGCCATTTTCAAAAAAAAATTTTGTAACAGTCAATGGAAAATTACTTCCATGTGAGCGCATTGGTCATAATTACGCATTAGGACAATTATCTAAAACAGGGCTTAATATTGATTTTGAAAAAATCGCATCAAAATACAACTCTTATTACGATAAGCTAAATAAACAATGCTCCAGATGTCATCAATTAGGCGCCTGTTATCAATGCATATTTAATATTGACGATATGGATAATAATCCTGTTTGTCATGGTTTTATGAATGGGAAAAACTTTGTGAGTTTTTTGGCAACTAATATGTCTTTTTTTGAGTCTCATCCACTTGATTACTATCGAATGATGGAAGAGGTCGTTTTAAAATAATTTTTACAATGAATATAGATATTAATCAAAATTATTGGCTTACTATTGAGCCCTATGTGTATATAAATTTCTCTCAATCTTCAGTTCTCTTATATAACACATTAGATGCTGAACACATTGAGTCTGCAAGTTCGACAATAGTGCAACTAGTACAAAAAATAACTGAGAAGAAAAATTGTGGAGTGTGCCAATTAACAAATCAAGAACTTGAAAATAAAGAAATAAAAAACTTTATAATAGATATCCGTGAAAAGTTTATTGGAGACATTCTCCCGATAGAACTATCTGAAAATAAACCTATTCAACTTACTCCATTTCTAAATTTTCAACAAGATAAGACGAGATTAAATCTACAACCCAACATTTCAATTGGTGAGAATATACTGAATTACCTTCATGAAGTAAATTTTATTTTCGATAAAAACAATGAATTAAATATAGCTGTATTCAATGAAGTCATAGAACAACTGCAAGGAGTTCCAACTATTAATCTATGCAAGAATATACTGGAATATTCTCAACTTCCTGCATTACTTAACTCTTTAAGTAAAACAAATGGGAAAAAGATTATTATTAATAATTATCAAGATTTAGATATTAACAATCTACTATTGGCTAATATTGAAGAAGAATACTCTTTTCTTATAAGTGTCAAATTTCCTATTAATAAATATCATTGGAATTCATTAATCCCATTACTATTATCTAAATGGAAAGTTCAATTTGAATTTCAAATTGAAAAAGAGGAAGATTTAACTGAAGTTGATCAATTAGTAAATAATTATAGAATAGAAAATTATCAGCTAAAACCAATTTATAATTATGAGAACATTGATTTTTTTAGAGAATATATTAGCCCTCAAAAAAACCGAGCAGTAAAAAATAAAAGTTATTTTTACAACTGCTATGGAAAAGAGGAAAAA
>LOEU01000015.1 GCA_001516025.1 bacterium BRH_c32 | reverse complement strand
CGATTTCGTATCAAAGAATGCAGGTAAAGATGCAAATCAATTATCAGGACCTTGCGGAATTTATGTCGATGATAGTGGTTCACTTTGGGTTAGTGAATTTAATAATCATAGAGTAAGCCGTTGGGATAATGCAGCATCGAAAGCAAACGGAGCAAATGCAAATGGAGTATTAGGACAGCCCGATTTCGCAACAAACTCAAGTGGATTGACAGCATCAAAGATGGCTAATCCAAATGCTGTTTATGTAGATAAAGATGGCAATCTTTGGGTAAGTGATTATGGAAATAATAGATACTTAAAATTCAGCAGTGCCAAGATAAAAGCAGATGGCGCAGATGCTGATGGTGTATTGGGTCAACCCGACTTCGTAACTAAAGCATCAAACACAACAATAAATGGAACGGGAACTACAAGATTTATTTGGGGTGATAGTAAAGGAAGAATATATACCGTTCAAGAGAACAATCATAGAATATTGATATTTAATGATGCGGCTAATAAGCCAAATGGCGCTGATGCCGATGGTGTTTTAGGGCAAGAGGATTTTGTGTCAAAGCTAAATCCAAGTCCTCCGACTGCATCAAGCTTCAACGTACCCAGAGCTATGTATATCGATGAACAAAGAAGCAATATATGGGTAGCTGATTATAGTAATAATAGAGTAATGAGATTTGATGTAAGTTCAATTCCTTCTATCTTTGTTGATTTAAAAGCTCCGAACGGCAATGAAGAATGGGGAGTGGGGACTACTCAAGAAATTAAATGGAGCAGTTCAGGAATTGCAAATATTAAAATCGAATACACTATTGATAATGGTACAACATGGAAAGATATTACAACTGTTGATGCTTCTTTAGGAAAATATGATTGGTTGATTCCATCGAGTATAACCGATAATGCAAAAGTAAGAATCAGCGATGCAACCAAACCAAATATGAAAGATGAGAGTAATGCAACATTCAAGATATTAGTTTTAGTTACTAAGCTTACTTTAATATCTCCGAATGGATATCAAGAATGGGATACAGCGTCACCTAGAAAAATTCTTTATGAAGCAAAAAATATAAAGAATGTTAAAATAGAATATTCATACAATAATGGTTCCTCTTGGAATAAAATTATTGAATCAACACCTGCTACGGGAGAATATACTTGGACTACCGCCGCATTTAAAGGAAATCAATATTTAGTAAGAATAAAAAATGTTGATGATACAACACAAACCGCTAAGAGTGAATATACATTTAGTTTGGTTTCTCCTAAAACATCAAGTTTGGCTGATTTTATTTTTTTTAGTGATAGCCCTACAAAAGTATTTTACGATCCAAGTTTTGGATTTGCAAATGCCCCAAGTACCTTAGCTTTAGAAAATAGTGTTAAAGCCCCGGTATCTTCTAAATACTCATTAGCAGGCAACTACTCAATTAAAATGAATTGGGAATCGAAAACCGGTGGTGACTGGGGATTGGCAATTGCAGGTATTGACTGGCCCGGACGTGATCTAAATTTCAAAGACACACTTTCAATAAGAGTATTCACTGAAACCGATACACCTTCTAATGATCTTCCTTTGGTTTATTTAGAGGATCTTAGCAATCAAAAAACAGAAAAATTATCGCTTTCAAATTATGTTTTAGATGTTCCTGCAAATAAGTGGGTACAGATTATTGTGCCATTGGCAGATTTTATAGCTAAGCCGGGTAAAGCTGATGTAACAAGAATAAAAACAATTTTCTTCGGACAAGATAAAGTAAGCACTTCTCCTCGAACTTGGTTTATAGATGAATTAAGGATGAAGGGTAATAAAGTTGTCAATGGCGATAATTCTAATATGATTGTTGTTATTGGATCGTCCACTGCTGCCGGAGCCGGAGCATCCACTTATGATAGTTCTTGGGTAGCAAGATTTAAGACGTATGTTAAGTCTAAAGATATCAATGCTCAAGTTGTTAATCTCGCTATCGGCGGATATACAACATATGACTTAATGCCGTCAGCATTCGTTCCACCTTCAGGAAGACCAACTCCAAAGAAGAATAATAATATCACTTTTGGTTTAACCTATAAGCCGGATGCTATTATAGTTAATCTTCCAAGCAATGATGTTACAAATGGTTATACAATAGCAGAGCAGATGGGTAATTATAGAATTATTGAAGCCACCGCTGCTTCGCAAAAAGTACCGATGTGGGTTACTACTACCCAACCTCGTAATCTATCAGCCGCACAGATGCAGCTTCAAAAAGATGTTAGAGATTCTGTCTTAGCTTATTTCAAAGGCAAGGCAATTAATGTATTTGATGAATTGGCTAATGCTGATGGGAGTGTTAAATCTAAATATAATTCAGGCGATGGTGTTCATATAAATAATGCCGGGCATAAATTCATTTTTGATCAAATGGTAAAAGCAAAAATATGGGATTATGTACTTTCAGATGTAGAAAAATCAGAACAAGAAATTATTCCGACAGATTTCGCTTTGATGCAGAATTATCCTAATCCATTTAATCCTACTACAACTATTTCTTATGCAATTCCAATGACCGGAATGGTTGATTTAAGAGTTTATGATGTGCTTGGTCGTGAAGTTGCTTCTCTTCAACAGGGTCTTCAAGACGCAGGAAGTTATAATCTTAAATGGGACGCATCTGATTTGAGTTCAGGATTTTATGTTTATCGTATAATGGTAACGGTAGATGGACAATCAAAATTTGCCCAAGCAAAGAAAATGATCCTAATGAAATGACTATAGAAGTAAAATAGTCAGTAGTATATTGTATTAATAAGCTGCCGGTGCCTGAAAAAGTTCCGGCAGTTTTTTTTATATGCTGTTATATGAATAAATAAATTTCTTTAGTTATTAACCGGTTTTTTATTGTGGAATGCTTGAAAATTATATATTTATTTGTGTTGTATGACTATTTAGCATTTCATTGTATATTATTCTCTAAAAAGGGACGCCAATGAAAAAGCAGATGACTCTTCTTTTCTTATCTATGATATAGGATTACTGTTGTGGACGCTAATGGGGATACCGTAATTTTTAAGAAATATATTACATCTAAGATTGTAGCAGTTAATGGAAAAGCAGTAACAATAATATATAGCTCAAGAGGAGTTTCAACGACTAAGTATTTACGACAGGTTAAGGAATAACGTAAAGAATAAATCATTTGATTAAATTACTCGATATTTTTATTTTCTTTATTGTCTATTCTAAAATGTGGCAATATTGCGGGTGTGAGGTTTTAGCAATATAAGCCATCTATTAATCCGGCAATTCTAATATTAAATTTGGAGGACTATGAAAACAAAAAGTTTGTATCTCAAAATCTTCGCCGCACTTTCTTATATCGTTATGATCATAGCCAATTATCTTGCAAATGCTTTGCCTCTCAACGGCTATACAACAGGCGAATTATCGGATATGTATCCTAATCTTTTTACTCCTGTCGGTTTTACATTCTCCATTTGGGGAATTATATATCTTTTACTCTTAGTATTTCTAATCTATTATATAGTTGCTTCTTCTAAAATTCTTGACTCAATTAAAAAAGAGAAAATCGATAATATCGCGTTATTATTCATTATCACATCGCTTATTAATGCCTCATGGATTTTTGCTTGGCATTTCCGATTTGTCGGTGTATCTGTTTTATTAATGCTCGGTTTTTTATTGAGTCTTATCCGAGTTGCGGATATTGTGAATACTCTTTCTTTTACAAAAGCAGAAAAAGTCTGTATCAAAATGCCGTTCGGTGTTTATTTCGGTTGGATAACCATAGCAACTATTGCAAATATAACAGCATTTTTGGTAAGTATGGGATGGAATGGTTTTGGTATTCAAGATTGGGTATGGGTAATTGTTATATTAATAGTAGGTGCGGTGATTGGTAATATGCGAGCACTTAAAGATCAATGTGGTGCTTATCTTTTAGTATTTATTTGGGCTTATGGCGGAATTTTATATAAGCACCTAGCTGCCAATGGATTCAATGGCGAGTATCCTTATGTAATAGCTACTATTATATTATGCATAATCTCTTTGGTTGTTGGGATAGGGATTCTTGTCTTTAAGATGCAGAAACTTCAGAATAATTAAAATTATTTTCTATGCCTTATCTATATAACAACATTATATAGATAAGGTCTTTTCTCGTTATCATTTCACTCACATAAAAAATTTCATTTTGAGCTCAAAAATGGGCAAATCAAACATAATTTTAGAGACGATTCAAATTCTTAGTAATTAAATAATATATTATAATTATGCGACATATCGTTAAATAATGAACTGACTTATTATAATTAATATAAAAAGTTATTGACAAAACTATTGAAATGTGCTATCTTATTTCTAAAGTAATAATAATTATTTACAAGGGACTATAATTTCCAAAAATTTTTAAGAAATACCTTATATCTATTCTTAAAAAACATTCATAAAGAAAATGGAGAAAATTAAATGAACAAAAAAAAACTACTTTTTCTGGCAGTTACCACAGCGTCTATTTTCTTACTTTCAATAATTGATAGTAAAGCACAAACAAAAGTTCTTGAAAATTTTGAAAGCTACACCACTAATTCAGAATTAGGTGCAAAATGGAGAGTATTCGGTACTGCTTCAAAAGATTTTGAAGTTGTAACTGATACAATGCCAAAAGCTGCACCCGGTGGCACAAAATATTTTAAATACGTTTATAGTTCTGAGACTAGTGCTTGGGGCGGAGTAGCAGAAAGAAAAGTTACTGACGAAACATTTTTCCCTTTGAATTTAAGCTCTACAAAAGCCGGAGTTCAATTTTATCTAAAAGGTGATGGCACTAATAATATTATTAGAATGAGACTTTATAACGAAAAAAATGCTGATTCTTATGCTATATGGAGATCACAGGCAATTTCGCTTAAAGATACAAACTGGCATATCGTTTATGTTCCATTCATACTTGATAAAGAAGGATATTATGGACTTCATTTATGGGATAACAAGGGTGGTTACGAAGAAACAGAAGAACAGTTAGCAGCAAGTATGGCTTCAATTACTCGCTTCCAAATCCTGGTGGATAATCCAGATAAAGCTGATCCAACACCAAAGAGAATTTATTTTGATGATTTTCGTGCGGTAGATTTTATGCCTCCTCATGGAGTAAATGCAATTAAAATCGCTGATTATGAAGAGTATGTATCTTCTGTGGATTTCATTACTAAATGGCAGGGATTCGGTTACGGAACCTTAGATTATGAATTAGGAAGAACTGCTCAAGCTCCCGAAGGATATAAAAATGCAGCGTGGATTTTCCAAACTGAAGAAAGAACTACTTGGGGTGTTGCTTTTAGAAGCAGACAAGTATTGTACAAAATTCCTAAACTTGGAGCAGTTGGCGAAAATGGCGGTATTCAATTTATTTTAAAAGGTGATGGTACTAAAGATTTATTCTTCTTTAGATTGCAAGATGCACAGAATAATTTCTGGGGTTCTAATTGGATATCATTAGAAGATACTAATTGGCATCAAGTTACTATTCCTTTTAAAATTAGTGGAACTAACGGTTTTCGTTGGTTGGGCAATAATCCCGATTTAACAGTTTGGGATGGTAATCCGGGCACTAACGAGCAATTAAGAGCAAGCTTAGATATGCTGATGGAAGTAAGAATCGATAAGAGATTTTTCAATTCACCTATACCACCATACATAAATGAACCACATCCTGCATATATAGATTCTGTTAGAAGATCAATTTGTATAGATGGTTTATACGCAGTAGATAATTTCCCTCCATTAGCTCCAGAAAATGCAGATGATTTTGAAAATTATTCTGATTCAGACAATTTAAAAACAGCTTGGAATCAATTTGGTACTGGTAGCGTCGGCTTGGCGCTAAATGAAACAGAAGTTAAAAGCGGTACTAAATCGATGGCTATTACTTATAATGGAGCGAATGGATATACAGCAGTAAGAAAAAGAAATATTTTACCTGGATTAAATTTCTCCGCTCTTAAAGCAGGAATGCAATATTGGTTAAAGGGTGATGGTTCCGATAATACTATTGTATTAAGATTAATGAACGGTAATGAGATGTGGGAAAGTGCACCATTTACACTTAAGAATACAGGTTGGACTCATGTAGGTGTTATGTTTAAAGCTGATTCAGTTGGCGGTTTCAGGTATTTAGGAAATAATACTGACAACCCAATCTTTTCAACAAACGTTGGTACAAATGAACAGTTGAAAGGTGATTTAGCTAATATTGATCAGATTAGATTCTATGTAAGAAATCCTCAAGCTACCTCGACAGAATATACAATTGTAATAGATAAATTAGAAGGTGTGGATCAATTCTCACAAAGCACAATTGTAACAGACGTAGAAAATGAGTATCAAGATACTATGCCGGTTAGTTATAGTTTATCACAAAACTATCCTAACCCATTTAACCCTACAACTAAGATTGAATACGCTCTATCTAATCCGGAATTTGTTACTCTTAGAGTATTCAATATTCTTGGTCAGGTAGTTTCTACTTTGGTAAATGAAAATCAAAAAACCGGAAAATATCAAGTAAACTTTAATGGCTCTAAATTATCAAGCGGAGTTTATTTCTTCCAGATCCAAGCAGGGTCATTCGTAAATACAAAGAAAATGATATTGCTTAAATAGTTTCTCATAGTCCTAAGGAGAATGGATTGAATTTCAATTCATTCTCCTTAGTTCCTATTAATATAAAAGTATCCATTTATAGATAAGTAAATAGTTAATTGAAATATTAAAATAGTGTGATGTTTATAAAATTCATTTAAAAACCGAAAACACATTACATGCAGAAAATGGGAGATTTTTAATGAAAAAGTTACAAATGTTATTGTTCAGTCTTTGTTTCTTCCCGGTATTATTGTTCGGTCAAAATATTATAACTAACCCAAGTTTTGAAGGGGGGTTGACAGATAAAGGAATTCCTAACGGCTGGTTGGGATATCCTCAAACCGGAGCAAGCTTAGCATTAATGACTGATGCGGCCACAGCACATAGTGGCGATAATTGGGTGAAGCTTACAAGTGCAACAGGCGGATATTATCTGTTATACTTGGATAAAGTAGAAACTAAAGAAGGAGATGTTTGGGATTTTAGTGCATTCTTAAAAGACGTTTCTCCTGCACCTGCGGCAGGTAATTATGCAGCACTAAAGATTGCAATAAAAAGTGTAACCGGTGCAACTTTTTTGAATTATGAAGTATTTCAAGAGGGTGTAACGGGAGATTGGAAAAAATTCTCAAACCGTCAAACGATGCCTGAAGGTGCTGCATTTATTCAAGCAACTATTGTAGTTAATCCTCCAGATAATTCAGCCGAAACAGCATATGGAGTTGATGATGTAAGATTAGAACTGGTGCCTAAAGCAGACACAACTAATTTAATAGCTAATTTCAGTTTTGAAGATACTTTAGCAGCCACGGGAGTTCCGGCAGATTGGATTGGTTATGCGCAGACGGGTGCTAAATTAGAAGTAATGAAAGATAATAACGCAGTTTCAGGCGAAACTTGGGTGAAATTAACAAGTACATTGGGAGGATATTATCTTTTATATCAAAACACATTTCCGGCAAAAGCAGGCGAAACTTATGAATTTAGTTCATTTATAAAAGATCTTTCTCCGGCTAATCCCGGAGCAGTATTTGCAGCACTTAAAATTACAGCAAAAACAGCTGCAGGTGCTAATATTAAAGCTTGGGAAATATATCAAGATAGCGTTAAAGGAATGTGGGGAGAGTTTTCTAATATTCAAACCATGCCCGCTAATACCGGTTTAATTCAAGCTGTTATTGTTGTTCACGCCGCAGACGGTGCTCCTGAAGCAGCTTATGGTTTTGATAATGTTAAATTGAAAATGATACATGATAATGAAGTAGCATCTACATTCCCAAATTATGTTACTAATCCGGGATTTGAAAATGGAGTAACAGATAAAGGAATACCGATCGGCTGGTTAGGTTATCCTCAGACCGGTGCAAGTATGGAGGTGGTAAATAAATCTTCTACAGCATTAAACGGTTCTAATTGGGTAAAAGCAACAAGTACTCAAGGCGGATACTATCTTCTATACTTAGATAAGATTGCCACAAAGCCCGGTGATGTATGGGATTTCAGTGCATTCTTAAAAGATGTTTCTCCGGCATATCCGGGTGCTTGTTATGCAGCATTAAAAATTGCTATTAAGAGTGTTACAGGTGCAACTTTCTTAAATTATGAAATATTCCAAGATAGCGTCCCTTCATATTGGAAGAAATTCTCTAATAAACAAACAATGCCTGAAGGTGCTGCATTTATGCAGGCAACAATTGTTGTTCATGGTGCTGATGGTGCTCCTGAAGCAGCTTATGGAATTGATGATGTGAGATTAGAATTAGTGGAAACCGTTGCAGATACTACAAACTTATTTGCTAATCCCGGTTTTGAAGCCGGAGCTAATGATAAAGGTGTTCCGGTTGGTTGGATCGGTTATGCTCAGACAGGTGCAAGTATTGAATTTAAGAGTGATATGGCTACTGCACATAGCGGAATCAATTGGGCAAAAATTACAAGTACTGCAGGCGGATATTATCTCTTGTATCAAAATGCTTTCCCTGCAAAAGAAGGACAGACTTGGAAACTAAGCTCATATTTTAAAGATCTTTCACCTGCTTTCCCGGGTGCTAATTATGCAGCATTAAAAATATCTGCTAAGAGTGTTACAGGTGCAACATTCAAGTCATGGGAAATTTACCCTGACACAGTTACATCTGAATGGGCACAATATTCAAATGAACAAAAATTGCCTGAAGGAACTGCATTTATTCAGGGTGTAATTGTAATTCATGCAGCCGATGGTGCTCCTGAAGCTTCTTATGGAGTTGATGATGTAAGATTAGAAATTACTAACGATCCCGGAACAGGTATTGAAGATTATGAAACTATACCAACGAGATACGAATTAAGCCAGAACTATCCGAATCCGTTCAATCCTACAACCAAGATTCATTATAATATACCTCGTGAAGGAAATGTAACCTTAAAGGTATATAATATGATTGGACAAGAAGTGGCTTCATTAGTAAATGAAAATAAACCGGCAGGAAGCCATCAAGTTACTTTTAATGCTAAAGAACTTGCAAGCGGAATGTATATTTATAGAATTCAGGTTGGTTCATTTATGTCAGCTAAAAAGATGTTATTGATTAAGTAATTGTTATTCTGTGAGACCCATCTAAATTGGGTCTCACATCTATTTTTTAATGAATTTTAAATTTAATGAGTGCTTGAAAATGGCAAATCATTGTAGAACTAAACGTTATACAAAAATAATTTATATCATATTATTTTTACTTGTAAACCACACTTTATTATTGGCGGCTAATTCCGGAAAAATTGTCGGAACAGTAAAAGATGCCGGAACCGGCGAGGCGCTAATTGGCGTTAATATTATGGTTATCGGTTCACAGCGCGGAACTGCTTCCGATGTTGACGGAAAGTTTACAATCTTAGGACTGACTCCCGGCACGTATAGTGTTAAGTTTTCTTATATAGGTTACCAAACTGTAATAGTGGAAAACGTAAAAATAATAATTGATAGGACTACCGATTTACATGTAGAAATGCAAAGTACATCGATAGCATTACAAAAGGAAATCATTGTAAGAGCTACCAGACCTCCGATTGCGCTTGATGTATCGTCGAGCAAAAGAGACATTGAAATATCGGAAGTGGAGACGATGCCTGTAATCGATTTCAATAATCTATTGAATCTTCAACCCGGTACAGTTTATAAACCAAAGACGAATGATAGTCAAGAACAGATCACGAATGAATTATCAATACGTGGAGGTACCGGTGTTGGTGTATTCGTGGATGGTCTTAATGTTACCGAAGCATTGTCGAGCGGATCTCTTACTAATTTCAATATGAGTTCTCTTAAAGCTGCCGAGATATTAACAGGTGGGTTTAATGCTGAATATGGAAATATTCGTTCAGGTGTAATTAACGTAGTAACTAAAGATGGAACTGAAAAATATACATTTAGCGCAGACGTAAAATACAGTCCGGCAGATAGGAAACATTTTGGCGAATCGATTTTTGATCCTAAGTCTGCTCCTGAATGGTTGCTCTATGGATACAATGATGCACTATTCGGTCCCGATGGAATTCATGCTGAAGGAAAACCAGATAGTTATTGGGAATACTTTGCCGCTAATGATACTGTTTATGGATTCACTCCGGAACAAGCTCAGGAAGTTTGGAAATACCAACACAAACCCAGAGAGTATGGACATAAACCTGATTATATAGTTGAAGCAACTGTCGGAGGTCCAGTTCCATTATTCAATTATATAAGTAAAGATGCTAATCTCCGCTTCTTTACAAGTTGGAGATATGAATATAATATGTTTGCAGTTCCTCTTTCAAGAGATCACTTCGAAGATATGAACTGGTTCTGGAAACTTACTTTTAATCCAATTAAAGGTATGAAAGTAAATTTTCAAGGAACATATCAGCAAAATCTTTCGAGTACAACATATAATACTCCGCAGGTTTCGGTTACTACGACCGAACAGGCAATATATAGTATGCAATATCCATTAACTAAATACTATCAAGCAATGCGTTCGATAGCTGATCGTTATAGAAATCAATTTGCTCTAAATATCTCTCATGCGATATCAGAAAATACTTTTTATGATTTTAAGATATCGTATTTATTAAGACGTTCATTCGTTAATCATGCAAAGGAAAGAAGTAATGATATCGCGTTCACTGTGGGAGGTGTAGGATTTATTGACCCGCAAAATGGATGGACTCCTTACAATGGAGGAGATTTCGGCGGAAGAGAAAGTGAATTTGGAATTAAAACTTCCGGCATGTCATTTATTCTTGGCGGTCATGGTAAAGAAAGAGATTATTCAAAGGAAACATTAATAAATACACGATTTGATATTGTAAGTCAAATAAATGACAATCATCAGATAAAAGCCGGATTGGAATTTAATTATGATGACATGAAGATGAATCACGGTCTTATTCAAATATCACCGCCGTTAGTGAAATTTGATCAATTTAGACAAATACCAATTAAGATGGCTATGTACGCACAGGATAAAATTGAGTTTAGCGGAATGATTGCTAATCTTGGTCTAAGACTAGATTATACTGATCGAAGAGGTACTTACTACACGAATTTATTTTCTGATTACTACAATGTGGATAGCTTATACTTAGTACCAACTGAGAGGATAAAGCCATTTCTTTATGTAAGTCCTAGAATAGGTATCTCGCATCCAATAAGTGAAAAGAGTAAACTATTTTTTAATTATGGACATTTTTATGATGAGCCGGGCGTTAATTATCTTTATAATAAAAGAGAAAGATATGGCGGATTTTATGATAGAATTGAAAACTCAAACTTAAAACCGCAAAGAACAATCGCTTATGAATTAGGTTTTGAACAGCAGATAGGCAATGAATATTTATTCCACGTTTCCGGATTTTATAGAAATATTACTAATCAGGTTAAATGGGTAGATTACTATTCTGAAATTGGTAATAGGATATCTACTTATTCAAATGATAACTATGCAGATTCTCGCGGTCTCGAAGCAATCTTTGAGAAAAAAGTTGGCGATTATTTCTTAGGAAGCTTAAGCTTCGATTACTTAATTACTTCCTCCGGTGATTTCGGTCAAGCAGTATTCTATGAAGAAGTATTAAAGACTCCGGGAATGAGCAGCAGTTCTCAATATACCCCCGGAGCTGCATATTCAATATTAGGGAATATTACTTTTAAGACTCCAATAGGTTGGGGCAAAGATATTTTTGGTTTTGATTTGCTTGGTGATTGGGTACTTAATTTTACTCACGAATATCGCAGCGGTAAAACATTTACCTATAATCCAAAAGGACTTCCGGGAGTTAATAATAACATGAGATGGAATCCTCATCAAAACACAAATATGAGATTGTCTAAAGGAGTTGATATTGGCGGGCTTTCGACTGTGATTTATCTGGAAGTTTATAACCTGTTTAACGTTAAGGAACTAAATTCAAACTTAAGGTCACTTCTGCTTCCTTACTTGAAATTATATAATGAATATTTAGAATCATTGAATCTTCCTGAAGAAGGTGGAAATGATAATCCGGGTGATTATAAAGCTGAAAATATAAAATTGCCATCGAATGACAATTTCCCAAATCAGCTATTATTTAATACGCCGCGTGATATTTATTTAGGAATAAAAATTAATTTTTAAAATGGAGTTTTGATGAAACGCAGTTTCAAAATAATCGTATTCGCATTATTGCTGATATCGACTCAAAATACTTTGTACGCACAAAAAGCGTTTGAACATCATATAAATCGTTTGGCTATGGAAGTAAGCGAAAACGGTGCATTACTCTATCGTAATAATACCGTTCTATATCCCACTTGGCCCTACGATTCACGCTACTTTAATTTCTCATCTAAGAAAATGTATATCGAATCTTGGGGAGTTTGGTTAGGCGCAAGAAACTTTTTGGGAGTTGGTGATACCACTTCTAAAGATGCATTTGTTGCTTGTGGTAATTTATATCTAAATATCAATGATATTGTTCCTCTTAGTCTGCAAAAAAGAATTCGGTATCCATATCCAACCGTAAGAGTTTTTGATGGAACGGGACATATTAAAGCGGAGACATTTGATAATGCTTCATTAGTGCCATCGCTTATAGCCGATGAACAGATTGAATCAGTTTGGACAACTTCACTCGGTATTACAGTTCAATTAAAAACTTATGCTTATGCAGTTGAAGGTCATAAGAACTATGTCATTTTTGATTATAGGTTTATTAATACAGGGAATATTGATAATAATGTTCAGACAAAAGAATTGAAAAATCAACTTAAAGATGTTTGGTTTGGATTTCCATTCTCTACTGATATTAAGCCACGGTTTGGCGGAACAGAACCGGATGATAATTATGAATATTATGGTTCTACTTATGATCAATGGGTAAAAGGAGATAAAACTGCTGATTCGGCTCGAGTGTTAATTGCTTGGGACGGTAATAGTGTTGATACTGATAGTTATGATCCAGATCCGATTACAATGGAGCCAAGAGTGCCCGGCTTTTATGGACTTGGCGTTTTGCATGCCGATAAACAAGCGATTGATGATTTAGAATCCGGTTCATCGGACGACCCAAAACAACCGGTGAATGTTGATAATTCTTCAGGTCTTGAATCGAGTCCAAGTGCACAAATTCAGAAATTATCTCAAGGTGGTAATAAAAATTTTGCAGGTTATGGAGCTGAAAATTTTCTAATGAGTTTTGGTCCTTATAATATCCCGGTTAATGAAGATGTACGAATCGTTCTTGTTCAGATTATTGATGGAATCGATCGAGAAAAAGCAGAGGACTTAGGTCTTAAACTTTTAAGCGGAACGATTTCAAAAATTCAATATGAAGCAGAAATAGCAACCGGAAGAGATTCTTTATTGAAATCTCTTTCTGCTGCTAAAGTAGCATTTAATAGAAGATTCAATATTCCGGATCCGCTCCCCTCCCCGGATTCAATACTTGTTACATCAGGTATGGGGAATATTAAAATCGAGTGGTCCGGTAGCTCCGAAAAAGCTTTAGATCCGGATACCAAGAGAAAGGATTTCTGGGGCTATCGACTTTATCGTGCTGCTATATCACCCGATAATAAATGGGATATGATTTATGAAATGGGAGGTAATTCAGGTAACCCAATAGTTCATTCTTATATTGATTCTAATGTGGTTGTAGGGTTCAATTATTATTATGCAATAACTGCATTTGATGATGGAATAGGTAATTATCTAATTCCGGGACAGTCGCTCGAAAGTTCTCGACTTACATCAACAGCATATGTTGGAGCATCTTCGGCAGTTGTACCTCAAATTTCTTTTGAAGGATTTAAGAGTAATTTAAGAGTAGTACCAAATCCTTATAACATTCGTTCAATAAATTATGGTGATCCCAATAATCCGGGGGATGTTCAGAATAATAAATTATTGTTCGTGGGTCTGCCAAAGAGATGTACAATAAGAATATTTACAGTATCAGGGGATTTAGTAAAAACAATATACCATGATAGTGGATTAGGTTCTGAGGAATGGAATCAAGTAACTGATTCAAATCAGTTTATCGTAAGCGGACTTTATATTGCTCATGTAGAATCTGATTTGGGAAATGAAATAATAAAATTTGTGGTGATAAGATGATTAAACGAAATCTTTTCCTAATGATTTTCTTCTTTTTGTTATTATCCTTTAATCATAATTTTGCACAGGATAATTTTAATAAAGTTGGACAAAGCGGCATGCAATACCTTAAAATAGGTGTTGGAGCAGAAATGGTAGGCAGAGGCGAAGCAGGTATCTCCGCTATCAGAGGTGTTCAGGCAATGTTTTGGAATCCGGCAGGATTAGCTGAAATGGAAAATAATGAATTTCTTTTTAGCCATAATTCGTGGATTGCAGATATATCAATGAATGCAATGGGTGTTGGAATTAATTTAAATGAATGGGGTGTTATTGGTGCAAATGTATTGTGGATGGATTATGGTGAACTTCATAAAACCTCTGTCGCACAGACGATTGAAGAATCTGCACAGTTTGGTTATGTTGATGAAGGTATGTTTTCACCAACTGATATGGCAATAGGATTTACTTATTCTAAAAAGGTTTCTCCACAGTTCTCTTTTGGCGGTCAAGTAAGATACCTATATGAGAACTATGGAAGTAACGTAACATTAAATAGTGCAGGTGAGAAAAATATTACAGAGAATACTATGTCAACTTTTTCTTTAGATTTCGGAACTCTTTATTATCCGGGATTTAAAAGCTTAGCATTATCGATGACAGTACAGAATTTTTCAACCGACTTAAAATACGAACAGGAAGCATTCAGCACTCCGCTTACTTTTAAGATTGGTCTTTCTATGAACATGTTTGATTTTTGGGAGAATAGTTCTAAAAATTCATTGTTGGTAGCGGTTGATGCAATACACTTGAGAGATTATTCCGAAAGACTAAATCTTGGAGTTGAATATAGCTATCTCGGATTATTTAATGTAAGATGCGGATACAGAATGAATTATGATTTAGGTGGATTCACCGCAGGTGCAGGTGTAAGATATTCTATTTCAAATAGTCTCGGATTTAAATTAGATTTTAGTTATATGGTAGAAAATACAGGGAGATTTACTTCTCCATTGCAGCTAACTGCAAGTTTAATAATGCTTTAATTATCAAGAAACACCAATTGGAATAATTATGAATGCCAGGAAGGTAAATACGGTAAAGGGACAGACATTATTGAGGCAAAGGAATGTCTCTGTCGTAATTGAGAAAATCTATTCAGATGGACCGATAACAAATAGAGATATTGTTAATAGCACGAGTATCTCTTTTGCTAAAGTAAATACTATTACAACTACTTTAAGTAAAATCGGTTTAATTGTTCAAGATGGCAAAGAAGAATCGATTGGAGGAAGAAGATCAGCACTATATAATATTAACCATAATTTTCGTTATTCGATCGGCTGTCAGCTTTCTCATACACGAATTCATACTTGTATATGCAATCTAAAAGGAGAGCCAATATTTTACGAAGCAATACCATACAATAAAGAAAATGGTAAAGACTCTGTTTTGAAAATGCTTATTGAAGCGATTGAACAACTAATAAAAAAAGCAAAAATACCGCGTGATAAATATCTAGGTATAGGTCTATCCATCGCAGGTTTATATAACCCAAATGATGGATCGGCGATCCCTTTCCCCCATTTAGTTAATTGGGGTGTTATTGCGTTCAAAGAAATACTTGCTAAAAAATTTAAGATGCCAAGTTATATACTTAACGTTGCAAATGCAGCCGCATTAGCAGAGCAAAATTTCGGCGTTGGTATTGGTAAGAATAGTATCCTTTATCTAAACATAGGTACAGGTCTCGGTATGGGAATTATTCTTAATGGAAAGCTATTTGAAGGAGTCTCCGGTTCAGCCGGTGAGTTTGGACATATATCAGTTGATGATCGCGGACCTTTATGCGAATGTGGTAATCTTGGATGCCTCGAAGCAATTGCAAGTACTAAAGCTATTGTTAATCAGGCAATTGACTTAATTCAGAAAGGTGTCAATTCAAGTTTATTAGCAATGACAGATCATGATATTAAAAAGTTGGATTTTGATATCATCTGTCAAGCAGCACAATCAAGCGATAAATTGGCATATAATCTAATTGATAAAATGGGACAGAATATTGGGGAAGGAATTGTTACTCTTATAAATTTATTCAATCCGGAAAGAATAATAATCGGTGGTAAAATTAGTAGTGCCGAGAAGATTGTTACACCTTCAATAATGCATGTTGTACAAAAAAGAGCTTTGGAAATACCAAGAAAAAATACTGAAATAGTTTTTTCAAAAATGGGCAGTCATTCAGGTACGATTGGCGCAACTGTCCCGATAATTGACGAATTTTTTAGAAGTCAAATTAACACTTTCATTGACGAAAAGTAGTGTTGAGGATAAATTAAAAACATAATGAAAAAATTAAGAATTGCAACTATTGGTGTCGGAAGATTCGGAATATTTCATCTGCACGCATTTAGACAATTGGAAGAGGTCTTGAATGTCGAATTAGTTGCTGCAGCTGAAATAGATGTTTCAAAACATTCGGCAATTAAGAATGATTTTAATATCCCGGTTTATTCTAATTATTTAGAAATGATTGAAAAAGAAAATTTAGATGCTGTATCTGTCGCTACGGTTGATTATCAACACAAGGATATTGTGTTGAATTCGTTATTACACGGATTACACGTCTTAGTAGAAAAACCTTTAGATACTAATTCTATCGGTTCTTTTGAGATGATGAATATTGCAAAAGAGAGAGAATTAATTTTGCAAATCGATTTCCATAAAAGATATGATCCTTATCATATCGAAATAAGAGATTTGGTAAATAAAAATAAATTCGGAGATTTTCTTTATGGCTATTGCTATATGGAAGATCAGATAGTTGTTCCTAGAGATTGGTTTAAGACTTGGGTTAATAAAACTTCGCCGGCATGGTTTCTCGGTTCTAATTTTATTGATTTAATAAGCTGGCTCATGAACAGTAGAGTAAAAAGTGTCTATGCAAAAGGACAAAAAAATAAATTGCAAAAATTAGGACTTGATACCTATGACTCAATTACGAGCATGCTGACATTTGAAAACAACGCAATAATTACTCTTGATAGCTCATGGGTTTTACCGGAGAATTTTTCTTCAATCGTTAATCAAGGATTTAGGTTAATTGGTACTGAAGGTATCGTAGAAGCAGATTCGCATAACCGAGGAACTACTTCTTGTTTTACTTCTGAGAAAGGTATTAGGAATCATAATTCCGGCTTCATGCATTTAGAAAAGAATATTTATGGCAAACCAAGATATGTCGGTTATGGAATTAAGAGTATTCAACATTTTATTGAGAATGTAGTCCACTTAAATAATGGACTTAAATTGAAAGATTTAGATGGCACATATCCTTCCGGACTTGATGGTCATGAAGTAACAAAAGCTATTGAAGCAATTCATTTAAGCATCGAAACCGGTGTGGCAATAGAAGTACAAAATGGGAATGAGTTATGCACAAAAGTTGTCTAAAAATATTTCTTACATTTTTTATTTTTTTTACTGTTTCAACTGTTTTTAGCAGTCAGGAGAAAAAAGAACAATTAATAATTTTTCATTTCGATTTCAATTCTGTTTCGTTAAATAAAGATTACGTAATAAAATGGATTAATAAAGCTTCCGAAATGGGTTATAATGCGATTCTCTGGGAAATTGAAGATGAGGTTAAATGGGAAACCTGTCCTGAATGCGCTAGTCCTGATGCATTTACAAAAGATGAATTTAAGGAAATAATAAAATATTCCCGCTCTTTAGGTCTTGAGCAGATACCATTACTCCAAACTATTGGGCATGGTGAATACGTCCTTCAACATAAAAAATATTTTTCTTTTCGTGAAGATTCAACTCGATACGATTGTTATTGCACGAGTAATGATGAAGTAAAAACATTTATGAAAAAGTGGATCAATGAATATATTGAACTATTTGGAGATATAAAATATTTTCATCTTGGCGGCGACGAAGCTTATGCTTTTGCAACTTGCGATATATGCAAAACTACTGCTGATAAAGTTGGGGAGAATAAATTATACGGGGATTATTTAAATGCAATTGCTGTTCCTCTCTTTGAAAAAAATATTCAACCCGGAGTATGGTGTGATATGATTTTAAGCCATCCGAATGAACTAGATCCGGTATCTAACAAATTTGTTATATGGGATTGGAACTATTGGGATGGAGATTCTATTCCCGAACGTGTTATGGTGTGGGGAAAGGGAAGGTTGACAAAAGATAAAATAACGGTTGCAATCAAAAATGCTTTCCCGCAGATAATTGATTCAAAAGGAAATCTTAATGCTTTCTATACAAGTAATTATCTGAAAGAAAAAGGTTATGAAGTAATACTATGCAGTAGTTCTCGTAGCTATGGTGATGCAGTCTTCGCCGGTACAAATAATCTCCACTTTGACAATATTATCGGGGCTGCACGTAAAACGGCTCAATTGAATTTATTAGGCACTTGCGTTACTAGCTGGGCAGTGCGTATCCCAAATTTTGAGACTCAAGAACTATGGCTTTATAGTGCTCCATTCACAATTAAAAATTCTACTTTATGTAAAGAAAATATTTTGAAAGAAATCCAAAAACATTTTTTTAAGAACGATGATTTTCAAATAAATAATACTTTTGAAAAAATTAGTTCTGTTTTCCCATTTAATTATCAAAACACAACCGGAATTATGTGGACAGGATTAAAAGATTCCAAGACCGCACCGCACAATTATATCAAAGATCTAATTGTTAAATGGAAGAATAGAAATCAATGGATTGCATTGAAAGAACAAATTTCTAAATCAACTCCAAAAATTGGAAATGGAATAGACGAATTAAATCAAATGATTCCAAAAGCTAATTCCGGATTTGAAATTTTAGATAATTGGAGTAAAGCGGGTTACTTCCAATTCTGGCAATCGATATTAGCTTCAATGATTGCGGATAAAGCTGATGGCCTCGATGCTGTGGATAATAAAGAAGTTTTAGAATTAACAATTCGTTTAAAGAATGAATATACTGCATGGGCAAATAATTGGATGACAGAGAAATCTGCTCAAACAAATGCCGGTTTAATTTACGATTCAATTATTGACTACTTTGAAACACCATGATAATCCTTAAATAATAAATTAAAAAATGAGAAATATATGCTCCTTCAAAATGCCGATTATGTTGTAATTCTTATCTACACAATTTTAGTTTCCGCAATTGGTTATTACGCTAAAAGTAAAGTAAAAAACATGGAAGATTATTTTGCCGGCGGGAAAAGCGTCCCTTGGTGGATGGCAGCAATCTCTCATCATATGAGTGGTTATAGTGCATTCGCATTTGTAGGTCATGCAACTGTTGCTTATATGAGCGGATTTTCGATCTGGACTTTTTTTGCTGTCCCGATTTTCGTGGCAATGATAATCGGAGCTTATACATGGGCTCCTAAATGGGTTCGACTGAATGTTATTACTCCGGTAGAATATTTAGAAGAACGATTTGATCTAAAAACAAGAAAACTCTTTGCATGGAGTGGCATTGGTATTAAGTTTATTGATGAAGGAGTAAAACTTTATTCACTAGCTATTATTGTCCATGTCGTCTCCGGTTTTCCTCTTGAGTTTACGATTATCGCTTGCGGTTTGGTAACAATGATATACATCATGTTTGGTGGTCTTTGGGCAACAATGCTAACCGATTTTATGCAGTTTGTTGTGCAGTTCGGAACTTCATTTATCTTAGTGTATTTGGTTCTTAATGCAGTCGGTGGTTGGTCCAATATGTGGGATAATTTACCTGCGGGACATTCATCTTTATTCAGTGATGCTATTTCTCCAGGGTTTATGATAGTATATCTATTTGTTATTATACTTAGTTACAATGGCGGTACGTGGGGTTTAGCACAGCGTTTTTATTCCATCGGTAAACCATCAGATGCTAAGAAAGCCGCAATATTATCAGCGCTTCTATATCTGATTTATCCTTTGGCTATATATATCCCTATCTGGTCTGCAAGATTAGTAATTGGTGAAATTGAAAATCCAGAGCAAGCATATGTTTTGGTGGCACAGAAATTTTTTAGTCAACTTACTCCGGGTATGATTGGACTTTTTGTTAGTTCTATTTTTGCTGCTACAATGTCAATGATTAGTGCTGATCTTAATTCTTTATCGGCAGTTTTTACAAAAGATATTTATCAAAGATCCTTTAGTGCTAATGCTTCAGAAAATAAACTTGTAAAAATTGGAATGATCTCTACAATTGTTTTTGGACTATTGACGATCGTTTCTGCTTTAATCACAATTCATCTCGAAGGTGCATTTAATACGATGGTTGAATGGTATGCAGCAATACTCGGTCCCATATCAATACCATTATTATTCGGTATGGTTTTTAGAAAGCCGACTTGGAGAGGAGCAATCTATTCTTGGGTAGCGGGTTTTTCTGCTTTTGTAATTGTAAAATATGGAGTTCCATTACTTACAGGAATCCCCACTACATTCGAATTTTATACCGGCGCTGAATTATTAGTTTCATTTTCGGTTTTTTATTTTGAAGGTTTAATAAGCAAGCAAACAGATGAAGAAGTTGTAAGAGTCGATAAATTATTCAAAAGAATTAGGCATCAATAAGAATGAAATTAATTATAAAAAATGGAAATGTCCTACTTCCTAACGGATTGAAAAAAGTTAATATAGAAATTGAAGATGGAATCATTACTGATATTTCTAAAAAATCAGTGAAGGATACTTCAGCTCAAATTATAGATGCTAAAGAAAAATATATTCTCCCCGGTTTCATTGATCTTCATACAAATGGTATTGGTGGTTTTGATTTAACTAATGGCTTATATGATTATAAAAAGGAATCTTTTTCGGTAACCAAAAATAAATATTTGGTTGGTTTAGAAAATTCGATGAAAGAATTTGCTAAACATGGAACTACGTTAGTTGGGTTTACATCATTAGAAGCTCCAATCGAAAAAATTAAGAAGATATTTAGTTATATAGCAGAGTATAAAAACAGATCGCAATCAGGATTAAAAGACATCTTCTATGGCATTTATATAGAAGGTACTTTTATGAAGGAGGATAGATATAAAGGTGCTCATAACCCTAAATATTTTTTCCAGCCGTCGATAAAATTATTTGATGAATTGCAAAAAGCTGCTGATGGAAATATCAAGATAGTTAATGTTGTCCCCGAGTGGGGTAAGGATGCCTTTCGTCTTATTGAATATCTTAAAAAGAATAAAGTTCTCATTGCCGCAGGTCATACAGGTGCAAATGGAAATGAATATTCAAATGCAATTAAGAAGGGATTACAATTAGCAATACATGTACTAAACGGTCCATCCTCATCTTCATTTAAGCCATTTGAAAATGGTGGGGCACTAGAAACAATTTTAAAATCTCAGAAAGTCTATGCGGAAATTATTCCTGATGGTTATCATGTAGATAAATCATATATCATGGATATGATTAAGAGAAAAGGAATTGATAAGTGTATAGCAATTTCCGATAGCATGTTCGTTACGAATATGAAAAGAGTCAATGAATACAGGATGAATGGGGTGGTAGGAAAATTGAGCAAGAACGGAGAGTTTCTTTACATTGCCGATAAAGGAAATTTCAACGCTCTCTTCGGAAGTGTGCTGACGATGGATAAAGCTTTTGCCAACTTATTAACGTGGTTCACTCAACCAATTGAGGGGGTCTGGAATGAGCTTCATAAACCGCTAAGTTTTGAAGATGCTTTAATTAATGCTTCCATAATGTGTTCTATGAATCCTGCTAATATTCTCGGATTAGATTCAACTGGTACAATAAAGATAGGCTGCAACGCTGATATTTTGATTACAGAAATTACGAACAAGAACAACATTTATAAAATAAAGATCAAGAATGTATTCCTAAAGGGCAATACGGTTTTCGCAAAGTAATTATTATTAAAAAAAGATTAAAAATGACAAAGAGAATTTTTATATACACAACATTATTTTTTATAGCAATAAGTTTTCAACAAAATCTTCAGGCTCAGAAAAGTAGAGCGATGTGGGTTTGGAATGGTGCTAACCAAGTTAATAGTATGATAAATAACTATGGTACTTACCGGCAGGACCTTTTTGATTTTTGCAGAGCACCTCATGGTAATCCCGATAATAAAATTACAACATTGTTTATGAGCTTTAGTGCTTTTATATATAGCAATTATGGCACTTTAGCTAATTTTATTTCAGTGGCAGCAGATAGCGGTATTACAATTGAATATCTCGATGGTGACGCATCATGGGCAACATATAATCAGAAATATGGATATGATAGAATAAAGAAAGTTATCGAGTATAACGCAAGTCGCACAAATGATAAAGAGAAAATAAAAGGTATTCATTTCGATGTTGAGCCATATCTTCTAAGACCGGGAGGCAATTATAAGGCACCTTATTGGGATACAGATAGAATGGCTGTATGGAATTCGTTCCTTGCTTTTAATGATACTTGTCAAGCAATGGTGGATAGTTCATATTCTGATTTGTATTTCGGAATTGCAATTCCTCGCTGGTACGAAAGTCATGTCGGTATTGATGAATTAAAAAAAATACAAAGTCTGGTAGATTATGTTGCAATAATGGATTATAATGAAAAAGCGAGTGTAATTATAAGTGATGCTAAAAATGAAATTGACCACGCAAAAGAACTAAATAAAAAAGTATGGATAGGGGTAGAAACGAAAGAAATTGAGCCTGAAACAGTTTCGTTTTATGAAGAGGGTGTTGCTTATATGGAAGAACAATTGGGCATTGTTAATAATGCTTATGGTAATGAAGATGTCTTCTTGGGCTTTGCTATTCATTCTTATAAATATTATAGAATATTAAAAAATGACCCTGTCTCAGTAAAAAAAAATGAACTCCCTATAAATTCAGATTTTGTATTAGAACAGAATTATCCTAATCCATTTAATCCTTCTACTATAATTAGCTTTTATTTAAAAAATTCAGGAACCGCATCATTAAGTATTTATAATCTTCTCGGCGAGAAAGAAATGGAATTAATTAATGATGATTTATCATCAGGCTGGCATAATATTAATTTTACAAATGAAAACCTTTCATCTGGAGTTTATTTCTACGAATTGAGTACAAGTGATTTTTCTCAAAAAAAGAAAATGATAATTCTTAAATAATTGTTTTATGGGATTGTATGAGTAAAGTAATTGGAACTAACTTAAAACAAAGGCTTGCATCGATAGATGCGTTTAGAGGATTAACGATTGCAGGAATGATTATCGTTCTGAATCCGGGAAGTTGGAAATATGTTTATCCTGCTTTTAAGCATGCGGATTGGCACGGTTGGACTATTGCTGATCTTGTCTTCCCCTTTTTCTTATTCATCGTTGGAGTATCGATTACATTTTCATTAAGTAAAATTAAGATTGAAAGCTTTGAAAAAAAAGAAGTTTACTTAAAAATAATCAAGCGAAGTGTAATACTATTTTTACTCGGATTATTTATTAATTCATTTCCCGATTTTAATTTCCAGCAATTTAGAATAATGGGAGTTTTGCAGCGAATAGCTATCTGCTATTTAATTGTCTCCATACTTTTCTTAAATACGAAATATGAATCACAAGCAATAATAGCAGTGTCTTTACTATTGATATATTGGGCAATAATGGAATGGGTACATGTACCCGGATATCCATTTGGCAGCTATGGCAAAGGAGAAAATGCAGCTAATTATTTAGATAGATTTGTATTATCGGGCTTCATGGGATATTACGAGAAGCTTGGCGAACCCGAGGGATTTATTAGCACTTTACCGTCTCTCTCCCTCACTCTTTTTGGAGTTCTAACAGGTCATTTTATAAAAGCCAAAAAAGAGATAAAGAATAGTGCATCAATAATGTTTGGCGTTGGAGTACTTCTATTCTTGCTCGGTTTAGTTTGGGATTATTGGCTACCGGTAAATAAAAATTTATGGACTAGTTCTTTTACCGTTCTAACCGGCGGATTGGGCTTGATTCTTTTTAGCATTTTCTATTATGTTATTGACGGATTGAATTATCAAAAATTTGCAAAACCATTTGTCGTTCTTGGTATGAATGCAATTACCGTTTACGTGCTTTCGATTGTAACTGCTAAGATTATAAAATTACTGACTTTCACTTCTAATGGCACACTCTATCACGCACGCTCTTGGGCTTATGAAAATATCTTACTCAGTATATTTGGCAATAATGGTGCTTCGCTTGCTTATGCTTTAATCTATTGCGCTATTTGGTGCGGCATTATGTGGATATTGTATTACAAAAAAATATTTATAAAAGTATAATAAAAATATTTCAATAATTAACTTAGAATAAAAATGAAAAAATTAGCTCTTGGATTGAAATCATTAATAATGTTTTTGCTAATTCCTATTACACTCTTTTCTCAAAAAGATGTTAAGGAATTAAGCCTGATGCCAATGCCGGAAAATATCCATTTAAACGCCGGTAAATTTGTACTTGATAAAAATTTTACAATTGTACTTAACACGAATGAAAATAAATTATTTGATGCAGCATATAGGAGCTTAAAAATAATTACTGATCGCTCCGGTCTATATGTGCTGTCTCAATTCCCTTTAATCCAGCCGGATGTAAAAGGAAAAGGCATTGTTATAAATGTTGCGGAGGATGTAAAACTTGAATTAGGCATTGATGAATCTTATCAATTAGTCGTAAGTTCTGATAAAATAAGAATTGATGCACCAAATACATTCGGTGCAATGCACGGACTTTCTACTTTAGTCCAATTGTTAGATTCTGATGAAGGAGGATATTATTTCCCATGTGTAACGATAAAAGATAAACCTCGTTTCGTTTGGCGCGGACTGATGATCGATATATCCCGACATTTTGAACCGATTGAAGTGATGAAAAGAAATATTGATGCTATGGCAGCCGTTAAGATGAATGTTCTACATTGGCATTTAACTGATGATCATGGGTTTAGAATCGAAACAAAATCATTACCTAAACTTCATGAACTTGGTTCCGATGGTTTATACTATACTCATGAACAGATAAAAGATGTTGTAAATTATGCTTATGAAAGAGGAATTAGAGTAGTCCCTGAATTTGATTTACCAGGACATGCAACCGCTTGGTTAGTCGGTTATCCCGAATTAGCAAGTGCTCCCGGGCCTTATTCAATCGAAAGATTATGGGGGATATTTAATCCAACTTTTGACCCCACCAATGAAGATGTGTACAAGTTTTTGGAAATATTCTTTAAAGAAATGACCGAACTATTCCCCGATCAATATTGGCATTTAGGAGGGGATGAGAACAATGGAAAACAGTGGAATGCTAATCCGAAGATCCAAGAATTTATGAAAGCCAATAACCTTAAAGATAATCATGCACTTCAAAATTATTTTAATGTTCGTCTCGATAAAATTCTTAAAAAACTAAATAAGACTATGGTTGGCTGGTACACAGATGAAATGCCCGATCTCGAAAAAGATTATATTGTGCAGGCATGGAAAGGAAGAACAACTCTTTATGAAACTGCTAAGAAAGGGTATAGAAGTTTAATCTCACATGGTTTTTATATCGATTTGGTTCAGTCAACCGAGTATCATTATAATAATGATCCAATTCCTCCCGATTCTATTTTAACTGATGAAGTAAAAGAAAGAATACTGGGGGGCGAAGCTACTATGTGGGCTGAATTTGTCGGTCCGGAAACTATTGATTCAAGAATATGGCCCAGAACAGCTGCTATTGCAGAAAGACTTTGGTCTCCCGGCGCCGTAAATGATCTCGATAATATGTTTGATCGACTTGATCAAGTAAGTTTACAATTAGAAACATATGGACTCACTCATATAAAAAATTATAATATGATGCTAAGAAGAATCGCAAATAATTATAATATAGAAGAGCTTAAGAATTTTGTAAATGCGGTAAAACCATTATATACTTATTCACGTGATCGTCCGCATATTTTTAAGTCATATTATCCACTGACACGTATAGTAGATGCCTCATTACCCGATCCAAGATGCGCACGTTTATTTAATAACTCTGTGGATCTATTTTTAGCTAAGGAAACGATCGATATCGATAATTACAAAAAAGTAAAATCATCTTTAGAAATATGGAAAGAGAATCATGAACGGCTTCTACCTCTTATTAAATCAAGACCGATCCTAAATGAAGTGGCTCCTCTTTCGGAAGATTTATCAAAAGTAGCTGTTATAGGATTAGAATCCTTAGAATTAATAAAAGAAAATAAAAAAGCTGATCCACTATGGGTAACTGCAAGTAATGAAATATTAAAAGCGGCAGCAATTCCAAAAGGGGAAATTGAAATAGCAATATTAAGTTCAATTCAAAAATTATTTGCAAGAGCAAATAAGTAAAAATTATTTAATAAATTATAAGATAAATCTATGGCACATTTAGAACTACTCGATTTTGTAATTGTTATTGTTTTCTTCTTAATCATTTTTTCGATTGCCGCATATTATTCAAGAAAAGCGGGCAAAGGTACTGATGAATTTTTCTTATCAGGCAGAAATATGCCATGGTATATTGCAGGAACAGCAATGGTTGCAACAACGTTCGCTGCCGATACACCATTAGCCGTAACCGAGCTCGTAGCTAAAAATGGAATAGCAGGGAACTGGCTCTGGTGGAATCTCGCAATCGGAGGTATGCTTACAGTTTTCTTCTTTGCAAAATTATGGCGAAGAGCAAATATTATGACTGATGTCGAGTTTGTGGAATTGCGTTATTCCGGCAAACCGGCTTCGTTCTTACGCGGTTTCCGCGCTCTCTATCTAGGACTCTTTATGAATGCTATCGTAATGGGTTGGGTTCATAAAGCAATGGAAAAAATATTTCATGTTACAATTCCTGAAATCGATCCATTCTTATTAGTTACAATTACTGCTATAATAATTGCTATCTATTCATCGGCATCGGGATTATTGGGTACTGCAAGGACGGATAGCTTTCAATTTGTTTTTGCGATGCTAGGTTGTATCATCTTAGCGGTGATAGTAGTACAGTTACCTGAAATTGGAGGGATGGCGGCACTTAAAGGAAAACTTGGTTCACAGATTTTTGATTTCTTCCCAAAGATTGGTGATGTAAGCATAGATGGAATTACCGGAGGTGCTCTTGCAATATCGGTAGGTGCTTTTATTGCACATGTAGGATTGCAATGGTGGTCTAGTTGGTATCCGGGAGCAGATCCGGGCGGTGGAGGTTATATCGCTCAAAGAATGATGTCTGCTAAAGATGAAAAACATAGTCTGTTTGCTACACTTTGGTTTACTATTGCGCATTATACGTTGCGCCCATGGCCTTGGATAATTGTTGCTCTTGCTGCTTTGGTTCTTTTACCAAGAGCGGATAACGTTTCTACTATTCAAGAAGAAAATCCTCAAATGTATGAAGTTGTTGTTCAGGCATATAATAATCAAGATGTATTAAAATCTGCAAATCCTGTTTATAAGACAGAAGAGTTTAAATACATTTATGAAAAATATGAGAATACGATTGATCCCGGAGTAATGTACCCGAAAATTATGATAAACTATTTACCGGGAGGACTATTAGGTCTTTTAATTGCGGTATTCCTGGCAGCTTATATGTCAACATTAGCATCCCAATTAAATTGGGGCACCTCATATATCATAAATGATTTCTATCGTAGGTTTATTGTAAAAGAAGCAGATGAAAAACATTATGTCCTTATTTCAAGAATTGGCATTGTAGTAATGATTTTGTTTTCTTTAGTAGTTACTCGATTCTTCTTGACGACAATCTCGGGTGCATGGGAGTTTATTATTAATGCAAGTGCGGGAATGGGTGCTGTATTAATTTTAAGATGGTATTGGTGGCGAATTAATGCTTGGTCTGAAATATCAGCCATGATCGCTCCGCTTATTATCTATCCAACTGCGAAATATTATTTCGGTATGGAATCTCCCATTACTCTTTATCCAATAGTCTTGGGAACTACTATTGTTTGGTTAATTGTAACATATATAACTGAACCTGTCCCTGAAGCTAAATTAATCAAGTTTTATCGCTTAACATTTCCGGGCGGTATCGGTTGGAAAAAAATCTCCGATAAAATCCCGGATTTAAATGTGAAAACAAATTTTGGAAGGCAGTTAGTTAATTGGCTGCTCGGAATAGTAGTTGTCTATTCATTTTTATTTGGAATAGGACAAATTATATTCCTCGAATATTTATATGGTACACTAATTTTAGCTGTTGGTATTCTATCGGCGGCAGTTATTTATAAAAATCTAAAAAAGGAAAATCATGCTTAAGAAAATATTTTTAATGGTTATTTTGATTACACAAGTAGTTGTAGCACAACCTATAATTATTAATCCGGGCGATACACTTACGATTCAACCGATAGGTGATTCAATTACAAGAGGGACAGAAGGTGTAACTTATAGACAATATCTAAAAGACTTATTAAAAGGAGTTAATGTTCCGGTCAATTTTATGGGGCAGTGTACTAACGCCGCTAATTCCGGCTCTGTATGGGCGGACTATCCGGCTCTATTTGCTACTCTTGAAGGTGACATCGAACACGATGGATATGGCGGACTTAAGACTCATGAAATCACCGATATGAGATATAATACAAGAGGTTATCCTAAAAAAACCATTGAAGAATTAGTTACTGATGCTAGCGCACAAATAATTTTACTTATGGCCGGGACAAATGATATAATAGGTAATTATCAATTAAGTGCATTCCCCGCAAGATATGACACTCTTATTACACGTATATTGAGATCAGCTAGAGGTCATCTTATTGTAACATCAATTCCTCCTACTCCGCTTCCAATTACGAATGGAAAAATTCAAACTCTAAATGCAGATATAAAGAAAGTAGTTGATTCGCATATTGCAAAACAAGAGAATCTTTCATTTATAGATATTAATTCTATGATGGCAAATAGCGAGATTTCAAGTGATTCGTATCACCCGAATCGAAGCGGTTATGAGAAAATAGGAAGTGGATTTTTTCAAGCAATTAATAGCATAATCACGGACATTAAAGAAGAAAAAAAAAGTGAAGAAATCCCTAATAAATATGGATTGATGCAAAATTACCCTAATCCATTTAATCCCGTTACGGTAATTAATTATTCCATACCAAATCAAAGCAATGTTCATCTTGCTATCTTTGATCAATTAGGAAGAGAATTAAAAACACTCGTGAATAAAGAACAAGCCGGCGGTAATTATCAAATTGAATTCAATGCTTCTAATTTAGCAAGTGGTGTGTATTACTATCGCTTGGCTGCTGATAATTTTATTCAAAGTAAAAAGATGATTGTTTTAAAATAAATGTTTCTTAGAATCTCATTAGGGGTTTCATTCGGAATCCCATTTGCATTAAGGATTAGTAATTAAGGTAAACTATGAAAGAAAAATATGATAACATATCGAGAAGAAATTTTTTAGAGAAATCAGTTCTTGGAACAGGTGTGATTCTTTCCGGTTCACTCTTTTCTTCAGTCCTTAATGCAGAACCTTTATTAAATTCATTAGAAAAACGCTTTAATAATTTCCCTGCTAATGAAGGTCATTTCCCGTTCTATAAATATGCTAAAGAGTATAATCTAGGTGATTTTATCCCTAAGGACCAAGGGGGTAAATTTATTCAAATGGAATTCCTTGGGACTGAAGATGATAGAGAAATAACTAAAATGATCAATCAAGAATTTCTTGATAAGCACTTAGGAACGCCAAATGATTGGGCTATCTTTGAAAAGACAGAATTAGAAAAAAGTGTTTGGTTTAATCGCTTTTATTATCTGCCTTCATTCGCAAGACTTTATTATATCGAGAAGGATAATAAATATTTACAATTCATGATGGACTTATTAAAAAATTGGATAAAAGAAAATCCAATGGAAGGTCCTTCTAAATCTCGATATAACTGGTTCGACATGCAGGTGGCATGGAGATCGATTAATCTCTCTTGGTGTTATTATTTATCTAAGGATGGATTATCGGAATCCGATAAAAAAATTATTTACGATCTTCAAGGGCAGCATGCTAAGATATTAATAAAAGATTTTGGCAAGAAGGAATTAAATGAATTTAATCATCAATCGCACGGTGCTCTAGCTATTCTCTATCTTGCAATATTATTCCCATCTTTACCTGAATCACCGGAACTCTTACAAACAGGAATAAGAATTATTAATCATCATGCAGATAAAGCATTCTATGAAGATGGCGGAAACGTTGAACAGATGTTTGGATATTATCCATTTATGACTTCTGTATTCCGTGATGCTTATTTACTATATAAATCAAATAATATCGCTGAAGCAGAACAGATTCTCCCATTACTAAAGAAGATGTATCGCTATTTATCGATAATTAAACAGCCGGATGAAACAGTCCCCCCTATTAATGATTCTTACGAACAAGATTCTCGTTATGTACTGGCAACATTAATTGATATTATTGCGAAAAAGAATTTACCTGATGCTCCAAATTCAGCTCTGCTTAGCGATTCTGAATTTGCAGTAATGCGCTCCAAAAATAATGTAAAAGAATCTTGGTACGTAAATCTATATGCTGCGAAATTGATCGGGGCGCATGATCATGCCGGTAGATTAGCTGTTAATTTTTGGTATAATAAAAAACCGATATTTGTAGATAGCGGATGCTGTAATTATGATAATCCATTACTAGTTGATTGGTATAGAAGATCTGAGGCACATAATACCGTACTTATCGATGGTAAGATTGATTTTCTTACCTCTCTTAAAGACGTTCAATGGGCAGCTAAAAGATATACCGATAATAAAATTAAAAATTTTGCTGTTACACTTAAATATATTTTTATCAGAATGGTTTCACCTGAAAATGAAGCAATAAATTCAGGCGTTAAATGGACTCGCGATGTAGCACTCGTTTTAGATAAGTATCTTCTTATCCATGATTATTTTGAATGCGATTATGAACATAATTATGAAACTATATTTAGATATTCGGATATAAAAGTTTCGCCTTATAAAGATACTAATAGATTATTAATCGATTCGGGAGACTATCTCACACTGATTCCCGTTTCTGAAAACGAACAGCCCATATTAAGAATTGAAGAAAACTATTTCGGAAGTCATGCAAAAAACGTAATGACTCCAACTTCTATTTATCAATTGAATAATAATGGTTCATTCCACTCTACTTATTTAATAAAAGCGATTAATGATGAATCTGATATTGAAAAAATTAAATTAGAACAAAAAATCGAAAACGATATTTGTAAAATTGAACTAATAGATGAAAACGGAGAGAGAATAACGATGACAATATCTATCGCTAAGGTCAGTGATGAGAAATTATTTTCTTTTAATATTCATTAATATTGAAAAGAGAATATGTATATATAGATTAAAGTGATAATATGTGTTTTAGTTGCAAATTACAAATATGCGCTAACATTGTTTGAAGTTTAGTCTAGGTATGATATGTTCTAAAGGGTAGGTAAGTTGATTTAATAACAATTGTCAGTTCCCAATGAATTAGGGGTCACAAACTTTGATTGTATTCAAAGGGAACCAACAATTTAGAGTGATGTACCTTTAATTAATTTTTAGCTCATTATCTTTTGCAAGTTCTTTTAATTTTTCATTAGCATAGATAGCGATTTCCACTCTTCTATTTTGTCGCTTTCCTGCATCAGTTTCGTTAGATGCCACAAATTCTGTTTCGCCTAATCCAATTACATTTATCCTTGAAGAACTTACTCCATTAAGAATTGCATAATCAGCTACTGAACTTGCTCTCTTTTCTGAAAGAGTTTTATTGTAATCTTCACTTCCATCAGAATCCGTATAACCAACTACCATAATATTTGAATCAGGATATTTTTTAAGAATATCTGCTAATGTAGCAACGTTCTTTTTTGCATTAGGCTCTAATGCATATTCGTTAGTTCTGAATAATATTCCTGAATCAAAGGTTACTTTGATACCTTCGCCTACTCTTTCTACCTTTGCATTTTCAACTTCTTTTTTTAATTCTTCGGCTTGCTTATCCATGTGTTTACCGATAAGAACGCCGGCAGTACCTCCGAGTGCTGCACCTGCAATTGCACCAATAGTAGTATTACCAAACTGCTTACCTATTACTCCGCCAACAACTCCACCTGCTGCTCCTCCGATAGCTCCGCCTTTAACCGCATTGCTTGCATTACATCCCGTGATTAACATTGGTATAATAATAACAAACGACAACAAAAATCCTTTTATGATCTTCATATATTTATCCCCTATATAATTTATAATTTTTATTCAAAGAAATATCTAATACCCACTGCTGCATCCATGCCTAATCCTGTAAGTGGTGTTACTTGGAATACAGGTACAGCTTCAAAGAAAATATCTAAACTTGTATTATCCGGGAACCACTCAAAACCAATTACTCCTCTAATACCCAGAGAGCTCTCATATCCACCGCCGCTATTAAATCTTGCACCTATTCCATAGTATAAAGGAACGCGTCCGGTTGAACCAATTGCTCTAAATGAATGCCATAGATAATCCATGTGGAAATGGACTCTGCTACCATTGTCATATATTCCTTTGTATTTAATTCTATCACCGCCTAATCCTACTCCAAGACCAAAATCAACTGCATTAATTGGAGAGGTCCATGCCTTTGCACTCAAACCTGTTGGTTCGCCTAACATTAAACCCATTCCAAATCCTCTATTCTGTGCAGATAAAGGTGTCGAAAACATTACTCCCACTAAAAACAAAAATATAAAATATTTTTTCATAGCTTCACTCACTCCTTATTTAAAAATTTATTAATACTTCTCTTTCTTACTGGTGTAAAATTAAGCTAAAGTAAGTCTGATAAGGTAGAGCGCAAGTAATGCTTTAATTGTAAAAATTAGAGTAGTAGCTATGAGGTTATATCTTACCGGTTTATGTAGTAATAACAACTACATCGAATAATATGGTAGAAATTGGGCTCTTATTTAGAGTAAATTTGTAAAAATAACGGTGATTATTCTTGATGGATAAGTTATTAAGCATAAATACATTTAAGGCATTCAGAAGTCGGAATTATCGATTGTTTTTTTCAGGGCAATCTTTTTCGCTTATGGGTACATGGATGCAGCGCACGGCTGTTTATTGGGTGATCTATATCCAGACTCATTCAGCATTTATTTTAGGACTATCTGTATTTGCAATTCAGTTCCCAACATTTTTATTTTCACTTCTCGGTGGAACGGTTGCCGATCGTTATAGCAGATACAAAGTTTTGCTTATAACTCAAATAGCATCAATGATTCAAGCAATATTATTAACCATTATAATTGTCTTTACAAAATACTCAGTACCGGAGATACTTTTATTAAGCGTGATACTTGGGATCATAAATGCGTTTGATGTTCCCGCACGGCAATCATTAGTACAGGATATGGTCGAAAACAAAGAGGATCTGGGAAACGCTATTGCTCTAAATTCATCTATGGTGCAGGTTGCTAAATTAGTTGGTCCGGCAATAGCAGGGATTGTATTAGAGGTATTTGGTGCAGGCGTTTGTTTTTTGATTAATGCTCTTAGTTTTGTTGCAGTAATAGTTTCATTACTAATGATGCGACTGCCAAAATATATTCCACAGGAACGAACAAAGAAAGTAATCGAAGGATTAAAGGAAGGGATTACTTACTTGAAATCCGCTCCTTCGATTGGAGCGATTGTATTACTTTTGAGCTTCACCAGTTTTTTCGTAATACCTTATGTTACCTTGCTGCCGATAGTAGCAAAAATGTCCCTTCATGGGAATGCTTCCACTTATGGTTATCTTTTTAGTGCTTCCGGAATTGGGGGAATAATCGGAGCGATATTCCTTGCGTCACTAAAGCACGAAGTGAATCTTCGTAAAGTATTATTTTTTGCTATACTGATTTTTGGACTTGGTTTGATTTTATTCTCTCAGACTCAAAATATCTTCTTTGCACTTATTTTTGCTACGGTATCGGGATTCGGGATGATGTCTTTAGGTACTATCACAAATACAATTTTACAGACTTCATCGACCAAAGAGATGCGAGGAAGAATAATGAGTTATTATGCAATGGCATTTTTTGGAATGCAACCGATTGGTGCTCTAATGATAGGGAGCATCTCTCATTATGTCGGAACATCCGAGACAATCTTTGCTCAAGGAATTGCTGCAATTATAATTGCAGCAATCTTCTTCCGCACATTATGGAAATCGGAATCTGACATATCGAAGTAATGTATCCCGGTATTTTTTTAAAGCCATAAAAATTAATGAAAATAAGAGCGAATATCTTTATATTAAACATTACCAAAAAGGGGAGTGCATTAAAATGGAAAACATGTATATAAATCATCTCGCAGTATTTGTATGTGCCATTCTTAGCCTAGTATTAGGCGGTCTTTGGTATTCACCATTATTATTTTATAAAGGATGGAAGAAGGAAAACAATTTTACGGATGAGGATTTAAAGAAAGTCAATCCTGCAATCACCTATTCGTTTACCTTTGTTTTCGCATTAATCATGAGTTACAATATGGCTTTTTTCTTAGGTGATGCGAAAACCAATATGGCGTGGGGAGCAACTGCCGGATTTTTAGCAGGGTTCGGTTGGGCTGCTTTAATATTTGCTGTTATTGCTTTGTTCGAGGGGCGTTCATGGAAATATATTCTTATTAATGGTGGTTATATAACCGTCTATTTTACTCTTATCGGACTAATTCTCGGTGCTTGGCGATAATTAATAATTGCTGTTTTCATCTTATTTTATAAGAATCCCTTTCAAATATAGAAAGGGATTCTTACTTCCTCATCTATTCATTATTCATACAGTTCTAAATAAATGTTCAACAAAATTCTATAATTACTTTTCGCAAATTTAGATTTGTCTATTAATAATATGATGTATAAATTTATAAATATAATCTTTGTAGAAGTGAAAATACGTTGAAATATTTCTTAATGATAAAAAGAATTATAGCCATATTTAGCCTGCTCATTCTAGCCCCCTTTCCTTCGACTTATTCCCAGTATGATTCATTTAGGTTCAGTCTGCAAGGGCAGGCTTCGGCTTGGATTATTAGTATTCCCGAAAGGTCTTTCATATCTCAAGCGGGAGTAAGATATCTTCCAGATATTTTAATCGATAAACAGATATCAAATAATTTATTTTTGGAAGCAGAATTATCATTAAATTCTTTTATAGCTAGTGATTTTAATAATAGGGAAATTAATGATTCCCAAGCGAAATTAAAACTATACAGATCGTCTTTAAGAATTTCTACTAATCATTTTGAATTAAGAGCGGGTCTGCAAAAAATTAATTTTGGTTCGGCTACATTATTTCGCCCTTTAATTTTGTTTGACAAGGTTGACCCACGCGACCCGCTCAAATTTACTGATGGTGTCTATGGTCTTCTCGCCCGTTACTATTCTAATAACAATTCAAATATTTGGCTCTGGGGTCTTTACGGAAATAATGACTTAAAAGGGTGGGAGATTTTTCCAACAAAGAAAAAAAGCATAGAATTTGGCGGACGAATACAATCCCCCTTCCTTACCGGCGAAGCCGGACTTACTTATAATCACCGTCAAGCAGAACAATCTCTATTCCCTTTATCATATCCCTTATCAAACAAGCACAGTTTTGAAGAAAATCGTTTCGCATTCGATGGTAAATGGGATATAGAAATTGGCGTATGGATTGAAGCAGCATTCATAAATAGAAAAACCGAAATATTGTCTTTAAAACATCAGAGAATGATAACACTTGGAGCGGACTATACTTTTCCAGTCGGGAATGGTCTTCACATGCTCTCCGAATTTTTCAATACAGAAAATTCAGAAAAACTATTGGGCAAAGGTGACGGTTCTAATTTTGCAGGTGTTTCGGCAGATTATCCGGTTGGTTTATTTGATAATGTTTCTGCATTTTTTTATCGCGATTGGACTAGCAAAGAAAATTATTTCACCTTTAATTGGCAGCGCACTTATGATAATTGGATGATCTATTTTATAGGGTTTTTAAATCCCGATAATGCAAAACTAAATCAAACACAAAGTGGAAATGCTTTAGCGGGAAACGGGGTTCAGATTATGGTAGTTTTTAACCATTAAAAAAATTATAAAGAAATATAAAAGAGGTGGAAATGAGTAATTCATTTTTAATAAGAACAGAAAAATTATATAAGAAATATCCAATGGGTCCGACTGTATTAGTAGCTTTAGATAATATTAATATAACTATAAACAAGGGTGAATTTGTTGGTTTAGTGGGTCCGAGCGGTTCGGGAAAAACTACGTTGCTGAATATAATCGGTTCATTGGATTCACCGACAGAAGGTAGCGCAGAAGTTTTAGGAAATAAAATTGAAACTCTATCACATCAAGATGCCGCGAAACTTCGTAATAATCATATCGGTTTTATTTTCCAAACTTTTAATCTGCTCCCTGTATATACGGTTTATGAGAACGTAGAGTTTCCTCTTTTGCTCCAAGATATTCCACCTGCTAAAAGAATAGAATTAGTAATGCAAGCTCTCGAATGGGTGGGGCTAGCTGACCGTAAAGATTCTAAACCATCACAACTATCGGGCGGACAAAGCCAAAGAGTGGCAATCGCTCGCGCAGTAGTTAAAAAACCGGAACTCATTTTGGCTGATGAACCGACCGCAAATCTTGATGCAAAAAATTCACATAATATTATGGAAACTATGGTTAAGCTAAATGAGGAACTTGATACCACATTTATTTTTGCTACTCATGATGAAAAAGTAATGAAGTATCTAAAAAGAAAAATTACTTTGAACGATGGATATGTTCAAAGAGATGAGAATATTTCACTTAATAATCAATGAGAGAAATTATGTTAATTATAAAATTAGCCATAAAGAATTTACTTGGAGCCGGTCTTAGAACTTGGCTTAACGTTATTGCGTTATCCTTCTCTTATGTAGCAATAATTTTTATGCAGGGACTTTATGCGGGTATGAATAACCAGATGGAAGCCTCTACAATAAAAGTGCAATATGGAGGCGGTCAATATTGGCATGAATTATATGACCCTTATGATCCGCTTTCTTTGGATGATTCACACGCTAAAATACCAAATGAAATTAGCGGTTTAATTAAGAACAACGATGCTGCTTCAATTCTTATTAACCAAGGTTCAATCTATCCAAATGGTAGAATGCAAAATATTTTAATAAAAGGAATTGACCCCAATCAAAAGATATTAGCAATCCCCACTCATTTTCTAAATAATCAAAACGGATTTATCCCTGCATTAATCGGGGGTAGAATGGCTAAGAGCAGCGGACTGAAAAAAGGAGATTTCGTTACTATCAGGTGGCGGGATGCCAAAGGAACTTTTGATGCTGATGAAGTGAAGGTAGTAGAAGTAATAAATACAGAAGTCTCTGAAATCGATAACGGGCAGATATGGATCCCATTGGATAAGATGAGAGAAATGACTGTAATGCCCGGTGAAGCTACGTTGATTGTCTTAAAACAAAATTCACAATTCACAAAAAATCTATCCGGTTGGGAATTTAAAAATTTAGATTTTCTATTGGCGGATTTAAGATCATTAGCTACTACAAAAAGTGCCGGAGCGAGTATTTTTTATTTCGTTCTTCTGTTTCTTGCAATGCTTGCAATATTTGATACACAGATATTATCAATATTTCGTAGACGTAAAGAGATGGGGACACTTATGGCTCTTGGGATGACTCGATCTACTTTAATAAAATTATTTACTCTCGAAGGATCGATGCATGCAGTGCTTGCCGCATTTGCTGCTATGCTCTATGGCGGACCATTAGTTTGGTATTTAGCTAAAGTTGGTTATGGTCTGCCCGCATCCACCGATAGTTTCGGTTTTGCGCTCGGAGATAGAATTTATCCCGAATTTACTGCCTTATTAATTATAGGTACAATTTTATTGGTATTAACAGTTACTTCCATTGTAAGCTATCTCCCAACAAGACGAATCACAAAACTAAAACCGACCGATGCGCTTAGAGGGAAATTTATTTAATGAGTTTAATTTGGAGTGAAAAATGTTAAAGTTTTTATTCAAAGGTTTAGTTAGAGACCGATCGAGATCACTGTTCCCGATATTGACTGTATTTATCGGTGTTGCTTTGACTGTCTTTTTGTATTCATATCTTAATGGATTTGTTTCGGATATGATTAAGTCGAGCGCACATTATAATTCAGGACATGTTCGGATTATGACAAAAGCATATTCGCAAGAATCTAATCAAAGCCCAAACGATCTTGCTATAATTGGAATTGATCCATTAATTCAAAATGTAGAAAAATCTTATCCGGATATGATCTGGACACCTAGAATAAAATTCGGCGGACTAATTGATATACCCGATAGAAATGGAGAGACAAGGATTCAGGGTCCCGTATCGGGTATGGCGGTTGATCTTTTTTCAAAAGAAAGTCGGGAAAGAAAATTTTTGAATCTTGATGAATCACTTGTAAAAGGAAGAATACCTGAGAAGCCGAATGAAATATTAATTGCTGATGATTTCGCAAGGCGGCTAAAAGTTGCTCCCGGAGATACTGCTACACTTTTGAGCAGTACAATGTATGGAAGTATGGTGATGACAAATTTTGTTATCGCAGGAACTATCCGTTTTGGAATAGCTGCTTTAGATAGAGGTGCTATAATTACCGATATCTCAGACATACAAAAATCTCTCGATATGAATAATGCCGCCGGGGAGATTCTCGGTTTCTTTAAAGATGATAATTTTGATTCCAAGAAAGCATACCGCATAAGAGATTCATTTAATGAAAAGTATAAAAACTCTGAAGATGAATTTGCTCCAATAATGGGTGCGCTTCCCGAGGAATCGGGTCTTAGCGATTATATGGGATTAATTGATATAGCTTCTTTTGTAATCATCGGAATATTCATTTTTGCAATGGCAATTGTTTTGTGGAATGCAGGTCTTATGGGAAGTTTGCGAAGATATGGAGAGATGGGAGTTCGCCTTGCAGTGGGAGAAGAGAAGGGACATATATATAGAACATTAATTTTAGAATCGATTATGATAGGTATAGTCGGCTCATTCCTCGGAACACTATTCGGATTAATACCTTCATATTTAATGGAAATATATGGATTGGATTTAAGTTTCCTTTTCGAGAAATCTTCAGTAATGATTACGGGTGTTCTTCATGCAGATGTAACTTATGAGACATATTTAATAGGGTTCATCCCCGGAATTTTAGCTACGGTACTTGGAACATCCATTGCCGGAATTGGTATATATAAAAGAGAGACTGCTCAACTATTCAAGGAGTTAGAAGCATGAAAAAATTAATATTTATTATGGTTATACTTTTTGCCGGTGCATTAATAGCTCAGCCCTCAGCAGATGAAATTATAAAAAAAGTAGATGCAAATACAGTTACGGATTCGCAGATTGCCATTTCTAAAATGATAATCAAAGGTCGGCGTGGCTCACGTACTGTGGAGGCAAAGACTTGGCAGCGCGGCTCTAACGATTCATTCACTGAGTACTTAGCTCCGGCAAGAGAAAAGGGGACTAAGATGCTTAAGCTCGGCGATCAGCTTTGGACTTATTCACCTTCCACGGATAGAACAATATTAATAAGCGGTCACATGCTCCGCCAATCTGTAATGGGTTCTGATCTCTCTTATGAAGATATGATGGAAGACCCGCTTCTTCAAAATATGTATAATTCTAAGATTATTGGTGAAGAGAAAATATTGGATCGCCCCGTTTGGGCAATTGAGTTGACATCTAAAAAGGACGATATTTCGTATGATAGAAGAAAAGTTTGGGTGGACAAAGATCGATATATAATTTTGAAAGAGGAACTATATGCAAAAAGCGGAAAATTATTAAAGACCATTGATATACATGAAATAAAGAAATTTGATGGAAGGTGGGTAGCCACTTCATTGACTTATAAAGACGTTTTGAAAGATGGAGATGGCACCCAAATGCAATTAGACGAAATTAAATTAAATCAAAGAATCCCGGATTACATTCTATCGAAAGCCTCGCTTAGAAGATGAATTGAGAATTATTTTGGATGAAATCATCTTTTTAAAAATTATTCCTTGACAAAATCAAAAATAAAAATGTATTTTTGTATGAGGTATGACAACTAAAAGGCAAAACTTGTTTACAGAAGTAGGAAATAGAGATTCGCTTAGCAAAAAAATCTCACATGAGATTGAATTAGCAATCAATTCTAAAGTCCTTAAGGAAGGAGATAAACTTCCCACTGAGTTTGAACTTTGTAAGCAATTTGGAGTTAGCAGAACTTCACTTCGTGAAGCTCTTAGGACTCTAAGTGCTAAAGGATTAATTAGCGTGGAAAAAGGAAGAGGAATTTATGTGAAAAAAATCTCTTCTGATACCGTAACCGATCCAATGCAAAATTACTTAAAGTTTAAGATTGGTATGCCCTATGTTCTTGAGGTAATTGAAGCAAGAAGAATCATAGAGCCGGAAATTGCTCGTTCTGCTGCCTTAAATAGAACCGATGAAGATATTGAAAAGATGAAATCGGATATCAAAAAACTAAAAATCTATGAAGGTGGTCCAGAAGGACTTGCTCATGTAGATATGGAATTTCATCTTAATATTGCTCACGCAACTCAAAATCGACTTATCCCCTTAATGGTAAAACCTGTTTTTAGGCTAATGCCAATGATAAAATCTAAGATTATTTCTGATATCCCTAATGCAATCGAATCAGCAATCGTATGGCATAATAAAATATTAGATGCTATAATCGAAAAAGACCCACATAAAGCTTACGAAGAAATGAAACATCATTTAGTAATTGCACATGAACATGCCGAAGAAATGTTGCGAATTGAAGGATTAACAAAGAAAGAGGAAGAATAAAAAAAATTTATCAAAATTATATGTACGACATCATATAACATATGTATACAAAAATTAGCAATTACAAGTTTTTAGATATAAAGCTATTTTTAGTTAGAAATATATATTGCAGGTAATTATACAAATCAATTTGAAAGTAGAGGAGTAATTGAACAATGGGAAAGATTACCAAAGTTCTCTTGATGTTATTTGTTACAATCTTTTTCTGCATAAGTAACATTTATGCCGGTGAAACTGGCAAGCTTGCAGGAAAAGTAATTGATAAAGAAACCGGAGAACCTTTAATAGGTGCGAATATTGTTGTTGTTTCAAAATTGATAGAAGGTAAAGAAATCAAGTTAGATTTTATGTTAGGTGCGGCTACTGATATTGATGGCGAATACTATATTCTTGGTTTGGCTCCAGGTTATTATAATGTAAAAGCCTCTTATATAGGTTTTACCGAAGAGATCAGGACGCAAGTTGAAGTGAATATCGATAAAACTACTAAAGTCGATTTTCAACTCTCCGCAAAAACATTTGCTACCGATGAAGTAATGGTTGTCGGCTTTAGTAGAGACAAAGCCGAATCAGATCTTACAGCCACCCGCCAAACCTATGATATTAGTCGAATCGAATCAATGCCCGGAATTACAAATATTGGAGATGTTATTTCATTGCAAGCAGATGTTTCCGATGGACATTTCCGAGGGGGCAGAAGTGGTGAATCTCTCTATTTAATCGGCGGTTCATCAATCGTAAATCCCCTAAATAATTCACGCTCATTTGAACCGATGACTTTAGCATTTCAACAAGTAGAAGTTTTTACAAGTGGTTTTAGTGCTGAATATGGCAACGTTCAATCCGGCGTAATTAATATGGTTACAAAAGAGGGACAGAACAAATGGGAAACAAGAATGGATGTCTCTTCTACAAATTCCTATTACAAGACATGGGGTGGAAGTGTTTATAGCTTACGCAATAATTATTTTTATGAATTAATGAAAAATCCTGATACATGGCTTGATGGAAAAGACCCGGCATCGGGAAAAATCCTTTGGACGCATTTTGGAATTAATTTTCCCGAAAACTATCTTCCTAAAGTTCCGGTTAAATGGCCTCCTCTGCCTCCATTAAATAGACAAGATTCAATTAGAACTTCTAATTTAGTGAGGGCTATGTGGCTAGAATCTTTCAAACAACTTGGGCTTAATTACGATAAACCTGATTATAAAACAGATTTTTCAATTTCAGGTCCTCTCGCACAAAATGCTGCTTTCTTTTTAGCCGGAAGATATGAGGTGGTTAATCCGATATTACCTTCCACTGATCCTGATATTCAAACTCAAATTCTTAGTTCGTTAGTTTATCGTCCATTTGAAAACGATAAATTCAAAATGACAATTAACTATAATAAACAAACAACTAATGAATTTGGAAGCGGCTTCTTTGGCTATTTCGATCCCGTATTTAATCTTACCTTAAATACTAGTACAACGGCACAAGTTGGATTTGAATGGTATCATATTTTTAATCAATCTACTTTCTGGGAAACAAAGATTGGCATTTTAACTACCGATGATGATGATAGAATAAACTTATTAGGCGGTGATGAATATTCTACAATATATAATGACAATAGTAATTGGAGATTTTATACTGACCCTTCCGGTCATACAATTGGCAGCTTAAATACAACTACCGGTTATAGCAAGACAAAATCATATAGTATTAATTCTGCCATCACCAGTCAAATTGATAAATACAATATGCTTAAGTCAGGACTCCAATTTTTCTATTATGATATGGAAGTAAATAGAAGAATGAGTGCTACAAATGTTTCGAGTGTAAGATTAGATGATTATCATGTTTATCCATTTGAAGGAGCACTTTACTTGCAAGATAAAATGGAATTTGAGGGGATGATTGCTAATGTAGGTTTGCGTTATGATTTTTATAATTTCAATACCCAATATTACTTAGATAAATTCTCACCTTATAGAAATCCTAATTTTAATCCAAAAGAACCGGGTTCTAAATATTATAGTAAAGAACTAGCTGCTAAGGAAGACACAAAATTTACATCCGCTCTTCAACCAAGGATCGGAATCTCCTTTCCGGTGGATGATCAAACTGTGCTTCACTTAAATTACGGAATCTTCACTCAAAGACCTGCATTTGAATATGTATATGTAAGCAGATATAAAATCACTCCGGAACCAAATTTTACTCGTCTTGGCAATCCGGAACTAAAACCGGAAAAGACGATCTCATATGATGTCGGAATAGTACGTGCTCTCCCGTTTGGTTTTAATCTCGATTTAAGTGCTTATTTAAAAGATGTTAGTAATCTAGTTCAAGACGCACTATATATAGACAAAAGCGGCAACTTATATCAAACGTTTAATAATAGAGAATATGCCGACATTAAAGGATTTCATGTAAATCTTGAAAAAAATTATGGTAATCTAACCGGATTTGTAAGATATAATTGGCAGGCGGTAACAGGTAAAGCTTCAAGTGCGATTGGTGCTGTTTCAAGTGTAGTTTATTATGAATCTGATCCCGCAAGCGATATACTCCCGGCTCCTGAAGATATTCATCTTGATTATGATAGAACTCATCGTGTATTAGTCAATTTTTCCTATAAAACGGGAGAAGGGTTTGAATTCTTTGGAATAAATCCATTTGCTGATGCATCGTTCAGTATCACATATCGATTTCAAACAGGAAGACCTTTCACTTATGATGCCTCCGGACAAGGTTTAAGAAATAATCTCCGCAGTCCTGATGAACATGATGTGAAACTAAGAATTGATAAAGCTGTCAAATTTGGAATTGTTGATCTTCAATTTTACTTGGAAGGATTCAATTTATTCAATACAAAAACATATAACTATTCAAGAACATTCTCCGATAGTCCGGATAATCAGTATAGAACCATATATGTGCAGGATCAAGAAAACCTAACTACTGAAAGACAATTTGCTCCTTATGTAACCAATATCGAGAGCTACTTAATGGGCAATCAACCAAGGCATTTTAGATTCGGCGTGAATTTACGGTTCTAATAATTATAAAATTTAGGAGAGTAGAGTTTTATGAAAGTTTACAAAAATAAAATATCAATATTAATTTTTCTCTTTGTTAGTGCTTTCCCGATATTAATTCAGGGGCAGCTTGTCGAATATCAGATTCATAAAAGAGGAATGATACATGAGACTGTATATAATGATGGTGTAATCGGAAGACCTTGGCAATATGGAACCGGTGGAGAAAAACAAAATCTTCCTAGTTTTGAATGGCCAGGTTATTCTAGCACTGTCATTAATGGTATAAGCTATAGCGGTCAACATAATAGTATCGGAGCTGGAATATACATTACTGCTAATGAAAAAGGGAAACCCGGCTGGGCTAATAGAATCTTTTCATTTTGCGGAGGCATAGGTACTAGCACCGGTCCTGAATTACCTGCCGGAAGATGGAGCTTTCCAATTTCGATTGAAAAAAAGGAAAATTACCCACTGCTTGCAAATGGCGATCTTAATCCAAGTTACAATCCAAACGAAGCTGAAGAAATTATTATTGCTAAATGGGCTACATCAACAGGAATAACCGTTACACGTACTTCTCGTGTTTGGTCTTATCCTGATTATGATGATATGATAATTTATGAATATCAGTTAGAATATAATGGCGATACAGATGGTAATCCTGCGACGATTGAAAGAACGGCTCCCTTAGCAGATGTACTTTTTCATGTTAATTATGGTTTTGCTCCTTCAATGTTAGGATATCAAAGGAATTACGGTGAATGGAAATATGACCAAGGTATGTATAGACAGGATAATAGAAGTTCATTTGATCCGGATTATTGGTTGACTTTTATGCAGACTGTTCATACCGGAGCTGCAGATGCCATAGCTGAATTTATGGCTTTCAAACCGGAGCCGGATAAAACATTATTCAAATTATTCTCTGAAACCGGTATTAATGGTGGAGGATTACTTAGCCCTCAAGCTCCCGGATATTGCTGGCTTTATTGGGATACTAAAAATCTTGCAGTTGTTGATCCAGTGGACCCTACTAAAAATGAATCTGAATATGCCAATTATATGCTTAAAGACAGTAAAGGAAAATATTTTGAAACTGATGCAAATGGTCATATTCTCCAACCATGGAACATGAAAACAGAAAGCGGTAATTCAAGACCTGATAAAATGGAAGATAGAGCAACCACATTAGATGAAAGATGGTGGACGGTATATGGCGAAATTGGTACTCCTGCCGGTTTACCTTCTGATGATGGAAGATTCGTTCTGCCTGACGGTAAAAAATGGCTCGGAAGAGCTCGATATGAACCGGACGAAAGCTATAACGGCATTATGATTATCAACGGTTTTGGTCCTTATAATATGAAGCTCGGTGATAAACTTGAATTCGCTTATGCAGAAGTAGTTGGTTATGGCGGAACAGAAGGTAAAGTTATTTGTGGCGGACAGACTAATGATCAATTCTTCCCAATCAGAAGTATGGATAGAAAAGTGGTTGTTAATGGCGAAACTTATACTAATCACTATTTAACAGACTATGGATATCCCGATTATGTCAACTCTAATGTTGTATCCGTTAATCAAGTAGCTCATAATGCATGGGAAGCATATTTAGGTAAAAATATTCCTTACGATGCAGAAAGAAAAGGACCTCAAGGCGGAATGCTTTTCCCGGAAAATAATCAAAGTCCATCTCAGAACTCATCTAAGTATTCTAATATTCCTATTCCATTTCCGGCTCCGGTCATTGAAGTGGAAAATACCGCTCAGGCAACTGTAAAAATTTCTTGGAAACGTGCGGTAGAAAATTTTGCAGCTCCGAGATTAACCGGTGCTCTTAGAAAATTCCAAGTCTGGAGAAGCAATTTCGGTATGGGTCCTTGGAAGCTAATCGGTGAAGTTAATCTTGGAAAAGTAAATGAAGATGATAAATATGAATTTATTGATGACGATGAAACATATAAATTAGGCGAAAATAAATACTATAGCGTTACTTCGGTTGATGATAAAGGCAACCAAAGCGGAAGAACTAACATAACAGCACATGTAAAAAATGTTCGTAATGCCGAAAAACTTACTAAAGTATATGCTGTTCCTAACCCATTCATTGTAAAATCCGGTTTTGAAGGAAATGGTCAGGAAAATGCCATTGGTTTTTATGGTCTTCCCGAAAAATGTACAATTAGAATCTTTTCTTATGCAGGGCAATTAGTTCAGACAATTGAGCATGATTCTCCTACATTCTCTACAGCATGGTTTCAAGTAACGAGGAATGATCAAGACATAGCATCAGGAATTTATTTCTATGTAGTTTCTTCACCCACGGGTGAAACAGCAACCGGTAAATTGATAATAGTTAAATAAGAATATAATTAATAGGTAACATATCATGAAGAAAACATTCATTCAGGTAATAGCTTTCGTGATTTTAACGTTTTCGATGACTTATGGTCAGAATATAGGAATAGATAAAGTAGGGACGACATCATTTCAATTCTTAAAAGTAATTCCCGATGCAAGAGCAACCGGCATGGGGGAGGCATTCGTATCCGTAACAGATAATTCTGAATCGGTTTTTTGGAATCCGGCTGGATTAAGTAAGATTAACGGTTTCGATGCTTCTTTCTCTTATATTGATTACTTCCTTGATGTTAGTCATCTATCTTTTTCGGCTGCTTATAATCTTGATGGAATTGGTGTTATAGGTGTCCAAGCTCTTATGAATGACATCGGTTCTATCGAAGTAACGAGAGTAAGCAATTTATATCGAGATGAAAATGGAAATTATAATCCGGGCCTTACAGGAGAAACAGTAACTCCGGGTTCTAAAGTTTTTGGTTTATCATTCTCACGCAAACTTACAGATAAATTTGCTTTCGGTTTAACTGCCAAATATGCTTATGAAGATTTAGTAGTAAAAAGTGCATCATCAATAATATTTGATGGTGGATTGCTTTACCAAACCGGATTCCGTTCCATTCAGATTGGAGCTTCAGTCCGTCATTTTGGACCGGAGGTAAAATTCTTTGATAAATCTTACCCTCTTCCACAAACATTTACGATAGGAATTTCTGCAAATCTATTAGCTCCAGAGAATTCTTTATTGATGGACATAAATGATCAAAGAATGCTTTTTGCTTTTGACCTTTCTCATCCACGTGATTATACACAGCAATATCAAGTCGGATTAGAATATGCTTTCAAGGAGATGTTCTTCCTAAGAGCAGGATATAAAGCTAATTTTGATGAAGAAGGACTGACCTTAGGAGCTGGGGTTAAATATAATAATTACCGTATTGATTATTCTTTTAATGATTACGGAGATTATCTCGGAAATGTACATCGTTTTACAATTGGATTTAGTACTAATTAGTGAATGCTTTGCAAAAGGAGCAATGAAATGACTCAAGGTAATATGAAATTCAATCAAATATTTTTTTCAATCGTTATGATACTTTTTGTATCATCTTATATTCAAGCTCAGCATAGAGGCGATAATTTATCTTTTCAAGGTTTGGATGGTTTTAATAATTACGGAATTAAAGCCGCGGCTATGGGAGGTACTCATGTTGCGGGCACTTATGATGTTAATTCTATTTTTGGTAATCCCGCAGGATTAAGCGGATTAAAGAATATTCAGTTTACTCTAAGTGCTAATAATTATGAGCAGAAGTGGTGGGAAAATCAGGACTATCGTTCTAATAGACAGTTTGTTACTCTTCCTTTTTATCTATCAGGATTATATGTTCCCAATCCTGCTAATAATGGTAAATGGGATTATGATGCATTCTTTAAGGACCCGACTTATATAGTAGAAGACCCAACTTTAGGATTAGATCCATATAGCAGTGAAGCAGCGAACTGGCAACGTGATAAAAATGAATTTGCTTTTAATAATATTGCTCTGGCAATTCCTTTTTCTCTTTTTGAAACGGATTTAGTTGCCGCAGCGTCTTATAGTAAAAAAAGTATATTAGACTATGATCGTAATAATACTTATCTCGATCCTCATATTGGTTTTTCAGGTTATGGCGGTTTAGCAGGCAGAGTAACCGCTGCTGATGATACAGTCAATTTCAATTGGTTCGATTTTTCAAGAATCCGTACCGGAAGTCTTAATCAGATTACTTTTGGTGTTGCTGCCGACCTATTCCCGTTCTTAAAACTTGGAGTTAGTGCTAATATTATTAATGGCGAATCGGATGATTTTCATGGATTAAATAAAATTGGATATTTCAGTTTAATTGGCGGTGCTAATAGTTTTAAATTTTCTTATGATACTCTAAATACAACAGAATCCGGTACTTCAAAATATAGTGCACTTAAATTATCATTTGGTACTGTAATCTCTTTAAATAGAATTAATATCGGTATTCAATTAAATACACCTTATACACTAGAAAGAGAATACAATCTAACAAAAGTAATTGCAAAGAAAAGCGGTAATCAAACAGTTCAATTAACCGGAACCGATAAAGCTAAATATCCGCTGGGAATTGCAATAGGAATTAATTTCAAACCGATCGACCAATTTACATTAGCATTCGATTTAGAAAACACACCATATAGCAAAACCGAATTTGAAATGTCTTCACCTGATTCAACATTAAATAGTTATGCAGATCAAACAATTGTACGCTTCGGTATGGAATATAAAGTGCTGGATTACCTTTCAATCCTTGCAGGTTTTAGAAACGAACCAAAACTATTTATCCCTGATGGCTCGGCTGAAAAAGAGAGCGGTCCTAATTCTAAATTCTATACAGTTGGTGCAAGTTTAGATTTCTTTTTCGGAAGATTTGATTTTGCTTTTGAATACAATGTAATGAAATACTACGATTCTTATTTCAGTAATACTAATTACGTAACAGAAAAGTTTACAAATATAATGTTCAGCTATACATATACTTTTTAATAACACACAACAAATCAATAAATAAAATGGAGTAGGTATGAAAATCAACAAATTTACAATTTTGGCAATCATCCTTTTTTCCAGCTATTTCGTGCAAGCACAGACTATAGAAGTTAAAGTATCTGATGGATTAAATAACGCTTTGGCTTATGCACTTCAAGGCAATGCAAATGTAATTGAATTAGTAGATAACGGTGGTATATATCCTACAACTCCAGTTGTTATCAATTCTCCTATTACTATTAGAGCCAAAGCCGGCTTAACCAATAAACCTGTTATTTTAATCAAAGATTGTAAAGCACTGCCTTTCATTAAAATCGAACATGATCTTATGTTCGAAGGTGTTATTTTTGATGGTTATGATGCTGCGAATGCAAAGTATGATTCAATTCAACATGTATTTAGCGCAAATGCAAAAGCAGGTGCTGTAAATGAAAAACCAAATTTCACTCTAAAAGATTGCGTAGTAAGAAATATCTACAAATTTGGAGACCCGGCTACAAGTACTGATGGCGATATTTTCGACGTAACAACCGGAGCAAGAGTTGGTGATCTATTATTTGAAAATACTACCTTTATGAATACCGGTGATGAAGCTATTAGATCTATCAATACTCATAAAGCCCCTGTTCCTGTTGATGGCGTTTTTGCTACTAAGATGACTGTAAAGAACTGTACTTTTAATAATATTCGTGGCAGCAGTATTAAAATTGAAGGTGACGGAGATTCAACAAATGTTGATACTCAGGTTTTAATCGAACATTGTAATTTTAATGCAAGCCAGCGCAGAGTGCTTTGGTTAAGAGATCTTCAAAATATGGTAATAAAAAATCTCTTAATTACTAATTTAATCCAAGGTAATGATAAAATGGATTATGTAATTACTTTCCAAGGAAAAGGCTCAACAATTTCGTATGTGGACACTTTTAATGTAGCAATACCTAATTTTGTTGCCGGATTTTTAGCAGAAGCCGGTTCTTGGTCGGGTGCTAAACAAACCGGAACAGTAGATGAAGCTACAATATATAATCTTGATCCATTATTTAAAGATGCAACAAATGGAGATTTTACATTGTTATCAGCCTCACCGGTCAAAAATCTTGCATCTGATGGAAAAGCATTAGGTGATTTAAGATGGGCAGGTACGGGTACTTCAGTAGAAGATTTTGAAACTATCCCTGTTGAATTTGCGCTTGAACAAAATTATCCGAATCCTTTTAATCCAACAACATCAATTCAATTTGCCATTACTAATTCAGGAAAATATTCTCTAAGAGTATTCAATTTATTAGGACAGGAAGTAGCTAATTTGATCGATTCTGAATTAAATCCCGGTGTTCATAAAGTTTCCTTTAATGGTGGTGATTTATCTTCAGGAATTTATTTGTACCGTTTAACAGGTAACAACGTTAATCTCACAAAGAAAATGATCCTTATTAAGTAATCTAAAAAATATTTGTGCCTCCCAAAGAACCGAGAGTTTTGTCTTCTGCTCTCGGTTCTTTGAAAATTAAAAGAGAAATTAAATTGAGAATTAGGAAATACATATTATTATACATTGCACTCTGTCTCATCATTTTTACAAATATGACCGAGGCAAAAAGATACATAGTAAAATCAGCATCTGAAATATCTTCAGTTATGAAAAATGCTTCACCCGGCGATACATTAATAATGCAGAAGGGAATCTGGAGCAACCAAAAAATAGTTTTTGATGGTAATGGAACAGAATCAGCAAATATTTATTTAATTGCCGAAGAACCGGGGCAAGTTATTCTAAATGGCTATTCTACTCTCAGAATTAAAGGATCTTATCTAACCGTTGATGGACTTCGTTTTTATGGCGGTTATAGCTCCAGTGGGGCAGTTATAGAATTTAGAAATAGCAGCAGCTATGCTAATTTTTGCAGAGTAACAAATTGCGCTATAATTGATTATAACCCTTCTTCTAATTCTACTGATTATAAATGGATCTCTATTTATGGCACAAATAATAGAGTCGATCACTGTTATATTAAAGGCAAAACTCATTCAGGAACAACATTAGTAGTTTGGTTGGATAAATCTACTGTTCCCAATTATCATAGAATTGATCATAACTATTTTGGTTTTAGACCCGATCTTGGTATAAATGGGGGAGAAACAATCCGTATAGGTGATAGCAATACTTCTATTTATAGTTCTAATACTACAGTAGAAAATAATTACTTTGAAAGATGTAATGGTGAGATTGAAATTATCTCTAATAAGAGTGATGAAAATATCTATCGATACAATACTTTTTATGAATGTGAAGGTGGCTTAACTTTAAGACACGGGGATAATTGCTCCGTTTATGGAAATTACTTCTTTGGTAATAATAAACCCATGACAAGCGGAGTTAGAATTATTGCCGCCGGTCATAAAGTATATAATAATTATTTTCAAGATCTCGATGGCAATCCTGCTGATTGGCGAGCTGCAATTGTGATGATGAATGGATTAAGGGATACACCGCTCAATGGTTATTTCCAAGTTGATAGTGCTCTTGTTGCTTTTAATACAATCGTTAACTGTAAAATATCTTTCTTAGTTGGTTCTAAAAAAGAGAGTGATTATAAGCAAGATTTAACTCCTAAAAATTCAACTATTGCAAATAATGTAGTTCTTTCAGATTCACAAGTTTTCTATATCTCCACTCCTCCCGAGAATTTCTTTTATCAAGGAAATATTATTAGCAATTCTAAACTAGGAATTGAAAAACCGGATGGAATAGAGATTAAAGATCCAAAACTGGCACCAGCTTCAGATGGAATTTGGAGACCCCTTTCCAATAGTCTGATCATTGGAGCAGCTGAGGGTATATATGATTTTATAAATTTTGATATCGATGGGCAATCTAGAGTAAATCCAAAGGATATAGGTGCTGATCAATTATCAACTGAACCTATTTTAAATATCCCAATGAACGAGAAGAATACAGGACCAAATTGGGATGTAAATAAAGGTTTATACTCAATAAATATCTGGAATAGTGGCTCAGGAAAAGTAGACTTTAATCCATTGGGCGGAGTCTATCTTGAAGGAACTACTATTAATTTAACTGCAATTCCAAATTCTGGCTGGAGATTTAAAGAATGGGGCGGAATGATTAGTGGTACCGACAATCCAATTTCTATTTTAATGGATAAAGATTATTCTATTACTGCGGTTTTTGAAGAAATAACTTCAGTAGAAAATGAACCGATTATAAATGAATTTAGCTTAGAACAAAACTATCCGAATCCTTTCAATCCAACTACAAAAATAGTGTATCAAATTGCAAAAAGTTCTCATGTTACCTTGCAGGTATTTGATCTTTTAGGTAAAAAAGTGGCTGAACTTGTAAATAGTGAACAAGTACCCGGACTTTATCAAGTTCACTTTTCAGCTATCGACTATACTTTATCAAATGGCGTATATTTTTATACTCTTCAAGCAGGCAATCAAATAATAACTAAAAAATCTGTATTACTGAAATGAAAGAATATTATAAATACCTACTTCCACTCATTATTATTTTTCTTGCCGCTTCGGTTAGTTATTCTCAGGAAATAGAAAGAACAATTGATTCAATTCCAAGAGATCGGTTAGTAACTGATTCGGAATTGTTAAAGTTAATTGATTCTTCTCAGATTAATATTAAAAAGAATAATGAAGATGTAATAAATCAATTAGTAGAGTATTTTATTAATAGAAATAATGTTAAATACTTTTTTGATAAGAATAGTTTTAAGGAGGAATTAGAAGAATTTCGAACTGAATATCCTGAAGAAGTTGAATCTATATGTAAAAGATCAACAGAATATATCGATACGTATGGAAAAAATTTAGATTGGAAAATTCCCGGGAATGATTTATTCGGTAGAGAAAGCACACCTAATACAATTAGATATATAGCTCGTTTCCCTCGCGCTTCGGAAAATGTATTATGTGCAATTTATACCAAGAAAAAAGAAGCGATCGAAATACTAACCGCACAACTTAAAGATTTTATTGATGACTACGAAACAGGCAATACGGAAATTGGCGGCAACGATGTATTCGAAAGATTCTATGCAGGACATAGAACTCGAAATCTTCTTTTTGCTTATCAGATGATGCTTTATTCAAATAATCTCTCTCAAGCTAATGTAATATATTTTTTGAAAGTTTTTTTGCTTCATGGTGCACGGTTAATTGATGATTGTAAAGAGTTTCATTATGGTAACCATCAGCTTCATGGATTAGCTGGACTTTATGAAATGACTACAATGTTCCCTGAATTTCCGGTTATGAAATTATGGAATGAAATGGCTCTTAAAACAATCTTATTGCATGCCGAAAGAGAAATTAATGATGATGGTTTCCAATTTGAAAGAGCTTCTCATTATTTCAAATTGGATATCATGAATTACTTCAGAATATATAAGATTGCTAAAATAAATGACAAAAATATTCCGGAATTATTAGAACGTAAGTTTCATAAAATGTTTGATGCAATTGTAAATCTGGCACTTCCTACAAAAGCACTGCCGGTTTTACAGGATGCACAGGCAATTTATTCACCTCAGAATGATTCACTCGAAAATAATAACGCCGCTGAGCTTTCTGATCCTAAAGAATCGTTCTTTCTTTCAATCGGGGCATCAGTTTTTAATGATAAAGTGTATAAATACTTCGCTTCTGAAAAATTATATCCTGAATTATTTTGGTTTTTTAATAAGAATGAGAGGATAAAATTTTATTCTTTGAAAGCAGAAAGTCCTTCTGTTGGTTCTATCGCATTGGAGCAAAGCAAATATTTTGTAATGAGAAGTGGCTGGGATATTAATGATCTCTATATGGTTATTGATGGAGGATTAGCAAAATATAAACCTGACCATACACATGGCGGCGTCCTTGGTGTAATGGCCTATGGGTATGGTATTCCATTTCTGCCGACATATCGTGTTCATTATAGTGATCTTTCTTATCAATATCTAAAAAACTCACTAGTAAAAAATGTTGCTCTCGCTGATAAAATTCTTCAAGGGCAAAACTGGATTGATAATAATGCTAGAACAGGATTTGGTATTTGGGAACATCTTCCCAAACCATCCGTTAATGAATGGATTACTGGAAATCATTTCGATTATTTCTCAGCTTCTCATAATGGATTTGATAATGCCGGAGTAACTTATAATCGTTCGATAATCTTTATTAAACCTTATTTCTGGATTTTTATAGATCAATTTAATTCAAATACCATACATTCTTATCAGCAACTATGGCAGGGCGAATATTCAACTCTAAAAGATAAAAACGGAATAATTAAAACTACGGATAAAGCCAAGCTCTATATAATCCAAGCCGATAATACTAATCTTTCTATTGAACCATATAGCAAGTATGATATTAATTCTATCCTGTTTGAAAAAGAATCAGTCGATAATTATTCTTTTAATACATTGGTTTATCCTGCTACAATTGACGATAATGATATTCCGGCGGTAAGAGAATATAATCATAGAGATTATAAATTGATTGCAATTAATAAAGGAACGGATAGAATAAGTATTTATTTCAAGAAGAATGAGAAATTAAGTTTACCTGAATTAAAAACCAATGCTTCTATGATTATTCTTTCTTATAAAAATGAGATTTTAAAATCAGCATTAGTTTATCAAGGAAGCAATATTGAAGTCAACGAGTTTAATATAAATTTTGAAAAGCCCATGATAATTGAAATAGAAAAAGACTTAAATGGAAATTGGATAAATAAAGAACTAAAAGGATATACAGAAAATAATTCGGAACTAAGATAGATGAATAAACAAGAAATAGTAGAAAAATTAATTTCAAACGGCGCAGTTGCTGTTGTAAGAATGGAAGACCCGAAAAAATTATTCAAGGTCGTCGATGCACTCCAATCCGGAGGTGTAAGTTCAATTGAAATAACAATGACGGTACCTAATGCAATAAGTATGATCGAAAAAATTTGTAAAGAATTTGGTGATTCACTGTTGGTTGGTGTTGGATCGGTATTAAATGCGGGAATGGCTCAAGAGGCGATTGATGCCGGAGCTAAATATGTTGTAAGTCCGATCTTAAAGGAAGAAATTATTAAAAAAGCACAAGATAATAATAAAGCAGTAATGCCCGGATGTTTTACTCCAACTGAAATTAATTTGGCTTATGAATTAGGAGCAGATATAATAAAAGTTTTTCCGGCAGACGTTCTCGGAATCGAATTTTTCAAAGGAGTAAAAGCACCAATGCCTCATCTTAAACTAATGCCCACCGGAGGTGTTACTTTAACCAATGCAGGCGAATGGTTCAATGCAGGGGCTTGTGCTGTGGGTGTTGGTTCAGCACTATTGGATAAAAAGGTAATTAATGAAGGTAACTATTCATTGCTCAAGAGTAATGCAGAATTACTCATGAATAGCATTAAAAATTATTACGCAAATAAAAAGAATTAAATATAAATAAAGAGGTTAATATGGTTGATTTAACAGGAAAAATTGCAGTTGTAACAGGTGGAGCTCGAGATATAGGAAGAGCTGTATCCTTGCGTCTTGCCGAACAGGGTGCTAAAGTCTGTCTAAATTATTATGATAATCCTGATGATGCCGAAGAAACAGTTCGTAAAATTAAAGCTCTTGGCAAATCTGTTATTGCCGTTCAAGGAGATATGACAAAATCTGAGGATATCGAAAAATTAATAAATTCAGCTATTGCGGAATTTGGTAAAAAAATAGACATACTTGTTAATGTAGCCGGTGGACTTGTAGGTAGAAAAACTATTGGGGAAATGGATGAGAAGTTCTGGGATTTATTAATGACTCTAAACTTAAAGACAGTTTTCCTTGTTACAAAAGCAGTAGTTCCTTACATGGTAGATGGTGGTTCAATAATTAATTTCGCATCACAAGCAGCTCGTGATGGGGGCGGACCGGGTGCCGCTGCTTATGCTACAGCAAAGGGTGGCGTTTTAACATATACAAAATCCCTCGCTAAAGAATTGGGTCCCAAAGGTATTAGAGTTAATGCAGTTTCGCCGGGAATGATTAATACTACTTTCCATAATGTATTTACAAAACCGGAAGTTAGAGTTAATGTAGCGGCAGGAACTCCACTTAGAAGAGAGGGTGAAGCAAATGAAGTAGCTGATCTTGTTGCATATCTTGCATCTAATTCAGCTTCCTTTATTACAGGTGCTTGTGTCGAGATAAATGGCGGTACTTATTTCGTTTAGATTAATTATTATAGTAAAATTCATATTTTTAGATAGAATAACAGATAGGAATTAAAAAGATGAAAAAAATATTAGTATTATTTTTATTAGCACTTCAGTTGAGTTTTGGTCAATCAATTCATCCTACCTTACTAATGACCAAAAAAGCTGTAGCCGAAATAAAGAAAGATTTTGATAAATATCCGTTATTCAATGAATCTTTCGCAAAAGCCAAAAAGGCGATTGATGAAACTCTAACTAAACCGATGGATGTCCCTTTTCCTAAAGATGCCGGTGGCGGATATACTCACGAAAAACATAAACAAAATTACAATGAAATGTATATCGCAGGTATTATGTATCAGGTAACTGGTGATATAAAATATGCACTGTTTATTCGTGATATGCTTAATCAATATGCACAGATGTATCCTAAATTGGGCAAACATCCACAGGGCAAAATTGAAATGACCGGTAAATTATTCTGGCAAACATTAAATGAAACTGTGTGGTTAATCCATACTATTCAAGCTTATGATTGTATATATGATTGGCTTAAGCCGGAAGAGCGTAAACTATATAAAGATAATATTTTTGTTCCTATGTGTGATTATTTTTTAACAGAGTGTGAAGAAGAATTTGACAGAATTCATAATCATGGCACTTGGATGGTAACCGCAGTTGGTATGACGGGACTTGTGTTGGATAAAAAGGATTTCATTGAAAAATCATTACACGGCTCTAAACTTGATGATGAAGGTGGTTTTATCCCACAGCTCGATAAACTATTTTCTCCCGATGGTTATTATACAGAAGGCGGGTATTATGCTCGCTATGCTCTCTGGCCATTTTTCATTTATGCTGAATCCTTAGAAAACAATCGTCCCGATCTAAATATTTTCAAGCATCGAGATTCAATCCTTAAGAAAGCATTTTATTCTGCATTGCAGATGACTTATACTAATGGTGCTTTTATGCCTATTAATGACGCACTCAAAGAAAAAACATGGCTTTCACAGGAATTAGTTCTTGCTTCTAATGTAGTATTTGAAAGATACGGACATGATCTTGAGTTATTGAATTTAGTAAAAGAACAAAACCAAGTTAGTCTTACTTCGGCAGGATTAGAAACCGCTGCCGCTTTAAAAGAAGCTAAGACTATACCCCCATTTTCATGGAAAAGTATTTCATTTGTTGATGGAGCAGATGGAAAGCAAGGCGGAATAGGAATTTTGAGATGGGGCAGCAAAGAAGATATGGAAACTCTTCTATTCAAATATTCCTCTCATGGATTATCTCATGGTCATTTTGATAAACTTCATTTCCTATTCTATGATCAAGGAGAAGAGATAATTCAGGATTATGGTGCTGCAAGATTTCTTAATGTAGTCCAAAAATTTGGCGGAAGATATCTTCCTGAAAATGACTCCTATGCTTTACATACCGTAGCTCATAATACTCTTGTAGTTGATGAAAGATCAAATTTTGATTTTAATAGAAATAAATCCGAGAATAATCCTCCAAGCGAATATTTTTATAATGCAGATGACCCTAATTTTCAATTCATGAGTGCTAAAGATTTCAATTCTTATCCGGGAGTGGAAATGCATAGAACTATGGCTTTAGTAAATGACGAAAAATTGGATCGACCAATAGTATTAGATATTTTTAGAATAGTTTCAAAAGATGAACATCAATATGATCTTCCATTTTATTATATGGGGCATCTCGTGGATGCAAATTTTGATTATAAAGCTTATGTAAATGAAAAAACAACTATGGGCAATAAGAACGGCTATCAACATTTATGGAAAGATGCTGAAGGAAAATCTAATAGTACTGCTATAATCACATGGCTTAATAAACATCGTTTTTATTCTATAATCACCAACGCTGATCCATCAATGAATATCTATTTTACTCAAATTGGCGCAAACGATCCAAAATTCAATTTGAGAAATGATCAAGGAATTATGCTTAGAAAAAAAGCAAAAGATTTTGTATTTACATCTATAATCCAACCGCATGGTGAGTTTGATCCAACTCTGGAATTTACCAAAAATTCATACCCCGATTTTGAAAATATTAAGGTACTATTTAACGATTCCAATTTTACTGCAATAGATATTGAAGGAAAGAATGGTATTAAATGGATAGTATTAATTTCTAATTCCGATAATAAAACCGATAGTAAGCATACACTAAAAATCGGTGATAAAGATTTTAGCTGGACGGGACCAATTACAATAATTAAATAATTAACGGAGAAATAAAATGAAATATCAAAGTGATTTATTTATAGAAACAGCAGGGATGGAATGGGAAACTGTTGCACCCGGAATGAAAAGAAAATTTATGGGATATAATGATGAAATAATGATGGTACAAGTGAGCTTTGATAAAGATGGAGTTGGTGCTTTGCATAAACATCCACACAGTCAAACTACTTATGTAGTAAGCGGAAAGTTCGAGGTAACGATTGGAGATGAAAAAAAAGTACTTATTGGCGGAGACGGATTTTACATTCCCCCTCAAATTGAACATGGGGCAGTATGCCTCGAAGCAGGTATGTTAATAGATGTATTTAGTCCAATCCGTGAAGACTTTATGCAGGGCATTTCCGGTTATCAAAAATAATTCTATATAAAAAGATAGGAGCAAATAATTGAAAAAATTTAAGGGCTTACGCTGGTGGATAATTGGACTTATTGCTTTAGCCACGGTAATAAATTATATAGATAGAAGTACACTAAGTCTTATGTGGCCTAGTATTTCCAAAGACCTTGGAATGGATAAGGGTGATTATGCAATTATATTAAATGTTTTTATGGTGGCTTATGCAATTGGTCAATTAGTCTCGGGCAAGCTTTTCGATAAAGTCGGTACTAGAATTGGTTATGTAATCGCAATCGGTATTTGGGGAGTTTCCTCATTTATGCATTCATTTGCTAGAGGGATTTTATCATTCGGATTTCTTAGAGTTACATTAGGATTAGGTGAAGCCGGTAACTGGCCAGGTGCAGTTAAAAGCAATGCAGAATGGTTCCCGATTAAAGAAAGAGCTGTGGCTCAAGGAATATTTAATGCAGGAGCTTCAATTGGTTCTGTTATAGCGCCACCCCTTATTGCTACTCTGTGGTCTGCTTTTGGTTGGCAAGTAACTTTTATGATTGTAGGATCATTTGGTATTATATGGTTGATTCCTTGGTTAATTGTAAATAAAAAATTACCTGCTGAACATCCTTGGATTTCTGATGAAGAAAAAGAATATATTTTAGCCGGTCAGAGTGAACTTGATAAAAAAAATCCGGGTCGTAAAGGATTATCATTAAAACAAATTCTATCTCACAGAGAATCGTGGGCAGTTGTAATATCACGATTTTTCTTAGAACCGATCTGGTGGCTTTTTGTTGGTTGGATGCCGCTTTATCTTGCCGATGTATATGGATTTAACGTAAAAGAAATTGGATTCTTTGCTTGGGTTCCTTATGTCGGAGCAGCTATTGGTAGTCTTTCGGGTGGATACTATGCAGGAAAACTTATTAATAGAGGTGAATCAATTAATAAAGCAAGAAAAACTGCAATTGTAATTGGTGCAGTTATTATGTTTTTGGGGTTAGTTGCTACAATTCTTATTGCTGATACTGCTCTGAAATTTGTAATTATTGTTGCCTTCGTTCTATTTGGTTTCCAATTTACAATCGGTAATATCCAGACTATCCCAAGCGATCTCTTTAGTGGCAAATCAGTTGGTTCTTTGGCTGGATTTGGCGGTTCAATTGGTGTGTTTGCTGTAATTATTATGAATTTCTTAGTTCCGATAATTTCAGAATACTCATACATACCTATCTTTATGATGATAGCTATCTTTGTTCCGCTCGGTGTATTGGCGATTTATATTTTTGCTAAAAATATTGCTCCTGTTGAAAAAAATTAATTAATAAAAAATTAGAGGATTCATAAGTGAATAAAAAAGTTGTAACATTTGGAGAAATAATGCTTCGGTTATCCACACCGGGGTTCACACGTTTTGTACAATCACAAAATTTTGATGCTACTTATGGAGGAGGAGAGGCGAATGTAGCCGTATCTCTTTCTAATTATGGATTAGATTCTTTCTTCGTTACAAAATTGCCAAAACATGAAATCGGTCAATCAGCAATAAATCATCTTAGAAGATTTGGAGTAAAAGATGATTATATAGTTCGTGGCGGCGATCGTGTTGGAATATATTATCTTGAGACCGGAGCAAGCCAAAGAGCATCTAAAGTAATTTATGATAGGGCAAATTCTGCAATCACTCAAATGAAATCTGATGAAATTAATTGGAAGAAGGTTTTTGAAAATGCGGATTGGTTTCATTGGACCGGTATCACACCTGCATTAGGTAAAAACGCACAAGAAGCATTACACGCAGCTTGCACTACTGCAAAAGAATTAGGTGTTACTATCAGTTGCGATCTCAATTTCAGAGCTAAGATGTGGACTCAAGAAGAGGCGCAAGCAGTTATGAAGCCTCTTATGAAATATGTCGATGTTTGTATTGCAAATGAAGAAGATGCCGAAAAGTCTCTTGGTTTAAAAGCAGATAATACTAATATCGAAGAAGGGAAATTGAATGAAGATGGATATTTCAATATTGCAAAAAAATTAAAAGAGATTTATAATTTCAAAGCAGTTGCTATTACGCTTCGTGAGAGTTTTTCTGCATCAATGAATGGATGGAGTGCTCTGCTTCTTGATGAAAAAGATTGCATAGCTCCAATTAGATCATCTCGTTACGAAATTGAAATTGTCGATCGAGTTGGAGGCGGAGATTCATTTGCCAGTGGGTTAATATATGGGCTTTTAACAAAAAATAATAGCAAGGATGCACTTGAATTTGCAGTTGCAGCATCTTGTCTTAAACATTCAATACCGGGAGATTTTAACCTAGTATCTATTGATGAAATTGAAAAATTAATTAAAAGTGGCGGATCAGGTAGAGTAGAAAGATAATTTCATATCGATAAACAATATAGTTTATTGCACAAGTTATTTATATTGCTCTGAATGAGAACTAAGACATTTCCTTTATTTATTTCGTTCATTTTCTTTGAGGGTGATATTTTTCTAGTTCGCTCTCAGTTGACTCCATATGAAGTGATTGCCAATTCTAGTAATATTCTTCAAACTAATAATTCGATTGCGCTCAGATTAATATTTCCTATTCGAAAAATTTTTTCAAATAGTCTTTGTTATATTTACAAAGGAAATTAAATCTGGCAGAAACTAATGAATTATAAAAATCTCTTCATAACAATAAGAACTCAATTAATGATTGGCATTATTTTGCTTGCTCTTAATTCTGCTTATTTTAGCAAAGGGTATGAACCGAAGAGACCAAATATAGTAATCGTACTTACCGATGATCAAGGGTGGGGGGACTTAGCTTGCAATGGCAATAAATATCTTAATACTCCGGCATTGGATGAACTTTCTCATTCGGGTGTTAAGTTTAATAATTTTTATGTCTCTCCATTATGCGCACCCTCAAGAGCAAGTTTACTTACGGGGCGTTATCATCTTCGCACGGGGGTATCCGGCGTTACTAATCGTGAAGAGATAATGCGTCTTGATGAAACCACATTCGCTCAAGTTTTTCAAAATGCGGGTTATGCAACAGGATGCTTTGGCAAATGGCATAATGGAGATCAATATCCATACACACCTAATGCTAGAGGGTTCGATGAATTCTTCGGTTTCTGCGCCGGGCATTGGAATAATTATTTCGATACCGAATTACAGCATAATGGATCAACCGTTAAAACAAAAGGGTATATAACAGATGTATTGACCGATGCAGCAATCGATTTTATTAATAAAAATTCAGAGAATCCATTTGTATGTTATATTCCTTTTAACGCTCCTCATAGTCCATTTCAGGTGCCCGATAAGTATTTTGATAAATATAAAAAGATGGGTCTAAGCGATACTCTCGCATGTGTCTATGGAATGGTAGAAAATATTGATGATAATACGAAAAGGATACTAAATACAATTGATGAATTGGGCTTAACCGATAATACGATTTTTATTTTTATGACTGATAATGGTCCGAATACTTGGCGGTATAATGGTGGAATGAAAGGAATAAAAAGTTTTGTTGATGATGGGGGTGTGAGAGTCCCATGCTTTATCAAATATCCTAACGCAATAAAACCTAATACAGTTATAAAATCTCTCGCTGCTCATATTGATATTTTTCCTACTATCGCTGAATTATGCAATATCGAAATTCCCGATTCGCTTTCTTTTGATGGAGTCAGTCTTGCGGGATTACTCACAGGCAAAAAAAAAGATGATAACAATGAAAACAATGATAAATCAAGCAGGTTGATCTTTGCACAGAATAAATTAAAAGACCCGCCGATTTCTGTTCGTGATGATAAATATATTTTAGTCCAGGATAAGAAAAACAATTCTTTGTTATATGATTTTAAAAATGACCCTCTTCAGAAAAATAATATTGCCGATAAAAAACCGATAGAAACAAAAAACTACTCCGAAAAAATTAATAGTTGGTATAAAGAAGTTGCCAAAAATGGATTTGATACACAGCCGATATTATTGGGTTATGATTATAATTATCCAATAGAATTGCAGGCGGTGGATGCTGTGAAAACCGATAGTCTCAGATTTTTTGAAGGGCATGGATGGGCACATGACTGGATCACAAATTGGAAATCGCCAAATGATGAAATATCTTGGAATGTCTCTGTAATTAAAGAATCAAAGTACAAAGTAAAGTTTAAATATTTTTGTCCATCAGGGTTTACAGGGTCGGAATTAAAACTAATGACAGCCGGAATTTCAATCGCTGCTAAAGTAAATATTCCGGTTGAATTTATTCCTATTCCAAGTCCCGATAGAGTAAAAAGACAAGAAGCTTATGAATGCCGGTGGGGAATTTTAGAAATCGGAGAAATTACGCTCCCAAAAGGATCTAATAAAATATTTCTAAAGGCAACTTTTATACCGAATAATTATGTTGCTGATTTTAAATCGATCATACTCGAGAAAATTAATTAAACAAAAATTATTTACTCATTTGGGAATATTATCATAGCATCAAAAATTATCTACAAAATATAATTACCGGTATTTTTATGCGAAATTGCTAAACTGTATGTATCTTTGCACAGTTTATAACATCTAATAATTATTAATTAAGAAAAGGAAGAAAAATGAATAAAGAAGATGTAATTTTATTTAGCGGTGGAATTCAAGGCGCAGAAGCAGAATTTGGAAAAACAGCCGAAAGCTTAGGTATCGAAGAAGTTAATTTTACTTTTGAAGGTCATAATATCGAACGCACACGCGGCATTAGAGTGCTTAATCATGATGAGCTTAAGAATGGTGATGTGAGTTTGGAATATGTTTCTAAATTGCTTAATCGTAATTACACAGCTACACCAAAATTGAGAAAAGTGCTTCAGAGCATTTGGTATCAGATCAATAACGGTCAGGAAATTTATGTCATAGGTCATATACTTGCTGATAACACCGTAAAAGGAGGTACAGGCTGGGGTGCTGAATTTGCAAAGATTTGTAATAAACCAATTTTCGTTTTTGATCAAGAAAAAGATTCTTGGTTTACGTGGGAACATTTGAATTGGGTTAAATGTGATGATCCGGTTATTAAACATGTTCATTTTGTAGGTACAGGCACTCGCTTCCTTCAAGATAATGGGAGAAAAGCAATTATAGACCTCTTCGCAAGAAGTTTCGGAAAATAAAAATATTGATGATATAATAATATTCATATCGAAAAACATTTTTTTAATTCCCGATTTCTATCGGGAATTTTTTTGAACTATTTGGTGTTATAAGTGTATAAAAGCAGAATAGTTGAATTATGAGAAATTAAATAAATAGATAACAATACGGAGGAAGATATGGATAGAAAATTATTTAGTAGTTATAAATTAGGCGATGTTGAACTAAAAAACAGAATAGTAATGGCTCCGATGACAAGAAGCCGCGCAATAGGCAACGTTCCGAATGATTTAATGGCGGAATATTATTCATTAAGAACAGACGCCGGATTAATAATAACCGAGGGAACTTCACCATCCCTAAATGGACTTGGTTATTCACGCATTCCCGGAATTTATAGCAAAGAGCAAATTGAAGGATGGAAAAAAGTAACATCCGCAGTTCATAATAAAGGCGGAAAAATATTTATGCAGATTATGCATACAGGGAGAGTATCGCATCCTCTTAACATGCCAGAAAATGCTAGGATATTAGCACCTTCGGCTGAAAAGCTTGAAGGCAATATGTGGACAGATCAAAAAGAATTACAACCGTATCCCGCTCCCGAAGAAATGACCGCAGAAGATATTCAAAATGCAATCGATGAGTTTGTGAAAGCAGCTAAAAACGCTATTGAAGCCGGTTTTGATGGAATTGAACTTCATGGTGCAAATGGTTATTTGATTGAACAATTTATCAGTCCAATTACCAATAAACGCACAGATGAATATGGCGGCTCGATCGAAAATAGACTCAAGTTTGTTTTAGAAATCGCGAAAAAAACTTCAGATGCTATCGGTGCGGGTAAGGTCGGTATCAGAGTTTCTCCTTATGGAGCAGCCAATGGTATGAAGTTCTATGATGAGATAGAAGAAACTTATAGCGTATTATCAAAAAAACTAAGTGAGATTGGAATAGTATATATGCATATTGCTGATCATAGTTCAATGGGTGCACCTGAAGTAAAACCATCGGTAAAAAAATCTATCAGAGATAATTTTAATGGAACAACTATTTTATCGGGCGGATATGATTCCGTGCGGGCAGAAAAAGATTTGCAAGAAGATAAAGGTGATTTAGTTGCCTTCGGAAAACCGTTTATTTCTAACCCCGATTTAGTTACGAAATTAAAAAATGGCACTGAATTAACTAAACCCGATAGCTCAACATTTTATTCGCCCGGAGCAAAAGGTTATACTGATTATTGATTAAAACTATCTTAACTTGAGAACCGAAATAATCTTGGGTGAGTATGAATTCAGTAGAAGAAAATAATAAAAAAGTCTGGCTCGTATCTGCGGATATGGGCTTTGGACATCAGAGAGCGGTATATCCTCTAAAATCGATTGCTGACGGGAATATTATTAATGTAGGTGCAGATTCATCCACTTCTAAAAGTGAACAAAAACTTTGGAAGCGAGTCCTAAGAGCCTATGAAATAATGTCCCGAGCAAAAGGTTTACCTATTGTTGGGAATCTGATTTTCGGACTTTTAGATTCTCTCCTTCATATCCCTTCGTTTTATCCATTACGAGATTTATCCAATAAGACTTTTCAAGTAGATCTATTAGAGCATAATATTAAGCGGGGACTATGTTCCGGTATGCTAGATACGATACGGAGAAAAGATCAACCGATGATTACCTCTTTCTATGCACCTGCGATTGCTGCTAATATGCGTGGAATAAGCGATGTTTATTGTATTATTTGCGATGCGGATTTGAATCGTGTCTGGGTTGCGAAAGCTCCATGGGAAAGCAAGATAACTTACTTTGCCCCTTGCAGTAAGGCAGCTCAAAGACTTCATGCTTATGGAGTACCGAATGATAAAGTTATTCTTACAGGATTTCCATTGCCACCGGAATTGCTTGGTAATAGGGAACTTGACGTGCTTAAGCGCGATCTCGCTCAGCGATTAAAAAGATTAGATCCAAATGGAGAATTTTGTTCTCGCCATGGAATTAATGTTCATCATTTCTTGGGCGAAGAAAATTGCAGTATCGAAATTGATCCTAAGATTACCTTAACATATTCAATCGGCGGTGCAGGTGCTCAAAAAGAGATTGGTGGTGCAATAGCTAAAAGTCTTAAAAATCTTATTCTACAAAACAAAATTAAGTTAAATCTCGTAGCGGGAACAAGAGAAAATATTAAAAATTATTTTCAAAAAGTCGCCTCTGAAATTAGCAATGACACTAAACAAATTGAAGTTTTTTACGAGAATAATATAGAAGATTATTTTAATACATTTAATCGTTTGATGCATAGTACAGATATACTATGGACTAAGCCAAGTGAACTTTCATTTTATTCGGCATTAGGACTTCCGATTATAATGTCTCCTGCAATCGGTTCGCAGGAAAAATTTAATCGCAAATGGTTGCTCGAAATTAGAGCCGGTATCAGACAGATCAATCCAGATTATGCTCATCAGTGGCTTTTTGAACTATTAGAAAATGGTTCGTTGGCAGATGCGGCGTGGTCCGGATTTTTGCGTGCAAGGAAATTAGGAACGTATAATATTATAGATATTATTAATACAGGAAAGTTTGTCCAGAATCAGTTACCAATTATGAGATAGCGCAAATTCTCTTTATTAAAATATGTTGTTTCGCAAATTATTAAGCTGATTATTTTTTTAGAAATTGTTTTTGTGGGTGGGAGTGCTTGATTAAATTGAATATACTTAGAAATAATAAAGAATTATTAGAAAAGGCAAATTCCGATCTTGAAAAAAGGGTAGCTGCAGAAATATCACAAAAGATAAGTGAAAAAAAATATCGAACTCTTTTTGAAAATTTATCTATCGGCTTTGCAATTTATAATTTAATCTATGATGAAAATGATCTACCCCTGGGTGTCGAATATATAGACGTTAATAGTGAATATGAAGCTCTAATGGGGAAAAGATATTCTTTTGCTGAAGGTGAAGAGCATAAAACACTTAGACATGTCGGCAATTTTGAATATTTACAGATAATTGATAGAGTTCTAAAAACCGGAATTTCAGAATCCTTAGAGTACTTCTATAAAGGGAGTTATCTAAAAGTCTCGTTATACCGCCCTGATGATGGGCTTGTCGCTGCATTAATGACTGATATCACTGATAGAGTGATGGCTCAAAACGAGATAGAAAAAGCTCATGCACTTGTCAAATATATTATTGATTCACTCCCCTTTTCTATTATTACGATTGATAAAAATCAAAATGTTACTCAATGTAATAAATCTGCCGATGTATTTATCTCTCCTCTTGATCGTGAATGTGATTCTCATTCCTTATTTGAGAAATTTAAGATACTCAATTTTATTGAACATGACTTAAATATGTCTTTAATAAATAATGTCATTATTACAAATGAAAAAATAGTCTCAAATGATGAAGGAGAATCTAAGTCATATAACATCACAATTATGCCCATTACAGCACCTATCAATGAAGGAAGTTTAATAATAATTGAGGATATCACCGAAAAAAAATCAATGGAAGAATTAATGATTCAGAGCGAGAAGATGACATCTATTGCAGGATTAGCCGCCGGCATTGCTCATGAAATTAATAATCCATTGGGAACTATCGCACAAGGGTGTCAAAATATCATCAGACGTACCGATAAAGAGATGCCCAGGAATAAAGCCGTTGCTCATAAACTCGGCATCGAAATGGAACAAATAGAAGAATATTTTAAGCAAAGAGATATCGGGAATATAATTGATTCTATTAGCGGTGCAGCGGGCAAAGCAAGCGCGATAATTAAGAATATGCTTCAATTTAGTCGAAAAAGTGATTCGGGAAAAAATAATTGCGATATCAAAAAACTATTGGATGATACTATCGCATTAATTAAAAATGATTATAATCTTAATAAAAAATATGACTTCAAAAATATAAGAATTGAAACTCAATATGAAGAAAATTTGTCCGATGTATGGATTTCAGCAGTTGAGATTCAACAAGTAATTTTTAATTTAATTCAAAATTCAGTCCAAGCCATCTTCATTAATCATGAACTTGAAAAAATACCGATGATAATTATTAGAACAAAAAAAGAGGGAGACGAACTAATTATCGAAATTGAAGATAATGGTCCCGGAATGGATGAAAAAACAAAGCATCGAATTTTTGAACCATTTTTTACAACAAAACCTGTGGGCGAAGGTACGGGATTGGGTCTTTCTGTGTCATACATGATAATTAAAAATAATCACAATGGAAAAATTTTAGTATATTCTCATTTGGGTATAGGTACTACATTCCAAATAATTATTCCTTCTGTTTTTTCTCATCAGGACTAAAATTATTTTGATATAATAAAGATAATTTAACTGATTTAAAAATTATAAAAAGCGGTATATTAAAGTAATCACATATTAAGTAAGTATCTTGCTATTTGATGGTGACAAGTCGATATTACAGACACCAAGAATTATATTTCTAAAAAAATGAAAATATTGGACAATAATATTACACTTGAAAGTTAGGTATTAAAGATGGAATTAAATTCCGAGTTATCTCCATATTATTCATTGGTTAATGTAAAAATGTTAATCATTGATGATGATATAGATTTATGTAACAGCTTAAAATATTTTTTTGAAGACTTAGAGGCAATTGTTTTTACGGCAAATGACGGTAACACGGCATTAAGGTTGTTTGCACAAGATGAACCGGATATAGTCTTGGTGGACTTAAATATGCCCGGAATCGGCGGCGAAAAGATAATTGCATTTATCAGGGAGATGTCTTTTGATGTTCCTATAGTGGTCGTTTCAGGTACCGGAGTTATAAAAGAAGCCATTAACTCGATAAAACTTGGAGCATGGGATTTTGTCTCTAAACCAATCTTGAAATTTGATGATCTTGAAATGAGCGTTCATAGAGCTTTAGAAAAATCTTCACTCATGAAGGAAAATTCTCTTTATAAAAAAAATCTCGAACTCCTTGTCGATAAAAGGACTAACCAATTAAATGAAACGATTAAAGAGCTTCGTACAGCTAAGGAAAAAGCGGAAGCGGCGGATAATATTAAATCGGAATTCCTCGCTCAGATGTCGCATGAAATAAGGACTCCGCTTAATGCTGTAATGGGATATACTGATTTAGCACGTGCCTATTTAGAAGAAAATGACATAAAAGAAGCATTTGAAAGTTTTGATAGTATAAAGCAAGCCAGCAGAAGAATAATCAGAACTATCGAGCTAATTTTAGAAATGTCCCAAGTAACTTCGGATACTTATGTGCCAGAATTCCAAACTTTGGATCTTGTTATAATAGTTGATGAAGTGATGTACGATTTTTATCCACATATCAAAGAAAAGAATTTAGAATATAATTTCAATTTACAGTGCAAATTTCCGAATGTACTTATAGACCCATTTTCAGTAAAATCGATCTTGCAGCAAATAATTGATAATGCAATAAAATTCACTCCACAAGGAAAGATTGAGATTTCGATTCTAAACGTGGAGGGAAAAATAGTTCTTCAAATCGAAGATTCAGGTGTGGGCATATCAGATAGTTATTTAAATAAATTATTCCAACCGTTCACTCAAGAAGAGCAAGGATATATTAGAAGTTATGATGGCAATGGTTTAGGACTTGCACTCACCAAAAAATATTGTGAAATGAATGAGATTGATATCGAAATTACCAGTATCAAAGAAAAAGGCACAACAATAAAACTTACATTCAATAAATAATAATTAATTTTTTGAAATTTTGCCACCCTTCTTGCAATAATCCAAATAAAGAGTATCTTAATAAAATTTCCATATTCCTGAAATTAATTAATCAGTTTTTTATATTCAATTATAAATAATTACCGGTGTGTTATGAATAAAATCAGATTTACTATATTTTTTATATTCATTTCTTTCTTATCCATTCTTAATGCTCAAATCAATAGCAAATTCAAAATCATCAATAACGATTCTCAAAAGAAGATCGATATACTTATCGATGGCAAACTTTTTACCTCGTTCCTATATAACGATGAGATTCCTGTATTAAAAAAACCGGTTTTGTTTCCTATTATTTCTGCAATGGGTGATACAATTACAAGAGGATATCCATTATCGCCAAGAAGCGGCGAAAGAATCGATCACCCGCATCAAATCGGACTTTGGTTTAATTACGGAGACGTTAACGGATTAGATTTCTGGAATAACTCTGATGCAATTCCTGAAGCTCAATCCGATAAAATGGGAACCATCAGGCTCCAAGATATTATCTTTGAAAAGGAAAGTGATAATAAAGCCGAATTAATTGTCTCCTCGAATTGGTTAAATTTTAATGGAGAAATTCTTTTAGAAGAAATAACTCATTTTATTTTTCGTGCTGAAAATAATTCAAGAACGATTGACAGAATTACTAAGCTTACCGCTATTGATGAAGATGTTTTCTTTAATGATAATAAAGAAGGAATGATGGGGTTAAGAGTTGCACGTCAGCTCGAGCTTCCTACTAATCAACCGATTGTTTTGACCGATTCCCACGGAAATAAAACCGAAGTTGCTGTTTTAGAGAATAGTAACGTAACCGGTAACTATCTTAATAGCGATGGTATTGAAGGAAATAACGCTTGGGGTAAAAGAGCTAAATGGGTAGCACTCTCGGGCAATATTAATAGTCATGACGTGTCAATTGTGATTTTTGATAATCCCGAAAATGTCGGCTTCCCTACTTATTGGCATGCTAGAGATTATGGTCTTTTTGCGGCTAATCCATTAGGTCAAAAAATTTTTAGCGAAGGTAAGGAAGAATTAAATTATAAACTTGATGCGGGTGAATCGGTTACTTTTAAGTATCGCATTCTAATCCAAAACGATAAAGCCGATAGAAAAGAATGTGAAGAAAAATTTAAAGAATTTTTAAATAATTAAATAATTGTATTAGGAGGAAAATGGAACAAAAAACTATACTCGTAATCGAAGATGAATCAAATATTAGATTAAACATTATCGAAATTTTAGAAGAAGAAAATTATAAGGTTATCGATTCTTCTGATGGTGAGTCAGGATTAGAAAAAGCAAAAGAATTTCTCCCCGACCTAATCATCTCTGATATTAAAATGCCCGGTATATCGGGCTATGATGTTTTAAGAGAATTATCCAAATTAAAAGAAACCCGAACGATTCCATTTATATTTTTAACTGCAATGGTTGACCGAAGTGACTTCCGACTCGGGATGGAGCTTGGCGCAGATGACTATATTTTCAAACCCTTTAAGATGAAGGAGCTCCTTAGTGCCGTTAGAACAAGGCTCAATAAGCATAACGTAATCATTGAAGATAATTTTAGTAAAACTAATTCTGAATCAGAAGATTCAGAATCATATCAGCTTCTGGATAAACTTCTTATTCGTATTAATGGACGTCATATATTTATTACGATTGAAGATATTGTATTTATCAAAGCAGATAATCAATATACTAATCTTATGACTACTTCCGGAAAAACATTTTTAATGCGAAGAGCAATTGCCACTTGGGAAGAACAACTGCCCGAAAATATCTTTTTAAGGATTCATCGCGGTACGATTATAAATATGAATATGATAAATAAGATTGAGAAGATTGGCGGAGGAAGAATGTCTATCCGCTTGAAAGATATTGATGAAGAATTTATCATCAGTAAGAGATACGCTACAAAGATTAAAAAAGAAAATAAATAGCCACTCGCATCCTTAAAATTCCGCTTGCAACATAATTCCTTTATTGATTTTCTTCATCTCCGATAATGAGGTGAAGATAATCGAACTAAGAAAATTATGCACAAAATAGGAGATTTCATTATTGTTCATTTGTAATAAAGATAAAAAAGAGTCCCCAAAAATTTAGTTTTAAACAAATTCTATTCACATAAGTTCAAGAATTAGTCTATAATAAAATCATCATTTCGTATATTCGTAAAAATTGAGGACTATAATTATCTATTTTATGTGCTTTTGTTTTGTTGGCTACCATAATCAATTACAGAAATTTATACTGCGAATCAGCTGAATTGATCAATGTTGTATAGAATTGTGAAACAACAAATTTCTATTCAATAGCCGATATTAATTGAGAAAAATTATAATTTGTATTTGCGAAAATAAAAAATTATGGAGTAGTAATGTTCTCATTAGGTTTCGATATCGGCAGTTCATCTATCAAGGCATCCATTATCGATGTTGAATCGGGCAAAATATTAGCATCCGATTTTTATCCTAAAGAAGAGATGGCTATTAATTCGCCTCAAACCGGCTTTGCAGAGCAAGACCCTGAATTATGGTGGAGCTATTCCAAACTTCTACTTAAAAAACTTATTTACGAATCGAAAATCGATGGAAATGAAATTAAATCGCTCGGTATCACATATCAGATGCATGGACTTGTATTAGTTGATAAAAATCAAAAAATCCTTAGACCATCTATTATATGGTGCGATAGCCGTGCCGTAGAAATTGGCGATAAAGCATTTGATAAAATTGGTGAAGACTATTGTCTTAAACATTTTCTTAATTCGCCTGGAAATTTTACTGCTTCTAAACTTAGATGGGTAAAAGAGCATGAACCGGAGATTTTCGATAAGATAGATAAAATAATGCTCCCCGGTGATTTTCTTGCAATGAAATTAACAGGCGAAATATCTACAACTGTTTCCGGTTTATCCGAAGGTATCTTTTGGGATTTTACCTCTAATGCAATCTCCGATAAACTATTAAATTATTATGAGATACCCGATAACATTATACCGCAAGTTAATCCTACTTTTTCTAATCAAGGAAAAATATTAAGTTCGATAGCCGAAGTGCTTGGAATAAGCAGTGATGCAATCGTATCATATCGCGCCGGAGATCAACCAAATAACGCCTTTTCATTAAACGTTCTCAATGCAGGTGAAGTGGCAGCAAATGCAGGAACCTCAGGCGTTGTTTATGGAGTAATTGATAAGAATAATTTTGATAAATATTCACGTGTAAATCAATTTGCTCATGTGAACTATTTGAACGATTCAATTAAGCTTGGAGTGCTCCTTTGTATTAATGGTACAGGCATCCTCAATTCATGGATAAGAAAAAATTTTACAAGTGGTCTATCCTATTCTGAAATGAATGAATCAGCCAAAGCAATACCGATCGGTTCAAATGGAGTTGTGGTTCTTCCATTCGGTAATGGCGCAGAAAGAGTCTTGAAAAATAAAAATATCGGTAGTCATATTCTTAATCTCGATTTTAATAATCATTCAAAAGCCCATGTACTACGTGCGGCACAAGAAGGAATTGTATTCTCATTCAAGTATGGTATAGATATAATGAAAGAGATGGGGTTAAATATAAATGTTATTCGTGCCGGCAAAGGAAATATGTTCTTAAGTCCAATCTTTAGAGAAACATTGGCAAACGTAATCGGCGCTTCAATAGAACTTTATGAAACTGACGGATCAATTGGAGCTGCACGCGGAGCGGCTATTGGTGCGGGATTCTATCGCTCATTCGATGAAGCATTTGCTTCACTCAAAAAATTAGAAATAATTGATCCCGATCCACTTGCATTCGTTCAAACAAGTGAAGCATATAATAAATGGCTTAATGGGCTTAAATTATTTTTATGATATTATCTGTTATCATAAGGTTATTCTTTAAGTCCATTATCACACATTTTTGAGAAGCACAAAAGGCTATTTTATCATCTATTCTTATTTCGGCTTTGAATATTAATATACCGTGTGAACTGCTTTCTAAAAACATTCTTCCGATTGGACGATCCATAAGTTTAATCTGCTTTTTATACTTCAACTCGCATGATGCCACCACCGGATAATAATTTAATGCAATTAACGATTCTAATAAATCCAGTTTAGTAAAAAGTTCACAGCGCATATCTTCGAGCCAACGCAAATAAACTATATTATTTACATGATGAGCTATATCGATATCATAAGTGTGAACTTGCAGAGGCAGTTCAATAGAACAGAATTGGGATTCGTAAAACTGAACCGCAATCCTGTTTGTAATTAGTTCTTCCAATTAATTTTTCTCTATTTAGATAAATATTCTGTTAATGCATCTTTTACTTTTATGTTCCCTTTATAGCCGGAAGCGATTTTTATATTTACTCTTTTTAATACTTCTTCAGCTTTATCGCCGACATGACCTGTAACGACAACATTTGCACCATGATGATGAATTAGCTCTGCTGCTTTTGGTCCGGCTCCGCTTTGCATCTGTTCACCGAGATTGGAGATCGCTTCAAATTTACCTGTCTCCGGATCAACAATAATAAAATATTGGCATCTCCCGAATTGCTCGCTCAATAATGATTCCATCGATCCACCCGTTGATGTAAAAGCAATTTTTTCTTTATTCGTATTTTTTAATTCAGCAATCATTTCTTCTCCAATTCTTCAATTTATAATATATGATTTCGTTTTTTCCCAAATTTTTAATAAATCTTTTTTTACCGATTCATCTACTTCTACAATATTTTTCCCTTCTATAAGAGCTTTTACAAATTCCGTATTAAAAGGTATTTCACCTAATAACGGAATATTTTTTTCAGTGGCATGATCTTTAATCTGCTCTGCCACCGATTCATTCAGATCACTTTTATTAATAATTATTCCCATGCGAATCTTAAACGTATTCAGTAATTCAACTAAGCGTTTTAGATCATGAACCCCCGAAAGAGTAGGCTCGGTTACCAGTATAGCAAAATCGGCTTTTGAAATACTGGCATTCACGGGGCATCCTATTCCCGGAGGACCATCGACTATGATAAATTTACCGCCATTTACATCCGGATTATTTATTGAAGCGATCTTCTTATTCGAGCTTTGGAGGGAATTTTCTTTGATAGAATTAATCGCACTCTTTTTGATTTCACTTACAAGCTTGCCTGAATTTCCTTGCCCGGGGAAAAGTTTTGCATAAAAGAATTTTGAATCATCTTCCAATTCGCATTCAAAATAATTTCCACCTATTGAAGGGGTAAAAGAGATTGCACTTTCTGGGCATACTCTAAAACAAAATCCGCATCCTTCGCATTTCAAATGGTTGATCTTAAAATCATTGATCGCATCAAACCGGCAGACAGTTTCGCATAGACCGCATTGAATACAGATCTCGTTATTAATAGCTGCTTTTTTACCACCCGAAAATTCATGACTCTTTTCCGATTTCGGTTTGAGCATTAAGTGCATATTTGCCGCATCCACATCGCAATCCACTATCACTTTATCATTTTCAAAACTTGCAAATGCTGCCGAGATAGTAGTCTTGCCCGTACCGCCTTTACCGCTTAATATCACTATCTGTTTATATCCGTTATCAGACATTTTCCACCATCATCAATTTCTCTTTTATCGTATCGAATAGTCCCAGAAATTCATTCTTCAATTCCGGATATAAAACTATCGGCAGTATTCCTTTTGAATATGCCACTGCATATTTTCTATCGAATGGAATTTTCATCAGCAGATCGGTTTTTGTTTCCTCCAAATATTTTTCCATCTCTATATAAGAAGCATCATATTTATTTATGACTACACCAAAAGGAATGTCTATTGTCTTGAGCACTTCCATTGCGAGCTTGAGATCATTCAAGCCGAATGGCGTTGATTCAGTTACTAATATGCAATAATCAGAATCGCTCACTGCCTCGACCATAGAACATGATGTCCCGGGAGGGGAATCGATAACGTAGGTTTTTTCAAAGAGATATTGTTGACTGATATCATCAGTAGATTTTATAGATGAAATGCTTATCTCATTTTGCTTAGAAGTCTTATCTCTATTCGAAATTTCGCCCTTCGAGAAATATCCAGCCTGACCATTTTTGCTCCCCGCTATTTTCCTTTTTACTGCCTTTATTAGTGGTGCGGCAGCTACTTCTCCAATATTAAGAAGTCCATCGATAAATAAAATGCCATGTTCGGTTAATCCTTTTCTTATTACGCCGATTGGTTTTTCGATCTCTGTAATTGCTTTTCCGGGACAGAAATAAGTGCAAGCTCCGCATCCATGACACATCTCATCGATTAACGTAATCTCGAATTTCAGATTTATTAAAGCATTAAACTCGCATACCTCAACACATTTACCGCAGACTGTGCATTTATAGGGGTCAATCTTCGGGAGAAGTTTTGATACAAATTCTTCAGTGTTAATTTTCGGCTTTAAGAGGAGATGACCATTTGGCTCTTCCACATCGCAATCGATATAAGCGCTGTTCGGGATAATGGAAGCAAGACTCGCCGCAATGGTTGTCTTGCCTGTTCCACCTTTCCCTGATGCTATGGATAGAATTACTTCTTTCATTATACTTAATTTTGCCCGAAACCTTTACCATTTCCCTGTCCCTGACCTTCGCCGAATCCGGCAGCATTACCGGCACCGTGCCCATGGCCTTCGCCGAATCCTCCGCCTTGACTATTACCACCGCCATTGCCATGTCCATGTCCTTCTCCCTGTCCGTGTTCTTCGCCATGGTGATGTTCATGCTTGCAGGTATCATAACCAATAAGTTTTCCGTCCATAAAACGGTCTACCGCATCATTATATACCAATCCCGGAGCAGTTATAACTTCGATACCAAAATTAGAGAAATTATCTATTGCTTTTTGTCCCATTCCGCCGGCAATAATTGCGCTTACATTAAATTGCTGTACGTATCCGGGTAATTGGCATGCCCCATGATGTCCGCCTGCTAATGGATTAAAAAATGTTTCAGTTTTAACTATATTTTTTTGATCGTCAAATTCGCATACAACAAATTTTGAACAATGACCAAAATGATCAGCCACTATCTCGCTGCTACCTGTTTCTTCAATTGCTATTGCTATTCTTTTGTTCATAATTTTCCTTTGAAATAAAATGTTTGTCTTAACTGTTGCATTAATCGTTCCAATGGTAAAAGTGCCTTTTTTTTGGACAATTCGCATTATTTCTTGAACATTAATATTGCATGATTGCAACATATATTGCTGTAGGATTTTAATAATGCAATAAATTTGTTAAATTGCAATGGTGAATTGGAGTAGAAAATGAAAGAAGTTCAAAGCATTATAAACAAGAATAGAGAAGCAATTGTAATCCCTGATGGAATTACAGTTATCGGAAAAGAACTAAAAATAATCGTTTTTAATGAAGCCGCCTCACGAATTACAGGCTTCGAAGAGGATGATATAGTCGGTTTCGATTATCATCATATCTTCCCCAAAGACGAGGAAGTAATCAACTATATAAAAGAGGCACTGACCAAAAATCTTGTATTCACGAACATTTCTACCCAGATAATCAACAAAAAAGGAGATGTCAAAAAAGTTCTCGCTTCGATTACTCCAATTACAAATGGGCAATCTGTCTTAAGTGTCGTTTTTGTTTTCCGTGATACGAATGAGATGCTTTCTCTTTCACAAGAACTCGAAACTAAAACTACCGAGCTAATAAATCAAAAAAATAAACTTGATGCAATTTTTAATAGCAATATTGAAGGCACTTTTACGATTGATAGCGATTGGAATGTTACTTCCTTTAATAATTCTGCTGAAAAGATTACGGGTTATAAGAAGACGGAAGCAATCGGTAAAAAATGTTGGGATATTTTTGGTTCTTCTTTATGCCAAAATGGTTGCCACATGGAGCAGACTCTTAATAACGGTAAAGCCATGATCGGCAATGAATTAGAAATTTTCCACAAAAGCGGTAAGAAAATACCGATTCGCGTTAACTCTTCAATTTTGCTAAATAATAAAAATGAAAATATCGGAGCAGTAGAAACTTTTATCGATATATCAGAAATTAAAAATCTCTCTTCTCACTTAAACGAATTTTATAAATATGAAAATATTATCGGCGGGAATAAAGAGATCCGGAGTATATATAATTTGCTCGAGAGTGTTTCTCAAACCGATAGCTCGGTACTCATTACAGGGGAAAGCGGAACAGGAAAAGAATTGGCGGCTCGCGCAATCCATCTTAATAGTCCACGCAAAAAAAATCCATTTGTGGCGGTTAATTGCAGCGCATTTGTGGAGTCACTTATAGAGAGCGAACTCTTCGGTCACGAAAAAGGTTCTTTTACAGGTGCCGTAAAAAGTAAAATCGGAAGATTCGAACTTGCTCAAGGGGGCACAATATTCTTAGATGAAATAGGTGATCTCTCGGTATCGGTTCAGACAAAACTTCTCCGCGTATTAGAGACTCGCGAATTCGAACGTGTAGGTGGAAATAAACCAATTAAAATGGATGTGAGAATTATTGCAGCCACCAATAAAATTCTTTCGGATGAAATTTCCGAGGGACGTTTCCGTTCAGATCTGTTTTATCGTATTAATGTTGTCAATATTCATCTTCCGCCACTTAGAGAAAGAATGGATGATTTTCCGCTTCTTATAAATCACTTTATCTCAAAGTTCAATAAAAAGTTTGGTAAGAATATTAAACAATTTTCATCTTCTGCTTATGATATTTTGTTAGAGCAAGAGTGGGAAGGGAATATCCGTGAATTAGAAAACGTGATTGAACATTGCTTCGTTATTTGCAGCAATGAAATAATTCAACTCGAATGTCTCCCAAAAAGATTGAGAGAGGGTGAGCATAATAAACTTACTCATAATACTAATTCACCTCTCGGATTTAAAGATGCAGAAAGGCAGTTGCTTATTTCGGTTCTAAAAAAGAATAATGGTAACCGCTCTCAAACCGCGAGAGAATTAAATATTGACCCTTCCACTCTATGGCGCAAAATGAAGAAATTTGAGATAAGCTAATATTAGTTTTCCAAAAATTTCATCTGGTAAAATAGATCATTGTAAACTTTAGTTGTATTCGGTGCAACTAAAGTTTACACTTTTTCCTTATCCCCCTCGAAAATTAACCAAAACTGAACGATTTCAAATGGCATCTTTATTGAAATACTTTATACATATTTCAATAAAAAATACCCGGAGGAGTCGTGAAACGGCTTTTAGTTTTTGTTTTATTATTATTCTGCTGCAATATCTTAAAAGCAAATTTCGATTTACAGAGTGATTTATCGCAGCAATCAATTTTATCACCTCAAACAAATATAGATGAATCGCCTTGGCAGCATTATATCGGTACGGGTCCTTCCTTGGCGATAGCCGAAGATGATGAATATATTTGGGTGGGAGGTGCAGGGCTTTCTAAAATCAGTAAATCCACAAATGAAGTTACACTTTTTACAAGAAGCAATTCCGGTCTGCCCGATAACGCTATTAATGCAATTTGTGTTGATAGAAACGGAAATAAATGGATTGGCACAGCATCCGGTTTAGTGAAATATGATGGCACTAACTGGTATCTTTTTAATTCTTCTAATTCCGCTCTTGCCTATGATTATATATATGATATTAAAGAAGACGGTTTAGGCAATCTCTGGATAGGTACTTCTCTCGGACTTAATAAATTTAATGGCGGTACCAATTGGACTACATATACAAAATCAGATTGGAATGGTAGGTATGATGCTGTTACAAAAGTTGCCTTCGATAAAAACGGAATCCCTTGGATTGTTATTTCTTATGGCGGGTATTTAGCAAAGTTAGAAGGCGGAAAATGGACTTTATATGAAGAAGGCAAATCGTTCCTACCTTTTAATATTGGCGCCAAAACTATTGCCTTTGATAATGAAAATAACCTTTGGATAGGAGGTACATATAAAAGCAATATTATAAAATATGATGGGACGAATGCAACCATTTATGATGTTTCAAATACCGGTATTTCATTTGTAGGTGTTCAAAATATTATTGTAGATGACTATAATAATAAATGGATTACTTCCTCTAATGGGATTATTTATTATGATAATTCTAATTGGTCGCAAAGCGATTTAACTAATTCCGGTTTATCACATCAAGAAACCTATACAATATTAGCAGCAAAAAATAATTTTACCTATGTATCAACTCTTAAGGGAATCGATAAATTTAATGGAACAGGGTGGACTCATATTAATCTTGGCAACAAATCAGAATTGTATAGTTTTAGTGGTGAATGCACTGAAGCACCTAATGGCGATATCTGGATTAATACTTATAACGGTTTAACTCAAATAAGTAATGGAATTTGGAGATATCATGATATATCATATTTCGATTACTTTTTAAGCATCAATAGAATTAAATTCGATAAAACCGGGGTTCTTTGGGGAGCGACAAATTTTGGTCTATTAAGATATGATGGGACAAATTGGGAATTATTTAATAAGATTAATTCAGGAATGCCAGATGACCACTTTTTTGATTTGGACATTGCTCAAGATAACGTAATTTGGTGTGCCGGTCTTAAGAGCATTATGAAATTTGACGGATTGGCATTGAGCTGCCAAGAATTTACAAATTCAAATTCCGGCATTTTTGATGCGCAGTTTTATAATATTGCAGTGGATAACGATGGTGTTGTCTATGCTGCTTCGAATAAAGGATTTTCGGTTATTAAAAACGGGATTACAACGAATTATGATTCCAAAAATTCACCGCTTCCTAATTTTTTCTATTCACAAAACATTGAGATCGATAAAAACAATAATATATGGATTGCAGATAGAAATAATGGGGCATTTAAATTTAAGAATGATGGTACTTGGGAAAAATTTACAATGGAGAATTCCGGAATTGGAATAAATTTTATACGTTATGTTTATTGCGATAATAAAGATAATGTTTGGTTTGTCTCTCAAAATGGAATTACCAAATATGATGGTACTAATTGGCAAAATATTAATACAGCAAATTCTGGTATCGGGACAAATATTTGCAGGACATTATTAATTGATTCGCATGGCAATTATTGGGTTGGCACTTATGCCGGTTTCTCCTTCCATGATGCAACTCTGCTCGGAATAGAAGAAGACAACCAAACGATCCCTGCCGATTTTAATCTTTCCCAAAACTATCCAAATCCGTTTAATCCTGTTACATCCATAAATTACCAATTATCTCATGAATCTAAAATCAATATCAAAGTTTTTGATATTCTTGGAATTGAAGTGGCAGAATTGGTAAATGAAATAAAAGATGCCGGGAAACACTCTATTAATTTTGATGGTTCAAAACTGGCTTCGGGAATCTATTTTTATAGAATTTCAGCAGGTGAATTTTCACAAGTAAAAAAGATGATACTTTTAAAATAATTATTTGAGATTTTATTAGCGGGCTGCATACTCATAGCAGCCCACAGATAAATAAGGCAATAATACTTTTATTTTTATTGAAAAAGAGCTTTAATATAAGTCTGTCCTTCTATCATTCCAATTCAATGTAGTACCAATGAGTCTGCTTTGCTTGAGTACTTCGAGATCAACATCATGGACTACAACAGTTTCAATATTAGGCACACACTCTGCTGCAATACCATCTCGCGCGAAAAAAAAGTCTGAAGGAGTTAAGATTGCTGATTGAGCATACTGAATATCCATATTCTCCACGTCAGGGAGGTTCCCAACTGTACCTGCCATGGCAACGAAGATTTGATTTTCGATACAACGAGCCTGAGCGCAATATCTTACACGTAAATAACCTTTTCTTTCATCTGTACAAAATGGTACAAAAATAATCTGAGCACCATTGGCGGCTGCCATTCTCCCAAGCTCCGGAAATTCTACATCATAACAGATATTAATAGCTATCTTACCGCAATCAGTATCAAATACTTCCAAAGAATTTCCTGCTTCCACACCCCACCATTTCTTCTCGTTTGGTGTGATATGAAGCTTGTACTGTTTTCCTATTTCTCCGTCTCTTTTGAATAGGAATGAAACATTATATAAATGATCATCTTCATTAATAAAATGAGAGCCGCCAATTATATTAATATTATAATTGACTGCTAATTTTGTGAACATCTCTAAATACTTAGGAGTATATTGTGATAGTTCACGGGCTGCTAAGCCGGGACGTTTTGTTTCTAAAAATGAAAGCAGCTGTGTCGTGAGCAATTCAGGAAATAAAATAAAATCACTTTTATATCCTGAAGCAACATCAACAAAATATTCACATTGCTGTGCAAAATCATTGAAATCATTTATCTTTCTCATACCGTATTGGATAACAGCTATCCTGACTGGTCTCGAAGATGTATTTTTCTTATGTGGATGCGGAGCATAGTTTATATTTGTCCATTCTAATAATGTTGCAAATCCAGCCGATTCTTTATCACTCGTAAGATATTCAGGAATGACTCTTTTTAGAACAAATCCATTTGATAACTGGGTTGTTAAAACCGGATCATAAATCACTTTGCGGGAAACTTTATCAATAAATTCTTCAATCGTAAGTTTCTCTTTATATTTTATATATTCAGGAATTCTTCCGCCTATTACAATTCTCATTAAATTATGAGTGCGGGCTATTTCTTTTCGAGCATCATATAATCTTCTTGCTAATTTCATTCCCCTGTATGAAGGATGGACCATAATCTCAATTCCATATAATGTATCTCCTTCAGGATTATGATTTTTAATATAACCTTGACTGCTTATTTCGTACCAGCTATGTCGCTCGCTATATATATCCACATCTATTATCAAGCTTGATGAAGATGCAATAACCTTATTTCGATATTCAATTACAATTTGTCCTTCAGGGAAAAGTTCTAATTGGCTTTCAATCTGTTCTTTTGCCCATGGCAACATTCCCGGAAAACTTTTATTCTGTATCTCTACTATATCGTCATAATCAGTTATTCTTAAAGGACGAACTGTTATTTTCTTCTGAAATGAATCCAAGTTTTTTATCGGCATTTTACTCCTTTTTCTTAAAGTATTTTGAATATAAGAAAATTATCTGTTCATTTCTTATCCACAGATAATTCTTTTGTAAATTTCTTGTTCCCAATTACATATAGAATAGTAATAACACCAAGTGTAATTATAAATGCCGAAAATGCAATATAAACTAACATAGCTGCTACGTTTAATTCAATTAATACAATTGAAGAGAAGAATACAATAAAAGTAAATTTTGCAATTCTTCCAAAAAAAGTAGCACGATTAACATTTTCAATGATTAATGCATTCACAATTGCTACCGATGCTTTTGCAGAAATCCACCAGCCGATACTGAAGATCAATAATGCTAATATAATTTTAGGTATGAAAAGAACTCCCTGTTCAATCAATCTCGATAGCACTATAAGATTCAGTGCTACTAATGCAGAGTTAAGGAATATTAAAAAGATTAATACGAAAAATATATTTCCAATAAGATTGTAAATCGAGTATCTTACATCAGCTTTAGAAAGTTCATTTTTCCATTTAAATCGCGCAAGTAATTTCTCAAAACGCAATACCACCAATACCTGAATAACAACGCGCTTGATAAACCATCCTAAGAACCAGCCGATTATAATTAAAAGTAAACCGGCTATTAAGTTTGGCAGATATGCAACTATTGTCCGCCATAAATTATAAAACAAATTATCAAAATTTGTGTCCATTTTATTCTCCGGGTGCTTTAATTGGTTTCATTAATAATTTCCAGAAAGGTTCTCTTTCTTCATATTCTTTTACCCATATAACGGGGCAGGCGGATTGTTCGGTAATTTCTTGAGTAAGTGATCTGCCTAATAATAATTCAAACATATCGCCGCTTCTTCCGCCCATTAATATCAGATCGGCAGCTTGAGATTCATTTACTACGCTAATCAAAATATCTTCATCGTGAATTAGTTTTATTTCCGCTTCGAATCCTCTTTCAGCGATTAATTCTTTGAGTTCAGTTTCATGCTTAATGCGATTTTCTTCACCTAAATTTGGTTCGAATACCATTACAAATTTTATTTTACATCTGAAATAGTCTGCAAGTATAGGAGCAATTTCAGTGGCAAAATTCGTATGTATATTATGATTATATGGAATTAATATTGTCTTTATTTTCTCCGGTTCTAATTCTCCATGAAGTATAGCAAGTTCGCATGGTGCTTTTGCTATTACACTATCAATAATCGAAGAGAAATATCTCTGAAAGAAGCTTGGATGCTTTTCTCTACCGACAATAATAAAATTACATTCATTCTCTATCGCAGTGCCCACAATCCCTTGCGATATTCTATGTGCCACATTAATTATCGTTCTATAAGGAGTTCCCGTTTTAGAGAAAACTGAATCAGCTTTTTGGAAAAGAGAATTTGCCCTTTCATTCTCGGCTTCTTGCGCTACGAGTGGCACTCCTTCTTTTACTTCATTTACATTTAATAAAATTATTTCAGCACTATTTTTCTTTGCTAATGCGTTTGCTATACTCGCTAATCCGACTACACTTTTTTGATTAGCTAATGGAACAAGCACTCTATAAATTTTGCTTTCCAAGTCCTGGAGAGTTCTTGTTTTCCTAATATGTTGAACTTCTCTATCGGCAGCGTAATATTTATATACAAATAAACCGACTGCTACCCAAACCGCCGTAACAATCCATGCTGTCGGACTATAGCTAAACATATAACCAGCAAGGAAAAGAAGAAATAATATCCCCACTATCGTAATATATGGGAACAGGGGTGTAAAGAATCCTCTATCTAAATCTGGTCTCTTTTTACGTAAACGGATAAGAGTAATATTCACCTGCATAAATAGAAGTAAAAACATAATATCTGCTGCACTCGCAACATCTTCAATTGGTAATGATAATGCCATAGTAACTACTATTATTAAAGAAAATATAATAGAGTAGTGAGGAGTAAAATTTTTCTTATGAACTTTTCCAAAGAATGACGGAAAGTTACGGTCTCTTCCCATTGCAAATGCCACACGTGAGGAAGAATAGATTGTGGCATTTAATGCAGACATAGTAGAGATCACACCACCTATTAATAGCATAATACCGCCGCCTACAAAAAAGTGAGAAGCAACTTGAACTAAAGCAGTTTCTTTATGTGATGCCAGATAATCCCAAGGTGTCATTGTACCTGATTCCACTGTCGCTAATGAAACTACAGCTATCAATAGATAGATTGGAATTACTATTATTAACGAGAGGAATACGGCACGCGGAATATTTTTCTTGGGATTTTTTATCTCCTCGGAGCATTGCGAAATGACTTCAAATCCTTGGAATGCAATAAACGTTAATCCCATCGCTTTGAAAACCCCATCCCAACCATTTGGCATAAATGGAGTAAACGCTGTGATAAGATCAGTTTTCCCAAACATTATATTCAGTCCAAAACCAATGAAGACAAACAGAATAATTATTTTAGCAATAGTAACAAAATTACCGACTTTGCCTGTTTCGGATGCGCCTCGGAAATTAACATAGGCGAATACAACTGCCGTTATAGCAGCAAGAATTTTCTGAGGTGAAAAGAATCCCCATTGTGGCATTACTATACTAAACTCTCTTAATACCAAATCAAAATAAGCTCCAAATCCGAGAGCATAAAGACTGCAAGCCACAGCATGAGCAAACCAGCTCATCCAGCCGGAAATAAAACCATTCCATTTCGGGAGTCCTTCCTTTACCCAAAGGTAACCGCCTCCGGCATCATGATAGCAGGAACCGAGTTCTGCATAAGAAAAGGCGGTTAATAGGGCAACGAACCCATTTAAAGTAAATGTAATAATTAGTGCGGGACCTGCTACTCCGGCGGCAATGCCGGTTAGCACAAATATTCCTGCTCCAATCATTGCACCTACTCCAATTAAAGTCGCATCCATTAAACCCATCTCGCGACTTAAATGAACTTCAGTATCGAATTTTTTCATGTGCGTTTTTTTGAGTAAGCATACCTTTATATATTTTAAAAAATATTTATTAGGTGCTAAGGAAGAGTAAAACTCTTAATTGGCATAGAGTATTACTCAGGTAATTTTTCCTTATCGTTGTGTTTTATATGTAACACTCTTTGCGGGAAAGGGATATTTATTTCATTTGCTTTAAACAAATCGAATAATCTAATACGCAATTGGCTTTTTATATTCTCTACTCTAAATACTTCATCTGCCCAAAAATACAATGAAAATAAAAGTGCCGAATCTCCATATTTATTAAACCTTACAAATGGTTCAGGGCTATTCAATACGCCATCTTGGTCTATCGCAGCCTTTTTTAATAATTTCATAACTAAATGAATATCAGATGAATAGTCCACACCGATATTAATTTCAAATCGCGTTGAACCTGCCTGATGTGTCCAATTAATTAATTCAGTACTCGTGAGCTTTGTATTAGGTAATATTATATATTGATCGCTTCTTGTTTTAACGGTCGTAGTTCTTAGCCCTATCTTTATTACCTGTCCGACAGTTCCATTTACATCGATGATATCATTGACTTTAATTGAAGAATCAAAAAGTATTATTATTCCCGACATATAATCGCTAAATAAATTCTGCAGTCCAAAACCTAAACCAACTAATAATGCTGCTAAGCTTGCCATCAATACTGTTAAATCTAGACCAATTATTCTCAGAACAAATAGAAGGTTAATAACAACAATCAAATATTTGATTAATTGATAAACAGAGTACTTCCGAGAACTTTCTATTTTTATAGATTTGTATAAAATATTTTTAATTAAGGAGAGTAGTAAAAGCGTAACAACCAATAGAGAAGCAAGTTTAATTAAAACTGCTACTCGTAATGAATATCCGCTTATCGTAAAAATTGTATAATTAAAAATATCTTCCATAGTACTTTCTTTTTATAATTGAAAACTACTTGTTATCATTATTCTTATTTCCGAAAAGATCGAGTCCAAATAGTCTAAATGATGGAGCTTGATATTCTTTTGGAAGATAATCAGATGGAATAGTTGTTTGATTACCATCTCTCATTGCTCCATAATGAGGAGACATAATCTCAACTCCGCCTTCATTAAATTTATCTTGGATTTTGGAATGAAGCATTGAATAAGTTTTTGCCATAATTCCTGGTAGATCTGTATAAGCATTTAATTCGTAGGATACATAAAAATCATCTAAACTAGTTTGGAGCACAAATGGAGCAGGTGTTTTTGAGATATTATCTGTTTCTAATGCTGCAGATATTAATAATTCATGTACTTGTTTCCATGGAACATCATATCCGATAGTAACCGTTGTATGTAGTATTAAACCCATCTCATTTGCCACCGTGCTATAATTTACTATATGGCTTCCAAGTACCATTGAATTCGGAATCGATATTTCCACATTCTTAACAGTTCTTACACGTGTTACCAATAATGTTTTTTCAACTACATCGCCGACTGTATCTGCTATCTTCACTCTATCGCCTAATCTGAAAGGACGCATATACGTTAGTACTGTACCGGCTACAATATTAGAAATTGCCGATGTAGAACCAAGCGAGAAAAGGATGCCAAGAAATACAGATATCCCTTTGAATGCTTCTGAATCAGATCCGGGCAAATATGGAAATATTATTATTATTGCTAGTACTATTATTAAAAAACGAACGATCTTATATGTAGATGGAACCCAATCAACATGAAACCCCGGTAGCTTTATATTCTCTTTTTCTACTTCGTTAAAAAAGTATTTTACAAATTTTATCAAATAATTAAATACAGTTATAATGACAATTATAAAAAATAAATTCGGGAGAAAATTAATTATCGACATTACTACTGTATTAAGAGGATTTAAAATATAATATATTAGTTCTGATGCCCAGGTTCGGCTAAATTCAAAGAAACTAAATACAAGAGTGATATAAAAATATCCGATTATTAGCCAAAGTAATATCCTAATAACTTTAGTAGCAAAATCAAGCATATCAACTGCTTTATCTTCCGAAAGTATTTCTACCGATTTAACTTTGAAAGATTTAATTAATGTTCCTTTCCAACTTCTATACTTTATCGTGAAGTATCGATAAGAAACATTTACACCTTTAATAAGCACCGAAGCAACAACCGTTACAAAAATAAAAAGCAATATTCCTCTTAATATTGGTTGAATGTACCAGTGCCTTGTCCATGGAAGATTAGTAACAGTGAAGACTAATAAAGAATAGATAGCCGCAAGGGTTATTAATAGTCTAAGTCCTTTCATTATTATTGTTGTTATATCAATAAGGTCTGTCCCTTTAAGAATTTCAAATTTCTTTATACTAAATGATTTGAAAACCTTGCCTTCTAATTTTTCTAATGCAGCATAGATACGCGGGAATACTAATCGATTTATCCACATCAATAGAATAAAACCAACAAAAAAGATGGATATATAAATTAGCTTTTCGATTATAGTTTTTTGGCTATAAATACTTTTTGTAGCCTCAACTTTTTCTTTAATCAATTCAAAATATTCGCCGCTGAGGATTTCTAACGATTTACCATTGGAGAGTGTATCAGCGGGAGTGATAGCCATTATAATAGTATTGTTATCTCTTATTAAAGCCATCCCGTTTTGCATCTCTAAAGAAAGAGAATCCACATTAAGCGAATCTTTTTCTACTAAGTTCTTTAGACCGATGCTAATTTCGCCGGCTCTCTTCTCTGCCGAGAATGGACCGATACCATTATAAATATGAAACAGAGTATCTTTATCGAGAACAACCGGATAACCGGATAAATTAGGTAGTTGTGCAGGGGTTTTCTGCGGGATTTCTTGTGCCTTTATTGTAGTAACTAACAAAAAAGAAATTACATAAAATTTAAGAAAACTTAAGAATTTGTTAAACATTTACAATCTCCTTAGGATATGATAAATTTAACAAATATTTTATTTAATAGGTATATAATTATCTACTGTGGTTAGATTTTAGTCCATAATTACAATAGTACATTAAAAATATAGATTCTACTTATTGCTTATCTCAAAGGAAAATGTACTTCCTTTACCTACTTGACTTTCAATAAATATTTGTCCGGTATGTATTTCTGCAAAATCTTTGCATATCTTTAATCCTAATCCTGTTCCTCTTTCATTGCTTGTCCCGAGTGTAGTAAGATATGAATTTGCCTTTAGAAGAGAGTCCACAATTTCAGGGCTCATACCATTTCCGGAATCTTTTACCGAAAATCTAATCTTATCGGAATCCTTGGTTGCAAACATTCTTATTTCACTATTTGGATATGAAAATTTTATTGCATTATTCACAAAATTTCCAATGACGGTTTCCACAATTAATTTATCTGCACTTATTTCAGTTGATTCATCCACTTCTACTTTTAAATTTATACTTTTCTTTTTTGCAGCCAGACTATATGAGTTACAGATTGAATCAAAGAGAGTTTTTACATTTAAATTTTTCTTTGTTACACCGATTTCTCCTTTTTGAGTTCGTGCCCATGTTAGCAAGTCCATCAAAAGTTTTTGGATATCGATAGACGCTTCATAAAGTCCATTTATAATTTCTTTACGCTCGACATCCGTTAGGTCGTCATAATCTGTTTTTAGAAATTCTGCGAAATTAGAAACTGCTCCAAAGGGATTCTTTAGGTCATGAGCAATTATTGAAAAGAATTTATCTTTAGATGAATTTAATTCAGTTAAATAGAGATTCGCTTTTTTTTGGGTTTTGAATCTCATCACCAATAATATGATTGAACCTAGTACTAGGAGAGTAATTAGGATTGCATAGTTCCTTGTACTTTTTTCAAATTCAATATCTTTTTTCAGCAGAATATTTTCTCTGTCTTTCCGTTCAGTTATGAAAGCAGTCTGAAGATCTGCTATCTTGTTTTTATTTTCTTGTCCATAAATTTTTTCTTTTAGCTCTTCAAACATCTTTTGATAATCATAAGCTAATTTATAATTGCCTTTAGCTACCGCTAATTTGGTTTGATATTCATAAGAGATCAGAAGTTGATCGAGATGACCTGTATTGCGTGATTCATATTCTGCTTTATTAAGATATTCTTCTGCTAGTGCTAAAAAATTCGATTCGATATATATTTTACCAATTATATTATAGGATGAGATTTCGCCATATTTGTTTTGAATTTTTTTATCCATGTCTAAAGCCTTGAAAAGATATTCAAGAGCTTTTTCTCTTTTACCTTGTGCATAGAATACATCGCTGATGCCGGCAAGTGCCCAACTTTTTCCCTTCAAATAATCTGATTTTTCACTCAAGTCGATTGCTTTATAAAAAGTCATTAATGCTTTTTCTTCTAATTTCTGATCTACATATACCGATGCAATATTTATTAATGATTTAGCTAAACCCCGAACATCATTTCTCTCGGATCTTATCTTTGATGAGCGCTCAAAGTAATCAAGAGCTTTATCATAATCCTGTTGATTTCTGTAAATTTCTCCTATATCATTAAGTACATAGGCCATACCTCGTTTATCATTTTCTTTTTCAAAAATATCATAAGCTTCCATCATCTTTTCTAGAGCTGTTGAATACAAAGCGTTCTTAAAATAATAATCTCCAATATTATTTAATGAATATGCTATTTCGCTATATCTTTTTGATTTTTTTGCAACATCAAGAGCAATTTGATAGTAATAATATGCTGAATCAAGATTCCCTATATTCCCATATATCACGCCAAGATAATTTAAAACTTCCGACTGATGTTTGAAGTATGAAATTTTTTCCATTTTCTTTAAAGCTAAAAGTCCATACTTAATTGAAGTTCGGGGAGTTATGCTCCTATAATTCCAGCACAAAACTGATAATGAATCAACCTGTTCCTTTTCATCCAATTTCTGAAGAGAATTTATTATGCTATCCGGGTTAGATTGTGCGAAGAGCGTAAGAGTAGCTACTAATAATATTGTAAAAGTCTTCATTTATCCCTTAAACTTTAGAATTGACTGATCAATATACTAATTATCGATAATTTTGGATATATTTAAAGCGTTCACAAACAGGATAAATATTTTAATCAATTAGTTAGATCGTTCCGGGAACCAAAAATCAAATGAAGCGATTCATTAATTACAATATTTTTTTAAAGACAATTCTTCTTTTCTTTTTTCTTTACTCTTTAATAAATGCTCAATATAATTCCACAAATTTTGTTAGATACAATATTAATAACGGGCTATCAAATAACTCTATTAATTGTATCCTTCAGACAAGTGATAATTTTTTATGGGTGGCAACTAAGGATGGACTAAATCGTTTTGATGGACAGTTCTTTAAGGTATATAAGTTTGATCCCGCCGATTCTCTTTCATTACCCGAAAATTATGTTATGTCCTTGCTCGAAAGCAGTGATTCCACATTCTATATCGGTACTTGGGGAAGGGGACTTTGTATCTTTGACCCAAAGAAGGAATCTTTCAAAAGAATTAATTATACACCATCTGAGAATAGTTATATCCAAGCTCTATTTGAAGACCATAATAATAATATTTGGTTTGGAACTACAACATCTGGATTAAATAAGTACGACCCTAAGACTGGCAAAATCACAACTTATAGCAAAAATTTAAATTCATTCCCTGATATTAATATTACATACATACTCGAAGATAAAAATAATATTCTTTGGGTTGGAACTTGGAATGGAGGATTAGTTCAGTTTGATCCGGTTACAGAAAAAGTGATTAATCATTATGTTCATAATAATCAAGATGAAACTTCCATATCGGATAATGGTGTTTGGTATCTTTATATGGATTCGGATGAAACTATCCTGCTTAGTACATTCAAAGGTGTTGATAAATTAAATATTAAAACAAAAAAAAGTACTCGTCTGACAGATGAACTACCTGAATTAAAAAGTATAAAAAATTCCACTATCCGCTTAGCATTCAAAGATAAAAAAGATCGGCTTTGGATTGGCACTTATGACTATGTCGGTTTATTTCTTATAGAAGAAACTCGATCAGAGCAAAGATATTTCTATTTCAGAAATGAAGAAGATGATATTAATTCACTTTCTTCTAGTAGAATTAGATGGGTTTATGAAGACAGGAAAGGGAATTTTTGGGTGGGCACCGAAGATGGTTTAAATAAACTTCCATTTAAAAATAATTTCATTCAATATCGGCATCTCCCCATTAGAAAAACAAGCATTAATGGAAGAGTCGTAAGCTCAATATTTCAAGGTAAAGATGGTACTCTATGGGTTGGTTACGGAGGTTCCGGTTTTGATAAGATTGATCTTGCATCAAACAATAAAATCCACTACCTGAATAATAGTTCTAATAATAGTCTTAGCAATAATGATGTAATAACAATTTATGAAGATCGTTTTGGTATAGTGTGGATTGGAACAATGGATGGTGGTTTAAATAGGTTTGATAAAAATACCAATCGATTCACTCGATATCTCTATGATAAAAACAATAAATTTGGAATCGCTTCTAATTGGATTCAACAAGTTTTGGAAACTAAAAAAGGCAAATTACTAATCGGCACGAATGAAGGTCTTCAATTATTTGATAGAGAAAAAGAACTCTTTTATCCTTTCGCTCCTTCGCTATCAGATTCCTTTGTTATTATGCCTCAATATGTTTCTGTAAATTCTTTATTTGAGGATAGAGACAGTAATCTGTGGATTGGGACATGGCTCGATGGATTATTTAGATATAATCCTAAAACAGAATCGTATTCTCATTTTTCCCCCGATATTAAAAATAATTATTCGGTAAGTTCGAGCAAGATAACTGCAATAAACGAAGATCATTTTGGTAATATTTGGATTGCAACACATAGTGGTGGAGTAAATAAATATGATAAAGCAAAAAATAAATTCTATCACTTTACCACAAAAACCGGATTGCCGAATGATGTAGCCTTTGGTATTCATGAAGATGAGAAAGGATTCATTTGGATAAGTACAATGAAGGGACTCGCTCGCTTTAATCCTGTTACAGAAAATTTTAGAGTATTTGATGTAAATGATGGATTAATTGATGATCAATTCAATTGGAGAGCAAGTTTTGTAGGCATTGACAGTAGTTTTTATTTCGGAGGTATCAATGGATTTATAAAATTCTTTCCGAATGAAATTAAGTTTGATTCAATTCCACCACCAATTGCTCTTACTTCATTCAAAATATTTAATAAAGAAGTTGTTTTACCACAATCTCTTACTGCTACAAAAAAAATTAAACTTAATTATGATCAAAACTTCTTTTCCTTTGAGTTTAGTGCTTTGGATCTCGAACCAAATTATAAACATAGTTTTAAATTTATGCTCGAAGGTATTGATCCTGATTGGGTTGATGCAAATGGAAGAGCGGAGGCATTTTATACTGATATTAAACCGGGCGAATATAAATTTTTGGTAAAAGCAGCTAATGCAGATAATGTCTGGAGTAATCCAATTTCGATAGCTATTGTGATCTATCCTGCATGGTGGAATACATGGTGGTTCCGTTCAATTTTATTTGTGGTTATTGCTTTAATTGTAATTTTAATTTACCGCTCACATTTAAAACAACTTTTAGAGATAGAGAGAATCCGTTTAAGTATTGCAAGCGATCTGCATGATGAAATTGGAAGCAACCTTAGCAGCATTAGCGTAGATAGTCAGCTTTTAATTAGCAGTAAAACTTTGAATGAAAATGAAAAAGAACTATCACAATTTATCAGTCAGACTGCAAAAGAAACTATCGAAGCAATGCGTGATATCATCTGGTTTATTAATCCGAGAAGAGATTTTAATATTAGTACGATTTTTAAGATGAAGGATACTGCCTCTAAACTTCTTGCCGGAATCACTTGGAAATTTGAAATAGTTGGTGAAATCAAAATTGATTCTTATAATCTCGAAGTAAAACGTAATATTTTTCTTATCTATAAAGAGGCACTTAATAATGTTGTTCGGCATTCATCAGCCAAAAACTGCGAGATAATTGTTAAAGGGACTCATTCTTATTTTTCAATGATTATTAAAGATGACGGTATTGGTTTTGAAAATGAGTCGATAATTGAAAATAATGGATTAAAAAATATGAGAAGACGTACCGAAAAAATTGGGGCATTCTTAAAAATTGATTCAAATAAAGATTCAGGTACGGAGATATCTTTAACTTATGAAAACAAGAAAAAATATTTTCAAAAATAAAAATACCACGAATGTGCTATGGATATAAGGTTATTAATGATGTAGTTTGTTTATGAGGTTTTGAAAATGATTAAAAATAGTGATTTAGAAAAAGAAAATTTTAATGTATGGCTAATAGAAGATAATTTACATTTCAGAAGAACAATTAATGGCTTGATTAATCAGACTCCGGGAATGAAATGCTCAAATGCTTTTGAAACATGCGAAGAAGCAATTTCTGTGTTGGAAACGGAATTTCCTCCGCAAGTAATTCTTCTTGATATTGGATTACCCGGAATGACCGGAATTGAAGGAATTGAAAAATTCAAAATGCTATCACCTTCCACACATATCCTGATACTTACAATATATGATGATAATGAAAAAGTATTTGATGCTTTATGTGCAGGTGCTTCCGGTTATCTATTAAAAGATTCATCTCCCGATAAAATTATTGGTGCCATTGAGGAAGTTCTCTCCGGCGGAGCTCCAATGAGTATGCAAATTGCTCATAAAGTGCTTGAGATATTTAGTAATCTTAAGCCGAAGAAAAATGATTACGGATTAACCGATAGAGAAAGCGAAATCCTAAAACTAATGGTTTCCGGTTTAACTAAGCAGCTAATTGCCGATCAGCTCTTTCTTAGTTTCCATACCGTGAATACTCATCTAAAAAATATTTATGTTAAGCTTCACGTTAATACTAAATCCGGTGCTATTACAAAGGCATTTAAAGAAAATCTTATCTGATTTAATCCCACTTTTAATATACCACGAACGTGCGATTGTCATATTGATTTGCTAAAACTATCTTATAAATAGAAAAATACTTTAATGTTATTCCCCCTAATAAAAAATTTTCTTAAGTATTTGTTTTAATCATATTATATGAATGGAGGCAGTATGAAAAAAATAAGACAATCGTTCTTATTGATTCTTTCCCTAATATTATTTCCCGGTTTAATTAGCAATGCACAAGTGAAGAATATCGCACATCGTGGAGGCGCAGCACTCGCTCCGGAGAACACTATGGCAGCATTCAGAAATGCTATCGAAGTCAAAGCAGATTATTTTGAACTTGACGTTCAGATGTCAAAAGACGATTCACTTGTTATCATGCATGATGCAACAATTAATAGAACAACAACCGGTGCTGGTACCGTAAGCGTTCTTACATTTGAACAGCTTAGAGCTTATGATGCAGGAGTGAAATTTAATGAAAGCTTTAAAGGAGAATTGATTCCTACTCTTTATGAATCATTATTGCTTGCGAAAAACAGCACCAATAAAATTGGTGTAGTTGTAGAGATAAAAACACCTAATCCTAAAGTTATTCCTTTAGTTGTAAAAATGATACAAGATTTAAAAATGCAGGATCAGGTAATACTCTCAAGTTTTAATTTTACACAAATCCAGGAAGCTAATTCAATTGACCCTACAATCCCTATTCAAGTTTTCGTTAGTTCTAATTCTAATGGCGTAGTTGATCAACTTGCTGCTCTTGGCACTAGTAATTGGATAGGAAGCAGTGCTTCTCCATCTCCGGCATTCTTAGAATATGCACACTCCAAGAATGTTAAATTCAATATGTGGACAGTCAATAGTGCTACTCTTATGAAAACATTAATTGAGCTCGGAGTTGATGGTATTACAACCGATAATCCTCTTTCTTTTATACTTGCCGCTGATACCACCCCTCCTTCGGATGTAAATCTTATTTCTGCTGATGTAGTAGAAACAAAAGTAAATTTGAAATGGGATGCTGCAACAGATGCTCAAAGTGATATTATTGGTTATGAAATTTATAGAGACACTACTTCAGCCCCTGAAAAAGTGTATGCCACTACGGGAAAAGTAACAGAATTTACTGACCAAACAAACACTGAGCTTAAAACTTATTATTATAGAGTAAAAGCTAAAAACGGCATAAATACTTTAAGTGCTAATTTTAGCAATGAGCTATCTGCTAAAACTGCAAATGACAAAACAAAACCATTAGTAAGTTTTGTAACCTCTAGTGGTCTTAATACTCAAGTAATTGTAGATTTTAATGAGTTAGTAGATTCTACTACCGCAGTAAACATTGCTAATTATTCCATTAATAAAGGCGTTACGATAACAGAAGCTAAATTAGCTCTTAATAGAAAATCTGTTTTCTTAACTACTTCTCCTTTAATGGAATCATCATATACACTTATCGTAAAAGGCGTTAAAGACAGAGCAATAACTCCAAATACGATTGCCACATCAACACTTATTTTTATACATAAAGGTCTTCCTTCAAGTACAGTAGCTTATTATAGTTTAGATTCAGCTACCGATAGTACTTTAGTGGATGGATCAGCAAATCTTAATAATGGAACATTAAAAAATGGTGTTGGATTTGGCGAAGGTATTTTAGGAAACGCCATGGTTTTTGATGGTGTAGATGATCATGTCGTTTTTACTCCTTCAACATCATTTGATATTGGAAGTAATGAAGTAACAGTATCGGTATGGGCAAAATTGGAATATTTACCTGCAGACTTACCGGGTGCATATGGACCATTGTTCGATTCCGAGACTGATAATTATGTCCTTTATGCCGATAAAGGTAACAATGAATTAAGATTTAAAGTAGCTACAAGTGTATCCGCCGAAAGACCCGGCATACCTGCTAAAGATTTAGTAACTAAAGAATGGATTCATATTGTTGGTGTTTATGATGGTACAAAAGCACTTATATATATGAATGGTGTATTAAAAGATTTTCATAATCTTACCGGAATTGTTAAGCCAAATCAACAAGCCTATTTAGGAAGAAGCTCGAATGCAGGCGCAAATTACTTTAAAGGCAGTATGGATAATGTTCTTATTCTTAATAAAGCTTTACAGCCATGGGAAGTTGCTAATCTATATAATACAACTAAATCAACCCCGGTCAATCCGGCTCCCGGCGATGTTGTTTTGACTTCAGTTATTCCATCAGGCAACTCTATTAAGCTTACCTGGGATAAAGCAATCAATTATGAAAGCAAGATGATGGGATATCAAATATATAGAGATACAAAAGCTAATCCGGAAATTCTTTATGCCACTGTTTCTGATACAACGGAATTTACTGATCTTGGTACAACTGAATCAACTACTTACTATTATCGCGTAAAAGCAAAAAATGCACTTGCTCTTTATAGTGCTAATTTCAGTAATGAAATCTCTGCTAAAACAGGAATTGATAAAACAAAACCGGAACTTCTTTTTACAACATCAGTAGCTGATCCTACAAAACTTGTTGCAGAATTTAGCGAAGCATTAGATAAAACTTCAGCTGAATTAAAAACAAATTATTCATTAGATAATGGTGCTTCAGTTCTTGAAGCCAAACTTTCACTTAGTGAAAAATCAGTTATTCTAAAAACATCACCATTAGAAGCAAAAAGATATACTTTAATAGTATCTAACATAAAAGACAAAGCTGCATCAGCTAATATGATGGCATCCGATAGTGTTAAGTTTGATCACAAAGCATTAGCAGAAAAAACCGTTGCTTACTATCCTTTGGACGATGTTCAAAATGATTCTATGATTGTTGATTTATCTGGTAATGCAAATAATGGTTTCTTACAAAATGGTCCAACGATTTCAGATGGTATTTTAGGAAATGGATTGAAGTTTGATGGAGTTGATGATTTTGTTCAGCTTAGTCCTTCCACTTCATTTGATATTGATGGCGGGTTCGTATCGGTTTCAGTATGGACAAAGCTTAATTATCTTCCTACCGAAATGGCTCATGCTTTTGGTCCACTTTTCGATTCTCAAGGAGATGAATTTGTTATTTATGAAGATAAAGGAAACAAAGAATTAAGATTTAAAGCTACATCTACTGCCGGCGCAGCTCGTCCCGGAATTCCTCAAGCTGATTTAGTTACCGGTCAATGGATTAATGTCGTTGGTGTTTTTGATGGCGTTAATGCTTCAGTTTATCTTAATGGCGTTATGAAAGGCACACTTCCTTTAGGCGGTACTGTTAAAACAGGTATAGTTCCTATGCTAGGAAAAAATGGTACTCAAGGAACGCTTTCTTACTTCTCCGGAAGTATGGATAATATTCAGATATTTAATAAAGCTCTTTCACAAGAAGAGATTACCGATATCTATAACAGCATAAGAATTCCTGCGATTAAGAACCCCACTAGTGTTGATGACCTTACTGAGGGAACAATACCTAATGTTTATTCATTATCACAAAATTATCCGAATCCTTTTAATCCTACGACTACCATAAAGTATCAAATCCCTAAAGAAGGAATGGTACAATTAAAGGTATATGATATACTAGGAAGAGAAGTTTCTACATTAATAAATGAAATACAAACACCCGGAAATCATAAAGTAAACTTTGACGGGAAATACCTTTCAAGCGGTGTTTATTTCTATCGCTTGACATCAGGTTCATTTGTATCAACAAAAAAATTCATTCTGATTAAGTAAGCCCTTAATTAGATTTTTTCCCAGCCCGATTGATTTTTTCAGTCGGGCTTTTTTTATGTAAATTTTAAGTGAGTATTTTCTATTCTCATATATATCTGTTAGTTTTGTAGAAAATAATAATTATTTCAATGAAGCTTACCCTATTATGGCTCTCTAATCTTTTAGTCTTTGTTCAGCTTTTATCTGCACAAAATGCTAATCAATTTTCAATCCCAACGAAAATAAATTTAAAATTCGAGTATAGTAAAACAGTTATCGAATTATCGGATAGAATTATTGCGAATCAAATTATTGATACGAAGTATAAAAATTATGGGGCAATAGAATGTCCCTCTTGTAATGTTCTCCATACTAGAGCCGCAGAAAGTGTTTATCCTCTCATTATATCATACCAAATAACAGGCGATAAAAAATATTTAAATGCTTCAATGATTTTGGCTGATTGGCTTTTTGATCAGCAAGAAGATAATGGGAGTTGGAAAGAAACCCCTGAAGAATGGACTGGTACTACCACCGATCAAATATTGATGCTTGCTTTTACATACCCTCTGATTGAAAAATATATTAGTTCCGCAAAAAAAGAGATCTGGAAAAATTCGCTCCAAAAAGGGGCAGATTATCTTTATAGAATTATGAGCCCCGAATTTGCGAGCATAAATTATTGTGCTACAACTACAGCAACTCTTGCATCTGTTCATAAAATTATACCCGATTCAAATTATTTAGTAAAAGCCAAAAATCTTGCAGATAGAATAATTTCTAAGATCGATTCAGATCTATTTATTCAAGGTGAAGGAGGAAGAGAACATAATAATAAATATGGAGTTGATCTTGGCTACAATTTAGAAATGTCCTTATGGGGTTTGGGATTATATGCTGAATTGACCAATGATAATTTTGTAAGAGAAAAAATAATTAAGAGTATAAAAAATCATCTCTATTTTATTTATCCTGATGGAATGTTGGATAATTCATGGGGGATCAGAAGTAATAAATGGACAATCTATGGCGGTGCAACATCCGATGGTGCAATTGCTTCTTTCATGCTTTATGCTGATAAATATCCTCCATTTGCCGCTGCTGCTTATAGAAATCTCCTATCAATAAGGGATAATATTGAAAATGGTTATTTAACTTATGGTGATCATTATTCACTTTTATTCGATGACCCGCCCTGTATCTATCCCACCTTTACTAAAGCAAAAAGTATTGCTATGGGATATCAACTCGCAAAAGATTCTATAATAAATTTAGAAAATATCCCAAGTGATTATAAAAATTGGGCAATGCATTTTGAAACTCTTGATCTTGATCTAATAAGAACTAAAAATTATATGGTTACCGTTTCGGCTTATGGATATAAGGATTATGAAAAAAGAGAAAAAAGTAAATACATGTTTCGTCCTTCGGGAGGTTCGATTACTAATCTTTGGATAGAGGATTATGGGCTTTTGCAAGCTGCCAGCAGCACCGAGTACCATCGTTGGGAACCAATGAGTTTTCCTGAAATAGGAGAAAATCTTCCTTTAACTCCAAGAATTGAGTATTCCGATTCAACCGGATATTTTTCTAATCTATTTGAATTTGATGCTCATCAAAAATTATTGCAAAAGGATAGTCTCAATTCTGTGATAACTTTAGGAGAGTTAAGAGATCGAAGATGGCTTGCGGGTGGAGTTAGTTATTCTTTAATTCAAAATTTTACCGATAATCTAATCGAAAAAGAAATTATACTTACTTATCACGATTCACATCCCGAAATAAAAATTGTAGAACCAATAATTTTTAAGGATGGAATGACGTTCGAAAAAATTGACTCTAAAAATGTATTGATAAAAACACCCAACAAAAAATTTCTTTTTACTATCACTAAAGGTGAATTTAATATAGTCCTAAGTAGAAATGAAAATCTTTTCTTTGCTCCTTATCCTGCGCTAAAAGCATTGCCAATTTATATAGATATAGATAAGCCAATTAATAATTATCAAACTCATATTAAATATCAAATATCAATTATGGACTAAATGCAGGGGGATTTTAATTATGATAAACAAAATAGTTTTTATTGCAACTATGATTACGTTATTTCTTAGTTTATCAATTTATTGTCAGCCGAAAAGGCTTCCACATAATGAATTAGAAAATCCCGCGATTCAAAGCATTAATAAAGAAACACCTCATTCTACTTTCTTCAGTTATTCTAATCGCTCAGATGCTATTACGGATATTAAAGAGAACTCGGATAATTTTATTCCTCTAAATGGTATTTGGGATTTTAATTTCGCTCTTGGATTTCAAAATAGGAAAGGTGATTATTTTGAGAATAACCTCAATCTATCGCAGTGGAAAAAAATAGAAGTTCCTTCTAATATGGAAATTCAAGGTTATGGCGTTCCGATTTACTTAAATCATCCTTACGAATGGGCACCGGATCGTTCACAAAAACCTCCTTATATCGATATGGATAATAATTCATTCGGTTATTACAGAAAAGAATTTGAACTTCCGAAAAACTGGAATGGAAAGGAAATTTTTATTCATTTTGGTGCAATTAAATCCGCCGGATATCTATATGTTAATGGAGATTATGTAGGGCTTACAAAAGACGGGAAAACACCCGCGGAATTTGATATCACAAAATATCTTAAAGCTGGAAAAAATCTTATAGCACTCGAAGTTATAAGGTGGACTGACGGAAGCTATCTTGAATGCCAAGATTTCTGGCGTCTCAGTGGAATACCGCGTGAAGTTTATATCTATTGCCAGCCTCAAACCAGGATTAAAGATTTCTTTGTAAAAGCAACCCTCGATAATGATTATACCAAGGGCGTTTTTGATCTCGATATAGAACTTAAAAACCATTCAGAAAAAAAATCATCCTGTAATGTTACGATGGAATTGATTGACGAAAACGGATTAATTGTATTCACGGAATCAAAACCTTCGGATAAATTTGATAAAGGAAGAAATGTAAATATTACTTTTCAAAAAAAGATTAATAATGTAAAAAAGTGGACAGCAGAAACGCCAAATCTTTATACTCTTATTATTTCTACTAAAGATGAAAACGGAAAGCAGCTCGAATTTACATCAGCCAAAATCGGTTTTAGGAGTGTAGAAATTAAGGATGGTCTCCTTTTAGTAAATGGAAAAAGAATTTTAATAAAGGGAGTAAACTTGCATGAGTTCAATCCATTAACAGGGCAGTATGTAGATAAGGAATTAATACTTAGAGATATTGAGCAGATGAAAAAACTCAATATAAATGCAGTGCGCACTTCTCACTATCCACAACCTGAAGAATGGTATAAACTATGCGATAAATATGGTCTTTATTTAGTTGCTGAAGCAAATATAGAATCTCATGGTAGTGGCTATAATTTAAAAGTCGGTGGAACTCTTGGCAATAATCCTGCATGGCTTGAGGCACATCTAACTCGAACAAGAAATTCTGTCGAAAGGGATAAGAATCATCCGAGCGTCATTATCTGGTCTCTGGGAAATGAAGCCGGTAACGGATATAATTTTTATAATACTTACAAATGGATTAAAGAGCGTGATAACACCCGACCGGTTCAATATGAGCGTGCGCTTCTTGAATGGAACACTGATATTTATTGCCCTATGTATGACCAGATATGGGATATGGAAAAGTATGCTATTAATAATCATGACCGACCATTGATTTTATGCGAATATGCTCATGCGATGGGCAATAGCATTGGTAATCTCAAAGACTATTGGGAGACAATTGAAAAATATCCTAATCTTCAAGGAGGTTTTATTTGGGACTGGGCGGATCAAGGATTATTGAAGAAAGATTCTACCGGCGAGTATTGGGCTTATGGAGGAGATTATGGACCTAAAGGCACTCCATCTGATGGCAATTTTCTTATTAATGGTGTTGTTTTTCCTGATCGTTCTTTTAAACCGCATAGCATGGAAGTAAAAAAAGTTTATCAAAATATAGCCTTTGCCCCTGTTGATTTGGATGAAGGATTAATTGAGATATACAATAAATTCAGATTCACAAATTTAGAAAAATATCTTTTTGATTGGTCTATACTAGAAAATGGGAAAATTATAAAAACCGGATCAATCGATAATCTTAATATTTCTCCGGAAGAAAAACAGAAAATCAAAATTGATTTTGGAAATATCTCCTTCACTTCCGGGGAAGAATATTTTCTTAATCTTTCTGCAAAATTAAAATCGGAAGAACCATTTCTCCCAAAAGGGTGGGAGATTGCTTATGAACAGTTCCAATTCTTAGAGGGAGAAAAATTTATCGGCGAAGAAAAAAAGAACGCTATTTATTTACCGGAAGTTAATCAAATTTCGATTTTGGATAAAGAAAATATTGAATTAAGAGGAAATGATCTTACCATAATCTTTGATAAACTCTCCGGTATAATGACTTCATATAATTATAAAGGAAAAGAGATAATAAAAGATTCTAAAGGATTGCGTCCCACATTTTGGCGTGCACCTACCGATAATGATTATGGCTGGAATATGCCTAAAAAGTGTGCAGAATATAAAAACGCTTCAGAAAATGATTTGATAGCTGATAAGATCACGTATCATAAAAATGAAAACGGATCGATAAATATAGTTGTCAAATACAAATTCCACAAAATTCATACTTCATGGCAAGCAAGTTATACTATTTATGAAAACGGTACTATTTTTTTGGCTAACGATATTAAAATGGGTGATACTAATAATTTAATCGTTCCAAGGATTGGAATGAAAATGTTATTACCTGCAGAGTATGATAATCTTGAGTTTTTCGGAAGAGGTCCTTGGGAAAATTATTGGGATAGAAAATCTGCTTCAACAATTGGCATCTATTCTTCATCTATTAGCGAACAATATACTCCCTATATTCGTCCTCAAGAAAATGGACATAAAACTGATGTCCGCCGATTATCACTTTCCAATAATGATGGAAATGGATTTGTAATAGCTGCCGATTCTATAATTGAATTTAATGCTCTTAATAATTTAGTGGAGGATTTTGATGCAGGTCCCGAAAAAGATAAGAATCTCAAACATACCACCGAAATTAAAAATAGAGATTTAATCGAGCTTCATCTTGATTATAAAATGACAGGTATTGGGGGAGATGATAGTTGGGGTGCTACACCTCATAAAGAATATTCTCTATTCTCAGGAAAGAATGAATATAAACTGAATTTTTATATCTTAATAAAATAATTTGTGGAGGCTAAAGAAATTATGATTTGTTTCGATAATACCGTTAGGACTGTTATACCTATTTTTCTAATACTATAAATAAATAATTGAAGCTAAATTTAAAAATATCAAAAAGTATCCTGCCAATATTAGGATATATCACATTATTATCTGCTTTCTTATTGCCGAAATATTCGCTAAATGCTCAAGGTGATTTTGGCGGATTAGCAAATTTCACCACTTTTACTACTGAACAGGGACTTCCCCTAAGCAGTATAGCCAGCAGTTATAGAGATCGTTTCGGTAATCTATGGTTCGGTACTTATGGGGGCGGTGTCAGCCGTTATGACGGAAAATCTTTTACCACCTTCGGAATAATTAACGGAATGCCAAGTAATGTTATCCTATCTATCTATGAAGATTCTAATGGCAATATGTGGTTTGGTACTAATAGAAAAGGTATTTGCAAATATGATGGAAGAACATTCACTACTTTTTTCGAAGTTCAAGGATTACTCAATAATTCCATTCTAAGTATTGCCGAAGATAAAGACGGGATTATGTGGTTTGGTACTTATGGCGGTGGTGTTTCCAGATTTGATGGAAAAAAGTTTAAAGCCTATACGGTACAAGATGGACTTGCCGATAATAATGTCCGCTCAATTCTTCAAGATAAAGATGGTTTTATGTGGTTCGGTACTGTCTTGAATGGCGTCAGCAGATTTGACGGAAAAAAGTTTAAGAATTTCAATAAATCCAATGGTCTTTCCGGTGATACTGTTTTTTCTATTTTGCAAGATAATTCAGGTAAATTATGGTTTGGTACTTTGGGCGGTGGCATTTCTGTTTATGATGGAAAAGATTTTAAATACTTCAGCAAGCAAGATGGACTTGCGAATAATAGAATTTGGTGTTCTTATTTAGACCAATCCGGTGAATTGTGGTTTGGTACACAAGGAGGCGGTGTTTCTCGATACGATGGAAAGTCATTTACTTCATTTTCATCACTTGAAGGACTTCCGAATGATTATATTTATACGATTACTTCTGATAAAGGCGGTAATATATGGATGGGCACTTATGGAGCAGGAATTACTCGATACGATGGAAGAGCTTTTACTTCATACTCATCTCGGCAAGGTCTTAGAGCTAATATTATTTATAGTATCCTAGAAGATTCCAAAGGGAATATCTGGTTGGGTACTTATAATAATGGCATCTCAATGTTTCAAAGTAAAAATCTTTTGAGCGGCTCACCTCTTTTTACTAAATATTTTTCAATGGAAAATGGATTAAAAGATAATAGCATTAAAAGCATCTATGAAGATTCCAAAGGGAATATCTGGTTCGGAACTATCGGCGGTGGTGTAAGCAAATATAATCCCGCAACAAATAGCGGAAACTTTACAACATACACAACTAAAAATGGTCTTACCGATAATAGAGTCAATACTATTCTGGAAGATAAAAAAGGTATTTATTGGTTTGGTACTGCCGGCGGCGGTGTTAGCAGATTTGACGGTAAAGAATTTAAAAATTTTACTATCAATGAAGGCTTAGCTCATAATATTGTACTCTGCTCTCTTTTAGATAAAGAGGGAAATATTTGGTTTGGAACTTCGGGTGGTTTAAGCAAATTTGACGGTCAGAAGTTTACTAATTTTACGACTAAAAATGGTCTTTCGCAAAATATTATATATTCGGTTTTTGAAGACAATGTCGGCAATATATGGCTCGGATCTGATGGTAATGGAATTATGAAATATGATGGTAAGTCTTTTAGTTACTATACCACCGAAGATGGATTAAGCGATAATACAGTCGGACAGATATTGCAAGATAAAGAGGGGAGAATCTTTATTGGAACTAATTGGGGTATATCTGTTTTGACCGGATGGAAAGGGAATAAACCTATTTTTGAAATTTATAACAAAAGAACAGGTTACCCAATCAAAGATGTTAATGCAGGGCAACGTGGAATGTATCTTGATAGCAAAGGTGTTATCTGGATTGCCACTGGTGCCGATAATACAGCTTTAATCCGTTTCGATTACAAAAAAATTAAAAGAGATAACACTCCTCCTATAATTTCAATTCAAGGAATAAAACTAAAAGATGAAGTAATTAGTTGGTATAGTCTAAAGGGCAATACAATTTACGATTCTACTACAATTAGGCAGCAGGAAACTACTGTATTTGGCAAAAACCTCGACAAAAATGAAATAGTAAAAATGCGTGAGCATTACTCAAACATTCAGTTTAATCACATTGCTCCTATTTATCAAGTTCCTATCGATTTAAAAATTCCTTATGACCATAATCAAATTACTATTGAATATGCTGCTATCGAAGTTACAAGACCTAAGCTTGTAAAATACCAATATTACTTAGAAGGGTACGATAAACATTGGAGCCCATTTACTGAAAATACAAGTGCTGTTTTTGGAAATATGAATGAGGGGAAATATACATTCTATCTGAAAGCAAAAAGTCCTGAAGGTATATGGAGTAAAACTATCAGTTATTCTTTTACAGTTATGCCTCCTTGGTATAGGTCTTTTTGGGCTTACATGGGATATTTTATTCTCTTTGTTTTAATGCTTTATCTAGTTGTATATATTAATTCCTTCCGATTAAAAAGAAAAAATATTGAGCTTGGAAGAATGGTGGACGAAAGAACTAGAGATATCCAAGCACAAGCACGTGAATTGAAAGAAGTTAATGCATCGAAAGATAAATTTTTTAGAATCATTGCTCATGATCTTAGAAGTCCATTAAGCGGATTTCTTAAATTGACAGATCTTATGGCTAACCAAAGCAATAATATCTCCGTTACTGAATACGCCGAAATTAGCAGTTCGTTAAATAAATCGGCTGATAACCTTTATAAATTAATGAACAATCTACTGGAATGGGCTTCCATTCAACAGAATGGAATTAAAATTAATAAAGAATCGCTAAATCTTAATGAATTAATTAATCAAAATATTGCAACTATTTCTGATAGATTAACACAAAAAAAAGTAACCATAAAAAATTCTGTAGATCCATCTTTAGAAATTTTTGCCGATGAAAAAATGATTAATACTGTTTTTAGAAATCTATTATCGAACGCAATAAAATTTACTAAACAAGGCGATAAAATTACGATTGATGCCGAAGATAAAGAGAACGAAATTCAGATTACAGTTTTTGATTCTGGTATCGGAATTTCGGATTCGGAATTAAAAAAACTCTTCAAGATTGATGAAAAAGTTAGCCGTAAGGGCACTGATAACGAACCAAGTACAGGGCTTGGATTGGTGCTATGCAAAGAGTTTATTGAAGTTCATGGTGGAAAAATTTGGGCTGAAAGCGAAGAATATAAATGGAGTAAATTCCATATTACAATTCCAAATCCGCAACTTAAATAACACTAATTATCTTATTATATACAAAAAAAATAAAAAAATAATTTCATTTAAGTCTATTAGGAATTAACTTATATGGTTAATTAAATGGATAAAGGAAATTAATGCCCGTTTCATCAAAATCGTCAAATTATTCACCGCTTTTAATAGCGATTATATCATTAGTCGTATTTGTTTTTATTATTCTTCAATACACGGAGTTTAGTAACGATAAAAAAGAAAAAGATATTCGCGCTGAATTAGACGAAGTATTAATTTCAAAAAAATCGCAGTTAGAAAAAGCTCTCTATTCTCGAATCTACTACACAAAAGGCGTAGCTGCTTATATTACAATCAATCCGAATATAGACGCTGCTATTTTTGAAAATCTTGCTAATGAGTTAATAAAGAACGATACTGTAATATCAACGATGGCAATCTCACCTAATTCAATTCTTAGTGCTATCTATCCAATGAAAGGGCATGAATCTGCTGTCGGACTTAATCTTCTTGAGCATCCTGAACGAAAAATAATTGTAGAAAAAACTATTGAAACAAGAAACACATTTATCGCCGGTCCCGTTGAATTAGTAGAAGGTGGAATTGCATTTATCAGTTATACACCCGTATTTCTAAAACACGGAAACGATTCTACAAGTTTTTGGGGAATGACGGATATCGTAATTTGGAAAGACAAACTTTTTAATGAAATTAAACTAAATACCAAAGATGATAGATATGTATATGCATTAAAGGGAATTGACGGGACAGGTAATAACGGTAAAGCTTTTTGGGGCGATGATAAAATATTTTCAAGCAATCCTGTTACTGTGGATGTTCTACTTCCTACGGGTACATGGGTATTTGCTGCAATGCCGATTGAGGGATGGGGAGATTATACCGATAATACTGAAGCAATAATTATTTTTCTCTATATCAGTGCTTTTATTATAAGTCTTCTTATCTTCTTCCTTTCAAGGGCAATGATAAAGCTTAGAAATAATGAAAAAGAATTAACTGCTCTATTTGAATCTATGCAAGATATTGTTATTCAACTCAATTCAAAGGGAGAGTATATCAAAATTGCCTCGGCTAATCAGAAATTACTTTATTTGCCTAAAGAAAAATTACTAGGCAAATCGTTATATGAAATCTTTGATAAAGAAAAAGCCGATTTCTTTATGGATGCTGTTAATAAATGTTTATCGACAAAGCAGCTTGTAGAAATTGAATATCCAATGATAATTGAAGATAAAGAGTATTGGTTTAATGCTCGGCTTTCTTATCTATCCGAGGATTCTGTTGTTTATGTTGCTTATGATAATACACTTAAAAAGCGCGCTGAAGAGAGATTGATTGAATCTGAAAAGAAGATGCAGGAATTAAATAAAACAAAAGATAAATTTTTCTCTATTATAGCTCACGATCTCAAAAACCCATTTATTACAATTATCGGTTTTTCAGATCTCTTAATTACGGAATTTTCCGAATTCTCTGACGAAGAAAAAATTTATTATCTTCAAGAGATGAAGAAATCAGCTCATCTTTCTCATAGTTTGCTTCAAAATTTATTACAATGGTCGCGATCGCAAACCGGTCATTTAGAATTTAATCCCTGCTCTATTTCCTTGTATGGATTAGTAAGTGAGAATATTCAACTGCTCGGTAAATCTGCCGATAAAAAGGGGGTTCAGCTCTCCACCGACATCCCAAATGACTTAATGGTATTTGCCGATGAAGATATGCTTAATACCGTACTAAGGAATTTGATTTCAAATGCAATTAAGTTTAGCAGCAAAGAGGATAAGATTAATATTGGTGCTATCGAAACAAATGACTCTATACAAATAGATATAACCGATACAGGAACGGGAATGGAGCCGAGCCGAGTGGAAAGTCTTTTCAAGTTAGATGAAACAAGATCTACAATCGGTACCGATAATGAATCGGGCACCGGTCTCGGATTAATTCTTTGTAAAGAATTTATTGAAAAACATGGTGGTAAAATTACTGTCGCTAGTCATTTGGGAGTCGGCACTACATTTTGTATAACACTTCCGAAAAGATCATAGCACTAATCACCGTGGATTGTAATACCTGAACTTCCTCTGAGGGATTTAATTTTGCTACGCTTTGCTTTTGAATCTAACCTTTTTTCTTTTGAACCTGCGGTTGGTTTTGTCGGTTTTCTTTTCTTACGGACTGCTATCCCTTTCTTAATTAACTCGATAAAACGATTTATTGCATCTTCTCTATTCTTCTCTTGAGTGCGGAATCTCTGTGCCTTAAAAACTATAACGCCATCTTTTGTTAACCTTTTATCGTTAATCTTAAGCAGTCGTTCCTTAATTTCTTCAGGTAATGATGAATCGGGGATACTGAAACGCAGATGAATGGCGGTGGCAACTTTATTAACATTTTGCCCACCCTTACCTTGAGACCGAATTGCAGTCATCTCAATTTCAGTTTCGGGTATTTCGATATTTCTATTAATTTTTATCATTTTCCTAATTATTCATCATCGTCTGATAAACTTCCGTTTAATGCTTCGGGAAGAATTGCTTTGGTATCTCCTTCGCTTAAAGCTTCCACTCCGGTTAATTTTCTCTGAATTGCTCTTGTTCTTTTTCCTATTACATCATCTAATTGATTTAGTCCGGTCTGAATATTATTTTGTGCTTTTTGCATTAAACCGCCGAAATTTTCAAATTCTTTTTTTACTGCTCCAAGTACTTTCCAAACTTCGCTGCTTCTTTTCTGAATTGCCAAAGTCCTGAATCCCATCTGTAAACTATTTAATAATGCTGCAAGTGTAGAAGGGCCGGTTATAATTACTTTGCAGTCTCTCTGCACTTCTTCAATTAAACTCGCCTTTCGAACTACCTCTGCATAAATTCCTTCAAAAGGTAAGAACATAATTGCAAAATCAGTAGTATTAGGTGGATCGATATATTTATCACAAATATCTTTTGCCATTTTTTTGATTGCAGATTGGAGTGCTTTTTGCATTATTTCAATTTGTTCGATATCACCAACGTCATAAGCACTTTGTAAATGCTCATAGACATCTGTCGGGAACTTAGCATCTATCGGAAGCCAGACATTTGAATTTTCTTCATCTCTTCCGGGTAGTTTTACGGCAAATTCTACTACTGCATTACTTCCTTCTTTTGTTTTTACGTTTGCCTGATATTGATCCGGAGCGAGTAATTGTTCCAAAAGCATATCAAGCTGCACTTCACCTATTCCACCTCTCATTTTTACGTTACTTAGAACTTTCTTAAGTCCACCGACATCCTGCGCTAAGGATTGCATCTCGCCAAGACCTTTTTGTACCTCAATCAATTGCTTACCGACAGTATCAAAACTCTGCCCTAATCGATCGCTTAATGTTTTCTCGAGTTTTTCTTCCACTGTGATTCTTATTGATTCTAATTTTGATTCCGTGTTTTTTACTAAATCATTTTGACGGACTTCCAATTGCGCAAACTTTTCTTTTTGTAAATCATTAAAAGAATTAACACTCTTTTCAAATGATTCTTGGAAACCTCTGAATGCCGAAACTAATGCTTCGCGAATTTGTATATTATCATTTTTAGATTGTTGTAATAATTTTTCTAATTGGTCAGAGTTATTGATAGAGAAATCTTTCAGTGTAGAGCTAAGTTCTGACCGGTTCTCTTTTGCAAGTGTTGCATTCTCCTGTCTGTTAATTCGGAAATCTTCTTTCAGATTCGTCTCAATCTTAGTAAGTATATTATTTAGCTCATTGATTTTATTAAGCAGATTCTGAGATTCAGTATTCTCTTTTGGGCGAAATATAAATATCAATAAAATCGTAATTAATAATAAAATAGCAATAACTGGCAGTAAAATCATTTCCATTTGAAAAAACTCGATTTTGTTTATACTCTAATATTAACTAAAAATTTGAACTCAAAAAAATCTAATTACCGCAATAAACAAATTTGGTGTATATTATAGTTATAAATAATTATTATTTCACAAGATTGAACGAAAATTGATAAAAAAATTAGTATCGAAGATAAAAGACATATTTAGCAGTAAAAAAGAAGAAGCTAAACCAATAGAAAGAACTGCAAAATCAACTGAAACAAAACGAACATACAAACCTCGTAAAAAAGAAACTCCCGAAGAATATAGATTAAGAAGAAGCAAAAGAGCTGCGGGTAATAGCAGTCGTAATAGCGATAATAAAACGAATGACCCTTCAGAAAAAAGAAGCAGACCGCCTCGCTCAAAAGATGAATCAAAGGAAAGTAAAGTTTCGAGTGCAAATAATGAACGGAGTGGAAAGACTGAACGTAGGGAAAAACCCGCCCGAAATCCTCAAGGTAGAACAAACGAAAAACATATAAATGATGAAAAAACTTCCTCAGATAGAAAATTTACACGAGGTAAAAGAGAATCAGAAGAATCAAATAACAAAGCTGCGGATGCAATAGAAAATAAAATTGAAAATGATTCACTTGAATCAAACGAAAAGAATAATCAACCTCCTCGCAAACCGAGGACTAATCAAAGAAGAAAATCTTCACAAAAACAGAACGAGAGTGGAAACGAAACAGAAATTTTGGAAAGTGAGGTAACTCCGGTTATTCCATCTGAACCGTGGGATGAATCTGTATTCAAAGTGCCGGCAGTGGTAGGTAAATCTCGATTCCAAGATTTTAAATTAGCGAATGAGATTCTGCATGGAGTATATGATCTTGGATTTCAACATTGTACAGAAGTACAATCCGAAACGCTCCCAAAATCTTTAATCGGAAATGATATCATAGCTCAAGCACAAACAGGTACCGGAAAAACAGCTGCTTTCCTTATTACAATTTTTAATATTATTCTCAAAAAACCGATTACCGGAAAAAGAAAGCATGGTGCTCCTCGTGCGCTTATACTTGCTCCCACACGTGAGCTAGTTTTGCAAATTGAAAAAGATGCCCGATCGATAGGGAAGTATGTCCCTTGCTCAATTCTGTCTCTCTTCGGCGGAATCGATTACATGAAGCAGCAGAAAGCTCTTCGCTCTTCGCCGATCGATTTGCTTATTTGCACACCGGGCAGACTTATCGATTTCATTGATAAACGACTTGTCGATTTAAGCCGTGTAGAAATATTAGTAATTGATGAAGCTGATAGAATGCTTAATATGGGATTTATTCCTTCGGTAAAGAAAATAGTTTTTAAGACACCTCCAAAAACAAATCGGCAGACGATGTTTTTCAGTGCTACTATGTCCACCGATGTAAGAAGATTATCTGAATCATGGACAAATGAAGCTCACGAAATTTCGATGAAATCCGATAATGTTGCAGTAGAGAGTATAGAGCAAATTACCTATATAACGACTGTTACAGAAAAGCCGACTTTACTTTATAATATTATTATGCAGAAAAATCTTGAGCGTGTATTAGTATTTGTTAATCGCCGGCATGAAGCAAAAAAATTAAAAGAAACTTTTGAGATGTATGGCATTGGCACAACACTCCTTTCGGGAGATGTGGAGCAAGCTCAGCGAATTAAGAGATTAGAAAAATTCCGAGATGGGACCGTGCGTGTTCTTGTGGCTACAGATGTTGCTTCAAGAGGAATACATGTAGAGGCAATTTCGCATGTTATTAATTATAATCTTCCGCAGGATACTGAAGAATATGTACATCGAATTGGAAGGACAGGCAGAGCAGGTGCTTCCGGTATTTCAATTAATTTCGCTGATGAAAATGATTCTCATGAAATTCCTAAGATAGAAGATTTTCTTGGTAAACCGATTGAATGTATTTTCCCGGAAGAGGAATTATTAGTTCCTATCCCGGAGAAGCATCGCAAGAAAGTTATACATAGAGATGATCACGATAACGTAAAGCAGCAGGATAAAAAGCCGTTTAAGAAAAGACCATATAAAAAAAATTACCGGAAAAGAGATACACCAAATAAGGGCAATGACACTTCATCCAAAGAGTAACTTTCTTATAAAGTTAGCGCATGTCTCTGAAAAAGAATAGTAATTATAAGCTCCGGTATTTTTTGTCGGAGCTTTTTTATTTTAATAGGATCAACTTTTTTGCTTGTGTGAAATCATCACTTACTAATTGATAAAAATATATTCCGGAAGAAAGCGAGTTCCCATTAGAATCGTCCCCATTCCAAGTAATCGAATGATTCCCTGCGTCCTGATAGCTATCGAGCAAAATATTTACTACCTGCCCAAGAGAATTAAAAATATTTAATCTAACAATTCCACTTTTCGTAATACTATAGTTTATTGTTGTAGTCGGATTAAAAGGATTAGGGTAATTCTGCTTTAAGTAAAATTGTGTAGGGATTGTTTTTTCTGCATCTTTTACACTTACTAATATTCCATCTTTGTTTACTTTTAAAATAAATAAATCATAATATCTTGATAATTGTCGTCTTATTTCTCCTGTAGTTATAAACCCTTTATCTTTTGTTTCTTTTACATCCAAACCAACAAATCGTTCATAATAATTATTACCGATTTCTTTTTTCCATTCCAATTTGCCATTAGTATCTAATTTAACCAACATAAAATTAGGATAAAAGATTCCAACAGCAACGTATCCGCCATCAGAAGTTTGGATCCCAGATCGAAAATCAGTAAACTGTTCAAATGAGGATGTCCATAAAGTATCTCCTTTTGAATCTGTTTTTATAAGCCATCCTCGAGGTCTTAGCTCGCAAGCGTAGCATTCAGAGATTATTTTGGTCGCAGAAATAAAATAACCCTCATCAATAGTTTGAATTACTGATAAACATTGTAATTCTGCATAAACATTGTCATTAGATTTTACCATAAAGTTTTTTGTCCATAGAATATCACCAAATTCATCTGTTTTTATTAGCCATAAACCCTTTGATCCATATTCATAACCATTAATCACGCCGCAAATAATAAATCCCTTATCATTCGTTTGTTGAACTGAATATCCAACTACCCATAAGGAATCAACTCCATAGGTTTTCATCCATAAGGAATCTCCTTGTGAATCCAATTTTAAGAGTGTTATATTTGAATTGAATGAACCGGTTGTGATTATGCCACCATCGCTTGTTATATTAAAATTTTTTCCATAGTTGGTAAACATAGAATAAGATTTAGTAAATAATGAGTCACCATTATTAGTTATTTTTAATAGCCTTAATCTAGAATCTCGTTGATTATATTTTATCATATAACTATTATCAGATAAGCTTAGTATAGAATGAGCAATTTCATATTGAGTACTACTTCCAAATCTTTTATTCCACAATTGATTACCAAAATCATCGATCATCACTATGTATATGTCACCGGTACTTAAATCATGATTTGAAGCACCATAAGAACCAACAGCGATGTAATTGCCCTTATCGGTTTCAATAATTGAATATCCTACATCTTTATAAGTTACAGAAGTATCTCCAAAAGTTTTCATAAACGTAGATTGGCTTTTTATGGACAAAGGGAATATTGTGGCAATTATTAAAATCAGAAAAAGATATTTTACCTGAAATTTCATTTTAATTCCTCCTATGGTCATTTGATACTATTTTACCAGCAACATTTTTTTTGTAATTGTTTGTTGCGGACTTGACACCTTTATATCCCGCCATAAACTATTCATATCAAGTTCAATTATATTTTCAGGATAATACTTATTTATTTTATAAAAACTTTCATCTTTATAAAACGTTCCTGTCTCTCCTTCATTCAATTCTTTTTGATATGGATATATATCACAATCATTTAGTATTACAGTCTCCGAATCAAGTATCGTAACTTTATAGTTTTTAAATTCAGGTACACCAATTAATTCTCTTATACAAGGAAGTTGAGGCTTTCCAATATCCATAGTAGAATAATAATCAAGTAATCTTAATTTTTGATAAGACTCACCTTTTTCTGTTTTAAATAACTGTTCTAAATTACTTATTGTAATTTCAAGAGTTATGGCATTTTTGTCTGAGCTTAATACTTTTGTGGAGGGTTTTACTAAAGTTTCTGATCCGTTAAATGAGATAATTTGACCATCCAGAGAGATATGAATCAACAATAAAGTAAAAATAGTAAGATACTTTTTCAATGCGTGCATCTTTTATTTGTTTAGAAAAATGTTTTCCTTATTCATTATCTATAATTTGAGTTATTAACGAACTGAACTTAAATTTTATAATAAATTTTTAAATTTATCCAATAGTACTACTCAGTCTTATTAATGTCCATAGACAAATATTTGCATTGTTTTTATAAAAATGTATTAATAAATTAACTAAATATATATTTGTACTGAAAGAGAATTCCTTTTAACACCTTCAGGATTAGCCGCAGTTGTTTTACTAATAATTTTTTATAGTTCAAAGAAAATCTAACGATTATGATTATTCTCATTAATAATAGTGAGCTATGCTTTTTTTATTTAAATCAGTATCTTTGTCTTAATTAGAAATAAGGGAAAATGTACAGGACAGAAAAATATTATATAAAAGCGGAAATGAAAATCTCTGATCTGATTTTCGATAATCCATCGCTTCTTCTTCTTTTAGAAAATCTTGAATTGGATTTTACAACAGGGGAAAGAACAATCGAACAAGTCTGCCATGAAAAGAAAATTTCAACTGCAGTCTTTATCTCTATTGCTAATCTATTTAATGGATTTTATCCGACCGGAGAAGAGCAATTTAGTTCGGCTGATATTCCTACAATAATAAAATATCTAAAGAATGCACATAACTATTATGAAAACGAAAAATATCCCGAAATAAGAAATTGCATCGAAGAACTTTATAAAAAAAATAGTTCGCCCGAAATTCAATTAGTAGGAAAATTTTTCGATGAATATTTTAAGGAAGTAAAAGAACATCTTGCTTATGAGGATAAAGTGGCATTCCCTTATTTTTACAAGTTATATAATTCAGCAAGTACTCCTCAGGAAAATGAAAAATATTCATCAAATGAATATCACGATCACCATTCCGATATCGAATCGAAATTGACTGATCTCAAAGAACTGCTACTAAAGCATATAACCGTAAAGGATGATAGAATTATTAGAAGAAAAATAATTATTAGTCTCAGTGATCTCGAACATGATTTAAATATTCATTCTACAATTGAAGAGACGATTCTAATCCCCATAGTAAGCCAATTGGAAAAGAAGATTGTCTAAAAGTCTTATAAATATTGCAATTCTTGAGCCATCGCAGATTATAACAGAGGGACTTTCTAATATTTTATTGAAGACCGGGACTTATTCCAAAATTTTCAAGATAGATTCTCTTAATGAATTCAATACAAAACTTTTTGGAAGTCAAATAGATATTGCTATAATTAATCCGAATCAAATTCAGAATAAACTAAAGGAATTTTCACTCCTCAAAAAAAGTCTCCCCAATACTCTCTGGACAGGATTAGTATATACATTTTTTGATCAGACCCTTCTCGCACAATTCGATAAAATTATAAATATAACTGATTCACCTGAAAGCATTGGCGAATTAATACATAAAATTAAAAACGCCGATTATCATTCCGTTACCGGTAATGAGATCGAACAACTTTCAGAAAGAGAAATTGAAGTCCTGAAACTGCTAATAAAAGGTTTATCTAATAAAGAAATTGGCGATAAGCTAAATATTAGTATTCATACAGTAATAAGTCATCGCAAAAATATATCCCAGAAAACGGGGATTAAAAGCCAAGCCGGTTTAACGATCTATGCCATTTCCAATAAGATCGTACAGATCGAAGATTACCTGACATGAATTGTGTGAACTGCTTCCTTAATTATAACTTTTCTGCTAAAAATGGTAATTAGCTTCCAAAATAGCTAATAATTAACCCTCTATCCCTATTAAAGGGGATGTTTTTGCTTTATTTTCCCTCAAATCGGCGATTGTAACCACTCACATATATCCATATTTTTTCGATAATAAAGTTGGGTTAATAATTAGGTAAAATATGTTTAAGTCGGTTATAGTTTTTTTTGTAGTAATTTGTATAGCACTTCCGGTTTCAGGGCAGGGAAATAACTATTTAAGTGAAGTATCTTCAAAAGTAGAAGCAGAAAAAGAAGGAACTGGTGTGGATTATATTCACCGAGGTATATTAATAAAAGAAGCTACTTATACAGGCGATTTTGCAGGTAATTTAAATGGTGGTTATAAAAGAGGAACAACATTCCTTGGTATGGCAAACCTAAAAATTGGCGCAGAAACGAAGGATTTAGGTCTTTGGCAGGGGGGTGAAGTTTTTATCAATGGTGCATGCACTCATGGTGGGATGCCTTCTTCTCAATTAATCGGTGATCTCCAAGTAGCTTCTAATATTGAAGCAGGGAATAGAATTTATATTCATGAATTTTGGTTTAAACAATCTTTTGAGAATAGTGAATTTGCAGTTGGATTATTAGATCTAAATGCAGATTTTGTTGCTTCAGAATACGGCTCTTCATTCATAAATAGTTCATTTGGCATTCCGTCGATGATCTCTAATAATATTCCGCTGCCAATATTTCCTATGGCTGCACTTGGAGTAACCGCAAAGTTTTCCTTAAGCGAATCAGTAAGTTTATTATCAGCCGTATATGATGGTTTACCGGACGATTCTAAGGGGAACAATTACAATTTAAAATGGGAACTAAATAAAGAGGATGGTGTTTTATTAATATCCGAATTACAGTATTCCAATAAACTATTTGATTTGCCTGCTCAAATTAAGTCAGGTGTTTATTTCCATTCCGGTTTACATGAATTTGATGAAGAGACAAATGAAAGAAACTGTATTTTTAATAAAAATTATGGATTATATTTTATTTACGATCAATTAATTAAAAATTTTAATGATAATAGCGGAATAGGGATCTTCTCCCAGCTTACTCTTAGTCCGAGTAAAATAAATAGCCATAATTATTATATTGGGGGCGGAATTAATTATTTTGGTGTGTTCGATGATTCTGGAACTGATGCTTTTGGTTTAGCTTTTGCGTATGCCGGCTTTATCCAATCTGATTGTCCAAACGAAACAACCATTGAACTATTTTATAAAAAAGAAATTACTAGTAATCTTACCATACAACCGGATATACAATATATTATCAATCCGATTGGAATGGGTAAAACATTAAACAATGCATTAGCGGCATTTCTACGTTTTGGAATTAATTTTTGAGAGAAATGCCGAGAAAGTTATTATGATAAAAACAGAAACACCTACTCTTAATCTCTCCAATTTAGTCAATGGAGAAAAGGGAATAATCACAAAAGTATTAGGGCATGGAGCGTTCCGTAAAAGAATCTCAGAAATGGGATTCGTTAAAGGGAAAACCGTTACCGTAATTAAAAATGCTCCCCTTCAAGATCCTATTGAATATAAAATTATGGGTTCTCACGTTTCTCTAAGAAGAAGCGAAGCCAATATGATAGAAGTGATTGTACCTTTAGATTCTGTGATAAATGAAAAAACGAATTATAACGGAACTTTCCTTACTGATAGTACTAACGAAATAATCGAAAAGCAGCTTAAGACAATTAATGTGGCTTTAGTTGGTAACCCAAATTCGGGTAAAACTACATTATTCAATTTCGCTACCGGCAAGCATGAAAGAGTGGGAAATTATGGTGGTGTTACTGTCGATACTAAAGAGGCACATTTTGATCAAGGTGGATATAGATTAAATGTTACTGACCTTCCCGGCACTTATTCTATTTCAGAATATTCACCTGAAGAACTTTATGTAAGAAAACACATTTCTGAAAATAAACCTGATATCGTAGTCAATGTAATAGATTCATCAAATATCGAAAGAAATCTTTTCCTAACTTCTCAATTAATGGATATGAATATTAGATGCGTCGTTGCACTTAATATGTATGATGATTTGGAAAGGAAAGGGGATAGTTTTAATTATAAAGAATTAGCAAAAATAATTGGTATCCCGATCGTCGCTACTGTCGCATCAAAAGGAATGGGGATAAAAGAATTATTTAATACAATTATTGATGTCTATGAATCCCGTAATCCGATAGCTCGCCATGCTCATATTAATTATGGTACTAATATCGAAGAATCGATTAGCAGATTAAAAAATGAGATTAAGAAAAACAAAAAACTTTCCGATTCATTTTATCCCCGCTATACAGCGATAAAACTTTTGGAAGCTGATAGTGCATTTATTGATCAAGTGGCTTCATTCCCGGATACCGCCGATATTTTGTTAGTGGCAGAAAACGAAATTAACTCGTTAGAAAAAGAATATAAGGAAAAATCCGATACCATAATTGCTGATGCTAAATATGGATTTATTCACGGTGTATTAAGAGAGACTTATAAACATAAGGAACTCAATAAGATTCAAACGAGTCAAGCTATTGATGTGATAATGACTCATAAATATTTAGGTTTCCCTATCTTCATCTTATTTTTATGGTTGATGTTTCAGCTTACATTCTCTGTCGGAAGTTATCCGATGGATTGGATTGATTCGGGTATTGGACATTTGAGCGGACTTATCGGGGATATTCTTCCCGCAGGTTCATTGCACGATCTAATCGTTGATGGTATAATAGGTGGAGTTGGCGGAGTTATAGTTTTTCTTCCAAATATATTAATTCTCTTTTTCTTTATTTCATTGATGGAAGATACCGGTTATATGGCTCGCGCGGCTTTTATAATGGATAAATTAATGCACAAAATGGGTCTTCATGGCAAATCATTTATTCCATTAATCATGGGTTTTGGATGTAACGTACCGGCTATAATGGCTACAAGAACATTAGAGATTCGTAAGGATAGAATTCTTACAATGCTTATCGTTCCTTTGATGTCATGCAGTGCACGTTTACCTGTTTATGTACTTTTGATTTCAGCATTTTTCCCAACTAATCAAGGATTGGTTCTTCTCTCAATCTATATGATAGGAATATTATTGGCTGTAATCGTTGCTCTTGTTTTCAAAAAGATCTTTTTTGCAAAAGAGGATGTCCCTTTTGTAATGGAGCTGCCTCCATATAGAATACCTACGCTAAAGAATACGCTTGTACATATGTGGGATAAAAGTCTTCAATATTTAACTAAGATGGGTACGGTTATTTTAGCAGCATCGATAATTATATGGGCATTAGGTTATTTCCCGAGAGATATAGAATATTCAAAAGATTATGATAAAGAAGCTGCATCGATTAATCTTAATAGTAATCTAACAGATGACGTGAAAGAAACTCACTTATCACAATTAGAAATTGATAAGGAAGCCGAGCGATTAGAAAATTCGTATATTGGTCAAATAGGGCATTTCATAGTGCCTGCAATTGCTCCGCTAGGTTTTGATTGGAAAATTGGTGTAAGTATTATTACCGGCTTAGCAGCAAAGGAGATTGTAATTAGCTCGATGGGAGTTCTTTATCAAGCAGAATTATCGGCAGATGAAAATACCGTTAATCTTAAAAATAAGTTACAAGAGCAGGTTTTTACAAGTGGTCCGAGGATTGGTGAAAAAGTTTTTAATCCTTTAGTAGCTTATGGAATGATGCTCTTTATTCTTATCTATTTCCCATGTGTTGCTGTAATCGCAGCAATTAAAAAAGAAGCCAATGGAAATTGGGCTATCTTTACAATGTTTTATACTACTGCTTTAGCTTGGTTAATTGCATTTACTGTTTATCAAGTCGGTAGTTTATTTTTATAAAAGGAATATTATGATTCAAGATATATTAGTTTTTTTGATAGTAATTGCGACTCTCGGGTATGTGGCTTATTCATTCGCAATTAGCTTAAAGAAAAAGAAAGAAGGCGATGCTTGCGGCGGATGCAGTGGATGTTCTCTCTCCGAAAAATGTAGTTCACTTACCGTAGATAAAATTAATATTAAATAGGCGGATATTATTTTTAACTATCTGAAGTCTTATGTATTTTTAGATTAATTAATATTTTGAGAAAGTAATGAAATTCAGGTCTCTTTTTGTTGTCACCGTTTTAGTACTAATCCCATTAATCCTATCAGCGCAGAATAAACAAAAACCTAAGTTAGTAGTTGGTATTATAGTAGATCAGATGCGGTATGATAATCTATATAAGTATCAGAAGCATTTTGGTAAGGATGGATTTAATCGATTAATAAATAATGGTTCCAATTTTACTTATGCACATTTTAATTATGAACCGACTTCTACGGCTCCGGGTCATGCCTCAGTATATACAGGAACAACTCCTTTTTTCCATGGAATAATTGGAAATTATTTTTATGATAGAAAACTAAAAAAATCTGTAAGCAATCTTTCAGGTATTGAAGGGATTGAATCTCCCACAAGATTATTAGCTACTACAATGACTGATCAATTAAAAATTGCTACGAGCGGAAGGGCTAAAGTAATCTCAATCTCATTTAAAGATAGAGGTGCCGTCCTCCCAGGTGGACATAATCCTAATGGTGCTTATTGGTATGACGATAAAACAGGTGATTTTTTTACTTCAAAATACTATTTGGATGTTTTGCCAAATTGGGTTACTGATTTTAATAATAAGAAATTTTCCGATAAATATATTTCCCAAGAATGGAACTTATCAAAACCGATATCGGAATATATTACTAACGTTCCGGATGAATCTCCATATGAAGCTGATTTTTTTAATGAAGGTAAAAAATCCTTCCCTCATAAATTGAACAATGTGAAACAAGAAGAAAAATATTATTTCCTGGAGAATACGCCTTTTGCAAATCAATTATTAGTAGATTTTGCCGATGCAGCATTGAAAGGTGAAAAATTAGGGAAAGGAAATGAGACTGATTTTTTAGCGATAAGTTTTTCTACTCCCGATCATCTTGGGCATGAATTTGGCAATTTCTCATTAGAAACAGAGGATATGTATATAAAGTTAGATGCTCAGATTGCCGAACTATTAAATAAGCTTGATAATGCAGTTGGGAAGGGTAATTATCTTTTATTTCTTACGGCTGATCATGCAGGAATGGACTCTCCGGGATATATGAAAGATAATCGTATGCCATCGGGAGAACTTGGTTCTAAAACATTTGTCGATTCGCTTAAAGCTTTTTCTATCCGTAAGTATGGCGAAAATTTGATAGAAAATTTTTCGAATAAACAGGTATTCTTAAATTGGGAAATTATTGAAAACAAAAATCTGGATATCAGAAAAATAGAAGATGAATTTTCTTTTTATATAAGAAGTAGATTTACTGCTGTAACTTCTATTTTTACAAGAGGTTATCTCGAAACACAAAGACCTACACGAGAAGCACTAAATCCATTATTAAATGGATTCAATCCAACCTTTTCAGGGGATATTGCAATTAATCTTCAACCCGGTTTTTTAAATAATTTTTGTGGAATTGGGACAACACATGGTTCTTCCTATAATTATGATAGACATGTCCCACTTATTTTCTATGGATGGAATATTCCAAAGCAAACGATAAATACACAAGTTTATACTGTCGATATTGCCGCAACAATCTGCAATTTATTGAATATTCAAGAGCCAAACGCTTGTATTGGTATTCCTTTAATTTCGTCAAAAACAAATAAATGATTTAATTATAAAAAATTATTATTTTCTAAATTTTATACTTAACATTAATTTGAAAATTGCGATAATACAATAATAGTCAGGTATATGTTTACGACATCTAAGCAAAATAATTTATTTATATATAGGAATATTTCTCTTACTATTTCATGAAGGTGGTTTCGCACAACCGAAAATACTTTCAGATATAAGGCAAATATCATCTTCGGAGAAGCATTTAACTTCTTCGTGGACTTCAAATCAAGTGTTACCTCAAAATTCAATAAATCAAATAGCTCAAGATAGCAAAGGATTTATTTGAGCAGCTTCTTTTAGTGGATCAGTACTTTTTGACGGAATAAATTTCAAGGTCTATTCTGTCAAAGAGTATCCGGGGCTAATTTCAGATAGAATTAGGAATATTTTCATCGATTCAAAGGATCATATTTGGATATCTACTGAGTAGCATAAACTAATTACATTCGATGGTAAAAATTTTATAGACAAATCACATCTTTTTCCTAATTCCACTTTACAAATAATGCCAATGATAGAAACTTCCTAAGGAGGAGTCTATTTAAGCATCGATTTACTAATGTATTTTGAGAAAAATGGAAATAAAATCTTAGTAAAACAAAAAAAAGTAAAATGAATCAATTATCTCTATGGAATATTACTTCCAGCTATATTCTTAAAAATGATACACTATTCGTAATAGATGATAACTTATTAGCTTTAGTTTATGAAGGTCGAGTAATAAAAAGTTTATACCCAAATTTAGAATCTGCATATTCAAATTCCTGCGTATTTAATAAATATGGATATTGGTTTATACAAGGAAGGGAGCTTTATCATTCTAAAACTTTTGAAGGTCTTCTAAATCCTCAGAGAGTTTCCCCCGAGAGAACCTTTATAGCAATTTATGGAAGAGGAAATGATATTATTGTCGGTACTAATGATAATGATATTGTGTTGATTAAAAATAAAGAACTTTCGGTTATAGAATCCAATAACAATACGATGGTTACTATTTACACTAATTATTTTATCAATAGAGAAAATAACTATTGGATTGGAACAGAACTAAACGGTCTTTATTATATAAATAAAAGATTTCTTTATACCTTAGACCAATCTTATGGAATAAATACATTAAATACATATCCTCAATTAAAAGCTTCAAATGGCTCAACATGGATAGGGCAAAATATTGGCTTGCAAAGATTGAAAAACGGCAAAATTATTAGTTATAAACCGGATGATAATAATTCGCTTACTACTTGGGGCTTAGCTGAAGATAAAGAAAAAAATATTTGGATCGCCTCTAACGGTAATGGCATTAAAATTAAATCCATTAATAAATATTTTGCCCTTGCCGAAAAAGAAGGATTGTAAAATAACATAATTTCAGCAATTGTAGAAGACGGAATCGGTAATTATTGGTTCACGACTAATAAAGGCATATTTAAAATACAATCAGCCCAAATTGATAATTATTTGAACGAGAAAGCAGAGAAAGTAATTTCAATTAAATATGGAGAAGAGGAAGGTTTATTAAATACAGAATTTAATAGTGGCTGCCAGCCAAGTTGGATGAAAGATGATGAAGGAAATCTTTGATTCCCTTCTTTTGGTGGTGCGGTTATTGTTGACGTTAAATCAATGGCAAATTCTGCTACACATCCTGAAGTAATTATCGAATCTTTAGCAACAAAAGATTCTATATATTATCCGAATGAAAAAATAATACTTCCGGCTTCATATTCTAATTTTACAATCACCTACAAAGTCCCTTCATTTTCTTCGCCCCAAAACGTAAAGTTTAAGTACAGATTGAAAGGTCTCGAGAATGAATGGCATGACAATGGGTAAAAAAGGGAAATTACTTTCCAAAAACTTCCTTACGGAGATTATGAATTTGAAGTAATAGTATCGGATAGCTATGGTAATTTATCGAAGAAAGCTAATAAAATAAAATTTAGTGTCGATTCCATTTTCTACGAGACTCCATTTTTTTATAACATCGTTTCTCTTTTAATAATTACTTTAATTAATTTTTTGTACTTTATTAGATTGCGAGTTGCAAGAAAAGATGCGGTTAAGCTAGAATCATTAGTAAATGAAAGGACAATAAGTTTACAAAAAGCTAAGGAAGATGATTCCTTTGATGAAGAAAATAAAGAGATTATCAATAGGATAGGGGAGACAGGTGATAGGCAGAAAGAACTTATTACGCAGCTCCTAAATTATAGCAGATATGAAGGGCGCGATTTTAATATTGAAAAATCTCATGTCAATATTATACATGTAAGATACAGAATACTTCCCAATTTTATCCAAATTGCCGCAAATAAAAACCAAGAGATTCATTTTACTTATGAAAATAATGAAATAATTATTCTCACAGATTCTACATTATTTTCAAGGATAATCGAAAATATCCTAAGCAATGCCATTAAATATTCTCTGAAGAATAAAAATATTTCGATTTCAATTCAATCGTTAAATGGAAAAGCTCGCATTAAAATAAAAGACGAAGAACCCGGATTTAAAGAAGATGAAAAAGAGATAATGTATAAACCTTTCGTGAAATTATGGGCAAAGCCGACCGATGGTGAATCAAGCACAGGATTAGGTTTATCTATAGTAAAACGATTTGTAGAATTGAACGGTGGAAGTATAGAATTAAATAGTACTTACGGGCTCGGTTCAGAATTTATCTTAGAATTTGATGAAGTGAAAGCTTAATTTTATTTTTGGATATTCGATAATAGTGCAATAGACAGGAAATGGTGTGTGCGTAAAGTAGGGCAAAATAAATATTTAATAATAGGATTATATCTATTATTTTTTTGGGAGAATGGAATAGCCCAGCCGAAAATATTATCGGATATTAGGGATATTCATCCATCAGAAACTTATTTGGTCTCCTCGTGGAATTCCAACCATGGATTACCTCAAAACACAATAAATACTATAGCCCAAGATAGCAAAGGGTTCATTTGGTTATCTACTTTTGGGGGTTTAGTCCGCTTTGATGGAGTTAATTTTAAGGTGTTTACATCCAAAGAATATCCCGTCCTTTCGAGCGATAGAATAGTTAATATTTTCATAGATAAAAACGATCTTATATTTATAGCTAATGAATCGGGTCAAGTTCTCACTTTTGATGGTAAAAAGTTTTCTGATATTACTTCCGGATTTGATAAAATATCTATTAATTATAGCTTTTTAGGTGAGGATTCTAAAGGATGTAAATACATTTTGGCTGATTCACTTTTTTACTACTTTAGAAATGGGAGAGCAGAACAAATATATTTCAGAAAAACCGGAGACCTTTCTAAAGTAAATCTGCAGATTGGTTCTAGCACTCAAATGATTGGAGATTCGTTATTTGTTATTAAAGATCAAACTGGGTTACTCTTCTATAACGGCAAAGTAGTAAAAAGCATAAAAGTTCACTCAAATGGCGAACTTTCTAATTCTTGTTTTGTAAATTCTCAAGGATATTGGTTCCTCAAATTAGGAAAATTAATGTATTCAAAGAGATTTGAAAATATTAATAATGCAATAACATTATTTCCTGATAGGAAATTCATAACGATCTATGGGAAAGGGGACAAAATTATTGCGAGTACTTGGGAAAGAGAACTAGTTAGTATCGATGATTTTAAAATATCCACTATTCAAGAAAAAAACAGGAAATTAATATCTCTTTATTCAAAACTTTTTATCGATAAAAAAAATAATTATTGGATCGGTACCGAAATTGATGGATTATTTTATATACGCAAGAAATTTCTCTATACTCTTGATAAATCATTCAATATTAACAGATTAAATACATATCCGATCTTTAAATCCTCTGATAATAGTGTCTGGATTGGACAGAACTACGGTTTACAAAGAATTAAAAATAATAAGATAGAAGATCTAGCAATAAAAAAATCTGTCAATCTTGCCCCTTGGGGAATTGCAGAAGATAAAGATAAAAATATCTGGATAGCATCAACCGGTAATGGGATATTCAAATATGATGGGGAGAATAGTATTAGTTACAAAAACGAAATTATGCCCATAGCCGGTAACAAGTTTTTTTCTGCGTTTTGTGACAAGGATAATAATGTTTGGTTTGGCGGTATAGGATATATTATTCGATATACAAATAATCAATTTGAGTTTTTCCAACCATATGCGAGTAAAGCAAATATTTTTAGAAATTTTATTCAAGATAAAGATGGTATCATTTGGATAGCTTCAGAAGAAGGATTATTGAAATATGAAAACAATTATTTTATTCATGTGAAGGATTTTAAACTCAATTCTGCAAGAGCAGTATATATAGATAAAAAGAATAGAATATGGATTGGTACTTATGGAAAAGGGATCGCTGTAAAAATCGGAGATGATTTCCATTATTTATCGGAGAAACAAGGTTTATTCAGCAATATCGTTTCTGCGATTGTGGAAGATGGAATTGGGAATTTTTGGTTTACAAGTAATAATGGCTTATTCAGAATTCGAGAATCGGAAATTGATTCTTATCTGGGCGGTATAAGTGATGAAGTGATCTCAATTCATTATGGAATTGATGATGGGTTGAGCAATAATGAATTTAATGGCGGCTGCCAACCAAGTTGGATGCGAGATAATGAAGGAAATCTTTGGTTCCCATCTTTTGGAGGACCGGTAATTGTAGATCTCAAATCTTTAAGAGATCCTGAAACGGAACCTAAAGTATTTATTGAAAATTTAGTTGTTGAGGAACATGTCTTTAGCCCGGAAGATAAAATTAAGATACCTGCTGATTACACAAATTTCACGATTAATTTTAATTCACCATCTTTTTCTTCGCCTAAAAATGTAAAATACCAATATCGTCTTTTGGGAAGCAGTGATAAATGGCGCGATAATAATAACTCAGGGAGTATCACATTTCAGAAACTTCCTTATGGAGATTATGAATTTCAACTATTAGTTATCGATAGTTATGGAAATAAATCTAAAAAACCTGTTAGCATAAAATTTACTATTCAATCTGTTTTCTATGAAACACCTCTTTTTTATCTTTTAGTATCTGTTTTAATAATTATTATTATTAGCATTTTATATTATGTACGAATGAGATTGGCAAAGATAAATAAGATGAAATTAGAAGCCTTGATAAATGAAAGAACAATTAGTCTAAAAATTGCAAAAGAGAATGCGGAACATGCAGTTGAAGAAGAAAAAATTCATAGAGCAAAAGCCGAAGAGGAAAATAGACAAAAGATAGAACTGCTTAGGATTGTTTCTCATGATCTAAAAAATCCGGTATTTGCTATTAAAGGACTCACAGAAATGCTCCTTGATGAAGGTTCGCTTGATGAAGAAGATAAGAAAATTGTCGAAATGATTGGCGAGACCGGAGACAGACAAGCACAACTAATTTCCGAACTATTAAATTATAGCAGATTCGAGGGAAGCGATTTTAATCTGGATAAAACCGAAATTAATGTCGTATCTTCAATTAAAAGAATAATTACAAATTTTTATCAAGCAGCTTTCAACAAAAACCAAGAGATTCAATTTGAATCTACGAAAGATATAGTTATAATTGAAGCTGATGCAACTCTTTTCACTCAAATTATAGAAAATCTATTAAGTAATGCAATTAAGTTCTCTCCGATGAATAAAAATGTTTTTGTATCGGTTCTATCTGCAAATGGTAAAGTTCAGATTAAAATAAAAGATGAAGGATTAGGATTTAGCGATGAAGACAAGTTAATTATGTTTAAGCCCTTCGTAAAACTTTCGGCATTGCCTACGAATGGTGAAGCAAGTACCGGTTTAGGTCTTTCGATTGTTAAACGATTTGTGGAATTAAATAGCGGTACAATTACACTCAATAGCATTAAAGAAAATGGTTCAGAATTTATTATAGAATTTGATGAGGTAAAAGAGGATTAAGGATTGGAATCGATAAAAGAGATTTTTAAAATAGGATATGGTCCATCGAGCAGTCATACGATGGGACCAAGAAAAGCAGCGGAGATTTTCAAAGAAAAGAATCCTAATGCTCATTCTTATCGTGTAACTTTATTCGGAAGTCTAGCTTCAACCGGGAAGGGACATGGAACCGATTTCGCAATTATTAAAGAACTAGCTCCTTTAAAAGTTGAGATAATTTGGAAACAGGAAATAGAATTAGCGAAACATCCTAATGCTCTTAAATTAGAATCCCTCGATGCAAATTTGGGAATATTAAACGAGTGGACTGTTTATAGTGTTGGCGGTGGTAAGATAACTGATTTTACTTCCGATGAAACAGAAAAAATTGTGTATCCTCACACTTTTTTGACCGACATCTTAAAGTGGACTAAACAAACCGGGAAATCATTTTGGGAGTATGTTGTTGAGAAGGAGGGAGAAGAAATTTTTGACTATTTGCTCGAAGTTTGGCAAACGATGGAAGAAGCTATTGCAAGAGGAATTGATAGCGAGGGGATAATTCCGGGCGGTCTTAAATTAAGCAGAAAAGCTTCCGGCTATTATGTTAAATCAAAAAATTATAGTGGTTCATTAAAAAGCAAAACTTTGGTATTCTCTTATGCTTTAGCGGTAGCAGAAGAGAATGCAGTCGGAGGGAAAATTGTAACGGCTCCAACATGTGGATCGTGTGGAGTAGTTCCGGCAGTATTGAAATCACTTAAAAAAAGTTTTGATTTTTCGGATCAGAAGATAGTCAGAGCATTAGCAACGGCGGGGCTCTTCGGAAATGTAGTAAAAGAGAATGCTTCGATTTCAGGAGCAAAAGTCGGATGTCAAGGGGAGATAGGAACTGCATGTGCAATGGCAGCGGCGGCTGCAACCCAGCTTCTCGGAGGTACACCTCTTCAAATTGAATACGCTGCTGAAATGGGAATTGAGCATCACCTTGGTTTGACATGTGATCCGATTGCAGGTTTAGTGCAAGTGCCTTGTATCGAAAGAAATGCATTCGCGGCAGAGAGGGCATTAAACACTTCTACATTTTCGTTGCTATCTGATGGAAGGCATTTAGTTTCGTTCGATAAAATCGTAAAGACGATGAATCAGACCGGGCATGATATACCGGGTATATATAAAGAAACCTCCGAAGGAGGTTTAGCCTTATTAGAAATTTAATTCTTACACTTACAATCTAATAGAAAAAGTAGTAGTACTATTAGTAGAAGATTCTACCCAAATATTTCCATTATGAGCTTTAATGATAGTTTGTGAAATGCTAAGTCCTATTCCTGAACCTTCTTGTTTAGTTGTAAAAAATGGGACAAAAATTCTATCAATCACATTTTCGGAAATTCCAATGCCATTGTCCTTAACTTTAAATACTGCCCCACTTTTTTCATCAATTTCAGCAGTTACATTAATTACCGGGTTCTTAGTTTCACTCAAAGCCTGAACAGAATTATTTATTAAATTAATAAATACTTGTTCTATTAAATCAGGGTCTCCAATAATTTCTAAATTTTCGGGTTTAATGGAAAATGAAATATTTATTTCGGTATCTGAAATGATTGGCTCTGTCAATAATCTTATACGAAAAAATAATTCAGAAACGTTAATTGTCTGGAAATTTGGTTTTGGAATCTTAGAAATATCTCGGAACTTATTGACAAATGAACCTAAACCTTCGCTTCTTTTTTGAATTATTTTTAGTGCTTGAACAATATCTTTAATCCACTCTTTTTCTGAATGATAATCAGGAGAATTTTTGATTAATGAATCAGCAGTAGTAGCGAGTGAAGAAATTGGAGTAATTGAATTCATAATTTCATGAGTTAATACTCTAATTAATTTTTGCCATGCTTCAATTTCTTTTTCGTCAAGTTCAGATTGGATATTATATAGAGATATTAGTTTTAGATTTTGCTCTTTCAATCTAAATTCGGTTCCAAATATCATCAATTGAATTGATTCACCATCGTAAGAAAATTTATAAGTAGATTTTCTATTTGGTTGAATTTGGAATAAGAATTCACCGAAACCAATAATTTGCTTATCTAAATCAATAATATTTTTAAGATAACTAATTCTTAGTATCTTTTTAGCTCCCTTATTTATTAATCCGATTTCACCTTTAGAATTAAATGTAATCAAACCTATATTAACATGCTCAACAACCGTTTGGAGATATTTAATATTTTCTTCTTTTTCGAAACTAAGCGTTTTAAATTTTTCTAGTACTTGGTTCATCTCATTTGCTAGTTTTATAAATGAAGCACCTAGATTATTGATCGTAATATTTTGTGTGAAGTCAGAGTAATTAATCCCTTTTAAAAATTTAATTAATTCTTTATTAGATAATTCTGAATAGGCAATTATCAAATAGACTGGAATCAATGCGGCAATTAAAAATAGTATTCCTAAAAAAAAATTAGAATTTTGGAAAAAATAAGACGAAGAAAAAAGTAATAAGAATAATAAAAGGGTTCTTAAAATAATTTGAAAACGAAAATTATTCATAAATGGTATTTCTCCATTCTTCTATATAAGGAATTTCGAGTTAATCCTAATTCCTTAGCTGCTCTTGATACATTTCCCTCCGATTTTATTAGAGCTTTTTGAATTACAGTCTTTTCTATTTCATCCAAATTTAGTGTGTCTAAAGGATCATTGTTATTAATTTTGTTCTCATTAAAATGAATATCTGATGGTTTAATAGTATTTGAATCACACATAATTACGCTTCTTTCAATTATATGTTGAAGCTCTCTGACGTTCCCATGCCATGGATACTCTTCAAATTTTTTAATAGTTAATGGCGATATGGTAAGCAGTGGTTTATTATATTTTTGCTTGAATTGATTCAAAAAATATTCTGCAAGTAACGATATATCTCCTTTGCGGTCTTCTAGGCGGGGTAATTGTATCTCTACAGTATTAATACGATAAAGAAGATCTTGCCTGAATTTATTATTTGCAACTAATTCGTAAATAGCAGCATTAGTTGCGCAAATTAGTCTGATATCGATACTTATTGGTTTATTTGAACCAACACGGGTTACTTCCTTTTTCTGAATAACTGAAAGAAGTTTAGATTGAAGTTCTAGAGGTAGATTCCCGATTTCATCAAGGAATAAAGTGCCGCCTGATGCAATTTCAAATCTTCCCGGTTTATCCTCCTTTGCATCAGTGAAAGCTCCTTTTACATAGCCAAATAATTCACTTTCAAAAAGCGATTGTGTTAATGAACCAATATCCACCGAAACAAAAACATTATTTCCCCTTTTTGAATTTTTATGTAATGCGCGTGCTACCAATTCTTTACCAGTTCCATTTTGACCAAGAATTAATACATTCGCATCCGTATCAGCAACTTTAGAAATAATTCGGAACATCTTTTTCATTTCTTCAGAATTACCAATTATTTCTGGTACTCCCGATTCTAAAAGTTTATTGAAGTAATTCTGCTGATTTTTAATTTTTTCATATTCTAATTGAGAATCATATAATTTACATGCTGATGAAAAAGTAGCCATAAGCTTTTCATTTTGCCATGGTTTCAAAATAAAATCAGTAGCTCCTTCTTTTATTGCTTTAATTGCCAAGCTTATATCACCAAAAGCAGTAATTAAAATTATCACAGAATTTGGTTCAATTTTTTTAATCTCTTTTAACCAATAAAAACCTTCCATCCCACTCGTCGTATCGAAGGAGAAATTCATATCTAAGAAAATTACATCAAATGAATGATTAAGTAATAGTGAGGGAATTTTGGCAGGGTCGTTTTCAGTTATGATTAAATCACATTCAGGTTTTAAAAGCAGCTTAAGTGCTATTAGAATATCTTCATTATCATCAACTATTAATACACTTCGCATAGACTCACACTTAATTATATTTTCTATTTATAAAAATATTACAAAAATTGTTCATTTACGAACATCAATGTCCGTTTCCGAACAATAATTGAGAGCACAAACTTCAATAAATTCAATAATTAGCTTAATTCTCAAACTTTATTAATGGCATATTAATTGAGTATTAGAAGTATATTATAGAGATTAGAAATGGATAAGATAATCAAGAATAAAAATTGGGATAGAAAAATTATTAGAGCAATAATTTATTTAACGATATTTGTCTCCCTAATGCTTATAACTTATTCTGCTCTCTCAGATAGTAATAAACTTAATGTAGAAAAAGATAAAATAACAATCACCGAAGTACAAAAAGGAGAATTTCAAGATTATATACCCGTGGATGGAAGTATAGAACCATTTTATTCCTTCTATTTAGATTTATCCGATGGAGGAAAGATAGTTCACAAATATGTAGAAGAAGGGGCTATGTTAAATCCGGGAGATGCAATTGTAAAGCTTGATAATCCAAATTTATCGCTCCAAGTAATGAACACTCAATCAAGCTTCTTACAGGCTGAAAGCATGTCCCGACAAACGAGTTTAACTTTTGAACAAAATCTACTCAATAAAAGAGACCAACTAATTAATCTCAATCTTGCAATCCTAAATCAAGAAAGAATCTTTACTACAAATAAAGCGCTATATAACAAAGGATTGATTTCCAATAATGAATTTCTTCTTACAAAAGAAAAATTTGAAACGTTGTTACATAGAAAAGTAATTCTATCAGAATCCTTAAAAAGAGATTCATTGACCTTGGAGGACTTAACGAATCAAGGAAACGCTAATATAGAATTATCAAAAAAATATCTCAATTTGGTGGAAGGACAATTGGCTAACCTTACAGTGAAAGCACCAATTAAAGGGCAATTGACATCATTAAGTTGTGAAATAGGTCAATCAGTTCCAGCGGGGTATCAGCTTGGACAAATAGATAATATCGATTCTTTCAAAGTCAAAGCGGAAGTGGACGAGCATTATATTTTACGTGTAAAGCAAGGCGTTACAGGTGAATATGATTTTAATAATCAGGTTTATCAATTAGTGGTCAAGACAGTGTATCCTCAGGTTACAAATGGAAGATTCAGTATTGATCTGGTTTTTGCGGGAAAGCACCCAATTGATATTAGAAGAGGACAATCTGTAAGTATAAAATTAAAGTTAGGGAAGACTACAAGTTCTTTGTTAGTCGAAAATGGCGGATTCTTTACAGAGACAGGTGGGCAATGGATTTATCTAATAGATCAAAACGGAAAGGTTGCAAAGAAAAGAGAAATAAAGATTGGAAGGCAGAACCAACACTTTCTTGAGCTTCTTTCGGGACTTAATGAAGGCGACATAGTAATAACATCTTCATATCAGAATTTTGGAAATAAAGAGATATTAAATCTAAAATAAATGAGGTAAAAAAATGCTTAGAACCGAAAATCTAACAAAAATATTTAGAACAAAAGAAGTAGAAACCACAGCAGTTGATAATGTTAATATAGAAATAAAAGAAGGTGAATTTGCTACTATAATGGGACCTTCCGGTTGTGGAAAATCTACTTTGATGAATATTCTCGGACTTTTGGATACACCCTCAGAGGGTAAATATTATTTTATGGGGGATGATATTTCCAAATTAAATGAAAATCAACGTGCCCGAATCAGAAAGGAAAATATTGGATTTGTATTCCAAAGTTTTAATCTAATTGATGAATTAACGGTTTATGAGAATATCGAACTGCCTTTATTGTATATGAAGATGAAATCCGATGAAAGAAAAGCGAAGGTAGAAAAAGTACTTGAGATAATGGAGATAATGCACCGCAGAAATCATTTCCCCCAACAATTATCTGGGGGACAGCAGCAAAGAGTAGCAGTATCGCGTGCCATTGTTGCTCAACCCCGATTAATATTTGCTGATGAACCAACGGGAAATTTAGATACTTCACATGGGGATGAAGTAATGAATTTATTGACTTATCTAAATGAAACTGGGACTACAATAGTAATGGTTACTCACTCTCCTGCATATGCCGAATATGGCAATAGAGTTATTCATCTCCTCGATGGGAAAATAGTTACTGAAAATTTTCAGCAAGGATTCAGATTATAATTAATAATTAAATCGGAGATTAATCAAATGTTCGGTACATATATTAAAATTGCGTTTAGAAACTTAATCAGGCTAAAAAGTTTTTCATTAATAAATATTGTGGGGCTTGCCGTTGGAATTGCATGTTTTATTACTTTGGGTTTATTTGTAATAGATGAATTAGGGTATGATAAATTCTACCCAAATTCTGATAGAATATATAGAGTATATACACATTCAATTATTGAAGGGGTAGAATCAAATAATTCAAAAACTGATGGACCATTGGCAGAGGCAATAAAAAGTAATTACCCCGAAGTTGAGTCTTATGCTCGAATTGGATATCAAGGAATTCATACTTTGATCTATAAAGAAAAAATATTTAGAGAGGGGGATGTCTATTTAGTTGATTCAACTTTTTTTTCCATTTTTAATATTGATCTAATAAACGGTGATCCCAAAACTGCATTGGTAAACCCAAATTCTTTAGTAATAACTCAAACAGCCGCAAAACGTTATTTTGGTAATGAAAATCCTGTTGGCAAAGTAATAAAAGTAGAAAATGAAAAGTCATATCTAGTAACCGGTTTAATAAAGGATTTTTCAAAGAAATCTCATTTTAGCTGCGAATTTTTACTTTCGATGTCATCATATAATTCAGAAAATATTCATGATTGGTTGAATGCTTTATTTACAACCTATATACTTGTAAAACCGGGGTCAAATGTAAATGAATTTGAACGAAAACTTGAAGGAATTGTGAAAGAATATGTTGCTCCGGCTGCTGAAAAATTTATTGGTATTCCAATACAAGAATTTCTGGCAAAAGGTAATATCTATCAATATAAATTGCAGCCGGTTGGCGATATCTATTTACGTTCACAAAGTATTTATGGACTTGATCCAAATACTGAATGGAATGATATTAAGTCAAGCGATATAACATATCTTTATATCTTCTCAATAGTATCTATATTTATACTACTAATTGCAGTAATAAATTTTATGAATTTAACTACTGCAAAATCGGATGAAAGAGCTAAAGAAGTAGGGATTAGAAAGACTTTAGGTTCAAATAGATCTGATTTGATAAAACAATTTATATCAGAATCAATTATTACTTGTGCTATTTCAGTTTTACTTTCCTTATTAATAGTAGAATTAGTTCTTCCTCTATTTAATGAATTTGTATCGAAAAATTTGGAGATGAACTACTTTAGTAATTATTATACAATTCCTATAATAATTATGTTTATCATAATTGTAGGATTATTAGCCGGAAGTTATCCTTCATTTTATCTCTCTGCATTAATGCCGAGTCATATTCTAAAATCAAGTAAAGGTAACAAACGGAAAAGTCCTTTTAGAAGCATATTAGTAATTGTGCAATTTTCTATTTCGATTGCATTAATAATTGCTACAATTATTATGAAAGACCAATTAAATTTTATGCAAAATAAGAATTTAGGTTTTCAAAAAGATCATTTAGTATTAATTGAAAACGCTTCAAATATAGGCGATAAATTGGAAGCATTCAAAAATGAGTTAAGGAAAATACCAAGCATTAAATCTTTCACTAATTCATCTCGGATGTTTGTTGCCGGAATTCCGGGTAATTCATTCCTATTCAATAAAAATTCCGGTTCGGATTTGATTTCGGCACAGTTCCTTGATGTTGATTACGATTTCCTAAAGACTTATGGCATTAAAATAAAAGCGGGAAGATTCTACTCAAAAGATTATTCTTCAGATTCAACAAATATTATAATTAATGAGGCAATGGAAAAAGCATGTAAATCTAATAATGTTTTAGGAGCCAAAATATTTGCACTTTCGATCCTGGCTCCTGCAAAGAGTTTTAATGTAATCGGAATAATAAAAGATTTTAATTATGAATCACTTCACACAACAATTAGACCTATGATATTGCGTTTAAGTGATGTAACTCAACCGGCAAGCGTACTCGCCATAAAAATTAGTTCGAATGATTTTACTAATACTATTGCAAAGATTAAAGCGGTTTGGAACAATTTAGATGTTACAGGAAATATGTATTTTAACTTTGCAGACCAAAAACTTGCCGGCTTATATGAAAAAGAAGAAAAAATAGGGATGCTCATTACTATTTTTTCAATTTTAGCAATCTTTATTGCAGTGCTCGGATTATATGGTCTAGCTATATATGTAACAGAACAAAGAATAAAAGAAATTGGTATTAGGAAGGTACTTGGCGGGTCTGTATTCTCGATTATTTTTCTTCTAACAAAAGATTTTACAAAATGGGTTTTGTTGGCAAATTTAATAGCGATACCGGTGGCGTATTACTTTATGAGCAAATGGCTTCAGAATTTTGCTTATAGAATTGAAATGAATTGGTGGGCTTTTCTATTAGCCGCATTGATTGCAATATTAATTTCTGTTTTTACAGTTGCTATACAAGCCTTTAAATCTGCAATTTCCGATCCGGTAAAAACATTAAGATACGAATAATAAAAAGCTCCGGCTGCATTTAAACAGCCGGAGATTTCTCGAAAGAATTCTTAAGTAATAATTTTAGTTCTTGTAAATATTATCCAATCCTATATATCCTTCAAGATGTTTGAGGTATTCGGCGGATTTGAAATATTTTTGTTTCTGCTTTACTATTTCGAGTTTATCCTGCAGGCATTTTTTCTCTTTATCGGAGAGATTATTTGGAGTCTCAAGTTGTTTATTTAAATAATCAAGATGCTTTTTGAATAATTCGATATCATAAAGCTGCTTATTCAGAAGTCTTTCTTTATACCAATCACTTTTTAAAGTATAGTCATAAGTAAACAGATTTCTTATTTCGGGATCGTTGATCGATTTACCTTCATAATTATCATACACCATAATATGAAGCAATGCTTTAAGTGGCGGAATCGCTCCTTCGATACTTCCATCTAAGAAATAACTTTGGGCTACTCTTTTTTGTGCTTCTACAATATTATTAATTCCATCAACATAAACTTCAAGATCCTGCAATTCCGGTTTTAACATATCTTCATCGAAAACAGAGGATGGATTTTCAAAAACTCTTCCAAAGAATGAACGAACAAATTTATAAGTCATTCGATATCCGAGACGACTTGCCAAAATTAATTTCCCGTTATGTTCAAAATCTTCTAATTTCTCAAAGAGACCTTCTTTAATAAGGAATTCCGGTTCTCTTTCTTCCACTCTTAATCTTCCCCATAATTCGGGAATTAATAAACTGATATCATGATCCACACGATACTTCGGACCTATATATCCTGCTACCGAAGTAAATCCATCGTATCCGGTTAGAATAAAAGAAACCAAAGCGTTATTAAGATCGGTGATAGGGCAGAGCGCATTAAATGGACCTTTTGTAAGTGCGCCTTCTGAACCCGCCCCTGTGGTCGATGGTGATTTACCTGTTAATGAACAGATGAAATCCATGAATAATTCAGGTAATTCCTGATAATGAATGGGGTTATGAACAGCAAGAGAGCGAACTCCCGGCTCAGGAGGATTATCCCTTCTACCGGCTAGTACTGATATTACTGGCCAAAATATCGGTTTATCTTCCGGTACTTTTCTGAAAAGTCGTGCTCCTACTTCTGCAATATATTTTTCCTTGTGTTTAGCTATGTCCGGTCTATTCTGGAGGTAGCGCATATTTTTAGATGGTTTACCTTCAAAAATTCTTGCGTTAGAAGGTGATACAAAGTAGTCGCTATCCTTATTATCAACGACTTCTTCAATTAATTTTTTAACCGGAGCGGTGAACTTATCAAATTCAATTGCATCTTCAACAAAACGTTCTGCGTCATTGATAGTGAGTGGAGCAAAATTAGATATGAAAGTATTAGGTGTTGATAAATCTTTCTCAGCCTGTTTATCATAACCTCTATGAATTGCTTCATCAGGTCTCTGGAAAAATCGAAATTCACAATTTTCAATAAATTTAACAGCAGGATAATGAATCTCTTTTGGTAAATATTCTAATTGATTTGAAGGGATTACAATCGAAGCCGTAATGTCATCTTCCATCTGAACCTTATCGGAGGCAACAAAATCTTGACGTAATTTAAAAGTTCTCCAAGAATTATCTTTTCTTAAACCAACACGCAAATAGCTGGCGACAAGCTTTCTATTATTATATTTAAGCTCATTACCGAATCTTCCATCGATTATATCGACCGAGAAATAATCTTTCCAATTCTGTCCCCATTCGGCATTATAAAATCGTTTAATTATATAAACAAGACCTTTGATATATTGAGGAATACTATCAACCCACTGATTATATTCTGCGGTATAAATAGGAGAAGGAGTAAGAAGCTTAATTACCGATCCGAGAGAACGGTTAGGACTTAGAATTGTTCTGCTTTGATTTGGCTTAGTATTCGGGTCTTTATCGCTGTAATCATGATTAATTACTTGTTCAACTAATTCAAAATCTTTTTCAAAATCTGCCGTGAAAAAAGGTCCATAGATAGTGGAATCTAAAATTGATTTAGAGATTTCCGATTTACCTCCGCCTGAAACGGTGCATGGCTTATGGCAGAATGTTCCTTCTGCAACTGTACCGATTAATCTCCAAGAGGGAATATAAGAATTTTTTTCCATCCTGATTTTATATCCCGAAGGAAGTATATAAGTTTTCTTTGGACTCAGTTGAATCCGTCTTGGTTTATCTTGCCAAGTCCAAGTTACGCTTTGATCGGCTAAGCTGAAATAACAATCTTGAGGTACATAGATAATATCATCATAGATTTTATCTATTGCATATCCTTCATCCTTAAAATCCATGAATGAAGAATAGGCTTTTGTAAGTTGTTCATAAGTATGATTGTCTTGTTGAATTTGATTGTCATCATGGAAGAAATCGCCAAGATTATAACTTGGGAATGCAATTGCTCCTCCGGCATGTTCTTCCTCAGCGTTACCGAGAAGATTAGCAGCATAACTAATTTGAGTTTTCACTTCTTTCTTAGAATATCCGAAATAATTATCGGCAATAACAGTAACAATCACACCTTCTTCGGTACGAGCGGTAATCTTAAAAGCATCTCCACCATTATAGAGTTCATCTTCATTTTCCCAACACATACCGTCTCGGACTTGTCGCGCAGTGGCGATATCAATCTTCGGAAGTCCGAGTTCCCGTTTCGTAAATCTAGTTAAATGAGGTGCAAGTATAATAAAACCTGTGTGGCCGCTCCATTGCTCAATATCAACAGCGGAATCATTCCAATAGAGATAAGGATCGCCGGCATTGCCAAAAATTGATTCAACAAAATCGAGATTGCTTACAAGATTCCCGGGAGCGAAGAATCGAATTTCCATTTTCTTCGATTTACAAAATCCGGGTACTTCAGGACTTACAGTCGGTTTAAGTAAAAGCGATACGAAAAGTTCTGCCTTATTTTCTTGAGTTGAAGTAAAAGGGATCTGAAGTAATTCATTCGGTGGATTGAAAGCCGCCATTAATAAATTAGCAAAAACTTTTTTAGGTACAGATTTTTTATCATCCGGGATAGGGAGTCCACCTTCGGCAATATGAAATACTCCTTTTGTTGTACGTCTATCGCTTTTAGGATTATGCAATATTCCTTGCTTTACTCGATATGAGCGAACGATATCCGAAACAAATTCTGATTGATTAGGGGGAAGAGAGAGTACTCTTGCTATTCCATGACTATCTAATATAAACGAATTACTCGGAATACGAATATTTACTTTATCTTTGAACTCACTTAAGTATGAATCTAAGAAATTTTGTATTCTTTGATCTGCGGGACAACGATAATTAGAGAGAATCCTATTCTTCTCTCTTAGATTTTGAATTAAATCATAAGTAAGTCCTAAGGCATATTTTTCATTATGATCTTCATAAATAGGTTTTCCTAAAGCAGATAATTTTAGATTTATATATTCGATTAATTTTTTAGATTTTATTGGTTCATTCATCCCATCCTTCGTTAAACCAAGCGATTTTCTTAATTCCACTAATATTCTCCATTCTAATTTATTTACATATACAAAAATAAATTATCTCGGGCTTAGATACTATTAAATCCGTATTAAATTTGGTGTAAAGAAATAATTTGACACTTTGTCTTAATATTATTAATTTTGAATCGGAATAATAATTCTGCTTATGTTGTTGTATTTTTAACAAAAATGAATTAGTTTATAACATAATAAGACATTAAGTGCGATTAAGCACGTAAAGAAAGGAACAAACATGTATAAAGACGAGATTACAAATAATATTAATAAAAACCTTACCGAGAAAAAGGTAAAGGAATTTGTAGTAGAAAATTTCAAAACTGCAAAATTATTTGAAAAGTATGGAATCGATTATTGCTGTAATGGAAATAGACCGTTAAAAGATTCACTATCTGAAAAGAATATTGAAGTCGATACTTTTATGCCCGAATTAGAGAAAATACTAGTAGGGAATAATAACGAAGACCAGATATTTTCTTCAATGGATTTAGTTACTCTTTCTCAATATATAGTCAATACTCATCATAAATATGTAAAGGAAGCAATACCGGTAATCGGAGCTCATTTAGATAAAGTGGTAAATGCGCATAGCAAAAACCATCCCGAACTAAATAATATTAAACATGAGTTCTCAGTACTATCTGCAGACATGCTCGCTCACATGGATAAAGAGGAAAAAATTCTATTCCCACTAATTAAATATCTAGTAGAATCAAAAAAATATGGGGAAACTCCCAAATCAAGCGGATATGGAACGGTAAAAAATCCAATAAAAAAGATGGAACAGGAACATCAATCAGCGGGCAGTGAATTGGAAATAATCCGCAATCTTTCAAATGGATTTAAGCTTCCCGATGATGCCTGCACTACATACACCGTTACATATAAGGAGTTAGAAGAATTTGAAAAAGATTTATTTAAGCATATTCATCTTGAAAATAATATCCTTTTCCCAAAAGCAATTGAATTAGAAAACGAATTGACGAACTTAAAATAAATTACAAAATTAGTGAGGTGAATGTGAAAAAATATTGGCTGGCATTTTCATTAGTTATAATTATCTCGTTTGCAGTATTAGGCTGGATTGGTGTAAGGATTTATCAGGAAGCACCTCCAATGCCTGAAAAAGTAGTTACTAAAGCCGGAAATGTAATTTTTACAAGAGAGGATATTGAGAAAGGACAAAATGTTTGGCAGGCTATGGGAGGTATGGAATCCGGTTCAGTATGGGGACACGGAAGCTATGTAGCACCTGATTGGACTGCCGATTGGCTACATAGAGAAGCGGTATTAGTTCTCGATTTGTGGGCTATGGATGAAGACAGCACGAAGTATGAAAACTTATCAGACGAAAAGAAAGCATCTCTACAAGCACGTTTAACAAATTCCTACCGAACAAATACTTATAATCCCTCGACGGGAATAATCACTCTCGATAATGTTCGAGAAAAAGCGATCGAAGAAAATATTCAACATTATACAGAGGTATTTAGTAACGGGAAAGATGAATATGCAATCAGAGCAAATTCATTAACTGATTGTGAAAAATTAAGACAATTAGGAGCTTTCTTTTTCTGGTCTTCATGGGCAGCATCCACGAATAGACCAAATGACGAGATAACATATACAAATAACTGGCCTCACGAAAAATTAATAGATAATGTGCCGACAGGTGAAGCGGTTGTATGGACAGGAGTGAGTATCATAGTCCTCTTAGCCGGAATAGGAGGCATGGTCTGGTGGTATGGTTCAAGAGAAAAAGAAGCACCTTATGGAAATGCACCATTAAATGATCCCCTATTAGGAAGTGTACTTACACCCTCACAAAGAGCGGTAATAAAATATTTTTGGGTTGTATCGCTATTGATATTTCTGCAGATTGTAATGGGCGTTATATCGGCTCATTACGGAGTAGAAGGAAATGGATTTTATGGCATTCCTCTTTCAGAAATTCTTCCTTATGTAATTACTCGAACTTGGCATACTCAACTTGGAATATTTTGGATAGCTACGGCATGGCTTGCAGCAGGGCTTTATATCGGACCGGCAGTCAGCGGAGTAGAACCGAAATATCAGCGTCTCGGAGTAAATGTTTTATTCGGAGCTTTATTGGTTGTAGTTCTTGGTTCAATGGCAGGCGAATGGTTATCTGTAATGAACGTTATGCATGATGATTATTGGTTCTGGTTTGGTCATAGCGGTTATGAGTATATTGACTTAGGAAGATTTTTCCAAGTAGCACTTTTTATTGGCTTATTGCTTTGGTTAGTTTTGATGATAAGATCGATCAAACCGGCATTAAAAAATAATCCGGATCAAAAACAGATTCTAACTTTATTTTTAATCTCTTCGGTAGCTATTGCACTATTTTGGTCTGCAGCATTAATGTATGGTAAGCATACAAATCTTGCCATAGCAGAATATTGGAGATGGTGGGTGGTTCATTTATGGGTTGAAGGTTTCTTTGAAGTATTCGCTACTGTTGTAATCGCATTCTTATTTGCACGCTTAAAACTAATAGATATTAAAATGAGTGCACAAGCCACGGTGCTCGCTTCAACGATATTTCTTTCGGGTGGTATTATCGGTACACTACATCATCTCTATTTTAGCGGAACGCCAATGGTAGCACTGGCTTTTGGTTCGGTATTTAGCGCGCTCGAAGTTGTGCCGTTAGTATTTGTTGGATACGAAGCATGGGAAAATATCCGAATTTCAAAATCGAAAGCATGGGTACAAAAATATAAATGGCCGATCTATTATTTCGTTGCAGTTGCTTTCTGGAATATGGTGGGAGCGGGTTTATTCGGATTTATGATTAATCCTCCGATTGCGCTTTATTATATGCAGGGATTAAATACAACTCCTGTTCATGGTCATGCTGCGTTGTTTGGTGTTTATGGAATGTTGGGTATCGGATTGATGTTATTTACTCTCCGCTCAATTAAACCGGAAATTGAATGGTCAGAAAAAACAATGAAATATTCATTTTGGTCTATTAATTTTGGTCTGTTTGCAATGGTGATGTTTAGCTTGTTGCCGGTTGGATTGATGCAGACATGGGCATCGGTTAAATATGGTTATTGGTATGCGAGAAGTGCAGAATTTTTACAGACACCATTAATGAATAATTTAAGATGGACACGCGCATTCGGAGATACAATCTTCGCAATAGGTGTATTTATATTATTAGGATTTATTTTGAACTTATCATTCAAGTTCTATAGGAAAGAAAAATAAATATAAAAATGCTGCTTGGTGTAGAATTCAAGCAGCATTTTATATCAAACTCAGCAGCATATTATGTGGTAGTTCAAATCAAAAAAACAGTAAGAATATCCTCCCTGCTCATAATTATTTCAAAAAAAAGCTGCCTTAAGAGCAGCTTTTTTTGTAATTATTATTTTACTTCTTTTACAAATATATTCTTGAAACTGACCTTCGCATTGCTATCATGATTCTGCAGACCGATATATCCTTCCTTTGCAAAGTCTTTAATTTTACCGCGAGGCTCAGCTTTCCAATCAATTACTTCTTTACCGTTTAATTCCACTTTAATTACGTCGCCGATAAATGAAATTTTATAATGATTCCATTGACCGGTTGGTTTGAAAGCATCTTCTTTAGGAGCTTGGGAATCATAGACTGAAGCGGTACGATGAATATCGGTGGACTTATCGTCAATCTGTATCTCAAATGAATGATATATATAATCATTGCTAATAACAAAATCGGGAACACGAATAAATACACCGGAATTAGTATTCGGTGCGAGACATTTATAATCTAATTCAAGAATAAAATCCGCATATTTTTTAGCGCTATACCAGAATAAGCCCATCCCACCACTTGAAGTAAGCACACCGGTTTTTTCATCTAACTCAAAATAACCGGGACCGTAATGATTCCAGCCATGTTTATTATATTCTTTCCAATTACATCCGAGTATTTCATCATAACCTTTGTAATGCATAATGCTATAAATATATTCTAATCCCTTTTTAATAGAAGGGGAAGGATTATCTGCTTCGGAATCTCTTTCATGTTCGATTACAAGATAACCGCGGAAATTCTGAAGAGTCAATTCTGCGAGTATATCATGAACATTTGCTACGCCTGAACCGAAAGGAACATCTTGTGCTTCTTTTTTACCGAAAGCATCTAAATCTTTTAGATGAAGTTCTATCATTCTTCCCGATAATAATTTAAGTGCATCGATTGGATTAACACCGGTTCTTAACCAATGTCCCGTATCTCCGCAGCTTCCGATTCTTTCATCATAGCCAGTGATTAATTTAAGAACGGTTTCCGGTCTAGCATATTTAGAAGGAAGTGGGTGATTATGAATTGCAACCTTAATTCCATATTCCTTAACCATCTTATCTAAGATAGATAAATCATCATCTTTTGGTTCTGTAACGATAGTTTCGATACCCATTTTCTTTGCAAATTCAAAAACCTTTTTTGTCGCTTCCACTGTATTTTCAAAACCCACTACTCCAAAGCTTACAATTTTAATATTATGTTTTTTTAGAGCATCTTTTGCAATCTGAATATTTTCTGCGCTCATATCATAATTGAATGTTGCATCGGGATCGGAAGAACCAAGCTTCTGACCCGGATAAGCTTCAAGGTATTTAACACCGAGTGCTTCCACTTTACCTAAAGTTTCTAAGAAAGTAAATTTCCTGAAAGTCCAGCATTGAATTGCCACTTTAAACTCACGAATTTTTACATCTTTATAATCAGCCATATCTTGTCCTTTAACCGGTTTAATATTTATTAAAAGTAAAATCATAAATATCGGTAAAAAGATTTTTCTTATTTTGTTCATGACTACCCCAAAATTTATTTATTGTTATTTGTTTTTATTGTTCCAATTACCTTTAGCAACTTTAGGAATAAATGTATCTAAATCAGGCGGAGGAAATGCAATTGTTTTTTCCTCTTCAGCACTCATATAGGCAGTCATAAGTAGTTCAGTAACGTTTAATCCATCCTCAAAATTCTCCTCAGGTCTTTTCCCATTAAGGAAAGATTGAACCATGTGCCGGTTTTCCATATCATAACCATAAGTGTTTTCTTCGTTTCCCACGACAGGCATCAGACCCACTTCTGCATTCTGTTTCTCTACAAGGTCTTCTCCCGAATCACCTTTTACTTCACGACTGAAAAATACTTTGAGATCGGTATCAAGTGTGTTTATTCCCATTGAGTATTCAGGTCCGAGGAGTTCCACACTAAGACGAAGTCCGGCGCCAACGTAACACCATGAAGTAGTAACTTCAACAATTATTTTTTCACCCTTTTCGTCTTTATATTCGACTACTGCACGAGCATAATCTTCTGCGGGACGATTTATATAATCCAATTTACCTTCAGAATTATTTTTAAGTATCTCGGCATAATGAGGGCGCTGCCATTTTAAGTTTTCTGCATGTGCGGTAACTTTAATTGGAGTAAGCGAATTTCTTGGTTTGCCCGGTTCGGTGAGAAGAAAGCGCGCCACTTCCACAGAATGACACATCATATCATTCATTACACCACCACCTTGAAGAGTCCCTTCCCAGAACCAAGGGCTATGAGGTCCTCCATGTTCTTCTGCAGCTCTTGCAAGATAAGGTCTGCCGGTTACCTTTGCACCGCGGCTCCAAATAATCTCTTTCCCTCTTTGGACAGTTGGCTCAAAAAGTTGATTCTCTAAATAACCATCGAGCAATCCGGCACGTTTAACTAATTGTACCATTTTCTTAGCTTCGGCTACGTTTCTTCCGAGAGGTTTTTCGCAGCAAACACCAATTAACTTACCTTTTCCCGATTCTATTGCCGAGACGATCTCTTCCATAGTTTCTATGCGTGCAAAGTTAGGTGAGCATATCCAGATAGCATCAATATTTTCATCCGACACCATTTCAGTTATTGAATCGAATATTTTCGGTTCGCCTACTTTGAGGTTTTTTGCCAATTCGGCAGCTTCTTCCGAGCGATCTTTATTCTTATCAAATATACCGCATATATCAGCATCTCTTACTGAGACCCATGAACGGATATGAAATTTAGCATTAAATCCCGCCCCTATAATTCCAACTCCTAATCTCTTAGCCATTAATTAGCTCCTTCTAATTTTTCAACTTCTTTATCTTTAAACATAGCAGCGAAGAATACCATAACTATTGCGGCTAAAACAGCCGGAACGTACCAAAAATTCTGCCATTGCTTAAATACATCGGGAGAACTTGCATCAACCATTCCATTAAATAGATAACCGGCTAATTGAGCACCGATTAACATTCCGAATCCATAAGTAGCGAGGACAACGAATCCTTGTGCTTGTGCGCGGATATCTTTAGTTGCTTTCTTGTCAACATAAATAAATCCTGCAACAAAGAAGAAATCATAACAGATACCATGAAGAATAACACCTGCAAGAATCATCCAAACAACTTGATCCGGTGCTCCGAGAGCAAAGAGCAAATATCGGAGAACCCATGCGAACATTCCTGTAAGAAGCATCTTCTTAATACCGAGTATTGGAAAGAGTAACGGCATTAATAAGATGAAAACGAATTCTGACATCTGACCGAAAGACATTACAAAGCCCGGATTTTCTATCCCTGAAGAATTAACAAATACAGGGGCATAGGCATAATAAACTGAAAGTGGAATACAAAGCAAAAATGAACTTATTATAAATACATAGAACGGTTTACTTTTTATTTTATTGAAAGCATCGATCCCAATAATTTTACGGAATGAAGCTTTTTCTCCAAGTGCCGGAGGTGGAGTATGAGGAAGTACGAAACTAAATATACCAAGTAGTATTCCAAGAATGCCGGCAATCTTTAATGGCATCGAAGTAAGATCGGCGCCAAGAACTTTACTTACAAGAACTCCCGCTGCAATCCATCCGAAAGTTCCGAATGCGCGAATGATCGGAAATTCTTTTTCTTGATTTGAAAGATGATTAAATGCAAGTGAATTTGTCAATCCGATTGTCGGCATATAGCAAAGCATATTAATCAATAGGAATACTATAAATAAAGTAGGAGAGGCGAGCGGACCCTCTGCAAACATTGGCGAGATAAACATTGCTACACCGCCGATGATATGAAGAAATCCCAAAACTTTTTCGGTAGAAAAATATCTGTCTGCAACCATACCTAAGAAAAATGGTGAGATAATTGAAGCGATCGGGCTTACGGTAAAAGCCCAATAAATTTCTGACTGCATTCCAATTGCAGTCATATAATTACCCACAGTAACGTACCAAGCACCCCAAACCCCGTACTGAAGGAACATCATAATTGATAAGCGAACTTTAACACTCATTTATTGCTCCTATAAATTGAATTAAGATTTCTTATTTTTATGTGGAGTTAAATTTAAGATAAATTTATCTTTATAAGAATAAAATTTTTCTAAAAACTAAAAACCGAGTAATAAATGGAAAAGGAAGATACCAAAAAAGCCGATAACGGCTTTGGATTAACGCGCCGTTCATTTTTAACTCAAGCGGGAATGGCAGCTACCGCATTTACAATTTTACCAAGTCATCTATGGGGAGCTAATAAAAAAATCCCAAGTGATCTACTTAATATCGCGGTTGTGGGAATCGGAGGCAAAGGGGAATCCGATGCTCAAGGTGTAAGCTCTCAAAATATTGTTGCCCTTTGCGATATTGATGATACTATGGGATTAGAAGTAAGGAAAACATATCCTAAGGCAACTCAATACCGCGATTACAGAAAAATGTTAGAGAAAGAAAAAAATCTTGATGCGGTGGTAATTGCTACTCCCGATCATACTCATGCTATTATTGCAATGGCTGCAATGCAAATGGGTAAGCATGTTTATGTTCAAAAACCTTTAACTCATACAGTATATGAAGCAAGGCGACTTGCAGAAGTAGCTAAAGAGAAAAAATTAATTACTCAAATGGGTAATCAGGGACATGCGGGTGAAGAATCTCGATTATTAGTAGAATGGATTCAATCCGGTGCAATCGGCGATGTTACCGAAGTACACATTTGGACAAATCGACCGATTTGGCCTCAAGGCGATATTAAGCGTCCTATGGAAATACCAACAAGTCCCGATTCACTAGATTGGAATCTATTTTTAGGTCCTGCACCCTTTAGACCGTATCATCCAAGTTATCATCCATTTACATGGAGAGGATTATGGGATTTTGGAACAGGTGCGCTCGGAGATATGGGTGCGCATTTCATAGACCAACCATTCTGGGCTTTAGAATTAGGTCATCCTACCTCCATAGAGGCATCTTCAACTAAGTTTAATTTAGATTATTATCCATTAGCATCATTAGTTACATATCAATTCCCTGCACGTGGGAATAAACCTCCCGTTACATTAAAATGGTATGATGGCGGATTAATGCCACCAAGACCGGCAGAATTAGAACCGGGAAGAAAGATGGGCGATAGCGGCGGCGGAGTTATTTATTATGGTTCTAAAGGCACAATTATGCATGGAACTTATGGCAAGGGAGTAAGAATTATTCCGGAATCGAAAATGAAAGAGTTCGTTCCACCGGCAAAGACCTTAGTTCGTTCACCCGGTATTTACGATGAATGGATTACAGGTATAAAAGAGAATAAGTTAAGCTCTACCGATTTTTCTTATTCAGGTAAGCTAACCGAAGTAATGCTATTGGGAAATATCGCAATTAAATTAGCGGAGAAAAACACAGTGCTTAATTGGGACCCTGATAAATTTATGTTTACTAATTTACCTGAAGCAAATGAATATCTTCATTATCAATATTCACCGGGCTGGTCTTTAGAATAATTCTTATAAGGATACTTTTAATGTCAGAAAGCAATAATCTCGATAGAAGAGAATTTATAAAAGCAACAACAGTATTGGGAGCGGGTATAGTACTCGCTCCTCATATAATTACGGGTAAGAACAAAGAAGCTAAAGAACTTAATGTTGCACTTATTGGTGCGGGAGCACAAGGACAAGTATTAGTGAATGCATGTCTGAAAATTCCAAATATTAAATTCAGAGCTGTATGCGATATCTGGGAAGAATATAATTTAAAGCGTGTCTCGAATCTCTTAACGAAATATGGACACAAATTAAATTCATATATTGATTATAAAGAGATGCTGGCGAAAGAGAAAAATTTAGATGCAGTAATAGTAGCCTCTCCCGATTTCTGGCATGCACAGCACGCTGTGGATTGTATGGAAGCTGGTCTTCATGTCTATTGTGAAAAGGAGATGTCGAACACTCTCGAAGGTGCAAAAAAAATTGTAAATGCCGCTCGTAGAACAAAGAGAGTCGTGCAAATTGGTCATCAAAGAAGAAGTAATCCATATTATCTTCATAGCTATAATAAAATTTTGAAAGAAGCTCACCTCTTAGGAAAAATTACAACGATAAATGGGCAATGGAATCGCGCCGTGCAGCCCGATAATGGCTGGCCCACAGGTAAAGAAATACCTAAATCAATTTTAGAAAAATATGGTTTCGCCAATATGAATCAACATCGGAACTGGAGATGGTATAGGAATCTTGGCGGCGGACCTATAGTAGATCTCGGTTCTCACCAGATCGATATTTATAATTGGTTTTTGAATACTCCTCCTGTATCAGTAATGGCAAGCGGTGGAACAGATTATTACGATAGAAAAACACATGAATGGTACGACACGGTTTTAGCTACATTCAAGTATAAAACAAAAGACGGATTCGTAAGAGCTTTTTATCAAACTATTACGACGAATAGCTCGCAAGGATATTTCGAAAATTTCATGGGAGACCAAGCTTCATTAACTATTTCAGAATCGGCAGGGAGAGTGGGCATTTATAAAGAGCCTGCAGCACCCAATTGGGACGAATGGATAAAGAAAAAAATAATTCAAACACCAGTCGAAGAAGCTCCCTCTGCTGCGAATGTTGTTCTTGATGTAAGGGAGACAATTGCTCCTCCAAAACATACTCTGCCTGTAAAATTTAACGATCCCTATCATAAGCCACATTTAGAAAATTTTTTCAATTCGGTGCGTGGATTGGTAAAAGTCAATTGCCCTGTGGAAGTAGGATATGAGACTGCTGTAACCGTATTAAAAGTAAATGAAGCAGTGAAAGCACAACGCGAACTTCGTTTTAGTCCATCAGATTTTGTGATATAGCTATGATTAAATCTAATTTTAAAATTATTTATATCGCTTTAATTCTCGGAATAACATTATTGCTCTTCGGGTCAATTAATTCACAGCAAAATAAGATTGGCGATATTAGAGACGGAAACAGAGCCACACCAATACATCTATTAAAATTATTTGATGCCGATAGCGTTCAAATATTAAAAAACGATAGTTTGCAAATTCCACTTTCAACTCGTTATACATGCGGTGAATGTCATTCTTATAATGTAATTAATAGAGGATTTCATTTTAATTATGCGGATAAAAAGATAGCTTCGGGAAGAAGAAGCGAACCATATATTTATATGGATTGGCAGAAGCTTACGATAATTCCATTATCTAATCGGGATTGGAAAGGGACATTCAATCCGGCAGAGATCGGAATTTCTCCTATGAAATTTCTTGATCTATTTGGAACTCATTTACCTGGCGGGGGAGTAGGCGAGATCGATTCTCTCATATCTCCCGATGAACTTTTTAGAATGGAAGTATCGGGTAAATTAGAAGTAAACTGCTTTGCATGTCATGATGCCACACGCCAATATGATCCTGCGGAATATTCTTCGCAGGTTCAAAAGCAAAATTATAAATGGGCACCGGCGGGTGCAACGAGTTTAGCAGTTGTAACGGGCAATGCAAGCAAGATGCCCGAAAATTATGATATCTATACTCCTTCGACCTTCGCAGATATTGATGTAAGAACTACTTCTCCTCCGGCAATAAATTATGATCTTTCTAAATTCAATTCCAACAATATGGTTTTCTTTGATCTAAAAAGAAAAGGAGAAAATGAAAGATGTTATTACTGCCATTCATCAGTTCATGCAGATAATAATTATTTGAATCAATGGAAAAGTGAAGAAGATGTTCATATTGCAAAAGGGATGAATTGTGTTGATTGCCATAGGAATGGATTAGATCACCAAATGGCACGAGGGTACCGAGATGAAGCTGAGGACTTTAAAAGACCTGAATTAAAATCTTATACTTGCGAAGGTTGTCATCTTGGAGTAGAAAATAGATTAGAAACTGCCGGTAAAAACGGTGCTCCAACACCTCTCCATAAAGGTATGCCTAATATCCATTTTGAAAAATTAGAATGTACGGTATGTCATTCAGGTAACCTTCCCAAAGAAAATGTGGAATTAGTAAAAAGCTCCAGAGCACATAAACTCGGACTTCACAAATCAAATAAAGAACCGGAATTATTTCCGCATATTCAATCAACTGTCTTTGTACGAAATGAAAATGGAAGATTAGAGCCAAGTAATATTATTTATCCTTCATTTTGGGGAATAAAAAAAGGAGATGAGATAAAGCCAATTCCTATTAGTGATTTTGATGATTCATTTAATGAGAGAATAGAATTAGATACATTAGTAAACTACGGTAAATGGATTTCGATTAATGATAGCACCTTAATAGATGTATTAAAGTATTTGAATGAATCCTCCGGCAATAAGGAGAATCACGTATTCATAACCGGCGGAAAGGTATTTGAAATGAATGACGGAGAATTGGAAAGCTACCGAGAAGAATCCGCAGAATATTACTCATGGGCAATCGGACATAACGTCCGTCCCGCTTCCCAATCTCTTGGGGTTAATGGATGTGATGATTGCCATTCGTTTAGTTCAGATTTCTTTTTTGGAAATGTATTGGTAGAGTCTTCGGTTAAATCCGATTCTGCTAATTACAATTCGATGACTTATTATTCTGACTTGAATACTGTCTATCAAAAACTGTTTTCTCTTACCTTTTTATTTAGACCGTGGATGAAAATAATGATAATTATTTTTGCCTTGATTATAATTTTCGTCTTCGTTATTTACGTCTCTAAGGGATTATTTTTTATTACCGAAAGAGGCACTGCTCTGTCTTCTAAAGAGGAGATGAATAATGTATAGATATATTGCACTAATCGTTATAATAGGATTATCATATTTTCTTTACACAAAATTTAAGCAAAAGGGTATTTTGTGGAACGAAGTTTATTCTCGATTTATGGATGGTGTAAAAATTTCGATAGGAAATATTAAAAGTAGAAATAAATCTGATTTTCTTTATAAACTGCGATTGGGATTTTATTGGTTTACAATTATTCTTGTGTTCTTACTGATTGTAACTAGTTTTATTCCCGTTGTGATTCTTGGTATCCATATAAGTGGGTTATTTCTTTTGATTCATGTTATAGCTGCGCTTTTCTTCTGTTTTTCATTTACCGGATTAGTTTTATTAACGGCGCATAGTAACAAATTATTAGATAGTGATTTGATTAATCAAGAGAATAAAAATAAATTGTATGAAAAATTATCATATTGGTGTATAATACTTTTTTCGATTCCTGCAATAGTCTCAATTATTCTAATGCTTTATCCGATATTCGGGAGCGAAGGTATTGAATTTCTAAATGATACACATCGTTATTCTGTGCTTTTGCTAATAGTGGCAGCAACCATTAATACGTACTATATGATTATTAATAACAAGAAAATAAATTAATTTTAAGGGAAAATCATGTTTAAGAAAATTTTTGTGCTTTCAATTTTGCTCATTGCTTTTAGTGCTGTTAGCATAATGAGTCAAAATAAAAAAGAAGAATTGGTGCCGATAAAAATTGAATTACCGAAAGCTATGTTTGTCGGTACACCAACAAATTTAGCCGTACCAAATTTAGAGAAACCGCTCGGTAAACCACGTGCACCTTTCCTTGCGCCTAAAGGGACTTATAACGTTGCAAAAAATAAGCCGGTAACTGCAACAGATGATATGCCAATAATCGGTGAATTAAAGTATCTTACTGATGGGAAAAAAGCTGCTACAGAAGGAAATTTTGTTGAACTCGGACCATTTTCTCAAAACGCAACAATCGATCTTCAAAAAGAATATTCAATTTATGCAATAGTTGTCTGGCATTATCATCTTCAAGCAAGAGTATATTATGACGTAATTGTCCAAGTAGCCGATGATGCTAAATTTACTAAAAATGTTCGAACACTTTTTAATAACGATATTGATAATTCGAGCAAGCAGGGTAAAGGTAGCGATATGCACTATGTAGAAACTGCAGAAGGGAAATTGATTGATGCTAAAGGAGTAAAAGCACGGTACGTAAGACTTTGGAGCAATGGAAGCAATAGCGATGACTTAAATCATTATGTAGAAGTTGAAGTTTACGGCAAGTAAAAATATTGATTCAAAAAATTGGGCGGTCATTTTAATTGCCGCCCTTATTTTTTGTTCTGCAATTATTAGCAGAGTCTATGAACTTGATTATAGACCGATGCATGTTGATGAAGCTGTCCATGCGGTAAAGTTTGGTGATCTGCTTGAAAAAGGTTTTTATAAGTACGACGCTATCGAATATCATGGACCCGCATTAAATTATTTTTCACTTATTCCCTCGATATTTACAGGTAAAACAAAATTCTCTGAATTAACTGAATATGATTTAAGAATTATTCCCGTTATTGCGAGCATAATTTTACTATTACTTATTCTCTCTCTTATCAAAGAATTTAATTATAAATATATCTTGTTATTACTGTTTCTAACTGCCTTCTCCTCTATGAATCTATTCTATAATAGATATTATATTCAAGAGAGTTTATTGGTAAGTTTTTCATTTTCGTCGATTGTTTCTTTATATCATTTCTATAAATCAAAAAATCTTTTGTGGTTAATCGGAGCAGGTATTTTTGCAGGACTAGCGGCATCATCGAAAGAGACTTGGATAATTACATTAGGTGCATCGATTATTTCATTATTAATTCTTATCCCTTCTCCCAAAAAGTGGATAAGCCAAAAATCAATAAGATATTCGTTTCTATTTTTACTGCCATTTATTATTGTAATATTTCTTTTCTATACCTCATTCTTTAGTAATATGCATGGTATTATTGATTTTATTGAGGCATTTATTAATTACTTCAATAAAGCCGGAAATTATCACGATCATAATCATGCTTGGTATTACTACTTTTCTCTCGTTACGTTTTCTAATATTGAGGGATACTATTATACTGAAATTATTGGATTACTATTTTTTGCAGTCGGGACTTATCAAATATTTTCTCGTTGGAGAGAAACAAATATATTTATTCGATTCATTCTTCTATTTACACTTATTAATATTATTATCTATTCCGCTATTCCTTATAAAACACCATGGACTATGATGACATTTTGGCAGGGGATAATTTTTATTTCTGCATATTCTTTATTTGAATTAAATGGAATGATTAAAAATAAAATATGGATTTATCTTGTAATACTAATATCAATTCAACAATTATATCAATCATATATTATTAATTATAGTTACTCATTTCATCCAAAGAATCCATTCGTTTATTCTCATTCAACTAATGATGTAAAAAGAATCGGGCAAGAGATTGAAAAGATAATGAATAATGACAATAAATCGGCTGTTTACGTTGCTGTTCCTGAAAACGATTACTGGTCCCTCCCTTGGTATCTAAGGAAAATAAAAAACATATCATGGAATGATAAAATCAATGATGATGTTTATAAATATCCGATTATTATTGCCTCTCCTAAATATGAATCGGAATTAATTGAAAAGGTATATTCAATTCCTCCGGCAGGAGAGATTAATTTATATGTACCTCTCTTTAGTAATTATATGGAGTTGCGACCCACAATTGAAATAAGAGGATATATTCAAAAAGATTTTCTTGATAAGAGAATAAAATGAATCAATTCAGATTCTCACATAATGCAATGGCGACTGTTTTTGAATTGATAATCGCAGGAACTGATAAAAAATATGCGGAAGAGGCGGCTTGGGAATTATGGAAAGAGATCGATACACTCGAGAATGAATTGAGCCGATATTTGCCTAATAGTGATATTTCAAAAATAAATAATCTGAAAATGGGCGAGAGATTTATTTTAAGTGAGGATACATTTAATTGTATTAGGACTTCGATGGAATTATATAACTTAACCGAAGGTGTCTTTAATATTGCCTCCGGCGCACTTTACAATTGCTGGGTAAATACAGATAAGTCCATTAAAAATCCAATTCAATCGGAAATTGAATTAGCTTCTAAAAGATCTGACTTAAAAAATATTGTACTATACGATGATTTTAGTATTGAATTAAAAGAAGAAGGCATGGTTTTAGACTTAGGCGCATTTGGTAAAGGATATTCATTGGATAGAGGATATGAATTATTAAATGAATGGGGAATTAAATCTGCTTTCTTAAGTTCGGGACAGAGTTCAATTCGCTCATTTACTGATTCTGAATTTATGGAAGGTTGGGATATATCAATTTCCAATCCTAATAATCATGAGCAGAAGATTTTTAATTTTAATCTTAGAAATATATCTATCGGCAGTTCGGGATTAAACAAAGGATTTCATATAATAGATACAAAGAGAATGAGGCCTATTGAAGACAAAAGAGGAGTATGGGTCTTTGCTGAATCCGCTGCAATAGCCGATGCACTTTCCACTGCTTTTATGATTCTTGATTATGAAGGGATTGGGGGCATTATTAATAAAATGGAAAATATTGGTGCGATTTTAATTAATCCAAATCAAAAAGTAACTAAAGAAGATATAATAGTTATTGGAGAAACTGGTTCTGAATTAAATTTACTGATAAGTTAGAATTTTCTTTTTCTTAATTGGTTTATTTCGCTCATTATTTTAGATGGTGTTTTTACAAAATTAATACGGCTGTCCCTGTCACATTTCCATGTAACCGGAAATTCTCTTATGATGTAATTATCTCTTTCCGCCAGTATTATCAGCTCAATCTCAAAAAGAAATCCATCTAATGTAATGTCATTAAATAAAGTTCGGGCAATTTCTCCTGCCAACACCTTAAACCCACATTGAGTATCTGTGAAATAATTCCCAATATTAAAAAAGAATTTACAAAATCGTAAAAACAGAAAAGAAGCGATTTTTCTATCCAGCTTTTGCCGCTTTATAATAATTGAATCACGCAGTTTTCTTGAACCGAATGCGAGATCGCATTTACCTAATTTAATTAATTCTATACCTTTTAGTGCATCCGAAAGAGGGATTGTAGCTCCTGCATCGAAATATATTATATATCTTCCCTTGGAGCGAAGTACCCCTTTTTTTATCGAATATCCTTTGCCCCTATTTATCTCATTCGATAAGACTATTAATTCAGTCTTTATTTCTTCTTTGAAATTTTCTGCAATCCGGAGTGTGTTATCGGAGGAGCCATCATCCACTACTATTATTTGACCACTAAAATTATTCGATGAAATAAATTGATCGGCAAGAATTATATCATTTTGAATCTTTTTTTCTTCATCAAAAGCAGGTATTATAAATGATATATCAATCATAATCGATAGCGAATTGTTTTTTGTTGTACAATTAATTAAGATTCTTGTCTAAAGATATCAATATATAGCAAAAATATCTTATAATTAATTCAGCGGTGTTTTATCGGCTTTGCACAACCAGTTAAACTAAAAGGAATAAATTGAAAACAATTATTCAACTACTTTGCACCTTATCGCTAATCTTATTTTTTACACCAACTATTAAATCACAAATATTATCCGAGGAATTAAAAACAGAAAAGATATGTAGGTTTGAAAGAGCCGAATGGGAAATTCAATTAAAGGAAGATTTTGTAAATCCATATTTAACTAGCGAAATCACTTTAGATATGAAAATGAGATCACCTTCGGGTAAAGACATACTTCTCCCTTGTTTTTATGTTAGCGGAAAAAGTGGTGAGCAATCTAATTGGAAGGCAATCTTTTCACCGCCAGAAATTGGAGCTTACACATATTATTTTGAATTAAAAAATAAGAGAGGAATAATTAAGAGTGATAGCAATTCCTTTTCCGTTACATCATCAAACAAAAAAGGTTTTTTACATGCAAATGATAATTGGACTTTCAAATTCGATAATGGAGAATTATTCAGAGGAATAGGAGAAAACATTGGGTGGGAAGCACGCAAAAACGATGATTCAAAATTCTTCAAAGAGCTACATGAGATGTCGAGATTTAATTACGAATATATGTTGAGGAAATTAAAAGAAAATGGAGGTAATTACATGCGTACATGGATGTGCCAATGGAACTTACCTCTTGAATGGAAAAAAGTTGCCAATACAAATCGATACATAAATTCAGACGAACATTTTAATCCAAGCAGTTTTGATAAAATCGAGAGATTATTTTACTTAGCCGATTCGTTGGGAATATATATTATGCTGGCAATGGATGCACATGGGGCATTATTGGGTTCGCAATGGGAATCAAGTAATTATAATATTAAGAATGGCGGGTTTGCTGCCAGTCCTTCGGAATTTTTCTCTAACGATAAATCAAAGATTCAGTATAAAAGCAGGCTGCGTTATTTGGTGGCTAGATGGGGGTATTACTCAAGTATAGGCGCATGGGAATTTTGGAATGAAGTGGATAATGCAATGTATGCAGGAAAAGATGAGTCGCAGATTGATCCCGAAATAGTTGTTCAATGGCATAAAGAAATGAGCGATTATCTTTCGTCAATTGATCCCTATGATCATTTAATTACTACGAGTATTTCACATCGTGAAATAGAGGGATTGAATTCTATTGATAAGATCGATTTCAATCAAAAGCATATTTATATTGCAACTGATGCTATCCCTTCGGCTCTTATCGATTATTCTAAGAAATTTTCAAAACCGTACGTTATCGGAGAATATGGACATCAATGGGATTGGAGTTTGAATTTTAATGATTATGCAGAAGATTTTGATTATGATTTCAAAAAGGGATTATGGTACGGATTATTTAATCCAACTCCAATATTGCCAATGACTTGGTGGTGGGAATTCTTTGATGAAAAAAATACTAAAGTTTACTATTCAAACGTAAAAGAGATCTATAATAATATGTTGGATTCCGGGGGAGGCAGATTTAGTTCAATAAATGTAAGTACTGATTTTAAATCGGGAATCTGTTATGGAGTACAATGCGGATATAAAAAATTTATTTATCTTCTGAATAACAGAAGCTCAGAAGTAACCACCGAATTAATTGTTGAAAACAATAGGGAAGTTAAAACTATTCAGGTTTATGATCCTGATACAATGACTTATTCTGAGATAAATAATTACGACAGTAAAAATGGGAATACAGTTATAAATAATATTGAATTAAAAAGCCGAGAGAATAAAATATTTATAATCACAAATAGATAATAAAGCATCTTGCCGGAATATATATCGAATAATTATATTAATTTTGATGAATTAAAATCAGGCAGATAGATGATTGCAAAAATTAAAATGTATGGAGAGTTTTTAAGAGTAAATCAATACATTAAAAATTTATTGATATTTGCTCCTATATTCTTTTCGTTTTCTTTTTTTGAATATGACAAAGTCATAAATGGTTTTATTGCATTTGTATTGTTCTCTATCGCTTCGAGCAGTATATATATATTAAACGATATCTACGACATATCAGAAGATCAATTACATCCCGAGAAAAAAAATCGTCCGATAGCTAGCAGAAAGATTAAAAAAACTAGCGGATTCATTATCTCTATTTTTTTAATGCTAATAGTATTATTGTTTTCATTTTTATTTAGTCTAAAAGTCTTTTATGTCATTGCTACATATATAATGGTTAATATCCTTTATTCAGTTCGACTTAAGCATATTCCAATACTTGATATTTTTGTGATTGCTTTAGGATTTGTATTAAGAGTATTAGTCGGAGGGTATGCAACGGAAATAAGAACTTCGATGTGGTTAATCGTGATGTCATTTCTTGTCGCTTTATTTTTTGCAATTGCAAAAAGGCGCGATGATATTGTACTTGGTGAATCGGGTCTTCAAACAAGAAAAAATATTTCCGGATATAACCTTGAATTTATCAATGCAGGATTAGTGATGATGGGAGGAGTGATTATTGTTTCATATATACTATATACAATTTCGGAAAATATAGTAACTCGTTTCGGGACAGAAAATATCTATATCACATCATTTTTTGTTATAGCGGGAATCCTACGATATATGCAAATAACATTTGTTGACGGTAAAAGCGGCAATCCAACCAATATCTTTTTTCATGATCGTTTTCTTCAATCTATGATTTTCCTGTGGCTATTATCTTTTATAATTATCGTAAAACTTGTTTAAAAGGATAAAATGGATTTAAAGAAACTAATAGCAGAAAAATTTAAGGAGCTTTATCAAGAAGAGCCATTGTTATTTCGTTCGCCCGGGAGAGTAAATCTAATTGGTGAGCATACAGATTATAATAATGGATTCGTACTTCCCGCCGCAATTGAAAAGGCAATCTATTTTGCGATATCTAAAAGAGACGATTCGATAGTTAAATTATTTGCTTATGACTTAAATGAATCCGATGAATTCGAAATCTCAAATCCAAATTTTATAAAAGGGAAATGGTCTAATTATCTCAAAGGTGTTATAGATCAATTAAACAAAATGGGGCATAAGTATTCCGGATTCAATTGTGTTTTTGGGGGCGATATACCGATAGGGGCGGGGCTTTCATCCTCTGCAGCATTAGAAGCCGGTTTAGCATTCGCACTTAATCATATTTATAATCTCGGAATCGAAAAGTTGAGTTTAGTAAGACTAGCTCAAAAAGCAGAGAATGAATTTGTAGGAATGAATTGCGGAATTATGGATCAGTATATTAATATTTTCGGAAAAATCGGAAACGTTGTTCGTATCGATTGCCAATCATTAGAGTATGAATATTTCCCGTTTGATTTTAAGGATATATCCATTGTACTTTTCAATTCGTTGGTAACTCATTCATTAGCTTCCTCCGAATACAATAAAAGAAGAGAAGAATGTAATGAGGGTGTTACTATAATTCGAGGAAAATATCCGGAAGTAAAGAGCCTCCGAGATGTAAGCCCGGGGATGCTTAACGAATTCAAAGATGAAATGAATGATGTAGTTTATAGAAGATGCAAATATGCAGTTGAAGAAACCGAGAGAGTCATAAAAGCTTGTAATCGCTTAATAGAAAAAGATTTGGTAAAGTTTGGCGAATTTATGTATCAAACTCATGAAGGATTAAGCAAAGACTATGAAGTAAGTTGTGAGGAGATGGATTACTTAGTCGAGCTGGCAAGGAAAAATAAAGATATACTTGGTGCTCGTATGATGGGTGGCGGTTTCGGAGGATGCACCATTAATCTAATCAAGGATAATGGTATTAATAATGCTGTGGAAAATATATCGAGATTGTATTCAGAGAAATATGGTAAAAATCCCGAAGTCTATATCACAACTATAAGTAACGGTACAGAATTAGTTAAAGAGAAATAAGTGGAAATCAATAAATATTCACATAGAAGAAAAAATATTTTAACAGGTGAATGGATTTTAGTTTCTCCTCACAGGACTAAACGTCCATGGCAGGGAGAAATTACAGAAGCCGAACAAAATGATGTACCACAATTTGATCCTGAATGTTATTTATGCCCCGGAAATAAAAGGGCAAATGGTGAATCTAATCCTAAATATAAAGATACATTCGTATTTGATAATGATTTTGCTGCTATTGAATCTGATATACCGAAAAAGAGAATAGAACAAAATAATCTTCTCATTGCAAAATCGGAAACAGGAATATGCCGCGTAGTTAATTTTTCACCCCGGCATGATCTCACACTCGCTGAAATGGATATTAACTCAATTAAAAAAGTAATATCATGCTGGCAGAAAGAATGCTTGCAGCTTGGTAAGAAAAAAAATATAAATCATATCCAAATATTTGAGAATAAAGGTACCGTAATGGGTAACAGTAATCCGCATCCCCATTGTCAAATCTGGGCGCAAGAGAGTATCCCGACTGAAGTGGTAAAAGAACTCAATAATTTCAAAAAATATTATAACAAAAATCATAAATCTATTTTAGAAGATTATTTGGATATCGAATTAAAAGAGAAAGAAAGAATTGTTTATATAAATGACAGCTTTACTGTGCTTGTACCTTTTTGGGCTTTCTGGCCTTTTGAAACTATGATAATAAGTAATAGAAAAATTGCATATATAACCGAATTAACAGAAAAAGAGAAGAGAGATTTCGCATCTGCAATTAAAGCAATAGCATCAAAATATGATAACCTCTTTAACATTTCATTCCCATATTCCTCCGGAATTCATCAAGCTCCTTCTAATGGAAAAGAACATCCTGAATTCCATTTACATGTTCATTTTTATCCGCCCCTCCTTCGGTCTGCTTCGATTAAAAAATTCCGAGTCGGCTACGAAATGATGGCAGAACCGCAAAGAGATATTACGCCTGAAGAAAGTGCAAAAATATTAAGGAAGTTATCTAAAACGCATTATAAGAACGGGAACAATTAAATCCTTTTTTTGTAGTAATACTATTAGTAATATTTTTAGAGAAATCGAGGTTTGAAATCGGATATACAATTTATTATATCTCGTTAGCTTTTGCCTCATTAATTTCAATTGTTACATCATTCCTTCTTTGGCAAAAGCGAACAAGCATTGCAATTAAATATTTTGCGTTTTTATTAATAGTTATTGCAAATTGGTCTTTATTCGCATTTCTCGAATTTGGTTCTCCTATAACCTCGCATAAAATATTTTTTTCAAAACTTATTTTTATTAGTCGTATCTCGATAGCTCCCTTATTTTTATTCTTTTCTATCTATTACTCTAATTATTTTTTAAAAAATCTGAAGTACATAAAAATAGCAATTATGATAATCCCATTAATTATTCTAATTGCTGCTTTTACGAATGAATACCACCACCTTATTTGGGAAAATATTACATCAAGGCATGAAGGGAGATTTTTAATAATAGATTATCATCACGGTTCTCTAATTCATCTTCATGCGATATACGCTTATACATTGATTTATCTCGGAATGTATATATTAACTCGTGCTTCGCTGAGAACCAATTATTTAATTAAAAAGAAATTCCTAATTTTAGTTGGCGCGGCATGTATCCCGCTTTTAGCTAATATACTCTATATGCTGAATGTATTTGACTCAAAATTAGACTTTACTCCTGTGGCATTTACCATAACAGGTTTAGTTTTATCTTTTATACTTCTTGACAAAATTCCATTTGATCTTATTCCAATAGCGAGAGACTTATTAATTGATAAGATGATTTTGGGAGTGATTGTAATAGATAATTCCGGAAGAATTATCGACATAAATAAATCGTTAAGGTATATGTTCGGCGGTTCTATTGAAGACTATATCGGGAAAATGTATAATGAAATAATTCCACTAGTTTTTGTGCCGGATAAGAATAGTTATGAACTTAAATACCAAGAAAAATATTATGAAATAAATATTGACCCCATACAAATTCAAAGAACAATTATCGGGTCTATAATTTTCATAAGAGATACTACCGAAAAAATAATAGCGGAAGAAGATAAGAAAAATCTTATGAATGAATTAATGCTACAAGTGGAAACTAAAAATAGATTTATATCGATTCTCTCGCACGATTTAAGAAGTCCAATGCAGGGATTTCTTGGAATAACCGATCTACTCAGCAGCAATTTAGATGATTTGAGCAATACAGAAATAAAAGAAATGATCGAATCACTTAATCAATCTGCAAAAAGACAATCGGAACTGATTGAAGATGTCCTAACTTGGTCTCGATTGACTAATCACAATGTTAAGATTGATAAAGAGGAGCTTAATCTTAGGGAAGAAGTACAGAATGTAATAATGCTTTTACATTTGAGCGCGGAAAGTAAAAATATTGCATTAAATAATTCTATTGCTAAAGGACTCACTGTTTATTGTAACCGTAATATGCTTCAATTGGTTATTCGTAATATTATAAGTAATGCAATTAAGTTTTCATACAAGGGAAGCGAAGTAATTGTATGCAATAATATAAGCGAAGAGATGGTAGAAATTTTAATAGAAGATTTTGGAGTTGGAATAAGTCCGGCAAATCTAAATAAATTGTTTGTACTCGGAGAAAATTTCTCACTCCCCGGCACGGAACAAGAGAAAGGAACAGGATTTGGATTAATCCTTTGTAAAGAGATTATCCTTAATCTTGGTGGTAAAATAGAAGTAGAAAGTATTTTGGGAAAGGGGACAAAGTTTATCGTGCAGCTTCCAAAAACGCACAATTATAATAGCATAAACTAAATCCCAAAAAAAGCTTATCTTAGCAATCAAAAATTAGAGAAAAAGTGAATTTCGAATATTTAGAAAATAATAAATTTTTCGCACAGGCACCCGGATTAATGGAGGCGTTATGCGAAGAAGAATTAATTGAACTTGGCGCAAAGAATACCGAAAAAGTTTATCGAGGTATCTATTTCGAGGCGGATAAAGAATCAATATATAGAATAAATTATTGCGCAAGAATGATTTCAAGAGTCCTGGCACCTTTATTTTCAATGCATGTAATGGATGCGAAGGAATTAACCCGTACGGCAAGCAAAGTGCCATGGGAAAAATTATTCTCTGTAAATGAAACATTCTCTATAACTGCATCGGTTGCTAAAAGTAGAATTACAAATTCGCTCTATGCGGCACAATGTCTTAAGGATGGAATTGCGGATTACTTCCGTGATAAATATGGAAAAAGACCTGACGTAGCGACTGTTAATCCCGATGTTCGATTCAACCTTCATATAGAAACCGATAGAGCCGTAATAAGTCTTGATACTTCAGGTGAATCATTGCATAAAAGAGGCTATCGCCTGGCAGCTGGTGAAGCACCAATGCAAGAATCATTAGCTGCGGCAATTATTAGAATTACAGATTGGTATGGAGAGAAAACACTTTGGGACCCAATGTGTGGATCGGGTACAATAGTCTGTGAAGCGTTGATGAGCTATTGCAGAATCCCCGCTCAATATCTAAGAAAGAAATTTGGTTTCACTCATCTCCCCGATTATGATAAATCGATTTGGACTAAAGTAAAAAGCAAATGCGACTTACAAATTAGACCATTGCCAAATGGATTAATTAAGGGAAGCGATAAATCGCAAAAAATTATTAAAGCTGCTCAAGAAAATCTTTCACGTCTCCCTTATGGGGAAACAGTTGAAATCACCGGACAACCATTCCAACATATCACTGAATTTAAGGATGGAATTCTTGTTACCAATCCACCTTATGGAATTAGATTAGGGGAATTGGAGGAAGTGAAAATGCTTTATTCCGAACTTGGCGATTTTATTAAACAGAAATGTACCGGAACAACTGCTTATATATATACAGGCAGTCCGCAATTAAGAAAAAATATTGGTCTTAGAACTTCAAGAAGAATACCTTTGGTTAATGGGCAGTTAGAAGGAGTCTTGCTCCAGATTGATAGCTATGAGGGAAGTATCAAACGGAAATATAGAGAAGAATAAAAAAATGGGAGTCCGAATTGGCACTCCCATTTGGCTCTTTTTTCTATATTGGAATAATTAGAAAAATGGCGAAACACTTGATTTATTCTGCATTAAGATTTTATTCATATCATATTTAATAGTAACGAGATTAGCGTTTGCATCATACTCAAAACTATCTAAATCTCTCCCCTGCGGTATATATGAAGGTACAAGTACCGAAGTACCAAAATCACCCGGATGAACATTTGGGTTAGCATCTATCTGTCTATTCATTACAGGTAATCGAATCCCAAGATCACTCATTCTTCTTCCTTCAGAAAACAAAATCTCTTGACGAATTAAATAAAGCACTCTAAATGCTTCATTATTATCAGTAAGTGAATTGATCTGATCTTCGGTAATACTTGTAGCAGAAACAGGATATGTATTTACAGTTGAATTAGACCTTTTGAAAATTAGACCGGCAATTGCAGGCGAAGAGGCATCTGCTTTTACCTTATCATTATTATTGTTTGGTCTATTTCTTCTTGGATCTCTATCAAGATATGGGACTTCATTTCTTGTTTTTACAAGTTGAATTAAATCGCGAAGATAAGTTTTCGTTCCACCGAGATCGCCATTTGATAGAGCTGCTTCGGCTAATATCAAATATGCTTCTTCTGATTTTAGTACCGGGATTGGATCGCTCCCGTCTCTATTTGCAAATTTTGGATCAAGAAAATCAAGACGCGGAAGCGGCTGCATATCATTTTGATTTCTTACAACAGTAAATAGATTCATTCGATTTGTTAAATTAATCGGGTCATATTCAGCACTAAAAACATAATTGCCGCTTAGACCTAATGCCTCCGAAGCCGACTGAATAGCTAGAGCTTTATTCTTATCTATTCGATATGCTCTTGCTAAAGCTAATTTAACAGCAATTGCATGAGTACCGGAAGAATTTAATTGATAAGAATTACTAAAAGATGAAATTGCAATCTTAATAGCATCTTTTGATTGAATCATTTTTCCATTTTCTTCTAAAGGAAATGCTTGGAAGTTTTCGCATAATAAAAGTATTGCCATTCCTTTATAAAAATGAACTCGAGCTGCATCTTTATTAGTTGATTGTTGATCTGCTTTCAAAACTGTATTAAGACCGAAATCAGCTAAAGCATGAAGTGTCTGAAGCTTCCCATAGATTTCTCTGAAATCACCAAGATATTGATCATTAGGTGTAATTAATCTTGGATCATCTAATTGTGTAGAAATAAATGTGGAAGTATTGATGTAATTATCCGAGACAACTTCTGTAAAAAATGATGTTCTATTAATTGCATCGGAGAATGCAAATTCTAAACCTGATAATAATGGTTTAGCTCCGCCTGTGGCATCTTTAAATAACTTCTCTTGTGTAATGGATGGATTATTAACCTCTGTTGGATCAATAAGCTCACATCCGGTATTAAAAATCATTAAAAAGAGAAGTAATGTAGATATGCCAAATATTAATTTTATTCTGTTCATTATATACCTCATCTTTTTTTATTATAAATTATATGTAAGTCCGAGTCTGAATTGACGCGGTGCTGAAATATCGAGATAACCATAACCACCGGTATTTGCCAGATTAGGTTGGAAGCTATTCAATTCAGGGTCTAATGCAGTAGTCTTAATTCCAAATTCTGCTACGTTTCTAAGACTTGCGGATATTGAAAGTCCTTTCAATAATCCTTCAGGGAAACGATAATTCAAAGCTATCTCTCTTATCTTAATCCAATCAGCGTCTTCAAGCCAAACCGAGGAAGCACTTTCAAATGAATAATTTTCGGGGACAATATCTTTTGTATCTTCCGTTCCGTTGAAATAACGCAATGTCTTTTTAAGATTTACAATCTGATGTCCGAATGCAAATTCAGTCAATGACGAAATTGTAAGATTTCTGAATAAAGTAAGATTGAAAGAAACATTTCCTGATTGTTTTGGCAATGGAGAACCTGTTAAAACTCTTTCAAATTGTCCCGTGTAATTTCCATTAGCATCTTTTATTGGTACACCAACTCTAAAAACTCCAAGTGTTTGCCCTTCTTCGACGCGTCTTGGAAGGAATGTAAAAGATGAAAGATCGAATGGTGCTGCACCTCCGAGACTTTCAACCTTATTTTCCAATGTGGAGAATCCAACTCGGAGATTGAATAAAACATTTTCCGTTTGAATAACTTCTGCATCAATACCTATCTCAATTCCTTTATTTGAAATCTTTCCAACGTTTGTCCATTGGAGACCAAAACCGGAAGCAGGATCCTTTGGTACTTGGAATAATGCATCTTTGGTTAACTGATTGAAATAAGTAAATTCCAATGAAATCTTATCGTTCAATAAACCCATATCAAATCCAAGATCTAGTGAGTTGGTTTTTTCCGGCTTAAGATCATTGTTGCCCGGATTGGCAAATCCGAGCCCGGATTGAGATAAAAATGAATTAGCTGCATAAGTTCTATCTCTTGTAAATGGTGGAGGGAAGTTACCCGTCTGTCCCCAAGATGTTCTGAGTTTTAATGTTGAGACATATTCTTTAATAAAAACAGGGAAAAATTCTTCTTCAGAAATATTATAAGCTATACCGGCCTTTGGATAAAACTGAAGACCAATCTCTTTACCGAATGTGGAATTGCCATCCACTCTGAAACCTAGATCCATAAATATTCTATCAAATAAACCAATCTGATCTACAATGTGAAATCCACCATTAAATAATTGACGATTATTCTCTTGAGCATTTATTTGGGATGCATTATCAAAATCATCAGTTCCGGGGATTGTGAATTTTTCTCCTTGCGCTGCGGACTCTCTATCTTCGACTCTGAAACCCGTTGCTCCAAATCCTATTGTTTGTTCTATCGGGCCAATTTTAGGAAGTATATAAGAGCCTGCATAAGAAAGAGTTACAGTCATATATTCTCTATCAGCACGATATAAATATCCTCCTTCTTGAAAGAAAAATAATCCTGATTTAATCGGTACGTAATCTCTTTCTTCATTCTTTCTATAATCGATACCGAAAGTAAATCTATTTGTAAATTGCTTATTTGGTGTAAGGTCCAAATTTAGAGCTACTCTAAAACGATCAATATCATCGCTGATTTTATCTGTTGTCATAATGTTGAGTATAGAATCTCTGGATGCTTCGTTATAACCATTTAAATCACTTCGACTTCCATCTTCAAAGCCTCCATAAGGAGCAGTTGGAACGTTATTATTAGTAGCTCTTCTATATTGCGATTTTGTATAGCTCGAAGAAAGTTCAAGTGTAGAAATATCTGATAGCAAAGCTCTAAATCCACCATTAAAGCTATACGATTTTGAACGCATCATATTATCTAATAGAACTCCATCGGACATATATGTTTTGCCGCCGACATTGAAAGTGAAATTCTTTTCGCCACCCGAGGCGTTGAATGAATAACTTTGGTAGTAACCCGTTTTTAGGACTTTATCTTTAATAAATTGCTCAGTTACAAATTTTTCGTTTGGGGCATCGAATCCGGAAGTCGTATTGATAGACCACTGAGTTTTACCGGGCATACCTTTTTTAGTGAAAATTTGGATTACTCCATTTGCAGCTTCTGAACCGAATAGCGTGGAAGCAGCACCACCTTTGATAACTTCGATTCTATCGATTTCACCGATTACGAGATCAGCCAATGCAGAAGACTCTGCTCCACCTGTATCTAATGCAAGACGGAAAGCATCTTGATTATCCACTCTTACGTTGTCCACATATACTACGGGTGTCGAACTTGTAAGAACGCTTTTTAGTCCGCGCGCGGATACTCTTCCGGCAGTGCCGGGCATTCCGGATGAACTAAATGAATTTAATCCTGTTACTCTTCCTTGGAGTAATTGATCTAAAGACTCTACCGGTGCAGCTTTGATATTTTCGGTATTGATAGTAGATACACTCGAAGTCAGCTTTCTTCTTTCGGTAGCTATACCTTGACCTGTAACAACTACTTCATTCATTTGAACGGGTGAAGATACAAGAGTAAAATTGACATTAGATGTAATCCCCCCTTTGACGATCACATCCAAAGCTTGATCCTTATAGCTAACGAATCTTGCATTTACTAAATAAGTACCTTCGGGAACATTTGCTATCTCGAATTTTCCGTCAATATCTGTTGCAGCACCGGTATTGAGTGCTTTGATAAAAACATTTGCGCCAATTAATGCCTCTCCGGTAGATTGATCTTTTACCGTCCCTTTAATTGTGCCATGTTTTGTTTGTGCGATAGTATTATTCCCAAATGTTATTAATACCATCAGAAATAAAGTGAGAACAGGATATAGATTTCTCTTAGGTAAATTTTTCGTTACCATATTAACCTCATTTGTTTAAGTTAGTTTAAATAGTTTCTTATTGTTTCTTATTTGAGACAGGTATCCATAATCATTCATCCCCCCGGTGAATTGTTATTAAATATTATTTTGGTTTATAGAACGTGCAACTTATTCAACTCAATCGATAAATAAAATCTTCCTTTTATAAGCGGTTGATTAATTATCCTAGCGGTTTTTATTTTTTTTATTCATAGCAATTTTATTCTTAGAGCGAATAAACAATAAATGAATTAATGAAACAATGGCAAAAATTATGCACCATATTGAAATTAGCCCAAGTACTACTATCGAATCACCACCAAATAAGAAAGTCTTAGAATTAATTAAGAAATAATAATAACCATTAATAATTATCCCGGTTAAAAGGATAAAATAGAATAAGTGTTTCTTTGCGGTTTGTCTATTCATGACAATTCTCCAAGAATTATGTTTCTCAATTAGACGCAAATAAAATGAAAAATGTTAGTGTAAAAATTTTTACCCTAAAATTCCTTAAATGCTCTGAATACTTTTAAACCGTTTGCACGTCTAATTTACCGATAACACTATTTTGTTTCTAAATGATAGGTCTATGAATTTAATTGTGTACTTTTAGGAGGGAACGCAATTCAAATGAAACTTCAAAAGATATCAGATTATTATAATTCGAAAATGTCGTATCCTAATCATCCTTCGTTCAAAGCAGTTAATGCTATTGGTTGGGTGTTGCTAATTCTTGTTGATTCATTTATAGTAAGCCCGGAAATTACTCTAGTTAGTGCTAGAGAATTTATCTCAAATGCGCTTCAATGGTCTTCGGGATATTTTATAACATCTTATGTAAGGAAAGTATATAAATATTATCCGTATAAGAAAAAGATCTTAATACAATTTTTGTTATATATACTTATTGTATCATTACTTGCTTCTATTCTTCTATATTTTATTGCTCATTTAATTTATCTGCTTTTTGCATTTGATGAAGCGAAAATGATACTAAAGGCGGTTTATAATATAACTTATTTAACTCGCCAACTTACTCGATTTTTCCCTTTGATGACCACTTGGAGTCTTCTTTATTTTGGAATAAAGTTTTGGTTGGATTTAATTTATGAAAGAGAAAGAGCACAAAAATCCGAATTGCTCGCTAAGACGGCTCATCTAAAGATGCTGCAATATCAGGTAAATCCACATTTTCTTTTTAATTCTTTTAGTTCGCTTAGAGCACTAATTCGTATTGATTCATCTAAAGCAGAAGATATGGTTGGGAGGCTTTCTGATTTCTATCGCTATACTTTATTAGGCAGAGATAATAATACAGTGGAACTAATTGAAGAAATAACTGCAATTAAAAATTATGCAGAAATTGAAAAAGTTCGATTTGACGATAAAATCAATTTTATTTTTAATATAGATGAAAGTTCTATTTCATTTAAAATCCCCGGCTTCATTATACATCCATTGATAGAAAATGCCATTAAATATGGTATGAAACATGGTAATATTCCATTATATATAACTATAACAACGAAATTGGAGGAAGGCAATCTAATTATAGTTATAGAAAATAACGGGGATTGGATCGAATTTGATTCATCATCTAAAAATGGTACGGGAACAGGAATAAGTAATATTAGAAGTAGATTAGAGTTCTATTATCCTAATCAACATTCATTCGATGTAATCAAAGAAGAAAATAAAATCATAATAAGAATAATAATTCGGGGGGAATAATTATGCATAGAAAAAAAACAATAATTATCGATGATGAAAAATTGGCAAGAGAGGACTTAAAATCTCTGTTAAAGGATTTTCCGGAAATCGAAATTCTTGGTGAAGCAGATAATACTGAGAAGGGTATTAGATTAATTGAGGAGGAAGAACCTGATCTAATCTTTCTTGATATTCAAATGCCGGGTGAAACGGGATTCGATTTACTCAACAAAATCAAAACCGATAAGAAAATAATTTTTGTAACAGCTTACGAGCAATTTGCAATAAGAGCTTTTGAAGTAAATGCACAAGATTATTTATTAAAGCCCGTAAATAAAGAGCGATTGGCGCTTGCTCTCAATAAAATAGTGATCGGTGAAAATAATCAACCTGATAAAAAATTCAAACCATTAGAGTATTCTGATACAATATTTTTGCTCATGAATAATTCATATCAGTTTATTAAGATTAATTCTATTATAAAAATCAATTCTGCCGGTAACTATTCAGAGCTTCATACTAAGAGGAAAGTAAGAGGGTTAGTTTTGAAATCGATGAAGGAGTGGGAAGAAAGACTTCCTGAAAATAAATTTGTACGAATTCATAGAAATACAATTATCAACTTAGAATATTTGGAGCGGATTGAAGAATGGTTTAATTATGCGTATCAAGTTTATTTAAAGGAATTTGAAAAACCGGAAACAATGAGCAGGAGATATGCATCTTTACTTAAAGGGAGAATGGAGTGAAAGTTTATCAATTGTATTTACCTCTTAAAAATGGAAATCACCTTTTGAATAAATCGAATTAATTTTTTGAGAATAGTTAAAGATATTTACGAAAGAATTTTGGGGGGAGTAGAAAGAGCTTATAGGGGGCTCTAATCTTACGAAGCAATCACTCCGATTACAGCCTTTTTCCGTAAAAAGAAAAAGGCTGTATCTTTATATTTCGTTACTTTACTAAGATCATTTTTTTCGTGATTGTTATTTCGCCTGTTTTAAGTGTATAGAAATAAATTCCGCTCGAAAGTCCGGAGGCATCAAACTTAGTTTTATACTCACCTGCTTCTTTTGTTTCATCAACTAAATTCTTGACTTCTTTACCAAGAATATTATATACCGTGAGATTTACAAAAGCTTGCTTTGGCAGTGAATAGCTAATTGTAGTATTCGGATTAAAGGGATTAGGATAATTCTGTTCTAAGGCAAATTTTGTTGGTAATTTCTCTTCTTCCTCAATTCCTACTATCGTGCTCTCTATATAGTAAATAGGCGAAACAGAAGTTTTTGTATTGAAGTGATAGCCCGATCCGGCAAATTTATATTTGCCGGGTTTTGAAATTTTTATCTCCACTGAATCGGTCGATACTTTGAATGAAAGTTCGGGAGAATCCGAAACAAATTTCAAAGAATCAGAATTTTGTATTGAATTATAAAAATCGGACAAAGGTAACTTTGCTGATACGCCTTTTATTAATTCATCATAATTGAATGGCTCGGTTTTGTAATCTTTCCAATCGATAAATGTATAAGAATTTAATATCTGCTTATCAATCCAAGTTATTCTATTTCTGATCCAATTTTTTAGATATGTAATTTCATCCTGATATGTAGCCCCTATATAATTATTTGGCCAAACATATTCACCTATGATTTTCCATTTCTCAAAATTTCGGATTCGCGCTTCTTCAGTTACGGTCACGAGAGAATCAATTTTTCTATCAAAATAATTAGCGTTAAGAGTGCTTCCTTTTAAGTCGTTCCATCTTTTAGCTAAACGGTTTTGGAAAACCGGGTCTAAAAATATTTTTCTAAACCAAAACGGAGTTAACCATTCGCTATAATTTTTTGTAAGAATTTTCCAACCTTCAGTCGTATAAGAATCATCGTAATTGACATTTCCAAAACCTAGATCATAATCCCAAATAGGGCCAAATGTTAGTCTTCCATCTTCACTATCTCGGTCTTTATAAAGGAAAGTAGATAGACGGTAACCATCAACATTCTTTGAAATTTCATTTGCTATAAAAAGATCAACAAATGAATCAATATTAAGATTATGATAATAACCTCTAACGGGGTCATTATATAATGCAGTATTTAAGTTATTCTCGAAATCGAAAATATATTTCTGAATATAAGTTTCCTGTTGGGGCACCAAATCCTTTAGCTTAGGGGTATCATATTGAAAATATACTTTTCTATTAACTCCATCTAAAGGAGGAAATTTTGAAAACCACCCTTCGGTATCCGAACCGGTGAGTTTATCTAACTTTATTATGTATCCGCCTGTTAAAGCTACACCTGTTGAATCCTTCGGTTCTAATTTTTTTATATTAACTCTATTTTTATCGCGCTTAATTTTTTCCATTAAAATATAAGCACCCATATATTGACCATTAATTACCAATTCGCAGAATTTAGTACGGGAGGCATATCTTCCCATATCGGTTGCTAATTGATAAGCGATGACATTTCGGAACATAGTTTTATCGGTATAAGGCGCAGAAAGAATCCAATCGCTTTCTTTAGGGAATCCAAGTAACGAAACATCCAGGTCTTCTCCAAGGGAATCTGCGGTTTCAAATCCATATTGTTTTTTAGGAAACATTTGTGAACTGCTTCCTCTAATCTCAATTCCAATCCATCCATTGTATCCATTTAAGCTATCTGTAATGTTATTAATATTTCCGGGACCATTATCTATAATGCCCATTTTCACTAATACTTTCGGCTCATCTACAATCGTTTTCCCTTTAGTATCAATAATTACAATTGGAAGATTGGAAGAAGTAAAATTCATTTGTGAATAAATAGCACTCCAAAATGTCAACATAAAGAACAATAATAATTTTTTCATCATCTCATTACTTTTAATTTTAAATTTATTTTGATAGATAAAAATACAAAATTATCCATTAACTACCTTACCATTAAGGATAGACTATAAAACCCACGATTATAGTAGGAAGAATATAACTAGAGCTCCAGTCCGGCTTATCTAAAACAACCGAATAAACTTCTTTACCACTTGAATCATAATTTCTTTCTGAATAAGAGGCCAAAGTTAAATTCTTTTGTAAATTAGTACCGCTATCACCAAAAGCAATTGCCTTTGTAGTGCTACCTATATAGTGAAGATTATTGCCCGCGTAATTCCCTTCAATGACTTGGGATAGATATCTTTGATTATCCCACATCTCCCATTTTAACTTTTTATAGGTTGCGCTATAAGACTTTATATTAATCCCATCATCAGCCAAAGTAACGGAGTAGTCAACAGTATATTCATAAAGCTCAGAAGCAGTACCGCCAATTTTTGCTTTAGCTGTAAATGTATTCCCTGACCAAGTTCCTAGCAACCCTTCTCGATTATTATCAATTGCAAATTCGAAATAGTTATTCATATTGCTTCCGTCAACTTTCACATCCATATAACCGCTTAGTTTGAATTGAACTAATGGTGATTTATGAAGTAAATCAATTGCACTAATAGTAACGCCACATTCTGCTGATGCAATCGAAGAAATGTTTTTATCTTTTAATTCTACTTTTACTTTATATGTCCCCGGTTTTCTGAACGAATAATTAAATGAATCATTTGTATATTCAAATACTTTTGAAGTATCAGAAACTGTCCAGTAATATTTTGCACCATCGGGAAGATTACCGGCATATACTGCTTTGAAAGTATAATTTTGATTTTGTTTACCATTCTCGATCTTTTCAGGCTCTATGGTAAGAGTATTAAAAGCTAATTCTATTTCAATTGATTTACTATTATCCGATGATATATTAACAAGGAGAATATCTTTGAAATTTTTTTTAAGAAGTTCAATTTTTAGCTTATCCCCTTCTTTTGGAATAGACTCAATAACCATTTTCTGATTTTGGTATTTATATAAAAATATTTTTATATCTGAAGGGAGAGTATTTAAATCAATTAAGACTTCTTTAGCGTCAGAATCGTTATTACGCAGTTTTATGATACGAGCCGAAAGATGCGGCATAGATTCAGAAATTGTTTTCTTTGGTGATGCAATTGAAAGTGTCCCATCGATATTTGTTTTAGCATCAGGATTAAATGACGTGCTCCAAGTTAAATTGAAATTATTATTTTCTCTTTCATACAAATACTGAACATAGTCAAGAAAATCTTCGCCTATTCCATTTCCGCCTAAGCTGCTTTTAATATAATCATTGAGTAAAGTGCGATAATAAGAAACATTGGTGAATTCGCCACCTAATTTTATCAAAGATGCTATGCTCGCCTTTTTGCCATCACGGTAATTTGCAAGATAATTAAGAAATCCGCCAGCTACATACCAATTGGGATTAGAATTGCAATCATCCCAAGATTTAGATATACAATAGTGAAGCATATTTCCGTAAGTAGCAGAATTTTTTTTGGAGAAATTTTCCGATTCATAAAAGTTAAGAGTATTTCCCCAAACCATTCTATCTGCTTGAGTAGCAGTAGCCTCGAGCCACCACATTCCGATACCGCCTATATTAAAGGCGTAATAATAATCTTGAACATAATGAAGAAATTCATGTGCTGACGCTGCTTTTAGTAATTCCGGAATAGTTTGATTCGGGGTCTCTATATCGGGAGTTAATTTATTATTGATATAAACATTTCCTAAAACCGAGGCAAATTCTCCATCACTTCCTTTAAGTGCTCTTACATAAACTGTAACTTTACTAGTTGGTACAGTTAATCCAAAACCTTGATATTTTTTATAAGATTCTTCGAGCCAATGTGATAAGTCTTGAATATAATATGGAGTTGTAGCTAAATCCCCTTGATCCGAATGCCAAGATTGTTTTGGAGAATTATAGGTTGTATTATCCATAACCCTATGATCGGATTGATAAGTATAATAAATCTGGAAGTGCTCGCTTACCATTTTATGCTGATAGCCAGTTGTAGAGAGAAATTCCCAAAAACCAACCGGCGTAAGGTGATTGGTCTTCAGAGTTACCGTACGATTTATAGAATCTACTGTTACCGTCTTAAATTCGCTCCATGATTTGAAACTGCTATTATAATATGCAGCACCTAGATACTCTTTTTTATAATCTTTTTGTAGTACCGTAGGGTCATAAGTAAATGTAATTGAAATATCATTATTAAAATTAGTACCCGAACTTAATTTCACTTCATAAACTTTGTGAATTATATGCAGTTGGTCGGTCGGGAAATTAGATACCGGAGCTTCTTCAACGGTTAGTTTTGTTCCATTTGGTACTGTACCACGCGGGATCTGTACAGTAACTTTCCCCGGAATGGAAACCTGAACCTGTGAATCTTGATTATTAATTAGAGTGTCAATTAAATTTTTGGTTGGCTTATCTGCCGGAGGATCTACTATTACATCATCTTTTTTACAATTTGTTATTATCAAAAAAAGGAGAAATAGTGCAATGATCTTGGCTAAGTTTTTCATAGGACACCCACTCGAATTTTAATTAAGATAGTAAAGTCTAATTATTTTATAAGTATATCGATTTCCTGTTAATAAGTCAATCAAAAGAGTAGAGGATTCTAATGGTATGATCTTTAGCACTCTATATTGTTGAATGAAAAGTTCTTATTTTTACGATAATAATTAAAAAAGGGGGCTATAATAAATAAGCGTAAGTTTGTATCTGTCCTTCAAGCTCTATTGGTTACCTTTCTTTGGTCAACTTCTTTTATAATTATCAAATTGGGACTTACTTATATACCACCAATTACTTTCGCAGGATTAAGATATTCAATCGCCTGTATTTTATTTATCCCAATTATTATTTTTAATAGAGGATTAAAAACGGAGATTAGATTATTAACTATAAAAGACTATAAAAAACTTATTGCTCTCGGAATAATATTTTATAGTTTTACTCAAGGTTCACAATTTCTAGGACTCGCATTATTGCCATCTGTAACGGTAAGTTTAATGTTGAATTTAACTCCCATTATAGTCTCCGTTGCAGGAATATTTATTTTGAGCGAAATCCCAACAAACAGGCAATGGATAGGAATAATGGGATTTTTTATCGGTATAATAGTCTATTTCTTGCCTTCAGATTTTTCAGGAAGTAGATTCTTGGGGATTATTGTAATGGGGACCGGAGTCTTAGCCAATTCCGGTTCTTCGATTCTTGGTAGAGGAATAAATAGGGATAGCAATATTAATCCGATAATTATTACTTTTATAAGTATGGGAATAGGTTCTTTTATTCTTCTAGTCTCCGGACTATTAGTGGAGGGTGTTCCGGTTATTGAGCTAAAAACTATTGGATTTTTATTCTGGCTTGCAGCTATAAATACTACCTTTGCATTTACATTGTGGAATTATACCTTGCGTTCGCTTACAGCAATGGAATCGAGCGTTATTAATGGTACTATGCTAATCCAAATTGCTTTGTTAGCGTGGATATTTCTTGGAGAAGAAATTACTATTTTAGAAATTATAGGTATGGTCATTGCTTCGATTAGTGTATTAGTAGTTCAAATAAAGAGATAGAAAACATTATTTCTGTGAATATACAATCTAGGAGTTTAAATGAAAAAAAGCATTATCATAGTTATTCTATTATTAACCAATTTAATTTATTCACAGACCAATCTAGTCGATTATGTAAATACGTTAATCGGCTCTGATTCGGAATATAAATTCTCAAATGGAAATACTTATCCGGCACTCGCGCTTCCATGGGGAATGAACTTTTGGACTCCTCAAACTGCCAATATGGGTAATGGATGGCAGTATGCTTATGAAGCTTATAAGATAAAAGGTTTCAAACAGACTCATCAACCTTCTCCATGGATTAATGATTACGGTTCTTTTTCTATAATGCCCATTGCCGGGGAATTAAAATATAAACAGGAAGAAAGAGAATCATGGTTCTCTCATAAAAGAGAAACCGCTAAACCATATTATTATCAAGTTTATCTTGCCGATTATGATACTTGGCTTGAAATGACCCCAACTGAAAGAGCCGTTCAATTTAAGATCAATTTCCCTGCGGAGAGAAACTCTTATGTAATTTTAGATGCTTTTTTTAAAAATTCTTATGTAAAAATAATTCAGGAAGAAAATAAAATAATTGGTTACTGTCGAAATAATTCTGGTGGTGTCCCAGAGAATTTTCATAATTTCTTTGTTGCTCAATTTGATACTCCATTTGAAGAAGTTTTCACTTGGGATAGTACCGGTATTTATAAAGATTCTTTTGAAAGACAAGATAAGCATGTTGGAGCGGTTGTAAAATTCAAAGGGTTAACTAAAAAAACAATTAATATAAAAATTGCTTCGTCATTTATAAGTCCTGAACAAGCACAATTAAATCTAGACCGAGAAATCGGTAATAAAACATTCGAGCAGACAAAACAAAATGCTTATGATATCTGGAATAAAGAATTTAATAAAATAAAGGTGGAAGGGGGAACGGAGTCAGAGTATATAAATTTCTATACTGCGTTCTATCGGACACTTTTATTCCCGCGAAAATTTTATGAGATAAATAAGAATAATGAAATAGTACATTATAGTCCTTATAATGGCGATGTTCTTCCGGGTTATATGTTTACAGATAATGGCTTTTGGGATACATTTAGAGCTGTATTTCCTTTTTTTACATTGATGTATCCGGGACATAACAGCCAAGTAATGCAAGGCTTAGTGAATACATATAATGAAAGCGGATGGCTGCCTGAATGGGCATCTCCGGGTCATCGTGATTGTATGATCGGTTCTAACTCTGCCTCGCTTATCGGGGATTCTTATCTTAAGGGTATCCGAGGATATGATATAAATACTCTTTACGAAGCAATAACTAAAAATGCTGAAAATGAAGGTCCGCTTAGTTCTGTCGGTCGGCTTGGGGCAGAATATTATAACACATTGGGCTATATTCCTTATGATGTAAAAGTAGATGAAAATACTGCGCGAACACTTGAATATAGTTATGCCGATTTTGTTATTTGGCGATTGGCAAAAGAATTAAACCGCCCTCAAAAAGAGATTGATCTTTTTGCTAAGCGAGCCTTTAACTATGAAAATGTGTTTGATAAGAATATCAATTTTATGAGAGGAAGAAATAAAGATGGTTCTTTTCAATCGCCTTTCCGTCCCGATAAATGGGGAGATGCTTTCACCGAAGGCTGCTCGTGGCATTGGACTTGGTGCGTATTTCATGATCCGAAAGGGCTTTGTAATCTTATGGGAGGCGACCAAAATTTCATCGAGAAATTAGATTCAGTTTTTATCGCTTCTCCTACATTTGATTTTTCTTATTATCGAACACAGATTCATGAGATAACGGAAATGCTTGTAGCCGGAATGGGGCAGTACGCTCATGGCAATCAACCGATTCAGCATGCAATCTATCTTTATAATTATGTAGGTGCTCCATGGAAAGCACAGAAAAAATTAAGAGAAGTTATGCAATTAATGTACACACCGACTCCCGATGGATTATGCGGCGATGAAGATAATGGGCAGACTTCCGCTTGGTATGTTTTCTCTGCCCTCGGATTTTATCCCGTAGCTCCCGGTACAAATGAATATGTTTTCGGCTCTCCATTATTCAAGAAAGCAATCCTGCAATTAGAAAATGGAAATCAATTCATTATAAATGCGGAAAAAAATTCCGACAAGAATATTTATATAGATAAAATGTCATTGAATGGTAAAGATTATTCCAAGACTTTTATAACGCATGAAGATATTCTAAAGGGAGGAACACTAAATATTGAGATGAGTCCGATTCCTAATTTTGAAAGAGCGAAATCAGAAATAGACCGCCCTTATTCATATTCAGAGAAATAGATTAATCGTTTAACTAAATCCGTGCCAACCTTGAACCTTTGATTTTAAGCTCAAAACCTGAATATAGCTTAGAATAAAAGGTAATATTAAATTTCTATTGATTTACGATTTAACTTGACAAGAAGAAAAAGAGTTTATATTTTAGAGTTAGTTAAACGTTTAACCTAAATCTATGTCACCAACAATAAAAGATGTAGCGAAAAAAGCGGGAGTATCGATAGCCACTGTTTCTTTAGTAATTCAGAATCATGCACGAATCACAACCGCAACGAAGACGAAAGTTCTCAAAGCAATTAAAGAACTTAATTACCATCCTTCACGTTCCGCTAAAGGATTAGTTACTAAAACTACGGGCAATATCGGATTCATACTTACAGACGATCACTTTCTTCAAACTGAACCATTCTATACAAAAATATTTCTTGGAACTGAATTTGGTACAAGAGGCACAAATTACTATGTACTCCTTGCCACTATTGCACGCGATTTTAATTCTAAAGATGAACTGCCTAGATTTATACTTGAACGGAGCGTAGATGGAATTATTATTGCAGGAAAAGCTACTCCCGATTTTATTGAAAGAATTGAACTATTGGATATACCGATAGTATTTATAGATTATTATCCCACTTCAGGAAATTTCTTTACGGTTCTTATAGATAATATCAATGGTGGTATAATAGCAACCAAGCACTTAGTAGATTTAGGTCATAAAGAGATTGGTTTTATAGGAGGTGATTTACCGCACCCGAGTATTTATGACCGTTTCGCCGGATATAAACAGGCATTGGAAGCAGGTGGAATTAAATTCAATAAAAAGAATTGTGTAATTGATGAAGATGATCCTTCTCGCCCCAATGGATATAGTGCTGCAAAAAAACTTTTTGCTCAAAACAAAAAAATAACCGCAATCTTTGCATGTAATGATGCTATGGCAATTGGCGCAATGCAATACTGCACAGATAATAAAATTAAAATTCCTAACGATGTTTCCCTTATAGGTTTTGATGATGTGGAGGCTGATATATTTTTAAATCCACCTCTGACCACTATAAAAGTCCCAAAGTTCGAGCTTGGTACCGAAGCTATCCACTTAATAGAAAATGTAATCAAAAATAAATCTTATCATAATAAAAAGAAAATACTTGTTCCTGTTGAATTAATTATCAGAAACTCGACAAGAGAATTGAAATGAAATCAGTTGTATTTAGAGATACCGAAAAATTAGAAATAATTGAAACTAAATTACAAAATTTGAAAGATGATGAGTTAATAATAGAAGTGGCTAATTGCGGAGTTTGTGGTACTGATTTCCATATATTTAATGGACATTCATATGCAAAGCAAAATACAATTTTAGGACATGAATTTGCAGGGACTATCATCACAAAGGGGATTGATTGTAACGGATTTGAAATTGGTGATAATATAGCAGTTGACCCAAATATATATTGTGGTAAATGTGATTATTGCAAAGTGGGGAAAATTCATTTTTGCGAGAACCACAAAGCCCTAGGAGTAACCGAGGACGGAGGATTTGCAGAGTATGTGATAGTGCCAGTTTCGCAAGCATATAAACTTCCAAAAGAATTTCCACTTTCACAGGCTGCATTTGCTGAACCTTTATCTTGTTGCATAAGAGGAATTGATCAAGCAGAAATTAAGCATGGCGATTCGGTTATTATTGTCGGCGGAGGCACTATTGGTCTTCTGATGCTTCAATTGGCAAAATTAGCAGGTGCATCAAAAATTATAGTAATTGAACTGAACGATCTGAAACATAAATATGCATTGGAACTTGGAGCAGACTATACCCTCTCTCCCGATAAGATAAATCTATTGTTTGATATTAATAAAATTACAAAGGGTGGAGCAGATAAAGTAATTGAATGTGTAGGTAGCACAGATGCAGTTACTTTATCAATTCAATTAATTAAGCGAGGCGGAACGGTTGTTATTTTTGGTTTGGCGCCGGAAGGTAAATCTGTTCAACTAAATCTTCAAGATGCATTTAAAAAAGAACTAACCATTAAAACATCCTTCCTTAATCCATTTACTTTCGGAAGGGCAATAGAATTATTAATAAACAGAAAGGTGGTTGTAGGTAGTATTCCCGTTACTCAAATAGGATTCGATTCTTTTAAAGAAATTTTTTCTACATCATATAAACGTAATACTCTTAAATATCAATTTACAAATAAACTAAAGGAGACCTTATGAGGACTCAACTAACAAATATTAGATGGCGTTTCTGGCTAATTATGCTAATTATGATAGCCGGTGTTACAATTTCGAACGCTCAATCAGGTGTAAATATTGTGGGCAGTTTTGAACAAGATTTACCATCGTATTGGATGAAAGGCAATGAACCGGCAGGAGCAACATTAAGCTGGGCAACGGATCAGTCCAAATCGATGGGAAGAAGCTTAAAGATCGAGAAGACAGGAGTAGGAGAGGCAGCATATTGGGAGAGTGAGAATATGGCTGATTTATGGGCACCGTTCCATAACAAAGATGTTGATATATTCTTAGGAGCTTATATAAAGACGAATGGAGTAAATGTCAATCCGGCAACAGATGATGATAAATGGTATTTAGAGTATAGTTTTTATGGAAAGAGCGGCAATGAGATCGGAAAGATAAAACTACCGATAGATCAGAGTACGAGTACGAGTGCCGGTTGGGTAGCCGATACGAATGATGTAGGTAGTGTAATCTTACCGGAGGATAGTTATACAACAACGATCAAGTTTGTAGCCGGAGCAAATGCAATAGGAACAGTA